>NZ_JAKIKW010000010.1 GCF_023283945.1 Shewanella gelidimarina | reverse complement strand
AATTCGGGGGTAAAATTACGTTTTATACGTTTAGTCATACGATCACCTAAATAATAACGAGGCCATAATATCAACCTCTAACTAGATGGCCAAATTAACTATGCCACTTCAGTTTAAAATTCTTGACGAAGCGAGGGAATTACAAGATAGCGATAAAATATTGATGGTTAATAATTTTTTTAACCTCTTTCATTTTGTCGAAGATATAAAACTTTGGGGAAATAAGAATTATTGGGCTACGCCAATGGAGTTTATTGGCGTTAGCGGCGGCGATTGCGAAGATTTTTCTATCGCTAAGTATTTCACGCTGCTCCAACTTGGCGTTTCAGAAGATAAATTACGCATTACTATGGTTAAGGCAACCAGCGTAAACCAATACCATATGGTGCTTGCCTACTATGAAACTCCCTCTTCCATCCCCCTCGTTTTAGATAACCTTGATAAATCCATAAAACCAGCAACGCAGCGCAAGGATCTAATCCCGGTATACAGTTTTAACGGTCGACAATTGTGGCTAAATAAAGAAAAAGGACGAGGCGTTCTAGCAGGATCATCATCGAAACTTGCAAAGTGGAATGACCTAAAACAACGTTTAGGGGTTGAGCGACTCAAACAACCTAAACTAAAACTGGAGTAGTTAACAAGATGACACTGTTTCGACAGATATACACACTTCTGTTTGTTCTATTTTTGCTAGTGGTAGCGAGTTTAGGGTATGTGCAGTTTACCGAAACTCAGAGCTTTCTGACCAAGCAAATGGAATCTGACCTCAATAATACCAGTAATTCGCTCGGTATCATGCTGGTACCCGATTTAGAAGCGGGCGATATTGTCGGCGCAGAAACCTTAATCAATGTCATCTTCGAAGGGGGTTATTACCAAGAGGTCAAATTAACTTGGTTAGTCGATGGCAAACAGCAAACTTGGCAAAATCCAGTGGCTATTGAAGGTGTGCCGCAGTGGTTTATTGACCTTGACCTCTTCAAAACTATTCGACGAGAAAGCACGATTACTTCAGGGTGGATCCAACTCGCCAGACTAGAGATCACCGCTCATCCAGGTTTTGGTTACCATGAACTGTGGCGCACCATGACCAATGCAATCATTGTTTTTTCCATACTTTTTTTAATTGCGATTCTTTTGGCCCGTGTTGGCCTGACGTGGATCTTGAAACCATTACATGAAATTGCGGAACATGCTAAAGAGATAGCCAATAGAAAGTTTGGCCCTGATATGGTGGTGCCTAGAACCCTTGAGCTGAAATCAGTCGTTCAAGCTTTCAATAGCATGTCTGAGCAACTCAAACAGATCTTTACCTCTCTTGATGAGGAAGTCGGCGAACTGAGAAAGAAAAACCTGGTTGACCAAGTCTCTACCCTCCCCAATCGTCAATACATGATGGGTAGACTGAATGGCTGGTTAAGCGAGCCAAAGAACGGTGCGCTTATTATGGCTAAAATGGACTGGCTTGAAGAGGTCCACAGTAAGTATGGTTACCAAGTAAGAGATGAGACCATCAAGCTGTTAGCAGAAAAAATGAAGCAGCATTTAGACGGCGTGACCACATCCGTCATCGCTCGTATTGCCGCCTATGAGTTTGCGTTTTTGATCACAAGCTCTGAGCATGATCAAACCAGTAAATACTTGCAGACCCTTATTCGCACCATTAACCAAGAAATATCTAAAGCCGGTTGTAAGCCAAATGAAGGCTTCGCACTAGGGATTGCAGAACGCATAGGTCAAATGACGGTGAGCGACATTTTGGCGCAAGCAGACAATGCACTGCAAAAATCGCTACAGGAAAATAAAGTATTCCATTGGTTTGAGACCAATGAGAAACAACTGTTTACTCGCGAGCAATGGCGAGAGCACCTTAGTACTGCAATTAGCGGTGGCAAGTTTAAGTTTAAGTGGCAACCCATATTACTTAATGACAATGATTCTGTATTACAAAGAGAGCTTTATTGTCAGCTAGAGATCGGTGATAAAAAAGTGTTTGCGGGTCAGTTCATGCCTTATATTGAACTATTATCGCTGGGTACTTTACTCGATAAATGTTTAATCGAAACTATCAGTGAAAAAGACTTACTCGGCCGCAACTTCGAACCTATTGCTATCAATTTAACGTTTGAAAGTATCAATGATATAGAGTTCCATCAGTGGCTCAATAAATTGCTGCGATCATCTGCGTTAAGAGAGCGTATATGTTTTGATATACCAGAAGCGGCGGTGTATAGCAGCCCTGAGGCTTGTGAAGCTCTGTGTACTGTTATTAGAGACAATGGTGCACACTTTGGTATCGATCATTTTGGTCGCCAGTTTGGCTCAATGCGCTACTTACAAACCTTAAGGCCTAGCTATGTTAAGTTAGATCAATCATTTGCATATTATGATGACAGTGAGCATAGCAGCGAGCTTTGCCGTGCCTTAATCAATGTAGCTAAAGGGCTAGACATTGAGGTCATCGTCACCGGCATAGAAGAGAAGCAGCAGTTAGAGCGTTTTGCCCCCTTAAAGACTAATGCTTATATGGGCTATGTATCACCACCAGTAGACATTGAGCTATAGCGAGATACCTGCATAACCAAATTGATTAAGGCCTCAACAGAGGCCTTTTGTTTGCCTACAGTAAAAGTTAAATCGCTTTGAACTCTCAAATCACTTTCCTCAAAATACCAAATGTATTGAGTATGCTGTCAATTCAGCAGCACTCAAGCCTTAACTCATGCGCATTGATTGGATAGACATGAACTCTTTGCCAGTCAATACACAGCAAAAGTAAAATATTTAAGTAGATTCAACAAAAAAAAACCTCGATTGCTCGAAGGACTTTCTAGTAAAGTGGTCGGCCAGCGGTTTATAAAAAGAGAGGATTCGAATCTGGCTTAAATCAAAACGAAAAAAGCCTCTTGATTTCTCAAGAGGCTTTTCGAAAGTGGTCGGTCGTTAATGTAGGATTCGAACCTTTTCCTCTCTAACACAGATAAAGAGTCAGCAAAAACGCCCCTCGATTTCTCGAAGGGCTTTCTAGTAAAGCCGTCGGCCAGCGGTTCATAAAAAGAGAAGATTCGAACCTGGCTTAAATCAAAACGAAAAAAGCCTCTTGATTTCTCAAGAGGCTTTTCGAAAGTGGTCGGTGATAGAGGATTCGAACCTCTGACCCTCTGGTCCCAAACCAGATGCGCTACCGGGCTGCGCTAATCACCGAAAATCTTTAATCTTACTTAACTTGCTAAATACCGAGTCAAACTCACTATTTTATAATGTGGTCGGTGATAGAGGATTCGAACCTCTGACCCTCTGGTCCCAAACCAGATGCGCTACCGGGCTGCGCTAATCACCGAACTTTTAAAACTTTCTAACTCTAACAACATGAGGAAAAATGGGGTGACTGATGGGGCTCGAACCCACGACAACCGGAATCACAATCCGGGGCTCTACCAACTGAGCTACAATCACCACTGCTATTTCCTACTAACAAAACATCCGTTTCCTATCTGGTGCACCCAGAAGGATTCGAACCCTCGGCCTCACCCTCCGGAGGGGTGCGCTCTATCCAGCTGAGCTATGGGTGCCTTGCCTTGTTAGCGACGCATATAATATGGATAAAACACCCCCCCGTCTACACTTGATTTGCATTTTTCATCTGCTTGCTCAAGATTTGAGTCGTTTGTACGGTTTTATAGCACGATTGGACAAAAATAAAGCTTTGGATATAAACATTTTTCATGTTATTTATAAAGATTAGCTAAAATCATGATCAGAATAAAAATAGCGCTTGGCGGAAATGCATGTTTAGGGAAGAAACATTGCAGTCGACAGAAACTGTGAGATTGCACAAAAGGATTGCACGCTTAAAAGTATTGGCTCTTAAATACAAGCGCGCTGAGATCACTCAAAATGCTCTGTTGGATATTTCCAACTTAGCTGCCAGTGTCAGCACACCTGAAGAATTTTACTCATCTCTGCATCAATCCCTCAAAAAGCTTATTGCTGCCGATAATTTCTTCATAGCGACATTAAATGCTGTTACTGGGAAAATTGAAATTCCCTTTTTTGCAGATGAAAAAGATCGACACCCACAAGATTGTTACCCCGACGAAGATCTATCCGAGATGCTTTATAGCGGTTTGACGGGTTATGTGCTTAAAACCGAACAAGCACTGGTTTGCAATAACGACACTTACCAACAACTCGTCAACTCTAACGCTATTATCCCCAGAGGCAGCAACTGTCATCTGTGGGTAGGGGTTCCAATTAGGAGCGCTGAGTGCACCACAGGGGTGCTTGTGGTGCAAAGCTATGACTCCAACATCCACTATGGTGATATGGAATTGGAACTGATGAATTTCATTAGTCATCATATCTCTGCTGTCGTTGAACGTTTGCAATATCAAGAACAACTTGAGCTCGCTATCGAAACTCGAACCAAAGAGCTCAGCATTGCTTACAACAAGTTAAAACTTGAAGTCTATGAAAGACGAAGAGCCGAACGGTTGCAGCAGTCTTTGTTTGAGATTGCAGACCTCGCAACATCCAATATTGATAGCCTAGAGTTTTACGAAGAGCTCCATCGGGTTATTAGTCACCTTATCCCAATCAATAATTGCTTTATCTCCTTGCTTAACGAAGAACGAAACACCTTAAGTTTCCCCTACTTTGTTTCACAATTTGATCTACCATCTCCTAAGCCTAGAGCCGTTAGTGACGGGTTAACTGAGTACATTTTATTAAACCATAAACCTAGATTATTAGAGCGCAGTGATATTGATGCATTAATTCAATCAGGAGAGCTCTATTGTGAAGCCCCTGAACTCAATGACACCCAAGAGATAAACCAGTGGATAGGCTTACCATTATTGATCCACGGAAAAGTCAGTGGTTCGCTCACCATTTACAGTTACAGCTATAGCCAAAACTACCAAGAAAAAGACTTAGAACTGCTTACCTTCGTCTCGCAGCATATCGCCACAGCGATAGAAAAAAAACTCTCGTCAGAGTCATTGCAACTCAGTTACGAGCAATTAGAAGAGAAGGTACATGAGCGCACTCAAGCGCTTGCTTGTGTAAATGAGGATCTTGAAGAAGAGATCCATCAGCGTAAACGCATTGAGCGACAACTGGTACATGACGCCAAACACGATAACCTCACAGGATTACCTAATCGCGCCATGTTTATGGAGCGTTTATCTCAAACAATTAAGCATGCTCGACGCCACACTCTCGACAAGTTCGCAGTGCTGTTTATCGACATGGATAGGTTTAAGCTGTTAAACGACACTTTAGGTCATCTAGAGGGCGACCGTTTTCTAATTGAAACAGCCAAACGCCTGCACTTCTGCATTCGCAGTAACGACATGCTAGCCCGCTTAGGCGGTGATGAGTTTGTTATCTTATTAGATTCCGTTGGCAACCAAAAAGATGCTGAAGATGTCGCTGAGCGTGTATTAGTTGAGTTGTCCCACCCCTTTACCCTTTCAAACCAACAAGTCAACTCAAGTGCCAGTATCGGAGTCGCCATGAGCGGCTCAAGCAATTCAGACACGAGTGAGTCAGTGCTGCGCAACGCTGATAACGCGATGTACCAAGCTAAATCAAAAGGTAAAGGTTGCTACGTGATCTTTGATCACGGTAACAATAAGCAGCAAGTCCAAGAACTTGAGCTAGAAAACGAACTCAAGATGGCACTTAAAAAAGGCGAGCTGCAACTTAGCTACTTACCTATAATGGAACTCGACACTGAGCGGGTCATTGCATTTGAACCAAGATTATTTTGGCATCATCCAACGCTAGGTAAAGTGAAGCAATTGCAGCTCAATAACATTGCTGAGCACTGCAATTTGCTTATAGAGTTGGATAATTACCTGCTGGCAGGCATTAATGAGGGTTTTCAGACATTAGAGCAGCAATTTGGCGTCGACTTCCATTTGCAAGTTTCAATATCAAGCCAGCATTTAAATCACAAGCATGCACTGAGAGCATTAAAGAATAAGATTAAGCAATGCTGCTTTGATCTGAGCAAACTAACACTCTTTTTCAATGAGAAAGCCTTCGTACAAAATACCAATAACCACATTAACGCTTTTGAAATACTCAGCAGTCTCAACGTGCAGTTAGGTATAGAAGCTTACGGCAGTGCTCATAGCGCCATAAGCAGCTTAACCTTTTTACCTATTCAGTCATTAAAGCTAGATCCAAGCTACGCAACTCACCTCGAAAGTGAACAGTATCTCAAGCTTATAAAAGCCTATTACAGCGCCGCTCGTGCGCTAGAGCTTGAAATATTTGCGGTGGGAATTTGCAGTAAAGCACACTGCCAAGTGTTATCAGAGATAGGCTTTAAGAAAGGTCAAGGTATTGCGCTGGGTAAAGTATTTGAACTTAATAGCGCAAAAAACCAAGTGTGCGCTTAACGCAGCAGAATGCGGATCTGCTGCGCGGTAAAAAAATACAACATTTACTTCTTAAACATATCTCTAAGGTTAGCAATATTGCTCTTACCTTTTTGCTGCAGTTGTTCTGCACTTTGCACTGGCTTACGATTTTCCCAGATCAAGTCATCTTGTGGTAACTCCATCAAAAAACGACTAGGTTCACAACGTATCGTTTCACCAAACTGTCGGCGCTCACGACAGATCACAAACCACAGTTCTCTTTGTGCTCGCGTGATCCCTACGTAGGCTAAGCGACGCTCTTCATCGACATTGCCTTCATCAATACTGCTTTGATGAGGCAAAATACGTTCTTCTGCGCCGACCATAAATACGAATGGGAACTCCAAGCCTTTTGACGCATGTAAGGTCATCAATTGCACTTGGTCTCCACCTTCATCTTCGCTATTACGCTCCATCATGTCGCGTAACGTTAAGCGAGCCACCACCTCCGGCAGTGTCATCCCCTCATCAAGATCGTCACCTTCAAGCATTTCAGTAACCCATCGATACAGCTCCGAAATGTTTTTCATGCGCATTTCGGCAGCTTTGGCGCTGGTACTGGTTTCGTAGAGGTAGTCTTCGTAATTGATCTTTCTGATCAACTGCTTTACCGCTTCAACGGGTTCACCGCGCAAAGCGACCTCGCCCGTTTCAACCACAAAACGGCCAAACTGGTACAAAGATGCCATCGCTGCAGGAGGCAGTTCATGGTTAAGGTCGGCCTCAAAAATGGCGGCAAACATCGAGATCTGTTTTTTGTTAGAGAAGTTACCTAAACGCTCTAAGGTGGCAGGGCCAATGCCACGTTTAGGCAGGTTAACAATCCGTAAAAAGGCATTGTCGTCATCTGGATTCACCACCAAACGCAAGTAAGCCATGATGTCTTTAATCTCTGCACGACCAAAAAATGAGGTACCACCACTCAATTTATAAGGTATACGGTTAGTCATTAGTGCTCGCTCGAGTAAGCGAGACTGATGGTTACCTCGATATAAGATAGCGTAGCTACCATACTGGGTACGCCCAACAAATCTATGCCGAATAATCTCCGCTATAACTCGTTCGGCTTCTTGTTCTTCATTTGCCGCGATTAATACCCGAATAGGCTCACCATAAGCGAGTTCGCTAAACAGGGCTTTTTCATAGATATGCGGGTTATTGGCAATGAGTATGTTTGCGGCACGTAAAATACGCTGACTAGAGCGGTAATTTTGCTCCAGTTTTATCAATTTTAATTTAGGAAAATCTTTGCCAAGCAAAACCAGGTTCTGCGGTTTGGCCCCGCGCCACGAGTAGATTGACTGATCGTCGTCACCCACCACGGTAAAACGAGCCCGCTCACCCACCAGCAACTTCACCATCTCGTACTGACTGGTGTTAGTGTCTTGATACTCATCCACTAGCATATATTTAAACCGAGTCTGCCAGCGCGTCCTCACCTCTTCATTTTGTCTAAGCAATAAAGTGGGCAACAGGATTAAATCATCGAAATCGAGCGCGTTATACGCTTTCATGTGCTGAGCATAGCGATGATAAAGCACGGCAAATAACTGTTGCTGTTCATCCTTGGCAATCTTGGTGGCTTGCTCTGGAATAACCAAATCCCCTTTCCAATTGGAAATGGTACTCGCCAATGCACGTAATAGATCTTTATCTTCATCTAACTCGTCTTGCGTCAGCTCTTTCAGCAAGGACAACGTGTCTTGATCATCAAACAGTGAAAACCCAGGCTTTAACCCAACCACTTTATGCTCACGCTTGATGATCTCTAACCCTAGAGTATGAAACGTCGAAATCCATAGACCACGAGCCTCTTTACGCCCCATAGACTTAGAGACACGCTCTTTCATCTCGCGCGCTGCCTTATTGGTAAAGGTTACAGCCGCAATATTGCGGGCCTTATAGCCACACTTGTCGACCAGATAACCAATCTTGTTAATAATCACTCTGGTTTTGCCACTACCTGCACCAGCAAGCACTAAACAAGGGCCACTGACATAGTGGACGGCTTCATTTTGTCCGGGATTGAGCTTCATCTGTACTTAACAACCAAGGTATATGAAAGGGGGGCACTAGAAAACGAATGATAGCAGAAAGCCAGGGGCTGTTGATCTTCCGAGCTTAGTTTTTGTTTGACTATTTACCGTAAAGAATAATGATTTTAGTACACTGCTTCAGCGATGATGCTTAGCTGACTAAGCGAAAAGCTCGTAACGCATTCTAGTCGTAAAAGAATAGAAGCATTGAAACAAACCTTAAGAGCCGCCTTTATAGCTGACGATACTCGTCACGATTTTTACAGGCTATAGTTAATAGAGCATTATCTGCCTTTTGTAGTTCAATTTTGTAAAGACTCTTACGTACACTTTTTATTTCTTGCCAATTCTCGGTGTGATCACTAGACTAGTGAATGAACGTTCATTCATATCCTGGTAACGACTATGCCAAACAAACGTGACTTAATTTTAAGAGCGACAGAGAAGATTATCGCTTCTAGCGGTATTCAAGGCCTGTCGATGCAACAAGTGGCTAATGAAGCGGGTGTCGCGGCGGGCACAATCTATCGCTACTTTAAAGACAAAAACGAATTGATCTTAGAGCTTAGGAAGGACGTTCTAGCGCATGTTGCAGCCTTTATATTAGAAGACCACCAGCTAGGTACATTAGAGCAAAGGTTTAAACGTATATGGTTAAAAATGCATAGTTTTGGTAAACAACGCACTCCAACAAATTTAAGCTATGAGCAGTATGCCCATCTACCTGAAATCAATAATGAAGAGATCCGCAATATCGAAATCACTCTGTTTGCACCACTAAAGCAACTTTTTGAAGAGGGAAAAGCCGCTGGCATTATGCAGCCTTTGCACCCACGCGCCTTATATGCGCTCTCTATGGAACCTGCCATGGCCATCGCTCGAACAACTCGTCGTGGACAGATCCAGTATGAACCCCATGAAATCGAACTTGCTTGCGACCTATGCTGGAAAACGATTCTAATCCCCATTAAAACCACTCACTAAAGGAGCTATCAGGACATGAAAAAATGGACCCTGGTAATGTTAATTATCGCTGTACTCGCATTTGGTTCAGTCATTGGATTCAACCTGTTTGTAAAAGGTAAAATTGCCGATGCTATTGCTAATATGCCCGAGCCAGTCGCTCCAGTGACCGCTATCACTGTTGCATCAAACACTTGGCAGTCGACCATTAATGCCATTGGCTTTGTGGAGCCCAATCAAGGGGTCACTATCGCCAATGAACTTGCAGGTGTCGTGTCAGCCATTAAATTTGAAAACGGTAGCCGTGTTGAAACAGGCCAAATGCTGATTGAGCTCGATTCTAAAGTGGAGAAAGCCAATCTTAAGAGTAAGCAAGTACAACTGCCTGCCGCGAGAGAAGACTTTAAACGACTCACTAAATTGTACAAACAGAACTCAGTGTCTAAACAAGACCTTGATAACAGTGAATCTAAATACTTGGCACTTGTGGCTGATAGCGAAGGCTTAAGCGCCACCATTGGCCGCCGTGAAATCAGCGCTCCCTTTGCAGGTTTAGTGGGTATTCGTAACGTCAATTTAGGTGAGTATCTGCAAACAGGCACTAAAATTGTGCGCCTTGAAGATATCAGCACCATGAAAATTCGTTTCACCATTCCACAAACACAGTTACCGCATATCGCGACAGGACAAGCTGTGCATGTCTATGTTGACGCTTATCCGACCGAACCCTTTGAAGGCATAATATCGGCAATTGAACCCGCTGTTTTTTACCAAAGTGGTTTGATTCAAGTACAGGCGCAAATTCCCAATACCGATTCAAAATTGCGTAGCGGAATGTTTGCTAAAGTCGACATCCTGTTGCCTGAACTCGTTGAACAAATCGTGCTACCACAAACGGCCATCAGCTTTACCCTTTACGGCAACTCAGTTTATGTCATTGAAGACAAAGTCGAAGACGGCGAGCAAGTTAAACGCGTTAAACAGATCAATGTGAGTGTGGTTGAACGTGGTATTCATAATGCGTTAGTGACAGGCGAAATAAAGCCTGGCGATATGATAGTCACCTCTGGCCAAGTTCGCTTGAGTAACAATAGCAAAATCAGTGTCAGCGAGGACAAAGCATTAACTCCTCCCGCCACATTGCCACAGCTATAAGCGGAGGTCAGAGTCATGCGCTTTACTGATATATTTATCCGCAGACCTGTGTTGGCTGCGTCAATTAGCTTTCTAATCCTATTACTTGGCTTTTATTCGCTAAACAGTATGCAGGTTCGAGAGTACCCTGAAATGACCAATACTGTGGTCACTGTCACCACCAGTTATTACGGTGCCGATTCAAACTTGATACAAGGCTTTATTACCCAACCGCTTGAGCAAGCTTTAGCTCAAGCTGACAACGTTGATTTCATGACCTCAGACAGTTTTTTGGGTAGCTCAAAAATCACCGTCTACATGAAACTCAACACCGATCCCAATGGTGCGCTGGCAGACATTCTCGCTAAAGTTAACTCAGTACGGTCGCAGCTTCCTAAAGAGGCGGAAGACCCAACGGTAGACATGTCTACCGGCTCACAAACATCAGTGTTATACATCTCATTTTACAGTGAGGAAATTAACTCTAGCCAAATTACCGACTATCTTGAGCGCGTGGTAAAGCCAGAGTTGTTCACCATTGATGGTGTCGCCAAAGTCAATCTATATGGCGGTATTAAGTACGCCATGCGCATCTGGTTAGATCCAGCACGCATGGGCGCTTTTAGCTTATCGTCGACAGACGTAATGAACGTACTACAAGCTAACAACTATCAATCTGCAGTCGGTCAGGCAAACAATACCTTTACCTTGTTTAATGGTACGGCAGACACCCAAGTCGCCACCGTTTCCGAGTTAGAAAAACTGGTGGTGGGCAGTCAGGACGGTCTCGTTATTCGCCTTGGTGATATTGCCAATGTCAGCTTAGAAAAAAGCCACGACGTTTACCGCGCACTCGCCGATGGGCAAGAAGCGGTTGTTATTGGCTTAGATGTCACCCCAACAGCTAACCCACTTATTGTGGCAGCCGATGCGCGTGCGATGATGCCAGATATCACCCGTAACCTACCGGTATCAATGAAGGCCCGTATCCTTTACGACTCGTCACTGGCGATTGATGAATCAATCAATGAAGTGATCAAGACGATTGGCGAAGCGGCACTGATTGTGATTGTGGTTATCACCCTCTTCTTGGGTTCATTCAGGGCGGTCATTATTCCAATTGTCACCATCCCGTTATCACTGATTGGTGTTGCCGTCGTCATGCTGATGTTTGGCTTTACACTCAACCTAATGACGCTGTTGGCGATGGTGCTGGCGATTGGCTTGGTGGTGGATGACGCCATCGTGGTCGTTGAGAATGTCGACCGGCATATCAAACTTGGCGAAACCCCCTTTAGAGCAGCGATAATCGGTACTCGTGAAATCGCAGCCCCAGTTATCTCAATGACCATTACGTTAGCCGCAGTGTATGCACCTATAGCGTTAATGGGCGGAATAACTGGCTCGCTGTTTAAAGAGTTTGCACTCACCCTTGCTGGCGCAGTATTTATCTCCGGTATTGTGGCACTCACGTTATCGCCAATGATGTGCTCTAAGATCCTCAAAGCCCACTCTAAGCCGAATAGGTTCGAACGTGGCGTTGAGCGTTTTCTTAATGGCCTCACCAACCGCTACAGCCGCATGTTAAGTGCAGTGCTTAATCACCGTCCGGTGATCGTCGCATTTGCCGTAATTGTGTTTGCGTCTTTACCAGTGATGTTTAGCTTTATCCCCTCAGAGCTGGCTCCTAACGAAGACAAAAGCGTGGTGATGATGATGGGCACGGCACCTTCAAGTGCTAACTTGGATTATATTCAGTCCAACATGTCGATAGTCACAGACATGATCACTGCCCATCCCGAAGCGGCTGCATCACTTGCCTTTGTGGGTGTGCCAAATGCTAACCAAGCATTTGGCATTGCACCATTGGTGCCTTGGAGTGAGCGAGATAAAAGCCAAAAAGAGATGCAAAAAATTCTCGGAAAAGAAGTTAAAACGGTTCCAGGTATGGCGGTAACGACCTTCCAAATGCCTGAGCTACCAGGTGCCTCTGGCGGCTTACCGATTCAGTTTGTGATCACCAGCTCTGCATCTTTTGAGAGTCTGTTTCAAATTGGTAGTGGCGTACTTGAAAAAGTGCAGCAAAGCCCACTGTTTGTTTACTCAGAAATTAACCTTAAGTTTGATTCTGGCACCATGAAAATCCACATCAAACGTGATTTAGCCGGTGCTTATGGCATCACCATGCAAGATATTGGTATTACGCTAACCACGATGATGAGTGATGGTTATGTAAACCGTATCAACCTCGACGGTCGCTCTTATGAGGTTATCCCTCAAGTGGACCGCAAATATCGTGCTAACCCTGAATCACTTGCAGGTTATTACGTGACGGCGGCCGACGGACGCTCTATTCCGTTATCCAGCTTGGTCGACATAGAGATGATCTCAGAGCCGCGATCATTACCCCACTTCAACCAAATGAATGCGGTAACGGTTGGCGGCGTAGCCACCCCTGGTGTTGCTATTGGTGATGCGATTGCCTTCCTGCAAAACATTGGTGATAACGATTTACCTAAAGGTTATAGCTACGACTTCCTTGGCGAAGCCCGTCAATACGTCACCGAAGGTTCAGCGCTATATGCGACCTTTGCTTTAGCACTGGCGATTATCTTTTTGGTTCTCGCTAGCCAGTTCGAAAGCCTGAAAGACCCACTAGTGATATTGGTCTCTGTGCCATTAGCCATCAGTGGCGCGTTAATCGCACTCGGCTGGACCCACGTTATGGGGCTATCTTCGATGAATATCTACACACAGGTCGGGCTCATTACCTTAGTTGGCCTTATTACCAAACACGGTATTTTAATGTGTGAAGTCGCCAAAGAGGAGCAACTGCATAACGGCTTAAGTAGAGTAGATGCCATTAAGCACGCCGCCACCATTAGATTGCGTCCGATCTTAATGACCACAGCAGCAATGATAGCGGGACTCATACCACTGCTCTTTGCTGTAGGTGCTGGAGCGGTTGCTCGCTTCAATATCGGACTGGTTATTGTCTCTGGCCTTGCCATCGGGACTATTTTCACCCTGTTTGTATTGCCCGTTATCTATACCTATTTGGCAGAAAAGCACCAGCCTTTGCCGGTATTTGATGAAGAGCTACAACAGGAGTCGTAATCCATAATCGACAGCATAAGGGCCCACAATGAGATATCCTTGTGGGCCTTTTTGTTATCGGTTGCCGAAGTGCCTCTACACGGCACTCAGCAAATGGTGAATCTTTTGGTAATCGCCATCTCCTAAGGTACAATCACTGCCATACTGAACAGGCACCCTAGCGGATATTAAAGATGATCAATCCAAAGAAAATCGAAGAAGTTGCCAAGCAACTTAGCGAAAGTCTACCCAGTGGACTAAAGCAGTTTGCCGGCGAATTTGAAGAACGCACTAAGCAAGTGCTGCAAAACCAGCTACAGAAGTTAGATGTTGTTTCGCGTGAAGAGTTTGAAGTACAGCAGCATGTATTAATCAAAACCCGTGAAAAGCTAGAAGCACTGCAAGCTCAAGTGGATGCACTAGAAGCTAAGCTAAACGCTGAAGACTAATCTCAACATGATGTGATCCAAAAAAGCACCCTTTAAGCGGGTGCTTTTTTATATTATGCCTATGTCCCGTCCTGAGATAAGCATATTTTAGTTTGGCTTGCGCTGTGCAAATAGAATTAGACACCCCGCCAGTAACACTAAGTCTTTAACAATAAACTGGCCACTCCCAGTCAAAACGGGAAAGCCTAAGCTGGTTTCCACAGCGGGCAGCGTAATAATAAAGGTTTGTGTCGCAGCAAACGTTAACGCTGCCATCCCAAGCCCAATAACATAAGCCTTATTAGACCAACGCCCTAACAGGATCCCCATCACCGCGAGTAACTCCACCACGCCAATGAAATAAGATCCATGCAGCACGCTAAAGAGAGAGTAGATCCAGCTAAACAGCGGACTCGTGCTCATCAGCCCTTCAATGCCATCCGCTTCAATTTGGGTAAACTTCATCAATCCGATCCAAACCATCACCAATAGAATGCCAGCAAGCACCAATTTCACTGCCACTTTGTTAACCAGTGTATGGTTGGCATAATATGATGCCAGATATAATGAAACGGCTGAAATCCCCAAATACTTAATCAATCCCTGCCCTGCGCCAATCGCCGGAAATCCCCCTAACGCGTCAATCCAAACGGGATGAGTCACTAGCATGAATAACGGCACTGTCGCTAATGCTGCATAAACATAGAGCATGATCTGGCTCCAACGCTGACTTGGCATCATAAGCGCAACAACGACAACTAATTGCAATATACCTAAGCCAGCGGCTAACCAAGGCATGCTGGGGAGATCGATTTCAAGTAGTTGCTTAGTGAAGTACTGACTATCGGCCGCGGAAAAGCGCGTTATCGCAGTGAGCAACAAAAAGCTGGCTAACAAGCAACGGGATATTGTTACGCTGCTTGCAACTGACAATGATTTGAATGACGTTAGCATGTAGGGCTCTCAATCTTTTTCAATAGTTAATTTCAGCAATAGACCCGCGCTGGTGTAAAAGCCTTTCAAACATTTTGATATCAGTTAAAGAAGTTTAATTTACACTTCATCTAATTGAACTAGCATAGCCTGCCGTTAATCATTAATCTGCCATGCCATATAACTCCAGTCCACTCCAGTTTCACAGAGTGCTTCTGGGTAACAGACAACAGCTACCATCTTGCTCACTGAGGCCCATATTGAACTCTTTACATCGTGACGCTAAAACCAGCTCCAAACTCCTACTCATCGGCTGGGCGACGTTGCTCCTTATCCCTGCGAGCCTTTATATATTTTCAGTCAGCATGTTCCCGCGCATTGAGCTCGATACTCACTTTGCACAATTACTGTATTGGATCACCAGCACTGGCACTGCGCCCTATGGTATCGCCACGGGTATTGTCATTCTTATCGCTTGTTATCGCAATCTTGCTAAACCTCTGTTTTTACAGCTAGTACTCGCCGTTTCCATCAGCATGGCAGCCACCCTAAGCCTTAATCATTTTTTAAAACCCTTTTTTGCCGAAGCAAGACCTTATGCTGCACTACTAGCTCAAGAATCACTGCTCAATACCGATGACTTTTATCAACACAACAAAACAAACAAACGGGCGATGATTAGCACTGCCGTTGAACAACTGGAAGTCGCCCGCACCGATATCAACTTGAGCTCAGCCATTAAAGGACATTGGCAGCACGAGGTTGGTTATTCTTTCCCCTCTGGTCACACATTATTTGCCGTCACCTTGGCGCTGGTGGTAAGTTTCTACCTGTTATTAGCAGGGCAAACTCTATTGCCAACAGCACTCTTTAGCTGGGCGATTGCAATGGGCTTTAGCCGCATGTGGCTCGGCATGCATTGGCCACAAGATGTTCTCGCTTCAACCGTCCTTGGCGGTATTATCGCTTTAAGCAGCATTGCAGTGATGCAAACACTGTCGATAAGAGTGAATAGGGTGCAGAAACTATCAGCAAACGAATAGCGGCTAAGCTCCAACACCTTGAACTTAAATAGAATAAGGGTATGCTGCCTAAGACGTTATCTGACTTTTAAGAGAAACCCCAATGGCTGACATTCAATTAGACAAAATTGATCTGCATATCCTCAAACTGGTGCAGCAACATGGAAAGTTGTCTAACCAAGAACTCGCTGAGAAAGTTGGTCTATCTCCTTCGCCTTGTTCTCGCAGAGTCAAAGCGTTAGAAGAAGCGGGTTATATTGCAGGCTATGCCACCTTGCTTAGCCCTGCACATTTTGACTTAGCGCTCACCGCTTATATCCATGTGCGACTCGAAAAGCATTCTAGTGAGACTTTAGAGGGATTTGAAGCCAAAGTTGCCTCTTATGACGAAGTACAAGAGTGCTGTTTACTCACGGGTAGTGATGCCGATTACCAATTAAAAGTATTGGTTAAAGACATGTCCGCTTTTAAAGTTTTTCTGCTCGATAAACTCACCACCAATGAAAAGATTGCCGGTGTACACTCAAGCTTTGTACTTAAACAGGTCAAAAACCAAACTCAGATCCCGCTGCCTCAGTCTGCTGACTAAATTAGCGCAAACCAGCCTCCAGTCTTGCCTATTGCGACTATAATCTGTGGATTCGGTCGCACTTTTCTAATAAACCAATAAATGATTAAATTGCGCCACAAGGGCAGCAAACACTCATCAACGCAAAATAAAATCGTCAATTGGTGATTTTTAAGATTTTAATCTTGGCTCTATGCCAAATTAAGATTATCTCTACTTGCATTACCGACATTAACGCCTATTGATTGCGTTGACCTACGTATTTAAAACTCTATCATGCGCGCTCTTTCATTGGTTCGAGATCATTTATGAGCACTGTAAAACAGGGGCATTTCAGCTCTAGAATTGGCTTTATCATGGCCGCTGCAGGCAGCGCTGTTGGCGTGGGTAATATTTGGGGTTTTCCTACGCAAGCAGCAACTCATGGTGGTGGCGCATTTTTACTGGTATATCTCATTTTGATCCTACTGCTTGGTTACCCCATGTTGCTTGCGGAGCTGATGATTGGTCGCCACGGTCAAACAAACCCTGCTGACGCCATGGCAAAAATCGCCAACAATCCTATGGCTAAAAAGATAGGTAAAACTATCGGTTTTATCTCCATTATTACCGCCACGCTCATCTGTACTTTTTACAGCATATTGTCAGGTTGGTTTGTGAGTTTCGCCCTCGCGCCAGTGGCGCAAATGGCCAATCAGCCACAGGTATCGGCTTGGTTAATGGACTTTTCGCTTTCCCGTAATCTGGTGTTTACGCTGGTCTTTATCGCCATGGTCATTATGGTTATTCGCCAAGGCGTACAGCAAGGGATCGAGCGCTGGTCAAAGCGATTAATGCCAATGTTACTGATTATTTTAGTCGCCGGTGTGGCTTACATATTAACGCAACCGGCTGCAATGCAAGGGCTTGAAGTATTACTCGTACCTGATTTTAGCCGTATATTTGAAGCCGACGTGCTGGTTGGAGCCCTTGGGCAAACCTTCTTCTCGCTCACCATAGGTACCGGTGCAATGATGGTTTACGGTGCCTATTTAAACCAAAATGAGGATCTCGGCAAGCTAACCGCCTATGTCACGTTAACCGACACCAGTGTTGCCTTTTTAGCGGCATTAATGGTGATCCCAGCCATGTATGTTGCACAGCACAACGGCGTACAGATATTCGCAGAAGATGGCAGTTTGCTCAATTCCGACACCTTAGTGTTTACCGTATTGCCAGCGCTATTTGATACCTTAGGCGGTGTAAGTCAGTATCTACTCGCCATTATTTTCTTCATGTTGATGACCATTGCAGGCCTCACCTCTGCTATCTCTATTGTTGAGGTCCCTACAAGCTACATCGTAGAGAAAACATCACTAGGGCGTGATAAAGCAACGCTATTGGTTGGTGCCCTTATCGCCGTATTATCAATGCTGGTGGTGTTTAACTTCAATACGCTATTTGGATTGATGATCACTTTAACCACCGAGCGAGCTCAGCCGTTAATCGCCTTAGGCATCGCGATATTCTTGGGTTGGGTGTGGAGTCGTAACAAGTTGATCAACACTATTGCAGCGCAAGATGGAGTAAAAGCCGATAGCCTGTTTTGGAAGCTATGGCCAGTGTATGTCAAGTTCGTTTGCCCGCTGTTGATTATCGTCATTATCATGCAGTTATTTACTAAATAGCATTTGTTAAGCCAACCATGACTAAGCCGTCTTTCACTCAGTGACTTATTACTCGAAAGCGATGCGGAGTTAGCATGAAAAATCCCCACTTAGGTGGGGATTTCTATTAAGCTTTACTACCACTGACTTAACCATGTCACTGCAACAACATTTTAATCGCTATTTTTATACTATTTTCATTTTACAGCTATAAAGCAACTATTCAGTTAGCGAGAAAACCATTTTAATCTTTATTAATTAGTTTTTAGGAACAAGTTTATCCCGGCCGTCTGACTCGATAACCAATAGAATAAATAACATCTTCTCCGCTACACTTACTATTTTCAAAATAGCGTTTTTCTGCACAATGACCATCTCCAGTCTCCAAGCAAAACTGAAATTGAGTACTCGTTTTAATCGGTTCTTGTATAATACCTTTCGATAATTCAGACCATTTCCATTGTTTTATACTTAATTTTGCTTGTTTAGCAAAGTACTTACTATTGGATGCGATTACTTTTATATCTCTAATTTCGTAATCTGGAGTAATGACATACTCTATTGAAGCGCAGCCCTCTTTTCCTTCTCTAGCAGTTTCAATAGGGTATTGAGGAGAGAAACGTTCTAGGCTTTCCCATTTTGTTGAGACCAATTCAGCTTCAATTAACTGTACATGTTGATACTGCTCTGTGGGTGCTGTCTTACAACCGGCTAAAACAAGTATTCCTACTATTCCTAAAATATATCGATTCATGCCAAACTCCTTTTGTATTCCTAACCGCTTATTCAATAGCAGCATGATAACGTCCTTGGCTGCGAGATAGACGCACCAAGGTATCACTGTTAAATACTTGTTGTAAATCGAATTAACAGACCTTGCCTTCTCTGTTGGACATGTTCGATTTCAGATGATTTCACCGCGTACTGAGGGATTGATTCTTATAAAATCAAGCGCGGGGACAAGAACTTTCAGTAAAGCGCAACATGACATCCTAACAATTATGGCTCCAATGGCCTCTGTATGTGCAGATATAACTGAGACGTGCTGCAAGTCAATCTCACCTCCATGAATGGAAATAAAGGAAGAAGCTGCAATCGTGACTAACTGTTCAGCAATGAGCGTTACAAATTAAAACCTATGTAGCCATAAGCGGCCCAATAAGTCGTACCCGTTAATACTTTACTTGCTCCTTTACATAGCATTAATAATTGCGAACGTCGTCACAAGACTCATAAAAACAGTAAAGGTGAGTCTGATAAGTTACTAATAATAATTTTTTAATAAACAAGATGTTCTATGGTGCTGCAATGTAGAAACTCAGATCATTTTAGACAAAAATATTATGGAAAATCAGAATCAGCGACAATCAAAAGAAGTAACCTACCCAGATAGTTATAAAATTCTATCTACCACCGATCTTAATGGTTACATCACTCATGTGAACAAGGACTTCTTACAAACATGTGGTTATGAAAAGTCTGAGCTGATCGGGAAACCTCATAATATCATTAGACATTCTGATATGCCCAAAGCAGCATTTAAAGATCTCTGGCAAACAGTCCAAGGTGGTCGTTCTTGGATGGGGCTGGTCAAAAATAAATGCAAAGATGGCAGTTATTATTGGGTGAATGCTTTTGTCACGCCGATAAGACATCAGGGAAAAGTAACCGAATACCAATCTGTAAGAACTAAACTAGAACCATCACTAAAGGCGAGAGCCCAAGCCTGTTACGACGCCATTAATAGTGGTAAAAAGATTAAACCTAAAAATCGTCTCTCTATTGTTCAATCCTTAGGTCTGAGCTGGGCTATCTCATTGTTGATGCTCTACTTAGCCACAATATCATCTATGCCCGTTAGCCTGGGGTTAGCCACTGTTGGTCTGTTCAGTTTCTTTCTACCATTAAGACGGTTAAATACACGGCTTAATCATCTGATGACCATGAGTAAAAAAGTGCATGACTGCGCGCTGAACCAGGTCATTTATACGGGATATCAAGATGAATTATCCCACCTTGAATTAAGCTTAAGAATGCAAAGAGCGGAGAGTTTAGCCATTCTAGGCCGAGTTAAAAACAGCTCTGAAGAGCTACAAGAGAGTATGGTGGAACATGATAAACAGAATAACTCTAATCAAATTCATTTAGTTGAGCAATCATCAAATCTTGAACAGGTTGTTGTCGCCATTGGACAGATGAATGAAGCAGTAACCGACATCGCAAAAAGTACCACCAGCTCCGCCGATGAAATTTCAACTTTGGTTGAAAAGATCGAAACCACTCAATCAGCACTGAAGACAAGCCAAACAACCACCTCTGAGATCACTGGGCTGTTGTCGGAGTCACATCAGTCAATTTCAGAACTCGAATTACAGTGTGTAAAAGTAAAGTCAGTATTGGAAGTGATTGATAGCCTAGCCCAGCAGACAAATCTGCTGGCACTCAATGCGGCAATTGAAGCTGCACGCGCGGGTGAAGCTGGACGTGGCTTTGCGGTAGTTGCCGATGAAGTTAGAAGCCTGGCCAATCACTCACAAACATCCGCCCACGAGATCCAGTCAATCATCGATACCTTAAGCAATACAACGGCACAAGCTGTCAGTCAGATGGAACAGAGTCACGAGTTGACAGAAAAAAGTGTTGAATCAAATCAGATATTATCTGACAGCTTGCAATCTGTTAGCGATGGTCTTCATCTGATGGAAGCCAACGGCGAACAGATAGCGGTTTGTGCTGAAGAGCAATCGACTGTCATTAATCAAGTTTACGCTAATGCGATGGTTCTTAAATCGAGCACGAATATGTTCATAAAAAATTGTGAACATGCAGCCAGCTGCAGCAAAGAGGTTACGGCGCAAAGTGGTAGGCTATTGGAGTTGGTAGTACAGTTTGATCACTAACAAAGAAGATGTCGGCACTTCAATCTGATCGATTGCCACACCTTGATGCAGAGATAAGTATTACAGCCTTCATCCATATTGAACTGGTGGTTTTCTCGACATTGAATAAAAAGATCAACCCATAAAAAAAGCCAGTCACTATTGTGGCTGGCCTTCATTAAACACTATTGATTAAGCGCTACGATAATGACATCGTTAACTCAAAACTTAAAAAGTCTGCGAGTTACGCCAGCACCTCTTCAAGTGCTTTAATACATAGCGCGATATTTTCACGACGGGCCGCATAGCCCATTAAACCAATGCGCCAAGCTTTGCCTGCCAAAGCGCCAAGCCCTGCCCCTATCTCTAGGTTATAGTTTTCCAATAGCTGCTTGCGTATTTTGGCGTCATCTATTCCTTCAGGAATATAGACCGCATTAAGCTGAGGTAATCGAACCGCTTCAGCAACCACAAACTTGAGGCCTAAGCGCTGCAAACCATGACGCAATATTTGATGCATATCAGCGTGTCTTTGCCACGCTTGCTCCAATCCTTCAAGTGACAACAGACGCAATGACTCATGTAATGCATACAGTGCATTCACTGGGGCAGTATGGTGATAGCTACGTTTCCCGCTACTTTCACCGGTCCAATAGCCCATCACTAAAGTTTGATCGAGAAACCAACTCTGTACTGGCGTCGTACGGGCTTCCATTTTCTCAACGGCGGCAGGAGAAAACGACACCGGTGACAAACCAGGTACACAAGATAAACACTTTTGGCTACCTGAATAGATAGCATCAATGCCCCATTCATCGACCCGAAGCTCAACGCCACCGAGAGACGTCACCGCATCAACAATCGATAAACAATCATGTTGTTTTGCCAAAGCGCATAAAGCTTTAGCGTCAGACAAGGCGCCAGTTGAGGTTTCTGCGTGTACAAAAGCCAGAAACTTAGCATCTGGATTGGCCGCAAGTGCGCTAGCAACATCATCAACTGAGACTGCTTCGCCCCATTCATTATCAACCATTACCGCAACGCCACCGCAACGCTCGACATTTTGGCGCATACGCTCACCAAATACACCGTTACGACAAACAATCACTTTTTCACCGCGCTCAAGTAGATTAACAAAACAGGTTTCCATGCCTGCGCTGCCGGGTGCAGACACCGCTAGCGTCATCTCATTGGTGGTTTGAAATGCATATTGGATAAGCGCTTTTAACTCATCCATCATGCCAACAAATAAGGGATCAAGATGACCAATGGTGGGTTTAGCTTGTGCAGCCAAGACTTCTGGATAAACGTCTGAAGGCCCGGGTCCCATCAGCACTCTGCGCGGTGGATTAAACGTTTCAGTATAGGGTGCTATTAACATTATATTTCCTTAGAAACAAAATACGTTGGTGTGGTTAAGATTGAACTGCCTTGCCTAAACAAAAAGCCCTGCGATAACGGCGATTATTATTATCTTTATCTTTAAGACCATATTACAAAACGGGACTTAACTCTATAAGTCTGCGAGAGTTTTATAAAAAAAGGACGCTTTCGCGTCCTTTTTTTAACAAACCACATCAAAATGCTAAATCCTGCATTTTGAGGTAGCTCAACGAGGGTCATTTTTACCAGTCTAAAAACGATTATTTCAACCACAAATTTTTATATCAAAACAGCAATCTAGGCACGGTTATCAAGAAATAATTGATACGCTGGACTGTTAGTTTCCTCTTGATAGATGAAGCCTAGCTCCGTTAAAAACTGCTGAAAAGCAAGATCATCACTTTCTGGTACTTCAAAGCCGGCTAACACTCTGCCATAGGCAGCACCATGGTTACGGTAGTGAAATAAGCTGATGTTCCACTTACTTTGCAGTGTGGTCAAAAACTTAAACAGCGCACCTGGGTGCTCTGGGAATTCAAAGCTAAATAAGCGCTCTTCTAGCGGCTCTGGGGGATGTCCACCAACCATATAGCGCACATGCAACTTAGCCGTTTCGTCCAGAGAGAGATCCTGTACCCCAAAACCTTCAGATTCGAGGTTAGCGATAATCTCATTCAGTTCACTCTGGCCTTCAGAGATACGAATTCCTGCAAAAACTACCGCTTTATCTCGACTGCTAAAGCGATAGTTGAACTCCGTCATTGCTCGCTTACCGAGTAGCTCACAAAAACGCAGGAAGATCCCTGGACGCTCTGGCACCGTGACCGCAAGAATGGCTTCTTTTTGCTCACCAAGCTCACAGCGCTCCGACACATAACGCAAGCTATGAAAATTGACATTAGCGCCGCTCAATATAGCGCCGAGCTTCTCGCCTTTGCCATTATTGCCAACATACTTTTTAAGTCCCGCTAACGACAATGCACCTGAAGGCTCAGCTATCGCGCGCGTGTCTTCAAAAATATCTTTTACCGCAGCGCAAATTTCATCGGAGGTCACGGTAATAACATCATCAACATACTCCCGTGCCACCCTAAAGGGCTCTGCGCCAATTTGCTTCACTGCCACACCATCAGCAAACAGACCCACTTGCGGTAGTATCACTCGCTCACCTGCATCGAGCGCCGCCTTTAAGCAGGCAGAATCTTCAGGTTCAACCCCAATGATCTTCACCTGTGGCCGCACCGCTTTGTAATAAGCGGCAATACCCGCAATTAAGCCACCACCGCCCACAGGAACAAACACCACTTCAAGATCGCGCTGTTGCTGCACCATCTCTTGTGCCACTGTGCCTTGTCCGGCGATAACCGCTTCATCATCAAACGGGGCAACGTAGACGCGCCCTTCTGTTTTAGCCAGATTTTGTGCGTAGGCATTGGCTTGGTCGAAAGCCTGCCCATGCAAGACAACATTGCCACCGAGTCGCCTTACCGCATCCACTTTAATATCGGGGGTGGTTTCAGGCATAACAATAACCGCGCTAATACCCCGCGCAGCAGCAGACATTGCCACCCCTTGCGCATGATTACCCGCCGACGCGCAGACCACGCCACACTCGCACTCCTCTTTAGTGAGCTCCGCAATTTTGTTATAAGCGCCACGCAGCTTAAAAGAGTGCACTGGCTGCATATCTTCACGTTTCAGAAATACTTGGCACCCAAGACGTGCAGAGAGCTTATTTAGGCTAGAAAGCGGCGTCACTTTAGCGACATCATAAACAGAAGACAGTAATATCTTTTGCAAATAATAATGCGCTAAGTCCAATTGTGGTTTTGATGCTACAGCCAACATAAACTACCTCTTAAGCCCATTAAATCGATTAAACCAGTTTACTGATATCACGCACAGCACCTTTGTCGGCACTGGTCGCTAATAGTGCGTACGCCTTTAGCGCCATCGACACTTGCCTAACACGCCCAAGTGGCTTCCATGCATCAACACCTAACGCGTCCATAGCAGTGCGGCGCGCCGCTAGCTCAACATCGCTAATAGCTAATTTGATGGAGCGTGCTGGAATATCAATCTCAATAGTGTCGCCGGTTTGTACTAAGCCAATCACGCCACCCGCCGCCGCTTCTGGTGATACATGACCAATTGACAAACCAGAGGTTCCGCCCGAGAAACGACCATCAGTGATCAACGCACATTTGGCACCTAAGCCACGAGACTTAAGGTAACTCGTTGGGTAAAGCATCTCTTGCATACCTGGGCCACCTTTAGGGCCTTCGTAACGAATAACCACCACATCGCCAGCAACAACTTCGCCGCCTAAGATTGCTGCAACCGCATCATCTTGGCTTTCATAGACGCGGGCACTACCGGTAAAGGTGTGGTTTTCCACTTCAACACCAGCGGTTTTTACAATACAGCCATCAACAGCCACGTTGCCCGCTAATACGGCGAGGCCACCCTCTTGGCTAAAAGCAAATTCACGCGTACGGATACAGCCCTCTTCACGGTCAATATCAACGCTGTCCCAACGGCAACTTTGGCTAAAGGCTTTAGTGGTTGGAATACCTGCAGGCCCGGCAGAGAAAAACTTATGTACTGCAGCATCTTTACTTTGCGCGATATCGTATTTTGCCAGTACTTCAGCCAGGTTTTTACCTGCTACATGATAAGCGTCATTGTGCAGTAGACCGGCACGATCGAGTTCACCCAAAATACCCATCACGCCACCTGCGCGATGCACATCTTCCATATGGTATTTCGGTGTCGACGGTGCAACCTTACACAAGTGCGGTACTAGGCGAGATAATCGGTCGATATCAGCCATGGTGAAATCAACTTCCGCTTCACTTGCCGCCGCAACCAAATGCAATACCGTGTTGCTCGAACCACCCATGGCGATATCCAGTGTCATGGCATTTTCAAACGCATTAAAGTTAGCAATATTGCGTGGCAATGCTGACTCATCGTCATCTCGGTAATAACGCGTCGCAAGATCCATAATGCGGCGACCCGCTTCTAAGAACAATTCACGACGGTCAGAGTGAGTCGCCAACATTGAACCATTACCCGGCAATGACAAACCCAGCGCTTCGGTTAAGCAGTTCATTGAGTTAGCGGTAAACATGCCAGAACATGAGCCACACGTTGGGCAAGCGCTACGCTCAATTTGCTCGCTGTCGGCATCCGACACCCGTTCATCGGCGCCCGCCACCATTGCATCCACTAAATCGAGCTTAATAATTTTGTCAGACAGCTTAGTCTTGCCCGCTTCCATCGGACCACCAGAGACAAAAATCACCGGGATATTCAGTCGAAGCGCCGCCATCAACATGCCGGGAGTGATTTTGTCGCAGTTAGAGATACACACCAACGCGTCAGCGCAGTGCGCATTCACCATATACTCAACGCTGTCAGCGATAAGTTCGCGTGATGGCAAGCTGTAAAGCATGCCGCCATGGCCCATTGCGATACCGTCATCAACTGCAATCGTATTGAACTCTTTAGCAATACCGCCCGCTTCTTCAATTGCGCCAGCAACTAATGAGCCCATATTTTTAAGGTGAACGTGACCCGGTACAAACTGAGTAAATGAGTTAGAGATCGCAATAATTGGTTTACCAAAATCGCCGTCTTTTACACCCGTGGCACGCCAAAGTGCACGTGCTCCGGCCATGTTACGACCTTCGGTACTGGTTGCTGAACGTAATTTTGGCATTGTTATAATCCTTGTTTAGAGAAGATTCTAGGGTCTAAAATACTCACGCTAGCCTTCTATTTTGATTCTTTAACCTAAGGCTTTTGCCTCAGCTTTTAATATTTTGTCTTCAGCTTTCCGTCAGCGAAGCGTCCCGCTTTTTTATCGGCTTTAAACCGTCTCTCAATCAGCTCTTAACCGGCTTCTAATCGGCCGTTAATCTGCTCTTACCGTCTCTTAACCTACTTCTAACCGTCTCTTAATCGGCTTCCAATCGTCTCTTAACCGGCCGTTAATCTGCTCTTACCGGCTTTAAACCCGCCGTTAATCTGCTTCAAACCTACTTTTTAAGCGGCTCTAACCAACCCCATTTATCTTCAGTTTTACCATTAAACAGGCCAAAGAAACTCGCTTGAACTATCTTAGTGATGTCACCGCGCTTACCGTTACCCACTTCGATGCGATCAACGCTACGTACTGGCACAATCTCTGCTGCGGTGCCCGTCATAAAAATTTCGTCAGCCAAATAGAGAAATTCACGAGACATGTTCTCTTCCACCACTTCATAGCCATTATCTCGGGCCAAAGTGATAATGGAGTCACGGGTTAATCCCATCAGAATAGCGGCAGTGGCTGGTGGTGTGTAGATTTTATTCTTCTTCACCACAAAAATATTTGCTCCCGCAGCTTCACTGACCAGACCATTGGTGTCTAGCGCAATACCCTCATCAAAACCGTTACGCTTAGCTTCGGTAGAAATCAGCAGCGATGACAAATAATTGCCCCCCGCTTTGGCGCCAGTAGGGATTGTATTTGGCGCTAAACGATTCCAAGAGGTGACTGCAACATCAACACCGGCATCCATACTGTCTTCACCTAAATACGCGCCCCATGGGAAACCGGCCACTAATACATCGCACTGTGCATCTTTGGGGGGCGTAATGCCCATGCCCACATCACCGTAAAAAGCTAACGGGCGAATATAGGCGCTGGATAAACCGTTATCTAACACCACATCACAACACGCTTGCATCAGCTCATCAAAGCCATAAGGAATAGGCATGCGATAGATTTTTGCTGAATCAAACAAACGCTGTACGTGTTCGGTCAATCTAAAGCCCGCTGGCCCAGCGGGGGTATCGTAAACACGAATACCTTCAAACACAGACGTACCGTAATGCAAAGCATGCGACATGACATGTACCTTGGCGTCACCCCAAGGCATCATCTCACCATTAAACCAAATTAATTCAGCTGTTTTAGCGGCCATATTCTTATCCTTTTGCAGATTCGGTGGTCTTGTTTGTTTGACTTGCCAATACTTGGCAGTCCAGTACATCAATTAACTTTATTATTTGATTGGTTAACAAAGCAATTGCTCTATCGCTTTGCACTGACATATCAATACTGGTGGTATTATTTTCGTTAAGTTGCATCTGTAAACTAGTGACTTTAAAACCACGATGACGGACGACGCGCAACACTCGCTCTAATACTTCTGGTTGCTGCTGCACATTAATTGCTACTGAGTAGTGGCTCATGTTTGCTTCTCCATCTCATCCATCATGTCTTGGTTTGACGCCCCTGGCGGGACTAATGGCCATACATTATGCGCATCATCTATCGACACGTGCAGTAGGAATGGCCCTTCACTATTAAGCATTTCATCTAAGCCTGCTTCAACTTCGCTGGCCAAGGTAATGTTACGCCCAGGAATATCAAAGGCGGATGCCATTTTGACAAAGTCTGGGTTATCAGAAAGGTCAGTTTCGCTATAACGCTCTTCAAAGAATAGCTGCTGCCACTGCTTAACCATGCCTAACTTTTGATTGTCGACTAGCAAAATTTTAACCGGCAAACGTCGGCGCTTGATAGTGGTAAGCTCTTGTACGTTCATCATGAATGAACCATCACCCGACACTGCCACCACCATAGCACTTGGTCGCGCGACTTTAGCGCCAATCGCTGCAGGCAAGCCAAAGCCCATAGTGCCAAGCCCGGCACTTGAAAGATGATCTTCTGGGCGGCGAAAATACATGTGTTGCGCCACCCACATTTGGTGCTGACCCACATCACAAGAAACCACACTATCTTCAGGTAATTTTTGTGCTAAACGATGCAACATTGCCGGAGCATAAATCAATTCACCTGGGCGGTCATAGCGCCATGGGTGCTGCTCTTTCAAGCTTTGAACCGCGTCTTGCCACGCTTCAATCTGCATACTTTGGCTCAATGCAGGTAGGATTTGACGCAAATCGCCTGCAATGGCCACTTCTGGCATTCTGAGTTTGCCCAATTCAGCGGCATCAATATCAAGGTGAAGCACTTTGGCATTTTCAGCAAACGAGGCTAAACGTCCAGTCACACGGTCATCAAAGCGCGCACCCACTACGATCAGTAAATCGCATTGCTGCACCGCTAGATTGGCCGCTTTGGAGCCATGCATGCCTAACATGCCGAGGTAGCTCGGGGTGTCGTAACTGACGGCGCCGAGCCCTTTTAAGGTCGCCACTGATGGAATACCCGTTGCGGCAATAAACTGTCTTAGCGGCTCAACTGCACTCGCCATGCCCACGCCGCCGCCCACATACAGCATGGGGCGCGAAGAGTGAGCTAGCAGTGTATTCGCAGCATCGATTTGGGTTTGAGTATGTTCTGGTTCTGGCATTACGGCTTGTAACGGCGTTTTGTAATCCACTAGTGCAATTTGAATATCTTTAGGTATATCGACTAAAACGGGGCCAGGGCGACCAGACGCTGCAATTTCAAATGCTTTATATAGCGTTGGCACTAACTCTTCAACATTGGTCACCATAAAGCTGTGCTTGGTACACGACAGTGACATGCCTAGTACATCAATCTCTTGGAACGCATCGGTACCGATCACGGCGGTGGAAACCTGACCGGTAATCGCGACCACAGGAACAGAATCGAGCAACGCATCGGCCAGCGAAGTAATAAGGTTCGTGGCTCCGGGGCCTGAAGTGGCAAAGCAAACGCCAGTCTTGCCACTTGAACGAGCATAACCTACTGCTGCAAATGCAGCGCCCTGCTCATGGCGACTCAGCAAATGTTCTACAGAACTGCCATACAAGGCGTCATAGATTGGCATAATCGCACCGCCTGGATAACCAAACACCGTCTTTACCCCGTGTGCCGCGATGGTTTTTATTACTGCGTCGGCGCCCCGTATCATCTGCCCTTGTTCCATCTGTTCTTGCTCCACTACTCAATTGTTCGATAACTTGGTTACGGCTTAATGGCGACACTCAATAATTTCAGCAGGCCTTTAAACGAAAAAACCCCCGTTCCTTTCGGCGCGGGGGTTGTTTGCAATCTTAAACCTAATTAGGTGTGTCGATTTAGCATGCGCGCCCCCCGCTGTGATTTAATAATCACGACGGTAATAATCACAATAATAATTTGGGCAGCTTGGTTAAACATACGCGACTTGTATTCCTAATAAGGGTCTTTGCTTAAATTCGGTATCGGTCTTTGTCGATCAGACCACCATTAAGATGTACCACAAAGCGAATAAAAAGCACAATGAAAACTTTTGCGTTACTCATAATACACCAGCGTTAACCTAGGATTTAGCGCTAACAACTCGATGTAATAATAACTGACTGCCGCCTCTCTTTATTGTCACTAAGGTGTTAATCGTTAATGTTTTACTTCAAACCTTGATGCTACTCTACTCGGGCTATTTCAGCGTTGCCTGCCACTCTATTGAGTTACAGGCTCCGCCTCAAATAATTTTAAGCTTCTTCAACAATGCGTTGCATTTCGGTCATGTAACCGCGAAGTTCTGCGCCGACAAATTCAACTGCAGTGTTACGGATCTCATCATTGACTTCGATAAGACGAAGATTATCAACACCGTTACTGGTCTCTTTTAAGCCAGCACCTAGGTATTCTGATGACATACTTTCAACATAACCGCGTAGCATAGGCACTGCTGCGTGGTTAAATAGGTAACAACCGTATTCGGCCGTATCAGAGATCACGATGTTCATTTCGTAAAGACGCTTACGAGCAATGGTGTTGGCGATAAGTGGCGTTTCATGCAGTGACTCATAGTAAGCAGACTCTTCAACAATACCCGCGGCAACCATAGTATCGAACGCAAGCTCAACGCCCGCTTTGATCATCGCAACCAAGAAGATACCTTTATCGAAATATGCCTGCTCGTCGATTGGCTCATCACACTGTGGTGCATTTTCAAAAGCCGTTTCATTGGTTTCGCTGCGCCATTTAAGCAAGTTAGCATCGTCGTTAGCCCAGTCTTCCATCATGGTTTTAGAAAACTCGCCACCGATAATATCGTCCATGTGCTTTTCGAATAATGGCTGGAGGATCTCTTTCAGTTCTTCTGCCATTTCAAACGCTTTAATCTTAGCGGGGTTAGAGAGTCTATCCATCATATTGGTAATACCACCGTGCTTAAGTGCCTCGGTAGTGGTTTCCCAACCTTGCTGAATAAGCTTAGCGGCATAACCTGGCTCTACGCCATCGGCAACCATCTTCTCGTAACCCAAAATTGCGCCAGTTTGTAACATGCCGCAAAGAATTGTCTGCTCACCCATAAGGTCAGACTTAACTTCAGCGATGAAAGAGGAGTGCAATACGCCCGCTCTGTCGCCGCCCGTTGCGCTTGCATACGCCTTAGCGATATCAAAACCTTCAGCCTTTGGATCGTTTTCTGGATGAACCGCAATCAGTGTCGGTACACCAAAGCCACGCTTGTACTCTTCACGTACTTCAGTACCAGGACACTTAGGCGCAACCATGATGACGGTGATATCTGGGCGAACCTGCATACCCTCTTCAACAATGTTAAAGCCGTGCGAATAAGACAATGTCGCAGCTTGCTTCATCAACGGCATAATAGTGGTGACGGCGTTAGTGTGCTGCTTGTCCGGCGTTAGGTTTAACACCAAATCCGCATCAGGAATTAACTCTTCAATAGTGCCAACACGGAAACCGTTGCCGGTGGCTTTTTGATATGAATCACGCTTCTCGCTAATCGCTTGTGGACGCAGTGCAAAAGCAATATTGAGCCCGGAGTCACGCATGTTCAAACCTTGGTTTAAACCTTGCGCACCACAACCTAGGATGACAATGTTCCACCCCTTGATATGGTCACAGCCTTCGCTGAACTCACTACGATCCATAAAGCGGCATTGAGCCAGCTGTTCTAATTGTTGACGCAAATTCAGAGAGTTAAAATAGTTAGCCATCTGATATACCACCTTGATTCTGGATGTTTAAACGGGCTAGCTCAATAGTGAGCTAAGCTGTGATTGAAATCACTATAGCGCAAGCGTTTCATTGCTTAAAATGATATATTCGGAACATGATGTTGCGCTTTATGCAACATGGAAAGATAACGGTCTCTTAACCCTTGCGGCTAGCAAACACTATACACAGAGGATGAACCATTTGGATATTCGCACTATCAAACTCTACTTACATCTGTCTGATAGTTTGCATTTTGCGCGCACCGCACAAGCGATGCATGTCAGCCCATCAACGCTAAGTCGTGCAATGCAAAGATTAGAAGCAGAGGTAGGGGCGCAGCTGTTTCAGCGTGATAATCGCAGCGTGACATTAACGAGTGCCGGCGTGGAGTATCGTCATTTTGCCGAGTTAACCTTGGATCACTGGGGCAAACTCAAAACTAAGATTGACCCTAAACAGGATTTACTAAGAGGTCGGCTTAACCTTTATTGCTCAGTGACCGCAGCCTATAGTCATCTGCCCGGCTTACTTGACCGCTTTAGGCGAGAGCATCCATTAGTCGAAATAGCATTAACCACAGGTGATGCGGCTAATGCCGTCAACGAAATTCGCAATAATCGCGCTGATATCGCCATTGCAGCGCTGCCTGATCCTTTTCCAGAAAACCTGCATTTTGCCAAAATAGATGACGTGCCACTGTCTATCATCGCACCGACTTTTCGCTGCAAAGTGCAAGAATTGCTGACCGAGTCCTACATCCCTTGGGATCGTCTGCCGTTTATCGTGCCTGAGCATGGACCAGGTCGAAAACGTATCGACAACTGGTTTAAAGCACTTGGCTTAACACCCAATATTTATGCTCAAGTGTCAGGACAAGAAGCCATAACCTCTATGGTCGCACTCGGCTGTGGCGTCAGTATCACTCCCGAAGTGGTGATTAATAACAGCCCAGTAAGAGACCGAATTCAATTACTGTCATCGCCAATAGCCATTCCGCCGTTTGAGTTAGGGTGCTGCTGCCGAGAGAAGCGGGTTACAGAGCCGGTGATTCAGGCTTTTTTAGATGCTATCTAACGATTCGGGTCAAGCAAGTACAAGTAACTTATACAAAAGAACAATCATCTCTACTACAATATAAAGACCATTCCCTATAAAAATAACTATGAATACCATTGCGCTTACCTTGGTCTCTGTTGGTCTTCTAGGGCTATTACTCGCCCTATACCCAGCATTACAGATCTGCAATCAACCAAACTATCAACGCAATGGATGGCGCATTCTATTTGGAATGATTCTATTATTTATTATTGGATATTTAGGTTTTATCTGGATGTTATTTGATGAAGATCCGAATAACTTAGAAATGATTGTCGCGGTAATATTTTTTGCAGGAGGCGGCTTTGTACTTACAATTATAAAAATGAGTAAAAGTACTATAGGCGAATTACTGCTGACCCTAAAAGAGAAACACCATCAAGCACACCATGATGCGCTAACAGGCTTACCGAACCGTATCCAGTTTTATGAAACTCTTGAACGCCTCACGATTGATACCAATATACCGACCTGCTGCATGATGATGGATGTTAATAATTTTAAAGTCATCAATGACACATACGGCCATGCATTTGGCGATTATGTACTGCAAGAAATAGCAAAAAAGATTTTTGATGCTGTCCCTTCTGGCAATTTAGTCGCTCGTATTGGAGGCGATGAATTTACGGTCATACTCCCCAATTGCAACGCCGATAGTGCCGTTAAAGTTGCCCAAGCTATTCAACAAAACTTCCTAAATGAGATCGTTTGTGACCCAATTCAACTTGTCGTGGGGATCAGTATTGGCATCGCCCAATACCCAATCCACGGAGAAAACAGAAAAGTCATTCTTAAATATGCTGACATCGCCATGTATGAAGCCAAAAAGCGGACAGATCACATTCAAGTTTTTCAAGATAATGCGGATCGACACAAAGTTAATTATTGATAACAAACAATCAAAAAGACTAGGGGCGGTTAATCTTTCTCTTTTACGCCATTAATAATCAAATTACGCAGCCAACGGTGGCTGGGATCAAGATTAAAGTGCTTATGCCACACCAAAACATAGGCACCGGGTTCAAGTTCAGTCGGCACGTCAAGCATCGTTAGGTCAAAGTCTGCAGCCATTTTAGTCGCATATTTTTTAGGCGCACATAAAATCAAATCACTGCTCTCACACAGGCCCATTGCACTATTAAAGTCTGTCATGTTAACGGCTATATCTCGATGCAAATACTTTAAACGCAATACATCATCCAACAGCCAGTGCTCAAGCCCACCAAAAGTAACCTGTAAATGACGATACTTTAGAAAAGTTTCTATATTCCAAGGCTCATTTAATAGCGGATGCTCATTCCTCACCAAACATACAGGATAGTCCCGAATCAATTCTGCATACCCTAACTCTTCGGGTAAGTGATTCATGTGTAACAAAGAACGGTTATCCCACTCGCGACAAATAATGCCCATGTCAATTTCGCAGCGCAATAGTTTATCTAAGCTATCCAGTGACCATGTTTGACAATTGAGACTCACTTGTGGCGCTTGTTCAAGTAACTGAGGCATAAAGTAGGGAAATGTGAGCGAATAGGCAGTTTCAACCAAGTTGATTCGAAAACGGCGTCGGCTCTCGGCGGGTTCAAAAGTATTTGGGCGAGTAAATTGATCTAACCTTTGCAACACTTCGCGCAGCTCTGGGGCTAACTCTAATGCTCGTGGTGTTGCTTTTAGGCCATAGGCAGTGCGATCAAACAATTGATCATCGAAGGTTTCGCGTAACTTGCTCAGCTGTTTACTGACCGCAGATTGACTCAGGTGCAGCCTCGACGCAGCAGCGGTAACACTTTGCTCTTCGAGCAACACCTCTAACACTCGCAATAAATTGAAATCTAGCTGTTTCACCCGTTACCTTCTCACATACCAAAACTGACTTGGCCTATGATAGTTTTTTTCAGGCTGCTGCGGGGTTGTTTTCGCAGATTAAAACCAACATGAGTACCACATTGAATACCCAACAGTCCCTAAAACGAATGAACTCTGGCTGCCATAGCCTATTTTAGTCGCGAGTGACATTGGTGATCCACGGCTCCAAGCGGCTGCCCCACTTGATCTGCACCGCGTAACGCGGTGCCATAATATCTTGGTAACCCAGTCTGCTTAAGCCCGATAGAACTTCGGAATACTCCAGTGGCAACAGAATATGACTGACCAATAACTCGCTTAGAAGTAAACGGTAACGCTTGTTATTGACGTTGTAATAAGGCTTAGCGAGTCCCTTAACAAACAGCATATGATCTTGGCCAGAAAATTCTGCGGCTAAGGACTCATAGTCATTGCTCGCTTTGACAAAAAATAGCCGACTATTGGTTAACCTCTCCTTTTTCAAGCTAACAAGAGAGTCATCCTTTAAACGGTCATTGGCCTCATTAGGCTGCAGGGTATACGTTTCGAGTGCTGCCTGATAACGTATCTCCGCTTTGGCAATTTCAGCAGTATGTAACTCACCATCAAACTCTAGTGCCCAATACAATTGACGTGACCGCGCCCCATAGTACTCCTTGTCTGGCACCTCAAAACCAAGGGCAAGTAACTGTGCTTGAGTCACCTCGGTCTCGTTTGTGTTATAGGCGTTATAAGTGTTTTCAGCCATCGTTGCCGTACGCCAATTAATAGCCAGTAACATGCCTGAATTCTCTTGCTGCGCACCACGGTTATAAGGTAAATCTAGCTCCCTTTCAGTCAGTGTTAACTGCGATGTTACCGCGCCCATTCGATTATACGCCACACCACTTAATGCTATGACATTACTGCCGATTAGAATAACTAACCCCATCAATAAGTACTTTTTCATTGCGAGATACCTTTGCTTAAGTCACTTAAACGAACCCGCTTAAATACCATCAATGCAAGCAGCGCAGATAAACCCAGAATAAAGAAGAATATATATTTCGGCATCCACTCCCACCACCAGTCAAAGAACTTGGTATAGAGGAATAAAATGAAAAATACATTGCCGGTATTGGTCACCTCTCCCCATTGGCGCTTAACTCCAAGCCAAATTGCAGCCACCGAGAGCGCAAAACCCGTCAGTTGATAAAAGCCTTCTACCGTCTCCGGTGACCAGCTTAAATAACTTATTTCGCCCCAGTTGGACAATATGAGGATAGGCAGGAATAGCATGATCATTGCCATCACGTTATAAATCGAGGCAAAGCCACTGAAACGTCGATGATCGCTTAAGTGAGGTAACAAGAAGATAAGTAAACTAGGAAGCAGAAAGTTCTCCGGCCTTTCGCCAAAGCTTATCCAATACATCCCGGACCAGCTCCCCATCTTCATCGCGATAAAGCTACTTAGGCTAACAATCGCAAAAAACAGTAAAAGCCGTGCATTACAGGCATAGGCCAGCAAGAAGCTAAAAGCCGCCCACACTGCAAAAGCATTAGGTGACGGCGTAATATTAAATATTTGCCCCAGCATAGAAAGGTTAAGCACAAAGCATGCAAGGCTCATCAACGCAGCAATTTTGGAGTAATAAGCATTTTTCTCGGCTTCAGCCAATTTCAATGACAGTAAAAATAGCAAAATGGGGGCAACCACTAACATACTGACTTGAGTCCCTGTACTCAGGTAGCCCCAGAATTGATAGAACAGAAAGAAGATACTGGTAGCCATCGCCAACGCACCGAGCATGGAGGCAATTCTCATCCCTAAAGATAGCTGTTTAGATTGGCGACTGGTGTCTACGTCATAGATATCAGATAGGCGTTGCAATAATTGCTGATGGTAGCCGTTGATACTGTTTTTCTGTTCAGATGATATTGCGATGACATCATCATTTTCTAACACATGCATCTCTTGCTGGAATGCATAAATTTGCTCAACACGTTGCTGTGCATCACATTGAGAAAGCGATTTTTCTTCCATGGGTAGATCCTCCTTAATCAACATTTATATTGCCGTAATTGATAATAAAAACAACAAAAAACAGTGTTTATTTCAATCAATTTAGGTATTAAAAAGACCTCATATTGAGCTATTCCCTGATCACTGGAATGCGATCGAGATCACCAACTCTTCGCTCAGCCTGACCTATACTTTAGCGAAAGGTTTATTACTAAACCTGCACGGGTGATGGAGTTCCACCGACTTAACCGCCAATTTGGCTGATGACTCCTACAGAATCGAAAACAGGTTAGCCTGAGATGACAACATCCGTTGTCAGCGTATTTCTGTGGGACAGTTCCAATCAGTCACACTCTCCGCTTTCTTGTTTTCCTAGCATCCAATTAGGAAAACACTATGCAATACTCTTCAGAAATTCAGTCAATGTGTCCAATTCAGCGGGGCGATCTGCACGCATCTGCACCGATCCCTATCGAAGGGCGCATGCTCAACCCCAAAGATGTTATCGCCATTTCGGGCTTGAGCCATGGCGTGGGTACATGCGCACCGCAGCAAGGTGCCGCCAAACTCACACTCAATGTAAAGCAAGGTATCATCGAAGAAGCCTTAATCGAAACCATAGGTTGCTCAGGCATGACCCACTCAGCAGCGATGGCAGCAGAGATCATCACCGGTAAAACCATACTAGAAGCATTAAACACCGATTTGGTATGTGACGCCATCAACGTCGCCATGCGTGAAATCTTCTTACAGTTTGTTTACGGGCGGACACAATCTGCGTTCTCAGAAGGTGGGCTGGAAGTCGGCGCCGCGTTAGAAGACTTAGGTAAAACTCAACGCAGCCAAGTCGGCACCAGTTATTCAACCCTTGCTAAAGGCGTGCGCTATATGGAGTTGGCAGAAGGTTATGTCACCCAGTTAGCACTCGATGACAACGACGAAGTCATCGGTTACCGCTACCTTAATTTAGGCAAAATGATGGCACTGATGAATGACGGCACAACGCCAGAAGATGCCGCCACCCAAGCCACAGGCACATATGGTCGTTTCAATGATGCCGTGACCACCATCAACCCACGCCAAGCCTAATAGAGGAGCCAACAATGAATACTCAAATCCAAACGTTACTGACGGAGATGAACCTAAACTCTATTGAGCAAGCCCATGAGTTTTGTCTGCAGCACAATATCGACGCGCCAAAGATGGTATTAGATACCCAACCCATCGCCTTTGATAATGCTTGCGATGCCTACACCCTAGGTACTGCACTGGCGTTACACAGAGCCATTACCGCATCAGACCATTCAGCAGCCCTAGCCGCCACCAATATTGGCGATGCACTGCAAGCCTATTGCAAAGACGGCAGTGTCGCTGCACAGCGAAAAGTGGGAATAGGTCACGGCGCATTAGCGGCTAGGTTGTTAAGCGAGCAAACCCATTGCTTCTGCTTTCTAGCAGGTCATGAATCATTTGCCGCCGCTGAAGGCGCAATTAAAATCGCCCTCAACGCGAATAAATCGCGCACGAGGCCTCTTAAAGTCATTTTGAATGGCTTAGGTAAAGATGCCGCTTACTTAATTTCAAGGATCAATGGCTTCACCTATGTTCGTACCCTGTTCGACTATCAAACTGGTCAGTTAAATGAGGTCAGTCGCAAACACTTTTCCGATGGTCAACGAGCGGAGATCTTATGTTTTGGTGCCGATGATGTTCGCGAGGGTGTCGCCATCATGCATTATGCTGACGTTGATGTGAGTATTACGGGAAACTCAACCAATCCAACCCGTTTTCAGCATCCTGTCGCCGGGATTTATAAATCAGAACGTATCGCTCAAACAAAGCCTTACTTCTCCGTCGCATCCGGTGGCGGTACAGGTCGAACCTTGCATCCTGACAATGTTGCCGCTGGCCCCGCTTCATACGGCATGACGGACACAATGGGCAGAATGCATGCCGATGCCCAATTCGCTGGCAGTTCATCTGTTCCTGCACATGTCGCCATGATGGGCTTTATCGGCATGGGCAATAACCCCATGGTCGGTGCCAGTGTGGCGCTCGCCGTAGCGGTAGAGCAGCAACTTAACCATCACTAAATCCTGCATACCGTATTTCGCGGGTAGCGTTAGTAATGAGTCAATTTACAACAGTGACTTAAGAGTGATAAGTTAATCGGCACTATTCTGCCTCAAAGAATAGTGCCTTCAAGAGTCGCTATCTGAATAGCGCTTTTAATTTTATTATCAACTGCAATCTCAACTACATTCTCAACTACGTTATCCAGCAGCGATTGAATTGGCTAACAAACGGACTTATAGGTCAAAAAGTGAAAATTGAAGTCATAGATAAAGAAGATACCACTGTTTTTAATACGCTTATCGATGGGCTTAAGCAGCACAAATACGAGCATATGGGGCCAGAAGAAACCGCCCCTCTATCAGTCATCGCCCGCGATGAAGATGACAACATCATCGGTGGTGTCTCAGGGCGCAGTATCTATCGAAACTTTCTAATAGAAGTGGTTTGGGTAAGTAAAGAAACCCGAGGTACCGGGCTGGGTCATCAGTTAATGCAGCAAGCAGAGATTGAAGCTAAAAAGCGCGGTTGCCTGATGGCGCAATTAGATACCTTATCTTTTCAAGCCCCAGTGTTTTATGAAAAGCTTGGCTTTAAAATCGTCGGCACAGTGCCAGAATTTGCTGGCAGTCCAGCACGTTATTTTATGCTCAAGCAATATTAACGATATTGATACCCGAGCCACATGAAAATGCAGGAGTCATGAGGGGATAAAGCAGTTTTATTTATTGCCGTTTTCTTCCCTAATAAAAACAAACCCAATAACATCGATAAGATGCTATTGGGCTTTGCGCTGTTGCGGCAATCAGCCTGAATGAGCCCGTTAAACCTTATAGAATAAAAGTCGACACTAGATCATTCAGTGATTTTGCCTGTAGCTTTAAATCCTTAGCTTGTTGCACGCCCTCAACCGCTGACTGAGTAATGTCATCAGTAACATCTTTAATCGCCACAGTGTTTTGAGTTATCTCACCTGTTACTTGAGTTTGCTCTTCAGCCGCAGTCGCTATTTGGCTCGCCATGTCTGAAATAAGCGCGACTGCTTGGGTGATCTCTTCGATGGCAATTGCAGCTTCACTCGCATCATTGACACTGTTATTGGCTAAAGTATGACTGCTTTCCATTAATTTTACGGCACTGGATGTTGTCTGCTGTAATGTCTCAATGGTTTCATAGATCTCTTGAGCCGAATCTTGAGTACGTCGCGATAATACTCGTACTTCATCTGCCACCACGGCAAAACCACGGCCTTGTTCGCCTGCTCGCGCAGCTTCAATAGCCGCATTCAGTGCCAATAAGTTGGTTTGCTCTGCAATGCCTTGAATGGTTGAAAGAATACTAGAAATAGCATGAGCATGACGGCTTAACTCACCGATAACGTCAGTGGCTTGAGTCACTTCATTGGCTAATAGGTTGATTGATTGACGTGTATTATCAACCAAATTTTGCCCTTGTTGACTGCTACGGCTTGATTGCTGTGCCGCGGTGGCTGTACTTTCGGCATTAGCCGCAATTTCTTGAGTCGCACTAGCCATCTCAGTCACCGCAGTGGCCACCATTGTGACTTCTTGTTGCTGAACGTGTAATTCCTTCTCTGCCAAATGCGAATTAGTAAGGCCTTTATCGGCTTCCTTATCTAACTGCTGTGCAACTTCACGAATTTGACTGATTAATTGGTGCTGACTGCCAACAAAACGATTAAAGCTGCCTGCTAAGGCGCCCACTTCATCTTTAGTATCCGTCTCAATACGCTGAGTTAAATCGCCATTACCATCAGCAATAAGGGCTAGCGCGTCTGATACTCGTGAAAGCGGTGCTAATAAGTGATTTATTAACCATGAGATTGCCATCATACTGACCAGCAAAACTAAAGCAGCTAAACCAAGTTGAGTTTGCAGTAGCGAAGTTAATGGCGATTCGAGGGTTTCTTGGTCAAGCACTAAAACCAGTTCCCAATCAGTATCAGGAATACTTTCCGTCCACACCAATTTATCACGACCTTCTGAGTCAAAGTAAATAGGAATAAGTTCATTAGATTGATGGTTCTGCTGCAATGAACTGTAATCAAGGTCGTTATCAATCGCCCTGATAGGGCCCATCGCTTTACTGGCATCTTTGTAAGCGATCACCGTACCGTCTTTGTGCATCATAATGGCAAAACCATTTGACGGTAACTCCATTCGGTTTACGTCACCCACTAAATCATCAATCGATAAATCACCACCAACAACGCCATTTTCAATTTGCTTGGCAAGCGTTACCACTAAGATGTTATAAGCCACATCAAGATAAGGTTGTGTCAGAATGAGTTGGCGCTCAGTCGTCGCTTGTTGATACCAAGGGCGCGAACGTGGATCGTATCTGGAGCGGTCAATGCTGAGATCGGAATCAATCATCTTGCCTGATGATTGACCGAAGTAGGTTAATTCAAATCGACCTGATGCTTCCGCTTGTTGCAGTGCATCAATGCTATTGCTATTTACTTTGTCACCTAATGCGTTAATCACATCTTTTTTACTGGCAAGCCATTCACTTATCCGTTTTGCTTGCAGGGTACTTAAACGCTGTACTTGTTCAAGGTTTGATTGTAATAACATACTCTTTTGACTCGAGTAACTTTGCCAAGATAACAGGCCTATCACTATCGAGAGGGCAATCAGTACCGGAAAGAGGATTTTTTTCTTTAACGAATAAGATTTCATATTAACCAGTGTGGTGTAACGTTCAGTGAATAAAGACAAACACAGTAATAAGGTCGATATGCGACGCTGCACTGCACTGCGCTGATTTGGGCGGCGGATAATGCCATAAATCAACATATTCTAATAGTGGGCAATTAATAAAAAACAAAACGAAACAAATCACCAACAAAATAGGCGCAAGCCCAGCGCGAGATGGCTACATAGTCAACTTTGCCGCAACTCTGGGCGTTCAAGATCCGTTTTTTCATTGGCACCAAACCATATTCCAGACGAGTTGAAAATGATCATTTCAGCGGCTTTGTGCAAGTTCAACTCTAGCGATTAACGTAGAAAGAGGGAATGTCAGTGATACTGACGATAAAGCGGAATAGTTTGGCTTTGAGTCATAACCGAAGGACTAAGACTGAGTCCATTTACGCTACTCAACATTTTCTTTATACAAAAGCGATCCTACCGTCAGTGACTAGCGTATATATAATCAAGTATGCATTAACGTGATAGCACAACCCCAGTGCATCAGCCTTTGAGGTTGACTCATCTAATGATTGCTTAGCCTTTCCATCTCTCCAAATACCTTTTGCCCTCGAATCTCCATTCGGGGGATTTTTTTGTCTGAAGTAACCCTAAAATTCACCGTCCGCAGCTGGATACATTTGTGATTCCAATGGCCAGTGCATATATTGCCTAAGATTCAATAATTTCAATTTAAGTTCAGATTTCGTAGCTATATCGCAACTAAATAGATTTGCGGTTCCAATGGCCTGCGGCCAGCGCATGTGCAGACACAGCCGTGACACGCTACAAGTCCATCTGACCTCCATGGATGGAGGAAATGCCAAATTCTGTCTGGAACAGAATTGGCCCTGTAAGCTCGGCCATGACGTCCATGTCATGGACGGTCACAGCCGTATCTACACTAGGTTGAAAAAGCGCAATCATCCGGCATTTGAGCCTTTAATTTAAAGACACTAAACACAGCTACAAACTCAGAGCTAATTAATAACACCCATTCCCCATCGAAGTTGCCGAAGTACGTAGACAAAAATGCCGTAGAACCATCATGGTCTTTCCCGTGCATCCATGCACTTCAAGACATTCAGGCATCCTGCCTATCAGATGATGGTTCAGGCTCGGGGGTACATGGATGTACCATCTGAGCCGTTAGGCATTTTTGTTGGAGTATGAGGCCTGTACTCAACGCATGTAACTTCGTCGGGGCGGCAGGGGTGATCCAAGAGGGGATTGCTGTTGATCCCCTCTTGGCCGAGTGTGGGATGGAATCCCACGACTTTAGTCAGGCGCAGCCTGATGCAGTAGACATGTGGGCGAAGCGCCACGACCTTGACTTCATCTCTAAAAGATCAAGCGCAGCTTGATGCCTTTGCCTGTAAACCCAAAATAAAACTCAAGCTAAAAATAAATTCAAAACCCAAAAATTCATAACCTTAGCTAAACTTACCCCTGCCCACATTGGAATTTAGGGCTATCCACAATTAAAAAAAAAGGATTTGTTTATGGCACTCGCCTGTGTTGCAACCCGCGCAAGCTGCGGCGTCGACGCCCCTCTGGTCACCGTAGAAGTCCATTTAAGTAATGGATTACCCGCCTTTTCATTAGTCGGACTCCCAGAAGCCTCAGTCAAAGAAGCAAAAGAGCGCGTGCGCAGTGCGCTGATTAATGCCGGGTTCGAGTTCCCAATGCGGCGCATAACCGTCAATTTAGCCCCAGCAGATCTGCCGAAACAGGGTGGCCGCTATGACCTGCCAATCGCGATTGGCATTCTCGCCGCCTCAAAACAGATCCCACTCAAATCGATTGAACAACATGAATTTGTCGGTGAACTCGCCCTCTCTGGCCATGTGCGCTATTGCCAAGGAATACTGCCAGTGATTGTTGCGGCCAGCAAAGCAAACAACCGCATAATACTGCCGATTGATAATCGCGCCGATGCCGAATTGGTCGGTTTTGATAAAGTGTATTTTGCGACCCATCTGCAATCATTAGCCGCATACCTGCATGGGCAGTCGGAGTTACCCAGCATCGATTTTGGCCTAGAATGGATAACGCCGACATCCAACACCGGCGAGTCCGGCAACAACTGCCTCAGCGAGGTGATTGGCCAACAACACGCTAAGCAAGCGCTAGAGATAGCTGCGGCGGGCAACCACAATTTATTGATGCTTGGCCCACCAGGTACTGGCAAGACCATGTTGGCGAGTCGGATGATGCAGCTTTTACCACCATTAAGTTATGAAGAGGCGCTTGAGGTTGCTTCAATCCACTCGGTTGCAGGACAAAATATGCAACGGCAACAATTCTTCCAACGTCCGTTTAGAAGCCCGCACCATACTAGCTCAGCAATTTCATTGGTTGGCGGTGGTGCAATGCCAAAACCGGGCGAGATCTCTCTCGCCCATCGCGGCGTGTTATTTTTAGATGAAGTGGCTGAGTTTCCTCGTAAAGTGCTCGATTGCCTGCGTGAGCCGATGGAGACCGGAGAAGTGAGTATTTCGCGAGCCGCGGCCAAGCTCAATTTTTTATGTCGATTTCAGCTGGTGGCCGCAATGAACCCGAGCCCCTGTGGCGATGTTAATAATGCCAGAGCGAGCAACGAGCAGATTATTCGTTACTTATCTAAACTTTCAGGGCCTTTTCTCGACCGTTTTGACTTAACCATTGATGTCCCTAAACTCCCTTTAGGTGCGCTAAACAGCAGCAATACTCACGCAGAAACCAGTACCACCATCGCCCAACGCGTGCATGCAGCCAGAGAGGTTCAGTTAGCACGTTCGGGCACACTCAACAGTGAATTAAGCGGTAAACAATTAAAGAATGAGGCTCGGTTTAGTGCGGCTGATCTGTTGTTTCTAGAGGAGAGTGTCAATCGCTTAGGTTTATCGGTCCGTAGTTACCATCGACTACAACGTGTCGCCCGCACGATTGCAGATCTGCAGCAGGAACAAGACGTATCGCGGGCCCATATTGCGCAAGCATTAGGGTACCGAGCGATAGACCGATTACTCACAAGCTTAAAACAGTACTAGGCTAACCAGTCGCTAGCTAGCATGCTAAAACACTTTATTTGCTGGTTTTATCAGCAAAAATTAACATCTAGATTGAGACAAACCACTACAACGAGTACTATAGGTCTCCGTTTTTTATCCTGGGGTCCTCAATGGGCGCAATTGTGTCACGCATTACGGGAAGTTTAGCGTTCTTCTTTTACATCATTAATACTGCATTTTGGGTTACTCCTATTTTAGTGGTCAGTATTTTCAAGCTAATCCCTCTCACTTTTACGCGTACCGCTTGCACTTATTTCCTCGATTTCTGTGCTAGCTCATGGATCCGTTGCAATGGGTTAGTTGAAGACATTTTCCATCCCGTCGATATTGATGTTCAAGGTGATGCACAATTATCCCCAAAAGAGTGGTATATGGTGATTGCCAACCACCAATCTTGGGTCGATATTCTCATTTTACAACGAGTGTTAAATGGAAAAATTCCTTTTCTTAAATTTTTCCTGAAACAGCAATTAATCTTCGTTCCAGTTTTAGGACTCGCTTGGTGGGCGCTCGATTTTCCTTTTATGCGTCGCTATAGCACGGCACAGCTACGTAAAAACCCGAAGTTACGCGGTAAAGATATTGAGATAACACGTAAAGCCTGCGCTAAGTTTAAAAGTAAGCCAGTGAGTGTAATGAACTTTGTTGAGGGCACACGCTTTCATCCCGCTAAACATCAGAAACAAAACTCACCTTTCACCCATTTGCTCAAGCCAAAAGCAGGCGGTATGGCTTTCGCGCTATCAGCAATGGGCGACCATATTCATAAGTTGGTTGATGTTTCTATTTGCTACCCTGACAAAGTGCCTACTTATTGGGAATTTATAAGTGGGCAACTTAAAGAGGTCAAAGTGCATATTCAAGTGCGCGAAATTGGCGAATCACTGCGTGGTGATTATATTAAAGATCGTGAGTTTAAGATTGAATTCCAAAACCAGCTGAATCAAATTTGGCAGCAAAAAGATCAAGTGCTTACTGAGTTAGCACAAGTTAAAACAACCAGAGAAGAGGCTTAACACAAGATGTTGAATTTTTTACCCGGCTCATTTTTATATTTTATGAGTACCACTTTACTGATCATCAACACCATTGTGTGGACTTCACTGATCTCACTGGGCGGGATCATAAAACTGGTGGTGCCATTTACGGCTGGTCGAGTTGTACTCACTCGCCTTATGAACCGTTTTATGTGGGGATGGGCGACCTGTAATGGCGGTATTTTAATGCTGTTAGCCGATATGGAATGGGATGTTGAAGGCTTAGAAAACCTCGATAAGAAAAGCTGGTACTTGCTAATTAGTAACCATTTAAGTGGTTTTGATATTGCGGCGCAAACGTATGTATTACGTAACCATATTCCCATGCTTAAGTTCTTTTTGAAGCGTGAACTCATGTACGTGCCCTTTTTAGGTTTAGCTTGCTGGGCACTTGATATGCCTTTTATGAGTCGAACCAGCCCGGCTAAGTTGAAGAAAAACCCGAAGTTAAAAGGTAAGGATTTAGAGAGCACCCGTAAAGCCTGTAGAAAGTTTCGTTTTATGCCGACCTCGATTATCAACTATGTCGAAGGCAGTCGCTTTACCGAAGAAAAACATAGACGCCAAGACTCACCTTACCGCTATTTATTACGTCCAAAAGCGGGCGGTATTGCCTTCGCTTTATCAGCGATGGGTGAGCAATTTACGAACGTGCTGAACGTGACCGTACTCTATCCTGAAGTGTTTAAGAAAGATGCTTTGCATGAAGTGATGCATGGTCGTTTGAAAAAGATTGTGGTGCGGATCAAAATCCTTCCAGTACCTGAAGTTGATAATAAGCGATACTTCTCTGAGGCCAGTTATCGAGTCGAATTTCAACGCTGGTTAAATCAACTCTGGTTAGAAAAAGATGAAGAGATCCACCAGCTAATGATAAAACATGGCGCGCCAACGGAACAGATTGCAGAGAAAAAGACAGCAGAGTAAGCGATTAAACATTTGAACAAAGGTGCACTAACGGTGCGCCTTTTTTATTGCTTGTTCTACGCTAGCCATGGTTATCCAGTGCGGCTACCAAAGTCGCCCTTAGCTAAAGTCCATTAGATAAAGTTACCTCTTACTAGCATCATAAATAATTCATTTAATAATGGGTAATATTCACAATCGATTTTTATAAGGAATGTCAGCCACTTGAAGTCCGTTAATCACTTAAACAATATTTCTCATCTAGTTTTAGGTTAAATCAGTCAAATGCTAGAGCACAACACCTAGACAGTAGTATCTTCGACCTATATATTAACACCCAAATTAACAACTTGTTAACACTTGTTTCTATTGGGATACTTTAAATGTCGGTAACTTGGTTCCATTTTAAAAATGCCTCTTTGACGTGTTTGCTATTATTGTCGGGGTCGTTGCTAGGCTGCACCAACACCACCGCGAAGCAACAACACGTTAGCGTTCTCGATCTTGATAGCACCAACTTTGCCCATTATTGGGTCGCAAAAGATAAGCTAATTAATTGGCGTACAAGCCTCGCTACAAGCTCAGCAAGTGATGCCGAATTTACAGGAACTCGTTATCAGATATCTTTCGTGGTCGACAGTGACGGACAAATGCGTCAACTAGAGATCATCAATAGCACCACGGGAGCACTTTTAGACAAAGCGACTATGGCTGAGACGTCTAATCAACAGTTTTATCCAACAGTGCAAAACAGTGCGCGTCAAGCTGTACGCATTAATACCAGCTTTCGACTATAAGACAGAACCATCCGATTAAAGATGTGATGTTTCGGCAGGAGTTCAAAGTCCTGCAGACCGTTTTTTCAAGGGGATGGACAAGCGCTCTGCACTGAACAATATTGAATAAGACTGGCATACATTGAGTTAGCGATAAAAAATAATCATAAAAAAAGCTCCCAATGGGAGCTTTCATTTTGAATGCCGACAGAAGTATTATACCCGTCGTTCAACCAGCTTTACCCAGCCTTCAGGCCCGGCTATATGGCCCTTTTGGATCTCTGTCAACACATTGTAGATACGCTTAGTATGCTCACCTACATTACCATCACCGACGGTAACTATGCGGTTATCTTCGAATATGTAAGAGCCAACAGGCGATACTACCGCTGCAGTACCAAAACCACCCGCTTCAATAATTTCACCAGACTCTATATCGGCAATAAATTTATCGAGCATGACCGTTTCTTGGCGAACATCACACCCCAGTAATTCGCTTAAATCGAGAATTGACTGCGACGTAATAGATTTCAAAATGGTATCAGTAAACGTAGGAATAATGATGCTGCCATCTTTAAGCACATGGAAATGGTTCATCGCCCCCACTTCTTCAATTTGCTTGTTGTTAGCGTCTAAATAAAGCACTTGCGCAGCGCCATATTCTGCAGCCGCTTTACCCGCTTTTAATGACGCAGCATAGTTACCCGCGGCTTTAGAAGCGCCCGTGCCACCTGAGACGGCACGATGGAAGCGTTCACTAATCAGCAAACGAATCGCTTTATCAAAACCGTCAGTATAATAAGGACCACTTGGGCTCAACATCACACAGAAAGTATATTCTTCGCTTGGGCTTACCGATAATCGGTCTTCAGTCGCAAACACAAAAGGTCGGATATAAAGACAGGCGTCTTCCTGCATTGGAAACCACAGTCTGTCGACATCAATGAGCGCATTAATCGCTTCGATTTGCGTTGCTTCAGGGATCGCCGGGATACAGATAATATCCGCTGAACGGTTTAAGCGTTCGGCATTTTTATCAATGCGAAAGGTGTAGATTTCGCCATCTTCATGTTGAAATGCTTTTGCACCTTCAAACACAGATTGGCCATAATGCAATGCGATTGCACCTGGCGCGACTTGAAATGGACCGTATGGCACAACCCTAGGATCACACCACTCACCGTCGCGATAATCCATTAAAAACATATGGTCAGTTCTGAGGTTTCCAAAGCCAACATTTGTGGTTGGTTGGAATTGCTCAGTACGGCGCTCTAACGCAGGTTTTAAATTATAGTTTATTTGCATTGCATACCACCTTGAATACTGACTGAGCAGACTATGCAGTGGTCACAAAAAAGTCAAGTAAAACGCGGGCTAGCATTAATTTATTCAGCATTTTAAGCGCTGATAATAAAGCACACCTGCAACTAGATATACGGCGCGCTTTTACAGCATCAACGACTGACTAGTGACCTTATTCTCTGCAATCAGATTTTTTGCCTATCGCTAAACAATTTTCACAGCTTCTAATATTGCCATGTCCTCTATCGAGAAAGTCGCTGATCCGCGATGATAAGCCCTGCATCATCTCTTGGCTAATAGGCTTTCGCCATTGGTAACGATTCATTAAACGGCTTATATGTCGATAACCCAGCATATCTTCCGCGGTAAAATACTGCTCATCCATCAACTTACTCTCGAAAGAAGAAGTGATACCCGCAAGGAAAAAATACAGCGCTTGGCTGAGATCCTTAATGTCCGCTTCCGTTGCTTGCAAGTCACCTGATGCAACCGCATCTTCTAATGGACGCTTAATCCGACTCCAAAACAAATTAACTCTATTTTTTAATACTTCAATTTTATCGGAACTGGCTAATTGCCAAAACATACTATTAATCGATACCACTCTCAAAATATTAAATATTGGGCTTCTCTTCACAACTTCAAAGGTAAATAACACTGCAAGTACTGAACGTTCATTAATAGTGAGGTCAGGATTTTCTTTTATAAAGGTAGGGATTTGACTCGATGTTGTATTTCTTAAAAACAAACATACCAGTACATCTTCTTTAGATGAAAAGTATTTATATAGTGTATTTGTTGAACATTCTGCACCTTTGGCTATCTGCGCAAACCTAAACGACACAACACCTTGATTATCAATAAGTTCCTCGGCAACATCTAATAACTGATTACAACGAATCGCGTCCGAATGATTATTTGGGCATTGCATATTCTCACCTTTAAATATAAATGAGCCTCCATATTATTAGGCTTAACCTAATTAGATACACAAAAGAAACATTTTCTTGAACAACGCCACAAAAAACTTTATTGCCTAATACAAAGTGTGATTTCGCGCATCATTGACTTACAGGCAGAAGCATATTGTTAGCCCAAGTTAATTGGAGATTACAATATGCAAACAAGACGTTCGTTTTTAAAGTTAGGCGCTGGAGCTGCAGCGATTGGTGCATTTGCGCCACTTACCGTTAGTGCTAATTCTTCCGACATCAAATGGGATGAATCGCATGAAATCGTTATCGTGGGGTCAGGTTTTGCTGGGCTTGCAGCCGCAGTCGAAGCGGGTAAATTAGGCGCTAAAGATATCGTCGTATTTGAGAAGCTCGGCGTATACGGTGGTAACAGTACTCTGAATGCTGGCCAAGCTTGTTTCGCAAATACCGATTTGCAGAAGCAATTGGGTATTGAAGATAGCGCTGAACTCATGGTTCAAGACCAACTTAAATCAGGTCGCGGTTATGCCAGCGAAGAACTGCTTACCCACAGTGCTGAGCTTGGCCCTTATATCTACCAACTCACCAAAGATTGCGGCTGTATTTATCGCGATCACATCATCAACACTGGCGGCACCAGCGCCACACGTAGCCATCAAGTGGTTGAGCGTAGCGGTTCAGGCTTTATTCGCCCGATGCTCAAAACAGCACGCAGTTATGGTGTTAAAACCAAAATTCGCCATAAATTTGAACACCTCATCACGGCAAAAGACGGCACCGTACTCGGTATTCAAGTGCGCCGCGGCTATCACTTTGGCCACGAAGAATCTGGCGAGATAATCAATGTAAAAGCAGAAAAAGGCGTATTAATTGCCACGGGTGGTTTCGGTGCTAACGTCAGCTTCCGTCAAGCACTTGATCCTAACCTAGGTGCGGATGTTGGCTGTACCAATGCTCGCGGTGCAACAGGTGATGGCCTAATTGCCATGATAGCTGAAGGCGCAATGCCAGTGCATTTGAGCTTTATCCAATCTGGCCCTTGGGCATCACCTGACGAAGGTGGTTTTGGTTATGGCGCCGGATTCTCACTCTATAACTTCCCTCATTCAGTGGCGATTGACCGCAATACAGGTCAACGCTTTATGAATGAAACCGCTGACCGTAAGACCCGCGCTGACTTAGAAGTGCTACGTCGTGATAAAGAGGGTAACCCTAACCCTGCGCTGTTAATTGCTCCTAAGCATGAAGCAATGAAAGATCCGTCAATGAACAACGTATTGAAATATAACGTTGCCTGGGAATTTGACAGTGTCGACGCCATTGCTAAGCATTTTGACCTTCCCCTTAAAGCACTTAAGAAACAAATAGAAGATTGGAACCTCTACGTAAAAACAGGTGAAGACCCTCAGTTTGGTAAGCGCATGAATATGAGTACGGGAATCTATCTGACGGCACCTTTCATCGTTCAACGTCTATGGCCAAAGGTTCATTACTGTCAGGGCGGTATTCAAATCAATACCAAATCTGAGGTGATTGCAGCAAAAACGGGCGAAAAAATCCCAGGGCTTTATGCCGCAGGTGAAGTATCCGGTGGTGTTCATGGTGTCAGCCGTCTTGGTGGTTGCTCAACACCAGAGTGTATGGCATTTGGCGTTACAGCCGCTCGTTCAATCATGAAGGCATAAGGAATTTTTCGATGAAGACAGTTAACACATTACTTTTACTTGTCCTTGGCGCTTGTATTGCACTTTCAGCACAAGCCCGTGACAAGCGTGATTACCATGAAATGGTATACGACTCGGGCTGTAAAACCTGTCATGACCAAGGCATGAAAGCTTTCCCGTCTGATAATTCTTGCCTGCAATGCCATGACATGGCTGAACTGGCTGAACAAACAAAACGTGAAGGCGATGAGGCGAGACAAAACCCCCATGACAGCATGCATTACGGCCAAGAAGCCCCTTGCATGGAATGCCACGGAGAGCACACACCGAAAAAGGCTATCTGTATGGATTGTCATAACTTCAAATATCCAAAATTCAAGTATGAACATAAATAGTTCACTACTTTAGTAAAAAAAAACTAACCCGAAGTGCCGCTATTCGGGTTAGTTAAACGATATTTTTGGAGCCTTGTTGAGCATGGGTACATGCCCTTGCTACTGCTCAACTTATTGCATTCATTATTGACATAAACCAGTATTAAAAAGGATTCATATGATAGCTGCCAATATAAGAAAGACCCTTCTTGTGGGTTCACTTTGCGTCATAGCCTCTTCGGCTAACGCCGGCTATGAAATTCAGTTAGATGATTCAAGCAAATTAACATTCGGTGGTTATCTAAAAGTAGATACTCGCTATGTCGATGGTGACGTGGCCTATAAAGACTTTTGGAGTGGTACTGGAACCCCGTTACCTGAAGCAACTTCACAGTTTAAAATCTTCGCCAAAGAATCTCGTTTCAACATGAAATTTGAACATGATGATGTCACCGCGTTCGTCGAAATGGATTTCTATGGCAGCGGAGGTAACGAGATTATTTCAAATTCTTACAGTCCCCGACTTCGCCATGCATTCATCAAGTACCAAGGCCTTACCGTCGGTCAAACTTGGACCACCTTCATGAACACCAGTGCGATCCCTGAGTCTGCTGATTTTGGCGGCGCCATGGTTGGTCTGGCATTTATTCGTCAGGGACAGGTACGTTACGATATGGGTAACTTTCAGGTCTCCATCGAAAACCCTGAATCATTTGGTGGTGACGCCAGCAAAGACAAGCTACCCGATGTCGTTGCACGTTATAACTTTAAGGGTGACTGGGGGAATGTCTCGGTGTCCACTCTAGGGCGTCAACTCAATACCAGCTTAGGGAAAAGTGAGACAGCAGTTGGGGGCTCTATTGCCGGGCGATTAAAAACCTTCGGTAAAGATGATGTAAGATTTCAGTTCCACAAAGGTGAACTAGGCAGATACGTAGGTGTTACAGCAGCCAAAGATATCGTCGATGAGCAGGTCGAAGATAGCACCGCCTATATCGCCTCCTACCGTCATTATTGGAATGACACGCTGAGATCGACCTTGCTATATGGAAATATACAAACTGACTTAGGTGATGCCGACCATACCCAATGGAGTGTCAACCTATTTCAGAATCTAACGCCACAATTAGCAGTAGGTTTCGAAGTCGGTAACTTTGCCATGAAAGATAAAAACGTTGATTCTAATTACGCTCAATTATCTATGAAGTACGCCCTCTAATTTTACTCTTAAATTGAGATAACGACGCCACGGTGTTCCCCGGAGTAACGTTCTCATTTTAATTTGGGCCATAAACAGTACTCATCACATCGACATATTAGGCCCAGCCTTCAGCTATTCAACGAAGGCTTTTTCTTTAAACAACTTAACTCGCTAACGACTTTAATCCGCTACATGGGCTTTCACTATTTTTCTGGGCGTTAACCAGTGCGCTGCATGCTACGCATGTCATGTTTTCACGATAGTGTTTATCGAAAAACTGCGTGCTTTGCGCCTCGAGTGAATCAAATAGAGCCTGATTAAGTGGCTTTTTCCATCGGTATTGCGCCATCAACTTTGAAAGATGTCGATAGCAGGTCTCACGACGATTGGATAAGTATGCAGGTGCAATTAATTCACTTTCAAATTGAGTCAAGCATCCTGTTAAATAAAATACGATCCCCTGCACTAGCTCTTTAACTTGAAGTGGTGTTGCTTCAAGTTCTCCATTGTCGACCGCTTCATTAAGAGATAGGGTAAACCACTCCCAGAATGCATTGACCCTTTTTTTAAAACGTTCCACCTTCTCATCACTCGCCAACTGCCATACCATGGTATTGACCGACACAGACCGCAAGGTAAAGAAACTCTTGCTGCGCTTTATTGTTTCGAAAGTAAACAAGACCGGCAGTAATACTTTCTCCTGCGCGGTCAAATCAGGATGCTCTCTTATAAATATGGGTAAGTGGTTAGATGTTGCGCTTCTAAGGAATAAGCAAACAAGTATATCCTCTTTGCGTTCAAAGAACTTATACAGGGTTCCCGTAGAGCAACTCACCTCTTTTGCGAGTTGTGAGAATTTAAATGACACCATGCCTTGTGACTCAATCAACTGCTCAGCAGCGTCGAGAATTTGATTACAACGCATCATTGACAATGCTTCAGTAGGACACTTCATCCTTACAACCCTTTTCATAGAATTGTGGCAATTATGCATTTTTATCAATTACAGATTATAGGTTCCCTCGATCAATCGGGATTCAGTTCACACTAATACTGCTATATTGCCAAACTTTGTGAGTTACATCATGCAAACATTATAGAAATAACTTTTAACCTCAGCACCAAGCCTGCACAACACCTATGTAACCGTAAAATAAGCAGTAACAACAGGAAACTTATTCGAGATCTGCTTCACGAATAAATTTTCTCCTCTAAATATTCGTGATTAAGTTCACACTCCCCCTTTGTTTAAACGACTATCTTAATTTTCTACCAATATACAGGATGCATTGGTGTTCCCCGGAATGATGTTTTCATTTCAATTTAGGACCTTCGCTCTATCACATCACATAATCATTTTAGGTCCAGCCTTCGATGCAAATCGAAGGCCTTTTTCTATCTTAAATGCACTCGCCAACAGTTCTGTAACATCATAAATTTGATTGCTATATATTGTGGTAGGCAATCTGCAGGATTGTGTCATCACATACAACCGTTTCTACACCATCCTTGTGCTAATTAGCTCCTAGTAATTACAGACTATAAATATAATCTTTATAACATATCATTAAGTTAAAATACTTAAGTTAATACTGATCAACTACTGAACCAATACCACAAAAACATACCTACTAGAATAGCAACGAAAAGCACTCTCGCAACCTGAAACAAACAACAGCGCAATGATAGGGAAAACTTGTTCGAGACCTGTTTCACGAATATGTTTTCCCCTCCAAAAAAGCCGTGACTTACTTCACCTTTAGTCTTTATTTAACCACCTATCTTAACCTCATACCAATAATGAGGATGGATAGATGCTTAACAGAAGAAAATTTTTACAACTTGGCGCTGGAGCTGCTGTAGGCAGCGCAGCAGCCATCATGCCAGGAACTGTTCTAGCGAGTGAGTGCGGAAAGATAAGTTGGGACGAATCTGCCGATGTAATCGTTTTAGGGTCAGGGTTTGCAGGCTTGAGCGCTGCACTTCACGCAAAACGACAAGGTTTGGGATCAGTACTAGTTTTAGAGAAAATGCAGGTCATTGGCGGTAACTCTGCGATTAACGGTGGCTGGCTAGCGATTCCAAGAAACCCTATCCAACTATCTCAAGGCGTTACTGACGATTCACCAGCAGACCTAGTCAATGACCAGGTCATCGCTGGCCGCGGTATGGCTAACAAAGCAATACTAGAAAATATCGCTAACAGAGCTATGGACGTTTACGACCTTTGCATTGATTCGGGTGTTGTTTTTCGTGAAGGTTTTAATATTCAAGTTGGTGGCCAGAATAAACCTCGTGCAATTCGTGTTAAGCATGGTGTTGGCGGCGACATTACCACTAAATTGTATGAAGCAGGCGTGAATGAGGGTATTGAATACCGCTTACAACACTACATTGAAGATTTTGTCATGGACAACGGCGAAATTATTGGCCTTAAAGTGCGTCAAAACTATCGATTCCCAGATGCGAAAACTGGGAAATCTATATTCATTAAAGCTAACAAAGCCGTAGTCATAGCCACTGGCGGCTTTGCTCGAAACATGGAACTGCGCAATGCAGTAGACCCATCTTTAGACCCTACACTAGATTGTACTAACGCACTTGGCGCAACGGGTGAAGTGACTTTGACCGCGATGGCTCATGGTGCGCTTCCGGTTCACATGAACATGATTCAAACCGGTCACTGGGGTTCTCCTGATGAGGGCGGGTTTGGTTGGTCTGTAGCTCTGCTGTCCATTAGCTGGCATGAGGGCATTGCGGTTAGTGTATTAAACGGCAAGCGCTTTATGGATGAACGTGCAGACAGAAAGACTTGTTCTGACGCCATCATGAAAAATCGTTACAAAGATAACTCTCCTGCTTACCCCATTGTTTTCTTCAACCACGATGACCACATTGGCGATGATCGTGTAGTTCGTTCATTACGCGACAAGATGGCGTGGAAAGTCGATAGCCTAGAGCAAATGGCAGAGCAATTTAACGTTCCTTTGGCTGATCTGAAAAAGACCGTAGCAGAGCATAACAAGAATGTTATTACTCGAAATGATCCGGATTTCAACAGAAAGATGGATACAGCCGTTGAACTAAAGGCGCCATTTGTAGTGTCTCGCGTGTGGCCAAAGGTTCATTACTGTATGGGTGGCTTGAAAACAGACGTTGGCTGCAGAGTTGTCGATGGTCGCTCTATGAAGCCGATCAAAAAGATGTATGCAGTTGGTGAAGTTACAGGCGGTATTCACGGCGTTACACGTTTAAGTTCTACATCATGCCTCGAGTGCCTAGCCTCTGGAATCATCGTAGCTGAAACAATCAAGTCTGAAGTAAAAGGGTAACCTCAATGAAAACGTATATTTTAACTTTGTTATTAGGGCTGATAGTTTCGGGGTCTGCATTCGCTGGCGAACTTGAGTCAGTAAAAGGAAGCACTCAAGGCCGCACGAATCACCAATTCCTTTACGAAGAAGGCTGTAAGTCTTGTCACCAGGGTTCTGGGAAAACTTCTGCTACTGATAGCGCATGTGTCGAATGTCATGGCGACATCAACAGTATTGAGCTTGATGAAAGCAAGTTGGTTTTTAGCGAAGCTAATCCCCACAAGTCAATTCATTACAACAAAGGTGCAAGCTGCTTAGCGTGTCACGCAGAACACGAGAAAAAAGCACCTGTATGCGCCGAATGCCACCGTACATGGTTTGAAGTGATGTAATTCAGCTCAATAATAAAAACGAGAATACTGATGATGAAAAATAATAAAATAATTCCAATAGCGCTAGCATGTTTTACCGCATTTTCTGCCTCAGCCTCAGCGGCCGAAATTGAGGTTGGTGGTTTCATTAAAGGCAATATACGCTATATCGGCGGAGAAGTTCCGTACAACACGATGTGGATTGGCTCGGGGGCAATGCAAAGCGAAAGCAGTAATAAAACCCAGATCAGTGCTCAAGAAAGTCGTTTCAATGCTAAATTTACGCATAACGGAGTCGTCGGGTTTGCTGAAATCGATTTTGTAGGCTCAGATCAGGGCAACGGTGTTATTTCCAACTCGTACAGCCCACGATTACGACATGCTTATATTAAATATGAAGATATAACGTTTGGTCAAACATGGTCAACACTTGTTAATACCAGCACTTTTCCTGAATCTGCAGATTTGGGCGGGCCATTAGTGGGCGAAGCGATGATCCGTCAAGGATTGATTAGATACCAATATGGTGATTGGAAATTTGCACTTGAAAACCCTAACACCTTTGGCACCGACGAAACAGGAGAGAAGCTAAGTACTGATAATGACTATATTCCAGACATGATCGTGCGCCATGACACTAAAGGAGACTGGGGTAACATTTCTGTATCTGCGCTTGTTCGATACTTAGATCCAGACAACACCTCTGAGGTGTCATTTGGTGGTTCTGCAGCAGCTAAATTCCATACATTTGGTAAAGACGATCTCCGTATCCAGCTTCATTACGGGAACCTTGGCCGTTATGTTGGCACCGTCGCTGCAAGAGATATTTACAACGGTGAAGTTGAAACAACCACTGCTGGCACCATTGCGTATAGACACTTTTGGAATGACACCATGCGTTCAAGCATTTTCTATGGCCGCACAGTGACTGAAAAAGAGCAGACTGACAGATATCAGGTAGGTGTAAACCTTTTCACCAATTTAACGCCTGAGTTAAAAGTGGGATTTGAAGTCGGCCGTTACGAGGTAATGGATACTATTAATCAGTTAAATACCTCTGAAAATTGCGCATCTGATTATGTACAATTTACTATGCAATTCTCAATATAAGCATCAAAAAATAAGCTAAGTTAATCTTATTTGGGGCTCAATTGAGCCCCAAATTAACGCCATCAATAATCCGCTAAAAAGCCTCGTTGACGTTAAAATAAAAGCCACTATCACCATCACCCCATGCCATATCTAAGCGTAAGTTCACTCTCGGTTTAACTTCAAAACGGTAGCCAACACCGCCGTTAGGTAGAATTTTTTCGCGGTTAAACTCACTGACATCATCTGCTATCACGCCAGCCCCTCCCCAAAAGACCATCCCATGTCGACCTGGAAGGTTAAGCCGATACTCCACTTGCGTCAGCATCATTTGCTTGTCACGGTAGCGACCAGAGGTATAACCCCGTAATAAGCTACCGCCGCCAGCCTTAGATAACTGATCCCAAGGCACATCACCGGATGTGAATCTACCTCGCACCTGCCAAGCCAGAATATCTTCACCACGACCGGTTTTCATATATTCACTGTATAAGGCGTTATACACCTCAAAATCGGTTTTGCTGCCCAAGCTTTGGCGATAAAATGCTGCATCAATTTCTACAATCCGACCTGATTGTGGATTAAGTACGTTGTCGCGACTGTCATGATTAAGCAACACATTAACCCCGACACTGCGTGAGCTTTCCTCTAGCGCTTCGGTAGCCACACTTGAGTCTAACGGATTGATTTTTTCGGCGCTGGCATAACTAAAATCAAAGCCGATACCCACAAAACTAGTCGGACTCATTCGCTGTAATAACATAGGATTGACCGACACGATGCGTTGGTTAAACTCGACACGATTACCATCATTGTGATTAGCATCGTAACCCACACCATAAAATACATCTGGCGCATCAAACACTTCAGCGTTGAGATAAAAGCGTTGATTGTCTTGATTGATAAAGGTCTTATTGGCGATTGTCATCCCGAGTGCGCCATTAGTTGAGGCCAAACCGTTAATCACCAGTGACGATAACTGACTGACCTCATCATTCGGATCATATTGGTACAAACCCACCGCAGAGATCCCAACGCCTAAATCCATCTCTGGGTTATAAAATGGCCCGGGTAGATAACTAAAGTCTATCAACTTTTCGGCATCGAACTCACCATCGGCGCCTAAGGCTTGTAAGAAATTCTCCAGCCAACCCTCTGATTCGGTGTCGCTCAGCTCTGTATTCTTATCCGTATTGACATCTGTATGCTGCTTGGCAGGGAGTGGTTTGCCAGCAGCCGCATCAGTGGTGCCGACGTTCTCTGTCGCGAGTACAGATGCAGACACCGACAAACCCAAGCAAACCATTAAAGCGGTCTGTTTCATGGCTGAACCTCAGTTAGTGAGTGTGCATCACTTTGTTGGTGTTCACGCAGCTCTATAATATCTTGCTGCTGGTTATACTCGCTGATCTGATAGAACTGTGCTTGGCTAAAACCCTGTTGCCAAAGTGCCGCTGGAATATGCTTAAAGCTGTGCTTGAACTTGTCGGCCACAATGAGTTTTTGCTGCGCAACGGCATCAATATCAATACCATGAATAAGATTACTTAAAGACAGATGGTGTGCTTTAGCTGTAACGTCAGTCTCATACAAGGGGGCAATATCATCCCATTTGGGGTGCGCTTGCGCTAAGGCTTTAGGCACTAAGTAAGGAGACTGCTGGTCGCCAAGTTCATAATGACGCTTAAGCAGCATAAACTTGCTTGGTAAGGCTTGATTCGAATCCCACCAATGACCATCAATCACATCAAAAAGGGCGTTAGTTTGCGCCATTGAAACCGGTTCTAACCAGTCTAATGTGGCCGATAACCACTGGGTCATATGCTGGTTATACAAGGTTTTGTTCATCGCCAAATTGTTATTGATTAATGCCAGTGCGATCTTGGCTCCCAGCATGTTGGAATAAAGATCTTCAGGCGAATAAGCAGATACCGCTTCAGACCAAGGTGCCCAGCTTCGATAGCCATGCCACTGAGCAACCTCATGTGCTTCAGCCATAAAGTATGCCAATCTAACTGATATGGTTGCGGCGACTTCCCAGCGCTGCTTTGCAGTTAAGTGTGAGGTATCAAACTCATCAATCTCAATTGAACGAGGACCAATCTCTTCAGGTAATTGAATGACCTGTGCTTGCCCGAGCTTTGGATAAATTCGATAAAACAAGGCGATGGCATTGTCGGCGGTATCGCGCACATGGGCTAAATCAATAAAGCCGCCTTGTAGAGTGTAAATCTGACCGTTATTCTCAGTGCCACGGCTGCCGTTGGGCGCATCTTTTTGGAAACTAAAGCTGCCAGCTTCGTAAGCATGTGGGCCGACATTATCGACCGCTAACGTGTTAGCGTAACGGAAAAAAGGCACAGACATTGAACCTACTTTTACCTTTTGCGCATTACCAAAGGCGCAGCAAGGACGCACATCGACTGGCATGCGTACTAAAGGTAAGTCTTGTAACTCAATCGCACTTAATAGCGCGGGATCGGGCTGATGATCTAAAGCCGCGGCAACCGCCGCATCGCTGGGCAATGCGCGCACTTGCCAGTCCTGACTGCTGCAGGCCGTAAGCAGTAATATGCTTAGTACAATCAACGTGGTTTTTATTTGCATTAATCTTGATCTCATTGCACAAATGCCCTAATAGCTTGACTCACAACGGTTGGATGCTCGTTACTTATTCCGTGCGCACCGCCGGGGATCACCACAATGGGAGCACTGAGGTAATCTGCTAGTTTTATACCTGAAGCCAACGGAAAGACTTGATCTTGCTCGCCCCAAATAAGCAGGCTAGGCGGTAGGAATTCAACTGATACCGATGCGGCGATGCGGTCTCGGTCGGCAGATAATCCGGCAATCAACTGACTTTTCTCATCTAGGTAACCAGCAAAATATTTTTCAAAAATGGCGCGGTCAATAAAGCCCGGATACCATGGAAAATCAGCAAACGTTCCTTGAAGTAATCGACGCATCTCGGCCGCGGTTTGCGGTACGAAGATATCGCTTGGGTCTTCGACATTGAAGCGTTGATTCATTAGCGCTAAGTCCGCATCAGAGAACAACATGCCGGGACTGGCGAGCAATATGGCTTTGTCGACTTTAGGCTCATTGATCATCAAATCAAAAGTGACAAAGCCGCCATAAGAGATCCCAACCACATTGACCTTATCTAACTCAAGCGCGGCAATTAACTGCATTATCGCTTCAGATTGAGTAGCTAAACTGGGCGCACTTTCACTCACGGAATCACCAAACCAAGCTAAATCGGCGGCGATCACATGGTAATCTTGGCTCAGTTCAAGCATCACATGCTGCCAACTGGTCACGGCGGTGCCGCCAAAACCATGGATCAATAGCACTGTTTTACCTTGACCACCCTGCCAATAATTAATTGAACCGCCCTCTTGTAAAGGGAGTTGATGTTGCTCAAAACCCACCGCTTGCAACTCGGATTTATCCCGAGAATCAACGAGATCTACAGCGCAGCAGCCACTGATAAACAGAGCCAACAATAATAAAGTGTAATGTCGCATAATCATCCCTAAACCGGCTAGAAGCGGTAGCCAAGACCCATCATAAAGCTGGTACGAGTGCCAATGCCAAACTCCAGCAATAGGTCTATATTTTTAGTCAAACCAATCTGACTACCGACAAGACCATTCCACTTATCTTCTAAGTGTTGGTTGACCTCAAATTTGGCACCATTAATTGGAATACCGATATCTTTCAGATTGCCACTAAACGTTTGTTCGACATTTTGGTACATGGCACCCACCCAGACTTGGATATCGTGCTGGTTATAACTCGTGCGGTAGCCAGCGCGCGGTGAAATAACGATGCTGCTGATCTCGCCATCAAGAATGTCTAAATTGGTGTTGGTATAGTTGACATCGAGCAAGGCAAACCAGTTACCAATACCGCCAACAAGCGTGCCGCCGACGCCGTAAGTGGTGCCGTTAAAATCCAGAGCAAAATCGAATGGCTGGCTACTGACCTTGCAGGGGTTATTGGCACACATTCGAGGCGGCAATACCGATGACAAATCTCCCTCTAGCTGCACATTTGCGACACTGCTGCCTTTAGTGTGGCCAATGATCCCGTATAGATTGAGAAAAGGCAGCACCCAAGCGTCAGCTCTAAAAGTGATCGTTTCAGAATCTTGCTGTGCTTCACTACCTTTAATACTCAAGATGTCATCCAAGCCACCTAAGCCAGAGAAAGCCACAGAATCGACAACTAAGGGCTGCTCCATCGACATATAGTTGAAAGTGAAACCGTAAGGTTTTGGCAATTCGTGGCCGAGATCAATAGCCTCTTGAGCCCAAATAGGAAATGTACGGTCATAGCGCACTTGATGCGGTTCTCGCTCGATGGCATTCACTGAAGAAACAAAAGACAGCACGGCAAATGCCGCCAAAAAAATAGCAGTTCTAAGCATATATAGGTTGAGCCTTAACTTAATTTGGGTAACGTTAGTCGCTGTATACTTTGAGGTCGCACATAAATGAACGAAGACAGGACTGAGTGAAGGGCAATTATTGCGCACCAATCTGAAGTCAATATGAACTGAAGCTTGGAACGACAATAAATAGAGTAAAAAGTCTAATTGAATCTAATTTAGCCAAACCGAATTTAGTGTAGCTGAATTAAACTTAGCCGAATGTAGTACTAAAACGCCCTAGTCGGCAGGACTCATTAATCCATTGCAAGATGAAAAAACATCGCTAATATTGATCAATAACCTTGCTGAATATTGCTTGCTGTGTTTACCGCTAAAACTCCTCTCGGCTCCATTTTAACCGGGTTCACACCTCGACAAACTTGCCATTAAGCGACAGTAAAGGCAGTTTGAAAATAATACTCCAATAAATTAACCCAATATATATCAGCAGATTAACCGTACTGCATTCCGTTACATATAGCCAAAATAGAAAGTTCAGTAATCGTTAATACCATTCAGTTATTATTCAGCTAGCTTCCCCTACTATAGCTCCAACGAAACGAAACAGCCCGATTGGCAATTAACACAAACAAAGAATTTTTAGTGTGGGAGCACAAACATGAAAACTAAATCACTTATCTTAGCATCAGTAATCGCAACCGTAATTTCAGCACCAACAATGGCAGCAGATTGGTTTATCGGTGGCGGTGTTGGCGCACAGCAGAACTCATATAAAGGTTCAACAACCACTGAAGCAACGGTTGACCCAGGGTTTAATAGCCAAACTGAAAGCTGGTCAACATCTGAAGATAATGCAGTTTACGAGCTCAGAGCTGGTGTTTTTCTAAATGATAATAACCGTGTTTACGGTACATATTCTTACAACACCGATGATTTTGCTGAGCAGCAAAGTTTATTAGTCTCTTATGACTACCTTGTAGGCCTAGGTGATAGCAACAAGCTAAACTGGTTTATAGGTGCAACCGCGGGTGTTAACCACGTCAGTCCTGATACGGAACTTGTCAGCTCAAGCAACAATTTTGTTTGGGGTGGACAAACAGGTATTATGTACAAGATCAATGACAACCTAAGCACTGAAATTGGTTACCGTTACCTTAAGCAAGATTACGATGCATCAACATCTATGACAGTACAGCCTCCAATGGAAGGCTCTATTGGCACCACAACGACGGAAACAGCATCACTAAATGATAGCCAGCAGTTATACCTATCTGTTGACTACCGCTTCTAATAAGCACTTCTAAGTTATATATTAGAGTGACTTAGGCTGTAGCCAAGTTAGAATAACCTTAAAAATCCAGTGATTATTGTCACTGGATTTTTTGTGTCTACTCTCGCGATAAACTGCTTTATCATGGCCTTTCTGCTATTTATAGTGATCAATATGCAATAAAAAGGAGTGAAGCTGATGTGCGGTCGACTGAATGTTATCGATGATATGTTTGTACAAGCATTGCTGGAAGATCTTCGCGTCAATAATAGCAACGAGATGCTATATTCTCGCTTTAAAATGCCGACCAATGACATCAGTATTGTGCGTGAAACCGAAGACGGCGAACGACAATTACAGACGGCAACTTGGTGGCTACTACAACAAACAACCTATGACGGCTTTAAACCCAGCCACTTCACCTCTTTTAATACCCGCTCCGATAAACTCAACCACCCCAATAGTGCTGGCTTTACGCCATTTAGAGAGAGTCGCTGTATTGTGATTGCCAAAGGTTTTGGCGAAACAGAGAAAAAGGGCAGTAGCAGCGTTTATCATGATTTTGTCGCTGAAAATGCAGCCGTTGCTTTTGGTGGTTTATATCGGGAATGGCAACATCCCAAAACAGGCGAAAGTCGAGTTTCCTGCTCGATTATTACCAATCCACCGCACCTTGATTTACTGCCTTATCACAGCAAAGCAAGCCCGATGATTTTACCTGAAGATAGCTCAATAATGGATGCTTGGTTAAGCCCAGAGAATCAGCAAGTGGACATGTTTTCAGCGTTGTTAAAGCCGGCACTTAGGCATGACTTTATTGTGGAGCAGATAGATAAACCGAGTCAATATAAGCCGATAGGTAAGCCATCGAGGTTAACCCCCAATGACTTTTTAGCTGCTCAATCGGGCATCAAAGTATAAGTGCTCTCGCAATTCAAAGCGCTAACTTGCACCTCAATATAACTACACCGTCAATCGCCACATGTCGAAAGCCTCTCGACAAAGTTGCTCTCTAAAATCCGGATGAGCGATGTCTATCAAGTCTCTTGCCCGTTCGCGTAACGATCTCCCCCGTAAATTAGCGATGCCATATTCAGTCACAATATAGTGCACATGGGCGCGAGTGGTGACCACACCAGCGCCGGGAGATAATACTGTGCTGATCCGTGAGACAGAACCTCGGGCTGCAGTGCTTGGTAGCGCAATCACGGAACGTCCGCCTTCAGAGAGACCTGCACCACGGATAAAATCCATCTGTCCACCGACGCCTGAGTAGATCTTGGTACCCAAGGAATCAGCACAAATTTGACCAGATATATCCACCTGCAGCGCGGAGTTAATCGCCATGACATTGGGGTTTTTACGGATGATGGACGTATCGTTGACCTGCTCGATATCCATAAAGATCACCGACGGATTATCATCAACATAATCATAAAGTCGCTGACTACCGAGTGCAAAGCCAGTGACCAGCTTACCTGGATGCACCTTCTTACGGCTATTATTGATCACCCCCAACTCGACTAAATTAAGCACCCCATCGGAGAACAACTCGGTATGCACTCCAAGATCTTTATGCTTGGTTAAACAAGAGAGAACCGCATCAGGAATTGCGCCAATCCCCATCTGTAGACAATCTCCATCACGTACCAGTTGCGACACATTTTGGCCTATCGCAAGACTGACTTCATCACTTGCCGCTAATGGATGTTGCGGCAATGTCTTACTTTGCTCGTACACGGCGGCGAACTTATTATAATGAATAAAACCATCACCATGAGTTCGCGGCATGAGTGGATTGATATGAGCAATAATCTTGCCTGCTACCTGACAAGCCGCCAGTGTGGCTTCGACTGAGATCCCTAAGGAGCAGATACCATGTTTATCAGGAGGGGAAACTTGAATGATGGCGGTATCGATGGGCTGTTCACCCGAACGAAATAGCTTAGGCACTTCAGAGAGAAAAATCGGTACATAATCCGCATCTCCCTGTTGCAGTAGCGAACGAGTTGGTAAGCCACCAAAAAAACAACGATGCCGCAGATGCCCCTTGAGCTTCTCGTCACTGAGTGACTCAGCACCTTCAGTGTGCAACTGCAATAAGGTCAAGTCTTGCTTGGTTAATGCATGCTCAGCGAGAGCATCGAGTAGCAGGGTCGGAGTCGCCCCCATTGAATGCGTCCATAGCGTCTCACCACTTTGAATTAAAGACACAGCCTCTAAAGCACTACTGCAGATAATGGGTGCCATCAATGATCCCTAATATAATGATTATGCCCCCAGTGTATGAGGTTCAGCCGTCCATTAACAGCGGTTAAACATGCCAGTTAACGATGATGTGATCTTAAACAACTCAGCCAATATTAGTGTTACTTTGACCGTTCTGAACGCCTTCGTTTAGCGCAGCTAATCTACTCTCTAAGATACAAGACTAATACTGATTAATAGCTGTTGCCGTAAACATAATCTCGTCATTATTTAGAGATGTTAAATCACCTAACATTGGTGAGTACCGATAATAAAAATTATAAAAAATGGCTTAAAAAAAATAAAGAATAATGATTATCAATTGAACTATTGAAAAAATATGAATTTTTATGAAGAATTATTAACAGAGTTATTAAAACTTATTAATGAATCAGACTTTATAAAAAGAAATATGAACAGTCATTATATTCATTCACATTAATACTTATTTTTAATATATATAAAATCAAAGTGCATAGTATTAAAAGACAAATAAAATACACATCAAAGACAGAGCCATAAAAATATTAAAAACAACAACTTAACCACAAAGACCAAGAAGTTAAAATATAATAATCACGACATTAAAAAGCAACTGCTAAATAAAGATCTCGATCACGTATAAATTATTTTTAAATTAAAAATCACAATTTCAACCATACCTATTTAGTAATACACATACATTCAAACTACAATTCACCTGCAAAATAATTAACATAAAAAATACTAAACATTAAAATAATTAACCGTAAGGCCAAGATGATGAACAAATCTATTATCACTAAGTTACTTTTTGGGGTATTCGCTTTCGCGTATTTATCTCTCTCAGTTCAGGCGGCCCCCTGGAACCAACTCACTGGTGAACAACTTGAACAGCAACTAACGGAGAAGTTTGCTCAGGGTAAATATTCCAAGAAAGGTGCTGACTCTTGCCTGATGTGTCATAAAAAAAATGACAAGGTCATGGCGATATTCGACGGAGTGCACGGTAACTCGGGCCAAGCGGATTCGCCTATGGCGGGGCTGCAGTGCGAAGCCTGTCATGGGCCGTTAGGCAAACATAATAAGGGCGGCAAGGAGCCGATGATCGCCTTTGGTAAAGAGAGCAAGTTGTCAGCCCAGAGTCAGAACAGTGTTTGTCTGGGTTGCCATAACGATCCTCAGCAAATGGCATGGCACAGCAGTAGCCACAATTTAGACGAGGTGGCCTGTAGCGATTGTCATATTATCCACACCGACAAAGACCCAGTAATGAGCCAACTCACGGTCAATGACACCTGTACCTCGTGCCACACTCAGCAAAAATCTGACATGAATAAGCGTTCATCCCACCCGATGAAATGGGATCAAATGACCTGTATTGATTGCCATAATCCGCATGGTTCTATGAGTGAAAGTGCACTGAACCACGCCACCGTTAATGACACCTGCTATAGCTGCCACAGCGAAAAACGTGGCCCGGTGTTATGGGAGCATGCGCCAGTCACAGAAAATTGTGCCAACTGCCATAACCCCCATGGCAGCGTGAATGAAGCCATGCTCACTCAAAGAGCACCGCAACTGTGTCAGCAATGCCACATGGACGATGGCCATGCAAGCCGTGTTGTACAGCAAGGTGGAAGTGACGCTTTTGGTGGCGGTAAAAGCTGTCTCAACTGCCATAGCCAGATCCATGGCTCCAATCACCCAGCTGGCAGCAAGTTGCAGCGCTAATCAGGAGTAATTCTAATGAGATTCAAATTTAACCTCATCACGTTATCACTTCTCGCCATATCGGGTGCGATAACGGGCTCAGTAATGGCGGCGGACTTTGGCGTGAACAAGGCCAATACCAGTACCGTTAAACAAGAGATATTTCAATGTAAGCGCTGCCCTCAAATCGATGGCTATAGCGGCACAATAGGCTTCAATACTGCCTATATTGAAAGCGATGATATTCACTCTGGTAATGCGTTCGGTACCGACAAAGACGGCGCTAATGCCAGTGTGGATGCCGACCTCAATTATCGAAATAGTACAGGCTATACCGCCAAGTTTCAGGCACACCAGTTAGGTCTGGATAACGGTTTCGCGCATCTTAAAGCGGGAAAGTCAGGTCACTATGAACTGGTTGCAGATTATCAACAACTGACGAGTTATCAGTCAGGCAATGCGCGCAGCCAGTTATGGTACAAAGATGGCGTGCTGACACCGAGTGAACATACTCAGATCCAGGAGCTCTCCCTGCAGAGAAATAAAGCTGGCCTGGGTCTGAGTTATGGCCGCGATTTCTATCAGGCTTATGTGCGCTATGACCACGAGCAAAAAACGGGTTACCAGAGCAGTAGCATTGTCACTCCGCGTCCGGTTAATTTCGGTCTGCCTATCGATGCTAGCACTGATAACCTCACCGCAGGCCTGTCACTCTCCGGCGATAGTTGGACTACAGATCTGAATTACTTCGTCAGTCAGTATAACAACGATATTGGCGCCTTAAGTCTCCCCTATCTGTATGACGTTTTTGCGCCAGCTCCTGACAATCAGGCTCATCAAATTAGCCTGTCGGGGCAATACCAATTAAGCCGCACCGTCATGAGTGGTCGCCTGGCATCGGGCAAGATGATCCAAGACGATAATTTGATTCAGATGTCGGGGAACCCACTGCAAAACTGGGACGGAGAAGTGGATACCTTAGACGGCAAGCTGTCAGTCACTTCGCTGCTGAGCAGCAAACTCAGACTCGGCGGCAGTGTCGATTACAGTAAGCGTGACAACAAGGGCTCGGTATGGGAGTTCGCTCAATATGAAGTGAACGGCATCACGGGCGCATTTAAACAGAATGTACCTTTAGACACCGAACGCCGTGGCCTCAAGCTTAATGCCAGTTATCGCCTAAGCAGTGACTATCGCTTGCAAGCTGGTTATGACCGCAAAGAGATGGAGCGCAGCCATGGCGACCGTGAACAGACCAATGATGACGTGCTATGGGCCAAGCTCAATGTCCGCGCATTGGATGATATCAAGCTTAAGTTCAAGGCCAGTTTGAATAATCGTGGTGGCAGTGAATATCAAACCAGCGAACTGACCTCATCTGAACAGAATCCTTTGCTACGGAAATACTACCTCGCAGATAGAAAGCGCACCGCCTTCGAAGCCAAGTTTAATCACACCCCCACTTCGTGGCTCAGTCTGGATGTGACTGCCCGCTACGCCAAAGATGATTATGACGAGACGCAACTGGGTCTGACCGAATCTGAAGATTACGGCTATGACATCAACCTAGGGCTGCAGCTTGATGCGCATCTGTCAGGTTATGCCTTTGCCGGCCAGCAGTGGATCGACGCCGCACAAGCTGGCAGTCAGAGTTTCTCAACAGCTGATTGGTTCGCCGATATCGAAGATGAGTTTATCAATCTAGGGGCAGGTTTCACCTACACCGGATTACTGGAAGATAAGCTCAACCTAGGCGGTGACTACCTATTCGCAAACTCCACCAGCAACACGCTGGTTACCTATGACGTCAGCACGCCACTGGGGGATTACTTCTCTTTCAACCACAGTCTCAAGCTACATGCGAACTACGCATTGAGCGAAGAGATGGCGTTAAAACTGGCTTACCAGTATGAGCGCTATTACGACACCGATTACGCGCAAATTGATGTCAATACAGTTCCAGGACTGACCACCTTAGGTGACCTGAACCATAACTATAACGCGCACCAAGTGATGTTGTCGTTTAGCTACCAGCTGCGCTAATGCAAACAGTGCTAATCATAACTGCAATGAGGAAAAGATAATGGAACGCAGAAGTTTCTTAAAAATGAGTGCCGCAATGGGCTGTGCAGCGACAGTTACAGGTTGTAACTCTAGCTCAAGTGATGCTGAAGTCGTCGCACCAACTACACCGACAACGGCTGTTGAGAAGATGAACTGGTCGGCTTGTTTGGTTAACTGTGGCTCTAACTGTCCAGTTCGCGTGTACTCTAAAGAGGGTGTCATTACCCGAGTGGAGTCAAACTTTACGGTTAGTGATAAGTATGGCGATCATGATGTACGTGCATGCCCTCGTGGCCGCTCACTGCGTAAGCGTGTTTATGCTCCCGACAGATTAAAGTACCCAATGAAGCGTGTAGGCCCTCGTGGTGCAGGACAGTTTGAGCGTATCACTTGGGATGAGGCTTTAGATATTGTTGCTGAAAAGCTGCAAGATACTATCGATCAGTATGGCAACGAGTCAGTACACTTTACCTATGATTCAGGTGCACGTTATCACTTTTCAGGTACCGGCTGTCTTAAGCGTTTAATGAACCTTAAAGGCGGTTTCCTGAACTCTAATGGCGATTATAGCTGGTCGCAAATCTATGAAGCAGCAGGAAAAACATACGGTTCTGCTGGTCCAGGTTGGCAAGGCAGCTCTGTTTCTGAAATGAAGAACTCAGATCTTGTGCTAATGGTTGGTTATAACCCATCTGAGATCCGCATGAGTGGTTCAGGTGAGGCTTACGACTTTTTATCACTGAAGCAAAGCAAGAAATTTAAGACTATCATCATCGATCCACGTTATACCGACTCAGCTGTTGGTAAAGAAGATCAATGGCTAGCGATTCGTCCAGGTACAGATGCGGCATTATTTGAAGCCTTAGCTTACGAGTGGATAACCACTAATACCGTGAATCAAGCTTTCCTTGATAAATACTGTGTTGGCTATGATGAAAAGACTATGCCAGCTGGCGTAGGATATGAAGAAAGCTACAAATCTTATATTTTAGATAACAAAACGGCTAGTGACTCAACTCCGGGCGTGAATGCTAAAACCCCTGCTTGGGCTGCCAAGATCACTGGTATTGCCGAAGATGTCATCATTGAGTTAGCAAGAGAATTGGCGGCGGCTAAAGCGCCATTTATCCAAATTGCAGCCTCACTTAACCGTCAAGCTGCAGGTGAAAATAACACTCGCGCTGGCTACATGCTGCCGATTCTTTTAGGTCAGCTTGGTCTGCCGGGCACTAACTGTGGTGGTTTATGTAAAGGGTCTTCAATGACTGCCCCTTCTATGCCAGCTGGAAGCAACCCTGTAACGAAAGGTATTTCTTTCTTTACATGGACCCAAGCCGTTGAAGACGGCAAGAATATGACCGTTTTGAGCGATGGTGTCGCACTACCTAAAGAGCTGCTTGATGCAAACGGCGATGGTAAGCTAGGTCATGACATTAAAGCCATTATCAACTATGGCGGTAATGCATTAATCAACCAACACTCTGATGTCAATAAAACAGCTAAAATTGTTGGCGATGAATCTAAGTGTGAATTCATTCTAGTCGTTGATAACTGGATGACACCAAGTGCTAAGTACGCAGATATCTTGCTACCTGACGTATCTTGGTTAGAGTCAGAAGATTTAGTCAACCAAAGTTATGCCGCTGGTGATACCGCTACACTTATCCAGATGAGCACGAGCGTTGACCCTATGTTCGAATCTCGTCCTATCTATGAAATCTGTGTCGACCTTGCTAAGCGTATGGGTGTCGAAGCTGAATTCACCGAAGGTAAAACTCGTAAAGATTGGTTAGATGGCTTCTATGCTACAGCCAAAGCTGCTACGCCAGATCTGCCTGTAAAAGAGGTGATGCTCAAGCAAGGTATCCATCGTAAATATCTGCCAGACGGTAGCTATATTGTCCTGGAAGATTTCCGTAAAGATCCGGTAAATAATAAGCTTGGCACACCATCGGGTAAGATTGAGATCTACTCTTCTCAGTTAGCTGAAAAAGCCAAAACTTGGAAACTTAAGCCAGGCGATGTGATTTCAGCATTACCTAAGTATGTACCGACTTGGGAAGGCTTCGAAGATACCGCCATGAAGGAAAAATACCCGCTACAGCTAACGGGCTATCACACCAAAGGCCGTGCTCACTCCAGTTTCCACAACGTGCCTTGGCTGCGTGAAGCAGTACAAGATGCAGTTTGGATGAACCCGATTGATGCTCAATCTCGCGGGCTAGCAACCGGAGATAAAGTCCACATATTTAATGACCGTGGCACCATTGAAGTTGAAGTTAAAGTCACTCCAAGAATCATGATCGGCGTAACAGCTTTAGGTCAAGGCGCGTGGTTCCAACCAGGTGGCAGCGTTGATAAAGGTGGTTGTTTAAATGTGTTAACCACGCATAGAACGACCCCTATCACCAAGGGTAACCCACAGCACACTAACCTAGTTGAAATCCGTAAAGCCTAATAGGAGCTTACAATGAGTAATAATGTTCAATACGGCTTTTATGTCGATGCAAGTAAATGTACTGGTTGTAAAACCTGCCAAATCGCCTGTAAAGATCGCAAAGATCTTCCTGTAGGTATCAACTGGCGCCGTGTGTATGAATATGGCGGTGGTACTTGGACAGAGAATGCTGACGGTAGTATCAACCAAGATGTTTTCGCTTATTACACCTCTTTAGGTTGTAACCACTGCTCTGAGCCTGTGTGTGTTAAGGCTTGTCCGACTGGCGCGATGCACAAGCGCCGCGAAGATGGTTTAGTTCATGTGGCTGCGGATCTGTGTATCGGTTGTGAAAGCTGCGCAAGAGCCTGTCCATACGATGCACCACAAATAGACAAAGATCGTAAGGTAATGACCAAATGTGATGGTTGTTTTGAGCGTCTGGCCGAGGGTAAACAACCTTCATGTGTCGAGTCTTGCCCAATGCGTGCTATTGATTTTGGTACCATGGATGAACTTAAGGCTAAATACCCAGGTGCAGTTCAACCTAACTTTGCGCCTATGCCAAATAGCAGCGTAACCTCACCAAACTTGTTGATGAAACCTAACCGTCACGCTCGCCCTAGTAGCAGCACCGATGGCAAAGTGTTAAACAACTCAGAAGTTTAACCCCCGCTTGATGCCATTCATTTTGAATGGCATCTTTTTTGCTGGTTCTTGCGATTAGTCCCGACAAATTTTAGTGCAACAAATGAGGTTAGTATGTCATCCCTTACTGAAAATGAGATCTTAGAATATCAAGGCATTGCGCGCATTCTTCACAATGTATTATTTAACGATCCGACACCTGAATTGATCCAGGGTTTTATTGGGCATGGTGTGGCCCAAAGCTGGCCTGAGTTTACGTCATCTGCCGAAGAAAAGAGTGGTCGAGAGTTACTATCCAACTATCTAGGTCAATGGACTGTAGATAAACAACAAACCTTAAAATTGGATTATGCACAACTCTTCTATGGTCCGGGTGAACCCAATGCCGTACCTTGGGGATCGGTCTACTTAAGCGAAAGACAACTCCTCAATGACAAGTCGACTATGGCACTGATGGCTTTTTATCAAGAGCAAGGGATCAGCTTCGAGCTCGATAGCAATCAACCGGTGGATCATATCGGCCTGTTTTTCGCCGTCTTGGATCAAATGTTTACCCAATGGGCGCAAACAGAAGATAGCGAATCACTGGAGCGCAGCTGCATGATCCTGCTTCAGCAACACCTACTCCCCTGGTCGGGTCGTTGCCTGGAACTTATGACTGAACATGCCACAACCGACTTCTATCGCGGCATAGCATTGCTGACTCAAGCCTATTTAGAGGGACTGATCCAGAGATTAAATCTGGTTCCTATGACCGCCCGTTTATATCGTTAGCCGCTAATATTCACATCAACGAAGAGTGTATATCGCCTCAGTTTTATGGGGCTCTCTTATTCGCGGTAGATCATCATTGGCTCGCACCAATCACAATATGTTAGCACCCTAGATAATGTATTTAATTGTGCATCAGACTTTATTGAAGACCGTAGGCTTTCTAGCGGAAGAGGAAACGATGAGAGATGCTTTGTTACCACCAAAAAATTAGCAAGTGGGTATGTTTGAAAATTGATTAAAGCCACCCCTTAGGCATGACTTTATTATGGAGTGGATAGGTAAACTGAATCAGTATAAGTCGTTAAGTAAGCCACCGAGGCTAACTCTCAATGACTTTATCGCTGGCCAAATAGATCGATTCTAATCCCAATGATTCAGTGAGTTAGAAATTAATCACTTATTTCAAATAAGCGCTAAGAGTATCTTGTTGGCTCAATAAACTTAGATACAAGGTAAATTGATTAGCGGCGCGCTCAAGGTTGTGACCCTCATGATGAATATGAAAATACACGTCCCCATTGAGGTGGTCGGTTAAAAACCTAACCCCGATCATTAAACAAATGACCCTAGCGCCTAGCCACAAACTTTGTCGCTCAACATCTGACAATATCGGCGCAAGCTCGCCCAAATAACCTTTACAGATGGCAGCAAAAATTGACTCGCGCACCCGCACATTATCAAGCGTGGTTGAATCTTCCTCTTCAGGACTGCAAAAAGTCCGCACCATATCGCCAAAGTCATACATCAAATAACCTTTCATACAGGTATCAAGGTCAATAATGGCCAAACTGCTCATGTCGCGCTTATCAAACAACATGTTATTAATTTTGGTGTCGTTATGGCAAATACGCCGCGGCAACGTTGCTTCCACTTCTGCGAGTTCCTGCAGTAACTCTGTTTGCGCCATAACGAAATCAACCCATTGCTGACACTCACTTAGGCGTGCCTTAGAGTCTTGTGCGACAGCTTTCGACAACAGCTCGATGCGTCCTGGTAGATGGTGAAAATTGGGAATAACATCTTCAAGCAACTCGGCATCGAGATCGCTTAAAGCACCAGAGAAGTGACCAAAGGCTTGAGCGGCTATTTCAGCATGAGATTCTGTACTAACAACATCGACACTAACGCTATGAGGTAAGTAATTAAGCGCGCGCCAAAAACCGCCTTCACCGAGATCAATCGACAAGGCACCATCTTGGGTTAATTCAGGGGAGACAACTTGTAGCTGATATTGCTTATTCTGACTTTTACCCGCTAAATGGCGGCTAATCTTGTCTGAGTTATTAACTAAGGCTTCAGGCGTTGTAAAAACTTGAGTATTGATTTTTTGCAGCACCAGCTCACCTGCTGGCCAGCGTACTAAAAAAGTATGATTTATATGGCCATTCCCCAATGGGGACACCTTGGCATTGTCCATCTTTTCGCCAAAATGCGACAAAACGTTTTGTCTTATAAAATCAATCACCCAACTCTCCAGTTCTCTGTCAAAATCGTTGCTTCTACCTGTGTATAGTCCAGGTTTCCGTGCAAACTCATTATGTAATAGCTGCGCTAATTACGATGCCGCTAATTTTTCTAATAATTTCTGTTTAACCCACTTGGCATCTTCAGGGTAAGTAACCCCATACCAAGATTCCTGCGCCACACTGACATAAACACTTCGAGTGTCTGTGTGACTATTAGCACTTTCTTGCAATCTCGCTTGCACTACACTCGGCAAGTAGCACTCACTTTTAGCGAGCCTGCCATGTTCAATGAGAAAGCGGCTTAACTGCGTTTCGAGAACATCAAAAATATCGGCTTTAAAGCCCCAACATGTCATCGATACCAACGCATTGTCTGCAATGTTTGCCCGCTTACCGGCAAGAGTGCCGACCAATCCATTTGAATGCGATTGAATGCCTAGCCATTCTGCAACATCGACTAACTTGCCATTGTCCACGGCACATAAACCACGATTAACACCGCCATTATCTGACAAGGTTAAGTTAATCGGATAGGCAACCATCATCCAATCGTCAGTGCTTTTGAGTAACCCTTGAGCCAACAATACAAATGCACTGTCGCCATAAAAGTCATCAGCATTAATAACCGCCATGGGACCCAATACCTGTTTTCTTGCACTCCAGAGGGCATGTGCTGTGCCCCAGGGTTTTTTACGCGATGCTACATCGGCATATTGCACCGCGGATACAGGGAGGTCATCGAGTGACTGTATGCAGTAGTCGCAAACAAAATCACTGGGTAACTTATTCGCTAATAGCGTATCTAAAGTGTCGGCCAGTTCAGGCCGAATCACTAACACTGCTTTTGTAAAGCCAGCTCGATGCGCGCTTTGCAGTGATAACTCCAGCATGGTCTCGCCATTGGGACCGAGTGCCGCAAGCTGTTTATCACCACCAAAACGGGTGCCTAAACCAGCGGCAAGAATAACCAAGGTTAAATCTGGCATTGTGTTACCTATCAAGCGTTCTAATCATCGCTAGAATCACACGACGTAGCATATAAAGTTAAGGCGAAGCAGTTTAATGACTCTACCCACCAATTTCCACTATTACATCATACTGATACAGCAGTTTATAAATAGGTTGAGAATGCGGCCACTTTTCCAATGGCTGCTTGGCTGCCTTTCAAACTAAAGTTATAGCCACATAAACTCACATTTCCTCGGCGTGCCATATCCACAATAATCGCTTTAGTGTCGAGGGGTGAAAAGCGAGCTTCTGTACCGGTATCAGCCAATAAATCGACCGCAACGGTGCGATATTCAGTGCCATTATTAAACGTCAGCGCTGAACACGCTCTATCGCCTTTGGCAGTGGCAAGCGACCATAATTTTGTCGGCGAGCCTGTTTCACCAAGCCATCTTACGATTAACACGTCATCTTCAAGCACCAAGCTAAACCCATCTGGTAGCGTGGTAATTTCACGCGCGATGATAGGTTTATTAGGGATGCTTCTCACCTCAGCAATATCCTGCTCTGCGGCGCTCACATCGTCATTTGGGATAACTGACCAAACACTAAGTAGTAGCATCACCAGCATTAATGAAGCGGCAGCAGAAAACGCGACCTTTTTATGCTCTAGTAACCAATGCTGTAGCGATATTAAACCCGCACTGCTCTTATTAGATCTGTGCGATGTTAGTGTATCCCGTTCATTTTCATTAGAAGATGCAGTACTGCTCTCTTTAATACCAGCGGTTCGGTCAACAAAAGCCGCTGAGTGCCCGTCAACGTCAGACTTAGCGTCGCTTAATGTAGGTTCGACTCGTACTCGAGCATTATTGACCGTTACATTGGCGTTCATGTCTATCGGTCCCGAATAGCCCTGCTTGTAATGACTGACTGAGATGGCGGGCAAAATAGCCACATAACCCACCGCCAATCCAGCAAAAAGCATAAGAGTGATCAGCAACATCACGCTGTCGATATGCGCTAACGTCAGCATAATCAACCCCCATGGTGCCAGCGTCAGTGCCGCCAGCTTTGATGATTTACCACTATCACGCAATCGCCTAAGGCTGGTTAATGCCAATATTGGCGCCAGTAGCAGGCCGACGAGATACAGGACCGATGCAGAGTCTGACACCACTGCTGCCAGCAACAAAACAAAGAAAACCAAGCCACTGATGCTGGCGAACCGCTGGCCGTTGTCGCGACCGACTAAACAAAAAAGTGCCGTAAACTGCATACCTTGATATACCTACCTTCTCAATGGAATCTGACTAATAAACGGATCGCTATCCGCTTAACTACAAATCAAGCTGGTTCTTATGTTCAAACCTAAAGAAATAGCCTACCCAATTTGCCTGAAGATGTCAGTGTTTTAGGCGGATACAGCAAAATTAGTCTGAAAAGTGCCGCTAGAATAAAATATTATCAGGCCAAACTGTCATGACTAGCGCAAATATCGCCCTAGACTGTATAATGTCGCGCTAAATCTTTTCACTTGCCCTCAAATGGGCTAAAGCACCGGATACGCAAATCATGACTGCACGCGGAAACCTATTTATCGTCTCAGCGCCAAGTGGCGCAGGTAAATCATCACTCATATCAGCTCTGTTAAAAGATCAGCCCGCAGATATGCAAGTGTCGGTATCACATACCACGCGTCAACCTCGTCCAGGTGAAGAACATGGCCAGCATTATCACTTTGTAAATCAAGATGAGTTTAAAGGGTTAATCGAAGGCAATGCTTTTTTTGAATGGGCCGAAGTCTTCGGTAACTACTATGGCACTTCACGTGTGACCATTGAGCAAACACTGGCTAAAGGTATCGACGTTTTCCTCGATATTGACTGGCAAGGTGCCGAGCAAGTTAAAAAACTGATGCCCACATCGATTGGAATATTTATTCTTCCACCCTCAAGAATCGAGCTAGAACGTCGCCTTACAGGCCGCGGACAAGATAGCCAAGAGGTCATTGATGGCCGCATGGCACAGGCTGTTTCAGAGATGTCACACTACAATGCATTTGACTTTATTTTAGTGAACGATGATTTCGACAAGGCGCAGGCCGATCTTTTAGCGATCATTCGCAGCCAAAGACTAACCTGTGCTAGCCAAATTCATACCCAAAATGATATGATTAAAGATCTGTTGGCAGGCTAACTGTCTTCATGTACAATTTTGCGTCATTTTTCCAATCAATAAACCACTGGAGTTTCCCCACATGGCTCGCGTAACTGTAGAAGATGCCGTAAATAAAATCGGCAACCGTTTTGACATGATTCTGATTGCTGCGCGTCGTGCTCGCCAAATCGCCGTACAGGGTAAAGATCCTATGGTTGACGAAGAGAACGACAAGCCAACGGTTATCGCCTTGCGCGAAATCGAGCTAGGTTTAGTCACCGCTGCGACTTTGGATGCTGATGAGCGCCAAACAGTTCGTGAACGTGAAGCAGCTGAAATTGCTGCTGTTGCTGCCATCGCTGAAGGCCGTAACGCTATATAAGGAGTAGAGCCACTTGTATCTGTTTGAAGGTCTCAAAGAGTCAGCTTCAGGTTATTTAGAACCTGAGCAGGTAGCATTACTCAAGCAGGCCTATCAGGTGGCGCGCGATGCCCATGAAGGTCAAATGCGCACGAGTGGCGAACCTTATATTACCCATCCGGTTGCGGTTGCCCGCATCCTGGCCGATATGCGTCTCGATCATGAGACGCTTATGGCCGCACTTCTGCACGACACTATCGAAGACACCCCTGTTACCAAAGAGGAACTGGCTGAAAAATTCAGTGAGTCTATTGCCGAATTGGTTGAAGGTGTATCTAAGCTCGATAAGCTAAAATTTCGCGACAAGAAAGAAGCTCAAGCTGAAAACTTCCGGAAAATGATGATGGCTATGACTCAAGATATACGAGTCATCTTAATCAAGCTTGCCGATAGAACACACAACATGCGCACCTTAGGTGCACTGCGGCCCGATAAGCGCCGTCGTATCGCCCGTGAAACTCTCGAAATTTACGCTCCTATTGCCAACCGTCTTGGTATTCATAATATTAAGTGCGAGTTAGAGGAATTAGGTTTTCAAGCCTATTATCCGATGCGTTATCGTGTATTGAGAGAAGTGGTGAAAGCCGCACGAGGCAATCGTAAAGAGCTTATTCAAAGTATCGAAGCTGCCGTTGCGACACGATTAGATGACACAGGCCTTGAAGGCACTGTTAAAGGTCGTGAGAAGAACCTCTATTCCATCTATAACAAGATGCGCAATAAAGAACTGCAGTTCCAAGAAGTCATGGATATCTATGCCTTCAGAGTCATCGTTGACTCTATCGACACCTGCTACCGCGTAATGGGCGCCATGCATGGCCTTTATAAGCCGCGTCCAGGTCGATTCAAAGATTATATCGCTATCCCTAAAGCCAACGGCTATCAATCATTACACACTTCACTCTTTGGTCCTCACGGCGTACCCGTTGAGATCCAAATTAGGACTGAAGATATGGACCAAATGGCTGATAAAGGGGTTGCGGCACATTGGTTATACAAGAAAGGCAGCTCAGCAGAGCAAGGTACGACGACACAAGTGCGTGCCCGCAAATGGATGCAGAGCCTACTTGAATTGCAACAAAGCGCCAGCACCTCTTTTGAGTTTGTGGAGAACTTTAAAACCGAGTTATTCCCAGAAGAGATCTACGTTTTCACCCCTGAAGGTCGTATTTTAGAGCTACCAGATGGTGCTACGGCGGTCGATTTTGCTTATGAAGTGCATACCGATGTGGGTAACACCTGTGTCGGCGCTCGAGTTAATCGTCAAGCGTATCCATTAAGCCAAGCACTTATTTCAGGTCAAACCGTTGAGATCATTACCGCTAAGGGCGCACGTCCCAATGCTGCTTGGCTCAACTTTGTGGTGACCGGTAAAGCGCGTTCTAAGATCCGTCAGTTGCTTAGGAGTCTCAAAGGAGAAGATGCTATCTTGCTCGGCAAGCGCTTATTAAACCATGCGTTAGGCGAAACCAAGCTAGATGACTTGTCTAAAGAGCACATCGATAAAGTCGTTAATGATACCAAGCACGATACACTTGACGAATTACTCGCTGATATCGGCCTTGGTAATGCGATGAGTATTGTTATTGCCCAACGTTTACGTGGCGATCAAGTCGATACGCAGGAGCACAGAGAATCCTACACCATGCCTATTCGCGGCGCTGATGGTATGTTGGTCACCTTTGCTAACTGCTGTCGCCCGATCCCAGGCGATGCGGTTATCGCCCACGTCAGTCCAGGTAAGGGCTTAGTGGTGCATATGGAAAGCTGCGCTAATATTCGTGGCTACCAAGGCGAACCCGATAAGTATATTCCTGTGCAGTGGGATAGTGCTGAGGGCGTTGAGTATCAAGCAAACTTACGCGTCGAGATAGTTAACCACCAAGGTGCACTCGCCAAAATTACTTCTATTGTGGCAGCTGAAGGCTCCAATATTCATAATTTAACCACAGAAGAACGAGATGGGCGTGTATTCCTCATCAACCTGCGCATTTCTGTGAGAGATCGTATTCATTTAGCCAACGTGATGCGCCGTATTAGGGTTCTCCCTGAAGTGCTACGAACGTCGCGTAACCGCTAGCTCATTTAACCTAAACATTAGTTTACTTAATACAGATAAAGGGAAGATCATGGCAGAGAAAATCATCATTGCTACCGACAAAGCACCACAAGCTATCGGCACCTATTCTCAAGCAGTAAAAGTAGGCAGCACCGTTTATTTATCAGGTCAGATCCCACTGAATCCTGAAACGATGCAAATGGTAAGTGACGAATTTGACGCACAAGTGGTCCAGGTTTTTGAAAACCTAACCGCGGTTTGTGCTGCTGCCGGTGGTTCATTAAGCGATATTGTTAAACTCAATATTTTCATGACAGACCTAAGCAACTTTGCCACTGTTAACGAAATCATGAGCCGTTACTTTCAGCAGCCTTACCCCGCTCGCGCCGCTATCGGCGTTAGCCAACTGCCGAAAGGTTCATTGGTCGAGATGGATGGCGTAATGGAAGTTTAATCCATTAAGCCAAAAACAGGGCGCTTCGGCGCCCTTTTTTATTGATAACATTTAAGAAGAACACCATGAGTCCTGAACGTTTCGCCCGCATCAACCAGATGCTAGATAATCGCCAACCTGATCTCACCCTTTGCTTAGACACTGTGCATAAAAGCAATAACATTGCAGCCGTGATCCGTAGCGCCGACGCTGTTGGGATCCATGAGGTTCATGCGGTCTGGGCTGAGCTGGAGATGCGTGTCTCGGGCAATACGGCATCAGGTAGTCAGCAATGGGTTAAAACACAAGTTCATCATACGATGGACCATGCCGTAGAGGAGTTTCGTCGCCAAGATATGCAGATCCTCGCGACCACATTTTCTCCGACCGCCGTCGACTTTCGCGAAATAGATTACACTCGCCCAACGGCCATTATTTTAGGTAATGAGCGCGATGGCGTGAGTGCAGCAGGTATTGCTGCAGCAGATCAGCATATCATTATTCCAATGATAGGCATGGTGCAATCACTCAATGTCTCTGTTGCTGGCGCCCTGATTGTGTATGAAGCACAGCGTCAACGCGAAGCAGCTGGCATGTATGGAACCCGCAAACTTGATGATGCTTATTGCCAAATAAAACTGTTTGAACAAGGCCACCCTATCTACGCCAAAGCCTGCCGCCGTAAGAAGCTCGCCTACCCCGGCATTGATGGCACTGGCCAAATTATGGCTGATGAACAATGGTGGCAAAAAATGCGTGAGCCTTCTGCATAACGGCATTATCACCGCTCAACATATTCAATAAGTGCTGGCCGATAGGCTGGCACTCACCCGTAAATACCTACGATTAATCCCCCCAGCTCTTAACTCAAAGATACGCTTTCACCACATCATTGCGCAAAATTGTAACGAGCGTTTGAAAAAGTTGTCATAGATCACATTTTTCGCCATACTCAATATTAGCGACATCAGTCTGTTAAACGAACGATTAAAACAAAAAGTAAGCAGCCGACTGGATTGGAATTAATAATAATCAATATGGAAATGCGATGGAATCATCTATGAAAACCCCAATTGAGATGCTTGAACATTGGGTCGAAAAGCAAGGCGATCAAGTATATCTAAAGCAGCCTATTGACGGTCAATATAAGACTTTTACTTGGCGTGATGTGCAAACGACAATGCAACAGATTGCGGGAGCACTTAAACATTTAGGACTTAATCCAGGCGATAAAGTTGCCGTTCTGTCTAAAAACTGTGCCGAATGGTTTATCACAGATCTCGCCCTGATGCATGGCGGGTATATTAGCGTGCCAATTTACCCAACAGCCAATGCCGATACTATCCGCTACACACTTGAGCACAGTGAATCAAAAGCAATATTCATCGGTAAGTTAGATTATTGGGCCGATCAAGAGTCCGGCGTTGGCGGTGAAATTTTACGTATGGCAATGCCTTACGACACCATGCCAGCCCAATATCACTGGGATAAACTACTCACTCTTGGCCAGCCTTTAGTCGATGCACCATTACCGACTCTGGAACAGATCATGACCCTGGTTTACACCTCAGGTTCAACAGGAAAGCCCAAGGGCGCGATTCAAACTTTTGCCAGTTATGCTTGGACCTGTAACGCTGTTGTTCGTGATCTAAAAACGGATGGTGAAGACAGATTAATTTCATACTTACCGTTAGCACACATCACCGAGCGAGTCGCGATGGAAGGCTCTTCATTCTATTCTGGTAGCAGCGTGGCCTTTGTTGAAAGTCTCGATAGCTTTGTCGCTGACGTACAGCGTGCAAGACCCACGGTATTCTTCTCAGTGCCTCGTCTTTGGAGCCTATTCCAAAAAAATATTATCGACAAGATTGGCGACAGCAAGCTTAATTTTTTACTTAAAGTGCCCATTATTAGCGGTATCGTAAAACGTAAAATCCACGCAGGCCTAGGTCTTGAGCATTGCCATTTACTCGGTTCTGGTTCTGCGCCGATTCCGCCCTCGCTCGTGAGCTGGTACCACAAAATTGGTCTCAATATCTCCGAAGCCTGGGGTATGACTGAAAATTGCGCTTACTCGATTATTAACAATCCGTTTGATGCCAGTAAGATTGGCACCGTGGGTCGCGCCGTTGAAGGTTGCACCATTAAGCAAACAGATGTTGGCGAGTTGATGGTTAAGAGCCCTGGACTGATGCAAGGTTATTACAAGCAGCCCGAAGAAAGTGCCGCGTGTTTTGACGAAGATGGTTATTTCTACACCGGCGACTTAGTGAGTATTGATGACGATGGTTACGTCACCATCACAGGCCGCGTTAAAGATAACTTTAAAACCTCTAAAGGTAAGTACGTTGCGCCAGTGCCTATTGAGCGAAAACTGGCACAAGATCTTCACGTAGAGATGATTTGCGTTATTGGTTCAGGTCTGCCGCACCCAATTGCACTGGTACAACTCTCTGAAGGTGCCTCTTTGCAACCTAGAGAAGAGGTGAAGGCGTCACTTAAAAAGACCTTAGATGCGGTCAATCCTCATCTAGAATCTCACGAAACGGTTGATGCTATTGTGGTTGTCACCGATAAATGGGATGTCGATAACGACGTATTAACCCCGACGCTTAAGATTAAACGTCACGTACTTGAAAAGAGTTTCAGCGAAAAGGTCGATGGTATTCGCGGCGGTAAGATCTGCTGGGAAGATGAAATCTAGCCCATAGTGAATGATATGCTTGGCATACAACAGCGCACCTTTTGGTGTGCTGTTTCATATCAGGTTAGCCGTTAATTTAGGCAAGGCAATGGTTCAGAGACTCATGACCACGAGGTCTGGTTAAATAAACTATCTTTAATGGCCATTTGCTGTTTTTTTTGTTGTGCTCTTTATAAAAAAAACTATTCTAGCCACCCTTTTACCTCATCTATAAGTAGTGTTAATTATGTTTATTTGGTTGTCGATTATCGGCGGGTTTGTCATTTTGACCGTAGGCGCCGAATCATTAGTCAGAGGCGCCAGTAAAATCGCCTTAAGGCTTGGCTTATCGCCGTTAATTATCGGCTTAACCATTGTCGCTTTTGGCACCAGTGCACCCGAGCTAGCGGTGAGCATTAAATCTGCGGTGGCGGGCAATAGCGGGATTGCATTGGGTAATGTGATTGGTTCAAACATTGCCAACATCGGTCTAATATTGGGTATTACCGCACTGATTCGACCGATAAAGATTGAATCTCAAATGGTTAAGCGCGACATTCCGATTATGATCGCGGCATCACTGCTATTTTGGGGCCTACTTCTCGATGGCGGCTTGAGCTTTGTTGATGGTGTCATTCTTTCAACGCTATTAATCACCTATTTAAGCTTTAGCTATTTCACCGCCGACAAACAAATCTCTGAAGAGGTTGCTGCGGATAATCAAAGCCAGTGGCTATCCATTGTTTTTATCATTATTGGTATCAGTATGTTGGTTGGCGGCGGCATATTATTTGTCGATGGTGCAGTAGCACTAGCGCAGTCTTTCGGGATCAGCGAAATCATCATAGGGCTAACCATCGTAGCGATTGGCACTAGCATGCCTGAATTGGTGACCTCCGTCGTTGCCGCCCTTAAAGGACAAAGCGATATTGCGATCGGTAACGTCGTAGGCTCAAACCTATTCAATATTTTAGGGATCCTCGGTGTCACGGCGGTGATCCATCCCATCATTGGCAACGACATTAATCCACTTGATTGGCTGGTAATGATAGGCCTCGCAGCCCTTTTGCTGCCCTTTGCCTATAGCGGTCTGCGAATTGGTCGTAGAGAAGGCAGCATCTTGGTGTTGGGCTATTTAGCTTACATAGGCTATTTGGTCACACAGGCTTAAAGCCGTTATCACAAAGATTAAATGACATTTGTCATGCACTTCTTATGACTTTTGTGTCTGCAAAACTCCCTCACAATCTTCAATACTAGCCCTGTACCCAATACAGGGCTCAAAAGGAGATTGACATGAAATCATTACTACTCGTAACTTCAATGGCCATCATTAGCCAATTTGCTCAAGCTGACAGCACTGATACTAGTATTAGCGCTATCGATACAGCAGCTAACCACATGGACGTAAAAAGCCTACAGTCACTTGTCCAGCAAGGCGATGATTATCAACAAGCATACGCAGGTTATAGACTCGCTATTAGCGCCAATATTCTTGGCCAACGTGCACTTGCAATCACCGCACTTGAGTCAGCAAAAGACACACTAGAACCACTAACTGCCTCAAGTGCCAATGCCGACAACCTCGCCCTGCTGTCATCTGTTTATGGCATGCTTATTGGCTTGGACAATAGCAAAGCTGTTGTATACGGCACCAAAGCGGGCACTACGATAGCGCAAGCAAAAGCACTGGACCCCACCAATCCTCGGGTACTATTAGTTCAAGCAATCACCGCCTTCAATACCCCCGAAATATACGGTGGCAGCAAACAACGTGCTATTGAGTTAAGCAGTAAAGCCATTGAGTTTTACGCAATTCCTTGTGATAACATTTGCTGGGGACACGCTGAGGCCTACACTTGGCGAGGATTAGCTAAGCAGAACTTAGGTGATGTAGATGGTGCGATAGCGGACTGGCAACACGCTTTAGCTATTGAGGCCGACTACAGTTGGGCACAATTTTTACTGCAACAAAATAGCCAAAACGCTAAGCGATAGTTCACGACAGCGCAATGGATAGAGAGCGGTAATATTAAGCTTAGCTCTCCAATATCCAAGCCACTTTTAAAGCAGCATTCAGTGGTGGGCAAGTCGTTTAGGTATTAATAAAAGGAGTTTTTCATGACCGAGGCAACTCAATCAAAAGAAGACAAATTGGCTTGGGTATATCTAGTCAATTTGGTTTTTTACCTTATCCCCATTTTTGTCGATGAGATGCAGCCATGGGAAATAGCCCTCAGCTTAGCTGCTCTTGTGCCCTTCATTTATTGCTATTTTTGGGCTTATCGCTCCACCACGGCTAACGCTTACCGACCGATTATCGCCATGATAACCATCGGCGTATTAGTGACCCCGATTAATACTGGCTCACTATCATTGTTTACCTTTGCCGGCTTCTTTCTCGGTTTCTTTTACCCGTTAAGAACCGCTATCTACAGCCTGTTAGGGCTAATAGGTTTGTTGTCGCTACTGAATGCCAGCCTCAATTTTGACCATTACTATTGGGTCATTTATGGTGCTGGTCTCATTGCTGGTGTCGGGCTGTTTGGGGTTGCCGAGCGCAAGCGCGTGGAGCATAAATATCAGCAACAAAAAAGCCAAACAGAGATCCAACAACTTGCGACCATGCTAGAACGAGAACGCATTGCTCGCGATCTGCATGACATCATGGGGCACAGTCTTTCCTCAATATCTTTGAAAGCCGAGTTAGCCGAAAAGCTGATCGCCAATAATGATATTGAGCAAGCACGACTGCAATTAACTGAACTCAATAGCATCGCTAGAGATAGCTTGAGCCAAATAAGACAAACCGTTTCTGGCTATAAGCACAAGGGCCTTTCCGCCAGTGTGACACAGCTCTGTCAAACACTACGAGACAAAGGCTTAAGTGTCAGTTTGATTGGTAACATCCCCAAGCTTAAACCCGAATTAGAGACCCAATTAATTTTGAGTCTAACGGAGCTTTGTAGCAATATCGTTCGCCATAGCAAGGGCACCCGATGTGAATTGCACTTTGAGCAAACGGCAACACAATTGCGTATCGCCATTACCGATGATGGCTGCCCGAGCAAAATCGAACAAGGCAATGGACTCATTGGTATCAATGAGCGACTGGCTAAATTTCAAGGGGTATTGGCATGGGAGTTGGCCGATGAATGCCAATTTACCATTACTCTGCCAGCACAAGGATGAAACCAATGAGAATTTTGTTAGCAGAAGATCAAGCCATGGTAAGAGGAGCATTGTCCGCGCTACTCTCTTTAGGCGGTGACTTTGACATTACCCAAGCGGCTGATGGAGACGAAGCTCTAGCACTGCTAAAACTGACGGAGTTTGACCTGCTGCTCACGGATATTGAAATGCCGGGCCGTACCGGACTCGAACTCGCCAGTTGGTGCCAACAACATAAGCCAGCACTTAAGATAGTGATCATTACTACCTTCGGCAGATCCGGCTATATCAAACGTGCCATAGAATCTGGCGTAGGGGGCTTTCTATTAAAAGATGCTCCCTCTGACACCTTAATCAAAGCCATTAACCAAGTAATGGCAGGCAAGCGCATAATCGATCCTGAACTGGCAATGATGGCCGTGGGGGAAATGGATCCACTCAATGACAAAGAGCGACGCGCATTAAGACTCGCCAGCGAAGGAAAATCCACATCAGACATAGCCGAGCTACTGTTTATCGCAGAAGGTACGGTGAGAAACTATTTGTCTGAGGCTATCAGTAAATTACATGCGACTAATCGTATTGATGCCGCCAGAATTGCACAGCAAAAAGGCTGGTTGTGATCATCAAAATAATCGCAAATTTGCGAAAAATGATATCTCTGATAATATATGTATAAATTTACAGTGTTTGAGTGCTAACCGTTTGCAAAGTCTCGATCTTGTTCCTATAACAGAACTCAAGGGCGTCGCCAAAAAGATGGCCGAGAGATTAGCTAAGCTGGATATTACAACAGTGCAAGATCTGTTGTTTCATCTGCCGCTGCGTTATGAAGATCGTACTCAGATCTACCCTATTGCTTCACTCTATCCTGGCAGTTATGGCACCATTGAAGCGGTGATCCAGTCAAGCCAAGTTATCCAAGGTCGCAAACGCATGCTGACCTGCACTGTACGTGATGATACTGGCAGTTTAACCCTACGCTTTTTCAACTTTTCGGTAGCTCAGCGGAATGGTCTTGAAGCAGGCACTGTTATTCGAGCCTATGGTGAAATTCGCCGCGGTAAGCATTTTAGCGAAATTATTCATCCTGAATACAAGCTAGTCTCCGCCGAAGATGACATGCCTCTAAGTGATACCTTAACGCCAGTGTATCCCACCACTGAAGGCCTTAAGCAGGCGAGTTGGATTAAGTTAACAGAGCAAGCCTTGGTGATGCTGGCAGAAGGGGGACTACCAGAGCTATTGCCTCCCCATCTGCAACCCAATCAAATGGAGCTCAAACAAGCACTACAGTTACTACACAGACCGAATAATCAAGTCTCACAGTTTGATCTTGAGCAAGGGACGCATCCTGCACAACAACGCCTTATCCAAGAGGAGTTGTTAGCGCACAACTTAAGCATGCTACGCCTACGTCAACGAACACGTCGAGACAAAGCCGTTAGTATGTCCGCGACAGGTCAGCTGTTAAATCCATTTCTGGCATCACTGCCTTTTAAACCCACTGGTGCGCAGCAACGAGTCGGTGTCGATATCAGCACCGATCTTGAAAAAGCAGAGCCGATGATGCGACTGGTTCAGGGCGATGTAGGATCAGGGAAGACCTTAGTGGCCGCACTCGCTGCATTACAGGCTATCGAGAGCGGTTACCAAGTCGCTATGATGGCGCCAACAGAGTTACTCGCTGAGCAGCACATGATTAATTTCAGCAGTTGGTTTGAGCCGTTAGGGTTAAAAGTCGGCTGGTTAGCCGGTAAGTTAAAAGGCAAAGCCAGAATACAATCGTTAGCCGATATCGAATCGGGTGCGGCCAATATTGTGATTGGCACCCATGCTATATTCCAAGAGCAAGTGGTGTTTAATAAGCTCGCATTAATTATCATCGATGAGCAACATAGATTTGGTGTACATCAGCGCCTAGGCCTAAGAGAAAAAGGGGTGAGTCAGGGCTTTCATCCACACCAGCTCATTATGACGGCGACTCCAATTCCACGTACATTGGCCATGACCGCTTATGCAGACCTAGATACCTCAATCATCGATGAGCTGCCACCAGGCCGTAAACCGGTCACTACGGTTGCAGTATCAGATCAGCGTCGAGAGGAGGTTATCAACCGAGTGCGCCAAGCGGCGGTGACTGATAACCGTCAAGCCTATTGGGTCTGCACGCTTATTGAAGAGTCTGAGGCACTAGAATGCCAAGCTGCAGAAGACACAGCTCAGGAGCTTAAAATTGCCTTACCTGAACTCAATGTTGGCCTGATACATGGCCGAATGAAATCGGCTGAAAAACAGCAAATTATGGCAAGCTTTAAAGCTGGAGACTTGCATCTACTAGTGGCTACAACAGTGATTGAAGTCGGTGTTGACGTGCCGAATGCCAGTCTCATGATTATTGAAAATCCAGAACGTTTAGGCCTAGCACAACTGCATCAGCTCAGAGGCCGTGTCGGACGAGGCGCCGTGGCCAGTCATTGCGTACTCATGTATAAGCCTCCGCTGTCAGCCACCGCCATTAAAAGACTCGGCGTATTAAGGCAAAGTAACGATGGCTTTGTGATCGCACAGCGTGACTTAGAGATCCGTGGCCCAGGTGAAGTGCTCGGCACCAAGCAAACTGGCGTCGCCGATATGAAGATTGCTGACTTAATGCGAGATCAAGCCTTAATCCCCCATGTACAGAAGCTTGCCCCATATGTCATGCAGCAAGCGCCCGACAGTGTGGATGCCATTATCCAACGCTGGCTTGGCGATCGGGAGCAGTTTGTTCAAGCCTAATTGCTGATCCATAAAATTAAATATTCTTAATAGAGCTTCAACCTATAGACAAGCTCGTTTTATTTTGCAAAATGGGTTAAGGCTATACTTATCACTATAACGATCATCGTGCGGTAGCAGAGGAATCAACATGCAACTCAGTCAAGAAGATAGAATTTCACCTCAGGAAAAGTCCTCAGGTACTAATGGCCTAGCGATTATTGCCATTGCCGTTGTTGTACTGATCTCTGCTGGAGGTTATTACTATTTAAGTGGTAATGATAAGAGCGAAGCACCGCAAATTATTGCGCCGGTTGTCATTCCCGATCCTATCCCAGAAGAGCCACTCGAAACCGATGCTAATCTGCCAGAGCCGGAACCAGAAATAGTGGAACCAGTCCCTGTGCAGTTACCTACACTCGACCCCGTTCCAGCAGTAGAGCCATTGCCAGCACTGGCCGATAGCGATCCCTATGTTCATCAAAAAGCGATTGATATTGCAGACGGCATGGCAATTCAGCCTTTACTCATTGAAGACAATGTTGTGCGTCAATTTGTGGTATTTGTTGATAATTTAGCTCAAGGAGAGTTGGCTAGAAAAGTCAGTCCATTAAAAGCACCTAATAATGGCTTTACCGTGTCAGATATCGCTAATAAGACCTATGTTGACCCAGATAGTTACCACCGATATGACTTATACGCAGACTTCCTTGCCAGCTTAAATGAAGAGGAACTAGCTAAAACGTACAAAGAGATGACACCGCTTTTAAGCGAAGCTTTCAGCGAACTTGGCTACAGCAGCACTTCGTTTAACGACAGAATGCAGCAAGCTATTGGCATCATGCTCGACGCGCCGATTATTGAACAACCGATAGAACTCGATGGTGTGAGTGTTAACTACCAGTTTGTTGATCCTAAACTAGAAGCTTTACCTAATGCTCAGAAACTCATGGTGCGCATGGGACCTGAAAATGCTCGCAAGGTAAAATCAGCACTACGTCGATTGCAAAAGCACCTCGACTAACCTCTCCTAAAGTAAAATATTAAAGTATTCAAAGGCCCTTAACTAACAGGGCCTTTACTTTATCGCCATATTTTAACAATTTTCAGCGATTTTGCGCTACAGCCGTATCGTAAAGCACTTCTGTAATCTTTATCTTATGATGTAGAATAGCGGCTCTAATGCCGTAAGTTCAGCAGTATAATTATACTATTGAGCTAAGCTTTCGTGTGACACCAAGCAGTAGCGGCTACTTAGACATATCGTATATGCTAGGCCTTAAAAATTGATTTATTCTTGAGGGGCTCAAGCGATTATTTACAATGAACTTAGGCACTACGAACGGATATTCGTATGTAAGGCAATGCAATGAAGTTTAGCATTCTTTCATGGGGCGCATGGTCGCCACACTATCAGCATAACGCTGAATGGCAGGCTTGGCCCAAGACAGTATTAGACGTATCTACTGCGAAGACGGCTGTGCCTAAATTGCCACAAGTGCCTGCAATGCAACGCCGCCGCCTCAGTAAACTCACAAAAATCATCCTTGATGCTATTTTTCAATGTGAACCACCACCGCAATGCCGCAGCATTTTTGCTTCGCAGCACGGAGAGATAAACCGCACGATTGGCTTACTTAATGACATTGTCGATAAGTCTGCGTTATCACCCACCGCCTTTAGTCAGTCAGTGCACAATACTGCGAGCGGGATCTTTAGCATCATTAGTCAAAACAGAGCAGCATCAACATCCATTGCAGCGGGCCGTGAGACGCTATCTCAAGCCTTCATTGAGGCATACGCGCTACTGGTTGATGATCCTGAGCCGGTACTACTTTCTTATGCCGATGACACCGTACCCGATATTTATAAGCCATTTGCGAGCGAGCCTGAATGGCCGATTGCAGTGGCATTTCTAGTCGCGCCAATAACGTCACCGCAAGCGGCCTTGGCAACAATCAACTTAAGCGAACAGCACCCCGAAGCCGCGACATTAAGCGTTGGTGATATATTATCTAGTATCGCGCTAAAACAGGCTATTTCAGGTAACTTTTCCGGTGCGCATTGGAGCTTGAGCTTTGAATAAACAACCAGCACCCCGACTAACGGGTATCGCTTACTTGCCACGATGGATAGGGGGCACGTTTTGCTATATCGTTTTTGGCCTTGGTGGATTACTCAGTTCATTGACCATTTTGCCTATTCTCAGATTTTGGCCTGGCACCACCACACAACGTATAGAAAGAGTGCAGCATGCAGTTCACCTCATGTTCAAAGGCTTTGTCTGCATGCTCACTTGGACGGGCTTGATTAAAGTCAGTCATGGTGACCTGCAACAACTTAGAGATGCTAAGGGAATGATTGTTACCTCAAATCACCCTACCTTGGTCGATGTCGTCGTCCTGATCAGTTTAATACCCAATACTAGCTGCATTGTCAAACAAGGTATTTGGCGCAACCCCTTTTTACGTGGTGTAGTATCCAGTGCGGGCTACATACCGAATCGTGGTGCAGAATTTCTATTAGCGGACTGCAAAGAAGTGCTCAATAGAGGCAATAATTTAATTATTTTCCCTGAAGGTACTCGGACTATCATTGGTAAACGCATCAACAGTTTTGCTCGCGGTGCTGCCAACATTACGATTCGCACACAAAGCGACCTGCTACCCATATTGCTTAAAACCAACTGTGTTGGCTTTAGTAAACAAGAGTCTTGGTATCAATTACCCAGGCGTACCATCGGCATGCATATTGAAGTAGGCGAAAAACTGCCCTATCTACGCTATGATGCAACTGCGGGTGGCGATGCTAAGATGGCTCGCCAAATGACCCGTGATCTAGAAGAATATTATAAACAACAATTAGATAAATACTTATGAGCTTAGAAAACGAAATTAAACAATTGATCATCGACTCTCTTGACCTTGAAGACGTCAGTCTTGATGATATTGATGCTGAAGCACCACTTTTTGGTGAAGGGTTAGGACTAGACTCGATTGATGCACTAGAACTTGGCTTAGCAATAAAAAAACAATTTGATGTGAAAATTGAAGCTAATTCCGCCGTAACCAAATTACATTTTTTCAGCGTTGCTAGCTTAGCAAGCTTTGTTAAGTCACAACGAGTGTAGGAGGCATTATGCAAACTCGTGAACAAATTTTAGAAGCATTAACCCGTATATTAGTCGATGACTTTGAAGTCGATGCTGACGATATCACGTTAACAGCATCACTTTATGAAGCGTTAGATTTGGACAGTATTGATGCTGTCGATCTCGTGATTAAACTGCAACAGATGACAGGCAAAAAAATTAAACCTGAAGAGTTTAAAGCCGTGCGTACCGTCGGTGATGTGGTCGATGCAATTCAAGGTTTAGTTAAAGACTAATGCGCTTACTTTTGCAAATAGTGACCAGCCTAGTGGTGCTTGCCTATCCGTTAGCAGTCTATTTCGGCTTGCACTATTTGCCCGTAGGCACCGTTGCACTGGTATTGTGCGCCGTACTGCTGTTGCGCTTATTACTGCAAAAACAAAAATTAAAAGCACTGTTATTACCCATTTTAATTGGTATTGGTCTCACCGCTGGCAGTTTTATCGCTAAAGAGCATGCGCTGTTACTCTTCTATCCAGTCGTGATAAACCTGACAATGTTAGCGCTCTTTAGTTACTCTTTAGTTCGTGGTCCTAGCATGATTGAGCAACTTGCGAGATTGAAACAACCCGACCTTCCTGATGAAGCCGTTGGCTACCTCAATAAGGTCACACTACTTTGGTGTGGATTGTTTATTTTCAATGGGTGCGTTGCACTCTATACCGCTCTTTATACTAGCTTGGAAACTTGGACCCTTTATAACGGCTTAATCGCCTATTTGCTCATTGGATTACTGCTCGCTGGTGAGTGGTTATACAGAACATTGTGGTTAAAAAAGACATGACTGAATTACTCAAATCCTGGTTATCTCAAGGGCCAACAGCACAGCAGTTAATCAGCTTCAACCATCACAATATTGTGACAGGTGCAGTTTTCAGCAACCAAGTCGCGCATCTGCACCAGCAGCTCAATCGTTCCCAAGAAAAGCGCTGGCTATTGAGCTGTGATAGTAGCGATATGTTTGCTGTTGGGCTCTGTGCAGGCTTACTTGCCGGAAAGCAAATTATACTGCCCGCCAATACTCAAACGGGAACATTGAGTGAATTAACCCATGAATTTGAGGGGGTTATTTCCGATCTGCCACTATGTGAAGGCAAAGCGTTTCTGCGCTTAGATAAAGATATTAATCTGCCTACATCGCAATGGCCTCAATCAATCCAATGGGGTGAGCTGGTATTATTCACCTCTGGTAGCAGTGGTAAACCCAAACGAATCGCCAAATCAATTAGGCAACTCGACGCTGAAGTCAGCATCTTGGAGCGTACTTTTGCTCAGCACCTGCCACATTGCAGCGTCATCGCAACCGTTTCGCACCAACATATTTACGGCTTGCTGTTTAAAGTTCTGTGGCCACTTGCTGCTAGTCGTCCATTTTTAAGTGATTTAGTTGAGTATCCTGAAACGCTTAGCTACTACGCCAACTTATTTCCAAACTTGTGCTTAGTGAGTAGCCCTGCTCAGTTATCTCGTTTGCCAGATGCTCTGGACAATGAGCCGCAGTTGCGCGCCCCAAGCTTAGTCTTTAGCTCAGGTGGCCCTCTCAACTTTGAGGCCGCGATGGCAATAAAGCAATGCTACGGTCGTCTACCCACCGAAGTCTTTGGCAGTACAGAAACGGGCGGTATCGCATACCGACAGCAACACTCACCCGCTGAACCTTGGCAAACATTTGCCGAAATGGAAATTAAGCAAGATGCTGTCGATGGCGCATTGCTACTGAAATCACCCTATTTAGAAAACGACCACTGGCTAAGATGTGAAGATAAAGTCGACATCGCGGCCGATGGGAAATTTAGCCTACAAGGCCGCTTAGATCGGATCATTAAAGTCGAAGAGAAACGCTTATCATTAGTGCAGATGGAGTCGCTTTTAGAGAGCCATCCTTACGTTACAAAGGCGGCACTACTCTTATTAGAACAGCCCAGAATACAGCTAGGGGCAGCGATTGAATTATCGCAGCAAGGTATTGAGCAGTTAACTGCTGATGGCAAACTGGCACTCAACAACGTGCTTAAACGCCATCTATTAACCCAGTTTGAACGTGTTACCTTGCCACGTCGTTGGCGCTACCCAGAGCAGCTGCCGCTCGATTTTCAGGGAAAACGCGTACACAACACCATGTTGGCTTTATTTGATATCGATAAGTTTAAGAGTAAATGATTAAATCTACGCTACCGACGATTTTGAGCACTGAAATAGAGGATGACACCATTTGTTGGCGTCTAGAGATTGCTGCTGAGCTTGAGTATTTCAAAGGCCACTTCCCCGATCAACCCGTGCTGCCGGGCGTCACTCAATTAGATTGGGCGATTAAACTTGGCTGCCAGCATTTTGGCTACGTCTGCGACGTTGCCGTACTAGAGGTGCTCAAGTTTCAACAGCTCATGCTGCCTAACACTCAGGTCAATTTGACCATTAGTCACAATGCCGCTAAAGCCAAGCTTATGTTTGCTTATAGCGATGGCGATAAACGCTTTGCATCTGGCCGAATCGCCTGCAATGTGAGCCCCTCGGAGAGCATTCAACCGACCAATAAGGACATAGGCTGATGCGCATCGCTTTGGTCATTCCAAACTATAACCACCAAACGGCAATTGCACATACGCTTGAGCAACTTGATGAACTGGGTTTGCCTTGCTACTTGGTCAATGATGGCAGTGATGATGAAACTCGTTTTTTACTCATCGAACTGGCCAATAAATACCCCTGGGTAACGCTGCTACACCACCCTTTTAATCGTGGTAAAGGCGCTGCGGTAATGACGGGGCTGCGCACCGCTTATCAAGATGGCTTCAGCCACGCACTGCAAGTTGATGCCGATGGGCAACACAATTTAGATGATATTCCGGCAATGATCGCGCGCGCAGAATCAGCACCAGAGGCATTAATCTCTGGGCTACCTCAATATGATGAATCGGTGCCTAAGGCCCGCTTATACGGTCGCTATCTCACCCACATTTGGGTCTGGATAGAAACCCTCAGTTTTGATATCCAAGATTCCATGTGCGGCTTTAGAGTTTACCCGTTAGCCGAGACTGAAAAGCTTTTTCTAACTCATGCTCTTGGTGAGCGAATGGACTTTGACATAGAAGTGCTAGTGCGCCTGTATTGGCAAGGCGTACCCGTTATTCATATTCCTACCCGTGTTATTTACCCCGAAGATGGCATTAGCCACTTTCAAGGGGTCAAAGATAATGCGCGGATCTCTCTCATGCACAGCAAACTGTTTTTCAGCATGCTACTGCAGCAACCTCAGCGCTTGTGGAACAAATTCAGCCAAGGTAAACAAAGCCAACACTGGTCCACTATGCAGGAGCGCGGCAGCTATTGGGGTATTAAATTGATAGCTGAAAGCTATCGCTACGGTGGCCACTGGCTATGCCGTGCCATTATGTACCCCGTTATTTGCTACTTCTTTGCCACTGGAGCCACGGCCAGATCAGCATCGAAGCAGTTTTTAACCCAAATTAAAGCGACTCAGCCCAACCATCCTTTGCTTAATGACAAGCTCAGCTGGCGTGACAGCCTTAAGCACTTTTTTGCCTTTGGTCATGCAGCGCTTGATCGCATCGATGCCTGGTGTGACCGCATTAAACTCGCTGAAGTCGACTTTCCTAATAGACAACTTCTGACAGAACAACTGGACACTGGCAAAGGGGCTGTTTTACTGGTTTCCCATTTAGGCAATCTAGAGCTTTGCCGCGCAATATCGATCCACCAGCGCAAAGTGAAAGTGAATGTCATGGTCTTAACCGAGCATGCCGAAAACTTTAACCGTGTATTGCAGCAACTCAACCCAGATAGCGCCTTAAACCTTATTCAAGTAACAGAGCTTGGGCCAAGCACCTCGATCTTGTTACAGCAAAAAATCGACGAAGGTGAATTGGTGGTTATCGCCGGAGATAGAACCTCCTCGCAAACGGCTGGCCGTGTTATCTACAAGCCCTTTTTAGGTCAAGATGCACCGTTCCCGCAAGGACCCTTTATCCTAGCGGGCTTATTAGATTGCCCAGTGTTTACCATGTTCTGTTTACGTGAAGAAGGTCGTTACCACGTGCACCTCAGCCATTTTGCTAACAGCCTGAAAGGCCCACGAGCTGGCAGAGCTGAACGACTCGACAATGCAGTACAAGATTTTAGCCAGCGCCTTGAATACTTTGCGCTGCGCCAACCACTTCAATGGTTTAATTTTTATGATTTTTGGCACAAGGATGAAAATATCCAGCGTACCAATGTTCAAGGCAGTAAAGGACAACAACACAAATGACCCACGCTAATTCCCTAAACATCAAGCAACAAACCGTTGAGTTTGGCTACCGTAATTTGTCTCTTGAAGACGTTGTAGCAATTGCAAAAGGGGCAACCGCACAGTTAAAGCAGACCGAAGAATACCGAGCCTATATTCAAAAAGGTGCGTTATTTATCGATAGCTTACTCAAAGAAGAAGGCGTGGTTTATGGCGTTACCACCGGTTACGGAGACTCCTGCACTGTCACCGTCGGCCTCGATCTTGTTCATGAGCTACCACTGCATTTGACCCGTTTTCATGGCTGCGGTCTTGGCGATATTCTATCGGTGGCACAAACGCGGGCGGTAATGGCTTGTCGCTTAAGCTCTCTCGCCTATGGTAAATCTGGCGTCAGCTTTGAACTACTCGAACGCATTGAGACACTGCTGAACCTCAATATTACTCCGGTGATCCCAGAAGAGGGTTCCGTCGGTGCCAGTGGTGATTTAACGCCCTTGTCTTACCTTGCGGCCGTACTCATTGGTGAGCGTGATGTCATGTATCAAGGTGAGCGACGCCCGACTAGCGACGTTTATAAACAACTGAATATTATCCCGTTGACGCTGCGCCCTAAAGAGGGGCTCGCGCTAATGAATGGCACTGCGGTGATGACGGCACTGGCTTGTTTAGCCTTTGATCGCGCTCAATATATGGCTCGATTATCAAGCCGCATTACGGCGATGGCCTCACTAACGTTAAAAGGAAATTCGAACCACTTCGATGAGATCCTGTTTGCCGCCAAGCCACACCCGGGTCAAAATCAAATTGCCGCGTGGATCCGTGAGGACTTAAATCATCACACTCACCCGCGTAACTCAGACAGATTACAAGACAGATACTCAATTCGCTGCGCACCCCATGTGATCGGTGTACTGCAAGATGCGCTGCCCTTTATGCGCCAGTTTATCGAAACCGAGCTTAACAGCGCTAACGACAATCCTATTGTGGATGCCGAAGGTGAGCATATCCTTCACGGCGGGCACTTCTATGGCGGCCATATCGCATTTGCGATGGATGCGATGAAAATTGCCGTGGCCAACATTGCCGACTTAATTGACCGCCAGATGGCGTTAGTGATGGATCAAAAGTTTAATAATGGTCTGCCCGCTAATCTTTCAGCGGCAATGGGTAAGCGTAAAGCCATCAACCACGGCTTTAAAGCCGTACAGATTGGCGTGTCTGCATGGACTGCTGAAGCACTAAAAAATACCATGCCTGCCAGTGTTTTTTCACGCTCTACCGAGTGCCATAATCAAGATAAAGTCAGCATGGGCACCATTTCGGCGCGTGACTGTATACGAGTGTTACAACTTACAGAACAAGTCGCGGCCGCAGCGTTGCTGGCCATGTCTCAAGGTATTCGGTTGCGTATCATGCAACAAGAGCTAGCCCCAAGCTCTATCACACCATCACTGGCTAAGACGTTAGCGCAAGTCGAAGCCGATTTTGAACTGCTCACCGAAGACAGACCATTGGAGCAAGCACTCCGTGCTACCGTCGACAAGATCCAAAGTGGCGATTGGGAAGTATGTTAATGCGCGTTACCGTGCCAGCAAGGATAATGACCTTATGAAAGGGATTATAAGCACCGAGATTGAAATCGTTATCCCTTTCCATGATGTCGATTCAATGGGCATTACCTGGCATGGAAACTATCTGCGTTATTTTGAAATTGCTCGCTGCCAGTTACTCGACCTTATCGATTACGGCTACCGAGCAATGCAAGCTTCAGGCTATAGCTGGCCCATTGTCGACTTGCAGATCAAGTATGTACAGTCGAGTACTTTTGAGCAAAAGGTGATTATCAAAGCCGCCATCGTTGAATGGGAAAATCGGTTAAAAATTAATTACCAAGTATTGGATGCCGTCACTAAAAAACGCATTACCAAAGGCTATACCATACAAGCCGCGGTTGACATGCAAACCCAAGAGTTGTGCTTTGTTACGCCTGAGGTGTTTCAACATAAAATAGTCAAACTTGTCGATGCGAATGATCAATCAAGCGCTTCGCTGACCCCGACCACAGGCTCACATAAATGACGTTCACAGGGTCTGAGTCGCGCAGCTGCCAGTTCATATTAATCTGCATCCTCTTAATCGGTAATGCCGTGAGCTTTTCGGCTCATAGTGAGACTAGTTTCGACGCATTATTTGCACAAACGGCATCATCGAGTGAGTTAACCCAGCTCTCTAAGCAGCTAGCACCAAGCTCACAAGCGAAGGGGGTATTTACTCAGTATCGGCACTTAAAGGTCCTTAAAAAACCACTGATCAGTAAAGGTATTTTTGTCTTTTCTAAACAGCTCGGCGTGATCTGGCAGCAGCAGTCGCCCTTCAATAGCACCCTAATCTTACAAGCGGGTCGCTTGACCCAAATCGACAGTCAAGGGCAAGTCCACATTAGCGATGTGCAGCAATCCACCACGGCCAATCAACTGTCGCAATTAATGCCAACCCTGCTCAACGCCCTGCTCAGTGGCGATCTACACACGCTCGAACAACATTTTCAATTGAGCTTACAAAGCGCCAGCAATGCACAATGGCAACTGGGTTTGACGCCAATAGACCCTTTGGTCAAAAAGGCGATCCCTAGGCTGGTGTTAATGGGTGAGCAACAGATCCAAACCTTGATCCTATTCAGTGACAACCAAGACCGCAGCCGCATCGAATTTTCGGCGATCAATGAAATGCCCTTAACAGATCAAGACAAAGCACGCTTTTCTCCCACAGAGGAAGATAGCAGCAGAGAAGCCCGATGAGCGCAAAATCTCCTCTAGCCGTTTTTAGCGTGTTAGCCACACTCAGCCCAAGTAAAAAGTTACTGGTCTGGCTGGCATTGGTATTTTTCACGCTAACACTGGGGTTTTTACAATGGCAATCTGGCGCCAAGATCCAGACTGATATTTTGGCCATGCTGCCTAAAGTAAGTGAACAACCACTTGAGCAACGAGCCATTGCTCAAGTTGAACAGCAGCTAGCCAATCGACTCTATATCGGGGTTATTAGTGCTGATAAAAACCAAGCGGTGAGCGCTGCATCAGCACTCATGCAGCAGTTAAAATCAAATAGTTCCGCGGTGTTCACTGGCATCAGTAGCGCTGACATTTCGCAAGCCGAAGCCTTAAACGACTTTTACTTTCCGTACCGATTCAACCTACTGACCGATAAACAACAACAGCAACTCACACAAAATCAGTGGCCACAGCTAACTCAAGCGAGTTTACAGAAACTCTATAGCGCCTTTGGTTACGCCAATAGCGCCTTAATAAGTCATGATCCGCTGTTGCTCTACCCTGATAACTTACTCGCACTGGCCCCCAAGCAAGCGTTAAGCGTAGAAAACGCTGTGCTGGTGACTCGCCTACCCAGTAATGATGCTAAAGCTACGCCACGCTATGTCGCTATCGTGATGGCAAAAGGGTTACAAAGCGTCTTTAGTCCTAATGCTCAACAATCACAGCTGAGCGCACTCAATACTGCACAGCGGGCGGTCAGTGCCGAATTTGCTGCGGTTGATTTTATACACGCAGGCGCGCTTTTTCATGCCGCGGCAGCCACTGACAATGCAAAAAAAGAGGTCTCAAGCATTGGCCTCATCTCGCTTATCGGGGTTATCGCCTTAGTCTGGTTTGCCTTTCGTTCCATCATGCCGTTAATGATTGCTGTCATTACGCTCAGCTGCAGCCTGCTTTTTGCCGTCGTACTCACGCTTGTGGTATTTGGCGAGTTGCATTTACTGACCCTAGTATTTGGCACCAGCCTTATTGGCATCGCCATTGATTACTGCTTTCACTTTTACTGCGAACGATTAAATCATCCTCAGCAAGATGCTAACCGGACTTCATTAGCCATTCTGCCAGCGATTTCATTAGCCTTAGTCACCAGTATTATCGCCTATGGCTCACTGGGGCTAGCGCCTTTCCCGGGGATGCAACAAGTCGCCATATTTTGCGCTGCGGGTCTAATAGGGGCATATTTAACCTTAGTGTTTGCCTACCCTAAATTGGCGGGTGCAACACTAAATGACGGCCGACACCTGCTTGAGCTTGCTGATACATACCAAGGTTTTATGCTTAAGCGCGCCATGCCATCATCGCGATTATCAAGGGTAATCCTGTTACTTAGCACGGTAGCTTTTATCGGTGTAGGGCTCTCGCAGCTCAAGAGCAATGATGATATTCGTCAGTTACAACACACACCCGCCGCAATTCAGCAGCAAGAAGACACGCTACGCACCGTACTCAGTGGCGGAACAGATAATCAGTTTCTGCTGGTCTCTGGACAAACTGAAGAACAAGTAAAGCAAGCGCTTGAGCGACTAGAACCTATTCTCGAGACGGCACAACAACAGCAATTGCTTGGCAATCACTTTAGCTTGAGCAAATTTCTGCCCAGTGAAAAAACACAAGCAAGAAACTACCAGTTACAGCAGCAAATTTATCAGCAACATTTAGTCGAAATTCTTGACCATTTGGGGATTGAAGACAGCATTAAACAACCGTTAGCGGATGAATTTACAGCGGCAAAAAACCGCTATATCCATGTCGAAGACTTTTTACAATCTGCCGCCGGGCAGCAGTTGAGCTCGATGTGGTTAATGCCGCAACAAGACTCTGGCTACGCATCCATTGTATTACTCGGTGGCATTAAACAACTCGACACATTGTCTGCCCTGTTTAGCGACAATCCCAACGTTGATTTAGTGGATAAGGTGGGCGACATATCCAAAGTAATGGGCCACTATCGTCAACTAACACTGGCACTGCTGGTCATCGCATTGATCACTGCCGTAAGCATATTCACCTTTAGATTCGGTGTGAAACTCGCGTCAATCGTGGTGAGCGTACCCGCATTTGCCGCTATCTTGACCTTATCGACATTAGGGCTAATGCACGCGCCATTGACCCTGTTTCATGCGTTGGCGCTGATTTTAGTGTTTGGGATCGGCATTGACTACAGCCTGTTTTTTGCTGAAGCAAATCAAAAGACTCGCGGGGTGATGATGGCCGTACTCATGTCAGCAATATCGACACTACTCGCTTTTGGTTTACTTGCATTTAGCCAAACCCCAGCCATTAGCGCATTTGGTTTGACCCTGTTAATAGGCATTAGCTTTACCTTTTTACTGTCGCCATTTATTCAAATTTTCACAAGGAAACCATCTCAATGTTAAGCTCCAATGCACATCAGAACACCATGACTCAAAATGTTGAACAGAGCCGTGTTGAAGACGTCGATGTTGCCATCATAGGCGCTGGCCCATCAGGGAGTATTGCGGCAAGTTTACTGCATGCTCAGGGCAAACGCGTTCTGGTGCTAGAGAAGCAGCATTTTCCGCGTTTTTCTATTGGAGAAAGCCTACTCCCCTGCTGCATGCAAGTGATTGCTGAAGCCAATATGCTCGACGCTGTTAACGCGGCTGGCTTTCAATATAAAAATGGTGCAGCGTTTAGATGTCGCGATCAATACACCAGCTTCGACTTTAATGACAAGTTCACCCCGGGCCCAGGGACGACTTTTCAAGTTGAACGCGCTCAGTTCGACAAACTGCTGGCAGACGAAGCCACTAAGCAAGGCGTAGAGATCCGCTATGGCCAGTCAGTAGAGTCGGTAAACCTTGACTCAGCACCTGAACTAACGGTACAAAATGAAGCCGGCGAAACCTACACCGTTAACGCAAAGTTCATTCTGGATGCCAGTGGTTTTGGCCGAGTGTTACCTCGACTACTCGACTTAGAAAAACCATCGCACCTGCCCACCCGTACTGCCGTTTTTAACCATATAAACGACAATATTACTTGTCCCGATTTCGACCGTAATAAAATTCTCATCAGTGTTCACCCTGATAATAAAGATATTTGGTACTGGTTAATCCCTTTTAGCAATGGCCGTTGCTCAGTCGGTGTTGTTGCAGAGCCACATCAACTCGGTAACTTAGCAGGTAATTTGGACGACGTTCTGCTGCAGATGATATCTGAAGAACCAGGGCTTAAAAAATTGCTCGCCAATGCTGAGTTAGTCAATGACTCCGCGCTGCTACAAGGATACTCCGCTAACGTTAAGACCTTAGCGACCAATAAGTTTGCGCTCTTAGGCAATGCTGGAGAGTTTCTTGACCCGGTCTTTTCATCAGGCGTGACTATTGCAATGCAATCGGCTTCTTTGGCGGCTAAAGCTCTTATCAAGCAACTCGATGGTGAAGCCATTGATTGGCAGGATGAATACGCTACGCCATTAATGAAAGGCGTTGATACCTTTAGAACATACGTCGAAGCTTGGTACGACTGCCGCTTTCAGGACGCTATCTTTTATAGCGACCCCGACCTCACAATTAAGCAGATGATCTGTTCAATTTTAGCGGGCTATGCTTGGGATCAAAACAATCCCTTTGTCAGTGAATCAAAAAGACGCCTTAATATGGTTGTAGAAATATGTCGCAGCTAACGCATTTTCTTAAAGGCATAAGCTGCTTCAGCTTGCTGCTGTTAGCAGGTTGTAGCCAAACCTTGCAAAGACAAACCTGCGTTGAACTGCCAAGCAACGTCAGTTACTGTCTGGCACCGCTCAACGACGCCAGCATAAGTGAGCCGTCAAAGCCTTTGACTGAGCGTAGCCTGACTCAAAAAACAACCATAAAGACCCAATCGAGTCAGCATGAACTGCTCACTCAATTGGAGCTTAATCCGCAACAGCTGACCTTAGTTGGCTTAGCCCCTTTAGGCCAACCACTCTTCACGCTGACTTATGATGGCGATAAGCTTATCAGTGAGCAAAGCACCTTACTCGGCGACCAATTTAAAGCCGAGTATCTGCTGGCCATTATGCAACTTGTCTATTGGCGTGAAGACAGCCTCAATCGCCATTTACAAAATGGCTATATACAGGGCTATAATTGCGATGCTGCGTATTGTCGAAAGCTATTTGCTGCAGCGCCGAGAGCAAGTAACAAAGAGATGAAGATTAACGCTGAAGATCCGCAGCCGATTGTCACCATCCGTTATAGTCAGCTTGATCCATGGCAAGCCAAAGTCGAATTGAGGATTGATGCTGCTGATTTCGAGCTCATCATCACTCCGTTATAAACCTATTATGGTGATTTAAAGTGAAGTCAAATATCGCAATAGCAATAACCCAAATAGGTTTATGTACCCCGTTAGGTGACACCCCTGCGTCGGTGCTTAATAATCTCATTACCGCAAATGTCGACGGCATGAGATGGCGCGATGATTTAATGTTTGATCGCCCGGTACTCGTTGGTGAAGTGGCCAGCAAACTACCCGAGTTAACGACGCAATGGCGACACTTTGATACCCGTAATAATCAGCTCGCCTTAGTCGCTGCCAAGCAAATCGAACAATATGTTATTGCTGCTAGCACCCAATATGGTGCCAATCGAGTTGCCGTTGTCATTGGCACGAGTACCTCAGGTATCGCCACTGGCGAGCAGGCATTAGCGCATCATCATCAGCATGCTGAATTTCCCGCGGGATATGACTATTCACAACAAGAATTGGGCGACAGCAGTCAGTTCTTACAACGTTACTTTGGGCTAAGCGGACCTTGCTTTACCGTCTCAACCGCCTGCTCTTCAAGCGCTAAAGCATTTGCCAGCGCACGACGGCTGCTCAACGCTGACCTCTGTGACATGGTCATTGTTGGCGGAGTAGACTCATTATGCCAATTAACCATCAATGGTTTTAGCTCACTAGAATCAATATCAAAAGCGCATTGCCAGCCATTTAGTGCCCACCGCGATGGTATTAATATTGGCGAAGGAGCTGCATTGTTCACCCTAGAACGGGCAACTGAGCTGGACCATATTCTATTGACCGGTGTGGGGGAGTCTAGTGATGCTTATCATATTTCTGCGCCACATCCGCAAGGAACTGGCGCCATCGTCGCCATGCAATCTGCGCTATCGATGGCAAACTTGGATGCCGAGCAGATTAGCTACTTAAATTTACACGGCACGGCGACGCCCAAAAATGACGCCATGGAAAGCCGAGCCGTCACAGCGGTATTCACTAAACAGCTCCCTCCTTGCAGCTCAACCAAACCGTTAACCGGACATACCTTAGGCGCAGCTGGCGCGATTGAAGCGGCCTTTTGTTACCTGTTGCTCAGCGATTTAAACGTCGATAACAGACTGCCACCACAGCGTTGTGATCAACAGCAAGACCCTGATAATCCGGTATTACCTCTGGTGAAATCCGGCGACAGCGCTAGGATAAACCATGTGATGAGCAACTCTTTTGCTTTTGGTGGCAGCAACGCCAGCCTCATATTCAGCCGCCATGCAAAAACTACTGATGAGACTCAACCACATGTTTGATTTAACCACCCTTGCCAGCCAAGACGTAGAGCAATTTATCCCCCATCGGCAACCTATGGTGCTGATCAGTAATCTATTAGAGTATGAAGCTGATAGTTTACTCACCCAAACTAAGATAACGACAACCAGTCCCTATTTTGATGACAGCCTACAAGGGGTGCCAAACTATGTCGGCATTGAATACATGGCGCAAAGCATTGCCGCTTTAGCGGGGGTTGAAGCGCATCTTAGACAAGACATCATCAGAGTGGGGTTTTTACTGGGGACGCGCAAACTGAACATGCATCTTTCGCACTTTACAGCAGGTGAAACCTACCAAACCCAAGTCACTCGACTGTATCAAGAAGAGTCTGGCTTAGCGGTTTTTGACTGCAAAATTATGCACAATGAGCAGATAGTTGCCGAAGCAAATGTGAACGTTTTTCAGCCTCAAGACACCAAAAGCTATCTTGCCGCAGCGACTGACTGAACAACAAAGATACTAAATTGAATTAAACATCATGAGAACAGCATTATCCTATTGAACTGAACGATAGTTTGCATAACAACGGAGCTGTTAGGGAGGAAAGATGACTAAAAGAGTACTGATCACAGGTTCAAGCCGCGGAATAGGCAAAGCGATTGCCTTAAAGCTGGCCGCTGCAGGCTTTGATATCGCCATGCATTATTATCAAAATATCGACGCCGCAAACGAAACACAGCAAGCGTTAGAGCAGCTGGGCGTGTCTGTATCTTGCCTTAAATTTGATATCGCCGACCGCGCAACCGTAAGGCAAGCCATTGAACAAGACATTGAACAGCACGGCGCTTATTACGGCGTGATATTAAACGCCGGCATTAATTGCGATACCGCTTTTCCGGCCATGACAGAGTCAGAGTGGGACAGCGTGGTCCACACCAATTTAGATGGTTTTTACAATGTAATTCACCCCACGGTAATGCCCATGGTACAAGCTAGACAAGGGGGCAGGATCATTACTATGGCCTCAGTTTCTGGTATTGCGGGCAACCGTGGGCAAGTCAATTACAGCGCTTCAAAGGCCGGGATCATCGGCGCTACCAAAGCGTTATCGCTTGAGCTAGCAAAACGCAAAATCACCGTCAATTGTATCGCTCCAGGGCTAATTGAAACCGATATGGTGGCAGATATTCCCAAAGAGATGGTCAATACTCTCGTCCCGATGCGACGTATGGGTAAAGCCTCAGAAATTGCCGGGCTGGCTAACTTTTTAATGTCTGAAGATGCCGCTTACATCACTCGCCAAGTGATCTCCGTTAATGGAGGCATGATATGAGCCAGCTCCCCCGCAGAGTCGTCATCACCGGCATCGGTGGGATCTCAGCCCTAGGTCATGACTGGCAAACGATTGCGAGCAATCTTAAAGCTCAGAAAAACTGTGTTGTTCGGCTCGATGAGTGGGACAAATTTGAGGATCTAAATACTCGTTTAGCCGCTCCTATTACTGATTTTGAGAAACCCGCGCATTATTCTCGCAAAAAGATTCGCTCAATGGGCCGAGTCTCCATCATGGCAACGCGAGCCAGCGAGCTGGCCTTAATGGATGCCAACCTGCTTGATGACCCTGTGGTGACATCGGGGGCGATGGGGATCGCTTACGGCTCATCCACCGGCAGTACCGAACCTATTATCGCTTTTGGCGATATGCTGAAAACAGGTGACATGTCAGGCGTCACAGCGACCAGTTACATCAGGATGATGGCCCATACCACCGCGGTAAATGTTGGCGTTTTTTTTGGTTTAAAAGGACGAGTGCATACTACCAGTAGTGCTTGCACCTCCGGCAGCCAAGGAATTGGTTACGCTTATGAAGCTATAAAATATGGCCAACAAGAGCTTATGCTTGCCGGCGGTGCTGAAGAGTTATGCCCAACTGCAGCTGTTGTATTCGATACCCTTTTTGCCACCAGCACTCAAAACGATACACCGTCACAAACGCCTAAGCCATTTGATAAGCAGCGTGATGGATTAGTCATTGGTGAAGGCGCTTGCACCTTAGTGCTTGAGGAGCTCGAACACGCCCAGGACCGTGGCGCTAAAATCTATGCCGAAATCGTCGGTTTTGGTACCAACTCAGATGGCTTACATGTTACCCAGCCAAACGCAGGGACGATGGAAAAATCTATCCGACTCGCGCTTAAAGATGCTGCTATTGATGCCAGTAGCATTGGTTACGTCAATGCCCACGGCACAGCAACTGAACGTGGCGATATAGCTGAAACACTGGCGACCAACGCAGTGTTTGGCCCATCACAGCCTATCTCATCACTTAAAAGTTACACTGGCCACACCCTTGGCGCTTGCGGTGCACTTGAAGCTTGGGTCAGTATTCAGATGATGAACGAGGGCTGGTTTGCCCCCACACTGAACCTCACCGAGATTGCTCCTGAATGTGGTCAGCTCGACTACATTAAGGATGATATAAGGTTACTCGAGACTGATTATGTCATGAGTAACAACTTTGCTTTTGGTGGGATTAATACTTCACTGATTTTTAAGAAGTGGTCGACATAACCCCTTTATAAATAGCTCCTTTTGGGAGCCGGTTTAGTTAGCATAATCGATATATCGGTAACCTTGAACTATGAATTAGAAAAATCTTATTGAAATAAATCTAATAAACGGTTTTAATAGGTGTCACTAATATATAAATTGCTATGTGAAAGGAGAGTCCATGTCTGAACCTATACTTTCGACGCTGTCTAGCTGTCAGCCAGGAGATAAGTGTTGGCAACTTATCGAACAAGGCGCCACTGTTATTGACGTTCGTAGTCCTCAAGAGTTCGCTAGCGGCCATCTGCCAAACGCGATCAATGTGCCGCTGGATACCTTGGCGGCATGGGTTGTCCGTATCAACAACCTACAACAAATCTTTCTACTCTACTGCGGCGCTGGTATTCGAGCGCAAAAGGGCTGCGATATACTCACAGCAAGCGGCTTAGCAAGTGTCGTTAACGCTGGCGCCCTTAAAGATCTATTGGCTTGCGAGCCACAACGCTAAAGCCACTCAGTAAAAAAGGCCGCTAACATAAGCGGCCTTTTCAGTTCATACAGCAATGCAGCTGTTCAATGAAAAGAAATTAAGCGTCTATCAAGGCTAGCGCTTGCTTTGCTTGCGCGAGCCCTAGTTCTGTCGCTTCTGGTCCCATTGCCAATGCTTCGCCATAGACGAATTCAACATCATCAATGCCGATAAAACCCAGTACCGTTTTAAGATAAGGCACCACATGATCAGAAGCGGTATTTTTGTGCACGCCGCCTCGAGTGCTAATAACAATAGCCTGCTTGCCCTTGATTAACCCTACAGGACCATTTTCGCCATAGGTAAATGTCTCTCCAGCACGCGCAACAAGATCGATCCAATTTTTAAGCTGAGTAGGAATAGAGAAATTGTACATTGGCGCAGCAATCACAATCGTGTCGTGATCTTTAAGCTCTTGAATTAATTCATTGGATAGCGCAACGGCATCTTGTTGACGTTCCGATAAATCATCCCCACCGCGCATACCCATCGCAATTTCACCATCTAAAACGGGAATCGGCTCGGCAGCAAGATCGCGTACTGTAATCAGCTTTCCTTGAGCAGCAAACTGCTGGCTTAGATGTTCAATCAACTGAGCTGATTGCGAATAACCACCCAGAATACTCGATTTTAATACTAGAACTTTCGACATAACGCACTCCATATAATGATGACCAAGCAGAGGGAAATAAACGAGCTCAATCGAATAGCTGTAGTTTAGTGTGCGATAAAAAACAATAATAGCGGATAAAACGCGAGATACCGTTCGAATAAATAGAATGATACTCCAGTGTGAAATGGCCGTTTTTGAATAACTTATACACAGTAACCGCTGTCGATTTAGTTAACAAAGGCTCTAAAGACTAAAATACTGGTAAATTAGACTTCGTAAATAAAGCCCGAAAATACTATTTTAAAGCAATAAGTTAATATCATCGCCGTCGTTAAAACACTTAAAGATGATAAAGATAAGTGACCAAAATGTGATCGTTGCTTTTTGAAGCCACGTATAGCGAATGGAACCCAAAAAAAGAAGGGAAATCCAATGCAACGTCTACATACTAGCGCCTTAATCATTGCAACACTCGCCTTAACCGCCTGCGGAAGTGATGACGATAATGGTCCAACTCCAGAAACGTTTTCACTCCCAGTAGAAAAGTCACAAGTGCGTATTATCCATGCCAGTGCCGATGCCCCCATGGTCAATATTATGGCCAACGGCAGCACCTTGCTTGAGGATGTCGACTACGCTCAGTCTTCAGGATTGCTCCTCGTTGATGCAACATCATATGCCATTACTGTCGACGCCCAACTGCCCAGTGATGAGGTTTTAACGGTACTGAGTGCCGACTTAGATGCTGAAGCTGATATGGAATACACTGCGGTCGCGGTTGGTAGTGTTGCAGACGAGAGCTTAGGTTTAGTACTTATCGCGAATAGTACGGCTGACATTGCCGCTGATTATGTCCGTGTGCAAGTACTGCATGGCACTGTAGGCGTAGGATTAGTCGATGTTTATGTCACTGCAGTAGATGCAGATATTAGTATGATGGCAGCCACGTTGTCTGTCGATTATATGGATTATACCGACCAGCTAGAAATTGCTGCCGGTGATTATCAAATCCGGATTACAGCGGCAGGTCAAAAAGACGCGGTTTATGACTCTGGTAGCGTGACATTAGCCTCGCAGACCGATTACTTGCTCACCGCAGTGACTAATGTTTGGAGTGGCACATCTCCAGTTGCTCTGCTTGCAGCGCTTCCTGAAGGACAAGCCTTGCTTCAAGATAAAAATGCCGGAGCAGATCTTAGGGTGATTCACGCTGTTGCAGATGCTCCAGCTGTCGATGTGTTTCTAGATGGGGGAACAACACCCGCGGTTGCTATGCTCACATTCAAGCAAGTCACGCCCTTTTTGAACGTACCCGAAGGGGACCACACTGTTACCGTGGCAGCTAATAGCGATAATAGTATTGTTGTCATCGACATGGCTGCAGTGACATTAGAGCAAGGTATGAGCTATTCGGCACTTGCTGTTGGCTCACTTACAGATAATGACATTATGCCGTGGGTATTGATGGATAGCCCTCGACGTATAGCAACGGCAGCAAAGCTCAATATTGCCCATGCTTCATACTCTGCTGGTAATGTTGATATTTACTTAACTGCGACTGATGATATCAGCGATGCAACTCCCGCGTTGAGCAATGTGCCCTTTATGGCAGCCTCTGGTGCACTGTCCATTACAGCGGGCGACTATGTTGTTAGCGTAACACCACACGACAGCAAAACCGTTGCAATCGGTCCACTAGCTGTATCCTTAATGGCTGGCGGTATTTATAGTGTCGCGGCAGTTGATAATATCGGCGGCGGAACACCACTTGGCGTAATTTTGATGGATGATTTCACCACTAAATAAATGACTATAAATAAACTTAAGCGACTTAACTCAGTTGAGTCGCTTTTCTGTTTAATCTGAATGTCACCACAATAAAGTTATGAATTTTTGGTGGGTAAACTCACGAATATAGCGTCAAAATTAGCACATAATTTATCGCCGCAATATAGCTCTATCGTTAAAGGAACTCGTGCCCGTTTGCCACGCTGCAACACAGATAGGTCCGCGCCAGCCCAATGGGTTCGAGCAACAGGTGCTTCGCTGATAGGCGCAATATAACGAATATGTGCATCGGCCAGCACGATATCGCCTTCGACACCAGCAAGCTGTTGCTGCAACCACATCATACCCCAGCCAGTTAACGTCATTAGGGTATAAACACTGCCCGCAAACATCGTTTGATGCAGATTGATGTTCGGCGCCAAAGGGGCGGTAACACTAAAGCTATCGGCGCTAAAATCAAGTGGCATAACTTGCATAAACTCACTAACTGGTATGGTTTGATACCAAGTCTGGCGCAGTTGTTTTAGTAACTGCGTTTCATCCATCAGTTTCGATGTCATGGCAAACTAAACCTGTAGATTAAACGTCACCGGGCCATCATTAACTAATGAGACTTTCATATCGGCAGCAAATTCCCCCGTTTGAGTATTGACCCCTTTCGACTGACAGAAATCAACAAAGGCTTGATACAGTTCACGCGCTTGATCTGGCGTACCGGCGCCCGAGAAGCTGGGACGTAAACCACGGCCTGTATCCGCAGCCAGTGTAAACTGTGAAACCACCAGTAAACTGCCACCAGCTTGCTCTAGATTAAGGTTCATCTTGCCATTCTCGTCAGAGAACACCCGATAACTCATCACTTTAGTTGCTAACTTCTGCATTTTTGCCACATCATCTTCTCGCTCGACCCCCAATAAAACCAACAGGCCTTTATCTATCTCTCCAATCGTTACGCCATCAACGACGACATTGGCTTCACTCACACGTTGAATAAGGGCTATCACGTAAAACTCTCCGACTAAAAAAGCAAAAAAAAGCGCCTAGCTCACTCACGCAAGACATAGGCGGTTTTTTGAAGCGGGTAAACTTAAATTGATTTCATCTGTTGCATCACAGGGATTGGCTTAATAACATCTTCTGAGCCTTCAGGTAGCGATTTACCGACCTGACGCAAGCCTTCATCGGTCCAAAGTAAAAAGCGACGGATCTCTTCCATACTAATGGTATCGACAAATGTAGCGGCGCCTTGCACTTGAATCACAGCGCCTCGCTCTCTAACTACAAATTTTGCAAAGTTGAGTTTTTGGTTAAGTGTACCAATCATAACCAACATCTCTTTGCTGCCCACATACTTAGGGTGAATAGCATAAAAGCGGTTCATTAAAATGCGGTCGATACCTTCTGGGTTAATACTTGGCTGCAGGATAAACTGACTATTATCAAAATTTACCGCCACACCATTAGGCCCAGCTTTAGTCGCTAAGTAGTTTTTACTGAGCAATGCTTCTAAAAGTTTTGTTGAAGCTTGTTCATTTGTCATCCCACCTAAAGTCACACTATCAGGGGCCTTAGCCATTACTTCAACGTCAGAGTTGTTCTCTGTTGCAGCACAAGCACTAAGGCTCATGACCAAGCCTGCTATTAATAATTTTTTCATCGGAGTCGAATTCCTTTATTTATTTTTAGGGCCATTTCCCTTATGGCGTTCACGATTGCATTCGCCATTTTGACGTCCGCCAATGCATGATAACCGCCGTTAACTTCCATCACCTTTATCTGATGATTTACCTTATTTTGCAAAAAACCATGTACAAAACCGCTTGGACAAACCCTGTCTAGCTCTCCTTGAATAATGAGCGTTTCCGCTTGAATATCCATCACAGTGGCAGACAACTGCTCAAAGGCACCGAAGTAATTATGAGTCACATAATAAAGCTCGATACTTGCTAAAGCCTGACTAAAAATGACATTTTCACCCACTTGCAAACAACCTGGGTAGGCCAAAGCCAGCTCCCAGTTTAACCAGCACCTCACAAAATGCTGACGAATGCTTGCAGAAGTATTGTCGAAACCCTCTCGGTAACATGAAAATAATCCATCGAGTTGATTACTCGGTGCCGCAGCCACACTAAAGGCCAGATGCTCAGATGGAAACAAACGAGCGGCCCCCTGTTGACCATACAACCATTGAATGCTTTCCTCGCTAGGAATAAAAGCGCCCCACAGCACTTGTTTGCTCACTCGGTTTGGATAAAGCCCAGCGTACAATAGCGCCAATGTCGCGCCAAATGAGCCACCCGCTAGCGCCCACTTAGCAATACCTAACCACTCTCTAACCTGTTCAATATCAGTGAGTAAATGATTAACACTGTTGTGCGCAAGCCCTCCTCTAGGTCGCGATCGCCCCGCCCCTCTTTGATCCATCATGATCACGTGGTAAACCGAAAGGTCGAATAACGCTAACTCATCAAATGAGCAGCCAGCCCCTGGGCCACCATGTAAATACAGCAACGGAATACCATCAAGATTACCGTATTGGCTGATATATAATTCATGCTCATCACCGACTGCTAACCAGTCACGCGCTATCAACGTCTACTGCCTTAGCGTTGTCTTTAAGCCCCTTTTTAGATGTCGATTTGAGCTTATCAGCATCAACTGGGCTGCTATCGGTAGCCGGCACTGGAGTCTCTATTTCGCCGCTATTTTCTAATAATAGCGCCGTCCTAGCCAAGTGTCGTTCACGTAAATATTCCGGCATCGCAGCGGTAATTTCAGCGCCAACCAGCACGATAATCCATGAGACATACACCCACACAAACAAAATGGGGATCACCGCTAATGCCCCGTAAATAGCTTCGTAGCTCGGAAACTGAGTAACGTAAAATGCAAAGCCTTTTTTGCCCAACTCAAACAGCATTGCCGCGACAATGGCACCCAGTAATGCATGGAAAAACTTAACTTTCTTATTCGGCACCACCATATAGAGCAGCAGAAAAGCAGCCACCGAAAATATCATTGGCAACCGCTCAATAATCAGCGGCACCACGCCCGACAGTTCAGAGTCATTAAATAGCTGAAGTGACACTAAATAAGAGCTAGCCACCAAGCTTGACCCTACCAAAACAGGCCCCAACGTCAGTACCATCCAGTACATCGAAAACGACACTGCAACTTGACGTTTTTCTTTGGTACGCCAAATACTGTTAAGTGACTTATCGATTGCAGAGATGAGCATTAATGCCACCACCACCAGGGCTGCTATACCGACGGTGGTACCTTTAGAAGCGTTGGCCACAAATTCATTAATATAGATCTGTACCGTATCCCCGGCAGCAGGTAAGAAATTGTCATATACAAACCCCTCCAACTGTTCCCGAATACCGGCAAAGACCGGAAAAGCCGACAGCATAGAAAACATGACGGCCACAATCGGTACTAACGAGAGTAACGTTACGTAGGCTAAGTGCCCCGCTTTAATATTGACTTGGTCCTCTTTGAAGCGGCGTAGCAAATGTAAAAAAAATGCCCAAATACTCCACAAAAAAGATCGAAATTGATTCACTGCTATCTTATTTTTCACTTGTCACTCTTGATTCTGTTAAAGTTGTACGAATATGTACAACGATAAATGATTTGTTTAAATCTATATTGGTACAATAAAGCTTATAACCTTCTCTTTACAAGTATAAGGATCGAATTGATGTCTCAACAGGGTTCCGCAGGCAATGTTATTGCCGCTATCGCAAGCTTTTTCTTTCCCGGTCTTGGGCAACTCGTTCAAGGTCGTATACTCGCTGCATTAGTGTTTTGTATTGTCGTCGTGGTCGGTTATGCCATGTGGTGGCTAATATTCCCCGCCATCATCGGTGCCGTAGCCCATTTGTGGTGCATTATCGATGCGGCTAAATATCGCGCCGATTAGTCCAGCGCCAATACACACAAGTTTAGGGTTAAGCTTTAGAATCACATTCGGGATTGAATAAGATGAAAAAAATATTATCGGTTGCTATCATCAGTTGCGGTTTACTGCTGACGGGTTGCCAAAGTGCCTACTATGGCGCCATGGAAAAGGTCGGTTATCACAAGCGCGATATCATGGTTGATCGGGTTGAAGATGCCAAAGAGTCTCAAGAAGAAGCGCAAGAGCAGTTCAGCTCTGCACTAGAAGAGATGCAAGCGTTACTTAACCATGACGGTGGCGATCTCGAAAGTGCTTATAACAAGGCCAAAGATGAATATGAGTCGGCGCAAGATGCGGCCGATGATGTCACTAAGCGCATCGACAAAGTTGAAGATGTCGCCGAAGCATTATTCGATGAATGGCAGACAGAGATAGCCGAGATAAGCAAAGCTAGTCTGCGCCGAAATAGCGAAAGCAAGCTTAAACAGACTCGCCGTTCATATACTCAGCTGATCAAAAGCATGCGTCGTGCAGAAAGCAAAATGCCACCGGTACTGACGGCCATGAAAGACAATATGCTTTACTTAAAGCATAACCTTAACGCACAAGCCATTGGCGCCATTAAGGGTGAATTTAGCAGTTTACAAACTGATATTTCTGGTCTGATAAAAGAGATGAACAAATCAATTGATGAGTCGACTAAGTTTATTGCGACCTTAGAAGGCAAATAAGCGACGACTAAACTGCGGTTCCTACGCCTTGTGGCTTAGGAACCGAATTTGTGAACTCAAAGCCTAATTTCTTATAGTTTAATCACAAGTTTACGACCTACCCCACAATCTGCTTACACATTTAGAACTTCTTCCTTTAAAAAGTTTCACAGTAGTATCAATCATTATAAACTGACACCGTTATGAGCTTTATCGAATCATTAACTCTTATTTTGGCACTGACTTACAGTGTGAGCCTGCTTTATTGGAGTGGTAAAAAATGGGGGGCTGCAGCAAGCGGAGTATTAGTGTCTGCCGCAGTCATATCTAGCCTATATTGGCCTCTAATCGCCTCTCTTGCCATTGCAGCAGTCATTATTGGCTTAGTCAGCAAGTTTCAACCTCAAGTCGCTCAGGGCGATATGAGGAGCAATAACTTACGCGAAGGGGTGCAGCATCTGCTAGCGCTATCGATGCTGCTCGTTGGAGTGCAGTTTGCGGTGAATAGCGCACTGCTTAAAGCCGGGATTACGCCTTGGCTTATGCGTCCCGATGTTGGTGATGCATTCCTACCCATTGCCGGCGGTATCGAAATCAAAGCCATTATCAGCCTCGGTATTTGGGATCAAACTCACCCGGCAGCGGCAGTAATGTTAACCGTCGTACTACTAACCGGCTTGATCTGTAAACGTGCTTTTTGTGGCTGGGCTTGTCCGCTCGGTTTAGCTGGCGAATACCTCTATAAACTCAGAAAACGCTTTGTCAAACGTGAATATTTACCACCAGCTTGGCTAGATTGGCCACTGAGAATGGTGAAGTACCTTCTTTTACTGGCGTTGCTTTATATCATTGTGGGCATGCCAGCACAGGGAATACCTGACTACCTCAGTGGCAATTATCACAAGATAGCGGATCTAAAAATGGCACTGTTTTTTATCACTCCAGGCCTAGTTACTTTTCTCTGTTTCAGCTTCATTCTGAGCCTGGCGTTATGGCGCCGACAAGGATTTTGCCGTTACATCTGTCCTTATGGTGCATTACTCGGGCTAGTCAGCTTTTTAAGTCCATTTAAAATTCGCCGCAATACTCAGCATTGCTTGATTGACAGTAAAGGGATGAACTGTGATAAATGCAGCCGTGCCTGTCCTGCTAATATTTCGGTACATAGTCAGATCAATATCCGCTCAGATGAGTGCCAAGCCTGCATGCGCTGCGTATCAGCCTGCCCTACAAAAGAGGCTTTGCAATTTAGCACTCGCAACGGTATTAAATTATCGGCACGAGGCCTTACCATCGCCTTAATGGCACTACTGTTTCTGGTCCCTCTGATTGCTTACCTATGTGGTTTTTGGGTAAGTCAAACACCAACAGAAACACGGATGTATTTAATCCAACACTTAAATTCGATAGGGCATTAGCGCTAGTCGAAGCAACACAACGTCTCCAAGGATGGAGACGTTTCTTTCAAGTAGAAGGAGTGCACTCAAATCTGAATATCGGATTTTTTTAAAACTAAACTTTTGTTAATGCAGAAAGTGGGAACCATCTAGAATTATCACACTCTGATTATATGAGGCTAATGTTTGTAAGCCATTTTTGTCGGTTAACCACTGAAAAATGCCCTGCTAAATATTTGTTTTATTCATCATCACTCCCTACTGCGCATTCCTAGTTAGGTTTGGCAAAAAAATTCAGTTTCAACGCTAGCGCACTGTAAATTGAACATATTATTCGGCAATCCATATGGATTGCTTTTTTTTTGGCTAACGTTTTATTTTAATCAGATTTATACCCAAACCACATAAAAGGTAATCGATTGTAGATGTCGTGATTTCGTAAATGACTTAATGCTGATATTGTCTAGCCTATTATTGCACTTGGAGTGCAAGCAAAAAAACATGGAACCGTTAACCGTGATAATGAATAACCCAACGCAGAACCCGACAGATTTTGATCGTAACGCTAATATCGATGTTATTCGTGGCTTAGCGGTATTGGGCATTTTGTTCATCAACATCTACTTCTTTGGCAATGCTATTTCTGGCTACGCCAGCCATGAATCCAACCCATTGCATGACACCTTAGTGGAGCTGTTTAGCAATTTTTTTATTGAAGGCCGCTTCATTAGTTTGTTTTCAATGCTATTTGGGGTGGGATTGGCGATTCAATTCGACAGATTGTCAGCACAAAATAAAGATGCTTACGGATTAATGAAATCCAGGTTGAAGTGGCTTGTGGTTTTCGGGGTGATACACGCTATTTTTATCTGGTCTGGTGACGTACTTTTTACCTATGCACTCAGTGGGTTTGTGGCACTTTGTTACCTTAAGCTGGATCACAATAAACTGCTAAAAAAATCACTTTTGTTTATCGCTGCCCCTGTGTTGCTCCTCACCCTGATTAGCCTATTATCTCCCGAGGAAACATTTATACGTGGATCTGCGCTATTTAAAGAGGAGTCCCTAATATGGTTTGGATCCTATGCAGAACAGCTGATGATGCAGTTGACAATATTTGCAACGATGCTATTTGTTATCCCATTAACTCTTATGTGGTTATCAGCAGGCTTAATGCTGCTTGGCATAGCGCTTTACCGTAAAGGCATTTTTGAGCACGGCTTTAACAAAAGCCAACTTATCCAGCTTGCAGTAGCGACGGTGCTATTATCGGTTTTAGATAGCTTATTGACCCTTTCAACAGATCCTATATTAAATACCCTATCAGGTGCTGCCGTTATCGTCAGTGCGATACCTATGGCGCTGATTTACATTCATGTACTGGTTAAAATATGCCAAAACCGTTCCACTGTATTGGCGTCATTACAGAAGGTAGGCCGATTATCATTAAGTCTATACATCCTGCAATCGACTTGTGGAGTACTCGTTTTTCGCTATTTTGCGCCAACACTAATGAACACACTCGACAGGCCCGGCTATATGTTGATTGCGCTTGGTTTCTCTATTTTTCAAATCATTCTCGCCAGCGTATACCTTAAGTATTTCAAGCAAGGGCCATTGGAAATGCTTTGGCGTAAACTCACCAAACCTAAAGCGACTCCAGCTAAAAATAAAGGTGCTGATGCCGTGACGACCGATTAACTTGCGAGTCAATTTAACGCCGCAATTTAACACTCCGTGTGTTGATATTGCCAACCTATCGCATTTAAAAGCCGGTTATTTTTGCAGATCACTTTTTCACTCAAAAATACCGCGCACGGATACAACCCGTGTTATTACCCGCCTCCCGCAAGGCTGTGCGTATGAGCGGTGACGCGCTGTAATCTCAACCTTGGAAGCGTGTCCTGTAATGAACGGCCACAGCGCATCTTCATCTATTCATTTACGAGTCCTTTGGATCAACCATTTGGAAGCACTGAATTCCATTATGTTCCAGACATAAACCCCCTCCTAGTACATCCTGTACTTCGGGGATAAATACATCTGACCGCCAAGGCCTATGATATTCCCTATATCACTTAGGCATTCCTCACATCCCTGTGGGTCAAGGAGGGAATGCCAATAAATGAATGGAACATTTATGGCCAGACATAAATCCCCTCCTTGTACATCCTGTACTTCGGGGATAAATACATCCATGTATAAAAAAGCCCCGAACATTTTCATGTTCGGGGCTTCTTCGCGCTCAATCCTTTTAAGGACTGAAGCTAAACGCAACGATTACTTGCGGTTATGACGCTTACGATCGTTTTCGCTCAAGTAACGCTTACGAACACGAATGTTCAGCGGTGTTACTTCTACTAGCTCATCATCATCGATGAACTCAAGCGCTTGCTCAAGTGTCATGTCGATATGTGGAGTCAGTACTTGCGCTTCATCGGTACCCGATGCACGCATGTTAGTTAGCTGCTTACCTTTCAAACAGTTAACAGTCAAATCGTTTGCACGAGCGTGAAGACCAACAACTTGACCTTCATAAACTTCTGCTGCGTGTGTAATAAACAGACGACCACGAGCTTGAAGGTTAAACAATGCGAATGTCAGTGCTTTACCGGTTGCGTTAGAGACCAATACGCCACGTGCGCGTTGACCAATATCACCACCTTTCACAGGACCGTAATGGTCGAATGAATGGTAAATAAGACCAGAACCTGAAGTGGCTGTCATGAAGTCAGTTTGGAAACCGATTAGACCACGACTAGGGATAACAAAATCGATACGTACACGACCCTTGCCATCCATTTGCATGTCTTTCATGTCACCCTTACGGATACCAAGCTTCTCGATAACGCTACCTTGATGCTCTTCTTCAACATCAACGGTCAAGTTTTCGAATGGCTCACACATCTCGCCATCGATCTCTTTAACGATAACTTCTGGGCGAGAAACAGCTAGCTCGTAACCTTCACGACGCATGGTTTCAATCAAGATTGAAAGGTGAAGCTCACCACGGCCTGAAACACGGAAACGATCTGGGCTTTCAGTTTCTTCAACGCGCAATGCAACGTTGTGAACTAATTCCTGCTGCAGACGCTCAAGGATGTTACGTGAAGTTACGTACTTACCTTCTTTACCAGCGAATGGAGAGGTGTTGACCTGGAAGGTCATCGTTAGCGTTGGCTCATCAACAGATAGCGGCGGTAACGCCACTACGTTATTTGTTGCACAGATAGTGTCAGAGATTAACAGCTGACCAAGACCCGTAATCGCAACGATGTCGCCTGCGTTAGCGATTTCAACTTCGTTACGCTCTAGACCCATGTAACCTAATACCTGGCCCATTTTGCCGTTACGCTTCTTACCATCAGCACCAATAATAGTGACCTGTTGGTTAGTTTTAACGCTACCACGCTTGATACGACCAATACCGATAACACCCACGTATGAGTTGTAATCGATTTGCGAGATTTGCATCTGGAAATCACCATCAGCATCAGCATCAGGAGATGAAACTTTCTCAACGATAGTTTCAAAAAGAGGCGTCATATCACCCTCTTTTGTTTCAGGATCAAGCGAAGCGTAGCCGTTTAATGCAGAAGCATAAACGATTGGGAAATCTAGTTGCTCATCGGTTGCGCCTAAGTTGTCGAACAAGTCAAATACTTGGTCGATAACCCAATCAGGACGTGCGCCAGGACGGTCAATCTTGTTGATAACAACGATTGGCTTAAGACCTTGAGCAAATGCTTTCTTAGTCACGAAACGAGTTTGTGGCATTGGACCATCTACTGCGTCAACTAGTAGTAATACTGAGTCAACCATAGATAGAACACGCTCAACCTCACCACCGAAATCGGCGTGACCAGGGGTATCAACGATGTTGATACGGTAGTCGTTCCACTTGATGGCAGTGTTCTTGGCCAGAATCGTGATACCACGTTCTTTTTCAAGATCATTTGAATCCATCACCCGCTCAGCGGCTTCTCCTCGAGTCTCAAGGGTTCCTGACTGCGCCAGCAGCTTATCAACCAAGGTAGTCTTACCATGGTCAACGTGTGCAATAATGGCGATGTTACGTAAATTCTCTAACACGGCTAAACCTCTTACCATCGGTATAAATATATAGGGGGGGTACTGACAACCACTAAAACCAAACGATTATAGTTGTTGCTATAAAAAGCGTGACATTCTACTCTAGGTGGCGAGTATCTCACAGGATTATTTTTAACCAATCGTTAAAAATAACTTATGCGTGTTGCTTTTTTCCGTCATAACGTACGCTTTACATACACTTTCCATCATTATCTTTGATGGGATTATTTATATTTTTGCTCCTTTCAAATACCTCTTTGAGGCGTTTAGCGTCCTTTTAAGTTGTCAATTTTGTTAAACATCCTGTTTTACGCCCCTCTAGTCGACTTCCTAGTTTAGTCTGTTTAAACAGATAAGCCTGCGAGTGGCATGAAACTGTCTTTTATCTGAATAACACTTATCTATATTTGGTTGATTTTTCTTTGGCTTATCCCCTATAAAAAAGTCTTATTCTTGGCTATTCTGTTGTCTTGCTTTTAATCATTATCCAACGGCTAGCCAATATCAAAACAATCTAGCTGCACAATGATGGCGCGCGCACCATTTTGATCCACGACCTGCACCAAAACAGTGCGCCAAAGCTAACTTTATATTTTTAGTATGATTTAGAATCCATATAAATCATAATGTTACATTATTGGCACGACTCTCGCTTTACTGATAGCAGAATCGCATATAGCGCTAAGCATTAAGATAAGAAACAAGGGATAACCCTTTACCCTACTCGGAGACTTTAGAATGTCAGCAGAATCAGTTTTACAACAACTACAAGAATTAGAAGTTAAGTTTGTTGATCTACGTTTTACCGATACCATAGGTAAAGAGCATCACGTTTCGATCCCAAGCCACCAAGTTGATGAAGACTTTTTCGAAGACGGTAAGATGTTTGACGGTTCTTCAATTTATGGTTGGAAAGGCATTAACGAATCTGACATGGTATTGATGCCAGATCCGGCAAGTTTTGTACTTGATCCGTTCACTGCAGAAACAACTGCAAACATTCGTTGTGACATCCTAAACCCAGGCACTATGACAGGTTACAACCGTGACCCACGCTCAATTGCTAAGAAAGCAGAAGACTACTTACGCTCTACAGGTATCGCAGATACCGTATTGATTGGTCCTGAGCCAGAGTTCTTCCTATTTGATGACGTTAAGTTCAGCTCTGGCATGCAGGGTTGTTTCTACGAGGTTGACGCTGTAGAAGCCGCTTGGAACTCTGGCACTAGCTACGAAGGTGGTAACAAAGGTCACCGTCCAGGCGTTAAAGGCGGTTATTTCCCTGTAGGACCCGTTGATTCTTCACAAGACATACGTTCAGCAATGTGTCTTGTACTTGAAGAGATGGGCCAAGTTGTTGAGGCGCATCATCACGAAGTCGCCACTGCTGGTCAAAACGAAATCGCCACTCGCTTTAATACGCTTACACTTAAAGCAGATGAAGTTCAGGTGCTTAAATATGTTGTCCATAACGTGGCAGACGCCTACGGCAAGACAGCAACCTTTATGCCTAAGCCAATAGTGGGTGATAACGGTAGCGGCATGCACGTGCATCAGTCGCTAGCAAAAGACGGCGTGAACTTGTTTGCCGGTGATAAGTACGGCGGATTGAGCGAAGATGCATTGTTCTACATCGGTGGCATTATCAAGCATGCGCGTGCCATCAACGCATTTGCTAACCCATCGACGAACTCATACAAGCGTCTTATTCCACATTTTGAAGCGCCAGTAATGCTTGCTTACTCAGCAGCAAACCGCTCAGCATCTATCCGTATCCCAGTGGTACCAAGTGCTAAAGGTCGTCGTATTGAATTACGTTTTGGTGACCCAATGGCTAACCCATATTTAGCATTCTCTGCAATGCTAATGGCTGGCCTTGACGGGATCCAAAACAAGATCCATCCAGGCGAAGCAATGGATAAAGATCTATATGACTTACCACCAGAAGAAGCGGCTGAAATTCCAACGGTTGCAACTTCGCTCGAAAATGCACTTGAGTGTCTCGATGCTGACCGTGAGTTCCTGACTCGTGGCGACGTATTCAGTAACGACTTTATCGACTCTTATATCAAGCTTAAAACTGCTGATGTTGAGCGCATAAACCAAACTACTCACCCAGTTGAGTTTGAGCTTTACTACAGCTTGTAAACTCAACAAACTGAGCTAATGGTGTGATAAAACGCCATTTCAAAAGCCCTAACCGGAAACGTTTAGGGCTTTTTTGTACTTATAAATCAATAATATTCCGGTCGATTAATGCGATTATAATAATGAACAGCTATAGTTGTTCTGAATAAAGTTTAACCATTACAATAGCCATCGTGTTAGCTTGATATTCACCACTCGATCAAAAAAGAAGGAACTGCTATGCCAGCTAGAATTTTTGCATATTGCCGCTCAATTCTCGCCGTAATCATGTTGATGCAATTGGGTCTAGCCCATGCGAATGCGATTGAGTGGCCACAGGAAGTAACAGATAAAGAGGGCACCATTGTGGTATACCAACCACAGCCAGAATCACTCAATGGTAATATTCTGCAAGGACGTGCGGCAATGTCTCTCGAACTCATCGATAGAGATGACCCCATCTTTGGCGCCTTTTGGTTTAGTGCTCGCATTGATACCACCACAGACAACGCTACCGTTAGAGACGTTAAAGTCACCCAGGTTCGTTGGCCAGAATCGACTGAAACCGATGAGCAACGCTTTACTGAAGTGGTAGAAAAAGCCTTAGGCAGCAGTAGTTTTAAGATCTCGATGGAACGCCTTTCAGCCAGTCTAGCGAATGCTAAGCAAGAGAAACAAAGCTTAGAAAACATTAAAAACGATGCCCCCAACATTATTTTCCGTCAGCAACTCAGTGTACTACTGTCTTTCGACGGCGCGCCGCAATTTAGAGAAATAGAAAACAGTCCTTATGAGCGAGCATTAAACACGCCATTTGCGGTTGCACGTAACCAACAAACTAAAAAGTTATACCTCAGTAGCGGCACGTTCTGGTACACCGCAGACAACCCCATGGGTCCTTGGCAAACAACCGAATATCCGCCTGAAGACCTCGTTAAAATGCTGCCAAAACCTGAAGATGCCACTCCAGCAAAAAGTGCCTCAGCACCCGCTGTCATTGCCGTAAACACCGCCACCGAATTGGTCGCAACAGAGGGTAAGCCCAGATGGAAAAGCCTGACTGAGGGTAAGCTGCTGTACGTGAGTAATACGGAAACGGCATGGATCAGAGAGGTTTCTTCAGGTGATATGTATTTATTGCTTTCGGGGCGTTGGTTTAAAGCCAAGAAGGAAGCGGGACCTTGGGACTTTGTTCGCGCCGATAAGCTGCCGACGAGTTTTAATGATATCCCGCCTGAATCCGATATTGGTGGATTACGTGTTTCTGTTGCAGGCACCACAGAAGCAGACCAAGCGATGCTCGATGCGCAAATACCACAAACTGCGGCCATTAAACGTAGCGAAGCCAAACTCACCGTTGAGTACGATGGAGAGCCAAAATTTGATGCGATACCAGGCACCAAAGTCGCTTATGCGGTCAATACCGCCACCCAGGTACTGAAAATAAACGACCAATACTACGCGGTTGATAACGCCGTTTGGTTTATCGCTTCAACAGCTAAAGGTCCATGGACGGTCGCAGATAATATCCCGACAGACGAGATTGCAAAAATCCCTCCAAGCTCACCAGTATATAACACCACTTATGTAGAGATTTATGACTCTACACCCGAGGTTGTTTATGTGGGTTACACCCCGGGCTATATGTGGTCCTACCCCTATTACGGTGTACCTGTCTATGGCACAGGCTGGTACTACCCTCCCTACTGGGGGCGTTACTATTACCCGAGACCACCAACCTGGGGATTGCATGTTGGTTATAACCCTTGGACAGGCTGGAACGTCGGTGTGAGTTGGAGCAATGGTTTCTTTAGCGTAGGGGTTGGCTGGAATGCTGGCTGGGGTAATAACTATCATCCAGGCCGATGCTGTGGCGGTTATTACGGTGGAGGTTACCGTCGCCCTGTCGTGATAAATACCGGTGATATTAATATCGGTAACAGTGTCAGTATCGGTAATAGAACCAATATCTCCAACAAGGTTACCAAAAACAACAATATTTCAGGTAACCGCGTGGGGAAAAATAACCTCTATAACCGTCCCGAGAACCGTGTACGTAATGCCGACTCAAAGAAAATAAACAACAATCTTAGACAAGCGACTCATAACAAAAGCCGCGACAACAATGTCTTTGCCGATAAGAATGGCAATATTGCACGAGATAACAATGGTGAGTGGCAAAGCCGCAATAAAGGCAATTGGACACCGACACCAGAAACAAAGCAGAGAGTGGAAACAGGACTTAACAATCGTGAAATCAGTAAGCCTGTCACTATGCCATCAAGACCTAATACTGATATGAGTCGCCCCAACAATATGGAGCGACAAATGAATAACCGCAACATTGACCGAGAAGGATTAAACCGCTCACGCAACGCAAGGCAACACGGCATGGCGCGAGAAGGTCGAAGAGGACGTTAATTCGCGACGATTCAATATTTAAAGGCCTGCTTACTGCAGGCCTTTTCCTTTTCTTCTATCGCTTGTTAGGTTGACACCCCATCTATGGCTAGATAGCTTAATGGAATACCCCATCGAAAGTCAGTGTTCTGACAACCAATAATAAGTGGACCTTCATTTATGTGGCAAAAACTTGAGCCCTACCGTTCTTCAATTGTTTTACTGTCAGCGCTACTTATTGGTGGCGTTATCGGTATTGTGCTCCCTGATTTTGCACTTGAATTAAAGCCTATTGGGCAAATCTTTCTGAATTTGCTATTCATGATTATCGTGCCGCTCGTCGCGATTAGTGTGACCTCTTCCATTGCACGTATGACAGACTTAAAAAAACTCGGTGCCATTCTTATTACCCTCTTCTTGGTGTCAATTGCAATGGCAATTATCCCCGCCGTATCGATTGTAGGCTTGGCTCTGGCCTTCGATCCTGCGCAAGGTGTTTTGCTCGATCTGCACCAACATGTTGAGGCGGGGGCTGGCACAATGGATTTCGTTGGCTTGCTCACCACCAATGATTTTGTTGGTTTGCTCTCTAAGTCCAATATTCTGGCACTGATCATCATGTCGGTCATCGCCGGGATCGCCATTGGGCAATCAGGAAAAGATGGTGAGAAAGTCTCAAATATCCTTGATAGTCTCAATACCGTTATCATGAAAATAGTATCCATTTTGATGGTAGCTGCCCCAGTAGGACTAGGCGCCTACTTTGCTTCAACGATGGCGAGTCAAGACACCGAACTGTTGAGCACTTTTGCTCGCGCTATTGGGCTATTCTTTGTTGCGGCAATTATCTATTTCATCATCGGCTCAACTCTTTACGCTTGGTTAGGTGGCGGGACAAAAGGCGTTACTCAATTTTGGAAAAATGCAGTTGCACCGTCAGTTACCGCATTAGGTACCAGCTCCTCTCTGGCCACGTTACCCGTTAATATCCGCGCCGCCAATAAGATGGGCATAAAAGAGGAGATAGCAGATATTTGCCTGCCTTTATTGGTCAATCTCAATAAAGGCGGTGCCTCGATGACCACCGCGCTAAAGATTGTATTTATCTATTCAATATTGGGTTTGGATTTCACTGTGGATGTTTTTGCACTCACCGTGCTTATTTCGGTGTTGTCAGCATTTATTATTAGCGGGGTGCCTGGCGGTGCCTTTTTAGGTGAAATTTTTATCGTCACCACTCTTGGTCTACCGATAGAAGTTATTCCTATTTTAGTCATTATCGGTGCAGTGACCGATGCACCTGCCACGCTTATTAATGTAATTCACGACCTAAATGCCACTCAGATTATTGAACGGATCAATGGCAAACGCTACCAAAGTAAAGTAACTGAGTCGCCGTTGAATAAATAAGAGTGCTGATTACCCTCAAAATTTATTTTTGAGACAGGATTAGATTGATACTTTAAACCGTTAACTTTCATCGCATTATAAATATGACAGTAACTATGTCATATGCCTATTGTATGACTGTCATATCGATGGCGCCGTCTTAAGTATAATTTTGTGTTCAACTTGCTGTAGTCAAATTCAATAGTCAACATAGCAAGGAGCGCAAGATGGAAAACTCAATAACTCGACATAAAATGGATACCGCAATGAACAAGGTCTCGATTACAAACGGATATTGGTATTATTTTAATGATAATGAAGTTCGAATAACTGCGCATGGATCAGGGTTTTCAGGTCAGGAAACTATTTATGTCAATGATGAAGTCGTTGTTGAAAAGCGTAATCTTAGAATGAAAAGCTCTCATAAGTTTTGTTACCTAGGGAATGATTATGAGGTGACATTCCAAGTTAACAACCTTCTAACTGCAGCGGTAGTCTGTACACTGTATAAAAATGGCCAACATGTCGCCACTGAAACCAAAGCTTACCTCAACATGAGCACTACAGCCGCTCTAAAAAAAGTGTTCATGTTCTTCTTAGCAGGAATTCTACTCGGTGGACTTTCAGCTTGGCTTGTATTTCAGTATACGGGTTAAGCTGATGCACATTCAAACCTTTATACATGCGGAGTAGAACATGGATATTAGTGCTACGACCGTAAAAGAGCTACGGCAATCAAGAGGCTGGACACAGCAGCATTTAGCAGACGCCTGTGATATCAGTTTGCGCACTGTGCAGCGAGTTGAAAAAGACGGGAGCGCATCTAATGATACTTTATTAGGATTGTGCGCTGTATTTGAGATTGAGCAAAAAAAGTTACTTGTAATCCCCGCGCCTAGCCATCAGCAGATGCAACAAGTGTCTTTGCAGACTCAGTCACTAACGCTCGCTGTAGCAACCGTGTGTGGCGGCGGCATAGGCGCTTTAATCATGTACCTAGTACTCCGTTAATAAACCATAAAAACCAAGCGAGTCACTTGGGTTTTATGCTTATGTCTTGGGATCTAATCATCAGTCAAAAATCAGTTTGCGGGTGGCACAACGTAGACCGCCACACGGCCGTTATGTCCTGCAGCCACCACGGTATCACCATCAATCGCCAAGGTGTAATAACCTTGTGTCTGACCTTGAATCGACAACGGTTGCCAACTAAAACCATGATCAAATGAGACATCTGTAGCCAACTTACCCGTCGCTATACACATGGCTTGATAACAGACCATCGCGGTTCTGAGTCCAGGAGTCGTCTTGCGCGTTTTATGCCAGACTTTGCCTTTTAGATACACCATATTAGCATCGTGTTTATCACGCTGTTGGTAATCACCGCCGACAACAAAAATATCGTCAATAGTATTCATCGCCACGCCATAACCGCCGGCAGTTTGTGTATCGTCATAAAGTGGAATATGCGTTCTTTGCCAATATTCACCGGAGTCTTGCGAAGTATAAATAGAGCTACTATGGCCGCCAGTGGTGAACCATGCTTGACCCGCTTTGCCTACCATTAGGGTATTACCACTCGCGGCAAAGGCCACTTCACGGTCGAGCTGTTTAGGAAGATGACCTCGAGCAATCCGTTGCCAACTTTTACCGCCATCTTGAGTGCGTAAGATAACAAAGCAGCCATCGACAGGATCGCCTAACAGCAATCCGTTGTTTCTATCCCAAAAGGCAATGGAATCAAAAAAACCAGTTTCATGTTTGTTTTCGAGCAACAGTTTCCAAGAATCCCCCTGATCTTCAGTGATATAGAGTGTAGATAAATCTCCCTCCCCCGCCCCCATCACAATTGCGGTGTTGGCATCGAAAACTTCAATGTCGCGAAAATCCGTTAGGGGTTGCTCTGTAACAGAAACATCGAGCCAAGTTTTACCTGCATCCTTTGACAAAAAGACACTATTATTAGAGCCACTTACCCACACAATGCCATCAGCAGCTGCGCTGCCACGAAAAGATAAACTCTCATCAATCTGCTGTGTCTGCCATTCCACTGAAAAGGCATTAACACTGCACAAGCCCAATAACAGTATGAATATCTTCATTAAACTCACCTTGTAAAACTGAATTACTTTAACTATCAATCAATAATGTTTAATAGGCAACCTAGAATAAATAATTGAATTTTTCTGCTACAACTCAATAAGAACACGACAAAGAACATTAGCAGGAGCTTAGGTAAGTACTTGTTAAACAACTCGTTATGTTAACAATATGCTAATAAAAAGATGGACATTAATTAGTCAAGGTGATAAAAATGTGACTTGCATCACACTTTTAGTTATGGAGAAAATAATGAAAATGACCCTTACTGCCCCACTAATGATGGCAACATTACTCTTCTCTGCAGCAAGCTTCGCAGGAATGAGCTCTGTAGCACTATGTAATGATTGTTCTAAAAGCACGGCGTTAGAAGCCGCGATGGCACTTGAGAACAATAATGTCTATGTGGTCGATTTTGTCAAAAGAACAGCTCAAAAATATGTGTCTGACAGTAAAGGCAACACCATTGCTGCCAATATGAGCCTAGGTGAAATTACCCGCTTGAATCAGCAATTTGATTATCGAAAAACGTATCTTCACGCCGTTAAGCACTAATTGAAAAGTGTCCCTATTTGCTCTTTATCCAACGGCTAAAGAGCAATATTATTGGTTGCTACCCTGTTCTGCCAACAAGTTCTAATAGGCGCCACATATCGGCTTCATCATTGTATATGTGCGGCGACACTCGTATACCTTGGCTCCGAGCATCAACACTAATGTTGGCACTTTTTAGCGCTGATAGTATCTGTGGCTGCCGATGACCGAAATTTAGGATCATGGTGCCACTGCGTTTATCTTGTTCTCGGGGAGATACCAGTTCACTGCCAAGCTCATTTGCCACCAGCTCAATCAAATGCTGATTATGCAGGCGTAGCTTTTCTGAACCTACCTGACAGAAATAATCCATACTATGAGCCGCTATCGCATAAGGCGTTACAGACGGTGTCCCGCCCCAAAACTTAAGCGCACTACTATGGTATCTAAAATCATGAATATCGAATTCAAACGGGTTTTCATGACTAAACCAGCCTACGTCCTTAGGCTTACAAGCCGCAATATGCTGACGGTTAATCCAAAGATAAGCCGCTCCTGGGCCACCACATAACCATTTCACACTAGAGCCGATCATAAAGTCAGCCTGCAGCGCCCCTAAATCTAGCGGTACCACACCCGCTGACTGAGCGATATCAATCAGTGTGAGTACACCTTTCGATTTTGCTGCCGCTACAATGTCATCTACTGGCGATAGCTGCCCAGTATTAGAGTAAGCATGACTCACAAACACCATATCAATATCTGTCGTTAAGTGAGCATCCCATACATTAGCATCGGTAATATCCAGCGCTTTAGGGATAAACCGCAGTTCGCAGTTTTTTGGCAGCGCTTTTTTGAGTGCAAAACCCATGCTGGGGAAATCAATCTCACTCATTAAGATCACGGCATCATCACGTTGCAATGAATCAACGGACATCACCAATTTGGTCAATGCGCTCGACAGATTAACTTGCGGACAGAACTCGCTCGCAGGGGCATTAAACATTCTCGATAAACCAGCGGTAAATCGCTCAATAATGCCAAGCCAATCTCCCCAAGGCTCAATACCAGATTCTTGCCATGGTGTGAAAAACTGTTGCTTAAAATCAGCCTCAGCCGTTTGAAGCGGTCTGCCAACAGAGTGGTTCAACAAATAACTTCCAGGCGCGAGCATAAAATCTTTTTTATAGTCGTAGTTAAAATCTCCCATATCAACGAGCCTCTAAGCTTGCAGTGAGCGATTTAATATCGTCATATCGCGTCTTGATATCACGGCGGCATGCCGCTGATCGCCTATCTCTTAGTTTTTCAAGCGCATTAAGCAACACTGGCAATGGCGGACCACTCGCGGTAACTTTATCCATATGTTGCTGCTCCATCGTTTGAGAAGGGATAGCAATATACTTATTTACTAATTCATTATGATGCTGAATCGCTGTTTCACCGTGCAATGTACACACCTCTAGAAACAGCCTTACATTTTCTTTAAACCAAGCTTCATGGTGTAAATGCTGCAGTGCTAACAACTCGTCCATAAAGCTAGAGCGACGCATACAGTCACGCAAAATGCGTTGATCTTCCGGCATCATATACAGAAACTTATCAACCAACATTTGTGAATACCCAGCTTCGTTGGCAGCGCACAGCCCTAAAAGCATGTCGATGACATTGATACCGGCAAAATCACCCGCATTTGCACCACGGTAAACTTGGCTGCCGACACGATAGGGTTTGTAGTACGGCCTCACACAATAGAAGAAGTCATTGGTATCGAGCTTGTTAAAGAGTTGCTTATTCGACTCTTTTACATCGATGAGCGCTTGCTTGGCGACAACGAGTAAATCGGCGGCAATAGGATGAGAAATGCCTAGAGGCTGTATTTTTAATAATGCGTCTGCTGCACGCTTATAGGCAAGAATACCTTTGGTATTATAATCAACAAACAGCTTTTCAGCGGGCAGGTTAGTAAACCGCTTGTATAGACCGTTATCAGCGCTGTTATGTGTGGTTAAGTGCGCGGTGGCAAACCTTGGGGTAACACCGATAGAGGCGCCGATATGCATCGCTAAAGCCGAGGCTTCTGTTAATGGTGATACCTGCTCCCGCGAGGGTTCGGTTATCTCATGGCGGCGACAAGCAGCCATGTACAAACCTACATTACCCAGTAAGCCAAACGCATGATCAAAGCCTTCATCTGTATTTCCCTCCGCCAATAATGCCGCGATCATCTCACGGCCTTCAGCTTCTAACGCTATTTTAAGTGGCTCGCCAATACCTTCGACATTGGCACGATCAACTTGCGCTGCATATAACTGCTCTAATTGGGTATTGAGCTCAACGAAACGAGTACGGATCCAGTGGTCAAAAGCTCGAGTATTCAATGTCATCTAACGATTTCCGATATTGTTATTATTTTGTTGAATTAGCCTATCAGGATCTCTAGGGTTAAAATCGTTATTTTCCCTTCTATAACTTCCATTTAAGATCGGATTCCACTATAAATTAACTACATATGATTGAAATAAACTATAAAACTGAATTCGGAGTTCTCTTTGGACAGTAAAGATCTCAATATTCTCGCTATATTGCAAAAACAGGGCCGTATTGCCATTTCAGAGTTGGCTGCAAGATTAAACATGTCTGATACACCCTGTCTTCGTCGAGTCAGAAAACTTGAACAGACGGGAGTGATAAGTGGCTATGCGGCACAAATAGAACCTAAAGAGGTCGGGCTCAATGTGGTGGTCTATGCTTTTGTTCGCCTCACAGAAAATTCAGATCATCATGCTGAGCGCTTCGAAACGGCAATGCAAAGCCTAGAGCAAGTGATGGAGTGCTCTGTTGTCACCGGGGCGCATGATTATGTTTTAAAAATTGTTGCCAGTGATTTACTTAGCTACGAAAGCTTCGTTAAAAAGTCATTGGGTAGCTTAAATTGCATTGCTGGGATTGAATCAACGGTAGTGCTAAAGCAAAATTTCTCACGAAACACACTGCCTTTAAAGAATTTATAAGTGCTTAATATCAACAATTTAGACACGACTCTCTATAAGTAAAATTAAGGTAACATCATTGGTAGCGACTAATATCACAGAATAACTAGACGACCGGTCTATTTGTAGTTAAGATAACGGCTATGAAAATTGAATCCCAACAAACACGTCAGCATATTATTGATTCTGGTTATAGCTTAATTTCTAGTAAAGGCTTCTCGAATGTGGGCTTGTCGCAGATCCTAAAATTTGCTGATGTTCCAAAAGGTTCTTTTTACCACTACTTCAAATCTAAGGAGCAGTTTGGTGAAGAGATCATTAACAGTTACTTCAAAGGGTACTTACACAGTATTGATGAACTCTTTGCAGCCGAAAACGGTTCAGGACTTGATCGACTCATGAGTTATTGGCTGCGCTGGCAGGCAACTCAGAGCGATTGCAGTATTGACCAAAAATGCTTAGTGGTTAAACTCAGCGCTGAAGTTGCGGATTTATCTGAATCAATGCGCCTTGCGCTTGATAAAGGCTCAACGGCGGTGATCGAGCGTCTTGCTTACTGTATTGAAGCTGGGATCAACGACGGTTCACTTCCAGCGATGCACGCCAAAATTACGGCAGAAACCTTATACCAGCTTTGGTTAGGCGCAAGCTTAAAAAATAAGTTATCTCGTGATCCAAATGTGATTGGACGCGTATTGCAAGTGACCAAAGCCCTGTTGGCGCAGCCTATCTCTCCGCTGAAATAGCCAACAGTTTTATCTCACCCGCCTATGCTTAAGGCGGGTATTTTTTTAGCTTCTCACTAGACGACTGGTCTACTAAAAAGTGGTATTCACTCGATAACACTGGTCGATAGATAGGAAAAATTATGTACAGCTTTGACTATTACAACCCAACTCATATCAGCTTTGGTGAAGGCAAGATTGCCGAACTGGATAACTTAGTCGCAAAAGATGCAAAAGTATTAATACTGTTTGGTGGCAATAGCGCCAAAAGCACTGGCACGCTAGATGAAGTAAAAACAGCACTTGGACAGCGTGATGTTGTTGAGTTCGGTGGTATTGAGGCCAACCCAACTTATGAAACATTAATGAAAGCCGTTGAAGTTGTTAAGCAGCAAAATATTGATTTTCTATTAGCCGTCGGTGGCGGATCTGTTATTGATGGTACTAAGTTTGTCGCTGCAGCTGCCCTATTTGAAGGTGAGCCATGGGATATTCTTTTGAGCTGGGGCGCAAAAGTCACTCAAGCATTGCCATTTGGTACAGTGTTAACCTTGCCTGCCACCGGTTCGGAGATGAATAGCGCTAGCGTTGTTACCCGTAAAGAGTATCAGGCTAAGCTCTCTTTCATGAGCGACCATGTTTATCCAAAATTTTCAGTTTTAGACCCGAGTAAAACCTTCACACTGCCTGAGCGCCAAGTCGCTAATGGTGTTGTAGATGCTTTTATTCACATCACAGAGCAGTACTTAACGTTCCCTGTTAATGCCCCAGTACAAGACCGATTTGCCGAAGGTTTGCTACAAACCTTGTTAGAACTTGGACCAAAAGCGCTTAGCGAACCAAAAGACTTTGATGTTAGAGCTAACCTTATGTGGGTAGCAACAATGGCCTTGAGCGGTGTGATCGGTCGCGGCGTTCCCCATGACTGGGCAACACATATGATAGGCCATGAGCTTACAGCTCTGTATGACATCGACCACGCTCGCACTATCGCGATAGTGCTGCCAGGTATGCTCGATTGTCGCCGTGAAGGTAAGCAAGAGAAATTATTGCAATATGCTGACCGTATTTGGGGCATAACTCAAGGTACTAACGACGAAATTATCGATGCCGCAATCGCTAAAACCAGAGAGTTCTTCGAAGCCATGGGCATTAAAACTCGCCTTTCTGATTATGGTTTAGACGCCAGTAGCATCGACAAAATAATGACTCAACTTGAGGCTCACGGCATGACAGCATTGGGTGAAAAACAAGATGTTGATTTAGCCATGAGTCGCAAGATTTTAGAGCGCAACCTTTAGTCGAGCAAGCGCACTTAAGCTTTAAATATACCCGCTAAAGTGCGCTATCTAACTTATAACGAATACACTTTTGAATATCGTTTTTAACTAAAACGATTAAACATTAAAAAGGATTATAAATGAACGTATTAATGGTACTGACCTCACACGACAAATTAGGCGATACAGGTTTAAAAACAGGCTTTTGGTTAGAAGAGTTTGCCAGCCCTTTTTACCGCTTTAAAGACAGTGGCTTTAACATCACCCTAGCGTCTCCGGCTGGCGGCCAGCCACCGCTTGATCCAAGCAGCGAACAACCTGACTTTCAAACGGCAGCAACCGATAGATTCAATCAAGACAGCGATGCACAACAGCTACTTGCTACAACCCAGGTACTTGCTGACATTAATGCTGCAGATTACGACGCCGTATTCTATCCGGGTGGCCACGGGCCATTGTGGGACTTGACCAACGATGCACATTCTATCGCGTTAATTGAGACTTTCTATCAAGCAAGCAAGCCCGTTGGTTTAGTGTGCCATGCCTCTGGAGCATTAAAGAATGTGAAAGCTGCAGACGGCAGCCCCTTAGTGGCTGGTAAGCGAGTTGCGGGCTTTACCAATAGCGAAGAAGCTGCCGTGCAGTTAACCGATATTGTGCCTTATTTAGTTGAAGATATGATGAAAGAAAATGGCGCTTTATACAGTAAAGGTGATGATTGGACGAGCTACCTAGCGGTTGATGGTCATCTCATCACAGGGCAAAACCCTGCATCATCTGAAGCTGTTGCCGATGAAATCATCAAGCAGCTTAAATAAGCTTTAGATCAAATAAAGGGGCTTTGCCCCTTTAAATCCACAATGCCCATTTTCCGCTTTAGCCGTATCAACGGCAAATAATAGCAAAGGACAGACGATGATCACCTTGCACCATTTAAACAAATCTCGCTCAAAACGCATTATCTGGTTACTAGAAGAGCTGGGGCTAGACTACCAAATCAAAGCCTACCAACGAGATAGCCAAACATTTTTAGCACCGCCAGAGCTTAAAGCCATTCATCCACTCGGTAAGTCACCCGTGATCGAATATAACCAACAGGTTATTGCCGAATCAGGTGCGATCACTGAATATCTTATTGACGTTCACGCGGCTGGGAAGTTAGCGCCAGAAAGAGGCAGTAACGAGTATGTCGAGTATCTGCAATGGCTACATTTTGCCGAAAGCTCTGCGATACTGCCATTACTGCTTAGAATGTTTGTCGCCAAAGATGGTTGCCAAACCAACTTTCTAGAGGGCTACGCCGCCGTTGAAACAGAAAAAGTGCTTAGCTATGTCAATCAGGCTTTAGAGGGTAAACGCTACTTAGTGGCCGATAAACTCACAGGTGCAGATATTATGATGTCGTTTATCGTTGAGTTGTTAGTCGCCAGCGATGAGGTGGAGAAATATCCACACATTGCCACTTATGCAAAACAGCTAGACCAGCATGCCAATAGCGCTAAAGCGAGTGAAATTGAACAGCAATATGACAACAGTTAACCGTTATTAGACTTAGTCTAAGTTAACCGTTCACAAAAAGGCAGCCTCTATATGCTGCCTTTTTGTTGATGAATCCGAATACACTAAATGGTGGGCAATACAGCTTAACTCAAGAGTTCAGCTCTACACCGCTAGCGGAGCTTACAAATAGAATCCTGATCAAAATAACGGACGCTTGCCTCGCCATGATGCTCCCAGAACTCAAAGTTAGCTCCTTGATATCTAGCACCACTGCCACTGGGTACATTCGTTGCCAGCAGTTGTTGCTCATCAAACGAAAAAACAGCTGTGACGGGATCTAACTGGGTATAAAAAACAGCGGTAATTGCAGGGAAATCCTCACAATCAAACAGAGTACTCGCAGGGACCTCTAACAATCCACCTTGGATTTTTAACTCTATAATGCGGCTTTGGTAATTTTGCATCGCGCACTCACGCACACTTTGCGCTTTCCAGCAGTCATTACGGCCTTTTATCCAGCCTCTTTGCATCGCTTTGGGTTGTTCTTCTACCGGAATGTTTTTCAAAGCTTGCTGATATACTGTCGCCATTGTTCTATCTAATGATGCTAGCTCATCATCTTGGCAGATCAGTCGCTCTACTGCACCACTAGCCTTATTACAGTCAAAACTAGGCGATGAAGCTAAAGTTGAAAAACTGCCCATGCTGAGCAATACCAGAAATAAGATTTTATTCAAAGCCATCATCACCTCAAACTATACTGTAAACATTAGTATTATAACGACTCACTGTAATCCGTCAGATCGAGCTCTATTATGGGTAGTGTACCTAGACCAACAACATTGCCACAATTAGAGGGAAATATAGATCTGCTCACGGTGCAGTTAACACCTACATTAGCATATAAGCCCTGACCTTCAGTTCACAACTTGGATAACTTAGGACAAATGCATAATTATCATCAATAAAATTCATGATTTATTATTGAAAAGGCGCTAGTCTGAGAGAGCAAACGTGTCACAAAGGAACTCACTATGCGCCTAGGTTTTTTGGTTTTAATGCTGCTTGTCAGCCCACTTATCCATGCGACTGTATACAAATGGGTAGATCAGGACGGTAAAATACATTTTTCCGATCAGCCCGTAAAAAATGCTGAAGTCGTTGAGTTTAACAAAAACACCGAGAACCAAATAAAGCTTCCCCCGCCTCCCAGTCCATCAAATGGACATTTATCTCCTACTGGCGATAAGATTAATTACCGCATGCGTATCGCCTCTCCTAACGAAGAAGAAACGGTAAGAAGTAATGAAGGTAATATTTCAATCGCACTGCAGATTGAACCTGAACTTGCTCCTTCACATCTATTAGTGCTGTTTATGGACGGTAAGCAACAAAGTGATGCGCAACAAAGCGGTTTGTTCCAAGTGAATAATGTCGACCGCGGTGAGCATACTTTTATTATCAAAGCGCTAACACAAGACGGCAAACTACTTGCATCAACTCTCCCAAGGAAAATTTTTCTTCATCGGACAATACAAAATAGAGCAAGATAATGTCTGATCTCGCTCGCGAATAATTAGTTAACACGAATAAATACATCCACTTAACTAATTTAGCTTAATGTTATTACTCCGATGAAGTCTAGTTGCAGACCGCACCACTTTGGTGCACCATAGTGGTGCAACTAAGTTAGAATCCCAAAATGGTGCAACTGAATTAAGGCGGAGTAGCAGATGGATACAGGTTTATTGCTCAATCACTTAGTGACTGCAGTGCTCGTTATCAATGATGAGCTGGAACTGCTTTACACTAATGTTGCTACTGAGCAGCTTTTGGGTGTTAGCAATAACAAACTCCTTGAACTGAGTTTGCCTGAACATTATCAAACATTGGCCGTTGATCTTCCGATGCTGCAATTAGCCATTAAAAATAACCAAGGGCTGACCGTTAATACCGTTTCACTGGTCACTCTAGACGGTCAACAACACACTGTCGATGTCACCCTAACGCCAATAGAACAAGAACATGGTCAGGCCTTATTAGAGCTACGACAGGTCGATCAACAAAGGCGCATCCACCAGCAATTAACTCAAGATGCACAGCAACAAGCCGCTCAATTTCTGGTGCGAAATCTTGCACATGAAATAAAAAATCCATTAGGGGGTTTAAGAGGGGCAGCGCAGCTGTTATCGCGGGAGCTTGAAGAGCCTGAACTCAGAGAGTTTACCGACTTAATTATTGAACAAGCCGATCGTTTAAGAGGCTTAGTAGACCGATTATTAGGCCCACAAAAGCCGACGCAACACCGTCTTTATAATATCCATGAAGTGGTGCATAAGGTATTACAACTGGTCAACTTAACCCTGCCTGACAATGTCACCTTGTTGCAAGATTATGATCCTTCCATCCCTGATATCGAAATGGATCCCGACCAACTGCAACAGGTTGTGCTCAATATTGTGCAAAATGCGGTGCAAGCACTCGATACGGCAGGCGGTAATATCCGCATAAAAACACGCACACAGCATCAAATAACGATTGGCACACAGCGACATAAATTAGTGCTGATGTTGTCCGTTATCGATAACGGACCCGGCATTAACCCCGACTTAATGGATACGCTCTTTTACCCAATGGTCACAGGCCGTGAACAAGGTTCAGGCCTCGGATTATCGATTGCGCATAACTTTGCCCGATTGCACGGTGGCCGTATTGAATGCGACTCTTCTGTTGGACACACCGAGTTCACCATCACCCTACCCATCAATAGCTAAATGAGGAAAACAACAACATGACTGAACAAGTATGGGTCCTCGATGATGATAGCTCTATTCGTTGGGTGCTTGAAAAATCATTACAAAGCGCCAAACTCAGCAGTGCCAGTTTTGCCGCTGCCGAATCATTGTGGGATGCCCTTGAAACAGCGCAGCCCAAAGTGATTGTGTCTGACATTCGGATGCCTGGCACCGATGGCTTAACGCTACTCGAACGCCTACAAACCCATTATCCACATATTCCCGTCATCATTATGACCGCCCACTCCGACCTTGATAGCGCAGTCAGTGCTTATCAAGCAGGCGCATTTGAGTATCTGCCTAAGCCGTTTGATATCGATGAAGCCATCTCCCTCGTTGAACGCGCGATTACGCACGCTAACGAACAAAGTAATAGCAGTGCACCTGCAGAACCCGTTGTTGCCACTCCCGAAATCATTGGTGAAGCGCCGGCAATGCAAGAAGTGTTTAGAGCCATAGGTCGATTATCACGCTCATCCATTAGCGTGCTGATTAATGGCCAATCGGGTACAGGTAAAGAGCTAGTCGCCAGTGCGTTACACAAACACAGTCCCCGAAAGGGTAAGCCCTTTATTGCAATTAATATGGCGGCGATCCCTAAAGACTTAATCGAGTCGGAGCTGTTTGGCCATGAAAAAGGCGCCTTTACAGGCGCTGGAAATGTTCGCCAAGGTCGATTTGAACAAGCAAATGGTGGCACACTCTTTCTAGATGAAATTGGTGACATGCCCTTGGATGTACAAACTCGTTTGTTACGAGTGCTAGCCGATGGTCAGTTCTATCGCGTAGGAGGTCACTCTCCCGTTCAGGTTGATGTGCGTATTATTGCTGCAACGCACCAAAATTTAGAACAACTTGTGCAAGCAGGTGGCTTTAGAGAGGATTTGTTTCATCGTTTGAATGTGATCAGAGTGCATCTACCGCCGTTATCGCAACGACGAGAAGACATTGCCCAGCTCGCACGTCACTTTTTAGTCATCGCCGCAAAAGAGATCGATGTTGAGCCCAAAATTCTGACCAAGGAAACAGCCAATAAGCTTGCAACACTGCCTTGGCCCGGTAATGTTCGTCAGCTAGAAAACACTTGTCGTTGGTTAACCGTGATGGCGTCTGGACAAGAAATTTTGCCCCAAGACCTGCCCCCTGAATTACTAGAGGAGCCCGCGGTATCTCACGAGCAAAACACTGGCACTGCCGACTGGGAAGCGGCGTTAAAACGTTGGATAGATCAGCGCTTAGCAGAGGGTGAAAGTAACCTGCTTACTGAAGTGCAGCCGGCTTTCGAACGGATCTTACTAGAAACGGCGCTAAAACACACCAATGGCCATAAACAAGAAGCCGCTAAACGTTTGGGCTGGGGGCGTAATACCTTAACTCGTAAACTGAAAGAGTTGGCGATGGAATAAAGAGCAACACGAGAGTGTGACACTAAAAAAGGATATCGTTTGATATCCTTTTTATATTTCAATGTTGCGCTGTAATACGCTCTAGCATTAACTAGAACTGGTAATGCATACCTAAGGTCACGTTTGACAAATCGATGTCAAAATCACTGGTACCAAAATCATCTGAGTCCAGCTCTGCTGAGGTATAATCGTACCCTAAGCGGATATTGAGATTGTTAGTCAGGGCTGCGTTAACACCTGCACCAACGGTTAAACCAAAACCTGAATAATCGATGTCTCTTATCGGGTTGTCGATAACCATTGCGACAGAAGCGACACCCACTTTACCGTATAAAGAAAATGTATCGTTGATAACCCATGTGAATTTAGGTGCTACAGAAAAAGCAGCGGCATAAACATCCACAAAATCTTCATCGACGAAGTTATTAGTAATATAAAGAGTGCCTTCTAGACCAAACCACTCATTGAAGTTGTATCCACCATAAGCACCATAGCTTTGGCCTGATTCGGAGTCGCCCTCAGCATCAGCGGAAAATGCGCCAATTTGACCACCCACGTATGCTCCAACGCGATCCGTCTCTGCAGAAGCTATATGTGAAGTTGTCAGTCCTAGAACAGCTAACGCAACAATTGATATTTTTTTCATGATAATTCCCTTACATCGTTTTTAATGCGCAGGAATTTAGCATGGCAAGGATACAAATTGCGACAATTATGTGTAAACAATCATTCCGACCACAAAGCTATAACTGGTAATCATCAAAACAGTAACCAAAAGCACTAACGCCTGCTTATACAGGCTCCCCATGACGGATTACACTGGATCTTGGTGAATAATCACCTCTGCATCACTGAACTCACGCCGGATCCTGATAGAGGTATCAACCGCAATGGTATGCGCCTGATCCAAACTCAGCGAGCCATCTAACTCTAAATGAAATTGAATAAACATGGTCTTGCCTGACTCTCTTGTTCTGAGATCATGGATCCCTTTAACTTGAGGGTCAATGATAGCGATCTCGCTGATTTTAAGTCGAGTATCATCATCGAGCTCCCTGTCTAATAGAGATTGTACCGACCGATATGCTAAACCTATCGCTTGCTGACCAATGAAAAGTGCAATTAACACCGCGAATAAACCATCAGCCCACCACCAGCCATATTGCGATAGAACCAATGCTAATAACACCGCGGCATTCAAAAACAGATCCGATTTATAATGCAGAGCATCAGCCTCGACTATCGTGCTTGAGGTAGCTGCCAACGCTCTTTTCTGCAGCATCACTAGAGCGAAGGTAAGCACGATGGCGATAATTGATACAATCACACCCAAAGTCGCATTCTGCACTTCAATTGGGTTAATGAGTCGTTCACCACCATGGAATAGAAGCAGAAATGCAGAGCCAAGAATAAACGCAGATTGGGCAAGTGCAGCTAACGGTTCAGCTTTACCATGGCCGTATCGATGATCTTGATCGGCGGGAACTATCGCATAGCGGATAGCGATAAAATTAACGATAGACGCCAAGGCATCTGCAAAAGAGTCCGTTAGAGACGCCAACATACTGGCCGAGCCAGAATACATCCATGCGGCTAATTTTATAGCGATTAGGGTTAAGGCTGTTGCAACCGCCGCGCGGCTGGCAAGCTTAACCCAAAAATCATATTGGGAAGTGTCATTCATAAGATCTGTTTACGAGTAAAGTAAGGGAAGTCCAGATCTTAAGTTTATATCAAACTGAGGGGGAAAACTGATGAATCCCCTCATGTTTAATGACGATATTATGTAAATCATCTTTTGTGGTGTTTGTTCTTTGCAAAACGTTGCTTAAATTTCTGTTGCTGCTCAGGTGTCAGCAATTGATAAACCTCGTTTTGCAGTTTCATCATATTGACCGCTTTTTGCTGACGATCTTCTTGTTTCGCAGCCAGTGCTTGTTTAACTTCTGCCTCGTTGAAAGTCGCAGCAGTGATAAAATCTAGCATCTGTGCTTTTTGCGCTGTGCGCTCCTCTTTCGATGGACGGTTTAACACCATCTCTTCACGATGCGAACTCAATATGAGCTTCACTTGCGTTTTTTGTTCATCAGATAAATCTAAACCGCGGAACATCTTACGCATTTTATCATGATGCCCGCCGCGCTCTCCTTTCATCTGATGATGCTCGTGCTGGTTATTCTGTTCAGACTGTTCATCCGCGGCACGCACTGTAACAGTGAGTAATGTGGTACTTGCCACTAGCGCCAATAATCCTGCTTTTAAAGTATTCTTTTTCATATACTGCCTCTTCTCAATTCGATTTAGCGTGGTTACGCTAAGCTGTTTTCGACGCTTACCAGTGTAACCATTGCAATGTAAGCGAGGGTTTAGCTTACGTAAAACACTGTAAAGCTGACGCAGTAAACCTAAATGCCGACGACATGAATAAATGACCTTTACATTGAATTACACTGCTAAACAGCAATTGACATCAAACAAGGTATACTCCTGATATTGAGCGCAATAAAAAGGGTTAGCATGAGCCGTATACTGTTGATAGATGATGACTTAGGTCTTTCTGAATTACTGGCACAACTATTAGAACTAGAAGGGTTTGAACTGACATTAGCCCATGATGGCCAGGCGGGACTCAATCTCGCATTACAACAAACATTTGACCTCATCTTGCTCGATGTGATGCTACCTAAACTCAATGGTTTTGAAGTATTACGTGCACTGCGTACCAAGAAGCAAACTCCGGTATTGATGTTAACGGCACGAGGCGATGAAATAGACAGAGTCGTTGGCCTTGAGATTGGCGCAGATGACTACCTCCCTAAACCATTCAATGACCGCGAACTCGTCGCACGTATCCGCGCTATTATCAGACGCACGAATATTAAACCTAATGACAATATTCAAACAATACAGTCCTTTGGTGATCTCAGTTTAGATCCTGCTCGTCAAGAGGTGCATTGTCAGGAACTGCTTATCATTCTGACCGGAACTGAATTTAGTTTGCTGTTTGAGTTAGTACAACATGCTGGTGAGCTAGCGTCTAAAGAGACACTCAGTGAAAAAGTGCTGGGAAAGAAGCTGATGCCATTTGATCGTAGTTTAGACATGCATCTGTCTAACTTACGTAAAAAGATGCCTGAACGTATTGATGGTCGTCCACGCGTTAAAACGATTCGTGGCAAAGGTTATATCTGGTTACCATAAATGTCATTGAGAAAAAGCCCCAACAATATTTTTGTAAAGTTACTGCTCGGCTTTTGGCTATGTAGCTCATTGATCATAGCCCTCATCGGTTTATTGCCGCTATTACAGCAAAACCATGACCAGTCAGAGTTACCTCCTCGCCTCGAGAGCATGTTGGCAAAGCTGGCACAGAAGATCATTGACTCCCCCCAAGTCATGCAGCCCGATAGGATGAAGCGCTTGAGCCGCTTCAAACAGAGAGATGGTCGCCCGGTAAGGATCTACCTTGTCGATGAAAACTCACGAGTGCTCAATACTCATAAGCCTTCACGAGCACTACGTCGGTTTATGCTGATGGCTGATGAAGCCGGTAAACCAATAAAGCATCAATTCAGAGATGAGCTATTATTTGGTCCATATGAGTTTACAGCAGAAGGTAAGCAATACGCTTTATATGGTCGTTTACCCGAGCATCACCCTCGACCTTGGTTTTTCTTTTTTATTGATAACAAAATCCTCACCTTAAGCATTGCAATTTTATTGTCAGGCTTGCTCTGCGGGCTTTTTGCCTGGCATCTAGGCAAACCATTACGCTCACTAAAAAGCAGTGCTGACGCCTTAGCTAATGGTGATTTAAGCAGCCGTGTCGACAGTGCAACAGCCAAGCGTAATGATGAAATTGGACAGCTTGCTCAAGCATTTAACGGGATGGCTGATTCTGTTGAAGATATGGTCAAAAGCCAACAGCGATTGATAAGCGATATCTCACATGAACTCAGAACGCCCCTGACTAGGCTCAAGCTGTCACTGGCGCTAAGCCGTAAAAAAGGTCAAGAAACCCAAGAGACACAACGAATAGAGTACGAAGCGGATCTGTTGGAACAGATGATTGCCGAGTTATTAGAACTGTCGCGGGTTAAGCTCAATGCCAGCGAATCTAAGCACAACTTAGAGCTTGCAGAGGCCTTAAGTCAGGTGCTGGATGACGCCGATTTTGAGGCTCAGCAGCAAAATAAGCTACTGCATATCGACATTGATGAATCGATACGAGTGCCGCTTTACCCTAGGCCACTGTCTAGGGCGGTAGAGAACTTGCTGCGTAATGCGATTCGATATGCAACTTCACAAATTACTATTCAAGCTTCAATTACAGGTCAATTAATTAAACTTGAAATTATCGATGATGGACCCGGGATCCCAGATACTGCCGACTTAGAAGCTATTTTTAAACCCTTCTATCGTCCGCAATCTGCAAGAGATAGAGAGTCTGGCGGATGGGGCTTAGGCTTAGCGATTGCTGAAGCTGCGGTGACTGCGCATCAAGGTCAGATAAAAGCTGAAAACTGCTCCCCCACGGGTCTTAAAATCACCATAACATTGCCCTTGGCGTAAACGAGACCATGCCCAAATGACTTGGGTATGGACTAAGCCGCGCTTGCGGTCACTTCTAATGACGCAAGCCAGTTTATATAGTCGCTCAGCTTGGGGATCCGCTTATCTGAGTGTCCCATTAATTGTGCCAATGCGTAACTAAACTGATGGTATAAGTTAGCGTCATTGTAGTGCTTACCCGCATCATCACAATTAATATGTGCGCCGCGTAAATAATTGGCCACCAGCTCTGCTCGATTAAAACCTTCAACAATACCAACGGCCTTTATTAGTCGATGGTTCCATTGAATATAATCGTTATAAGCTTGTTCAAAAGCACAACGATTATCGTCAGTTGCTTGCTCAAGGAGTTCAGAATTTGGCATCACTCTCGAAATAATAAAACGATTATATAAGAGGTCGTCACGTATACCCCAGCAATGGTGCATCAAAAAACGCGTTAAACAGTCTTGATATTGGCTCTCGTCGATAGCGGCTCTTTCTAAACGCTTTTTAAAGTGTGCCGTCGCCACCGTCACCATTAAATCCGCTTCACTTGGAAAATGATTATAGATTGTGCCTTTAGAGATCTGACTAGCTTCAACCAAATGAGAACGCCGTAAGTCAAAACTTTTATGGCCACGCAGGCATCGCTCCGCAACGTCAGTTAAGTAGCTTTCTCGTTGTTGCCAATTACTCATGTCGACCTCTTCACGAATCTAACAATTAGTTTAAATAAACTTCACATTCATAACATAGCAGCCTAGGACTTACGGCGGTATTGAGTAATACTGATACCACTATGAATAAACTCAATAGCCCATGTTAAAAATTGAATTGTTAGAAAGCTTTATTGCGGTAGCTGAATGTGGAAACCTTTCCAAGGCGGCGGATAAACTTTGCCGCACACAATCAACTATTAGCTTACAAATCAAAAAGCTAGAAGAGAGTGTGGGTCAACCTTTGTTACTCAGAGATAACAAAGGCGTCACGCTAACTGAGTCTGGTAAGACGTTGCTTAACTACGCTTATAAGATGATGCAGCTCAGCTCACAAGCTCTTGATGAACTAAAGGATTGTCAAAACCGTGAAGTGATACGACTAGGCGTGCCGACAGATTACATTAACCGTTATCTCAGCAGTTGTTTACTGGAGTTTATTCGGGAGTTTACTTGCATCGAGCTAGTCATCGATACCGATGTAAGTGGCAATCTTTATAAACGACTGCACAACGGTGAATTCGATGTCATTGTTGCGACTCACTGGCAAGCACCCGCAGCAGGCCATGGTGAACTGCTATTTGAACGTCGTTTTCATTGGGTTGCGGCAAAAGAGGGCAATGCCCATAAACGGGAAACCGTGCCTATGGCTTTGTATCCTGAGAACTGTCCCATTCGCGCACAGGTTTTTGCCAACCATAGAATATCCATGCGTCCAATGAGTGTATTACTGTCAACCCCATCGCCAGCAGCAATATGTATGGCGGTCGAAAATGACTTAGTGATCGCCCCCGTTGCCGAATTTCGAATTAGTGACAAGATGCAAATCATCGATCCTATTGAACACAATATTCCGCCACTGCCGATTTTCAATGAGTCCTTGTATCTCAATCCAGAGACACAAACTGAGGCGACAAATCAATTAATTAACTTAATAAAAGCCAACGTAACTGACTTGGGTGAAGTCACTCAAACTGTCAATCCCAATTAACCACGGCTTCAAATCTGTTAAACAAAAAATGCCAACAATATTGTTGGCATTTTTTTAGGTTTTTAAATTAACCTACAGTGAGCAAGCCACTAGAAGTAGTAAGCGAAGTTGATATTAAATCGTTGATCCCAATCGTCATCAGCTTGGATTAACCCCAAGCTGTTGCCACCCAACCATAAGACGTTTTTAGCCATATAATAATCAACATAAACAAAGACTGGACCATATGCTAATGACACACCCGTTGTATTTAGCAATGAGTCATCAAACGCTTCAACATCTGGCTGTACCATACTAAAGTCATTATAGAGCGTGTAGCTTCCCCATGAAGTTGTGATGTTTTTTGATAAGTTAGCGGTATAGATATTACCTTTGCTAGCAACTTCAAAAAATCCATCTAACATGCCCATACCAATCTTATTCGGATCAATTTGACCATCGTCATATTGATCATAATCATAAGCTAAATATTGTGCTTGAAGGCCCCATCCGTCATAACTCATATCAAGGTGTGCAGCATAATTAAGAGTATCGCCATTTTCACCAAACGCTGAGTTATAGAGTTGTCCGTACTCAAGTGATGCACCCACTATCGTAATCAATTCCCCATCCGTAAGCGTAAAGCTTTGACGAGCCGCTAAAGTATTAGCTTCTTCGTTATTATAACTCGTACCATCAACCGTGCCTTTAGCTACCGTACCCGCAAAATCTCGATGATCACTGCCGCCATATACCGCATTCTTAATAAAGGCGAACTCTGTTAGTGAACGACCATTTTGATATTTTGCCGCAACACCAACACCATAATCGTCTTCAAAGCCCAAATAGTAGTTTAAGCTATACCACCAGTTATGCGATGCGTAGCCCTTATTACCAAAAGGTTTATTGATAACGCCGCCGCTAACCGTTAAGTCTTCATTGACATCCCAATAAGCATAACCATATTTTAAGAAATCATAACCTTGATAAAACCGATATTCAGCTTTAACGCCAATATCATTCCATTTGTCTGAAAAAGTAACGGATAATAAGTTAAAGTCGAGATCACCAATTTTATCTTTTGACGATTCAGAATAATCACTATAACTGTAATTAGCACGAACTGAACCACCAACTTTTAAATCATCAGCAACGGCAAAGTTACTCGTAATAGCTACCAGCGCCGAAAAAGTCAGCGCTATATTTAGCTTGCTCATCGAATACGTCCTTTTATTTAAAAAATAATATAGTGTTAAACAATTAATTGAGAGGGTTATATCTACAGTGGGATTAAATTAATAGACGATAGATTTTATCTATCGTCATATTAAATCACTACCATTTAATTTTGGTTAAATCACACTGAATAACTTCGCCACGTTTAGCCGGTGTTCCCGGATTTTCAGCTGATTCGCACAGCAAAGTTGTGCCATAGTCATTACGCTTGTCATTCGCGTTACTTCTGGCCCAGACTGATACGATAGCGCGCTCTTCAGGCTTAGCTTCGCAACTACCGTCAACATCAAATGCATGGATAGTATTCTGGTGGAAGTAGATCAATGGATCTTGTTCGCTGCTACCTGATAACCACATAGTTTGTGAATTATGCTGACCTTCATCAAATTGCACTCGACGTATTTTGTCATCCTCTTTTACGGTTGTAACAAGAGGTGAATCTTCACGGATAGCCATTGTTTTGAACTGATTGGTACAAGCTGGCACACGCATGTTGTAGTACATCTCAGAGATTGCGTGATTATGGAACGGATACAAGGTATCAACAGATTGTACTGTCATACCCACTTCTGCACCGACCTTTTCGCCATTAATTTCATCGATACGTAATAAGCCCCAATGACCAAATATTTCAGCGTATGCATAACCACCACGAATATTATTAAAGTTCTTATCGTTACGCTTACTTTCTTCTGCGTACATAGGGAACCAACCCGCCGCCGCCCATAAATTAGGTAATGCATTAGCGCTAATGTCATAAGGAAATACCGCAGGCATTTTGACTTCATCACCCGTCACCATCTTGTAAAAATTATCGGTAAAACTCTTACCTAACTTTTTCACTTCAGGGTTAGTGACCTTCTCTTTAAAAAAGGTCTCAAAAGTAGTGCGATTCAGCCATTTCGCCACGGGAGAGTTTTCCGTTAGCTCACCACCTGGATTGTAGATCCAAGCAACGTCTTCACGTGCACCAAAGCACTTTTTTGCCTCATCAGCGTTATTAATCACCTGATAGATGTTTTTCACCATCAACTTCATATCACGCCTATCCATCAAGCACATACGTTGACCGCCCTCTGTCGAGTCAATCATAGCCGAGTCCGAATTAAGGCAACCGCTTGTTTGATCGTTGGTCAGTGCAATAGCGTAAGCTTTTAGATAGGTTAAAGTCTCATCCCATAGAATATCGACATACTTTTGGTCATCAGCAGAATATTTTGCTTGCTCAGCTAAACAACTAAACTTTGCCGACTTAATCTCATTAGCATCTAAGAAATCTGGAATCTCAGCTGCCGCGACACTATTGGACAGAAGCAAAGCTCCCAATACTATTTTACCGTTCATACATCACCATTATTGTTTAATTATATAATATAAAACTCCGCGTAATATTATATTTGGAATCATTTCCAAAAATGATTAAACCACAAACTTTTATCAAAAAAATCATCATCTGTATCACACAATCAAAATATGATGACAAAATTTAATTGTATTAATTAAATTAGAACTTAATCAATAAAACTTTACTAATAGTAATAGATGTATATCCACACAAATAAAAAGCCTCGCAATAAAATTGCGAGGCTAATATTAACTTATAGAAACTTGCAGGGATCTTATAAATTTTCTTTCAATAAAAAAGGCCATTACTGAGTAGCATGGCCTGATCCTAATGATTAGGATAATTGAGATGAAACACCACTCATCACAATGAGTGGTTTACCGTTTACTCTTTAAATTTATCAAACTTAAAAGTATGGCAGTTACTGCATAATGGCTTTTTAGATGTATGCTCGCCATGACACTCTTGGCAAGGTAACTCTTTACCGTAATGCAGGTTGTTATGTGGATTCTGCCACTTATCTTCTTCGCTACGCGCTGTTTGCTCTGCTAAGTCATCAACATCATGACACTGCAAACAGGCTTGATCTGATGGAAACTGTTTGATGCCATTG
>NZ_JAKIKW010000009.1 GCF_023283945.1 Shewanella gelidimarina | reverse complement strand
AGCTTGGTACTTGAACCCCGGCGGGAAAGAACATTCCCCAGAACAGTAAAGCCACGGCCTCAACGATATGCTAGAAACAAAAATGCCGCTCACCTTAAGTGAACGGCATTAAACACTAGACACTGTTAAAATTGACATTTTGGATGTACAACCAACAATTTTACCAACGCTTTCATCTAGGTATGACGGTGGTCAATATCAAACGGCGGAATTGGAAGTTACCATTCGAGTAACCGATAGCGAAGGCGCGCCAATCACGGTGAGTCCAATCGAAGCGGGTTGGTTTAAATATCTAGATGTCAGTTTCGCTTGGGATGCAGAAAATGCATATCACTTTCTTGCTTTGGAAGCTGAAGGGAATCCTGGCTTAGTGCCTAATTCTGACGGTGAGTTATCGGCTAGAGCGAGCCATGCTAATAACGTCAGCTTCAATAACGCACCAAACGAGATGATAATACGTTCAGTTCCCGAGAAAGGTGAATATACCTACAAGGTATCTGGTGTACCGGATCCAACGATTAGCACTAGAGCTAGCAACGGATTAATTATTCCTGTTGGCACAGAGAACAAAACAGGCATCATCGCAATCGAAACTGTTATTTTCATTGACCCTGATACAGGGAAACCTCTAAAAGGCAGTGAAGCAACAGGAACTGTACGTTCTTCAGTCGCTTTTTTCAACAAGAATGGATTAGTTGAGAAAGGCCGTCGTACTATAGTCACTAACGAGACTTGTGCAGCTTGTCATGGTGATCAAGGTTATGCTGAACACGGTGATTCTCGTAATGATATGGAGCAGCAATGTGCAGCGTGTCATGCACCAGGAAGTTCTGAATGGGATGAAGCTCACCTGTTAAATGGTATTGCTCCGAAAGATCCTCTTACAGACCACCTGGCTTGGAATGTCTTTGTTCATGCAATGCATGCTCAAGGTCGTGAAGAGCAACAAACTGGTGGCATTATAGCTACTGATCCTAACGGTAAAACGGTAGAGATCGAACAGCGCAGAGCATTCGAATATCCTGCACGTCTTAGTGATTGTAGCCAGTGTCATGTTGAAGGTACTGCTAACTTAGATGCAATAGAGAAAGGCACGGCGGTCATCACTCGTAAAGTATACGAGAAAGATGCGCCTCGTTACGCTACGAGTCCTGCGGCGGCTACGTGTTGGTCATGTCATGCAGGAAAACCTGGCGAGAAAAATGAAGCATTGCGTAGTCATATGACGTCAAACGGTGCAACATTTGAAACTAAAATTATTGATGGTGTAAATGCAACGATTAATGGCTCAATGATCCTCGATGTCGTTCTTCCTCGAGAAGCATGTTCAGTTTGCCATACATCGGATAATATTAATAAAGTACATAATTTCTAATATCACTCGATACCATCTTTTTTAGTCTCACTAAGTGTAATGAAGGCTTGATTTATCGAGCCTTCATTTTTTATTTAAAATGAATTGCGATTAAGCGAATGAAATAAAATCAGCGCTCATGAATTTCAAAAGCAATAGATTTATGTTTATAAATCTATCGATTTTGAAATGATATTGCAAAGTTCACTTCGCACGGATTGGGAATACTTACGGTATTTACTTTCTCTTTCTATGATATAAAAATCTGGAGATACCATGCTTTGCAGTAATCGTTTAGCTTGGTCTAAAGCCATTCTTTCAGAACGAATACCTGGTAATGAATTAAGCACGTCACACTCAGAAGAAGATTCAATAGCCAAGCTCTTCATGGTGAGTAAATGTGCATATAAAGTTTCTAGACCAATAACTTTATGGGTGCTGGTTAATTTAACACCTTCTTTTTGGCAAAAAACTTCAAATGGATCTACTTTATCATTGAATCCTTTTATCTCTTGATATACGAAAGGATGCTTAGACAAATCTTCTAATATAATAGGATCATTCATATCCCATATAGGATGTTTATCATTACCAACTACACACAAATTTTTAATCGTACCAATCACCTCTGTCTCAAGATTTTTTGTTTGTTGTTTACCTAAACATAACCCTAAATCGATCTCACCATTATGCAAACGTTCAGGGGAGTTTTCATCCCAATTTAACAATTCGAATTTTAACGAAGGTAAATTATAGAGAGAGCGGGCTACGAAACAAATTAACCCAGGGCTAACAGCAACTCTTAGCACTTCAGTAGGACTTTCTAGCGGCTCAGATAGAGAAACATCTTCTATATGCGATGCTAAATCCACAAATTGGCTAATCGGTAGAAACAAAATATCAGATAGCGGAGTCGGTTTTAGACCTTGATGACGCCTGATGAAAAGTTCATCATCAAATGTTGCTCGCAATGCCTTTAGAGACCTAGCTATTTTTGATGCTGAAACACTTAATAGCCTAGCGGTTACATTCGCGCTACCATTTACATAAATGGATTTAAAGACGGCTAATGTAAAAATATCGAGATCGTATATTTTTGAATTAATTTTGATTTTATCCACTAATGTTACCTATTCGCTAGCTCAATAACTTTACCACTTCACTCTAACATATCGGGCTTTTCTCCTAAAGCTAGACAGGTTCTGGCCAGTATCAATTAGGCACCCATTTTAATAGCTGCGCAATACGCTTAGCCAGCTGTGGATACAACTAAGATAAACCGCTCGCTGGCATCTTCCCCATATGGATATAGGAAATGTAATTATGATGTCGGGAACATCAATGACTATCCATCGCGGCATTTATGAATCCATTCACATCAAACGAGCAGTCCTTCTTACTCGACTCTTTATTAATAACCGAGGGCGAAGTTCCAATCACCTACAGTCGACCCATCTACAGATACAGTAGAGTCACGTTTTGCGACTTCATCTCTGAAATCGAAGGCCTTTGCCGTATCGAAACAGGCTTAGAAAGCCACCATCATCTAGCATTTAAGTTTTTAACTTAAAAACTAAAACCCCCTTCCCCATCAAAGCTAACAAAAAGCATGATTAACGCGAAACCAAATATTGTTGCGCATACAACAACTTTAACGTACCATTTTAAATGTTGCATGCACAACAATATAGAATAAAGGGGTAATATTGTATTTATAATATTGGCAAACCCCGTTATGAGTGACATAAATAATCGGGTTAAAAATGAATATGAATGATAGTTTTTACAAATACATCAGTTGGTTAGTTTTAGCTGTTGCACTGGGGTTCTCTGCCTTCCTAATTGTCTCTGACAACATTGCACCATTTACAACTCAAGCAAGTGTGCAAAAGAGTGTTGCGACAATTGCTTCTGAGGTGCCTGGCGTGGTGACTCAGATCCATGTTAAAAACGGTCAACAGATACATAAAGGGCAGCTGCTCTACAGCATAGATAAAGCGGGCTATCTAATTGCGGTCAAAGAGGCTGAAGCAGAACTACATCAGGCAAAAGAAGCTGACTCCGCTAAATGGCAGGAGCTGTCAAAAGCCAAGCAAGAACGACTTCAGCGTCAGGCCGAGAATGACAATTGGCTTCGAAAGTTAACACGCTATCAAACCTTGCTAAAGGGCGGGCTGATCACCACTGAAGAGCTTGAAGATGTTCAGCTTTCTTATTCTGTTGCACAAAGCTCCATCATCGCAGCCGATGCTGAAGTACTAAGAATTGCCGCGGAGCTGGCACAAAAACAAGACAGTGCTGCAATTGAGCTTGCAAGAGCTAAGCTAGAGCAAAAAACGCTGGATCTTATTCATACCGATATCATTGCTCAAGTCGATGGTTCGGTGAGTAACTTACAGTTAGAAGCTGGGACTTACCTCAATACTGGCGAAATCAGTTTGTTTTTAGTTAACGAGCTGAATAGCTGGATTAACGCTGATTTTAATGAGAAAGGTGTCAATTTTTTTACCACTGGTGTTGAGGTAGTGCTTGTGTTTGATGCATTACCTGGACAAATATTTTCTGGCCATATTATTAATCAAGATCGCGCAATATATGATTCATCGAGTGTCGGCAGTCTATTGTCAGATGTGACAAACGATGATCGCTGGATCCGTGAACAACAAAAAATACGCACCCGTATTTCTGTTAAGGAACTGGATACAAAATTGATCTCAGGCTCTAGGGCGAGTGTCATGGTGTTAAATGGCAATAGCGTGATCGACTCCTTCGCATTGAGTTGGATGAAACTCGTTAGCTATTTCCGTTATATCTACTAAGCAGGTTGCCTATGTTTAAGACATTATCTCAACGCAACGAGGCCATTCGAATTACCCTTGTGATCACGCTTTGTATGCTGCTGGGTCAGATGCTTGATTTTGAATCCACCGTATATTTGGCACTTTACCCCACAATAGCGATGACCAAAGTGAAGGACTACTCCTGGTTAGGTTTATTGAAAACCTTTGCCCCTACCTTTATTGCGGCTTGTATCGCACTAATTGTTGCTGAAACATTCCAATCTCATCCCTTTATTGTGTGGACGATAAGCTTGTTGTTTATCGACTATATGCGTAAAAAGGCTGATACACCCGCTAAATTGGGCGCGGCAATCATGCCTATTTTTAACTGGGTACTGATTGTCATTTTTTCACAATTCAGTAGCCAAAGTATGCCGGACCGCATTGATGAAGTGGGTCTGTCAATGTTGATCACCATCATCATCGCTAAAATGATGGTGGCACTTTTCCCTTTAGAAAAACAACCGAGTCCACCCACCTTTAACAGGACTAAAGTCACTTATAAGCAACGTCTGCTGACGATGGCATTTATTGGTACCGGTATCGTAGTACTAATGAACATCGATCTTATTTCAGCCACATTTTGCATGGTGCCAGTGATAGCAGCGGCTATTCAAGTCGATAAGAAGCGTTATCAACAAGTTGTTTCACGTCGATTTATCACGCAAATCAGTGGCTGTGCCATAGCCATGGTGATGAGTATTGCGATAGCGGGACACCAAACAATTTTAAGCTATTATGCTTTGATCTTAGGCGTGGCTATTTTTGCGATGGCAATGGCGATGGTAAGGTCGTCAAATACAGATAGAGACACCCATAGTGATGCGATGTTAGCCACGGTTTTACCAATACAACTCTACTTAGGGACTTCAGGCTTCGGATTAGAGAGTATCTTGCTTAGAGCATGGGAACTTGCTGTCACTTTAGGTATATTGTTTTTAGTTTTTCAGCTATCGAAAATCAGAGAGAATCATGTCGACTGGAGTCAATTTAATACCAGAGTTCGAAACTAGTGCTTCGTTTATGATGGGGCTAGCTTACAAGCAGTTTAGAACCTTATCTAATCAAGCTTTATCATCTAAGCTCAACATTAGTATCGAAATGCTTGGCGCGCTAAAAGTGTTATCTCATCATGGCAAATTAATGCAACAGGGACTAGCCGATGCACTACTTCGTGAACGCAGTGCCACAAAGCGATTAGTTGATAATTGTATTAAACGCGGCTTGATTGAAGCGTATAAAAACGAAGCCAATAAAAAGGCCAAATATTTAGTGATCACCGACAAAGGCGAGACAGTAAAAAATGAAGCCAGTGTCATCATTGCTGATATTAATGAACAATTTTTTGGGCCACTGACTGTTGAAGAACGCCAAGTGTTGCTCAACACCTGCCGCAAGCTAATTAAAGATGACATCTATCTCGGCGGAGATTAGTTCTTTAATTTTCTGTTAATGATTTTAAAGAGTCGGTGATAGGCGTTATTATCCAAGCCTGTATTATCAAATCTTGAGCCGATGCGCTAAAGATACAAACGGGTCGTTTCAATGTGGTTAAATGAAGAACAGCTAATCGATTCTAGGATAGTTGCATATCGAGAGTCTTTATTGAACTCTTGCCCCCATCATATCGTGATTGATAACTTACTTGATGAAGACAGACTCGATGACGTAATCAAGGTGCTGCAGCAGCCGCATGACTGGCAAACTCAAAAACATACTTATTCTGCTTTATATGTCGATGACGCCCAATGGGAAAATACCACCGCAGAGCAACGCTTTGTACAGCGAGATGTGTGGCAACGTGCAACGGCGAGTTCCAACAACACCTCTGCCGATATAGCGCAGAATTTGTTGTCATTTTTGCGCGGGGATGAGTTTATGTCGCTGTTATCACGTATTTTTAATGTGACGATAACCGATATGAATGTCGAAGACCCTGACATTAACAGCAATTATTTTCGCTTAGGTGCTACCGACTTTGTTGAGCTACATGCAGATGACTCCCCCGGAAGAGAAATCTGTATGCTGTTGTATTTAAATAAAGAGTGGCACAACAATGCCGGAGGTCAACTCACGTTTATCGGTGAAAATAATCAGCCTATGAGTATTGCGCCTTTATATAACCGCTGTGTTTTATTTGATCCATCATCAAAAGGCTCTGAACACTGGGTTGAAAAGTTAAATGCTGAATATACCGATGAATATCGCTATAACGTGACCAGTTGGTATTGGTCTGAATAATGTACTTTTCTATAAAAATGCTCAGGCTTTAAATAACACTCAGTGGTGACGATAGCCATCATCCCCATAGAAGTTGCCGAAGTACCAGAGGACACCTTGTAAAGTAACATCCCTAATGCCCACTCAGGCGTGGACATCGCTTTCGAGGGGCTGACATCTCCTTGGTCTGACCTATAAGACCTGTGACATTCCAGGTATCATTCAGGCATTCCCACATCCGTGTGGGTTAGATGGGAAGCACCACTGAACAGTCATCAGCACCGCAAAAAATGACACTTTAACGTCCGCGCTTGCTACCCGCTAATGCGCGCTTTTTGGCGCGCTGCCTTTGTGCCGATTTACTGTTCTTACGCGCCACAGGTTCAACCTTGGTAAGATCAGGCTCAAAGCCCGCTAACCACTGCTGCGGAAGGCGTTTATCCAATAACGATTCGAGCTCTTCGAGTAACAGTGCGTCATCTTCACTGTAGAGTGTTATTGCTTTGCCCTTATTACCTGCGCGGCCTGTACGGCCAATACGGTGAATATAGTCTTCTGCAATAAAGGGCAGTTCATAATTAATCACATAATCAAGCGCTATAATATCCAGCCCACGTGCGGCAACATCAGTGGCCACCAGCGCCTTGATTTTCCCCATCTTAAAATCGTCGAGCACGTGCTCTCTCGCACCTTGGCTCAAATCGCCATGCAGTGCTTTGGCTTCAACGCCTGCTGCAATCAGCTTTTGGGTAATCGTATCGACGGTCTGCTTCTTACGGCTAAATATCAACACCTGTTGCCATTGACCTTTGTTAATAAGGTGGCTTATCAGCTCAGGTTTTCTATCGCTATCGACCGCATAAACAATCTGTTCAACATTATCCGCAGTGCTGTTGGCTTGATTAGCTTCAATCCTGATCGGTTGCTGTAGTAGTCTTTTGCTCAGTTCAAAAATAACTTTCGAAAATGTTGCTGAAAAAAGCAGTGTCTGCCGCTGTGGTGGTAGCTGTTTTAATATGGCATTAATTTCATCCATAAACCCCATATCCAGCATTCTATCGGCTTCGTCAAATACCAAGGTGTCTATTGCAGATAACGACAAAGAACCTCGACGCAGGTGATCAAGCAAACGCCCAGGCGTTGCCACCACAATATCGACGCCATCGGCTAATTTTTGAGCCTGAGCATCAATACTGACACCACCATAGATCACCGTACTCTTGACCGCGGTGTTGGCACCATATTCAGCAATACTCTTATTAACCTGTAGAGCAAGTTCTCTTGTTGGCACCAGCACTAATACCCGCAGTACCTTTGGCTGGCAAGCTTCTGTTTGCTCGGTTAACTTTTGCAGTAAGGGTAAGGTAAATGCAGCCGTTTTTCCGGTGCCAGTCTGAGCACTGGCCATCAGATCTTGGCCCGCTAAAATGGCTGGGATCGCAGCCAATTGAATTGGCGTTGGTTCGATATAGCCTTTTTGCGTGAGTACGCTAAGTAAAGTATCGCTTAATAATAGGGATGAAAAAGACACGACCCATTTCCTTAAATTTTTATGGTGACTAAGTCAGGCACGGTATGCGCGTATCTTAGCAGAAAATGTCGCTATCGTTTGCTCAAGAAAATGACTACCAAACGCCAATAACGGTGATATTGAGCTCGATACAAGGGAGTTTAAAACAATCTAGCAGCTAACATCTATACTGATAATTCGTTAACGAGGGAATGATTAACGTAATGAATCATAATAATATAGCGCTAAAAACTTCAGTCATTCTGTGTTGTACTTTTGCCGTAGAGGCCAGTGCAGTCGATTTCTTTGACCCCATTGATGGCTATTTTGATGCGGGTGAGTACTTAGCTGAAAATGCCTATGGTTTTCTCCCCGTACCCAGCATTATTACCGAGCCTTCAGTAGGCAACGGACTGGCTGTTATGGGACTATTTCTGCATGAGAGCCCTGAGCAACGTGAAAAAAGAAAACAGGTGGCCACCCGCTCTATTGATGGTGGTGCACAACTGCTAACACCAGGTATTTCAGTGGTCGGTGTCGGCGCAACCGATAACGGCTCTAAAATGGGGTTTGCCGGTCATAGGCAAACCTGGGACAAAGACAGTATTCGCTACTTGGTGGGTGGCGGCTATGGCGATATTAACATGAGCTATTACAGCCAAGCTGACTTTGCCGATGCCCTGTCGATTGATCTCAATATGCAAGGCTATGCACTACTACAAAAATTGCAGTATCGAGTCGCCGATACTGCGCTGTTTGTTGGTGTAGCGCAGAAATTTCTGCAGGTAGATATGAGTAATCGACGCGATATCAACACCATTCCACCTGAGCTGATCCATCGATTAACAGACATCGTTGACACATCACCTAAAGTATCCTCGCTCGGGGCCATACTTGAATACGATAGCCTGAATAATTTCTTTTTGCCCACCCGCGGTTACAACTACATTGTCGAATATGATTGGTTTACTGAAAGCTTGGGAAGTGATCATGAATATCAAACCTTAAATGTTGAAGGCATTAACTATTGGCCTCTTTCCAAAAGCCTGACATTAGGTTTTAAGATGCGTTACCAGTCGGTTTCGAGTGATGAACGTTTACCGGTGTTTGCCTATCCCTATATTGATCTTCGTGGCATCCCGAAGAATCGCTATCAAGGTCAAGATGTAGGTTCAGCTGAAGTACAACTTATGTGGAAAGTCACTCCTCGGTGGATGCTACTGTCATTTTTAGGCGGTGGACTGGCCGGAGAAGATAGCAGTGATATGTGGAATAGCGATGAACAAAATGCTTATGGTGTTGGCTTTAGATACACCATTGCCCGGCGTTATGGCTTACACATGGGAATGGATGTCGCCAAAGGTCCAGAAGACGTTGCGTGGTACGTTAACGTAGGCTCCGGTTTTTAATGGATCCAAAAGAGTGACCCAGATCACAAACCAAAACGAAGTATGATAAAGCAAATGCTAAAGTGACGATGAGGTCACAATTTGAACGGCTAAAAAAACGACAATAACTGCCGGTTTAATGTTGTCGTTATTGTTGGTCATTTAGTGTTCGAGTTATCACATCAAGCTTTACTTTGGGTTCAGGCATTAGGCTTTGTGTCGATGACCATTGGTTGGTGGGCAAATGCCCAGTTATGCGACCGAAAATTATTATCAGGTAATCTTTTAGCATCCTGCTTAACCGCTATTCACTTAGGCCTGCTTGGCAGTACCTTAGGCATGATGAATCAGCTACTTAATATTGGCCGTTTTTCGACTTGCCGTAGTGAAAAGGCACGGAGTGGTTGGCGTATCACACTATTGCCTTTAGTGTTTTCAGCGCTAGCAGTAACACAAGGTCTTATTTGGGCTGAACATTGGTCTGAATGGGCGGCGGTTGCTGCTGCAGTCTTAATGAGCTACGCGCTTTTTTATTGCAGTTCAACCCGACTACGTTATGCCATGTTACTCAGTAATCTGTTAAACCTCGCATTATCGGTGCACCTGCACTCTTGGTCAGGTATCGCTTATCAGCTCGTCACCATCGCCATTATTTTAAAAGGGTTACCTGCCATTAAGCAGCAATCTTACGTGTTAGAACGCACTAGTTAACCTGAACTCGGGATAAGCAGTGCAGCTCAATCCCCCTATTATCGCCCCTATCTGTGTTGAGCTTTCTAGTAATAGCGTGCTATTACGTACAAAACCTCGCCTTGATATAAGCAATAATTTTGGCATCGAGCAAAACTGTCAGATATATGAGAAATACAAAATTATTAAGCTGATGATTTTAAAAGATACTTCAGAACATCTAAACACTCATTATCCCGAGTTCAGGTTAGTTAGATAACATTTATTAAAGTAAACGTCATTTATTACGCTTACTTTGGAATGATTTATGAGAAATAACGGTGCTTTAGACATACTCCAAAGCGGTGTTTAAGTGGTATAACAGGGACAGTTCAAAAGCTAAAGTTTAAAATAGAAAATTAGAAGGGAATCACTATGGATGAAAGACGACTATTTTCACGTGTTTTATTGGCCAATCAAGCACAGCTGCGATGTAACGACACAGTATGGCAAACAACGCTATTGGATATCAGCCTCAATGGTGCCCTCATTGAACGACCAAAACAGTTTACGCCGAGCAACCAAGCGATGCAGCTTAGCTTCACTATTGGTGATTCCGATATACAACTGCATATGGAAACTCAACTTGTTCACCAAAAAGACAACCTATTAGGCTTGGCTTGCAGCCATATTGATGTTGAAAGTATTAGCCACCTGAGAAGATTGATAGAGCTCAATGTCGGTGACCCTAGCTTACTCGACCGAGAACTAGCCCTATTTATTGATACACACAACCAAGGGAAATAACCACTTTTCAGGGTGGTACTTCCCATGGATGCATTTCTCATAAATGCATCACTAATTGATAAGTTCAATGAGCTCATGAATGGTTTTAACAGAGTGAATTGTCGCTCCTAGCCCTTCCATCGACTTATGGTAGTTCCTAAAAGGGATATAGATTTCGGTAAAGCCATGCTGCACCGCTTCTTTCACTCTAGGCACGCCACTGTCTATCGGCCTAACGTCACCATTAAGACTCAGCTCGCCCATGATGCAAGTCGTTCTCGGCACAATAAAATCGTTTAAACTACTCAGTAAAGCCGCAACCAACGCAAGATCGATGCAGGTTTCAGACTCATCTATTTTTAAGCCACCGACTAAGTTAAAGTAAGTGTCGTGGAAAATCTTGGTTTTGGTATGCTTACGTAAAATCCCAGTTAACATCTTAATCCGATTCATATTGAGCCCGACGCAGACTCGCTGCGGAAACTCACCCTCGGTTTCAGTGGTTAAACACTGGATTTCAAGCAACAAATTGCGATTGCCCTTTCGAATACAGGTAATAGCGGCGCCGGCAGAATCGGTACTCGAGCCAGAAAGGAATATTTCACTCGGGTTATCGACACTCAACATGCCGCGCTCAGTCATGCGAAAAATACCCACGGTATCGACATCACCAAAACGGTTTTTGTTAGCTCTAAGCGTACGAATTTGACCATCGTTACACTCAATATGCGTTAAACAGTCAACAATGTGGATCAGGGTTTGTGGCCCTGCCGTTTCATTATTCTTGTTCACATGAGCGACCAAAAACATGGTGACATTGTTTTGTTTACAAAACTGCGTCAATGCCTGTGCGCTGCCCTTCACTTGTGAAGGGGAACCTGGGCTACCGTTAGCCATTTCAGTGACTACGGCTTGAATAGAGTCAATCACCGCAAACTTCACCTGCTTCGCTTCTAACTCAGCAATAATCGCTTCAACGCTCGTTTCAGCCATAAGGTAAAGGTTGTCTTCATTACAATTGAGCTTTAAACGGTTGACGCGATTCTTAAACTGCGACAATGATTCTTCAGCGGTACAATAAAGCGACGGCATTGATTGCGACATACGCGAGACTAAATCGGATAACAGTGTGGTTTTACCGGCTCCTGGATCACCAGAGATAATGTTGACTGAACCTGTTGTTAGGCCACCGCACAACACCCGGTCTAGCTCACCAATGCCAGTCAATCTCTTTTCCGCATCGACCTCTTCTATCTCGTTCAGCTTTTTAGAACCGCCGCCCACAGAGCCTGCGTAACCTAAACGGGTTGCAGTGGTGGGTTTTGCGGTAGAGATCTTAAGTTCACTAATGGTATTCCATTCTTGGCAAGCGCTACATTGGCCCTGCCAGCGAGGAAAGTCTTGACCACATTCATTACATACGTAAGCTGTTTTATTCTTTGCCATGATTCTTTCTAGGTAGTATAAAGTCGATAAAGTATCGGCGTTTTCAGCCGATAGCTAAGGGTACAAGGAAGATAGTACTGGAAATTAATTTTTTCCCACAAAAACTTGCCCATGAGCCTATCAGCCATTGGCCCAATAAGCATCCAAAAAGAAGTAATAGATGAGTTTAGATCTGCATAATGCGCTAATAGAACAACTGACGCCTTTGCTAATGGAACCCGATTTCCATGCCTTGTTTGAGCAACTCACAGCAGAAGAGTCAAATTCGACTCGATTTCTCCTCAAGATGGAGCTTAATAGGCTTGCATCCAGCTGTGTTCGGGTCATCGACTTACGCAACAAAACAGATCTTGAATGCGAAACTTTCGAGTTTGGTACACAAACCCATTTTATTGATCAACCGACAAAAGCCAATTTTTTAGAGGCATTAGCCCTTTATCGAGAGCAATATACCCTAGGGGTTTATGAGCAAGTGATTGCCGCCCATAAAGCCCGCGTACTCAAAGCACGCACCAATGCAGATATTGAGGTAAGCCCTGTCGATGCCCCCTATGTCGCGCAAGGCATTGTATTGGGCAGCTACTTTGCACGTTGCGAAGAGCGCATGAATTACAGCATGAAAATTGAAGTATCCCAAGCGATGCAGAAATACCTGGGGATCACCGTTGATCTATCGGTCGGCGGCGCAAGAATTCGTCTGCCAGCCAAGCAGACACTCAATGTAAAACAGCCTATCAAAATCAAACTACTCGAGCTTAGCGATGATTATTACCATCAAGATCTACAACAAGGTGTTGAATATGAGATTGTCGATATTGAAGGTAATCAAGAATATAGCTGGCTAAGGCTCAAACGAATATCAGGCAGTGACGCCTTGGCTGACATGCTCGGCAAACTCATCAGAGGCCATAAATATCGCTACAAAGTCGATGTTAATGATGTGCTGGTCACGACGAGAGGCTTAGGTTTTGAACGGCACTACTTGCCGCATATCCCCCACCTTGCGCTATTTATCGAAGATAAAAAGCGTGCGTCATCCGCAGATACCCCCCCCTTATATCAACCAACACATATGTTGTTGGGGCGAGATAATCAGGCGGTTTCACAGTACTTTAAAGATGAATCTGGCATCAGCCAAATAAACGCGCTGTTAACGCCATCAAGACTGCACGCTATCATCGACGCCGATGAAACCAGTCCGCATAGCCAGCTATTTTGTTTTACCTTTCAAGCTCAAGGCGGTAAGTATTTTTATTCCGCCACTCTCGCAGAGTTGCAAGATAAACAGCTACAAGCACTCTTTTTCAGCTTTGGCGCAACTAAAGCCAGTTGGCGGATATTTCATGTTGCACGCCAAACAATCGATCACAACCAAGCTTACAGAGCTAGCCTATTGCCGGGCGATGACGCCAGTTATAATGCATTGACCGAAGCTCAACTGGCTGCATTTACCCATGTTATTCAGTTGATTGATGTCACCAACCATGCTGCTAATGGGCAGTATCAAGCCTGGAAATCCCTTAACAACTGCAACGTTAATGAGCTCAAAGTGTTTGGCCAACAAAAGTTAACACTCGCGGGTTTTAAACAAGTCTCGATGGAGTTTAGCGAACGCCGTAATGAAGCGCGTTTTGCCTTTAGGACACCGGTACTATTGAGTCAAGGAAATATCAGTACTAGCGCCTACACCCAAGATATCTCCAGTAAAGGACTGCAGATCACCACAGATACTGCCGTTGAATTTAATCAGACTGCGCCTATCGGGCTGAGCTTTCCGAAACTGCAAACCATTGCCGGTAAAGTCGTACTGCAGCAATTACCCTATCGACTGATCCGCACTCGAAAAAATGGCGTCACCTTGCACCTTGCGGCGCAAGTCGGCCATACTCCACACGTTGGTGTTGAGTTTCTTAACCGTTTAATTGAACACAATAAAAACAGGTTTGAGAAACTCACGGAAAACAACCATGACGTAAAAGAACTTGCCGATGGTATGAAGAACCTGCTGATGCGCAAGTTGGTGTCAGTGCCTTTCTATCTAGAAAAAACCGTGAAATCTGCCTATATATCTACGGTTGGGATTGGTGTTGAACAAAATGCTATCGCCAATATATTCGCTACCAACAGCAAAAAACCGTTGGAATACGACTTAGCGCCGCTGTTCCAAGACGGAAAGCTTAAGCGCGATATCATAGTGCCAATTCGTACAATGAAGCCGCAAAATGGGCTAGCGTTTTATGAAGTTTATGTGCAACTGTCTCGGCTATCACAAGGCAAGGTAGACGTTCTGTGTATTACGGATTCAGATCTTAAAGATACCGCTCAGTTAATGCACTTTATCCAGCAGAGTCGACAGTTAGGTGAGTTTATGGCACTGCGAGTTTATCGCGGCGCCACCGGAAAACCAGACTTAGATTATATCCGTCGTGAACGGGAATATATAAAGATACATGCACTGCACAAAGGCAAAAAACTAGAAGAGCAACTCTGGCGCATTATTGGTGTGGGTGAGCTACTCGATATTAGCCGCGAGGTGATACTGCGTTTCCCTGAATTAATCACTAGTGCAGTCAAAAACTTATCTCAGGACGGGACATAATTTACATCATAAAAAGCCCAAGCATAGCTTGGGCTTTTTTGTTTCAGTCACCGTGCCAGTTTAAACAGTAACTCACCGTCAACTGGCATCGACTGCCGATTAACTGATATAACTTTGTCCGGCGTAGACCACAAAGTGTCTAAGCGCGAGTACCCCTAAAATAGTGCTACAAGAAACGGTAATCAAAAATCCCTTGGTATGGCGCCAAGACTTAGGTGCAAAGATGCTCGACAGTACGGGCACCAGCAAACCAAGTCCTACCACTCCAATCCAAAATACACTCGCCCATACACCTTGAGTAATCGCACTTAAAGCACCTTGAGCGGCAGGACCTGAAAAGTTTAATCCAACAAAGAGCAGCACCAAACAGAGGGCTTCGTTAAAAGCGACTGGATATTCAATACGATGAACTTGGTCAATACAGTCAGACTTCTCTTTACTAAAGAACAAGGTTGCCACTAACACGTTACCTGCTGAACCTGCTGACAATGCCGAGGTTAAAAATAGCGCTGGCAATATTGCAGTGTTCAAAATCGGATAGCTAATGAGTGCCGATAATAAGAAGCCAGTGTACGCACCTACTCCTATTGCCAAAACAAAAATCAGTTTATGGATACTATTTTCAAGCAAACGACAGACTTTTAAGATCCCAGCCAGCCATGGTGCATATTTCAGGACCTGCTTCTCAAACACTAACGCTGCAAACACAAACACCAGCGGAATATAGACCAATAACGCCAGTACCCCCCAAGCCATCACCGAGGTTAAGTTGTAGTTCAGCAGGATATGATAAAACTCGAACGGCTTAGTCAAATCCAAAACTAACAGCGCCATACCTAAACTGATAGATACAGGTGCCACAATTGCGGCCGCTTTTATCACCGGCAAACCTTCTGTCGGCAAGCCTCGGTTTTTCTTGTACCATTTTAGCCCGATAGCGACCAACATTGAGCCTGCAGAGAGCCCGGCCATGAATAGGTATACTGCGATGATCCAGTTCCAAACGACGGGATCATATTGCTCCATTGAGCCCCATATATTGTTCATGCTTTGATCCCTCCTCTACGACTTGGAATTCGATAAACTCTTGGCTCTGTACCAAGGTTTACCTTCTGTTGGTAACTGGGCTTAGTGTCTAACACCTTGCGCACTTCAGAGTTCAAGTCATTAGCATCACCAAAGGTGAGTGCTTGAGTAGGACACACTGTGACGCAAGCAGGTTGTTCACCGCGGGCTAAACGGCTGTCTTTACAGAAATCGCATTTATCAGGGGCCCTAGTTTCAGGGTTGATAAAGCGCACTTTGTACGGACACGCTGCGACACAATATAGGCAACCTACACACTTGTTCTCATTAATAGACACTATGCCATCGTCGTTGACATAGGCTGCGCCTGTAGGGCAAACCTTAACGCAAGGGGCATTTTCGCACTGCTCGCACGAAACACGGTTGTACTTAAAATGTAAATTTGGGAAGTTGCCATATGGCCCTTCAATTCGAACCTGCAGCCGGGTCACCGACTCAGGAACATTATTTTCACTGCGGCAAGCCACGTTGCAAGCTTGGCAGCCAATGCACTTATTTTCGTCGTGCACAAGAACATAACGCTTAGTCATAATGATCTCCGATTAAATCTTGGCAATTTTGACGCCGGTAGTATGCAGGTTCATACCTGTCACCGGAGACGTAACGTGGGGAAGTAAGTTACCGCAATGCACACCTTTACCGGTCGCTCGCGCAAGCTCTTTGTTCTTTGAACCGCAACCCATATAGGCAAAGACAGTGTCAGGACGAATACCAGGGGTGACTAAGGCATGACCCTCTTCGCTGCCGGTATCGTTGTAGATTCTGATTTTGTCACCACTGGAAATATTGAGTAGTCCAGCCGTAATAGGATGGATCCACACCGCATTATCAGACATCAAACTCGCCAACATCGGCACGTTTTGAGTCGCCGCGTTGGTATGTACCGCAACCTTGCCCTGAATGAAGAACAACTCGTCCGCCTTTTTCATGGTCACTTCACGGTACTTGATCACCCCGCGACCCGGCGCCATCTTTTCGACCTTGTTAGAGCTGAGCTCAATCTTTCCTGAAGGTGTTTTAAAAGAGAGGTGACTTGCGTACGTGTCATCAGCATCAGTTGCGATAGCATTTGGATACGTATTGGCAAACTGCTTCACCATTTCCGGTTCACGCAACAACAGTGGTTCACCATAACTTACCCAGCCATCACTTTTGATTTTATTGAGTAGCGGCACATTCTTGTCGACTTGAAACAGTTGCAGCGTTTCCATGTTCTCCCAAGGGAAAAATTGACCTTGACCCAACGAGTCAGCAAGCTCCTTCCATATCAACCAGCTAGGCTTAGTGTTGCCTATGGTTTCAACCACTTTTTGACGCACGTAGTAAGCTGGGTTTTTCCCCGACTTATCAACAATCTCTTCGTCGCGCTCTAGGTAAGTTGATTCTGGAAGGAAAATATCGGCATAAGCTGCACTTTCACTGATATAAATGTCACAAGCGACGACAAAGTCGAGCTTCTGCATCGTTTTAACGACCCTAGCCCTGTCTGTCATGGTCTGCATTGGATTGGTCCGGCTCATTACCCAAGCGCGCAGTTGATAAGGCTGAGCTTCTAACGTGGCATCGAGAATGGTTTGATACACCCCACCAGATGACCAAATAAGCGCGTATTGTTCATCGACCATGTCGATTCTTTTAGCCTTAGGTTTAGGCATGCCTTCAACGCCTGGCTTTGCCAGTGTGGGGGCGACTTTATCGCCAGCAAACTTATTGTACTTAGAGGCTTTCTTACCAAAGTACAAACCACCTTTACGCTCAATATTACCCACCAGCACATTGGCAGCATATAGCGCCCGGCGCATCTCAAACTCTTCGGTGGTAAATGATGAACGGTGGCCAAAATCGACGAGTGCATGCGGCGCTGCCGCGGCGTACTCATGGGTGATACGGCGAATATCTTCAGCGGGAACATCACTGACTGATTCAGCCCATTCAGGGGTATAGGCTTTGACTTCTTTAGCAAACTCAGCAAAACCTGACACAAACTCAGCGACAAATGCTTTGTCGTATAAGTCGTCTTCAATCAACGTATGACAAATGGCTAATGCTACCGCAACGTCGGTACCCGGTTTAATCGGATACCATTCGTCAGCTTTATCAGCCACAATCGAAAAGCGTGGTTCAAACACCACAAGCTTAGCGCCTTTTTCCATTTGCGCATTCATCATGCCTCTCGTTTCAGACATGTTTATGCCTTCATAGAGGTTATGACCAAAGTTGATGATGTACTTTGAATTGCCTAAGTCACGCTTTACTTTACCGCCAAATATCGCTTTGGCCGCAACCACATAACCCGCAGGGCAAGTCGATGCGTGAGTAAAAGTATTGGGGCTACCAAATGCCTTAGCAAGGTGAAATAGATGACCTGAGAGTGAACCTGATTTAGAGGAGAACGCGACCGATTCGGCGCCGTGTTTAGCTTTAATTTTATTGAGGTTTTCAGCAATTGTAGCGTAGGCTTCTTCCCACTCAATCTCAGCCCATTTGCCCTCGCCTCTTTCGCCAACGCGTTTTAATGGCTTAACGATGCGTTGCTTATCATATAACTGGCTATGCCCTGCTCCGCCACGAGCACATACTGCGCCGCCGTAAGATTTAGCATTTTTGTTACCCAGAATTGAGACGTTCTTGCCATTAACGACCCGAGCCGAAATTGGGCAGCGAGTTGAGCACATTTCACAAATACTGGCGACAGACTCTGCACTGCCCTTCAATGTGGAATGCCCTAGAGCAGCTAAAGAACCAGGCAGCGTTGCGAGTGCGCAACCAGCGGTGCCCGCTCCAGCCCCTTTGATAAAGGTTCGCCGATCTAATTTCATGATTATTCTCCCAGTAGACAATGGTACTAAGTGCGTTGAAGGGGGAAGTGCTAGCCACGTTCATCAACCTTAAATTGGGTTGGTGAATTGGCTATCCGCCCTAAACTTTTCACTATTGTCTGCTAGGTGTTAAACGTTGAATATTGTGGTAAACCACATATCAACACTAACGATGTAAGCTTTGTGAAGCGGTTCACAGTTCGAAAAATAACCGCCACAAAGGAGCTCCACTTGTCTATTGTGGTAAACCACATATCGTCGAATTCTAGTCGACAAATACAAATAGACATATAAAATCAAACACTTAAATTAAAAGCATTAAATCAACTTTCAACCTTTCGCTCACAGCCCCTCTTTTTTAAGCTAATTTTGGCAATACAGCCGGCCTGCTTATCGTCCCGAGTTTTTAACGAAAATGCGCCATCGTGCTCACTGATCACCTCATTACAAATAGCCAGCCCTAGGCCTAATCCATCCTCTTTGGTGGTAAAAAAAGTGGCCATTACAGAATCAGAGTTCTGTGATAATCCGGTACCATTATCAATAACTAAGACATCGACTTGATATTCTTTAAATATCAGTTCAATAGTCACCTCACCTTTGCCTGATGCTTGGGTTTCGGCAATGGCGTCGATGCTGTTTTTAGTTAAGTTAATTAATACCTGTAGCAAGCCAACGCGATCGGCCGTAATGAAGAATGGCTCACCTTTAATCCGCTTATTAATTTGGATATCTCTGCGCTGTAATTCCAGCTTCAACAGTGAAATACACTCATCAACGAGACTCAGAATATTGACGTCGGCCATGACTGACTCTCGACGCTTAAGTAAACTACGGATCCGGTGCACCACCTCTCCAGCTCGAGTGGACTGTCGATGAATTTTTTCTAGCAGCTCGATACTCGCTGCGACATCGCCGGTTTGATTTCCCTGCAGACGCATAATGCCACCTTCGCTATAACTGGTAATGGCAGCAATAGGCTGATTAATTTCATGGGCTAAACCGGCACCAATCTCGCCAATAATAGAGGCGCTCTGTAATCTCTCAAGCGTTATAGCTTGTTGCTTTAGCTGTCTTTCTGTCTCGATTAATGACTCACTCTTTTGGTGGAACCGATATTCAATCCATAAATGATAGATGGTTGCCACCACAAAAATAAAAATGGCGAAGATCCCCCAATGCCGATTATCTTTAAGCCAGTTCTGCACACTCTCCCAACGGCTACTATCAGTACCTTTAATATGTAAATCACTAAAAAGTTGGATCACTGCGAGCTGACTAATGGGTGATGTCCACCCCATCAACTGCGCTTTTATCGCTGCGGGGTGTTCAGTTGGCAGCTCCATTAAAGCTTGGGTGATCTGCTTACTCAAACGAATACCGACACTTTCATTCGCGGCAAAGGACCAATTAGGATAAAGATGGGTGCTGCATTGGCAGTCAAACCCGTCTGGCCGACTCGGATTAAGAATACGGAAGTCAGCAGCGTTAATGAGGCCGCGAGAGACCATATCTTCAAAGGTACATAGCGGCGTAATAGCGGCGTCAACGTTGCCATCTCGGACTTGATACAATAAAGGGTCTAACGGAAACCCTAGAAACTTAACCTCTTTAAAATAGTCATCAGCGTCCATACCCAACTTGTGCATTAAGCCCACGGTGGCCTGATACCCGCCCAATGCATGGGGATCACTCGCAGCGATGACTTTGCCTTTCAAGTCATACAAGGTGCGATAATTACTTTCAGCTTTAACGATAATGGCAGAACCAATGGCCGATGTAGCACCCTTGTGACGCCGAGAGCGCATGGTTGCCAGCCAGGATAATGGGTATTGGTTGGAAAGATAAAGATATTGACCAGGGTTAGTAATAATAAACTGGATTTGCCCTAACTCCATTGCGAGGTTAAGCGCTTCAAAATTACCGGGATAAACATGAAACTGGGTTCCGGGTACCTGCTCATCTAGATACTGCATCATTGGTGCCCAGCGCTCGATAGCTTGTTGGTTACCCCAATTGGATAACACCCCCACATAAAGCGATTGAGGCTGCGCCCAAACACTGGATGTGCTACACAATAGTAATAAACAGAATAAGGTCCGATACACTTTACTAGCCTCGTATTAATCGCTAGCTCAAGTTTACGATAGGCTAATGTACACCCAACGTGATGGGACTCATGCTTTGTAAAAAAGATGTTCGCATTAAGTGATGAACTGAGATACTTATCATATATACCCATCATATTCGAAGGTGCTCGTTTCAGAGTTTTCATCGGGTAGCTGATTGACTGAAAGAGGATCGCTAATGCCACAGCCGATAAATGGACCTGTCTATCTTGTCGATGACGACGACGCTATCGTTGATTCCATCACTTTCCTAATGGATGGCTATGGTTACAAAATGATGTGTTTCAACACCGGCAATGACTTTCTAGCCAAAGTCGATCTTAGTCAGCCCGGTTGTGTCATTTTAGATGCGCGCATGCCAGGCCTCAGCGGTCCGCAAGTACAGCAACTGCTGAGCGAGGCTAAGAGCCCATTATCAGTTATCTTTTTAACTGGACATGGTGATGTGCCGATGGCGGTAGATGCGTTCAAGAATGGGGCTTTCGATTTTTTCCAGAAACCAGTGCAAGGCCAACGACTGTCGCAATCGATTGCCAAAGGGCTACAACACAGTGTGCATCTGCATTGGCAGCTCAGTAATCAGCAGATGATAAATCAATTATCTGAACGTGAAACACAGATTTTTGAATTGATTATTGCAGGAAACACCAACAAACAGATGTCAAACTCGCTGTGTGTTGCGCTTAGAACCATTGAAGTGCATAGATCAAAACTGATGAACAAACTCGGGGCCGCCAACTTAGCAGAATTACTTAAGCTGGCGCCATTGATGAGCTCAGAAGACTAGGCGCTGTTAATCAGCTAAACGAAAATATTAACCGTTTAAGTGGCTATACCAATCTCGCACTCTGGGAAAGTGATCTTGCACTGCATCTTTATGGGTCAACATTCCCGCATGATCGTAATCATGCTTAAAACCATGTTTACGGCATAAAAGCGTATAATCGACCTGTTGCATTTGGCATTCGTTGATCATGCGTTTCACGTCACTTGGGTTGCCCAAAACGGTATCCCCTTGGCCTGCAATAAACCAAGACTTTGGCCACTTAGCATTTTTAGCCGCTTGGCTATAATCAAAGCCATCGTCATGATCAATCCAATGCCCGCGGACCCAATCTATACTTTGCAATAAAGAAGCTCTAGATTCATTATCCATGCCCATTTTTAACTTATCAGCGGGCAGGTAACCACGATGCCAAGCAATAAAGGGCGCGAGTTTGTTCCATACCAAGTCCACTTGCAACCACTTGCTTAAAGACTTAACTTCGATCCGGCGCTTACTGCCAAAAGTGACGAGCGAGGCTACAGAAATTTGTAAAGAGTCGTATCGTGCAATAGCACTGGCCATCAACACCCCGCCCCATGAATGACCACACCAATGGACAAGGTCTGTTTTAGGATGTAAAGCGAGAATATATTGCTGAATAAGCGGTAACTGCTCCCGAATAACCTCCCCCTGCCCGGCACTAAATCCTGGACCCAGTTTAGGGGTACTGCGGCCGCGACCTAACGTATCAAGCACGTAAACAACCACCCCAGACTCCGCCAAGTAGCAACCCAGACCTTTACCCGAATCACTGTAAAAAACCCGACCATTAGACATAGCACCATGCAACATTAACAACGGCGGCTTACTCATATCTGCATTAACGGGGATCAATTGTCTTAAGTGAAGATAACCATGATTGTATGGCACATAGAGGGATTTTTGCTTGATATTCACGCTTTAGCACTCGCTTTTTTAACCACTAAACTACTGAGGTCAAAGAAAAAAAACAAGATTAATAACTCTAACAGAACTATTTAAACAAGTGATGATAGAAAGCTTATGGCTAATCAAGTTGATAGCTATAGATTAAAACACGGATAAAACAAAAATAAAAAGCCTACAAGGTATTTTTAGTAGGCTTGTCTATGACCGTTTATCGGTGAAATACCGCTTTAACGTATCGTTAAGTCACTCGCTTACTTAAGCTGAAATAAGTAGGGTAAAGCCTTAAGATTAAGTTTGCTGATAGTAGCATCAGCCACTGCCGCGAGTTTTGGCTTAGCGTGATATGCGATGCCAAAGTCTGCAATATTGATCATCGGTATATCATTGGCACCATCACCAATCGCCACTTTCTGGCCTGAGCCTATACTCCACGTCTGTGCACAGTTAACCACACAATCGGCTTTAAACTGGGCATCGACAACTTGGCCAGAGACGGTACCGTTGAGTTTTCCGTCAGCAATATCTAACTCATTGGCAAAGGCGGCATCGAGATCCAACAGCTGCTGCAGATGATTAACAAAAGGCGTAAAACCACCCGATGCCACAACAGTACGCCATTGATGCTGTTTAAGTTCGGTTATCGTTTCTGTTAATCCAGGCATCAAGGGCAACTTAGCACATAATTTATCAATGATGCTCGCATCGGCATTCGTCAGTTTTGCCACTCGGGCGCGCAGGCTCTCTTCAAAATCAAGTTCACCTTGCATCGCTTGCTCGGTCACTGCGGCAACAGCTGCGCCAACCCCTGCCATTTCAGCAAGTTCATCAATGCACTCAATCTCAATCGCCGTAGAATCCATGTCCATAACCAACAAACCCGGCTGGTTTAACACTGGCGCATCAGCTTTTATCTCAAAGACTTCAAGCCGTGGCAGGGGTGCTAAGGTCGTAAACGCTAAGGGTTTAAGAGCGCAAACCTCAATACAATTCAGCCCTGTTGCTCGCGAGATCAACGCCAAGCTTAACTCTGCTGTATTTGACAATAACCAGCTCTGCACGAGACTTAGATGCTGGCTATCTGAAAATAGGATCCGATAACGATGATGACGAGCAGGAAACTGAGCCTCAACATGACGAGTAAATCTTTGTTCCCCAGCGTTAAAAGACATGCTACTTTCACTGCTTAACCATTCAAAAACAGTAGATTGACTCGAATTGTCCATTAGTTATGATTCTCCAACTACCGAGTACCGCCATAATCAATTATGATTAAGTGAGTACACTATAAATTAAGGGTTTCAGTGTTTTATTTAAAAGGCCTAAAAAAGAGCCATAGAATAAGCAGGATATTACAGATCCTTGTCGCTATCGCATTATTCATTGGTCTAGATCAGCTGTGGGAAACCAGCCTACTACAAGGGCAACAGCTTCTAAAGTCCCAAACCGAAAAGATGGCAAGATTATTAGTGCAGCAAACTGCCTACGGTGCGGCACCTGCACTTCAGTTAGAGAATGATGAACAGCTGCAGTGGCTGGCAACTGCCTTAGTACTTGACCCTAAAGTGATGTCTGCCAGTATTTTTAGCGAAGATGGCGTAAGGCTGTCCTTCGCACAAAGCGTGAGCCAAGAAGACTACGAAGCTGATTCAGAGGAGATGGCACTGCTGCTTGAGCAATATCCACCGTATGTAGAGTCCGTTTCTCAAGATGGTCAAAACTTAGGATATGTGGAAGTGAGACTGGAACCAAAGTACTTTTTTAACGAAATTAAAGAAGCGCATCAAATCAATATGGAACAACAGCAGATGATGCTTATCATTGCTGGGCTCATAGGCATGTTGCTATCACGAGCACTGTCGTTCAAACGTGCTGATTTTGATAGACGTAAAGCGAAAGTAAAACTGCGGCAGTTACTCAGTCAACGAAATGCGAAACATAGACAACAAGAAGCAGATAACCTAGACAATGGAACGCCAACGTCTGCAGCTGCTGAACAAAAAAAAGAATAAAGCCCTGATATAGTCAGTGGGCTATAGATACAAAAAAACGGACATCAATATGTCCGTTTTTTATGACTAATAGATCAGTCAAACCAATCTATTCACGTTACAGCATCACTAATTAAAGAGTGATAGCAGCTTCTAGTGTCATTTCGATCATTTCGTTAAAGGTAGTTTGACGCTCATCAGAAGAGGTCTTTTCACCAGTACGGATATGATCAGATACAGTACAAACGCACAATGCTTTAGCACCGAACTCAGCAGCTACACCGTAAAGACCAGCAGCTTCCATTTCGACACCCAAGATGTTCATCTTTTCCATAACGTCAAACATTTCTGGATCTGGAGTGTAGAAAAGATCAGCAGAGAAAATGTTACCAACGCGGAATTTAGTCCCTTTAGCTTCAGCAGCTTTAACCACGGCGCTAAGTAGGCTGTAATCAGCAATAGCAGCGAAATCTTGACCTTTAAAACGTAAACGGTTGACTTGAGAATCGGTACAAGCACCCATTCCGATTAACACGTCACGTACTTTAACTTCAGTGCTTACAGCACCACAAGTACCAACACGGATTAGGTTTTTAACGCCATAATCTCTGATCAATTCAGTTGCATAGATTGAACAAGATGGGATACCCATACCTGAACCCATCACTGAAATGCGAGTACCTTTATAAGTACCAGTGAAACCTAGCATGTTACGAACGTCAGTAACTTGAACAACGTCTTCTAGAAACGTTTCAGCAATATATTTAGCGCGTAGTGGATCGCCAGGAAATAGAACTGTATCGCCAAAAGCACCGTCTACGGCATTAATGTGTGGTGTAGCCATCAGAAAACCCCTATTTATATTTTTCAGACTGTCGTTAATACTTGAGTCTATGTTTGCTAGCGGCCCAAAGTGAGCCGCCAAATTTAAAATCTAGTTAGTTTATGAACGAATAAAAGATTCGCCATATTCCATTGGTTCAAGCTTAAAGTAACTCGCAATTGATTGGCCCATATCGGCAAAACTATTACGCAGTCCAAGCGAGCCAGGTGCTAAACCTGCGCCATAAGCAAGAACAGGTACTCTTTCACGAGTATGATCACTACCAGGCCATGTTGGATCACAACCGTGATCTGCCGTTAGCAGTAAGAAATCATCTTCATCTAGCAAGGCTAGAATTTCAGGTAAACGTGAATCAAAATACTCTAGGCTGCGTGCGTAGCCCGCAACATCACGGCGATGGCCGAAATGTGAGTCAAAGTCTACAAAGTTGGTGAATACAATCGTATTGTCACCCGCTTGCTTAACTTGCTCTAAAGTCGCGTCAAACAGTGCTTCAAGCCCTGTTGCCTTCACTTTTTTAGTAATGCCACAATGCGCATAAATGTCAGCAATTTTACCAACACTAACCACTTCGCCGCCAGCATCTTTTAGCTTATCTAGCACTGTCGGGGCCGGTGGCTTAACCGCATAGTCACGACGATTACCGGTACGCTCAAAATCACTTGGGCCAGTGCCTACAAATGGACGCGCAATAACGCGGCCAATATTGTAATCGGCGAGTTCTTCACGAGCAATAATACAAAGCTCATACAGTTTCTCAAGACCAAAACTTTCTTCATGACAAGCAATTTGGAACACCGAATCAGCAGAGGTATAGAAAATTGGCTTACCCGTGCTCATATGCTCTTCGCCAAGCTGCTCTAGAATCACAGTTCCAGAAGAGTGGCAGTTACCTAAAAACTCAGTCAAACCAGCTCGCGCAAGAATTTTGTCTGTAAGCTCCTGCGGAAAAGAGTTGCTTAAATCGCTAAAGTATCCCCATTCATACAAAACAGGTACGCCCGCCATTTCCCAATGTCCACTTGGGGTATCTTTGCCTGAACTTAATTCATCTGCGTGGCCATAAGCCCCTATGATCTCAACGTCATCACCAAATCCAGCAGGAAATTCGCCCGTGCTCTCTTTCGAGGCATGACCTAAGCCCAAACGAGCCAAGTTAGGTAATTTCAGTGGTCCTTCACGGCCTTCATTTGCTTTACCTTCCGCGCATGCTTGCGCAATATGCCCAAAAGTATCAGCTCCGACATCGCCAAATGCTTCAGCATCTTGTGCTGCACCGACGCCAAATGAATCTAGCATCATGATTATAGTACGTTTCATAAACTGTGCTCCGTTACAGATCTGACTCACGGATATAGCGATATATCTCAGGAGTTGTCTCTGGCTTGGTATCGCCAATATGAATCGCTTTTTTCACTGCAGCTTGTGCTTCAGCAAAGGCGTCTTCAGATTGAGCGTGTATAAATGCAATAGGCTTATCGGCGCTAATTTCATCGCCAAGTGCGCACACTTTAGTAAGTCCTACGCTGTAATCAAGCGTGTCACCAGGTTTGCGACGTCCGCCCCCTAAAGTGACAACCGCAAGTCCTAATTCACGCGTATCCATGCCAGTCGCAAAACCCGCTTGGTCAGCATAAATAGGACGAATAATTTTTGAATCAGGTAGGTATTTACCGTAGTTTTCTACAAAATCTGCGGGGCCGCCAAGACCTGATACCATACGGCCAAATATTTCAGCCGCTTTACCGTTATCCAGTACTTGGTTTAATTTAGCGCGCGCTTCAGCTTCATTACTTGCAATACCACCAAGGATCAGCATTTCGGCACAAAGGCCCATAGTCACTTCGTAAAGACGTGGATTACGGTATGCACCTGTCATAAAGTCGACGGCTTCTTTGACTTCTACCGCATTACCCGCACAAGAAGCCAACACTTGGTTCATGTCCGTCAGTAATGCTGTCGTCTTAGTGCCTGCACCGTTTGCTACCGCTGTGATGCTGCGCGCTAGCTCTTCAGAAGCTTCATAAGTTGGCATAAAGGCGCCAGTACCGACTTTAACGTCCATCGCAAGAGCATCAAGACCTGCTGCAAGCTTTTTGGAAAGAATAGAAGCGGTAATAAGCGAGATAGATTCAACGGTAGCGGTGTTATCACGAATAGAGTAGAAGCGCTTATCGGCAGGAACAAGATCGCCAGTTTGGCCAATAATTGCAACGCCAGCTTCTTTCACAACCTTACGAAATAGCGCGCTATCAGGTTCGGTGTTGTAGCCAGGAATAGCGTCAAACTTATCGAGTGTGCCACCCGTATGACCCAGTCCACGACCTGAAATCATCGGTACATAACCACCACAAGCTGCCGCCATTGGGCCTAACATCAAACTAATGACATCCCCCACACCGCCAGTTGAGTGCTTATCGATAATGGGACCGTTAAGGTCAAGAGATTTCCAATTGAGAACCGTACCAGAGTCACGCATTGAAGTGGTCAGCGCGATACGCTCATCCATATTCATGTCGTTAAAGTAAACAGCCATGCCAAGCGCCGCTATTTGACCTTCTGAAACGGTATTATTGGTAATGCCTTTAACAAAAAATTGGATCTCTTCTGTTGAAAGGACTTCAGCATTACGTTTTTTACGAATAATTTCTTGAGCTAAAAACATGTACTACCTCCAAGAGTGTAACTAAATTCCCATCTAATGGTGTTTTTAGTTAACAACCTGCTAAAGTGAAATCAAAAGCTGTAATATAGTTACATACTAACGAACTTTTGATACACCTAATTAGATTTAGATCACACTTAACAACAAGCTTAATCAGTAAAGATTAGTAACCTTGTGGTCCTTTTGCTTCATCACCTAACTCAAGCGTATGCAGTAGGTTGGTTAGTAAGCTAGAAGCACCAAAACGGAATGTCGCAGGAGTGGCCCAGTCATCACCAAGAAGACGTGCAGCAACACCTAAAAACTCTGCAGCAGCTGCAGCATCTTTTACGCCACCGGCAGGCTTAAAGCCAACCTTAGTGTTCTTTTCGCTAATCACTGTCATCATGATTTCAGCGGCTTCAAGTGTTGCGTTAACAGCCACTTTACCCGTAGAAGTTTTAATGAAGTCAGCACCAGCATCAATACAGAGTTCAGAAGCCTTGCGGATTAGTGCAGGATCTTGCAGAACACCAGACTCGATGATGACTTTCAAGATGGCATCGTCGCCACAAGCTTCTTTACATGCTTTAACAAGTTCGAAACCGATAGTCTCATTACCCGCCATTAATGCGCGGTATGGGAAAACAACATCAACTTCGTCTGCACCGTAAGCAACAGCCGCACGAGTTTCAAGCACTGCGATAGCAATGTCATCATTTCCGTGTGGGAAGTTAGTGACTGTTGCGATCTTGATATCATCGCCGCCAATCTCATTAAGAGTTTTGCGCGCGATAGGAATGAAGCGAGGGAAAATACAGATAGCAGCAGTATCGCCAGCAGGTGTCTTAGCTTTATGACATAAATCGATTACCTTTTGATCGGTATCATCGTCATTAAGCGTGGTTAGATCCATTAAACTAATGGCTTGTTGTGCTGCTTTTTTTAAGTCGCTCATAATAGCTCTCCGAGACATATTCAAATAGTAAAATTTTTGATAGAAATTTGTCGTAAGGCTGTGCTTAGAAGTGGCTTTTTTTGATTATTTTTATGAGCCGGGCCTTCGAGCATTGCCAGACCTTAAATGATGAATAGTGGTGAACCATATTCAACTTAAGGTCAATATTCAGGTATCCAACATTGCAACGTCTGGAGCTGCAATAATCTTGACACTAGTGTCACGACTTGAATCCATGAAGACCGGGAAGGGAGATTGGTACTGCTTATGTCTGCCTTTCCGCGAAAAGTCCGTTTTAGCGCGTAAAAATTTTTATATCACTTTCAATTAATACTTACCTAAACAAGCTATCTAAATATAGTTCATGCTTAAGTAAACATTAAGACGTTTATCTTATCAATTCAGCAAAAGTTGTATTATAAATTCAATCGTCAACGTTACAGTGTGTAGACGTTAGTTAGAGCCGCGAAACTACGCGGCTCTGACATATACTTAACTATGTTTTAAGCGATTGCTTAGAACTTGTAAGTAGCCGTTAGGTAATGTGCGAAACCAGTAGTTTCTAGACCTACGATACCAGCACCATCTTCAAGAAGGTAAACATCTTGGTATGCTTTTAGACCATAACCCAATGCGTAGTTGTCTGAATGCCAGTGTAGACCGAAATATGCAGCGCCACCACTTGCAGACATTGGTACATATTCATTGCCATATTCATCATCAGCACCGAACTGGTAATCAATATAACCCTGGAAAGACACAAAGCTACCGTTGTCAAAGTTCATAACAGGCTTGAACCAGTTCATAGAGAACTGGTAACCGTTCCACTCTTTACCGTTCATGTCGTAGTGAGCGTATAAGTTCATGCCAGTTTTACCTAACCATGGAACCATTACGTCAGCACCGATACCCCAGAAAGATGCGTTAACGTCTTCGCCGATAACACCGCCACCCCAGTTGAATAGAGTTGAGAAGTAAACTTCTTGGATAGGACCAGCTGAAAGATCCCAACCAGTCATCGCATCGATAGAGAAACGAGGAGCGAACTTCATGAACATCTTGCTTTTGCCAGAGCCTGTAGCTTTATCGCCAGAATCACCAGTTGCAAGGTTGAAAACATCGACATAACCATAAAGGTCAACGATGCCAGCGCGGCCGCCGAATTCCATTTCTAGATAATCGTGTCCGCCGTCATCAGCGTCAGTACGTGGAAGCTCGTTAAACGCATACATTGCGTTGAACTGCATCCAGCTGTAATCGCCAGAACGGATATCATCGCCGCGATCTGCTGCGAATGTTGGTGCAGACATTGCTGCTGTTGCTGCTAGTGCTGTAGCTAGTGCTATAGTTTTAACGTTTTTCATCATCAACCCCATTTATTTATGGTTTTACCGCTCTACTTTATGAAGAGTCAGCGTTTCTTTTTTATGGCGTCGCATTCTACTTAATTTATGCCAAACTTCAACAGTATTTATGTAAAAATGCGAACACTAAGTTTTAACATTCGAACAAAGTCATGATTTATCGACAGATTAAGCTGCCATATCATTGTTATTGTCGTTTTTATGCCGAAAGGAACCCTAACCTTAGTTATTGATCATTTCGTAAAAAATTCTTAATTGGAAAACGATTGACTTAATAGTGGCTCTGCTCAACAAGAGCAGAGCCTAGATTGGGCGACGATTGTCTACCCAGTCTCAAAGTGCTTACATTGCTAGGAAAAGACCCGCAATTGTGGCACTCATTAGGTTCGCTAGCGACGCTGCTATAACGGCACGAACACCTAACTTAGCAAGGTCATGACGACGGCTTGGAGCCATAGAGCCTAGACCACCTAGTAGGATTGCGATTGAAGATAAGTTAGCAAATCCACAGAGTGCAAATGAGATGATAGCTTTAGTTCTATCAGTCATCGCAAGACCTGTTTCAGCAACTACCATACCGCCATCAGCAATATCTTTAAGGTAAGGAGCGAAGTTTAAGTAAGCTACGAATTCGTTAACAATGATCTTCTGACCAATGAACGAACCTGCAACCATTGCTTCATTCCAAGGCACACCGATAAGGAATGCTAGAGGCATGAACAAGTAACCTAAGATAAGTTCTAGAGTTAAGTTCTCAAAACCAACTAATCCACCAAGACCACCTAACAAACCGTTAAGCATCGCGATAAGACCAACGAAAGCAAGAAGCATTGCACCAACGTTTAGTGCTAAATGCATACCAGAAGCAGCACCGGCAGCAGCAGCGTCGATGACGTTAGCTGGCTTATCAGTGTCTTCAGGAAGATCTTCCATGTCGTTGTTAGTTTCTTCAGTCTCAGGATGGATAAGCTTAGCCATCAATAGACCACCAGGAGCAGCCATGAAAGAGGCAGCAACCAAGTATTCAATTTTAACGCCCATACCTGCATAACCAGCAAGTACTGCACCCGCGATTGATGCTAAACCACCAACCATGATTGCGAATAACTCAGAGTTCGTCATAGTCGCAATGAAAGGACGTACAACAAGCGGCGCTTCTGTTTGACCAACGAAGATGTTTGCAGTAGCAGCCATAGATTCTGTACGGCTTGTACCTAATGCCTTCTGTAGACCACCACCGATGAACTTAATAACCATCTGCATGATGCCAAGGTAATAAAGTACAGCAATCAAAGAAGAGAAGAAGATAATAACGGGTAGAACGCGGATAGCGAAGACGAAGCCAACACCGTTTGCGAACATAGCGTCAGTACCTAGACCACCGAATAGGAAGTCGATACCAGCTTGAGAATAACCAATAACATTGGCAACACCCATTGAAACACCGCCAAGCACTTCTTGCCCAACTGGTACATACAATACGAAACCACCGAAAATGGCCTGAATTGCTAATGCACCAAAAACGGTACGTTTGTTAATTGCTTTTTTATTATTTGAAAGCCCGAAAGCGATCGCAAGTAAGGTGACCACCCCTACTAAACTCATTAAAATATCCATTAACCATCACCCTATATGTTAATACTTTTTAATTATGTTGTTAACCAACCTTTTTCCGCGGTCGATTATACCCGAGCGGAAGCCTAAAAGCGTCGTATTGATCAAATTTTTGAAGTTTTATTTCAATGATTTTGTTGGTTATTCTGATGCGAGTTACATCTGTTTAATCAAAAAAAACTAAAGGTCAAAGAGTTGCGTTGCATTAAAATACAACTGTTCTGATATAAGAACATTCGTTTTCTTTTGTAAACTTGCTATTTTCGTGAGTAATAAAGGCAAAATCAACGGAGTATTTCGATCATTCTCGCTACTTATAGGGCTCATTGCAGGAGAATCTGTTTCTAATACAAATGCACTGAGGGGCAATTGTGCTACCGTTTGTTGGAGTTTTTTGGCGCTATCATTTAATAGCAAACCGCCTATCCCTAGTTTGTAACCTAAATTAACATAACGCAAAGCAAGCTCTGGCCCGCCGTAAAAGCCATGGATCACCCCTTTTTTAGCATTTTTTGCGCTTTTCAGTAGGCCTAGCATCTGTTCATGGCTTTTAACACAGTGAATAATGAGAGGTAGATCGAATTCTTGAGCCAGTAAAATGTGCGCGCTGAACACTGACAATTGCGTAGTGAAATTACTTTTATGTAACTTATCTAAACCACACTCGCCAATTGCAACAAGTTTTTTCTGCTGATGCAGGCTCAACAGTAACTGTCTAAGATTAGGTAACGTTTCCTCTGTCATTGAATCACAAAACCACGGATGTACCCCTAAAGCAAAAGCGCAATTATAGGTATTAGCAATGTGAAGTTGGTTAAGCCACTTGTCTTCTGAAACTCCCGGGATCACGACTTGAGTGATCCCCTGTGCCTTCATCTTTTCAAACAGCTCTGCTCTATCATGATTAAACTCAGCAAAGTCTAAATGCGCATGGCTGTCGATTAACGGACTCATTTTAGGCTGCTGTTCGGGGCTGGAATTTGCCTCTACTATCTCCATTTATGCTCAAGTTCCCTATTTATGTTGCTTATTAGCGCCGTTACTTATGAGCTTTATCTCGCTAACGGCCACACTGCATTATTGATCTTTAAAGTAAGTCATTACTCACTTCAGATATAGAACCCAGCATAGTCACTCGAATATAATTATACCAGTTGCACTAAAAGTTTGACCATTCAGCGGGAATTCAAAGCTCTGTAGGCAAGATGGGAGATTGAAGCTAATCGTTATTCTCGGCTCAGGCATCCTCGGCAATTGCTCCATACATGACTCTACCTCCTAAATCCATTTAGTCGTGCTTCGCTCTCGATAATTGCTCCTGCATTATTCTACCTTCGACCATCCATGGTCTCGTACCTCCTAAACCTGACCGCCAAGGAGGGTGGAAATGGCTTATTTTGTATGGAACAAAATAGACCATTTAGTCGTATATCCAAAGCCCACAACGAAGCTTAAAGGGCTTTGCCATTTGCTTTAAACGTCGGCCGCACTACGTGAGCAACTCAGACTTTCCACTTCTGCTTTGCATTGGCTTAAAAGGGAATAACCATTTCTTCACCAATGCGCCTTGAATTGAAAAATCTGAGGCGCTCTGAATTGGTCAAATACTCAATGCAATTGGTATTAGTCACTAACACTGATGAAATGAAGCTCGTTGTAAATTTAGCCCAATAAAAAACCCAAGCATGTGCTTGGGTTTCATTATTGAACATTATCAGCGGAAATTAGTTCTCACGCGTCTTAGCAAATTCAATATCTGGATAACGTTCCATCGACAAGTTTAAGTTAATCATCGTTGGAGCGATGTAAGTCAGATTATCACCGCCATCAAGTGCTAAGTTCATGCTGCACTTACGTCTAAACTCATCAAGTTTTTTGTGATCGTCACAATAAACCCAACGTGCAGTCGCAACACTGATTGCTTCATAAATAGCTTCAACTTTATATTCAGTCTTTAGTCGACCAACAACCACTTCAAACTGCAGCACGCCGACCGCACCAACAATGAGATCATTGCTATCGATGGGTCTAAATACCTGTACCGCACCCTCTTCAGATAGCTGTACTAACCCTTTAAGCAATTGCTTTTGCTTTAGCGGGTCTCTTAGACGAATACGACGGAACATTTCTGGTGCAAAGTTAGGAATACCAGTAAAACGCAGCTTTTCACCTTGAGTAAAGGTATCGCCAATACGAATGGTACCGTGGTTATGCAAACCAATAATATCGCCAGGATAAGCAGCCTCGGCACGGTTACGATCACCAGCCATAAAGGTCAGAGCATCGCTCACGTTGACATCTTTACCTAGACGCACATGATGCATCTTCATGCCCTGCTCATAACGACCAGAACAGACACGCATAAAGGCAACGCGGTCACGATGTTTAGGATCCATATTTGCTTGGATCTTAAATATAAAGCCACTGAACTTAGATTCACTAGGCTCGATAACACGTGTTTCGGTTTCACGGGTCTGCGGAGTAGGCGCCCACTCAACAATACCATCAAGAATATGATCAACACCAAAGTTACCCAACGCGGTACCAAAGTAAACGGGTGTCAGTTCGCCTTTTAAGAACAGCTCATGATCAAATTCATGTGAAGCCCCAACAACAAGCTCCATCTCTTCACGCACTTCGTCAGCATAGGTGCCGATAGCGTCGTCAAGTTCAGGGTTATCTAAACCCTTAATGATTTTTGAATCTTGTATTGTGTGCCCCATACCACCTTGATAAAGGATAACCTCATCACGCAGCAGGTGATATACACCTTTAAACTCTTTACCTGCACCAATTGGCCAAGTGATAGGTGCACATTTAATATTAAGCACCTCTTCCACTTCATCCATCAGTTCGACGGGGTCGCGAATATCACGATCGAGTTTGTTCATGAAGGTAACGATTGGCGTATCACGTAAACGTGTCACTTCCATCAACTTAATAGTACGTTGCTCAACACCTTTAGCGGAATCGATAACCATCAAACATGAGTCGACAGCCGTTAAGGTACGATAAGTATCTTCAGAGAAGTCTTCATGACCAGGCGTATCAAGCAAGTTAATTAAGGTATCACTGTACGGAAATTGCATCACAGAAGTCGTAATTGAAATTCCACGATCTTTTTCCATCTCCATCCAGTCAGATTTAGCATGCTGACCTGATTTTTTGCCTTTTACTGTTCCCGCTTTTTGCAAAGCGTTTCCGAACAAAAGAACTTTTTCAGTAATGGTGGTTTTACCCGCATCTGGGTGAGAGATGATGGCAAAAGTACGACGCTTGTCGACCTCAACTTTATTGCCTGACATGTTTACCTGTAATTCTGGGAGTGCACAAAGGCGGCAATTATAGCTGCTCACCTATATTTTGGCTACCAGTGCAGTCGCTTAAATAAAGGTGTTGATCTTAATCGGCCAATAAAAAAGCCTCCAAAAAGGAGGCTTACTTCAAAAATAATTCGTAGCCAAGCTTAATTGACGACAGTAGCCATTGCTGCATTCACTCGAGCAAGCTCTAAACGTGCATATCTATGCTCTACAAAATCATAAATATTGGTCGCTAGCGCAAGTCTAAAATAATTAGCTGCTTCGGCATTATCACCGCGTTGCTGGGCTATCTTAGCCATATAGAAATAAGCTTCACATAAACGTTCAGCATACTCATTTGGATGCTTTAAGCCCTCTTTTGCTAAAGCGAAAACAGCTTCTTTATCTTTAGTGCCGAGATAGTAATCCACTAAAGCCGTTGACCAAGCATCTGGATTCAATTTCGCGCGGTTAGCAGTCATTCTCGCGGTTGCGCTTTGTGCGTCGACTTCTCTTTCTGCTATATATAGCCATAGCACGCGGTAACCGTCCGAGGTGTCCTTGCTATAAAATGCATCCATATCTGAGACTGCAAGTTCTGAACGCTCACCATAATACAATGAAATGCCGCGATTAAGATAAGCGTAATCATATTCTGGAGACAGCTCTAACACAGCATCAAACGCTTCATAGGCACTTTCGAACTCATTTTCTTGAGTGTAATAAATGCCAAGGAAGTTATAAGCATCAGCTAGATTAGGTTGTAATTTAAGGGCTTGATGAAAATCAATACGGCTAAGAATACGTAAACCGACTCGATCATAGATCACGCCACGATCATAGTGAAAACGCGCACGCTGCTCTTGCGTTAACTCCATACTCGACAATATTTCATTGAGCTTAGCTAAGGTTATCTCTAATTTATAGTCTGGGGAAACTGGCGCGACTTTGATGGAGGCTTGTTGGTTGCTACCTGATTGAGTTGAGACACACCCGGTCAGCAACATACTGATCCCGGCAATCACCACAACCACGCTGGTACGCATCTTTTGATTCATCCATTTAACCTTTTGAGTTCAGCAATAGCCCCAATAATAGCAATCCCCTGTTACTACTGCTATCAAGGAATTGAAAAATAATCTCATTTACGCTAATTATTACCCGAGGATAGCCTCTTTTCTGCCCATCAGAGGTCATTTTACTGATCACAAAAATGGTTAAAATAAATCTCAGGCACAAAAAAGGAGGCCGTATGGCCTCCTTTTGAATAAACCGTTATGGTTTATTCTGCAGCAGGAGCTTCAACTTTAGGCGCTGCTTCTTTCATAGAAAGACGCACACGACCTTGGCGGTCAACTTCCATTACTTTAACTTTAACTTCTTGGCCAACTTCTAAGTAGTCAGACACATTCGCAACGCGCTCTTCAGCGATTTGAGAAATATGAACTAGACCATCTTTACCAGGAAGAATCGTTACGAAGGCACCGAAGTCAACAATACGAACAACTTTACCGTTGTAGACAGTACCGACTTCAACTTCAGCAGTGATCTCTTCGATACGACGGATAGCTTCTTTAGTTGCTTCGCCGTTTGAAGAAGCAATCTTCACTGTTCCATCATCTTCAAGCTCGATTGTAGTACCAGTTTCTTCAGTAAGTGCACGAATTGTTGCACCACCTTTACCGATAACATCACGAATTTTCTCAGGGTTGATCTTAAGAGTCGTGATACGTGGAGCGTGATCAGAGATATCGTCACGATGTGTACCAATAGCTTGGTCCATTACGTTTAGGATATGAACACGTGCACCGTAAGCTTGTTGCAGTGCAATTTCCATGATGTCTTTAGTGATACCTTCAATCTTGATATCCATCTGCAGAGCAGTAATACCGTCACGAGTACCAGCAACTTTAAAGTCCATGTCACCAAGATGATCTTCATCGCCTAGGATGTCAGAAAGAACAACGAAATCGTCGCCTTCTTTAACTAGACCCATTGCAATACCTGCAACAGAAGTCTTAATTGGAACACCTGCATCCATAAGCGCAAGAGACGTACCACATACAGAAGCCATTGAGCTTGAACCGTTAGATTCAGTGATCTCTGATACAACACGAATGCTGTACGGGAAATCTTCAGGCGAAGGCATAACCGCTTGCATACCGCGCCATGCTAGCTTGCCGTGGCCGATTTCGCGACGCTTAGGCGAACCAACAAAACCTGTTTCACCAACAGAGTATGGAGGGAAGTTATAATGCAGCATAAAGCGATTTGTGTATTCGCCCATTATGCTGTCAACTTTCTGAGCGTCACGCTCAGTACCCAGTGTACAAGTCACAAGTGCTTGAGTTTCGCCACGAGTAAACAGTGAACTACCGTGAGTACGTGGAAGAACGCCAGCCATAACGTTAAGTGCACGAACCATATCTGGCTCACGACCATCGATACGTGGGTTGCCGGCAATAATACGGCTACGAACGACTTTCTTCTCTAAGCTACCAAGAAGGCCGTCGATTTCGCGCAAGTTAGCTTCTGGGTTTTCAGCTAATAATGCTTCTTTAGCAGCAGATTTTACAACGCCAACTTGAGTGTAACGATCTTGCTTAACTTCGATTTGGTAAGCAGCGGCCATGTCGGCCTCAGCCAAATCTTTAATCTTAGCAACAAGGTCTGCGTCTTGAACTGGAGCTGTCCAGTCCCATGCAGGCTTGCCAGCTTCAGCTTTAAGCTCGCTAATAGCGTTAATCACTACTTGCTGCTGGTCATGGCCATAAACCACACCACCCAACATAACTTCTTCAGGTAGAGAAGCAGCTTCTGATTCAACCATTAGAACAGCAGCATCAGTACCCGCAACAACTAAATCAAGATCACTCTCAACAAGTTGACTTACATTTGGGTTAAGCACATATTCGCCACCGATATAACCAACACGTGCCACACCTAGTGGACCATTGAACGGCAGACCAGAGATAGCCAATGCAGCCGAAGTACCAATCATCGAAATAACATCAGGATTGATTTCAGGATCGACAGAAACTACTGTGATAATTACCTGAACTTCATTCTTGAAGCCATTTGGGAATAGTGGACGGATTGGACGGTCAATTAGACGTGCAATCAGTGTTTCGCTTTCAGATGGACGACCTTCACGCTTGAAAAATCCGCCTGGGATTTTACCCGCTGCGTATGTTCTTTCCTGGTAATTAACTGTAAGCGGGAAAAAGTCACGGCCTGGCTCTTCAGCTTTCTTTCCTACAACAGTCACTAACACTGTTGTATCACCCATACTTGCTAAAACAGCGGCGTCTGCTTGACGTGCGATAACACCCGTTTCTAATGTAACGGTGTGCTGACCATATTCAAAACTCTTTACGATTGGATTCACGTGAACCATTCCTTAAATTTAATTACCTTAATTACGCGCGTAAGTATACTTCAAGTTTATTCAATAGATAAAGGGAATGATTAATGACAAAGCCGATTCTTTTCTCTAAAGTGAGCAGATTACTAAAAGTATGTTTCCTGCAATACAACCACTCGCCGACCTAAGCAAGCATAAAGCATTGAAATAAAGGAAAATAGTTGACAAAGGGAAATTTTAAATCACTGACTTGGAAGCAAACAATACTTGTTGTTTCTTCAACGTTATTTTTTGCTGTTGCTATTTTTCTTGTTGAAATATCGTTAGCTTTTGTCAACGCACGCCAGCAACTTATTGCAACACAGCAAGAATTACTCGATTCAGTAGAGCAACCTGCGGCTAATGCGGTCTGGGCAATGGACGAAACTTTAGCCGCTCAAACGATACAAGGTTTGTTGAAGGTCGATAATATTGATTCAGCGACCATTGAGTTAGATGATGGCAGCCGCTTTGTTGCCGTCAACAGCACTCCGTCAGCGAAAGCATCGACGTTGTTCCAAAGTGTCAGCGATGAACTGTTTGGTGATCTCAATCAAATATCTCGCGAACTTTACCGCCCTTTTTTCACGAGTAGTCGTTATAAGAAAGAGATCATTGGTAAACTCACCCTCAACTATGATGTTCAAGAGTTGACCAGTTCGCTATTCTCAACGTTACGTTATAGCCTCTGGGCCACCCTAGCTCGCGCGTTCTTACTCACATTAGTACTGTCAATTGTCTTTCACCGTTTCTTAACTCAACCCATCGCTAGAATAAGCGAAGCCATTGATAGAATAGATCCTGAATCGCCGGGTGATAATCTACTGCCAAATTCTCGGCCGCACATGGATGATGAGCTTGGACTTGTCACCAGTAAGTTCAATCAAATCCTGGTTCAATTTGCCAAAACACAGAATAAACTGCGTAAAATGGCCACCAGAGATTCATTAACTGGCTTGCCTAATCGGGCTCTGTTACTTGAGACCATCGCGGTGACTATTCAACGAGCCAGAGTAAATAAAGCTCAGTTTGTGCTGCTATTCATTGACTTAGATAGGTTTAAAAACATTAACGACTCGCTCGGCCATGCATTGGGTGATCAGTTTCTAGTGCGGATAGCACGGATCCTCGAGAGTGCTGTCGGAGATCGAGGGACTGTTGCTCGTTTAGGCGGAGATGAATTTGTCATTTTGGCCGATGGATTAACCTCGCCGACCCTCGCTGCCGAGTTCGTCGAGAAACTTCTGCTGCAGCTTAATACACCAATGCATCTCAATGAGTATGCGATTCATCCTGCCGCATCCGTTGGGATATCCATCTACCCTGACGACGGTTTAGCCGCTGAAGATCTTATTCGCCACGCTGATATTGCAATGTACAGTGCAAAAGCCGCTGGTTCTAATCAATGGGCATTCTTCAAACAGCAGATGACAGAGCGAGCAGCCGTGCGGCTAAGAACCGAAGCATCCTTGCATGATGCACTGATAAATGAAGAGTTCGTCCTGCACTTCCAACCTAAGCTTGATATACAAACTGGTGAACTCGTCGGTTGCGAAGCCTTGATCCGATGGAAAAAAGATGGTCGGCTTATTAGTCCAATGTCGTTTATACCCGTCGCCGAAGAGACAGGAATAATCATTCCGCTCGGACGCTGGGTGATAGAGGAGAGTTGTCGCACCATTCAGAAATGGCAACAACAATACAATGTCTCGCTGCCTATTGCTGTCAACGTCGCCTCACAACAGTTTGAACATACGAGTCTCGTACCTGACATCAAACAAGCAGTATGGCGCTATCAGATAGCAGCTGAACTATTAGAGATTGAGATCACTGAAACGTCACTCATTGATGACGTGCAACTCGCGATTAAAAAACTTGAACAACTACGCGCTGCAGGGTTTGGCATTGCCATTGATGATTTCGGTACTGGTTACTCTTCGCTGTCATACCTGCGTCAATTGCCAATCACAACCATGAAAATTGACCGATGTTTTGTCAGTGATTTACCACAAGAGAGTGCCATTGCTTCAACAATTTTAATGCTAGGAAAACAATTAAATTTAAAGATTGTTGCAGAAGGGATTGAAAACGAAGCACAGCTTAAATGGCTGCAAGAGCGTGATTGCTCAATAGGCCAAGGCTATTTCTTTAGCAAGCCTTTGGCATTAGAAGCGTTCGAAGACAAATACATTAAACTCTATCATCAAGCAACTAAACCTCTAGGTTAACTCGAACCGCAACCCAATTTAATCCCCTTCACTTATATCAATGACGCCACTAATAGTGAAGATTATCCAGCTTATTACAGGCACAAAAAAAGGAGGCTAAGCCTCCTTTTAATAGGTCAAACGTAATCTAATAAAAGATTAACGACGTAGACCTAACTTCTTGATTAGCTCTTGGTAGCGAACGTTTTCAGTACGCTTAAGATATGCAAGAAGTTTACGACGTGTGTTAACCATACGTAGTAGACCACGACGTGAATGGTGATCGTGGATGTGCTCTTTAAAGTGACCTTGAAGGTGGTTAATCTGTGCAGTTAGCAGAGCTACCTGAACTTCAGAAGAACCTGTATCGTTTTCACAACGACCGAATTCAGCCAGAATAGTAGCAGTTTGTTCAGCATTTAGTGACATGTTGTCTCTCCAAATAATGCGTTAATAAATCTTTAGCCGATCACTAACTCAGCTAAAGTGAGCGCGTATTCTACCTATTAAGCGAAGGAGTAGCAACTAGATTCCCCTACCGCACGATAAAACAAGGCTATTCGTCAGATTCAGTTCTCAAAACGATAAGGCGCTTAGGCGCAAGCAGGCCATCATCATTCATTTGACCTACACCCACAAACTTACGTTCATCACCTAAAGTGATCCGCACAAGCTCATCAACGGGCAAATTAGCAATCTGTATTGGGTTACCATTCATTAAGAATGGTGCCATGTCATCAGAGACGTTAATCTCTTTAAAGCCACTCACAGCTGTATCCATCGGCAATAGAAGAGGATCCAATACCTCTGCTAAGGTTAGAGACTCCTCTTCAACCTGAGTAACAAGCGCTTCGAGCTGTGCTAGTGACACCATATTATCGTATGGGTAACCCGCAACTTGAGTACGACGCAGCATAATGACATGTGCACCACAACCCAGCATTTCACCTAAATCATCGGTAATCGTACGGATGTAAGTCCCTTTAGAACAATGTATATCCAGGGTTAACTCATTGCCTTCTAGGCTAATAAAGTTAAGCTCAAACACATTGATCTGACGCGCTTCACGCGGAACCTCAATGCCTTCACGGGCATACTTATACAAAGGTTGCCCTTTATATTTAAGCGCTGAGAACATTGAAGGAACTTGCATGGTTTTGCCGCGAAAATATTCAAGAGCAGTATCTAACTGCGCTTGAGTAAAATCCATTTCTCGGGTCTGAACCACTTCACCGTCGGAATCGCTAGTATCAGTGCGCTCTCCAAGCTTAGCCGTGACTAAGTAACGTTTATCAGCATCGAGTAGGTGCTGGGAAAACTTAGTCGCTTCACCTAAACAGATAGGCAGCATGCCAGTCGCTAATGGATCAAGCGCCCCAGTATGGCCAGCCTTGTTTGCATCAAAAAAGCGCTTTACTCTTTGCAAAGCAAAATTTGAGCTCATGCCAGTATCTTTGTCTAGCAGTAACACGCCATCAACGTGACGGCCACGAGAACGACGACCCATTACTTGTCGTCCTCAGCCTTGTTGCTGTCTTGCTCAATATCTTCTTCAGTGCCGTGCTCTTGCTGCTTAGCTGCATCATTACTGATCACGCGGCTAACAAGGTTTGACATACGCATACCTTCAACCAGTGAACTGTCATAGATAAAACGCAGTTCAGGCATCACACGCAATTTCATGCGGCCAGCGACAAGCGAGCGGATATAACCCGCAGCATCATCTAATGCCTGCACCTTCTGTTTCACAAGACTTTCGTCTTCTTCAAAGAAAGTCACGTAAACTTTTGCATAGCTTAAGTCACGTGAAACATCGACATCATTAACGGTGACAAAACCGATACGAGGGTCTTTCATGTCACGCTGTAGCACCTGCGCCAACTCTTGTTGTAGCTGTTGTGCTATGCGGCGTGTACGACTAAATTCTTTTGCCATGATATATTTGCCCTAAATAGTAAGGGCGGCTAACGCCGCCCCTATAAGTAAGTTACAAGATGCGTTACAGAGTACGCGCTATCTCAACGGTTTCGAAGACTTCAATCTGATCGCCAACTCTGACGTCATTATAGTTCTTCACACCGATACCACATTCCATGCCGTTACGAACGTCAGCAACATCGTCTTTAAAGCGACGAAGAGATTCAAGCTCACCTTCGTAGATAACAATGTTCTCACGTAGAACGCGGATTGGAGCGCTACGCTTGATAGTACCTTCGGTCACCATACAACCCGCAATTGAGCCAATCTTAGGAGACTTAAATACGTCACGAACTTGAGCAAGACCAATAATTTCTTGTCTAAATTCTGGCGCTAGCATGCCGCTCATCGCGTCTCTAACTTCATCAATCAACTGATAGATGATGCTGTAGTAACGAAGATCTACACTTTCGCTGTCAACCACTTTACGCGCTTGTGCATCTGCACGAACGTTAAAGCCGATCATAATAGCGTTAGATGCTGCCGCTAGAGTAGCATCTGTTTCAGTGAGTCCACCTACGCCACGAGCGATGATGTTAACTTTAACTTCATCAGTAGAAAGCTTGTTCAGTGAATCAGCAATCGCTTCAAGAGAACCTTGAACATCAGCTTTTAGCACTAGGTTCAACTCTTCAACTTCACCTTCAACCATATTGGCGAACATGTTTTCAAGCTTAGACTTCTGCTGGCGAGCCAACTTAATATCACGGAACTTACCTTGACGGTACAATGCAACTTCACGCGCTTTACGCTCATCACGTACAACAGTCGCTTCATCACCAGCAGATGGCACACCCGAAAGACCTAAGATCTCAACCGGAATCGACGGACCCGCTTCAGTGATTGTTTTACCGTTTTCGTCGCGCATAGCACGGACTTTACCGTACTCAAGGCCACAAAGAACGATATCGCCCTGCTTCAAGGTACCTTCTTGTACAAGTACTGTTGCAACTGGACCACGGCCTTTATCAAGCTTAGATTCAACAACAACACCTGCAGCCATACCTTCACGAACCGCTTTAAGTTCTAGTACTTCAGATTCTAGAAGGATACCTTCAAGAAGATCATCAATACCTTCACCGCTCTTAGCTGAAACGTGAACAAACATGTTGTTTCCGCCCCAATCTTCTGACATTACGCCATGTTGAGACAGTTCAGACTTAACGCGCTCTGGATCAGCTTCTGGCTTATCCATTTTGTTAACGGCAACAATCAGTGGTACACCACCTGCTTTAGCATGCTGGATAGCTTCGATTGTTTGTGGCATAACGCCATCATCTGCAGCAACAACTAGAATAACGATATCAGTCGCTTTAGCACCACGTGCACGCATTGCGGTAAACGCAGCGTGACCAGGTGTATCTAGGAAAGTGATCATACCGTTGTCAGTTTCAACGTGGTAAGCACCAATATGCTGAGTAATACCACCGGCTTCGCCAGAGGCTACTTTTGCACGACGAATGTAATCAAGTAGTGATGTCTTACCATGGTCGACGTGACCCATGATAGTAACCACTGGAGCACGTGATTCAAGTTTAACTTCGCCATTACGGTCAGCAAGTACTTGATGCTCAAGCTCGTTTTCGCGAGTAAGGATAACTTTATGTCCCATCTCTTCGGCAACAAGCTGGGCAGTTTCTTGATCGAGGACTTGGTTAATAGTAACCATAGAGCCCATCTTCATCATCTGCTTAATGATTTCAGTCGCTTTAATTGACATCTTTGAAGCTAGTTCAGAAACTGAAACTGTTTCACCGATGCTAACTTCTGCCTTTACAACAACAGCTGACTTGTTGAACGCGTGATCCATTGATTCAGGTGCTACGCTACGCGTATTACGTGAATTACGTGAATTACGGCTATCGCGACGGTTATCTTTACCGCGCTTACCTTTACCACCTGGGCGACCAGAACCGGCATTAGCATTAGCGTTAGCGTTAGGAGCTGCATTGTTACCAGCATTTGCAGAAGGTTTACGTGGACGACGTCCACTCTTTTCTGCTTTTGCATCGGCAGTATCTTCAGCGGCACGTGCTTCAGTCGAGGTAGTCACATGGTGATCACCTGTCTTTTCAGCTTCTTTACGTGCTTTTTCTTCATCAGCCCAACGCTTAGCGTTTTCTTCAGCAAGACGACGCGCTTCTTCTGTCGCGGCAACTGATTCAACATCAGCCTTAGCGATAGCAACTTCATCTTTAACAGCTTGAAGCTTATCAGCTTCATCTGTAGCGGCTTTTTCATCTGCAGTTTGCGCTGGAGCAGCTTCTTTCTTTGCTACTTTAGCAGTCGCTTTCGCAGCTTTTGCTTCTTCGTCAGCTTTGTTCTTCGCTTCAGTTTCAGCTTTTGCTGTCGCAGCTTTAGCGTCTTCTTCAGCTTTTGCTGCTGCAGCAAGCTCAGCTTCTTGCGCTTCATCACGCTTAACAAAAGTACGCTTTTTACGCACTTCTACTTTAACGTCTTTTGATTGACCGCCACTGCCTGCAACGCTCAAAGTCGATACTGACTTACGTTGAAGTGTCATTTTAGTTGGTGCAGCTTCGCCACCGTGTTGCTTCTTAAGAAAATCAAGCAACTGCTGTTTTTCAGATTCAGAAACCGTATCATTTGTCGATTTCTTAATGCCAGCCTGAGAAAACTGTTCGACGAGTCGATCAGCGCTTTTCCCAACTTCTGCGGCTAGTTTGTCTACTGTAGTATCTGCCATGTATAAATTCCCCTCTGTTGATCGACTTATGCTTCTTCGCCAAACCAACAGATATTACGGGCAGCCATAATGAGCTCACCTGCTTTTGCTTCTGTTAATTCTACAATTTCGATCAAATCATCAATGCCTTGTTCGGCTAAATCTTCTAGCGTGATTACGCCTTTGCTTGCCATTACGAATGCCGAGTGTTTATCCAAACCTTCTAACGCTAGAAGGTCATCACTTGGTGAAACACCGTCAAGTGCTTCCTCAGTCGCAAGTGCGCGAGTCGAGATCGCCGCTTTTGCACGTTCTCTTAAAGACTCGACGGTATCTTCGTCAAATCCATCTATTTCTAATAGTTCTGATGTTGGTACGTAAGCAATCTCTTCTAAAGAGGTAAAGCCTTCGTCAGCCAGAACTTGAGCAAACTGTTCATCAACGTCTAGCGCCTGAATCAGTAAATTAACCACTTTAGCGCTTTCCGCTTGGTGCTTAACTTTCATGTCATTAACCGTCATGACGTTTAGTTCCCAACCAGACAGTTGAGTCGCTAGACGAATATTCTGACCATTACGACCAATTGCTTGCGCTAGGCTATCAGCCTCTACAGCGATATCCATTGAGTGGTTGTCTTCATCTACGATGATTGACGCCACGTCAGCAGGTGCCATACAGTTAATAACATACTGCGCTGGGTTATCGTCCCAAAGAACGATATCAACACGTTCACCGCCAAGCTCGTTTGAAACGGCTTGAACACGTGCGCCACGCATACCAACACACGCACCGATAGGATCGATACGACGGTCGTTAGATTTTACTGCAATCTTTGCACGCGAACCTGGATCACGAGCTGCGCCCATGATTTCGATCATCTCATCGGCAATTTCAGGTACTTCAACACGGAAAAGCTCAATCAGCATTTCAGACTTAGTGCGAGTTAGAAATAACTGAGCGCCACGCGCTTCTGGACGTACAGAGTAAAGCAATGCACGTACACGATCACCTGGTCGGAAAGATTCACGAGTCAGCAAGTCTTCTTTGAACAATACGCCATCGGCATTACCGCCCAAATCAACAACAACACTTTCGCGGTTACTTTTCTTAACCACACCGACAATTAACTCACCTTCGCGATCGCGAAATTGGTCAACAATCTGAGCACGTTCAGCTTCACGTACTTTTTGTACGATAACTTGCTTTGCCGTTTGCGTCGTAACGCGGTCGAATGCAACTGAATCGATTTCATCTTCAATAAAGCCGCCAAGCTCAATTTCAGGTTCATCATATACTGCCGCTTCGAGAGTAATTTCACGGAAAGGGTTTTCTAATGGCTCGCCAGTGTCTTCAACAACCATCCAACGACGGAATGTTTCATAGGCACCAGTTTTGCGATCAATAGCAACACGAACTTCGATGTCACCTTCATATTTTTTCTTGGTTGCTGTGGCTAGTGCAACTTCCAACGCTTCAAAAATCTTTTCGCGTGGTACACCTTTTTCATTCGAAACAGCCTCAGCGACTAGCAGGATCTCTTTATTCATTCTCTTGCCTCGTTCACCTTGAATTCATCAAAACTTAGCGATTAAATTGCCTTTACGGATGTTATCCAAAGCAACTATCAGTTCATTACCCTCTACTGACAGAGTGAGCATTTGCCCCTCGACGCCAATAACGGTACCTTTCAAATTACGACCGCCTGCGACAGGCATCGTTAATTGTACTTTTACAGTTTCACCGGTATAGAGCAGATATTGTTCAGCAGTGAACAATGGTCTATCCACACCAGGTGAAGAAACTTCTAGCGTGTACTCAGTTGAAATTGGATCTTCAACATCCATAACAGCACTAACTTGACGACTGGTATCGGCACAGTCATCAACAAAAATACCTTTTTCATTGTCTATATATAGACGCAAGATAGAGTGCTTACCTGCTTGAATATATTCCAAGCCCCAGAGCTCGTGACCTAATGCTTCAACTGGCGCTTTGAGCATCTCTACCAGTTTGCGTTCTAATGTAGCCAAGGTTACCCCTCAGAAAAACAAAAAAGGGCCTAATTAGCCCCAGTAAAAAGTCACTTTCATGACCGTTTTGTAACTCCCAGATAACAAAAAACCCCGTAATGACGAGGTTGATATATCCAGAAACCTGTAACAGTATAGGATCTAAATCCTTTACTGGGAAGCTGGTTGCGGGGGCCGGATTTGAACCGACGACCTTCGGGTTATGAGCCCGACGAGCTACCATACTGCTCCACCCCGCGACAACTTGTGCAAGTATATTGAGAATTACCTCGACTTGCAATAATAAAGCGCTTTATATACCACTTTATTATCTTTGACTTGGTCATTAAACAAAATCAAAGATTTGGTGCGGATGGGGGGACTTGAACCCCCACGAGCTTGCGCTCACCAGCCCCTCAAGCTGGCGTGTCTACCAATTCCACCACATCCGCATAATTTATACATCGATTGTTTTTACTAATGACTACGTTGAGAGGTTAATAGTCATTTAAACAATCTCTATTAATCAACCGATTAATAGTTCCCATAAAAATCTATGGGTTAGTCAGGGATTTTATCTTCTGACTTTTCAGCTTCTTGCTGAACTTGCTCAACAGCTTGTGCTGCATCGCTACCTAAATCGTTCCAAGCGTCTTCAGCTTGAGTGTGATTTGCACTTAAGTTACCAATGGTTAAACTTAGCGCAAAAAAACCAATTGCTAAAACAGCTGTTGAACGAGTCAAGAAGTTACCAGAACCTGATGAACCAAACAGAGTATTTGATGCTCCAGCACCAAAAGAGGCACCCATATCAGCACCTTTACCTTGCTGGATTAAGATAAGTCCGATTAGACCTAAAGCAACCAACAAGTATATAACCATTAGAACTTCATACATATTTATGCGCTCATCGCTATCGTACATAGACTGAGAAATTCAGTAGCATTGAGGCTTACACCACCAATCAAGCCACCGTCTACATCAGGCTGCGCAAATAAATCCGCAGCATTACTCGGTGTTACGCTACCACCGTACAAAATCCTGATATTTTCTCCGATAAAGGGAGAAACTTCAGACAGGCGTTTGCGAATAAACGCATGAACTTCTTGTGCCTGCTCTGGTGTAGCACTCTTACCTGTTCCTACAGCCCAAAGCGGCTCATAGGCGATAATAGCGTTGTCAAAAGCCATGGTGCCATTTTTTTCAATGACAATATCTAACTCTTCGGCAATCACTTCAAAAGTTCTTCTTGCTTCACGAGCTGGACCTGACTCACCAACACATAATATTGGCGTCAAACCATGTTTTTGAGCGGCAGCAAATTTCTCTGCTACGATGTCACTCGTCTCTCCGTACATACGGCGACGTTCTGAATGTCCGATAATAACATATCGACATCCTGAATCTTTTAACATCTGCCCAGATATTTCACCAGTATAAGCTCCGAAGTCATGTTGACTGACATTCTGCGAACCCATTCTGACAAGACAACCGTTTAAGGCTTCTTTGTTTTCATCTAGCAGCTGTCGAACACTTTCTAAGTAAATAGAAGGCGGACACAATACCACTTCAGCTGAATCATTTTGGAGCTTGGTAGCGAATTTTTTGAATAGCTCTTGTGCAAGTGATGCACTGCCATTCATTTTCCAATTACCAGCAACCATCGGACGTCTAAGTGCCATCACGGTCTCCTCTGAAAGCGGCGTGAATAATATCGAACCGCTTGTTAAGTTACAATAGCTAAAGGCGTAATTTTTAATAAACTAGGCGAGAACGCATACTTTTTATGCGACCAAGGAGTTATATTCACAATGCAACTCCTTTAAACAGCTTTATCAACGTTTATGCGCTCAAACTCAGTTGAACATTTATACTAAGTTGCGCACTGCATCAGCAATATCATTAGCAAATTGGGTCACATCATTTTCATCATCACCTTCAACCATCACTCGAAGTAAAGGTTCAGTGCCTGATTTACGCAATAATACTCGACCTCTAGCGCCAAGCTTTTGTTCAACTTCAACTTTAGCGGCTAACACTTCAGCGGAGGTTAATGGGTCATCAGCACCCTCAAAGCGCACATTGACCAACACTTGAGGCAGCATGGTAATACCGACGGTTAAGTCCTCTAGGTTAGCATTTTGACGACGCATAGCTGCAAGGACCAAAATCCCCGCGACAATACCATCACCTGTTGTGCCATGATCCAAGTTCAAAATATGGCCAGAATTTTCACCACCGATACGCCAATCATGCTCTTTGAGCAGTTCCATTACGTAGCGGTCGCCCACTTTTGAACGAACAAACGGAATATCGAGCGCTTGAAGAGCAAGATCTAAGCCTAAGTTAGACATCAATGTTCCGACAACGCCACCCCGCAGTACACCACGCTTTTGCGCATCACAAGCCAAGATGTAGAGAATTTCATCGCCATCAATCACTCGTCCATGGCGGTTAACCATCATGATCCGGTCGCCGTCACCATCGAGTGCAATACCGAGGTCGGCATTTTCTGCCAACACAGTTTCGCAAATTTTAGCCGTTGAGGTTGCCCCCACGTTATCATTAATGTTCAAACCATTTGGCTTGTCACCAATAGCGACTACTTCAGCACCGAGCTCTTTAAATACACTAGGGGCAATGTGGTACGTTGCGCCATGAGCACAATCGACAACAATTTTTAAGCCACTTAATGTTTGTTCTGCTGGGAAATGACTTTTACAATATTCAATATAACGACCCGCAGCGTCATCTATACGAGAAACTTTGCCTAAAAGGTGGGACTCTACGCAGGTTAATGGCTTTTCCAATTCGGCTTCGATTTCGAGTTCTACCGCATCATCAAGTTTGCTGCCATCGGTATAGAAAAACTTAATACCATTATCATAATAAGGATTATGTGATGCACTGATCACAATGCCAGCTTCTGCACGGAATGTTCGCGTCAAATAAGCAACGGCAGGTGTTGGCATTGGACCTATCAGCATGACATCAAGGCCTGCGGCTGACAGCCCAGCTTCGAGCGCCGATTCAAATAGATAACCAGAAATACGGGTGTCTTTACCTATAATAACTTTATGCGTGCCCGTTCGGGATAACACTCTTCCTGCAGCCCAGCCCAGCTTAAGCGCTAACTCAGGGGTCATTTTACCCGCACCTACTTTACCGCGAATACCGTCAGTACCAAAAAATTGTCTTTGTTTCACGAAAACTCCAAAATTAATAACGGTGGGTAGAAAGGAATGCCCAGATCCTACCCAATCATACTTTATTTAAGCTAAGCGAGTGCTTAGCTTAAATCCTTGTAATTTTTAGTTGCACTTAACACAGCCATCATGTCAGCGGTTTCTTGTACATCATGCACTCGCACAATACTTGCGCCCGCCTGTACTGCCAACATATTAGCAGCAAGAGAGGCACTTAGTCTTTGTGACACTTCACGATTAAGTAGTTGTCCAAACATGCTTTTGCGAGACATCCCAGCCAAAATTGGTAGCTCAAATGTACTCAATTCAGCTAAACGCTGCAGTATCTCGTAATTATGCGCTAATGACTTGCCAAAACCAAATCCCGGATCGAGCACAATATTCGCTCGTTTGACTCCCGCTTGAAGACAAGCCTCAATACGCCACTCAAAAAACTGAGCAACATCCTTAACAACGTCATCATAAACAGGTGCTTGTTGCATGGTTCGAGGTTTACCTTGCATATGCATTAGGCAAACAGGGACACCAAGCTCAGCTGCCGCCACTAATGCACCAGGCTCTTGCAGTGCCCGAACATCATTAATAAGGTGCGCACCTGCAGCAACAGCGGCTCTCATTACCACGGGCTTGCTAGTATCGATTGAGATCCATACATTATGAGTTTTAGCGACATACTCTATCAGCGGAATAACTCGGCCGAGCTCATCAGTTTCAGAGACATCCTTAGCGCCAGGACGAGTAGACTCACCACCAATATCAATAAAGGTCGCCCCTTGAGCGACCATGGTATCGGCTTGATCGCAGGCTCTCGCTATTGAAGCAAATTCTCCACCGTCAGAAAAAGAATCTGGGGTGACATTTAGGATCCCCATGATCACGGCAGTTGATAAATCTAACGCTTTATCACCACTGGTTAATATCGACAAAATAAAGCTCCATAAACAAGAAAACCCCATAAAGGGGTCTTCTAAAATTGTCTAAAGATTACTTAGCAGGTGATTCGTCTGCATCACTTACATCCGTTTTACTATCTTCAGTATCCTTAACATCTTCTTTCTTTTCAGAAGAAGCGTCATTACTGTCATTATCCTTAGACTGCTTATCTTTTTCCCATTCAGCAGGTAAACGCACTTCACGACGTTTCATCAAATCATCAATTTGATTCGAGTCTATCGTTTCATACTTCATCAGCGCATCTTTCATCGCATGAAGGATGTCCATATTCTCGGTAAGATACACTTGCGCTCTATCGTAGTTAGACGATATCAGCAGCTTAACTTCAGCATCGATAATACGCGCAGTGTCATCTGACATATGCTGCGACTTACCCATGCTGCGTCCAAGGAAGACTTCATTCTCATCTTCAGCATAGAGTACTGGGCCTAACTTGTCAGAGAAGCCCCACTGGGTCACCATATTACGTGCTATTGATGTCGCATATTTAATATCCTGCGAAGCACCCGTAGACACTTTCTGGCTACCGTAGATAATCTCTTCGGCTAAACGACCACCATAGGCAACTGAAATCTGGCTTTCTAGTTTCTGTCTGCTTTGGCTAATAGCATCCGCTTCAGGCAAAAAGAAAGTCACACCCAACGCTCGACCACGTGGAATAATAGTCACCTTATGCACAGGATCATGCTCTGGCACTAAACAACCGACAATCGCATGACCTGCTTCATGGTAAGCGGTCATCTCTTTTTCAGCTTCAGACATCACCATAGTACGGCGCTCTGCACCCATCATGATCTTGTCTTTAGCACTTTCGAACTCTTCCATGCCCACGACGCGGCGACTGTTACGAGCTGCAAATAATGCCGCTTCGTTGACAAGGTTAGCAAGGTCTGCACCAGAGAAACCTGGAGTACCACGAGCAATAACACTTGCCTTAACACCGTCAGCCAATGGCACTTTGCGCATATGGACTTTAAGAATTTGCTCACGACCACGAACATCAGGCAGACCCACAACAACTTGACGGTCAAAACGACCAGGACGTAATAACGCTGCATCTAACACGTCTGGACGGTTAGTCGCGGCGATAACAATGACACCCTCGTTGCCTTCAAAACCATCCATTTCAACCAGCAGTTGGTTCAAGGTTTGCTCACGCTCATCATGACCACCACCAACACCTGCGCCACGCTGGCGACCTACGGCATCAATTTCATCAATGAAGATAATGCAGGGAGCAGACTTTTTAGCTTGCTCAAACATGTCACGCACTCGCGATGCACCAACACCCACAAACATTTCAACGAAGTCTGAACCTGAAATGGTAAAGAAAGGCACTTTAGCTTCACCCGCAATGGCTTTAGCAATTAGCGTCTTACCGGTACCTGGTGGGCCAACAAGTAACACACCAGTAGGAATTCGTCCGCCTAACTTTTGGAAACGCGTTGGCTCTTTTAAGTAATCAACCAATTCTTTAACGTCTTCTTTCGCTTCGTCACAACCAGCAACGTCAGCAAAAGTCGTTTTAATTTGGTCTTCGCTCATCAATTTGGCTTTACTCTTACCAAATGACATTGCGCCTTTACCACCACCGCCTTGCATCTGACGCATGAAGAAAATCCATACCCCGATAAGCAGCAGCATAGGGAACCAAGAGATAAAGATTTGAGTTAAGAAACCCGACTCTTCAGCTTCTTGTCCTTTCATCATAATGCCTTTACGGGCTAGATCATTGATCAAGTCAAGATCTGGCATTGGCATAATAGTGGTGAACTTCTCTCCAGTACGCTTTGTTCCTTCAATCGTACGTTGATCGCTTTTCACTTCGACAGTATTAATCTGCCCGTCACGAACATCGTCTAAAAAGGTAGAATAATCCATCTTCTGCTTGGTAGAAGAAGAGGGGGAATAGCCCTGAAACACTGCCATCAACACAACCGCGATGACAACCCAGAGAATTAAATTTTTAGCCATGTCACTCAAATTACTCGACCTCTTTTTAAAGTCTTTCGAAAACTAATGTTAGAGTACTTACGATAGATTACTATAACTTGTACCCCGTCGCCACAAGATAGACCTCACGTGATCGTGCTCGCGATGAATCTGGCTTACGTGTTTTAACGGTTTTAAATGCTTGTTTAACTAATTTCATGTACTCGTCAAAGCCCTCCCCCTGAAAGACTTTAACAGCAAAACAGCCATTAGGTGCCAAAACTTGATGGCACATATCTAATGCGAGTTCGACTAAATACATAGCACGAGGTTGATCGACCCCGCCAGTACCACTCATGTTTGGCGCCATATCAGATAATACGACATCCACTTTAGCATCACCAACTCGCGTCAGCAGCGCATCAAGTACGTTCTCTTCGCGGAAATCACCTTGTAGGAAATCGACCCCAACAATCGGGTCCATAGGTAAAATATCGCACGCGATAACTTTACCTTTGTCGCCAGCGAGTTTAACAACCACTTGCGACCATCCTCCAGGTGCTGCGCCTAAGTCGACCACGGTCATGCCGGATCGTATAAGTTTATCTTTCTCTTGGATCTCCTCTATCTTAAAGGCCGCTCGCGACCTAAAGCCGCGCTTTTGCGCTAGCTTGACATAGTGATCATCGAAATGTTCTTGCATCCAGCGTGAAGAGCTGGCGGTTCGTTTTTTACCTGACATTTAAAATCCGCAACAATTGAGAGTTACACAAAGCATATATAAGGGTAGAATAGCGGCTTTTCAACAGTAACTCAGCATAAAGTTGGTATAAATGAACTTAACAACCAAACAAAAACAGCACTTAAAGGGCTTAGCGCATAATTTAAAGCCTGTAGTGATGCTTGGTGGCAACGGCCTGACTGAAGGTGTACTGGCTGAAATTGATAGTGCACTCTCTCATCATGAATTGATCAAAGTGAAAGTAGCCTCTGGTGACAGAGAGCTTAAAAATGCAATCGTCGACGCCATCGTACGTGAAACCCAAGCTGAAAAAATACAGCTTATCGGTCACGTCTTAGTACTGTTCCGACAGTCTGAAGAAATGAAAATTGCTGTGCCTAAGGCAAAGTAATTAGCAAAGTTTCTTTTAAAAAAGAAAAGTTTGCAAGATAAATAAAAAAAGCCGCTGATTATTCAGCGGCTTTTTTTTGTGCCTTTAATTATGGAGCGTCACATATAGGCTCTACTTTATAATGCTCAGAGTTAACCTTCAGCAGCTCAGGCAAGCAGGTCCCGATAGAAATTGACGAGAAGGTACCAATCAGAATGCCGAGAAACATTGCTATCGAAAAACTCTCTAAAGGGCCACCGCCCATTATCCACAATGCAGAAACAGTGATTAAAGTGGTACCACTCGTCACCATGGTGCGAGAGAATGTCGCCTGCACCGCCCGACTGCATACCGCTTCAATCGCCATTTTAGGCTTAGAGGTTAATAGCTCCCTGATCCGGTCTGCGATAATGATAGAGTCATTTAGCGAATACCCCAAAATAGCTAACACTGCTGCGAGTACAGTAAGGTTAAACTCCATCTGAGTTAACGCAAAGAATGCCAAGACAAAAGCCACATCATGAAATAGTGCCAATAGTGCACCACTGGCAAGACGCCATTCAAAGCGAAAACTTAGGTAGCCGAGGATACATAACATAGCAACTAAAAGTGCTAAGCCTCCCTGCTCTGCTAACTCTTGGCCTATTTGCGGCCCAACGATACTCGAATTAAGCACTTCGAGATTATGGGTCAATGGAGCCAAAACATCGGTGATACTCGTACTCGATTCAGCGTTAACTTGGCTATATCTCAGCACCCAACGTCCAGCTTCACCCGCCGAAATAACACTCACATCTTGATCTGAGTGTAGCGCTAGTAGCTCACTTATCTGAGCGGCCTTGATATTGCTATCAAGCTTCACCTCGGTAACCACACCACCGGTGAAGTCTAAACCCCAATTAAAACCATTAACAAAAATAATGCCGACAGAGCAGAACATTATCATTAAAGACATTAGACTAGATAAGTAGCGCGCTCTAGTTAACTTACTTAATTTTTTAAAATTCATATTACACCTTCACATCGCGGCTAAAATCGCGTCCATAAACCCAATTAACTAATGCTCTTGAAGCAAAAATACCGGTGAACATACTCGTTAATAGCCCCAGCCCTAAGGTCAAAGCAAACCCTTGAATAGGGCCATTACCGATTGAATACAACACTATCGCGGTGATCATCGTGGTAAAATTGGCATCTATAATGGTGGACAAAGCGCTGTCAAAACCTCTATCAATCGCATGCGCAAAGCTCTTTCCCTCTTTTAACTTATCTTTAATCCTTTCAAAAATAAGTACATTGGTATCAACCGCCATACCAACCGTTAATACCAGTCCCGCAATACCGGGTAAGGTCAACACTGCCCCAGGGATCAAAGCCAAAAGACCAAATAGCAAAACCATGTTTGCAACTAACGCAATGTTTGCTATCCAACCGAGTCGGCGATACCAAAGCCCCATGAATAACAGGGTAAACGCCATCCCTAGAGCAAGTGCCGAAAAGCCATTAGTAATGTTTTCTTCGCCTAAGCTCGGGCCAATAGTGCGCTCCTCTACGATAGTCACTGGCGCAGTCATAGACCCTGCTCGAAGTAATAAAGCCAGCTGCTGTGCACTGGCATAGTCACCTGCACCCGTAATGCTAAAACGGTCACTAAGCTGAGACTGAACCGTGGCGACACTAATCACTTCTGTGGTTTGCCTTATCTGGCCTTTATTATCTCGGCTATATTCACTGTATGAGGTCGCCATCGGTTTGCCGATATTGTCACGAGAGAAGTTCGACATGATTTTTCCACCGTCACGATCGAGGTGAATAACGACTTCCGGCAAGCCCATTTCACCTAAAGAAGCCCTAGCATCAATGATATGCTCGCCACCTAAAACGGGCTTCCTTGCCACATAGACTGGTGCTTTCAGCTCATCAATTAACACTTTGGCATTCACAGAACCCGGTTGCATAACCTGATAAAATGCTAGGCTCGCCGTTGCGCCAATGACCGATTTAGCAGCCGCGGGATCTTGCACGCCTGGCAGCTCAATTCTTATGCGGTGCTCGCCTTGACGCTGCACAACAGCTTCGGTTATTCCGAGCTGCTCAATACGACTGCGCATAATTTGCAGGTTTTGTTTTACGATCAAATCGCGAATATTAATTTTTTCACTCGCTAATAAATCCACATTAAGCGCGCTATCACCCGCATTCGTTACCCGCCAATTCGGATACTGCTGCTTAACGAATTGTCTTAGCGCCTGCCTTTGGTTTGGATCTGAGACTGAGATGTTTACCTTTCCACTCGAGCGTTGCTGAACCTTGGCGCCATAAAGAGACTGCTCACGAATAAATTGCCTTACGGATTCGACAAGAGCGTCGTAATGCAGTTTGTAAACCGGTTCAATTTCTACATCAAGTAAGAACTGCACTCCACCTCTAAGATCTAAGCCAAGTTTAATGGGTGAAAAACCTAGAGATAGCAGCCAATTGGGTGCATCTGGTGCCAGTGTTAGAGTCAACTCTGAAGGATCAGCAACTTGCTCGGAGAGCATCGTTTTAAGCTGGGCTTGCTGCGAGTTATCATCGAGTACGATCAGTGTTTCCCCCTTAGCTTGGTCAATACGTTTGACGTTAACGCCCTGGGACTCGAGCAAATGGTGTAGCGCTAAAGAGTCAACTTTTAGACCAGCCTTCGCACCGATTTGCACGGCGGCATCTTCACCATAAAAAGTAGGCAGTGCACTGAATAACATAATGATAATGGTGACTAATAACAGCACATACTTCCATGCACTGTAATGATTTAAAATCGTCGTTTTTTTATTTTCTCTCATATTGTCTTGCTCTTTATATTCACTAGTAACGCGATAAATATTTGCTGTTATCCCAGTAGGTACTGGAAAATGCAATATTGTTTTGTTAGGGGCTGTTGATCTTTCACGGTTGTTTTTGCCGCAGTTTATTGGCTATTTTGACAAGGCGGAGGCTATGTCGTTTAGTTATTCTCCACAAATAGCCTACAACACCGTAAAAATAGCCAAGAAGCGCGGCCTTTAGGGTTCGTTTCAATAATTTTATGACTGCGTTACGAGCTTTTCGCTTAGCCAGCTAAGCATCATCGCTCAAGCCTTGTACTAAAATCATTGAATTCGAACAAAAACTAAGCTCGAAAGATCAACAGCCCCTAGCTATCGAGAGAGTGATTTTGTCCAAGCTTGCTTGGCATCAAGTTCCAATATAAAAATCAGACGCTGATATCTAATCGACATAAAGCGTCAATTTCAAACGTCTAAAACAGATATTGATGACAATTAAGCCGCAAAGGACAAATACAGTTTCACCAGTGTTCGCTTACATCAATTCACAATGGAGCGATATTCAAGCACACACGGTTAAGTGTGAATTTGACTTTGGAATGACTGCTAGCAACCGTTCTCGATAGTTAAGCCAACGGGCTTATCGATACTTAGCTAAGGGAGTGGGAGTGAGAAAAACGGTAGAGTAAATTAGATTCTTTCCATGCAGAAAGTCGATGAGAAGCGCTTTCAATATGCAACAACCAATCCACAGCAGGGCTGACATCTATTCGATAACCAACAGTTAAAGAAGGAATGGGGGGGGATAAAAACTCAAAAGCTAACAGAAAGCTTGGACGATTTCGTAGCGGATCGTGTTGCGAAAAATTAATAAAACGCTGCGACACCAGTGGGGCATATTCAGAGCTATCGCCTTCAGTCTGCTTGGCTTGCTTATCTTGTAACCTTAAAAGCATATTGCTGGATAGATTATGCAGCTGCTGGCTATCTAGAGCGATCGAATTGTAACTAGAAGACCCAAGCTGCACTTCAGATTGAGTAAGATCTAAAGTAACAAAGCTGATGTCATTATTTTGCTTTGGCACAGATGCACTCGCAGACATAGGAGTGAGAAATAATCCCCCGATGAATAGTAAGATGAATCCAAACCGCCAAAATAACTGCACTAATTTTTGCCTATATTCAGGTATATCTATTAAGATTTATATACTAAGCGTAGCGCTCAGCTTATACAAACTTTTAATAGCATCACAATAAAAATCTCATAAAAAAACCGCTAAACAGCGGTTTTCTTTAATATCTGAACAATTCAGTTAGATATATTGGACTTTAATAATTTCAAAGTCGTTGGTACCACCGGGTGTAGTGATCGAGATTTCATCATCAACACTCTTACCAACCAAACCACGTGCGATAGGTGAGCTCACTGAAAGTAAATTCTCTTTCACATTAGCTTCATCTTCACCCACGATGCGATAGGTCACTTCTTCATCAGTATCGACGTTTAAGATCGTCACTGTAGTACCGAAAATAACTCGACCGGTATTAGGCATGTCCGTCACATCAATAACTTGTGCATGAGACAGTTTACCTTCGATATCACGAACTCGAGCTTCACATAGCCCTTGCTCTTCTCGAGCAGCGTGGTATTCAGCGTTTTCTTTCAAATCGCCTAGCTCACGCGCTTCACCGATTGCTTGTGCAATTTTCGGACGACGGTCAAATTTCAAAATCTCTAATTCTTTACGTAGTCGTTCAGCACCGACGACTGTCATTGGAACCTTACTCATAAGCTTCTTTCGTCTCCTTTAAAACAAAAGCAGTCCTCGCTGACGGGTCAATTTGTCAACGTGGCAATAATCTGTGGAATTGCGCTATTGTAAACGCTGAGGGCAAAAGTTGCACCTGCAGAATTTATAGAGCTTACTCAACCTTGGCAATACTTACTAGCAAAGTCAGATAAATCTTTATTAATCGAGAGTCCGTTCACCTAATTTGCACCTTTACTTCTACCTCAGCTTTATTCGCCTGCGCTGAGCGCTAGTAACATAGAAGTTGTACCGGGGTTTATATCCATATCTATCGTTTGGGCATCATCCTGAAAATAAATCATAAAAAAGGCCGCAAAAAATGCGGCCTTTTTTGCATCACTTAAATTTACTTAGCAATACGTTTATGTAGCTCTTGCACTGACGTCACATTTGAACGGGAATCGGCAGCATGCGCCATACACGTTGCAAATGCAGCATTCAATGTCGTGGTGTAATTCACTTTATAGCGCAGTGCACCGCGGCGAAGTTGACGTGAATCTTCAATCGCCTTACGACCTTCAGTGGTATTGACAATGTAGGTATATTCGCCATTCTTAATACGGTCAAGAATATGCGGACGACCTTCGTGTACCTTGTTCACTAGGCGTGGGTTAATACCCGCTTCGCCTAAAATAACTGCAGTACCGTGAGTCGCATCAATTTCATAACCCAGTTCAATCAACTTAGCGGCTAAATCGGCAACACGGGCCTTATCACTGTTACGAACAGATAATAATGCACGGCCTGATTTAGGCACTTCACACGTCGCACCAAGCTGCGCTTTAGCATAGGCTTCAGCAAACGTGTCGCCAACGCCCATCACTTCACCTGTTGAGCGCATTTCAGGGCCGAGCAATGGATCAACGCCAGGGAACTTGTTAAACGGCAATACCACTTCTTTTACAGAGAAAAACGGTGGGATCACTTCCTCAGTCACATTCTGTGACTTAAGGCTTTGACCCGCCATAACACGTGCCGCAATCTTGGCTAACGGTACACCTGTCGCTTTCGATACAAAAGGAACGGTACGCGCTGCACGAGGATTAACTTCAATCATGTAGATTTCGTCATCTTTGATGGCAAACTGTACGTTCATCAAACCGATAACGCCAAGCTCCATGGCCAACTTACCCACTTGCACACGCATACGATCTTGAATATCTTGGCTCAAGCTATAAGGAGGTAAAGAACAACCAGAGTCACCAGAGTGAACGCCCGCTTGCTCGATATGTTCCATGATAGAACCGATAACCACAGTTTCACCGTCACAAATTGCATCGATATCGACTTCAATCGCATTATCAAGGAATCTGTCTAGCAATACTGGTGATGCATTTGAAACACTCACCGCTTCATTGAAATAACGGCGTAGATCTTGTTCGTCGTAGACGATTTCCATTGCGCGGCCACCGAGTACATACGATGGACGAACCACTAATGGATAACCGATACGCTCGCCAGAGATAACAGCGCCTTCAACAGTTGTAACCGTATCATTTTCAGGTTGCTTCATGTTTAAACGCACAATCGCTTGCTGGAAACGTTCGCGGTCTTCAGCACGGTCAATGGCATCTGGACTTGTACCAATAATGGGTACGCCAGCGGCTTCAAGATCACGGGCTAACTTAAGCGGTGTTTGGCCACCGTACTGCACGATAACGCCTTTTGGCTTCTCGATACGCACGATTTCAAGTACATCTTCAAAAGTAATCGACTCAAAATACAGACGATCTGAGGTGTCGTAATCGGTAGATACCGTTTCAGGGTTACAGTTAACCATGATGGTCTCGTAACCGTCTTCACGTAACGCTAACGCCGCGTGTACACAACAGTAATCAAATTCAATACCTTGACCAATTCGGTTAGGTCCGCCGCCCAATATCATGATTTTTTCACGATTTGATGGGTTAGCTTCGCACTCTTCTTCATAAGTTGAGTACATGTATGCGGTATCGGTTGCAAACTCAGCGGCGCAAGTATCAACACGCTTGTAAACCGGATGAATTTCAAAACGAGTACGTAATTTACGCACTTCAGTCTCGCTAACACCGGCAAGCGCTGCTAAGCGCGAATCGGCAAAACCTTTGCGCTTAAGCTTACGTAAAGTATCTTTGTCTAAACCCGCAAAGCCCGCTTCGGCAACTTGTGTTTCAGACTTAAGTAAGTCTTCAATTTGCACTAGGAACCAAGGGTCAACATTGGTTAAACCAAAGATATCCTCAACCGACAAACCTAAACGGAATGCATCGGCAATATACCAAATACGCTCTGCACCAGGTTCTTTTAGCTCATGACGAATACGAGAAAGCGCTTCGCTGTCCGCTAAATCAACTTCAGGACATAGACCATTTTTGCCGACTTCAAGACCACGTAAAGCCTTTTGCAGCGATTCTTGGAATGTACGGCCAATGGCCATCACTTCACCAACAGACTTCATCTGCGTCGTTAGACGGTCATTAGCACCGGCAAACTTTTCAAAATTAAAGCGAGGTATTTTAGTGACAACGTAATCGATAGCAGGTTCAAATGACGCTGGCGTCGCGCCACCGGTAATGTCGTTGCTTAATTCATCCAGAGTGTAACCGACGGCTAACTTAGCGGCGATCTTAGCGATAGGGAAACCCGTTGCTTTAGACGCCAATGCAGATGAGCGAGACACACGCGGGTTCATCTCGATGATAACCATACGGCCATCAACTGGGTTGATACCAAACTGTACGTTTGAACCACCGGTTTCAACACCAATCTCACGCAAAACTGCAAGCGATGCATTACGCATCAACTGATATTCTTTGTCGGTTAGCGTTTGCGCAGGTGCTACGGTAATCGAGTCACCCGTGTGCACGCCCATAGGGTCGAAGTTTTCAATGGCACAGACAATGATGCAATTATCTTTGCGATCACGTACCACTTCCATCTCGTACTCTTTCCAACCAATCAAAGACTCATCGATAAGCAGTTCGCTGGTCGGAGAAAGATCCAGACCTTGAGAACAGATATCTTCAAATTCTTCTTTGTTGTACGCGATGCCGCCACCGCTGCCGCCCATAGTGAATGATGGGCGAATAATACATGGATAGCCGACTTCTGCTAATACAGCGCGAGCTTCATCCATATTATGAGCGATACCAGCACGAGGACATTCAAGTCCAATCGACTTCATCGCCTTATCAAAACGGCTGCGGTCTTCCGCTTTATCGATTGCATCGGCTGTGGCGCCAATCATATCGACATTGAACTCTTTTAGTACGCCACGGCTTTCAAGCTCGAGTGCACAGTTAAGTGCAGTCTGGCCACCCATTGTTGGTAAGATCGCATCTGGGCGCTCTTTAGCAATAATGTTGCGTACTACTTCCCAGTGAATAGGCTCGATATAAGTTGCATCGGCCATCTCTGGGTCAGTCATAATCGTTGCAGGGTTAGAGTTAACAAGAATAACTCGGTAACCCTCTTCGCGTAGGGCTTTACAGGCTTGAGCGCCTGAGTAGTCAAACTCACAGGCTTGACCAATAACAATTGGTCCAGCCCCTAGGATAAGAATACTCTTTATATCGGTACGTTTTGGCATTGCTTAAATCTTCTCCCGGATGAGGTTACTACTTGGCGTTCTGGCGATAGAGTTCAATCAAGTCTATGAAATGATTAAACAGTGGCGCGGCATCATGTGGTCCAGGGCTCGCTTCAGGGTGACCTTGGAAGCTAAACGCTGGCTTATCAGTAAGGTGAATACCTTGCAAAGAACCATCAAACAGTGACTTGTGAGTCACTTTAATATTGGCTGGCAGGGTTGTTTCATCTGCAGCAAAACCGTGGTTTTGACTGGTGATCATTACATTGCCTTGCTCGATATTGCTCACTGGGTGGTTTGCACCGTGATGACCAAATTTCATTTTCAAGGTTTTAGCGCCTGAGGCTAATGCTAATAACTGGTGACCTAAACAGATACCAAAGACAGGAATTTCCGTCTTTAAAATCTCTTGAATCGCCGTAATTGCATAGTCACAAGGTTCTGGGTCACCAGGACCATTTGATAGGAAAATCCCATCTGGGTTCATCGCTAACACTGTCGATGCAGGTGTTTGTGCCGGAACAACAGTCACGTCACAGCCACGGTCGACTAACATGCGCAAAATGTTACGCTTAACACCGTAATCATAAGCAACGACTTTATACTTAAGCTCTGCTTCAGTCTTGTCAGACGGTAAACCGCCCACAAGACGCCAGCTACCGCTGCGCCATTGATAGGCTTCAGTGGTGGTAACTTCTTTGGCTAAATCCATGCCTTTTAAACCAGGGAACGCTTTAGCAGCTGCTACCGCCTTGGCTTCATCTAAGTCACCCACAAGAATACATCCTGCTTGGGCGCCTTTTTCTCGTAGTATACGAGTTAATTTACGGGTATCAATATCCGCAATACCAACGACGTTGTTGGCCTTTAAGTAGTCACTTAAAGATTGCTGATTTCGAAAATTACTTGCGGTAAGTGGCAAATCTCGAATAATTAGACCACAAGCATGAACAGATGAGGACTCAGTGTCTTCATCATTGGTGCCAGTATTACCGATATGTGGGTAAGTTAAGGTTACGATTTGACGTGAATACGATGGATCAGTCAAAATTTCTTGGTAACCAGTCATTGAAGTGTTAAATACCACTTCACCAACAGACATCCCTTCAGCACCAATTGCAGTGCCAGAAAAAACGGTTCCATCTTCAAGTACGAGTAAGGCAGACTTTGTCAACGCGACCTCCGGAAAGAGCCAAATCATTGAAATACAATGTTTTTTGTGTTTTTTTAAAATACCAACTTTCGATAAAATACGAAATTTTGACAAATTCCGCCGATTTTATATGGAAAATGGGTACTCGTCTATAGCGGAACTGTGCTTTTAACAAAAATAACTGTTCGCGCAAAAAAAAACCGCTAATAGCGGTTTTTAATATTTATTGTTTTAAGCCAAGGACTTGCTGCATATCATAGAGCCCTTCGCCCTGAACGACCAACCAGGATGCAGCTCGCATCGCTCCATTCGCAAAGGTCATCCGACTCGATGCTTTATGGGTTATTTCGAGTCGCTCACCGATATCGGCAAACATTGCAGTATGTTCACCAACGATATCGCCAGCACGTATGGTCGAAAAACCAATGGTTTCTCTATCGCGCTCACCAGTGATCCCTTCTCTGCCGTAGACGGCACATTTATCAAGATCACGGCCTAATGCTTCAGCGATGACTTCACCCATTTTGAGTGCCGTCCCTGAAGGGGCGTCTTTCTTATAACGGTGGTGGCCTTCGATAATTTCGATATCACTATAATGACCCATCACTTCGGCAGCCACTTCAAGCAGCTTCCACATGAGGTTTACGCCGACAGCCATATTAGGCGCCATCACAATTGGCACTTGTTTAGAGTATGCTGAAATTTGCTCTTTTTGAGCATGATTGAATCCGGTTGTGCCGATAACAATAGCTTTGCCATTGTTAGCACACCAACCAGCATGGATGACACTAGCTTCAGGCGAAGTAAAGTCGATGAGCACATCAAAATCATCAACGGCCTTATCTAGCGAGTCGGTAATCGCAACATTCATTGCGCCCACACCTGCAAGTTCTCCCGCGTCAACACCCATCAACGTAGAACCCGCACGCTCAATCGCAGCACCTAACAAAATGAGATCATTCTGTTTAGCCGCTTCAATAAGAGTACGTCCCATACGACCACTGCCGCCGGTAATAGCCACTCTTACTTTTTCAGTCATCTCGGTCACTCCTTACAAATGTCAAAAAAAAGCCTAAGTATTAACTTAGGCTTATTGGCTAACTTAGATAATGTCTAACAATTCAACTTCAAATACCAAAGCTGAATACGGTGGGATTGAAGCACCCGCTCCACGCTCACCGTATGCTAGATGATGCGGCACGAACAACTTCCACTTAGAACCGACAGGCATTAGTTGTAATGCTTCAGTCCAACCAGCGATAACGCCAGACACTGGAAATTCAGCAGGCTCGCCACGAGCAACTGAACTATCAAATATATTACCAGAGATGAAAGTACCGTGATAATGAACACGTACTGTTGAATCATAATCAGGCTTGTCGCCATTACCTTCAGCAATAACTTCATACTGTAGGCCAGATTCAGTGGTCAATATACCGTCACGTGCAGCGTTATCAGCTAGGTACTTATCACCCTCTTCTGATGCAGCGGCAGCGGCAGCTTCTTGCACTTTCTGGATGCGTTGGCTGATTTCAGTAAATGCGACTTGCATATCTTGCATATCAACAATACTTTCTTTACCTTCAAAAGCGTCAGATAGACCCAATTGAGCAGCTGAAATATCGATACCCTCAAATGAGTTAGCAGCGAGTTGCTCACCTAGTTGACGACCAACACCGTAACTTGCTTGCTCTTCAATTGTACTGAACTTATCAGACATAATGATTATTCTCTCAATGATTCAATGAATTTTCGCGCGAAACCTTAGCATATTTTCTGTGATATAGCCCTAAAAAGCGCAGCTATTTTGGCCTTTGACAAGTATCTTTCACACTAACACGATTAGCCTCATAAAGATGTTGAGCTTTAGCCTGCATTTCCTGTAATGATTCAATGCGCTGGCCATATGATGGGTGGGTCGATAGCAATTCAGGACCTTGTTCACCACCCGCTTTAGCCATATTACGCCACAGTGCTACACTTTCGGCAGGATTAAACCCTGCAGATGCCATCAATTGTACACCCATAATATCGGCTTCGGTCTCTTGCTCTCGACCATAAGGCAACATATACCCCACTTGAATGCCTAAATCTAAGGCGGCCATATACCCCTCTTGATTTGAAACACCACCAACACCTAGAGCAAGATCCGCAAACTGCATTCCCACTCCAGTCATTTTCGCGCGCGATACTTGCTCATTGCTATGGTTAGCCAGAACATGCGCAACTTCATGGCTAATACCAATTGCATTAAAAGTTTGACCATTCAGCGGAATTCAAAGCCCTGTAGGCAAGATGGGGGATTGAAGCTAATAGTTATTCTATATCCAAAGCCCACAACGAAGCTTAAAGGGCTTTGCCATTTGATTTAAACGTCGGCCGCACTACGTGAGCGACTCAGACTTTCCACTTCTGCTTTGCATTAGCTTAAAAGGGAATAACCATTTCTTCACCAATGTGCCTTGAATTGAAAAGTCTGAGGCGCTCTGAATTGGTCAAATACTTAATGCAATTGGTATAATAACCGTCGCCAATTGATCTTCATTGATCGCAACGTTGAGCAAGCCAGTGTAAACACCAATATGCCGGCCAGGCAGTGCAAAGGCATTCACTTGTTTAGAATCGAACACAATAACCTCCCAACGCTGACCTTGATCTGGTTGTGCCCGTGTAATTCGAGCCGCCACACAATTTACAAGTTGGTTGAGTGCAACGTTACGACTGACCTTTTCCTTCTTTTTAAGCTCAGTAAAAGAGGCGTCTCCCAACTGTGACATCTCTTGAGTGGAAAACAATAGTGTTTGATCTCTACCTGTCGGCGATTGATGAGTCACGCAGCCTGATACAAACAACGCTGTACTCACCATTATTAGTAATCCTTTCATAGCAGATTCAGTCCATTATTTTGGGTAAAAAAAAGCCTCGCTATGCGAGGCTTTAGTCGTTCTAAATCAGCCAGTCGATGACTTTTATTAGCTATTCAAGTCTTGGAAAAACTTTTTAACACCGTCAAAAAAACCGTCAGCTTTTGGGCTATGTTTTTTTGATTCGCCAGTGAGTGTATCTTCGAATTCTCGAAGTAACTCTTTCTGACGTTCATTCAGGTTAACCGGAGTTTCCATTACAACCTTGCATAACAAGTCACCAACAGCATGACTGCGTACAGACTTCACGCCTTTACCGCGCATACGGAACATACGGCCAGTTTGCGTTTCGGTTGGGATTTTAAGATTAACTTTACCGTCTAATGTCGGTACTTCAATCTCGCCGCCCAACGCCGCCTTGCTAAATGAAATTGGCACTTCGCAATAAAGGTTATTCCCATCGCGCTGGAAAATAGCATGTTCACGTACACTGACCTGAACATATAGGTCACCAGCAGGTGCACCAAACTCGCCCGCTTCGCCTTCGCCAGTTAAACGAATACGATCGCCGGTATCAACCCCTGCAGGGATCTTAACAGCCAAGGTTTTGCTCTTCTCAACACGACCTTCACCATGACACTTATTACAAGGGTCTTTAATGATCTTACCGCGACCATGACACGTTGGACAGGCTTGCTGAACAGCAAAGAACCCTTGACGCATCTGCACTTGGCCTTGGCCATGACAGGTACCACAAGTGGTGGGTGATGAGCCTTTCTTAGCGCCACTACCACTACAAGGTTCACACGCGACCAATGTTGGAATGCGCAGTTCTTTGCTTAAACCTTTAACTGCTTCTTCTAAAGACAGTTCAAGGTTGTAACGTAGATCACTACCGCGTGCAGCTTGACGTTGCCCGCCGCCACGACGGCCACCACCGAAGATATCACCAAATACATCGCCAAACACGTCGCCAAAATCAGCACCGCCTTGACCGCCACCACCACGATTAGGATCAACACCAGCATGACCAAACTGATCATAGGCGGCTTTCTTATCGCTGTCGGTAAGGATTTCGTAAGCTTCTTTAACTTCTTTAAAGTTAGCTTCTGCTTCTTTATCACCTGGGTTGCGATCTGGGTGAAACTTCATTGCTAAACGCTTATAAGCTTTTTTCACTTCGCGTTCGCTGGCGTCACGTCCGACACCTAATACTTCGTAAAAATCTCGCTTTGACATAATCTCATGCTTTCTTTGCTGGAGTTACACGAACGGGCGTTAGAGTTTCCTCATAACGCCCGCTAGAATAAATTAGGAGTTATCCGGCATTATTTTTTGTCGTCTTTCACTTCTTCAAACTCAGCGTCAACAACATCATCAGCTGCGTGAGCGTCTTGTTGAGCTTCGTCTGCGCCTTCTGGTTGACCTTGCTGCGCTTGCGCTTTAGCTTGGGCAATTTCCATTAGCTTAGAAGAGGCTTCCATTAGTTCTTGAGTCGCTTTTTCAATCGCTTCTTTGTCATTGCCTTTAGTCGCAGTGTCAACAGCAGCCATTGCAGCTTCAATTTTCTCTTTTTCGTCAGCAGGTAATGCTTCACCAGCTTCTTCGATTTGCTTCTTCGTTGAGTGAACCATGCCATCGGCTTGGTTACGCGCTGTGACTAGCTCTTCGAACTTAGCGTCTTCATCAGCATGAGCTTCAGCATCACGAACCATTGCTTCAACTTCTTCATCACTTAGACCTGAAGAGGCTTTAATCGTAATGTTCTGTGCTTTGCCGGTCTTCTTATCTGTAGCAGATACATGCAAGATACCATCGGCATCGATATCGAAAGCAACTTCAACTTGTGGCATGCCACGTGGAGCTGGCTCAATACCTTCTAGGTTGAATTGACCTAGAGACTTGTTACCGCTTGATTGCTTACGCTCACCTTGAAGTACGTGAATAGTCACAGCACTTTGGTTGTCGTCAGCAGTCGAGAACGTTTGTGACGCTTTAGTCGGGATAGTAGTGTTCTTCTCGATAAGCTTAGTCATTACGCTACCCATAGTCTCAATACCTAGAGACAGCGGCGTAACGTCTAGTAGCAATACGTCTTTAACGTCGCCAGAGAGTACGCCCGCTTGAACAGCTGCGCCAATAGCAACGGCTTCATCAGGGTTAACATCTTGACGTAGCTCTTTACCAAAGAAAGCAGAAACTTCTGCACGTACTTTAGGCATACGAGTCTGACCACCAACAAGAATCACTTCGTTGACATCAGAAACTTTTAAGTCAGCATCTGCTAGAGCAACTTTTAGTGGCTCAAGTGTGCGAGTAATCAAGTCTTCAACAAGTGACTCAAGTTTTGCACGAGTGATCTTAACCACTAAATGCTTAGGACCTGTTGCATCAGCTGTGATGTAAGGTAGGTTAACTTCAGTTTGAGTGGTGCTTGAAAGCTCAATCTTCGCTTTTTCAGCAGCTTCTTTAAGACGCTGCATCGCTAGTGGATCGTTACGTAGATCAAGACCTTGTTCTTTTTTGAACTCATCCGCAAGATACTTAATCATACGGTTATCAAAATCTTCACCACCTAAGTGAGTGTCACCGTTAGTCGCAAGCACTTCGAAAGTCTGCTCGCCATCAACGCTGTCGATTTCAATGATAGAGATATCGAATGTACCACCACCTAGATCGTATACTGCAACGATGTTATCGCCTTGCTTCTTATCAATACCGTATGCAAGTGCAGCAGCAGTAGGCTCGTTGATAATACGCTTAACTTCTAGACCAGCAATACGACCAGCATCTTTAGTTGCTTGACGCTGTGAATCGTTAAAGTATGCAGGAACAGTAATAACCGCTTCAGTGACTTCTTCACCTAGGAAATCTTCTGCAGTCTTCTTCATCTTCTTCAAGATTTCAGCAGAGATTTGTGGTGGAGCCATTTTCTTGCCTTGGGCTTCAACCCAAGCATCGCCGTTATCTGCGCCAACAATTTTGAATGGCATGATATCAACGTCACGTTGAACTTCGTCATCTTTAAAACGACGACCAATAAGACGCTTAATCGCATATACGGTGTTAGTTGGGTTTGTTACAGCCTGACGCTTTGCAGGTTGGCCAACTAAAGTTTCATCTGCAGTGTATGCGATGATTGAGGGTGTAGTACGATCGCCTTCAGCATTCTCTAATACGCGCGCTTTGTCGCCATCTAATACTGCAACACAAGAGTTTGTTGTGCCTAAATCGATACCAATAATTCTACCCATGGAGTCCTCCGAAATATGTCTTAACTAAATTTGTTATCTGGTAATAGAAATGGGGTCAGACTGAATCGTTTTCAAGTCTTACATTTTGTCCATTTCGTCTCTTGGTTACCTATATTGGGACGTTTGAAACGAATACAAGGGAAAAGTGTAAATTTTGTCATTTGATTACATATTTTAGATCTCACACTTAGTTCAGACCCAAGAACGATGTATAATGCATACAATCGAAGAAGGTGTCGTTCAGTTTAACGTATGTGATAGCTGATCGTATGAATGTAGTCTCGAAGCAGTAGAGTAATTAAAATTGAAACAATCCCATCAGGCTTACGTTTTTGGCATCGGTGCAATATTGCTGTGGTCAACCGTAGCAACGGCTTTTAAAATTGCCCTGACACATTACACTCCGCTGCAGCTAGTACTAGTTGCTGTGACCACCTCTATTGCTGCGCTTGGATTTATCCTTGTGGCACAAAATAAGTTGTCACTGGTTAGAACGCAATTTGTCAGCCGGCCACTGTTTTATTTACAAACCGGTTTGCTCAGCCCTTTCTTGTACTATTTAGTGTTATTTAAAGCTTATGACCTTTTACCTGCACAGCAAGCATTGTCGCTTAATTACACTTGGGCAATTTTGTTGCCTTTATTGTCAGTGCCTTTATTGGGACAAAAGTTAAGAAAGAGTGACCTAGTGGCTGCTCTAGTGGCGTACTTGGGCGTATTTACCATTGCGACTAAAGGCAATTTGACTGGCTTTGAATTTGAAAGCACCGCTGGAGTGGTACTGGCACTCACCAGCACGCTGCTGTGGTCTCTCTATTGGATCGTTAACACCAAAGATAAAGGTGACCCTGTGGTGAGCTTATTACTCAGCTTCCTTGTTGGGTTGCCATTCATTGTCACGGCACTGCTTATGACACAATCGCTACCGACTTGGAATGTAGAAGGCATGTTAGCCGGTATGTATGTTGGTCTGTTTGAGATGGGTGTGACCTTTGTGCTGTGGCTTATTGCGTTGAAGAAAGCGGAGCGCACCGCTAGCATTACCACACTGGTGTTTATCACCCCCGTGCTATCGATAGGCTTTATCGCTTGGATCCTGCATGAAAGTATCGAACGTTCGACTTATATGGGCTTAGGCTTGATTTTATCTGCTCTTGCGCTGCAGCAGGTGCTCCCTAAGTTGGGTAATTGGCGTAACAAAAGACGAATTCCAGCACAGTAATATTGTAAAGAGCAATAAAATTAACAACATAAATAAACCGGTAACTATGCCGGTTTATTTATCATTGAACAGTTGCTAAAGATGTTATTCCTATAGCTTAACAACCACTATTTCACCCACTCCAACATCAACTGACAATGCCGCCTCTCCGCTCAAGTCTTTGCTCGAATATGACTGGGCCAACACATTATCTTCTACGGCTAACTGCTTTCCCAATTCTGAAATTGAAACATCCCCAACACCGGAGTCAAGCTCTACAGTATTAAACAAAGTTTGATGCTCAACTCTTGCGCTACCGATACCCAGTTCGATATCAATGTTATTCGACAAACCTGTAACTTCAACACTACCAATACCGACGTCCAATGATAAGGCCGCTTGTGTTGGCAAATAGACAGTCCATTGCTGCTCTATATTGCCTTGTTCACTGAGCATTAAACTGATGTTGCTTGTCGTGACAGTAGATTCAATAGCCACTTTATTGAGATCGGTATCGCCCCAGAAAAATAACCAATTGGTATCAGCACTTTCAACCACCACTTCAATTTTGATTTCACTATTGTCTGTGGCAATAAACTTTGCCGAACCTATGTCCATGTCTAGATTAACGACCTGACCGTTATAGGCATAACTCTGGCTAAGGGTACGTGTCGATGCCGCAAAAGCCGTCGTTGAGACCATCGCCAACATAAAGCATAGCGATGCGATAACACCTGTTTTGATTGTTGTAGCCTTTACGATCGTCATAATGAAGTCCTTTTGATTTGATTCATATTGCATTTACTGAATATTGAATTGCAATCAACAGGCCAACTTTAAACTATATGATTTTCAAAGGTATAGGTTCACCCTGAAAAATAGGAACATGGAGCTATGGTCTTCTATACTAACTAATAGTATTTTTTACCAGTAGGGTGTGACTACATATGTAGAGCTAGGCAGCTCAATACTGCGGTATTTATTAGAACGAATAAAAAGACCGCATTAGCGGCCTTAAAAACAGATGAGTGATTAACCTCTTACGGTGTAATCTCCCCAGGCCAGCCACTTATATGTCGTCAGTGCTTCAAGCCCCATTGGCCCACGAGCATGTAACTTTTGCGTGCTTACAGCAACTTCAGCGCCAAGGCCGAATTCACCACCGTCGGTAAATCGGGTGCTTGCATTAACGTAAACAGCTGCAGAGTCTACCGCATTCATAAATTCGCTCGCGGTATGAATATTATCAGTCAAAATACCCTCAGAGTGACCACTCGAATATTGACGGATATGCGCAATGGCGTCATCAAGCGTATTGACCACTTTGATTCCTAGGGTTAACGACAACCATTCCGTTGAAAAGGTTTCGTCAGTTGCCGCTAGAACCTCTTGCTCGTGCGTCGCCATAATAGCCTGAGTTTGTTCACAGCCATAAAAGCTAACACCTTGACTCGCTAAGTGCTTACATAGCGCAGGGATGAAGCTTTGTGCATTTTGTTGATGCACTAATACTGTATCTAAAGCATTACAAACGGTTGGGCGCTGTACTTTGGCATTCTCTACCACCGAAATCGCTTTTTCGAGATTAGCCTCTGCATCAACAAAAAGGTGGCAGATCCCGATACCGCCCAAAATAACTGGGATAGTCGCTTGTTCAGCACATAAACGCTGTAAGTTCTGCCCGCCTCTAGGCACGATCATATCGACATATTTATCGAGCTTTAATAAGCCTGTTACCAAACTTCTATCTGGATTATCGATAAGCTGAACACAATCCTCAGGTAAACCTTGATCCGCCATCGCACTGCGAATGACTTTACATAGGGCTCTATTTGACGCCAAGGTTTCTTTACCGCCCCGCAGTATCACTGCATTACCGGTTTTTAATGCTAAGACTGCGATATCAACGGTAACATTAGGTCGTGCCTCATAAATAACGCCTATAACCCCAAGCGGTACGCGACGACGAGATAAGCGCAGACCATTATCAAGCACTCTGCTATCAATCTCGCTCCCCACTGGATCGGTTAACCCCATCACATTATCAATATCGGCAATCACATTGAGTAATCTTGGCTCGTCCATTAATAACCGGTCTATCATAGCTTCAGACAAGCCATTAGCTTGAGCCTGTTCGACATCTTTTTGATTAGCCGCAATAATGTCAGACTTTGCATTGGTTAACTTACTGGCGATACAACGTAATAAAGCCGTTTTTTGTACGCCTGTTAAGCTCGCTAACGCGTAGCTTGCCGTTTTTGCCTTTTGGCCTAGGCTGTTTAAAAATTCACTATTACTCATAACACCACCATATCGTTGCGATGAACCACTGCATCACCGTAATCATAACCGAGCACCGACTCGATGCTATCTGAATGTTTTCCCGCTATCAGGCTTAGATCTTTAGCACTATATCGACTCATCCCTTTCGCGCAGACTTTACCGTGTGTATCGGTTAGCTCTATGGTATCCCCACGTTGGAATTGCCCTTTAATGTCAGCAATGCCTTTAGAAAGCAGACTTCTGCCTTTATGAGTGACCGCTTCCACCGCACCGGGATCCAGTATCAGTTGTCCACGGGTCGCTGGACCCGCAAGGATCCACTGTTTGCGACTTTCTAATGGGTTTTCTAAGGCGGTAAAATGGGTACCCACTGGGATTGAACAGACCACTTTTTGAATAACATCTTTATGATGTCCCGACGCAATCACCACCTCAACCCCTGCTCGCCTTGCAATATCTGCCGCTTCTAGCTTGGTCGCCATTCCGCCCGTACCCAGGCCAGATACCGCTCCACCAGCAAGCATGCGTAGGCTGTCATCGATAGTATCAACTTGAGTGATTAACTTTGCATTGGGGTCTTTGCGAGGATCTGCGTCAAACAACCCTTTTTGGTCGGTCAATAAAATAAGTATGTCTGCATCACAAAGCAAAGCGGCTCTGGCCGATAGATTATCGTTATCACCGACTTTAATTTCAGCGGTTGCGACGGCATCATTTTCATTGATGATGGGAATAATGCCATGGGCTAACAGTGCATTTAACGAGTCCCTTGCATTAAGGTAGCGCTCCCTGTCGTGCAGATCTGCGCGGGTCAACAGCAGTTGGCCAACGTGTAAACCATAAATACTGAATAGCTGAGACCACGCAAGGATCAACTGACTTTGGCCAACGGCTGCCAATAATTGCTTACTCGCGATGGTATCGGGGAGTTCGGGGTAACCTAAGTGTTCTCTTCCTGCGGCGATAGCACCAGATGTACACAGTACAACCTCGACACCCGCCTTCATCAAACTGGCCATTTGACGCGCAAGTTCGACTAAATGTGCTTTGTCTAACTTACGGCTGCCCGAGGTCAGCACACTCGTTCCAAGTTTTACCACCACACGGCGATAAGCAATCTCACTTAAGTTCATTATTATCTAGCTAAAATGCATTGAATAAACCTTATACCCAATCTCGGTTTGAATTGGTAGTGAGTACCCTCAAAGAGCCGTAAAAAAATAAGATGAATTGGATATATCTCATATTATTGGTGTTTAACCTGCCTTATATGGCCAAAAGTGGTGTAAATTTTAAAACTGGCAAAAAAGCCATACATAGTGGTATTAAACTTATCGGCATTTTTATTTCTGGCCTATCTTGAGGCAGCCCCGAGGGCAATACCGAGTTCGTTAAAGCTCATATCATAAGCTAAAGAAGCATAAAAACTCAGCTGATATGTCAGCCGGTCTCCTATGAGCTGGTGACACATTTCACCATCAGGTACCGTTCTAGGTTACAGGTCACCACAATTCTTGCTTTACTCACTCTGATAATCGGCTCCTTAACGCTAATAGCTTGCCATCCCAACCAGAAGCCAAGTCATTGACTCTATATTAACTTACGTTTCATAAGCGCCAATGAACACCCGAGCTTGCTCAATTCTAGAGGTCGTAAGGCATTGAGCGATTCAACTTGAATTGGTTTGAATTGGTTTAAATTTATTGAACAGTTAAAAAGCTTGGCAAACTGACATAAAAAAACCCGAGACCTAGAGATAGGACTCGGATTTTTAAGCATCTAGAACATCAGTCAACCGCGCGATAAATCATTAAATGAACGGCGTTACAGTCACATGACTGGCATTTAGATGGCCTAAGCTAAACGGGCAAATGTTAAGCTTCTTCGATAACTCCTTCATCACCTTTGCCCTTTGTCTTGATCATCACCAATGAGGTAATGACAGCGGTAGAGACAAGTCCCGCTATGGTTGAAATCGTTATAGGCAGCCCTGCACCTAAGGTGTGTGAGCTCAACAGGAAGCTAATCACTACTGTCGTCATGAACATGGCCGGTACCGTACAGATCCAGTGGAACTTGTTGTGTCGCAGCAAGTATGCAGAGGCTGTCCATAGCATCATGACCGCAGTAGTTTGGTTTGCGACCCCGAAGTAGCGCCAGATAACACCGAAGTCAACTTGAGTCAGAATTGCCCCCATGATGAATAAGGGGACGGCTAGCATTAAACGCTTAGGTAATTCAGTCTGTGGTATTTTGAAAAATTCAGCCAGAATTAAACGAGCTGAGCGAAAGGCTGTATCGCCAGAGGTGATAGGCAGGACAATAACGCCTAAGATTGCCATAAAGCCACCGACGGTACCCAGAAGCCCAGTAGATGCTTCATATACAACGTTTGCCGGGTTACCCGCCATCCCTTCGTTAAGGCCTTCAACGCCACCGAAGAAAGAGAGAGCAATGGCACACCAGATAAGCGCAATGACACCTTCACCTATCATCGCGCCGAAGAAAACAAAGCGACCGTTCGTTTCACTTTCGACACAGCGAGCCATTAAAGGAGATTGAGTCGCATGGAAGCCCGATACTGCACCACAGGCAATAGTAATAAATAATGCAGGCCACAAAGGCATATCATTAGGATTAAGGTTAGTCAGGAAGTCGCCAGCTTCGAAGCCAGGCAATAGTGTGTATTCACTCGAGACCATGATGGCAATAGTCAGACCGATTGACATAAAGAGCAGCAGCGCACCGAAGAATGGATAGAGCCTACCGATGATCTTATCGACAGGTACAATGGTAGCGATAAGATAGTAAGCAAAGATAACGCCGAGGAAGATTGATACGTCCCAACCGGTAAGCTTTCCTAGTAGTCCTGCGGGCGCCGAAATAAATACCACACCGACAAGTAATAATAAGATGATGGCAAATACATTCATAAAGTGCTTTGCGCCTTTACCTAAGTATTTACCTGCAAGATTCGGAACTGACTGACCATTATTACGAACAGACAACATACCGGAAAAGTAATCATGAACGGCACCGGCAAAAATACAACCGAAGACAATCCATAGCATGGCGGCGGGGCCATAAAGAGCACCGAGAATAGGGCCAAAGATGGGTCCTACACCTGCGATATTGAGCAGTTGAATAAGGTAGACCTTACCCTTGGACATCGGCACGAAATCAACGCCGTCTGTTTTAGTAAATGCCGGTGTTTGGCGTTGAGCATTGATACCGAAGACCTTCTCTACGAAAGCACCATAGATAAAATATCCACCAATAAGCAGGCCGACACACATTAGAAACCACATCATAATTACACTCCCCCATTTTGAATTGCAGTCAGTGTAAAGAGGTTTGTCATTTAGAAAATGGAGAATAAGGTAAGTGGTCAGATTGAGAGGGTTAACGGTTTTATATCGACCCTAAGTGGTTTTGCCTTGTTACAGATCTGACGGGTTGTTTGCCGAAATGTTAAACCTTTTGAAGCCAGAGCTTAATAAGCTCCGACTGCTGTCGTTGCTTTCGACAAACATTTTATAGCATAGGATTCGGCTAAAAACCCCAACAGACTATAGGAAACCGAATATCTGCTTCAGTGGTTTTAAGTAACGCCTTGAAACAGGCACTTTAGCGCCTGAGCCTGTTGTGACTTCGGCTCCGGTTTCCTGGATCTCTATTTCAGATATGGCTTCAGGACTTATCAGGTACTGTCGATGACATTTGATTAATGAGGTTTTTTCTTCCAGCACTTTTAAGGTCAAATGCGTATGTACTTGCTCCTTATCAGTTGCAACATGAACACCACAGAGATCGCTGAATACAAACTCTACCTCTTTAATCGATATCACCTTAAGCTTACTTCCGCTATAACAAGGGAGATGAGTTAACTGCTCAGGTGTAAGAATACTGACAGATCTTGGTTTAAGATCTTTTCTGACGCGATTTAATGTCTGTTGAAGCCGTTTTTCATCGATGGGTTTTAACAGATAATCGAAGGCGTGATTATCGAAGGCCTTGATGGCAAATTCATCGTAAGCGGTTACAAAAACGATACGTGGCATGATGTCGGGATCCAGCATACCAATGAGTTCAATACCGGTGATCCTTGGCATTTGAATGTCCAGAAAGATCAATTGTGGCTTTAGTTTTGTGATCATCTGTAATGCTTCGATAGCATTACTGCATTGCCCAATAACCTCTATATCTGAGCTTTCACTCAGTAGGTCGGCTAACTCTTCTCGAGCATAATGCTCATCATCGATAATTAGTGATGTGATCACGTGTGGGTTTCCGTATATGGCAGCTTAATACTGACTTTGGTGTATTCATCTTTGCGACAATCAACATCTATACCAAATTCAGATCCAAACTGATTTTGTATTCGTTTATGAACCAAATTCATCCCCAGCCCCTCCGAATTGTTATCTAACTTGTATAGCCCTGCATTATCGATTACCTCTAATATTAATAAATCATCGTGGATCTTGCCAGTAACGCTTATAAGACCCCGCTCTAGCATATGGCTGGTACCATGCTTTACAGCATTTTCAATGATGGGTTGTAAGGTAAATGCGGGCAGGCGAAAAGGTAATAGACGTTCAGGGATATCTATCTCAACGTTTAGCTTATCGAGAAAGCGTGCTTTCTCGATAGTCAGATATGAATCTATATGTTCAAGTTCGTCAGAAAGAGTCACGAGGCCTGTGGTGCGTTTGAGGTTAATTCTTAAAAATTGAGATAATTGTTGGATCAGTTGCCTTGCCTTTAAGGGATCTCTTTTTGTGATGGCTGCGATGGTATTGAGCGCATTGAAGAGGAAGTGAGGATTAACTTGTGCCTGCAATAACTTCAACTCTGCCTGAGTGAGCATATTTTGTTGACGTTCGAAGCGTCCAAATAAGATTTGGTTCGACAATAATCGACCAATGCCTTCACCCAGCGTTCGGTTAATGTTGAGAAATAGCTTGTTCTTTGGCTCGTAAAGTTTAATGGTGCCAATGACCTCATTTTCACAACGAAGTGGGATCACTAAGCTGGAGCCTAGTCTACATTGTGGCGAGATAGAACAGGAGTAAGCCATATTGACCCCATCGGCAAACATGACACAATTATTATCGATGGCATCTTGAGTTATTTTCGATGATATCGGCGTGCCAGGAATATGATGGTCGGCACCGGTTCCTATAAAGGCCAGCAGGTGCTCTCTATCGGTTATCGCAACGGCTCCGACGTGGGTTTCTTCGATGATGATTTGGGCAACCTGAGTGCTACTTTCTTGATTGAATCCCTTCGATAATAGTCCGACACTTCGCTCGGCTATTTTTAAAGCTTGAGTTGAGAATGCGGATGAGAGTTTGTCGAACATGGTTTTTTGATCTCTTACCATACTCATAAACAGGGCTGCACCGATGGAGTTAACTAAGAGCATAGGTAGGGCTATCTGTTTGACTAGGTGCCATGCATCATCAAAAGGTTGAGCGACGAGTAAAATCACCCCCATCTGAAGCATTTCAGCACAAAAGGTTACCAAGCAAACCAACAAGGGGGCGTAAATCAGTTCACTTTTGTCTTGCCTGCGTAAATAAAGACTGACTATGCCCGCAGAAAACCCTTCGAGAGTCGTAGAGATGGCACAGGCCATATCGGTAAAACCTCCCAAACTGTATCGGTGTAATCCTCCCGTGAGTCCGACTAAAAAACCGGTCACCGGACCGCCTAACAGCCCGCCTAAGACGGCACCCATGGCACGGGTATTGGCAATAGCATCGTTTGTTTGTTCACCAAAGTAGGTTGCCATGATGCAAAAGCCTGAAAAAATCAGGTAAATGAATATTTTGTGAGGCAACCGGGTGGCAGCTTCTGCAAAGAACTTGAATAAAGGGGTTTTACTGACAAGATAGACCATCACGAGGTAAAGGCTCATCTGTTGGGTTAAAAGTAAAATCAACGACATGATAAGTATTCCAATGAGTCATTGTTGGCAATCAATAGCAAGATATGCAGAATATCAATTCAAATTTTGATTGAGATCTATTTGTGAGTGTAAGATCCAAGTCTAATTGTCACCTCATATGAGGCAACGTATATCGAACTCAGTACATACCCATTAAGTCATGGCATTAATGTTAACCCTAGGGAAAGCAATTAGCAAAGAGGAGCTAAAACTCCTGATGCATAAATCGTTAGGGTCATGCTTATTGTCACACCAGTACGCAAGTGCGATGACTGCTGAAGAGTTGATAGCGATCTTGGATAGATAAGAAGACATTTATTGAGTCGGAACAAAGCATCTAAACCGCGGCCAAGCGTATCTGCAAAAATTAGACTGTAATGGCTACAGCCGTCATTATCTTCAACCTGCTATATATGGTCAAAAGTGGCGTAAGTTTTATTGCAGGCAAAAAACCACACTAGGTGGCTTTATCATTTATCGTGTCAAATTGCAGTAATGTTTGAGTTTGCAACGCCCTTAAGCATACATAAACTTAGCCACAAACAGCGCCGCCAGAATAACCACGCCAAAACTTAAATCTTTATAGCGGCCGCTCATCAATTTGATCACAGCGTAAGAGATAAAGCCCATGGCGATACCGGTAGCGATTGAAAACGTCAGTGGCATTAAAATACAAACCACAACGACTGGAGCTGCTTCGGTAATATCTTCCCATTCCACATGCACCAGACCAGACATCATCAAAATGGCCACATAGAATAACGTTCCGGCTGTGGCGTATGCTGGCACCATACCTGCTAAAGGAGACATAAACAGAGCCCCCAAAAATAGCAGCCCAACCACGACCGCAGTTAGGCCCGTTCTGCCGCCCGCACTCACACCCGCCGTACTTTCAATATAACTGGTGGTTGTAGACGTCCCAAGCATCGCCCCTGCTATCGTCGCGGTACTGTCTGCCATTAGCGCCCTGTTTAAGCGTGGCAATTTGCCTTTGTCATCTAAAAAGCCCCCACGCTGCGCAACCGCAACTAATGTCCCTGAAGTATCAAACAGGTCGACAAATAGAAAAGCGAATACCACCGACAGCATGCTCACTTCTAGCACACTCGATAGATCCATCTTCATAAATGTCGGCATGATTGATGGCGGCATAGCCACTAACCCCTGATACTGCACATCGCCAAATAACAGCCCCAGCCCAGTTACCGCTAAAATGCTAATAATGACCGCAGACTTCATCCCTCTATGCACCATGGCAATGATCAAGAAAAATCCAAGTGCTGCCATCACCGCTGGGAATGCTGTCACATCGCCCATCGTCACCAACGTCGCAGGGTTAGCAACGACAATCCCAGCATTTTTCAAACCAATCAGTGCTAAGAACAAACCGATACCTGCGGCAATGCCTAAGCGCAAAGACATCGGAATACTGTTCACAATCCATTCACGAATACGCACCAGCGACAGCACTAAAAAGCAGATCCCTGAAAGAAAAACAGCGCCTAACGCGGTTTCCCATGAATAACCCATTTCACCTACCACCGTGTAGGTGAAAAAAGCGTTTAAACCCATTCCAGGTGCCAGCGCAATCGGATAATTAGCGACTATTCCCATAACCAAGCAACCAATCGCGGCGGCTAAACAGGTGGCAACAAACACTGCACCGTGATCCATTCCCGCATCAGCTAACATCATAGGGTTAACAAAGATGATATAAGCCATGGTTAAAAAAGTGGTTAATCCAGCAATAACCTCTTGTTTTAACGAAGTTTGATTTTCTTTCAGTTTGAATATTTTTTCTAGCATGGAACAAGGTTCCTTGATTTTATTCTGTAGGAAATATTGTTATGGCTAATGTTGACGCACTGTTAACAAAGCCTATTTTTAGCCGATTATACGGGCAGATAATAATTGAGGCTAGTCATTTAAAAACGGTTGGAATAGCCTAATTATTAAGGCCTTTTTGATAGTTTTACAGCAGGATTTATTGGCAAGAAAGTAGTGACTGGGTTAGATTAAATTGTCTATTAGCAATAGAACTTGATTATTTTGGAGCCAAAAAGTCCCCCCTTCCTAATTCATTTTTAGATAAAAGTTTGTTAGATTTTAAGCTCCAAACTTTAGGATGCACATTGCAATTAGTATGGTTAAGTTCTGTAACACCAAGGAGCACGGTATGGGAGGAGTTCTAATTCAGTGGCCACTACACTAGATGTTTAATCCGATTCAATTACAAGTAACTTTTGTTTCATAAAATCGATAAACACGCGGTTTTTATTTGGCATATATTTACTTTGCACATACTGCAGACAAATGTCACCGTGATAATTGCCTTGTAACTGCCAATCTTTCAATAACGGAATTAGTTTCCCCGTTTCGATACCCTGCTGCGCGATGTAATCTGGCAAACCTCCAACACCAAAGCCCTGCTCAATAGCATCACAACGCATTTCACTGTGGTTAAGCAAATATGATCCCGTCACGTGCACGGTTGCTTGTTGATTTTCATTGCTAAATCGCCAACGATTGTCGGCCATATTTTCACCTAAACAAAGGCATGGTAGATATTTTAAATCATCTGGATGTGTAGGCAGTGCATGGTTTTCAAGGAAATCAGGACTGGCACATAACACCAGTTCAACGCGACCAATTTTAACATTGACCAATGCTTCAATGGGATTGTCATTAATGTGGATCAAAAAATCGACACCATCATGAATAGGATCTAAAACACGGTCGGTCACTTTTAGATGTAACTGAATATCTGGGTAACATTTTAAAAACTCAACAAAGAGTGGTCTTAATACCCGACTCGCTAGCGATTTGGGTGCTGCCACTCTCAATAATCCACTCACCGTCGATGTGGCTGAGGTACTGGCATTAACCGCTTGCTCTGCAGACTCAACCATCTGTTTACAATAATCAAAAGTAATTTTCCCAGACTCCGTTAACGCAAGTTGTCGCGTAGTACGTTGTAATAGTTTGATGCCTAATGCATCTTCTAACCGGCTAATTTGGCGGCTCACAGCTGAGGGGGTTACCCCAAGTTTTCTGGCGGCTTTACTAAAGTTTCCCTGCTCAACAACAGTGACCAAAATCGCCATATCGGGTAACAAAGGGATTATTTTATTTGTGTCCATTAGGCACAGGTCCTTTTACAAATGGGAGTATTGTTTTAAATCTCTCATAAATTAACATAGGTGTAGCGTAATACATACGTAGATGTAGGCATATTCTAAATAATGAGAGGTAAAGATGGAGTTGTTAATAAATACTTATATGGCAGAAATTATTGCAGTAAGTACCATTGCTATTTTTATGGCTGTGTTACCTGGAGCTGATTTTGTGATGGTAACCCGTACAAGTATTTACAATGGCCGTTTGGCAGGTTTATATACTAGCTTAGGTATGTGTTTATCTGTCTGTATTCATGCCAGTTATTCAATTGCAGGATTAGCCGTCATAATTTCAAATTCGGCATGGTTATTCAATTCAATAAAATATCTAGGAGCCGCTTATCTTATTTATATTGCTTGGCAGTTATTAACAACGCGCGCGCTTTTAAATACAGACCAAAACAACCAAACAGTTCAAATGTCACCCTTTGCAGCGATGCGCTTAGGTTTTACCTGCAATATATTAAATCCTAAAACATCCATATTTTTCTTAAGTATTTTTACTCAGGTGGTGTCACTCGATACCCCGCTAATAATGCAAATAGGTTATGGCCTAATCATCATGTTGGCACATTTTACCTGGTACATTGGGGTTGTATTACTGTTATCGCACCCAAATATACTGCCTCGCTTCAATCGGCATAAACAAAAAATTGATAAAGGGGCTGGATTTATATTAATGCTCATTGCGATAAAACTCACCTTAGTGAATTCCATTTAAGTCAATGGCCTGCTCTTGAGAATTAGAGAATAGGCCTAACGCTAATGATACCGCTAGGATGGTATTCCAACCGCTTTACCCGATGAGTGGTGATCGTGCACTTTAGCCACATTTCCAAAATGTGCCTAGAATCAGGTCTTTCTTTCGCCTTTCTCAATAGTTAAAGCCATGTTCTACGGTGTCTGACATTAGATATGTCATTATCAATAGCGCAGAACACGCTTTGGGGCATAAATGCGTTCGCTGCTGACTATAGTGGTTCCAATGACCTGCGGTTGTGCTGCACATGGATGTGCGAATGTCGTAATGACATGGATGTGAATGAACGACCGTATGTGCAGACGCAACAGAGGCTCGCCGTGAACAAATCCCTGTGGGCTCAACGAAAACGTCTGACCTCCATGGAGGGAGGAAATGCCAAATTCTGTCTGGAACAGCATTGGCCATGTTTCCGAAGGCCTCAGCCTCGTCTACACTGGTTTCGAAAAGCGCAAACTATCAGCATTTTAGTTATCAGCCTTCAAATAAGAAATAGCAATCTTTCAGTAAATATCATGGCTTAAATACATTAACCAAACGTGCAGAATCTAATCTTCCCCGTTGGAAATTTCGCTGTTTAAATTTCGCCGGGGCGCTGAGGGATTGTCAAAGGTACAAGCGCTTTGCCCCTTGGCTCTGGTGTGGGCGAAGCGCCACGACTTTATCGGCCGTCACGCCGTGCCTTAATGAAAATAACAATGAGATATCAATAATCTGATGAAGATGTAGATGTAGATGTAGAAAATTTACCTTTTGCCAAATTTTAGGCAAAAAAATGCCTGCTCAAAGAGCAGGCAGACATATTCAAGTGTTCCAATCGGAAATCGGTTAGCGCGCTAGCGTTAATCAATGGCGTATCAACAAGGTCAATACACAACTTGCGTCTAAACACACCCAGAAGGTGCTATAAGGTTGATGGATATGGAACTACTTTAAAGGAGGGTTAGCCCTAAAAAGTCATGGCGAATAAACCGCCACGCAAAACATCTGTATTTAACCAAGAGCTTTGCGAATAAATAGTACTACTAGCTGTAAATAACATAATCATTACTCCTAAACAAAGTTGTAAAAAATACTCAAATCAATTTAATTACGGGGTTGAGTCCAATTAAACTGATGAGTCAACTTGTCGCTCGATTCCTTGGAGAATTATCCTTCCTGGATAGACTAACCTTGGTAGGTATTAACCCTAACCAAGAGTTGCTATTATAGGTTTTTGTAATTTAATTACAACTATTAATTACAAATAATGCCAAAAACAGGCTTTAACGGTAATTTAACCACACCAATTGTGTGTCTAAATCACAAAAACAGCTGTTTTTGTAGGCCCGCCTTTAAATGTTAACAGTTTAAGATCAAAAAAATTACGATTAAACAACGATAATCACTAACGTTCAACCTGATGAATTATCATGTAGCAAACCAACAGATAAAAAAAAGCCCACTCATAGAGTGGGCAAGACGTATTCAAGTGTTCCTACTGGAAATTGGTTAACGCGCTAGCGGTAATCAATTGCAAATTGATGATCAATTCACAACTTGGTCTATAAGCACCTAAAAGGCGCAATAAATATGATGAAAACTAAAAGCCTACAAGAAGGATTAGCCCTTGTATGCCATGGTGTATATACCACCACGCAAAGCATCTGTGTTTAACCAAAAGCTCTGCGAATAAATAGTGCTACTCATTGTAAAAGACATAATCAATACTCCTAACTAAGTTGAATTCCAAATACTATGCTTTTTGTTACAACCCATCTTGGGTTAAGCAAAGTCAACTTGTCGCTCGATTCCTTGGAGAATTATCCATCCTGGATAGACTAGCTTGATTAGGCACCTGCCTAATCAACGAGAATCATTATAACGAAATGTAATTTTATTACAAGTATTTCTATCAAAAAAGCTGCAAAAGCGCTTTTTACGTAATTTAATTACACCAATACCCCGTAAAAAGCCGACATTGTAGTCGGCTTCTGAAAATTACTGACTATCGACCATATAGTTAAATAGCCCGACCAAAGGCGTTGCCGTTGGGCTACCGTATTGTGGGTGCCCTTCTGTGGCACTGCCTGCAATGTCTAAATGTGTATAAGCGATAGGCTTAGCACTACTCAAGCCATGACGGCTTAAACCCGATGCCTGGATTAAAAACGCGGCAGGGTATTGATGCCCTCGAGCTGTAATAGACGAGGGAGCATTATTTGACGAAAGCATGTCTGCAGCGCCAGATGGATCCACTATTTTGCTAAAGTCATCTCGACGCAATTGTGACACTTCTATAGGTTCGCCCCACACAGCCGCTTGTTGCTGCATACGTTCAGCCACATTAGCTTGCTTAGCCACACTATTTTCTACCGCCGCAGTATAACCACCAAAACAACGCACAACATGCCCGGTTAAGGTTGCCACAGAAAACATTTCAGGGTGAACGGCAGACTCCGCTTTGATGCGCAGATGAGACAGTAAATCGGCTAGCACCAGTCGGCCCTCGGCATCGGTATTACCAATTCGAACTCGAAGACCAGCATGACTCGCGATAATTTCATCTGTGACAAACGCTTCACTACCAATACTATTTCGTACTAATCCTAACTCAGCAATAATACGTATACCTTTAGGTTTAAGCATACTCACGGTTTTCATCAAGCCCGCAACGGCAGCAGCGCCACCTTTGTCGCGGCTCATTCCCGCCATAGAACCGCCCACTTTCAAATCAGCACCGCCCGTGTCATAAACAACCCCTTTTCCTGCAAAGAGGAAGGTACGCTCAATATCGCCTTCACCGACATATTCAAGCTTTACCACACGAGGTTGATGCCTAAGCACTGCAAAAGATGAACGACCTACCGCGCTTAACAGCGGGTAATCACGTTCTAGAATATCTCTGTCTTCTACCACTGAGATGGTTAAGCCACTATCGGTGAGTGCCGTTAAACAGTAATCTGCAAATGCAGGAGCTGACATACGCTCAGGTTCAGTACCGCATAGATCTCTGGCTAAAGTACGTCCCTCTTCAATCGCTGTTAACGTCTCAGCATTATGCGCATCACTCAATAAACCAATGCACTCTAACTCCTCATCTGCTCCACCCGCTTCTCGCAGTTCTAACGCTTGCCATAGTTCTTGACCACAAGCTAAAGCAGCGACCTCAACCGATTTTTGATAGCGCGCCTCTGCAATACCGTTAACAAGCAACAACGGCCGTTTTGCACCCGCCTCTTTGGCGACTCTAATCCCCTGACGTGCCGCATCAGCAAAAACTCTAACATCCTCATACTCATCAGTTGCCTTCGACACTGGCGCAATGACTAAGCGTCCACCCGCCATACCTGGCGCAAACAACAATGTCACTGACTTGCCGACACGTTGATCGACTTTTTGGCCATGATCAGCCAGCATTGCCACTTCATCCACTTTTATAGATTTAAGATCGGCGGAAACCACCACCAGCGCATCCCAACCGTTACCTTCAAAAATTGCCTCTTTATCGACAACATCAACAAATTTTACAGCAGCCATAACCCTTCCTTTTTATTTTTAATTGCTGGCATTATTGTCCTATTGAGCACAGATTACCAACGACTTAATTGTGCTTAAAAACTGATCTGGCAACTTCTGCTGACAGTCATCAGGTAAAGCGGAGTAAACCCCTCTTGCGCAAACAAAGACTATGATAGAATATTGCCATTTTCAGCCTCCAGCGCACCAGCGCTCTAGTGATAATCTTAGATATAGAGGAATTTTCTGTGACCGCACTAAACCAGCTACAACCACAAGCACTATGGCAATGGTTCGAACAAATCTGTGCTATTCCACACCCATCAAAGCATGAACAAGCTTTGAGTGAGCACATTCAAGCATGGGCAAAAGACAAGCAGCTTTCCGTTATTGAAGATAAAGTCGGTAACTTGATCATCAAAAAACCTGCAACTGCGGGCATGGAGGATCGTAAAATAGTGGTACTGCAAGCCCATATCGATATGGTTCCACAAAAGAATGCCGATAAAGTGCATGATTTTGAAAAAGATCCTATCGATGCTTACGTTGATGGTGACTGGGTTAAAGCAAGAGGCACTACGTTAGGTGCTGATAATGGCATCGGTATGGCTTCAGCATTAGCTATCCTAGGCGCTGATGATATTGCCCATGGTCCACTTGAAGTCTTATTGACTATCGATGAAGAAGCCGGCATGACAGGTGCATTTGGCTTAGAAGCTGGCATGCTTGAAGCTGAAATTCTTATCAACACAGACTCTGAGCAAGAAGGCGAGATCTACATGGGTTGCGCTGGCGGTGTAGATGGTCAAATCAGTGTTCCTATGGTGTGGCAATCTCCTGAACCTACAAATTCAAGCTTTACGCTATCGATAGCGGGCCTCAAAGGTGGTCATTCAGGCGTAAACATTCATTTGGGTCGCGGTAATGCCAATAAGTTACTCGCTAGATTTCTATTTGATCATAGTGATGAACTTGCACTTGAGCTGACAAACTTCACTGGTGGTTCGCTACGTAACGCTATCCCGCGTGAATCACAGTTTAGCTTTATGATCCCAGCTGAAAACGTGAGCCTTCTGCAGCAGCGCATTAATGAATTCCAAGCCTTAGTTCGCCAAGAGCTTGCGATTGCAGATCCTGACACTACGTTGACATTGACTGAGATCCCTGCCGAAACAAAGGTGATGAGTGAAGACTCTCAGCAGATATTAATCGATGTCCTTAATGCCTGCCCTAACGGCGTAGTGCGTATGAGTGACGAAGTTGAAGGCGTAACAGAAACCTCTCTTAATGTCGGTGTCATCAGTACTGAAACGGATTCTGTTCAAATTCTTTGTCTTATCCGTTCATTAATAGACTCTGGCCGCGAGGAGATAGAAGGCGTATTAACCTCTTTGAGTAACCTTGCGGGGGCCAACGTTGAATTTAGCGGTGCTTATCCTGGCTGGAAACCTGACAACAGCTCACCAGTAATGGAAAGTGTTCGAGCAACATATGCCGACATCTATAAAAAAGAGCCAACAATTATGGTGATCCATGCTGGTCTTGAGTGTGGTTTATTTAAAAAGCCTTACCCTGAGATGGACATGGTTTCTATTGGCCCGACCATTCGCTACCCACACAGCCCAGATGAAAAAGTTAACATCACCACTGTTGGCCAATACTGGAAACTATTGTTAGCGGTACTTGAGCGCACACCCGTTAAAGGCAGCTAAATTTGCCTATAACCTGTGCGATGAGTCAAACGCACAAGCCAAAAAGCCGCTAACTGTTTAGCGGCTTTTTTCGATGAGTACTTTTGCAGACACTAACGCTGACCAACAAAGGCATTAAAATAAGGTGATTAACATATTCGTTCTACAGCCCTTGTTTAAAAGTCCTTGGTTTAAACCATGTGATTAAAACCCTAAGTTCATCTGTGGAGCAGCTGTTTGCACCTCATCGTCATTCGATGTACTAGACGCCAACCCAACGGCAACACCTAACAAACGAATACCTCTACCTTGCTGCCTTTCCAAGGCTTGCGCTAATAATTGATAAAACAAATTAACCGACACCTCATCGCTGCGGTGCTCTATGGTGGTTTGTTTAAAATCATCAAACTTAAGCTTTACTACTTGTTTGTGAATGGTGCGCTTTTTGGCACTGCGACCCACCCTTGCCCCTAACTCTTGAATAAGTTGCGGCATAACGGCTTTGCACTGCTCTAATGTATGTATGTCTTTGGCTAATGTAGTTTCAACGCCAACAGATTTACGCTCTCGGTTGGGGGATATGCCTCTGTTATCGATGCCTTTTGCCCTTTCTATCAACACAGAACCAAACTTTCCAAATCGCTCTACGAGCTTATTATCCGGATATGCTTGCACGTCACTGCAGGTATGTAGACCGATATCGGCTAACTTTTTAGCCGTGACTTTGCCGACCCCTGGTATTTTAATCAGCGGTAATGTTTTTACAAATTCGTCTATTTGGTCTGGCCGAATCAAGTACTGACCATTTGGCTTATTCAGATCCGAAGCAATCTTTGCAAGAAACTTAACCGGTGCAATGCCAGCTGACGCAGTAAGCCCAGTAGCGGCATAGATATCATCGCGGATAGCTTTAGCCATCAATGTTGCTGAACCGTGGCAATGTGGACTATCGGTTACATCTAAATAGGCTTCATCTAATGAGAGTGGTTCAATGAGACTGGTATATTTAGCAAACACCGCGCGAATTTGACTGGAAACGTCTTTATATACCTGCATCCTGCCAGGCACTAAGATGAGATCAGGACAAAGCTTAAGTGCATAACCTGATGCCATTGCTGAGCGCACGCCAAATTTTCTGGCCTCATAGCTGCAAGTACTGATCACACCACGGCGATCACTCCTTCCACCCACAGCAATGGGTTTGCCTCTCAACTCTGGAAAATCACGCATCTCTACTGCAGCGTAAAAGCAGTCCATATCGACATGAATTATTTTTTTCAATCTTAAGCCCTCTACCGCAGATATTACTGTATATAAAAACAGTACTCAAGAAAAGTTAACTAAATAGTGCTTTCAGCGGCAGTGGAGACGTATTAATACTTATGTATTGGATCAAAAAACGGAGCCAATGGACTCCGTTTTTGAGTTTAATCTCGAGCTCTATCTCATGCTCAATACTGCAGAATATTAGATTTTGAACTGCTTAATATTACTCGACAATGACTCTGTTACTCGTGCAAAGCTGTCAAAGTTACGTGATAGCTCTTCACTTGCCGCCAAAGAGTCATCTGATAAAGCGCGTACATTTTCTACATTGCACGCCACCTCTTCAGCGACCACCGCTTGCTGACCAACAGCTGCCGATATTTCGATAGTTTGTTGCTGAATAGCGCCAATGGCACCAGTAATGTTATCGAGCGCAAGCTCAACTTTAGCAGTGAGATCCTGACCAATATTAGCCTGCTCGACTCCTGCTTCCATCACTTGCTCAGCTTCATTAGCATTTTGTTGTAACGTCTGAATAATCTCTTGGATATTTGCGGTTGAATCTTGAGTGCGCGAGGCCAACGTACGCACCTCATCAGCCACAACCGCAAAACCACGCCCTTGCTCACCCGCTCTTGCGGCTTCAATAGCCGCGTTAAGTGCTAACAAGTTGGTTTGTTCTGCAATGCCTCTGATGACATTGAGGACTTCACCTATTTGCTCAGAGCGTGTGCGTAATTGCTTAACCACTTTAGCAGCTTCAATCACCTGTAACGATAAAGACTGCATACCTTGAGTCGCTTGCGCAACGATGGCTCCACCCTCTATCGATTCAGCCTGTGCCTTATCGGCAAAGTCGCTGGCACGTTGTGCACTTGCTGCCATCTCTTGGCTAGTATGCGCCATCTCGGTGGCAGCAGTTGCAACAGAGGCTATCTCCGCTTTCTGTTGCGCGACGGAGTTAAGCGCTCGTTCACTGACTTCAGACGCGGCTGAAACGCCGTGTTCAACTTCTAATGTTAAGTCTCGAGTATCTTGTAGCATTCCCTGAACTTTTGCTGCGAATCGATTGAATGCAGCACCCAGTTGTCCAAGTTCATCCTCTCGGTCCATTTGGATACGCTTCGCTAAATCATTATCGCCTTCAGCAATATCCTCCATCGCTCGAAGTAAGTTATTGATCTGTTTTCTAAACGGAAGCAACATTCCCCACACCGTTACACCGACAAGAAGCATGATCAAACAAGAGAGCAAAATGGAGTTGATGATGGCATCGGTTACCGGAGCCTCAATGACCGCCGTTGGCAACATGAACGCCAAATGCCATTTCTGTTCGGGGAAATCCCCCCCCACTTCCACAAAACTCACTCTTTGCTGCTCACCTTTAAAAGTGACTTCGGTAAAACCAGAGGTTTGTGACTGCATTTGTTGGCTTAAAGTACTAAAGCCTTTGGTGTCTCTAAATTGGCTATCCACTTTTGCAACATCAGAGCCTGGTGGGAATTGTTCAGTAAAGCCAGGAAAGTAGACCAATTTACCTGCATCGGTAATCAAGAAGGCCTGGCCTGATCCTTGGTATTTAATCGGCGCTAGTAGTTCACTACCTATGGTGTCGATTAATATATCCATCCCCCCAATGCCAATAAACCGACCGGACTGATCTTTTACAACTGTTTTCACTGTTGCCGAGATTGATCCGTCGTTAGCATCTACGGCAGGATCACCGACAAACATGCCGTTTTGATCAATGGCTTCTTGCCACCATGGGCGTTTGTTAGTGTAGTACTCACTATCGTTGTAGCGACCATTAAGGTCAAAGTACTCAAAGGTATTCGCGGAGCCGAAAAACACCGACTTAATGTCGTTATCTTTATCTGAGAAAAATTTAAAGTAGTCAACAATAGCTTGGTATTGTTTATCTGAAGAGAGGTCTCTTGAACGACTATCATATTTACCGAACCATTCTAACACCATAGGATCAGCAAAGACGGCGTGGATCAATTGACCTTTAGCGACAAAATAGCTGCGAACTTCGTTAGATTTAAGTAGTACTAGACCGCTTAGGTCGTTGTCGATTTGCTGACGAGTACTGGCACTTTCATTTTTAACTAAGAACAATGCAACGAGGGTAAAAAGTACCGCCAAAGCCCCAACAATTGCCACAACGAGCTGCATACTTAGCGAGCGTTTAAACCAATGCATCCTATATTCCTTTATAATTATATTTTTTAGGAATAATGAATTTAACAGAAATTTGACAAGATTAAAGCACAAAGCACAACATTAATTACTAGCAGCTTAATTAGGGGTTCACTGAGAACAAAGAGGATTAATCGCAGTAGCCAATAACATTAGCTAATGATATGCAAGTGAAAAACCATGATAAGGTTTGTGAGTGTATAATCGCGGAACAAGATGCTTTAAAAATATAATTTGGACAGTTAGAGAACTAAACAGAGCACAACTGAAGAAACCTAAAGATTAAAATAGAGTTGTCAGCATTGAGATTTCATCTGCAGAAAGTGCAGATTTATTCGTGTTAGCTTTGTGCATTGCCTGTGAACGACGATTTCCAGATTGAGCCAACTCAAGTTGTTGCTCTAGTCGTTCAATCTTACCAAGAAGACGTTCGATTGTTAGCTGATTTTCACTTTCATATGCGTTGCTATTGCCTGTAATAATCATAATCTCTCCTTTCTTCTCAAATGCTGTTCACGTTTTCTTTTAAATTAACTATCGAATTAATCACACTACTGCACTTTAATATTAGTCTAAAAAACCAACAGCGCCACTAATTATTAGTATTAGATTGGAGAATAATAGTAACTTAGAGAAGCTGAATATTCGCTGTACAGCCGTGGGGAAAACACAAAGATGGGCAATAGAAAAGTCTAGGCAATAACGATAGAAAGCATTAGGCACCATCACTAGTCGAAGCTCTGGTGCCTACTAAGTCATCTATCTATTGTAAAAATAGCAGGCTACATTTTACTTTGCAGATAATTAGCTAAACCGACTTTATCAATCAGGCCTAACTGTTTCTCTAACCAATACATATGGTCCGATTCGGTCTCTTCGAGCAAGACCTCTAAAATCTCACGACTCTGGTAATCTTTTTTCTGTTCACATAATGCAATTGCCACACGCAAATTATCAGCGACTTGATACTCGTATGCTAAGTCGTTCTTGAGCATCTGTTCGGTATCTTTTCCGATATTGAGCGGCTCACGACTGGCAACATCAGGAGTACCTTCTAAAAACAAGATACGTTGCACTAGCTTCTTAGCATGTTCACGCTCATCATCAGATTCATGAGAGATCCGTTCATGCAGTTCATTCAGGCCCCAATCTTCGTACATCAGTCCATGTACGAAATATTGATCCATTGCCGACAACTCACCGGTGAGCAGTTTGTTTAATGTGTCGATGACATCTTTATTGCCTTTCATAAAAATCTCCGGTTAGTCCATTTTCGATTGTAAGTAGTTTTGAATGCCTGTCAGTGAAATAAGCTCTAGCTGGGCTTCAAGCCAATCCAAATGCTCCTCTTCATCTTCTAACAGATCTTCTAGCATGTCGCGGCTGACATAGTCAGCTGACTGTTCGCATAGAGCAATTGCTTCTCGCAATGAAACAAGTTGCTCTTCTAGCATCACTTTGTCGCATTCCAGCATCTCTTGGCTATGCTCACCAATACGGATTTTGTCTAATTGCTGTAGGTTTGGCAGCCCTTCAAGGAACAAAATACGTTCAATGACCTTGTCGGCATGCTTCATGTCTTGGATTGATTTTTTATAAGCTTTTTCATTTAGCTCACCCAATCCCCAGTTTTTAAACATTCGGGCATGGAGGAAGTATTGGTTGATTGCGGTCAATTCACTGGTCAGCACTTTGTTTAGCTGGCTAATGACCTTGGGTTGTCCTTTCATCTGCTCATCCTTAGTAAAATTGATCTATATCAATAACTACAGCCTAGAACAAAAAACACACAAAAACAAATTAACCTTATATTTCAATTATTTATAAAAGGTAACCATTATCATTAGCACTACAATTCCTAATTGGAGAGTACGTCGTTAATTCTGGATTTTATCGAGCAAAACTAGTGTATTGAATGGGGAGTGCTGTGGGTTTACCGGTCTTGAAAGTGGATGTTCAGCGGTTAAATCGCGGATAAAAGTGTCTAGTGCTAACAATAAAAATATAAAAAAGGCCCCTCAAGAGGAGCCTTAATAACCGTCGCTAACACGAACTTAGATAATTCTGTTCTGTTCTAGTTTTTCACGACGTTCCTGTTCAGCCATTTTGGCCTTACGTTTGTCACATGGATCATCACAATCACATGCTTTCTCAATTCCTAGCGCGCCTAGACCACCGCAGCTTCCTGCCACCACCTGTCTCTTAACAAGATAGCCTATCGACATTAAGAAAAAAAATGCGAGTAACGCGACAAATGCCGCTATAAATGTGCTCATATTCGACTCCAACTACTGAGTGACGAAAGGTTTAAAAGCCTCACTATAAAAAACTTTAAAGCCATCTTCCTGCTTTTCTATTAGCATTATCGCAAGATGCTCGCGATTAGCAAGTTCTAGTGACGCCTGAGTCCCTAAAACCATCATCGCAGTAGCGTAACCATCAGCAACCATTGACTCGGCATGCAGCACAGTGACAGATGCTAATCTGTGGTCAATTGGGTAGCCACTGCGCGGATCAATTAAATGAGAGAAGCGTTTGCCCTCCTCTTCATAATAGTTACGATAATCTCCAGAAGTTGCCATCGCCATGTTTTCAGGCGAAATGACTTGCTGAATACCACTGCTGGCATCCCCTGGTTGCTCTATTGCAATACGCCACAAAGTACCATCAGCTTTTGTTCCACGCAGACTAATCTCACCGCCAATCTCAACCAAATAACCCATTGGTTGATACTTGTCTAATAGTGCCGCTATTTTATCAACACCAAAGCCTTTTGCAATCGAAGACAGATCGACATAAAGATCAGGATTTTGCTTACTCATCTTATTGCCGCTTAGCGATAGAGACTCTATGCCTGTACGGCTTTTTGCTTCGCTTATCATCTCTGCAGACGGAATAGTCGTTGGCCGTTTATCGGGCCCAAAGCCCCACAAGTTAACAAGCGGGCCTAAAGTAATATCAAGCGCGCCATCGGTAATCTTGTAGAGCCTGAGTCCTTCCGCCACCACTTTAGCGGTATCAGCAGAGACTTCCATCTGTACATTACGTGTCAGTTGATTAAATTGAGACAACTCAGAACTTGGTCGATAGGTTGACATTTGATCGTTCACTTTTTCAAGTGCCATATCAATTTCAGCCTGCAAGAGTTGAACATCTGGTAGCGACTCGCTGCGCACAACTTTAATATGATAAGTTGTGCCCATTGTGTTACCAGACAGTGAAATTACTTCAGTAGGTTTACTACATCCTGAAATAAAAAAGGCTAACCCGATAAGGGCCAGCCAGTTTACTAAGGTCTTAAACATTATGACCTAGATCTCCAATTAGAGAGGGGTTAGCCACCGAAGTCATCAAGTAGGATGTTTTCATCTTCGACACCAAGATCTTTAAGCATACTAATAACAGCAGCGTTCATCATTGGTGGGCCACACATATAGAATTCACAATCTTCTGGTGCGTCATGATCACGTAGGTAGTTTTCAAACAACACGTTATGAATGAAGCCTGTGTAACCATCCCAGTTATCTTCAGGTTGTGGGTCCGACAGTGCGACATGCCACTTGAAGTTGTCATTGTCAGCCGCTAGGCCATCAAAGTCTTCAACATAGAACATTTCACGACTAGAACGGGCACCATACCAAAAGCTAATCTTACGCTTTGAGTTAAGACGCTTAAGCTGATCGAAGATATGTGAACGCATTGGCGCCATACCAGCACCACCACCGATAAAGACCATTTCAGCATCAGTTTGTTTCGCAAAAAACTCACCAAATGGACCCGAAATAGTGACCTTATCGCCCGCTTTTAGGCTAAAGATGTACGATGACATCTTACCGCAAGGCAGCGTAAGGTTACGCGGCGGAGGAGACGCAATACGTACGTTCAACATGATGATACCTTCCTCTTCAGGATAGTTCGCCATTGAATATGCACGGATTGTTTCATCTTCAACTTGAGACTCAAGGTTAAAGAAACCAAAGTGCTCCCAGTCACCACGATATTCTGCAGGAATATCATAATCTGCATATTTAACGTGGTGCGCTGGTGCTTCAATCTGAATGTAACCACCAGCACGGAAAGGTACTGAGTCGCCACCAGGAATTTGAAGCTTAAGTTCTTTAATGAAAGTGGCTTTGCTATCGTTTGAGATAACTTCACACTCCCACTTTTTAACACCGAAAATCTCTTCTTCTAATTCGATTTCCATATCAGCTTTTACGTTTACCTGACAAGATAAACGGCAGCCCTCACGAGCCTCACCTTTGCTAATATGATCCATCTCAGTCGGCAGAATATCACCACCACCTGATTTAACGTGTACTTTACACTGACCACAAGTACCACCACCACCACAAGCAGACGAGACGAAAATACCGCTCTCTGCTAACACACCTAGTAGCTTGCCACCTGCAGCAGTTGTAATTGCTTTTCCTGCATCATCGTTGATGCCGATGATGACATCTCCGCTTGGTACTAACTTTGATTTGGCAAACAAAATAACCAAAACTAAAACCAATACAATTGCGGTAAACATACTCACACCGAGATACACATCGATTGGAGTAGATTCAAGAATACCCATTAACTTATCCTTAAAGGTTCAAATTAAGACGTCGTTAGGTGCCTCTTTACAGAGACACACCAGAGAACGACATGAAACCTAGAGCCATCAAACCAGCGGTAACAAAGGTAATACCTAGTCCGCGAAGCCCATTAGGAACATCAGCATATTTTAACTTCTCACGGATACCAGCAAGCAAGACAAGTGCTAATGCCCAACCGATACCAGAACCAATACCAAACACTAAACTTTCAGTCAGGTTGTAGTCACGCTCAACCATGAAAGAGACTGCACCGAAAATGGCACAGTTAACAGTGATTAGCGGTAGGAAGATCCCCAACGCGTTATATAACGGCGGAAAATACTTATCCAATGCCATCTCAAGGATTTGCACCAAAGCTGCGATAACACCGATAAAGGTGATGAACTTCAAGAAGCTCAAATCCGCATCTGGAACACCCGCCCAAGCTAAAGCGCCTGGAGCAAGAATGCCTTGATAGATAATTTGGTTAACGGGAACTGAAATTGCCAGTACCACGATAACGGCAACACCGAGTCCCATAGCAGTTTTAACTTTCTTTGATACTGCTAAGAAAGTACACATACCGAGGAAAAAGGATAACGCCATGTTTTCAATGAAAACAGAACGAATTAGTAGACTAATATAATGTTCCATTATGCTTATCCTTTTGCTTCTACTTGCTCTGGCTTCATAGTACGGATAATCCAGATCAATGCACCGATCAGGAAGAACGCACTAGGAGGCAGAAGCAATAGGCCGTTAGGCTGATACCAGCCACCGTCTGAAATCTTGCTTAAGATTTCAATACCGAACAATGAACCGTTACCAAACAATTCACGTACGAAGCCTACAGACAATAGAATTGCACCGTAGCCTAGACCATTACCAATACCGTCCATGAAACTCATCAATGGAGGTGTCTTCATCGCATAAGCCTCAGCGCGGCCCATCACGATACAGTTAGTAATAATCAAACCAACGAATACAGAAAGTTGCTTAGCAACATCGTAAGCATAAGCTTGTAGTACTTGGTCAACCACGATTACCAGTGACGCAATAATCGTCATCTGCACAATAATACGCACACTACTTGGAATGTGATTACGGATCATTGAGATGAACAAGTTAGACAGTGCCGTTACCGCAGTAAGTGCAATGGTCATTACAATCGCCGTTTCCATTTTACTGGTGACAGCGAGTGCACTACATACACCCAGAATTTGCAAAGCAATTGGGTTATTACTGATGATAGGTCCGGTTAGAACCTGTTTAAGTTCTTTAGCATCAGCCATTAGCTAATCCCTCCATTGCGAGCTTTTTCGATAAAGCGAGCAAAGCCCTCTTCACCTAACCAGAATGTCAGAGAATGCTGTACACCATTACTTGTCAACGTCGCACCAGACAGTGCATCAACACCGTATGGAGAAGCGGCAACCGTCGGGTTTTTAGTGACACTGATAGCAAGGTTGCCCTTTTCATCGTATAACTTCTTACCCGTCCACTTAGCAATCCACTGTGGGTTTTGCACTTCACCACCGAGACCTGGCGTTTCACCAGAACCGGTAAAGCTGTAATAAACCAAGCTACGAATCGTATTTAGATCAGGCTCAACAGCAAGGAAAGCAAACATCGTTGACCACAAGCCATAACCTTTAACAGGAATAATCACTGTCTGTAATTGCTGGTTGTCATCACGAACGAGGTAAACCACGGCATTATTTGCAACACGCTTAACTGACGCAATGTCATTTTGCGGTACAAAAGAAGTCGTTAGAGTACGCGCTGCTTTTTCTGCATCAAAAGTATCTGCATTACCTTCAACCCAGTCACCCGTTTTAAGATCAACGAGTTTAGCCTCTACATGCTTATTGTATATTTCAAGAACCTGCGCCTTCTCAACTTTACCGTCTTTAGTATTAATCAGACCAGCAGCTTCAAGAATATACTTTTGCTTATCAAGTAATTTGTTTTCTTGCTGAATCGGTTTCAATAATACTGCGGCCGTCGAAACGAACATAGAGCAGATGAAACATAAGCCAACAACAACGAACAGTGTTCTTCCGAACGAATCTTTATTACTAGCCACGAGCAATCCTCCGCTTGATATTCGACTGAACCACAAAATGGTCAAATAATGGAGCAAATAGGTTAGCGAATAAGATGGCCAACATCATGCCTTCTGGGAAAGCAGGATTGATAACACGAATAAATACCGCCATAGCACCGATTAAGATACCGTAAGCCCACTTCGCATTATTAGTGAAAGACGCTGAAACAGGGTCTGTCGCCATGAACATCATACCGAATGCAAAACCACCTAACACTAGATGCCAATACCAAGGCATGGCAAACATTGGGTTAGTGTCGCTGCCAACCGCGTTAAGGAGAAATGAAACGGCAATCATACCAGCCAAAACACCACCAACGATACGCCATGAAGCAATACGGGTATAGATGATAACTGCGCCACCAATCAAGATAGCCAGTGTCGAAACTTCACCAACAGAACCTGGAATGAAACCGAAGAACGCGTTCCACCAATCTTGCGTAATTCCATATTCCAATGTGCCTTGCGCCGCTTGGCTCAGTGCAGTTGCACCAGAGAAGCCGTCTGCAACGACCCAAGTAGTATCGCCAGACATGTTTAGCGGATAAGCAAAGAATAGGAATGCACGACCTGCAAGTGCTGGGTTTAAGAAGTTACGACCTGTGCCACCAAAGATCTCTTTCGCCACAACCACACCAAAGGTGATACCTAAAGCAACCATCCATAGAGGAATTGTTGCAGGCAGTGTTAGTGCGAAAAGAATTGAGGTAACAAAGAAGCCTTCGTTAATCTCATGGCCACGTACTGATGCAAATAGCACTTCCCAAATACCGCCGACAGCGAATGTCACCGCGTAGATAGGGAGGAAGAAACAAGCGCCATACCACATCAATGCGGCCACACCTGAATTTGCAGTCAATTCAGTACCAAACAACCCGAACAAAGCAACCTGCCACGTATCAGGAGAGCCAAAGCCTGCTGCTAACGCGTCTTGTGCTTGTAAACCTACGTTGTACATACCGACAAACATAGCTGGGAATGCACATGCCCAAACCATAATCATCATACGCTTTAGGTCCAAGTTATCACGAACATGGGTACGACCCTTGTTCACCTGACCTGGCGTATAAAAGACAGTATATGCCGCTTCAAAAAGCGCATAAAACTTCTCGTATTTACCGCCTTTTTCAAATTGCGGTTCAATATTTTCGAAAAACTGTTTTAAGCCCATTAGCCTTCCCTCACGATCGTATCTAAACAGTCACGTAGATATGACGCATAGTCATATTTACCAGGACATACGAAAGTACACAGTGCCAAATCTTCTTCATCTAACTCCAATGCACCTAATGTTGCGGCGCCATCGTAGTCACCAGAAACAAGATCACGCAGTAGCATAGTCGGAAGAATATCCAGCGGCATAACTCGCTCATAGTTACCAATCGGTACCATTGCGCGGTCTGAACCACCGGTGCTCGTTGTCATATTAAACAAACGAGAAGATGAAAGATGCCCAAGAAATGCACGAGTGATCGAGAACTTATCGCTGCCAGGCATAGCCCAACCAAATAGTTCTTTCTCTGTGCCTTCTTCTAACAAGCTAATTTGGTTGTGGTAACGACCAAGATAAGCATGAGGACCAACGGCAATACGTCCACTCAAAACGGAACCGGAGATAACACGTACATTACCTTCGCTTACTTCATTTTGAATCAACTCAGCCATGGCGGCGCCGACAACAGTGCGAACTAATCGAGGCTTAACCGCTTTAGGGCCTGCTACAGATACCACACGTTGAGTGTTTAACTCTCCAGTAGTAAATAGCTGACCTATCGCGATAACATCTTGATAGTTAATCTGCCATACGGTTCTATTAGCAGAAGCTGGTAATAGGAAGTGTATATGAGTACCTGGCAAGCCTGCTGGGTGTGCCCCTGCAAACTCTTCAACTTGAGCATTGGCAACAGGAATATCAGCGCCTGGTGCTTTACAAAGGTAAACTTTACCTTCGGTTAACTTTGAAAGTAGCGTTAAGCCATTTTCAAAATCAGCTTTATGCTCAGCAATCACGACAACAGGATCTGCTGCCAATGGTTGAGTATCAATCGCGGTGACGAAAATACCGGCTGCAGTTGAATCAACTGCGGGTACTCTACTGAAAGGACGCGTTCGCAAAGCCGTCCACAAACCTGACTCGATCAGGTTGTCACGAACTTGCTGAGTCTCAACGGATTCTATTGCAGTGGCGTCAAATTTAGCAAAAGAGATACTGTCATCCCCTTCTACATCAATAACAACAGACTGCAGAACACGTTGAGCGCCCCGGTTAACTTCGGAAATTGTGCCACTGGCTAAAGCAGTATATTTCACGCCCAAATTCTTTTTATCTTCAAAAAGAACCTGACCTTTTTTAACTTTATCGCCCACTTTGATTTTCATCGTAGGACGTAAGCCAATATACTCTTCACCCAAAATAGCTACATGTTTGATGGCCGGGCCATCATAGATAACTTGCTCTGGCCCACCGACTAGGGGTAGGTCCAATCCTTTCTTTATTGTAATCATATCCACAAGCACTACGTTATGAAGGAAAGACAATGCGCCGCGTTCCTGCTAAACACACAAGTTTTAAACAAACCTTTTTTTCGTGTTGAGCTAGCGCAGATTTATCACAGAAATGCGATCGCAATCACGCTGGTCGCGCGCATTTTACCCCAAATATCACTAGGTCGCCATGAAAAATATGCCTGTTTTAAAAGGTTGCCGACGTTTTAATAACAAACATCCCGAATTGATGAGATGTTTAGGTTTCAATTAGTTGTCGCCGATCTCCCTTTATCCATAGGTATAAAGGGGTTAATCGATTTCAATTGATAAAAATGCATCCAACATTTGGCGGATATGATTAACAACGGCCTTGAATTCAAATGCCGATTATTTAATCGACACCTCTTTGTCTCATTAGACAATATGACCAAAGAATCAGACAATTGCAGCTTGAATTTGACCTTAATATAGAAAATGTGTGATTTACACTCCCCGCTAAGCAACTCAAATAGCTTGTAAATCGGTCACTAAGTAGCCCGTTATTATGCCTCGGTCGTAATTTAATAGGTTAACGGTCAAAAAAGCCTATCGACGCACTATTCGTTGATTGCTAAGCAAAAACAAAAAAAAGCGGCTAATGCCGCTTTTTTAACATCACCGACACGACTGATATTACAAGCCGTTTAAGATCTCATCACTCAAAGTGAGTTCATCGTTACGGTTCACATTTATTCCAGCAGATATGATGCTACGAGCAATTTCTTTGGCTTGATCTAATGAATGCATTTCATAAGTACCGCATTGGTACTCATTGAGCTCCGGGATCTCAGATTGCTCAACCACGGCAAGTACATCTTGCATGGCCGCCAACCAAGCATCAGCCACAATCGACTCTGTAGGTGTACCGATAAGGCTCATGTAAAAACCAGTACGACAGCCCATAGGTGAAATATCGATAATCTCGACATTGCCGCCATTTAGGTGATCACGCATAAAGCCGGCAAAAAGATGCTCAAGAGTATGGATGCCTCTTTCACTTAATATCTCTTTATTGGGTACACAAAAACGCAGATCAAATACCGTTATTGTATCGCCCTTAGGCGTAGACATTGATTTGGCAACGCGAACAGCAGGTGCATTCATTCGAGTATGGTCAACGGTAAAACTATCTAATAACGGCATATTAATCTCCAAATTTGCTCTTTGTTTACCATTGAGCACGGCGTAGGTTACTGCCTTAATCGACTGTAAGGATTTTTTGGCATTAGCTGATACTTACGTACCCCAGCTTAGTAGTCAATATAAGCATCATTTATCGAGCCTTGCTGAGACGGCTTTGCCGCTGCTTTCTTTGACTTAGCCGTAAGTTAAGCCATCACCTCTGCAGCGATTAACTTATCAATAACGCTTTCTTCATTAATAATATAACCCGCTACATATCCCGCAGTCTGCTCATCCAGCATACCTTGGTTAACCGCCTTACACGACCTTAACAATGCGGTGAGATCCGCAGCGAATGTTTAAAACACAATTCTATGGCTCATGCAGCCAGGGGAATTGCCGTACATAGCAGCATTATGCAAACTAAATGCTAAGTCATAGTAAGCTTCGCTGACTCTCCAACATCAATCTTTTTAGAATTTAGAGTGCGCTAACGAGGCTGGTAATAGATACAGTAAGCTGCCAACAAAGTTGAACAGATGTCATCGAGTAGGATAAAACAAGGTCAAAACACACTCATTAATAAAAACCAACAGCAGTGATACTTCGTTAAAAACCCAGTTCGTTTATTCTAAATTTAAGCGCCTTAAACCAAAAAATCACAGCGTAATGCTGTGATTTTGTAAACGCGTGTTGCTAATAGTATGACTAATACTAGCCTTTACATTTAGGAGAAGCTGGAACTGCCGATTCAAGCGCCCACTCTTCAGGTGTAAATGTATGCATAGAGAGTGCATGTAGGCCTTGAGAAAACTCTTCTGCCAATGCCTCGTTTACCGCTCGGTGACGCCCAATCAGACGTTTACCCACAAATTCACTGCTACTAATAATCACTTTAAAGTGAGTTTCTGAGTTTGGCGGTACGTGATGGTTATGGCTTTCATTGATCACTTCTAAGTGCGAAGGTGAAAGTGCGGCGGTGAGTTTTTCGGTAATGATCTGTTCAACTGACATAACGATGTTCTCAAATGGCATAAATGCGATTGCGGCAGGTTACTGCCATGAGAAGTAAAGGTCAACTCTAGGCTATTTTACGGATACGGTGACACGCACATTAGCCTTATCTGATAATGTGCAACAAAGCAGAGTCAGTATCACCGTTTAATTCAACAGCAGAGCTGTCGATAACAATGCCATTTAAATAATACTCACCCTTAAATCCTTCGATATTCCTTCCAACAGTTCAACCACACTCTCGTTGCTTACCTCATTTGGCAGCAATACCGTGAGCTTTGAAGTAAATACTGTCTGCCCGATAGTCGACACATGCACTCGGTTAAACTCCATATGCTCAATGCCAAGGTCTAGATTAACTAATACATCCACGATCTCTCGCGTCAAGCCAGGACGGTCTTTACAATCTACATTAAGGTGAAGCTCCCTAACATTACTCAGCGGAGCAGCGCTTGATGCTTCAAATAAAAAAGTGAGCTTGGGAAACTGTCGCTCAAACTGAACTTTTAAAGGCTGTGACATGTCATCTTCAATAGCCACTTTTAACAAGGCCGCAAAATGGTGGTCAACCTTAATCACCTTACTGGTTATCCACTCACCACCGGCTTCTCGTGTTTCTTCAGCCAGGGCTTTAATCACACCAGGAGTAACAGCGCCTAACACCGTTGCAATAAACATCTTTTTCATCGAAAACTCCTTAACAGTCATAAGTGAAAAGCCGTCAGCCCATTTCACAATTTAATAGCAGTTAACGTTAATGATTTTATACGTAACTACAACTCCTTGTTCCAGCATAGAGTAATTATTAAGCGTAGAGTGCGAACTTGCTAACAAAACGGTATAAATTTGACGAAGAGTTACTCGTCACAGATGAAAGTTAGGTACTAGCTGTCTAAAGGTAAAATTGATTCTGCTTTGCGACACTCGTAATCGTTTGGGTAACGCATGTTCCCATTGCGCCTGCATTGGCCAGTGCATGATGAGTAGATCACCACTATTTAGCGTCAGTACTATTTTTTCTTTCGTCCGCTTATGTCGCAGAAAAAAGTCTCGGCTTGCGCCTAATGTGACCGAGGCGATATCGCTACCGCTTGCAATCTCTTTCTCATCATCGCTATGCCAGCCCATAGACTCAGTGCCATCTTTATAACAGTTAACCAGTACCCCATTACTCATCAGAGAGAAATCTCGGTTTAGCTTTTGTCGCAATTTATCAGCATATTTTGGCCATGGTAGAGCTTCGATAAACAGACCTGAATAAAAATAATCGCAGCCCTTATCTGCAAACCAAGCTTGGCTTCGAGGGATAGGATGACTTTTACCGTATACCACCAATTCTGGCTGACTCATCGGATATTGCCTCGCCTCAATTAATAGCGCTTGTTGCTGAGCCTCATTAAGGTACCCCTTGATTAACGTATAAGGTGCAGATAGGGGGTTTGCAGATCGTTCCGCCTGCGCAAAATTCTCCGCAGTCTCTGACTTATCGACGATCGATGGCGTTTGTTCATCAAAGCCAAAGCCCTCTTGTTTCATCCTTCCCCCTTATAATGTTGCTTTTAAAGTCATCAAATGTGCTAGAAAGCTATCATTACACCTAACATATACCTAAGATCATAAATCTGCGATAATACGCGCCCACATTTATTTGGTACTTATTGGCATATGACGACACAATTTTCAGTATCGGGCATCGAGCTCGAACTCTTCCGTTACCCTAGCAGACAAGAGTCTAACCTGCAGGCGTGGGACGCTGCCGATGAGCACTTAGTAAAGTATCTAATCGACACAGAGCAAGCGGCGGTCAACACCACGATTGTAAATGATGGCTTTGGTGCGTTAACCGCAGGTTTGTTATCCATCAGTCCTGATTGGCCACTAACGCTAGAGACAGATGCAAAGACCAGTTTATTGGGCACAAGCCAGAACCTAACGCGCAACCAGCTCAGTGAAGATAGCCTCACATGGGTGAACAGTCGTGACGAGTTGCCGCAAGGCATCGAACTGGTGTTAATGAAACTGCCAAAGAATCTTAACTACTTTAGCCACCAGCTAAAGAGATTGTCACACGTCCTGCCAGCAGGAACCCCTGTGCTGATAGGGGCTAAAGCTAAATCGATTAATAAGTCACTGCTCGAAACCATTAGTCGTAATCTTGGTGAGGCTAGCGCCAGCCTCACTTGGAAAAAGACCCGCGTTATTACCTGTATCGCAGATGGTAAAGCACGCACCTTACCCACCACCACAAACTGGTCAGTAGACGAGTGTCAACTGCAGATAAGTAATTTGAGTAATGTGTTCGCCGCCAGCAAACTTGATATAGGCGCACGGATCATGCTCGACAACATGCCTAAAGGTGATTTTAAATCCATTATCGATTTGGGCTGTGGCAACGGTATTTTGGGCTTACACGCTAAGCAATGCTTTCCAGAAGCTTACATACACTTTATTGATGACTCAGAAATGGCAGTCGCTTCCGCGAGAGACAACTGGGCATTGAATGATTTAGATAACCCCACCCTTGTTGGCGAACAAGCCACGTTTGCTTGGGATGATTGTCTAACACACATGAACGAAGGCTTCCGCCCTGATTTAATCTTATGTAACCCTCCTTTTCATCAAGGTGAAGCGATTACCGATCATATCGCATGGCAGATGTTCTTAGATGCATTTAGACGTCTAAAGAATGGCGGGATCTTACATGTCGTGGGTAATCGACATTTGGCATACCACGTAAAGTTACAGCGTATTTTCAAGAATTGTACGACGGTGGCATCAAATGGGAAGTTTGTGATTTTACAGGCACAAAAAATCAGTAAAAAAGCGCAAGACCCTGAACTTGAACTTGAAGTTGAAATTGATGCAGACACAGATAAAACGTCTGATACACCGCACCCACAAAGTGCCCTGTATGGTAAGCCTAACGCTTAGGCTCATTTGCATTAACACACCATAGACAGACAATAAAACGGTGAGCGATTAACTCACCGTTTTTTTTATTGCGCTAATTAAGACCATTAACTTATCCCATCAGCACTGCCAACAGCCTATTTAGCGTCGGTAGCCGACTTTACTGCAACGAGCGGCTCTTGTGGCTCATCGCTGTTAGTACTTTGACTCTCATTACCACTCTCATGATAAACATCTAACCTTGTGATTTGCGATTCAGCCGTCGCGGGCGGCGCAAACAGTATTTTAAAACGTTGTATTGGACTGAGGTTGGCCGCAAAAGTGTCTTTAAACATATCGCGCCATTCTGTAAAGGTGACCACTAACGGATTAAAACTATTGATAGGCTTAGTAATGCCGTATTCAACCGTTTCAACCTCTTTTTCAAAAGTACCAAACATGCGGTCCCAAATAATGAGGATCCCAGCATAGTTTTTATCGATGTATTGCGGGTTACGCCCATGATGCACTCGATGGTGCGAAGGCGTATTGATCAGCCACTCCAATATCCCCAGTGACTTTATCGCTTGAGTATGAACGAAAAACTGCAGGCCTAAATTGAGTAGCACCACAAACACCACCCAATTAGGATCAAAGCCGACCACCACTAACGGCAGCCAAAAGATCCACATTCCCGCTAATGGATACATTAAGCTTTGGCGAAATGCGGTACTAAAGTTCATGTTCTCCGAGCTATGGTGAGCCACATGAGCCGCCCACATCCAGCGAATTCGATGGCTGGCACGATGGAACCAGTAATAGCAAAAATCTTGAGCCACCATCAATGCGACAAATGTTGCGCCATTCATCTCTATATCAAATAAGCGCCAACCAAAAAACATTAAGTAAAGCTTGGCGATGAACAGTCCAGTGAGAAGGTCTGTTAGTTGGTGCATCGCTGCCAAACCAAAATTACACAATACTTCTGGCAGGTGATAGCGCGCATTGAGCGGTAATCGATTTTGCCTATCGCCGACATACCATTCTAATAAAATACAGACGAAGAAAATCGGTGCCAATACCAGCAGCAACACTTCAGGGTGGGAGATCAGTGAATTAAAATCCATCTTATACAATCCTTTATTATCTCTATTTGTTGCTCACACCGAAAAAGGTGAATTTATTGACTCGATTACCAACGAGCAAAATGATCTTCAGTTAAGCCCAGCACATTAGTTAACTGATGTTTGTTACCCAAGTTATCGATAATAGATCCGTTAAAGTGCCCGAGGTACTGTCTAAAGTTACTTTTAATTAGCCATAAGTTTAGCTTTTCTTGGCGACAATTTTGCGGAGTAAACGTCAGCTCAACCTGGCCATTATCAGAATAGATCCGCCACTGCCGTGCTTGCTCCCCTTTTATCCGCTGTCGCGTAAACTCAAAATGCACTGCACCGAGCAGATGACGCTCGCCATTGAGCCAAAACACATTTTCATTGCAACCTGTTTCATTCACGCCAGCGGCTAAGTTAAGCCCTAAACTACCTTCATCAGTTAAACTGTTAATACTGGCCCAGCGCCAACTTGTTTCACGACGCATGAAACCGGCACTAAAATCATAGCCCGCCGTCACCCTTTGCAATGGTTGTGGCTCATGATTAATCAGCAAGGTACCTTTTACATTCAGTGCATTGTGTTTTTGGGTATAAGTCCAGCCGCTATAACCCGTCGGGTTGCACATGGCCATAGGTAAACTCAGCGGTTCAGGTTGCAAGTATAAATCCGCTTCAATGCCTAACGTATCGAGTTTTACGCGCCATGTCCCCTGCTCGATATCAAATTCAACGGACCCTTTAGCGCCTTTGATTTTTGCGCTGCCCTGCATAGGGGAAGCTGACATTTGATAGCCCATCCCCAAAGGTTTGAGCCAACTTGTTTCTATCAACTGGTTTTGTTTAATGTCATACAAATAGCAAAACGCACTACCCACATAACGAATATCAGCCAGCGCAACGCCAATGACATAATGGGGAGTCACAATACTCACAAACTGAAATTGCTTAAAGTCGAAATATTTAGCCCACTTTGATGCAGGCTTGTCCATTTCGTTAAAGTAACGGAATTTATCAGCCGCTAAATTGACAACCGGACCATCGAAATGCCCATAGATCGCGCAACCTTTATCATCAATAAGACTTTGAGGGGCTGTAGAACTGGTCAGTACTTTAGGTGTCCATAGAGCGCGATCAGCTGACATAACGTGTTAATCCCCAAGAGCATATTTGACCTTTTACTCTAACTGGAACTGACTCAGGTTAAAAGCTGTTCAACGATCTTTTGTTACCAAACTGTAAACTTATTGAGTGTCGAGTGCATTTATTGGCGTAGGTATGGTGGTACGTGAAGGGGGGAGAGATAACGGTATTAAGTTACGATCAATTAATAGCGCCTTATATTAAAGACGCTATTAGCATTCAATCTACGCTTCTAAAATTGGTAACTGATACCAAAGTTAACGTTCTGAGCTGTTAACGCTTGAATGGGAATATATTGATATTCGATATTCATACCAAAGCCCGAATGAAAACGAACTTCCCATCCTACAGCCGTGTATAAATCAACATCATTTTCATTAGAGGATTGAAGTTCGTCATTGCTCCAACTACTTCCCCATTTATAGCTCAGCTCATTAGCACTCGCGCCCAACTTAGCATATAAACGGTTTCTTTCGGACAGTATGTACTCTCCATATAGAGTAACCCTTAAACCTGAATACTCGATATTGTTAATTTGGCCAAAAATACTCCCTAAAGCACTAAATACTCCACTACTACCGGAAAAATAACCCGCTTCGACACCAAAATTGTCATGCCACATGTAGCGATAGTAAACATCATAAACAACGTTATCGCCACTGGTTGAGTTATCGCTCTCGAATCCATCAAGCTCATTAGCGCCATAGCCCACACTACCGCCTATAATATGATCGCCTTCAGCAGCCATAGCGTTACAACTCAATAAACCCGCGACAAGGATTGTTAAAATACGCATATTGGTTCCCTTAATACACTTTACAAAAAATAGTGAAATCCACTAATCCATTAATAAATAAACAGTTCACTTATACTAAGCCGCCATACTACAACAACTTTTATCGCGTAGGCCATAACAAAAACGGTCAGAAACACTGATGCACTAAAAATCCACTCTGACTCTGGAAATCAGATCATCTTCTGGTATGCTGGAGCCAACCCAATTTTGACAAAAATAGTGATAATGAAACCTCAACTTTTAATAATTGCAGTAGCTTTTTCCGTTATAGGCTGCGCGAGCCAGCCCCCAACACACATTGCGTTAAACCCACAAGTCCCCAGTATTACGCAACAGACAAGTGCCCAACTGCCAATCGCGATAGAAACTATCGATACCCGTTCAGCTAACTTCATCGTGCGATTTAATGATGGCGACAATGCAGCGCGCTTAGTCAGCCCGAGCGAAGCACCGCGAGTACAAATGGATCAAGTCTTTAGAGATGGCTTTTCTCAAGCAGGTTATCATGTCGACCCAAGTTCGGTTAAGCACTTACAAATCCAAATAGAACAGTTATTAACAGATGTAGATGAAGGTACTTTTGGTTTTGAAGCTAATAGTCAGATCATCATTAATGTTATCGCTCAAAATACGCATCAGTCGCTGACTAAACGCTATCGAGCAAAAGGCATGTTAAAAGGCCCTTTTAGTGCTGATTTCGCCACCCTTGAACTTGAAATGAACAAGCTACTCGGTGAGCTGACTCGTGACATTATTAATGATCCAGAGCTGAATCAGTTCATACAACAATAACGACAACGACAACAACGAGGAAGATTATGAAATCTTGGATGATAAATTGCGTTAGCTTAGTCGTGTTAATGCTCACGCCGTTTGCCCATGCTGTCGATATTCAACCTAATACGCTATATCCCGAGGTTGAGTTTGACACCAGCATGGGAAAAATAGTGGTTGAGCTAGATAGAACCCGCGCACCACTGACCGTCGATAACTTTCTCACCTATGTTGTAAAAGGCCACTACGACAACACGCTATTTCACCGCGTTATTGCAGACTTTGTCGTGCAAGGAGGAGGCCTGGATTTAAATAAAGATGAACGTCCAACTGATAAACCCATTGTGAATGAGTCTGGCAGTGGCTTATCCAACTTAACTGGTACTATCGCAATGGCGCGGGAAGCAGAGCCACACTCAGCCACCAGCCAATTCTATTTTAATATCGTCGATAACGAAAAGCTCGATCCTTCATCGCGCCGTTGGGGCTATGCCGTTTTTGGTGAAGTCACTTCAGGCATGGAAGTTCTCGCGGCAATGGCTTTAGTGCCAACAGAGTTTAACAGTAAGCTTAAATGGCCCGACTTTCCTATCGAAGACATAGTATTAAAAAAAGCGACTTTGCTGCCTAGAAAGTAACAAATGTAAATTTTGAATTATTTTGAATTATTTGAGCAAAAGCCCTAAATTAGATCCTATACTTGCTGAGTAAGTAAAAGGAGGCGGTTCAATGACACCAAATGAGTTCATTGATGATAAAGCGCCCCAGCTGGCTTTCTATGGGAAAGCGTTTTTAAGTAATCAACTCGATTTCAATGAAATCCAGCTATATCTATGGGACACCCTAGAAGAATGGCAGATGTATGACCATCAGGGTGATGCGCAAACGGATATGGAACGTGTGTTTTGGCACCTACTGCATTCCTTCGACAAATGGCCCTTTTGGGCTATTAGAGGTAATCAGTTCTTGAGGCAGCAAGTCGATGACTGCTGTGACTATCTCAGTATTGGTGGAGAAATTCCTCAAGGATGTGTAGGCGTTAGACCTTAGTTTCAATCGAAAGCTTTAACTAAAAGCAACACCCAAAGCCCAAACCTCTCGGTTTGGGCTTTTTAGTGAGTCTAATCATTTATTCGTTGCCCCTACCATTAAACCCTTGAACCAAAGCAAACTCACCCGTAAGCTGTTTATACCCTGACTTTTTTAAGCAAGCGTGTGCCTTCAGTGTCAATGACCTCTTATTCTCAGCGCATCAAAAATTCACTCTCGATCTACTGTCATAAACGGGTTCTGATCCTATTACTTTTGGGGTTTTCAGCTGGCTTACCACTGATGTTAGTTTTTTCAACACTCTCTTTTTGGCTAAGAGAAGCGGGAGTAGACCGAACGGCTATCGGTTATTTCAGTTGGATAGCATTAGTATATGGTTTCAAATGGGCATGGTCGCCGCTAGTCGACCGAATGTCATTACCTATATTCACTAAGCTACTTGGCCGGCGCAGAGGCTGGATGATATTCGCTCAACTGATCCTGGTCGTTGCCATTGTAGGCATGAGCCAGAGCGATCCTCTGGTCGATATCGAGAAGCTGGCTGTTTTTGCCTTAATGGTTGCCTTGGCATCTGCAACTCAGGACATTGTTATTGATGCATTCAGAATTGAATCAGCGTCAGAGAAGATGCAAGCAGCGCTAGCCGCTGCTTATCAAGTGGGTTATCGCAGCGCAATGATTATTGCGACCGCAGGTGCATTAACCATCGCCGCCTGGATTGAACCTAATAACGACACCTATAGTTTAGTATCTTGGCAAACAGCCTATTTAGCCATGGCAGGCTTAATGTCTGTCGGTATCATCACCACGCTATTTAGCGATGAACCCAAAGTAGAATCTAAAGAGGCCGATGAGAAAGAAGCTGAGCTTAAGCAACAGTTTTCGATGCGTTACTCGCCAGCAATAGCGGCCACTCTGTCTTGGTTATATACCGCCAGCGTGCTGCCCTTTCTCGACTTCTTTAAACGCTATGGTAAAAGTGCCATCCTAATTCTACTGTTAATATCGACTTATCGGATCTCAGATATTGTGATGGGCGTAATGGCAAACGTATTTTACGTCGACATGGGGTTCTCTAAAGCAGAAATTGCCACACTAAGTAAAGTCTATGGTTTGATCATGACGCTGGTGGGCGCGGGTGCAGGCGGGCTATTAGTGGCTCGGTACGGCACAATGAAAATATTATTTCTCGGCGCATTTTTGGTCGCCACAACCAACTTACTCTTCGCATATCAAGCCGTCATTGGCTACAACGTGCCTTTTTTAACCTTAGCAATCTCGGTCGACAACTTCAGCGGTGGCGTTGCAACGGCAGCCTTTATTGCTTACCTCTCTAGCCTAACCAGTACTGGCTATAGTGCGACGCAATACGCATTACTGTCGTCCATCATGTTGCTATTTCCTAAGTTTGTTGCCGGTTTCTCCGGCGCGTACATAGATGCTTATGACTACGTGAGTTTCTTTGTTGGCGCCAGTCTTATCGGTTTCCCAGTATTAGGCCTGGTGCTGTTGGTGCAAAAGTATGTCCCCGAGACTCAAACGGTGAGCGCTGATGAAAGCACCCAACAAAAAGAGCTCAACAGTTAACGGTGAGCTCTCATTAAATTCATCGACGATCGACACTACCGATTAGCCATCAAAATGGTTAATCGGGACGGTGACTAATCTCGAAAGTTATTAAACTGAAACGGTTGACCAAGATCCGATTCGCGCGCTAGCGCCATAACTGCTTGCAAGTCGTCACGTTTTTTACCGGTAATACGCACCGAGTCACCCTGAATAGAAGATTGCACTTTAAGCTTGCTGTCTTTTATCAGCTTAACCAACTTCTTAGCAATTAATGTTTCGATACCCTCTTTAAACTTCACCTGTAAAGAGAAGGTTTTACCACTATGGATGGCCTTATCAGCAACATCCATCGACTTAGGGTCAACATCACGTTTGCTTAATTGCATACGTAAAATATCCACTAACTGCTTACATTGAAAGTCATCTTCTGCAGATAACGTTACCGCATGGTCTTTATATTCGAAACTGGCTTCTTTGCCGCGAAAATCAAAGCGACCTTGCAATTCACGTATAGAATTGTCCACGGCGTTACGTAATTCGACTTCATTTACTTCAGACACGATATCCATTGAAGGCATGCGCTTGATCCTTAAAATTTGATTTGACCGTATTTTACCCACGAAAAGCGATGACTTGAAGAGGTAATAAAGATTAAATTGATACCAAGCATAGTTATAGGTGACTTTATCGGCCTATTTTTTTATGATGAGGGCAAATGACTCCAGTGTGTATGATGTGATCAACAAACAAAATATCTTCAAGCTCGCGTTAGCAATAACCTTAATGGTCGTTAGTTATTTGGTTTTTTCCAAGCCAAGCTATAACATCAACAGCATTCCTAACTTTGATAAGCTAGGTCATCTCGGCAGCTTTTTTGTTCTATCCTGTCTGACCTATTTTGCCTTTAAACCGAGATGGTATTTACTTGCTGTCGTGTTAGCCGTCTATGCTGTCTTTATCGAGATGGTCCAATCTCAGCTATCTTACCGCAGCGCTTCTGTTGCTGATGTCATCGCCGACATGATGGGTATTGCGCTGTTTTATGTCACGCTATGGCTTTATATAAAGTACTTTAAAGCTGCGAAAATCATCGACGACAGTGTAGGCTGAGCAAAGAAGCTAATCCTGATAATTAAAGAACATAAATCACTGATGATCTTAGCCAACGATTCAACCTCAGCAAATTCGACATTATTAAAGCAGGTCAGCATTGTTGGCGCTGGTGCGATAGGGCAACTGATCTATCACCAGCTAAGCACAGCTGTCTCCGCCAGTAAAATAGCCGTTAACGTCATTAGCAGAGCTGAACATTCCCAATTACAACCGCTCACGTTTACCAGTCTAGACAATACTGAGTCGACACAGACTGCAGAGTTTGTTGGCCTAAATGACTATGCACAGCAATTACCAAAGACTGACCTACTCATTGTTTGTGTCAAAGCATATCAAGTCTGCGCCGCACTCAAAACAATCATCCCCATGCTCAGCGCTGAGTGCCACATCTTACTGTTACACAATGGAATGGGACCGCATTTGGACGTTGCCCAAATGCTCAACGGGCAGAGCCTTAGTCTTGGCACCACCTCTCAAGCAGCATTAAAACAATCGCTGTGGCATACCAAACAAACTGGCAAAGGTGTCACTCAGCTAGGGATTCTTCAACTGCCTAAGCATTTTAAGGCGTTAGAGTCCTCTTCTCAGCAAAAGTCTTCTGCCCAGAAAACATTACCTGAATCACTTAAAAACATACTTTTAACTGCCATACCACAAAGCCAGTGGAGTGAAGATATCTTGACTATGCTCTGGCAAAAGCTGGCAATCAATGTCGCCATTAATCCGCTGACCGCGATCCATAATTGTCAAAATGGTCAGCTTGCACATGAGCAATACAGTGACACCATCATAGCGGCAGTCACTGAGCTGGTAAAAGTCGCAAATGCCGAACATATTTCATTGGAGTTACCTTCAGTGTTAAATCGGGTTTACCAAGTGATCACGCTTACGGCCGACAACTATTCATCGATGCATCAAGATGTGCAGCATCAACGAACCACGGAAATAGACTCCATTAATGGCTTTGTTGTACAGATGGCAAAACTGCATGGTATTGCCACGCCTCAGAACCAGCATCTTGTCGATGAAATTAAGTGTTTAGAGCTGCAATATCACCGCTAGTACCTGTGACTAAGAACATGCTTACATGCCTCTACCCGATATAAAGCAAGATTCTGAATTCAGACTAAAATTAAGCCATGACCCCCAATTTACAATCTAGTAATTGGTAAGAAAAAGGCGCGTTCGATGCAAAGAGAGCAATGGAATTCAAGAACAGGCTTCATTCTTGCCGCTGTAGGCTCAGCCATAGGCTTAGGCAATATCTGGCGTTTCCCCTATATGGCTTATGAAAATGGCGGTGGCGCATTTTTTATCCCTTACCTATTTGCCATGCTCTCAGCGGGTATTCCCTTTATGATTATGGAATTTAGCCTCGGCCATAAATACCGCGGAGCAGCGCCTAAGGTATTCGCCAAGCTAGGCCAAAGTATTGGGTTACGACTCGAATGGTTAGGTTGGTTTCAGGTCTTTATCGCGGCGGTTATTGCCGTTTATTATGTCGCTATTATTGGCTGGGCAATGTCCTACTTAGTGTTCTCGGTCGACCAAAGCTGGGGCACCGACACCAATAGTTTCTTTTTCGACGAATACTTAGCGCTAGGCGATAATTCCCCCACCAAGCTTGGTGATCTACAGTTCCACATTGCAATACCGATGACGGTCGCCTGGTCAATAACCACTCTGGCAGTTTATTCAGGTGTGAAAGCCGGCATTGAACGCGCCAGTAAAATCATGATGCCTTTGCTATTTATCATGGTGTTAGTGCTTATTGGTAGGATCGTTATGTTGCCCGGCGCTTTAGATGGGCTCAACTACTTGTTTAGGCCTGACTTTAGTAAAATTCTCGATGCTAAAGTATGGTCAGCCGCTTACGGACAGATATTCTTCACCCTCAGTGTTGGCTTTGCCATCATGTTGGCCTACTCCAGTTATTTGCCAGAAAAATCCGATATCAACAACAATGCCTTTATGACCGTACTGATCAATTGTGGTTTCTCTATACTCGGTGGGATCATGATTTTTGCAGTATTGGGTTATATGGCTGCTGAACAATCGAAACCGATCACCGAAGTGGTCTCCTCTGGGGTAGGACTGGCTTTTGTCACCATTCCTGCAGCAATCAACTTATTACCAATACCTTATATTCTCGGGCCATTGTTCTTTCTAGCCTTAGTGGTTGCAGGGCTTAGCTCGCATATATCGATAATTGAAGCCGTGGTATCCGCGGTTATTGATAAAATCACTATTTCAAGAAAAAAAGCAGCGTTATTAGTTTGTGGCCTAGGTTATATCACCTCACTTGCATTCTCCAGTAATGGCGGCTTACTGCTACTGGATCTGGTGGACTACTTCATCAATAACGTTGCACTGCTGACCAGTTGTTTGATTGAGCTACTGATCATGGGCTGGCTGTTCAAACTGGCAGATGTCAGAGATTATGTTAATCGCAGTAGCGAGTTTAGCGTAGGTAAGTGGCTTATCGTCTGCTTACGCTTTGTTAGCCCTATTATGTTGGCAGGGATCCTGGTCAAAAACCTCATTAATACTATTCAAAATGGCTATGGCGACTACCCCGTTGTCGATCAGTTACTTTTAGGCTGGGGTCTTATCGCACTGATGCTTTTTTGTGCCATTTTTATCGGCCTAGTGTCGAATCAACACCTACCACAGGAGCGTAAACCATGAGCACTGGAGCAATCATTATGATGGTACTAGCACTGGCCATCACTTGGGGCGGCGCAGCAATCTGTATTTCTATTGCGATGAAAAAATCACAAAAAAAATAGCTTATTGGCAAACTACTTGTGCTTGGCTTTATCAGTCTCTAAACTCTTATTATCTAGAATACCGATTGCTAAGCCATTGATGAATAAGCCAACAGTTTCAATTAAAATGCCTTTACTTGCGCCTGATGTCACATCATCAATCAGCATGCGCACCAGCATATGGCTGTACCTTTGCGCCATCACGCTGACGTTATTCTGTGTGCTATTTCTCGATCGCGGCATTGCCAGTTGGATGCATCAATATAGTCATGCCAGTTACATTTTTAAACCCTTGAGTCAAATGCCGCTACTGTTTGAAATATTATCCGCCTTGGTGCTTATCTGCTGCGTTACCCTCAAAGGCCGAGAAAAGTTTGCCTCGCTCGCACTCACCCTCGCGATTACCTTAATCATGGCCAGTGCCGTTCGTGTGAGTGCTAAGTTTGTCTTTGGTCGTACTTGGCCTGAAACTTGGGTCCATACCGCAACGGGGAGCAACCCATCCTGGATTACCCATGGTGTAGAGGGGTTCCACCCATTTGCCCAAGGACTCGCTTACAACTCCTTTCCCTCTGGGCATGCCCTTTTTACCTTCGCACTAGTGAGCGTATTTTGGTGGCGGTTTCCACGTTTAAAAGGGATTTGGATAATCGCTATGTTAGGGGCCGTAGCTGGACAAGTCGGCCAGAACTACCATTTCTTAGGTGATTTACTTGCAGGGGCAATCTTCGGAGTACTAGCAGCTCACATATCGATTAATATAAGCCGCTATCTATTGCATAGATATCAGGCTGATTAGTTACCCTAAGAGCTGAATTAACAGCCTCGCGGTATTGAAGCTCAGCATTAGCCCCACATCACCAAAATCGCCGCAATTGCGATCATCAGTAACGCCAGCATGTCTTTAATGTTCACTTTATCTTTAAGCCAAAATATGGCAATAAGTAACGTAAAAAACACTTCGACTTGCCCTAGTGTTTTAACGTAAGGAACCGCTTGCAAAGACATGGCGCTAAACCAACCGATAGAGCCTAAGCAACTTGTCGTGCTAGTCAGTATTGTCAATTTAGGGCGTTTGAGGATGCTATCGAGTGCATTTCTATCAACTAGGTATGAATACAGCACTAAAACCAACGTCTGTATCGCAATAACAAATAACAATACCCACGCAGCCCGGTGTGGGAAGGGAAGATCTAAACTTAGGCTAGCTTCACGCACCCAAAGGGACGTGAGCGCAAACGCCGTTCCACACGCAAGCCCAAGCAAAGCGGTTGAAAATGACAGCTGTTTCAGCCCGTCTCTGCTACTCATCATAAAGACCGCAGCTCCGCCTATCGCCACGCCTATCCAGCCAAGCAGTGACAGTTCAGTCCCAAAAAATATCACCCCTAATATTGCTGCAACAAGCGCCTCACTTTTTGCCAGTCCGGCGCCGACGGCAAAGTTCTTCATCTTAAACAGCTTTACCATTAACGCTGTCGCCAAAATCTGCATTGCCGCTGCACCGAGAACATACAGACTAAATTTAGGCGTGATATAGGGTAATCCCATCGGTTGCCACCAATACAGACCGCCTAAGTACAACATGGCAATTGGCGTTGCCCAGATAAACCGAGCCAGTGTAACCCCGGCAATATTGACCTCTTGGCTAAGCTTACTCTGAAAGGCATTGCGCCATGCCTGCATCGACGCTGCAAGCAAGGTAAATAAAATCCATGTCATCTGTAATTAGCACACCTAAGGTCATCGAATGGGGAAGCTACATAGCGGCATAGTATGCCGTTAGATTAGGTATTAATCTCAACTAACGGTAAATAGTGAATATTTGTTTTGATGATATAAAAACTGCTTCTCAGCTTTTATCATCTATACCTGACAAAGGTTAATTACTGATAGCATTTAACTAGAGTCGATACTTTAGGACTGAAAATAAAAAAGCCCTGTCCGGAGACAGGGCTTTATCAGCAATCAAGCAGTAAGCGAGCGTTTACTTGCTCGTATCGATTGGCTCAAATGACTTAACAAGATCATCCACCGCTTTCATCTGCGTTAAATAGCTTTCTAACAGATGTAATGGCAACGCACATGGGCCGTCGCACTTGGCATTATCTGGATCTGGATGCGCTTCAATAAATAAACCAGCCAATCCTAATGCCATACCGCTGCGAGCAAGCTCTGTTGCTTGAGCGCGGCGTCCACCAGCACTATCGCTGCGTCCGCCAGGCTGTTGTAATGCATGAGTAGCATCAAAAATTACTGGGTAACCAGATTGCTTCATCTCATCCATGCCCAACATATCAACTACTAGGTTGTTATAGCCAAAGCTAGAACCACGCTCACACAAAATGATCTCGTCATTACCCGCTTCGTTAAACTTAGTGATGATATGACGCATTTCATGCGGAGCCAAAAACTGTGGCTTCTTCACATTGATGATCGCGCCGGTTTGAGCCATAGCAACAACCAGATCTGTTTGACGTGCTAAGAATGCAGGCAGCTGAATAATATCAACAACTTCAGCTACTGGTGCACACTGAGATACTTCATGCACGTCGGTGATCAAAGGGAGGTTAAAGGTTGATTTTATCTCTTCAAAAATCTTTAGTCCTTCTTCCATACCTGGGCCACGGTAAGAGTTAACCGAAGAGCGATTGGCCTTATCAAATGACGCTTTAAATACGTAAGGGATCCCCAGTTTCTGAGTCACTTCCGCGTAAGTCTCAGCAATCTTCATTGCAAGATCGCGGGACTCAAGCACATTCATACCACCAAACAACACAAAAGGTTTGTCATTTGCGATTTCAATCGAACCTAAACCAATGGTTTTATTGCTCATCAATCTCTTCTCTCTTCGTGAGCCAAGACGTTTGCCCTGGCGTTATTCAACATAATTTATTACAGGCTAAGCTAGGTCGCAACTATTTGCAGAATTTGACCACACATCCACGCCATATAAGTGCCTAAAGCATAGCCCAACACAGCCAGAAGCACACCAACAGGCGCTAGCGCTGGGTGGAACGCTGCAGCAACCACTGGCGCAGATGCAGCGCCACCGACATTAGCCTGACTGCCCACCGCCATATAAAACAGCGGCGCTTTAATCAGTTTGGCGACAATGAGCATAAAGCTTGCGTGCACCGTCATCCAAATAATACCTATCGCAAAGTACCATAAATTTTCGACATCAAATAGCTTAGACACGTCCATATGTAAACCAATGGTCGCGACCAAAATATACAAGAAAACAGTCGCTACTTTTGACGCGCCAGCCGCTTCTAAATGACGTACAGGGCTGAACGACATTGCTAAGCCGATGGTGGTTACCGTGACGATTAACCAAAAGAATTTAGAGGTTAAACTATAATCGCGTGTCCAAGGGTAGTTGGCTTCAAAAAATGGGCCTAAGAAGTCGGCAAATAAATGTGCTAGGCCGGTGATACCAAAACCCACGGCTGCAATCATCATTAAGTCATTTAGACTTGGAATGCGTGAATTTTCAGCGTGGTATTTTTCAACTTTATCCTTCAATGCTTCTAAGGCCGTAGTGTCAGCCCCTGTTCTTGCATCAATCTCTTTGGCTTTTGACGCCATAAACAGCAATACTGCCATCCAAATATTGGCCACAATAACATCGACGGTCACCATGATAGAGAAAATCTCACCACCGGCTTCGTAGATCTCTTTCATTGCCGCCTGATTCGCTCCGCCACCAATCCAGCTACCCGCAAGCGTTGTCATACCACGCCATACAGCCTCAGGGCCAGTCACGCCTAAGACGTCAGGATTGATGCTAGAGATGATTAATAAGGCAATAGGGCCGCCAATCACGATCCCGACTGTACCGGTCAAAAACATGATAATGGCTTTCGGGCCGAGTGACAGAATCGCTTTAAGGTCAACACTCAAAATCAGCAGTACTAAACAAGCGGGCAGTAAATAACGTGATGCGACGAAATACAGTTGAGAAGTATCACCATCGATTATATTAAATGTGTTTAGCAATGATGGTAAAAAATAACACATCAATAAGGCGGGAATGAACTTATAAAACTTCTTCCAAAAAGGGTGACTACTGTTGCTGGTATAAAAAACAAAACCCAACACAACGGCGAGTATGCCTAGCGCTGTCGCATCATTTGTCACTAATGCGCTGGTTACCGAAGCGGAACTACTCATTGATCCTATCTCCCTGATAGTGGCTGTACTTTCTAATAACAGTACTTTGCCTAGTTATTATTATTGTTGTTGTTCAATTTGTTGTTTCATTAATGGCGCATTAGTGCGCTCTAATACTAATGATTGCTTTACTAAAAAAGGGCCGTTAGGCCCTTATACCCGTTCTACTCCAAGATGCTTGACTTCAGTGGGAGTTAAAAGTGGTTTATACAAGGCTTTGACCGCAGTGCAATAGCGAGTCTATTGTCAAGGTCAGTAACGCAGTATAAATCACTTTTAAACCCACCCAACGGAAGCGCCTGAGCGACTCCACTTCTGTGTTGCATTGTCTTATAAGGGAATCACCATTATTACAACAATGCGCCTTGAGTTGAATTCGCTCAATCTGCTCTGAAACAAGCACTTTGAAGTAGAACGGTTATATACACTTAATGGAACGTTTCAACGTCCTCTTTAAGTTCTTTCAATTGCATCTTCACCAGTTCAATAACCGGATCATGTGGACTGTTATCGACAAAATGCTTTAAGTCAGCCGTTGCAACGCTGATACACCCCAACTGCTGGGCGATAAAAGCCCGTTCACGATTGAGATTAAGATCTTCTGCGTGCCATTGAAGCAGTAAATTACAGCACTCCATCGCTGGCTCAAATTTATGCGCAACAATACTGCCCGCTTTCATCTCATGGATCATGCGTGACACTAGACGCTTGACTGAAGCTGGCTTTAAGTAACTCGGCTTTAATGCTGCCGCATTACCAAGCTCACCGCGCACCAATATATGCAACTGGTGCTTGCTAAACTCATTACCGCTTAAAGGATCGATATAACGAATCTCGTCATCAATCTGGCTAAGCAGTACAGTTTGCCCCGGCAAAAGTATCGGTTCAAGTTTCAGGTCTAACTGCTTTGCGAGTAGCATTAACACTGTTGCCAGTGTGGTGCTATTACCTTGCTTTGACGTCATACATTTACCGAGATCTGCCGCCTCAGCGCTGTAATAATCTTCGCGAGGACAAAAACCCAAGTCATTATAAAACCAATTGAGTAACCCAGCTAAACGTTCATGACGATCGACAACATAAAAACTCAGCACCGAACCCGCAAGTTCAAGCCAAGCCCAGTTAGCATTCTTAGCTTTTGAAAAGCCAAGATGCTCAGCAACTTCAAAAGCCGTTTCGGGTAATTTAATTGAATCGTTAAGTTTCAAGTCAGTCTTCAACCTAACAACATTGCTTGCTTAAATACCGCGAGTTTAGCAGCATAAAACACCCAACCTAAAGCACCTAATGCAGCAAATACTTTAAATAATTTATTACGATCGGCTTTAAGCGCGATGGTCGCAAGTGCTATGTAAGCAACGACAGCACCGAGTTTCTCGGTCATCCAAGTATCAACAAATGGATACTGCTTAATCGAGAAGCACAAGATCAATCCAGACAAAAGCAAGAAGGTATCGATAACATGAGGCGCTATCTTAATGAATTTTTTGTCCATTATCGGAGACTGACGTAAATGAAGAGAAAAACGCACAATAAAAAACAACACGCTTAACGCAACAAATGTCATGTGAGTATGCTTAAACACAGGGTACAAACTATAGAACGTTTCCATGATTTTAGGTCTTTTGGCCGACAAAGGCGCTAGTGTACCCGATCCCCTTAACCATAACCAATATCAGACAATGGTATCCTGATGAAGTGCGTGAAATTTAGCCATTACTAGCGTCGTTTTTTACAATTGCTTAGCTTAATCAGCAGCGAGTATGAATATTCTTTACCCCTTTCTTTATTTTTAGCTCACGGTTCATATATTATGTCCCAATAAAATCATTAGGATCACTAAACCAATGAGTCAATTTGTCTTTGATGACAGCAACACATTTGCCCAAGCGGTAAAAGACAAAATTGCAGAGTTTAATTGGCAACACTGGGAAGTATCAGAAAGGTTGCCGCTAGGATTAAAACTGCAGAGTGAAACCGGTGAGCTTCTAGCGGGTTTTTCAGGAAGAACCTTTGGCAACTGGCTAATGATTGACAACTTATGGGTATCGGAGAGCTTACGAGGGCAACAGATCGGCCATAAACTGCTTGCTGAAGCAGAGAGTATTGCGCTGTCGAGAGGTTGTAAATGTGCCATGCTTGATACGCTAGACTTTCAGGCCAAACCTTTTTATGAAGCCAGAGGTTATGACGTTAAGTGGACACAATTGGCTTACCCAGAAACAGGCTGTAAATACTTCATGGTTAAAGCCTTATCGTCATCTTATTTAGGGGTGTAGATACAAAAAAGACACTTTAAAAGTGCCTTTACAATCAGTAATAATGACTCGCTATCTAGGCCAACGACCTAACGTACAGCGATCGTTACTGCCAAAGTCGCGCACCGTGGCCACATTTTCATAGCCTAGCTCAATCAACTTATCTCTAAGCTCAATAGCTTGCTGATAACCATGTTCAAGTAATAAATAACCGCCTGGCGCTAGGTAATCACGCGCACAATCAGCAATATGAAACAAGTCGGCAAAGCCTTTTAACGGCGCAGTTAAGGCACTTTTCGGCTCAAAACGTACATCGCCTTGAGAAAGATGTTCATCTTCTTCGTCAATATAGGGCGGGTTAGACACGATCAAGTTAAAGTCATAGCACTCGACTGAATCAAACCAATCACTTTGGAACACATCGACTTGTTCAAGCTTTAAGTTAATACGGTTTTCAATCGCCAGTGCTACTGCCTCGTCGACTTTATCAATCGCACACACCTTCCACTCGTTACGCTCATGCGCTAACGATAATGCGATTGCCCCCGTTCCCGTGCCTAAATCTAATACCCGCGCATTTGCAGCGAGAGGTAAGTTTAGTGCCGTTTCAACTAATATTTCAGTATCAGGTCTGGGGATTAAAGTGGTGGCATTGACTCTAAACGGCAGAGACCAAAACTCCCGTTCACCCACGATATGAGCGATCGGATTACCTCTAAGGCGCTTAGCAAGCATCTGCTTAAACTCAGAGATATGCGCTGAGCCCAAGCTTTTTTCTGGCCAAGTGTAGATGTAGCTACGCGGCTTATTGATGACGTGAAGCAGCATCACCTCAGCGTCAAGTGACGCTGAATCGGATATGGTTTCTAACTGAGAAGAGGCCCATTTAAGGGCCTCAGATATAGTCAATTGCAAGGAATGTCCTTATTCGAAGGTTCAAGCTAACTCAATAGGTCTTGAGTTAGTTGTCACCCAGAGCTGCAAGCATATCGGCTTGATTCTCTAGGATTAGCGGTTCAAGAACCACATCCAAATCACCTTCCATAAACTCATTTAAGCGGTAAAGAGTTAGGTTGATTCGATGTTCACTCACTCGACCTTGAGGGAAGTTATAAGTACGAATACGCTCAGAGCGGTCACCACTACCTACTAAATTACGGCGGGTACTTTCTTCTGAGCTACGACGCTTTTCATCTTCTACAGCTTGGATACGGGCTGTAAGCACACTCATCGCTTGAGCACGGTTCTTATGCTGTGAGCGCTGATCTTGACACTCGACCACAATACCTGATGGGATGTGCGTAAGACGGATAGCCGAATCTGTTTTGTTGACGTGCTGTCCACCGGCGCCCGATGCTCTAAAAGTATCGACTTTCAGATCGCCCTTATTAATTTCAATAGCTTCTGATTCAGGAACTTCAGGCAAAACAACAACGGTACATGCTGAGGTGTGCACGCGGCCTTGAGATTCAGTTTCTGGTACACGTTGAACACGGTGTCCGCCAGACTCAAACTTCAATTGTCCGTATACACCATCGCCGCTGATTTTAGCGATAACCTCTTTAAAGCCACCATGATCGCCTTCGTTAGTGTTCATCACTTCTAACTGCCAGCGTTTACTTTCAACGTATTTGCTGTACATACGGAACAGATCGCCGGCAAAAATAGCCGCTTCATCGCCACCCGCACCTGCACGGATCTCAATAAAGCAGTTGTTATCATCATTAGGATCTTTTGGTAGCAATAGAATTTGCAGTTCATCTTCAAGCGATGCTATTGCTGCTTTAGCAATTTTAAACTCTTCCTGAGCCATCTCTTTAAGTTCAGCATCATCCTCTTCCATCATCTCTTTAGCTGACTCGAGATCTTCCTCGGCCTGCTGAAAAGATTTAAAGGTACTGACAACATCCTCTAATTGAGAATATTCTTTAGACAAGGCGCGAAAACGCTCCTGATCGGCAATAACACCTGCATCGCTCAGTAGCGCCAACACTTCTTCATTACGTTCAAGCAAGCCTTCAAGCTTGCGAATCACACTGTCCTTCATTAAAACGCTAACCTTAGTCTTTATCTAATCCGAGCACGGTTCTTAATTGTCCAAGAGAATTGAGATCCCCTCGGCGACTCGCAGCAGTAAGCGCTTGGGTCGGGGCATGGATCAATTTATTGGTCAGCTTATTGGCAAGCTCTAGCAACACTTGTTCGCTATTACCGCCTTGGGCCAATTTATTGACCGCTCGCTCTACCAGCTCATCTTTTATCGCCATACTCTGACTGCGATATTCACGGATACTGTCAACCGACTCTAATGAGCGGATCCATTCCATAAATTGATAAGATTGATCGTCTGCAATTAATTCTGCTTGCTCGGCAGCTTCTCTTCGAGAAGCCATATTCTGTTCAATGATGCTTTGCAGGTCATCTACGGTGTATAGGAACGCATCATCCAGATCCGCTACTTCGGCCTCAATATCTCGAGGAACTGCTATATCTACCAACAACATAGGCTGATGACGACGCTGCTTAAGCGCTTTTTCTACCATGCCTTTACCAATGATCGGTAATGGGCTAGCCGTAGAGGATATCACGATATCGGCCTTAGGGAGAAAATCAGGGATCTGTTCTAACGTAATTGCTGTCGCGCCAAACTCATCACACATAGCTTCAGCACGTGAAAGGGTTCGGTTTGCAACGACCATGGTCTTTACACCATTATCTTTTAAATGACGGGCGACCAACTCTATCGTCTCACCCGCGCCAACCAATAATACTTGGGTGGTGCTTAAAGAGGAGAAGATATGTTTTGCCATGCTAACCGCAGCAAATGCAACGGATACCGCTGCGGCACCGATTTCTGTTTCAGTACGAATTTTCTTAGCAACAGAAAAAGTATTTTGAAATAAGCGGTCCATTGTGGCTGCAACGGTGCCAGCTTCTTTTGCTTTCACAAAAGATTGTTTAACTTGCCCTAGGATTTGAGGTTCACCTAGGATCAGCGAGTCTAGTCCTGCAGAGACACGCATCAAATGTTTAACCGCTTCCTGATCTTTATACTGATACAGGCAGGGCTCTACATCTGCATGAGAAAGTTGATGATATTCTTCCAACCACCGCACAACATCGGCCTCTTCACCGTTATTACAGTAAAGTTCAGTCCGATTACAGGTGGAAATAATGACGGCTTCACCCGACTGAGTGTGCGACGCTAGACTCTTCATGGCCTCATGAATTTTGTCTGGCGAAAATGCAACTTTCTCACGAAGGTCGACCGTGGCCGTTTTATGATTTATTCCGATTGCTACAAGGCTCATTTGATTATTTCTGGACTCTTGGGCATCTTATTTATGGGTGCCATTCTACTGAATTAGATTTGTTAAAAACAGAATATGCTTAACAAAACCGAATAATAATCTCTGTTCTTACCCATTTTTTCTATTAGCATCACTTTTTTCACTATTTTTACATAGAGATGACACTCATTTACGCTGATGTTCATTGTATAAATGGTTATTTTTACATATGGGCATTGGTAATTTATCTAACCCCTCGTATCATAAGGGCTCTTTTATATCAGTAATAGATGAATAATTTGAGCAGCTTCACAAAAAACACTTATGCATGGGTGATATTGAGCTTTATTTTCATTAGCGGTTGCTCAACTACCATACCAGACAACTTAGTACCCGTCTCTGTCGACCAAGTCGAACAAGCCCAGGCGTGGGAAATGCAGGGCAAGTTAGCGGTGCGCACCGCCGATGATAAATTTAGTACCAATCTATATTGGTTGCATACCCCATTCTCTAATGAGTTAAAACTCACCACCATGCTAGGCACGACAGTGTTAAGTTTAACCAGCACTATGGGCAATACAGTACTAGAACTCGATGGCAAGACCTACACCGACACTGACGCTCAACGCTTACTCACTCGGATCACCGGTTGGACCATCCCCATAGATGCCTTACCACTTTGGATAACCGGTCAGCTCAGTAGTGGCGATGAAATTATTAGCCAAGATGCGCTAAACCGTCCGCTGAGCCTCGTTAATGCCACCCAGCCTCCCCCTTGGAAGGTCGACTTTAAGAGTTGGCAAACCCAGAGTGGTGCCGAGCTACCTCGACTACTGGATTTAAAACGAAATGACATTCAACTTAAAATACAGATAAACCAATGGCAAGCACTCGCAGCAGAAAATGCCCCCGCGACCAATCGTTCACAACAACACTCAAGTGAGCCCTCGTTATGACCGCCCCACTGTCTTTGGGTTGGCCCGCGCCAGCCAAGCTCAACCTTTTTTTACACATCAACGGTCGCCGCGATGATGGTTACCATGAATTACAAACTCTGTTCCAATTTGTAGCGCATTGTGATTACCTCGATTTTAAAGTTACTAATAAAACGACCTTGATATTGCATTCAAATATGTCGGATGTTGTCGCGGATAGCGATAACTTAATTCTGCGAGCCGCAAAATCGTTACAAGAGCACACCCAATGTCAGCAAGGTGCCGAGATTTGGTTAGATAAACGCTTACCAATGGGAGGGGGTTTAGGCGGTGGTTCATCTGATGCTGCAACCACATTAGTGGCGCTAAATACACTTTGGAGAACCGGTTTATCCGCTAAGGAGTTAGCAAGAATAGGCTTAACACTGGGAGCCGATGTGCCTGTTTTTATTAATGGTTTATCTGCTTTTGCCGAAGGTGTTGGTGAACAATTGCAAGACGTCAGCCCGAGTGAGCCTTGGTACCTTGTTTTAGTACCCGATGTGCATGTATCTACCGCCGAAGTGTTTCAAGATCCTGAACTCCCCCGCAACACGCCTAAGCTCACACTTGAGTCTTTAATGGCCAATCCTTGGCATAATGACTGCCAAGAGTTGGTCGCAAAACGTTACCCTCAAGTTGCCAAGACCTTAGCGTGGCTGCTAGAATATGCGCCGTCAAGAATGACTGGAACAGGAGCATGTGTTTTCGGTCAATTCGAGCAAGAGCAACAAGCTAAAGATGTCTTGGCGAAGCTGCCAGCATCGATAAATGGCTTTGTCGCTAAGGGAACAAATAAGTCACCGTTAATGCAGAGATTAGCTCAGTGTTAACGACATCTGGGATATCTTTTCTGTCCCAGCCACAATCATGAAGCATACGCCTGAGGTTCTACAGTGCCTGACATTAAACTTTTTGCCGGTAACGCAACACCTACTCTCGCTAAGAAGATAGCCGATCGTCTATTTTGTAAACTTGGAGACGCAGATGTAGGCGTTTTCAGTGATGGCGAAATCAGTGTCCAGATTAATGAAAATGTACGTGGTGCGGATGTATTCATCATTCAATCTACTTGTGCTCCGACTAACGATAACTTAATGGAACTGATCGTTATGGTTGATGCGCTTCGTCGTGCATCTGCTGGTCGTATTACAGCCGTTATCCCTTACTTCGGTTATGCACGTCAAGACCGTCGTGTGCGTAGCGCTCGTGTACCTATTACCGCTAAAGTTGTTGCCGATTTCCTATCAAGCGTGGGCGTTGACCGCGTATTGACTTGTGACCTGCACGCTGAGCAAATTCAAGGTTTCTTCGATGTTCCCGTTGATAACGTTTTCGGTAGCCCTGTGTTGCTTGAAGATATGTTAGCTAAGAACCTAGACAACCCTGTGGTTGTTTCACCTGATATCGGTGGCGTTGTACGTGCTCGTGCAATCGCAAAGTTACTTGATGATTCAGATCTAGCGATCATCGATAAACGTCGTCCAAAAGCAAACGTTTCACAAGTGATGCATATCATTGGCGATGTTCAAGGCCGTGATTGCATTATCGTTGATGACATGATTGATACTGGCGGTACACTTTGTAAAGCGGCTGAAGCGCTTAAAGAACACGGTGCAAACCGCGTTTTTGCTTATGCCACTCACCCAGTTTTCTCAGGTAATGCAGCGAAGAATATCTTAGAATCAGTCATTGATGAAGTGATTGTGACAGACACTATCCCATTGAGCCCTGAAATAGCGGCACTTGAGAAAGTCACTCAGTTAACAATGTCTACTGTTATGGCTGAAGCGATTCGTCGCGTAAGCAACGAAGAGTCTATTTCGGCAATGTTTAAGCACTAATCACTATTTGAATAGCAGAATGTGATTAAGCTTAATGCTGAAATAAAAAACGCACTCAACTGAGTGCGTTTTTATATCTATTACTTTTACATTTTGCTTTGCCACTCAACGTTAACCTGCAGCAATACATATCTTAAAGTGATACTTGCTCTCGATGAGCCCAAACCATGGTTTCGCCCCATAGTGGTAGCATCCAAACGCCACTGTCATCATCTTGATAAAGTTGCCTGATGACCATACGTTCATTTTGCAGAACATTTTTACGGATCTCTCGGTATATCGTGGCCGATTCTTTTGATATCTGTTGTGGACTAGTGAAAGACCGCTCTTTTACATCGACCAGAAAAGTACTAACGACTTTGCCATCGACCTGACTTTTGGTCAGCTTAAAGTCACCACTAAACTGATACCGAATTGAGATCTCTCTAAGCATATCATCGGTAATACATGCCGCGGCAACCAGCTTACCTCGATTCGCGGAATCAAAAATCAATGACAATCTGACATCTGCGCGCACCACATTTTTACTTTCTGAGTAATAGTACACGTCGGCCCGAAATACATCCTCGACCAAATCTTTATCGGCAGGTTCGAATTCATCTAACAAAATATTATTATAGGTTACCTGCTCCATTCTTAGCTTGGTATCCGCTAACCATTGAATATCTAATGGTGTCGTCGTTGCATTGACCGAACGCACTAGGTTAAGCGGCTGTTTATCAATGCAGACTTCATTGAATTCGTTACATAAAGCGACGGATTCATAGCGGCCATTATCAAAAGAGAACAGTTGTTTATCGGTCGAATTTTTGAAAATATTGTCATAATTAAACCAATTTTCGACCACATCGTCAGCGCTAATAATTTCTTTACGTTGATTATCCAGTTGAACCGCATTAAGTAACGATGGGGTTTTCGCCAATGAAAAACGCTTTTGAGTGATTGATGCCACATCGGGTTCGGTAAGTAAGGAAAGCTGGTTAACAATGCTTTTAAGCCCTCCCGAAAAGTGCAAGCCAGCCACAAAAGTAACGACGACAGCGATGCCAATAAGCCGATAAAGTTTGGGGGTTAATACAGCCTGCAAACCGGCTACTTTAGCTTTTACTGGGTTTATTCGGTGTGAGTTTGGAGCTTTGAACTTGCCAGATGCTGGCTTAACGAAAGTACTGACATTATCAATATCTGTAGAAGTTACTGCTTCAGCATGCTCTATAATGCATAAGCTATAGCCGTAACGGGGGATGTTTTTTAACTCGATATCGGTTTGCCCAGTCAGCTTCTTTCGTAAACTGCTCATGCATTGAGTCAATGATGAGGGCGCAACCACTCTTCCAGGCCAACCAGCAGCATTAAGTGTGTCTTTGCTAACCACTTCACCGACATGATTGACTAAGCTTTTTAGTACTTCTAGCTCTGCTAATGATAACGCGCAGCGAGTCGAATGATAGATATCAACTAACTCTCTGGCATCTAAATCAATAATTAAACATTCAGTAATCTTCACAACCTAACCTCGACTACTTTTAGTAGATCCCCTAACAACATTGTATGGCATTTTGTTAACTCTAAACCTGACACAATGCTGAGTTCCGATCAAACAGTTGATGCATTGTTAATATTTGTGATCCCCGTAAAAAAAGACCCTAGCAAAATGCTAGGGTCAAAAAATATTGCAGGGATGAGAACTTTATTTCAGGTTATGAGATTCCTTTAGGTTGTTTAGATCATGACACACAGCACATGACTCTTCACCAGTGTACTGACCAAGCTCTACACCGAACTGAGCCCCATTTTGCTTCATGTGACTAACAACATCCTTACGGACTTGACGGCGGTCTTCACCCTCTTCCGCGGCGCGCTTACCATGACAGCTCAAACATACAGCAGCGGTAGGCGATACGAAAGCATCTGCAACAGCATCGACGGCATAACGCTTGTTACCGCTAGTATCTTTACCATTTGCAGGGTCGAGACCGTCATAGGTTTCCATGTAATCAAGATCCAGTGCTAACGGCTTACGGCCTACTAGGTACTTGGCGTCAAAGCTGTCTTCGATATGACATTTAGTACAATTGGCTAGATCTGCCGAGTACTCAACATTACGCTTCCAACCTTCACCACTTTGGTTGGCACGGTTGTTGGCATGCATTGCATGGATCCATACTTTCTGATCCGGGTGACTCATCGTCAGTTGCTCAATATAATCCTCATCACCTTGCTTGGTTTGCGAATTACGTATGACCTGAGTCGGCATGTTGTTAGCGTTATGACAAGCCACACATTCTTCACCAGCATTCGATGCAGTAGTCCAGTCACGCTCGCCGCGTGGCATTAGGTCCTTCATCATAACCATTGGGTCTAAAGAACCATCACCATCGGAATCGACCGAACCGGAGGCACAAGTGGTACCAAAGTAGGTACTATCATTCTTAACTACAGAATGACAGCTACGACAGTTCAGTGTCATCTGTACAAAACCATCATCTGAAGTAGTGGTACCATGACAGTCACCACACAGCTCGTTAGTCACGATTTGACGACGTGGACGCTCTTCCAGCATGCCTTGCTTATTGAAGAAGTGTTGCCAGTTATAACCCGCAGCACCATTGCTCCAATCCGTTTTTCCATCACAATCCTGGATTGTTTCACCATCTTTGTCGATACAGAACCAGATACGCGGCGTCACCATACCGTAGCTATCGTTCAAGTCACCATCAAAGTCATCTTCAAGATCGAATGGACCGATTTCAAACGTCGTCTTACCATTTTCATAGTTAAGCACGATTGGCTCATCGACATAGCCTGGGAAGTTTTCTTTATTGGTATGAACACGTAGTACCTTACCACGCTCCATGCCCATATCCTGGCCACCCCAGTTGATATAGAACTCGGCGTAGTACATGTACTTAACCAGATCTAACTGCTCATTACGCGTGTTGCCATCTTTATCCAAAATGTCGACTGTCAGCTGTACATAGCCAGTCTTATCAGTATCGAGGTTAGCATCGATATTGGCTTTTGCTTCTGGAGCATCAACCATCTTAGCTTCGGTCACCGTCAGGTGAAGATTTTCACGGCGCTCGTTCTGACCTTTATAGGTAGACAAATGCACCATCTCGAGGGTATCTGGCGTGTGACAATTAGCACATTGAGCATTGTCCTGATACGGCCAGTGACCAACGCCTTCCTTGAAGTTAACGTCTGTATGACAGGTAATACACGTTTCTTGAGTAGGTACGTTCTTCCAGTTTGCAAAATCCGTTGCTTGCTCATTTTCAGCATGGCAGTTATCACAACCACCCACGGGAGCTGGGATCACTCCGATATGTGCATCATGCGCTAACATCGGAAAGACTTTGCTCATATCACTGACTTTGTTGTCCGTATGGCAAGAAACACATGTTTCGACTTCAGTGTACTTACCACCATGGATAGCGAAATCATCATGACAGCTAACGCAGTTTTGGTTGTTCACCACGTTCTTGGTATAGAGCGGCTCTAAGCCTTCGGCTCTAAAGTCATAGTGCATATTCGCATAACTTAACTCCGTTGCACCTACGGCTTCACCACCAGTTCTTAACACTAACCTTAATGTTTTTTCATCAGTGATGCTAAAAGCTGTTACTGCGCTAACGTCTTTCTCAAAGCTGTAAGTATAAGTACCGTCTTGATTATCGACCAAGCTGCCACACTTAGAGTACTTGCTGGCAGGACAGGCTTCAGAGCTAAGCAACTTCCAGTTATTAGCATCACCTTGAGCGCCTTGTTCTAACCCTGAGAGTATGAAGCCAAACTTTTCTAAGCCTACGACGGGAAGATCTTTTTCATTGGTGACTGTAAAGGTAATATCTGATTGCGCCCCAACGACAATCTTGTCTACCGCAACTGTTAATGCCTTGGCATCTGCTGCAACAGGGATACTTGGCTGTCCAGGTTTACCTGCTTCGCCGTCTTTACCATTTTGTCCATCATCACCAGAACAACCTGTTAAGGCCAGTCCAATGAAGGCTGCTAATGTAGCAACTTTTATATCGACTCTTTTCATCATCTGTTCCACTCACTTTTATTTAGCCCTCTTTTTTGGGGCAAATGAAATGTAACGAAACGATTGCAATTAAAGTGTGACAACCTCGGTTGCATTTTGAAACAAATTGGTTAACGAGAAACACAGCACAAATAAAGCCTTAATCGATAACAATAGGTAAACAAAAGGATGCCAAATAAAAACCAGATGTTAACAACAAGTAAAAGGCCAACGCTAAAGCGTGATTGTTAGCACTAAGCGAGCTAACAAAAGTTAACAAAAGGCTGATTTGTTACCAAGCATTAGGATTTCAATCCAATTTGCCAACTAGGCTCATCGCAGATACAGCGGCACTAACGTAATGACCACAAAATAAATGGCTAGATTTGGGGTCTTTAATGCTCGTGCCATTGAGATATTGCGCTTAAACGTGTTCAAACAGTCGTCATGGCGAGTAACATGACAGCCATAATCAAGACTGGGCCATGAGATTAATTGAGTCGTGATTGTTAAATGCGCTCATATATCTCTATCAGAGTAGGCTCAATCCACTTAGGCATACGATACACAGTCCTCAAGTACTTCGGCACTCCCTGCACGTTGGTAATTGCCCCAAGTGTGATGACTACCATTATGTGCCACCTCTTATGCAGAGCCTATTTAGACCTTATACCAGTTGTATTAAAAGTTTGACCATTCAGCGGGAATTCAAAGCCCTGTAGGCAAGATGGGGGATTGAAGCTAATCGTTATTCTCGGCTCTGGTATCCTCGGTAATAGTTCTATGCATGACTCTCGATAATTGCTCCTGCATTATTCTACCTTCGTCCATCCGTGGACTCGTACCTCCTCAATCTGACCGCCAAGGAGGGTGGGAATGTCTTATTTTGTATGGAACAAAATAGACTATTTAGTCGTATATCAAAAGTCCACAACGCAGCTTAAAGGGCTTTGCTATTTGCTTTGAACGTCGGCCGCACTACGTGAGCTACTCAGGCTTGCAGTCAGAACACAGCTCAGTACGCTATTGATGGCGAACAACAATAGCGATAACTTTAGACAAGGATGGGATCTATTTGGACATATCGAAAAGTAGAATTTAGAAAAGCAAAAAGCCCGTCTATTAAGACGGGCTTTCTGTGTTTGGCTGGGATACCAGGATTTGAACCTGGGAATGCCGAGATCAAAACCCGGTGCCTTACCGCTTGGCGATATCCCAATTAAACTGTTTAAAACTCGATGGTACGGGAAGAGAGACTTGAACTCTCACACCTTACGGCACCAGAACCTAAATCTGGCGTGTCTACCAATTCCACCACTCCCGCATCGAATTTTACTGCAAGTTTCCTTGCTTCATCTTTATAGCCTGCAACAATAAAATTGTCTAGTGGTTATTCAGACAAGGTCAATAAATCAACCTTTTAAAAATGGCTGGGATACCAGGATTTGAACCTGGGAATGCCGAGATCAAAACCCGGTGCCTTACCGCTTGGCGATATCCCAATTAAACTGTGCTGCTAGTAACAAGTCGAAACTCATTACGTCAAAATAAATGGTACGGGAAGAGAGACTTGAACTCTCACACCTTACGGCACCAGAACCTAAATCTGGCGTGTCTACCAATTCCACCACTCCCGCACTGCATCAGTTTTTACATCTAGATTAAGATGGCTCGTATTTTACATCTTGAGAAGATGGTAGCTATATTGCCGGGACTTACGAACCGTCTTTGCTACAACCCCACGTTTTACATCCTGAGAAAGATGGTAGCAATGGCGGGACTTGAACCTGCGACCCCAGCATTATGAGTGCTGTGCTCTAACCAGCTGAGCTACATTGCCAAAGATGGCTGGGATACCAGGATTTGAACCTGGGAATGCCGAGATCAAAACCCGGTGCCTTACCGCTTGGCGATATCCCAATTAATCTTTCTTACTAATAACCAGCCTAAGCTCATTACTTTTCAATAAATGGTACGGGAAGAGAGACTTGAACTCTCACACCTTACGGCACCAGAACCTAAATCTGGCGTGTCTACCAATTCCACCACTCCCGCACTACATCAAGTTTACATCTTGATTAAGATGGCATTCAATCACAGCGTGTCTAATATCAACATTCACCATTCTCAAACTGCATCAATTTTTACATCTAGATTAAGATGTTGCCAACCTTATTTCTGAAAGTAAACTTTCAACTAGTCGGCCATTCCCAAGTTTACATCTAGAGAAGATGGTAGCTATATTGCCGGGACTTACGTACCGATATTGCTACGTCTCAAACTTTACATCCTGAGAAGATGGTAGCAATGGCGGGACTTGAACCTGCGACCCCAGCATTATGAGTGCTGTGCTCTAACCAGCTGAGCTACATTGCCATCTATATTTCGTCCCTCTCACTGAGGAACGGGGCGTATTATGCTTATTCAGCGTATTCAGGTCAACTGCTTTTTTTCGCTAATTTAAACTAATTACACTGTTAGGCTATTACTTCGCCAAACTGGGCAACAGATGCGCAATATATTGCGATTTACGCCAATTTAGCGGCGTAAAATAATTTTATTTCTTTGCTCAAGCCTCTATAAATCGCAACGACAAGCTCAAAATCCAAGCATTCGCCAAGCTTAGCACTAAAATTGAATCATGTTTACCCCGGTTAATCGAGGCCAAAATACAGACGCGGCGCTTAAAGGAGACTTTAAGCGCCGCGTTTTATATTCGTTTGCGGCAATAACGGCCGCAAAGAGCTTATACGTTAAATAGGAAGTGCATTACATCGCCATCTTTAACGACGTATGTTTTACCTTCAACGCGTAATTTACCCGCTTCTTTAGCGCCGGCTTCACCTTTATGGGTGATAAAGTCCTCATACGCCATCACTTGAGCACGAATAAAGCCACGTTCGAAGTCAGTATGGATAACACCAGCAGCTTGTGGAGCGCTTGCACCGATTTTAACGGTCCATGCGCGCACTTCTTTAACACCAGCGGTAAAATATGTCTGTAGCGTAAGTAAGTCGTAACCAGCGCGGATGACGCGATCAAGACCGGGTTCTTCTAGGCCCAGATCAGCCATGAACTCTTCACGGTCGTCAGCATCCATTTCTGCCAGCTCAGACTCTATCGCAGCGCACACAGCAACAACAACAGCATTCTCTTCAGTAGCGATGGCACGAACAGTATCTAAATGAGGGTTATTTTCAAAACCGTCTTCAGCAACGTTAGCGATATACATCGTTGGTTTAATGGTCAAGAAGTTCAAGTAAGCAATTGCAGCTAGCTCTTCCTTGCTTAAATCCATTGAACGCAACATTTTGCCTTCGTCTAATATTGGGCGCATCTTCTCAAGTACGGCAACTTCAAACTTCGCCTCTGAGTCGCCGCCTTTAGCGCGTTTGGCTTGGCGAGTAATAGCACGCTCGCATGAATCTAAATCAGCAAGTGCAAGTTCAGTATTGATAACTTCAATATCACTTGCTGGGTCTACCTTATTTGCCACATGCACAATGTTGTCATCTTCAAAACAACGTACAACATGACCAATGGCATCAGTCTCACGGATGTTAGCTAAGAACTTATTGCCTAAGCCTTCACCTTTAGATGCGCCTGCCACTAAACCAGCAATATCTACAAATTCCATTGTTGTTGGCATAACACGCTCAGGCTTAACGATCTCAGCTAGCGCATCCAGTCTTGAATCCGGTACAGGAACAATGCCTGTATTTGGCTCAATCGTGCAGAACGGGAAGTTTGACGCTTCGATACCTGCTTTAGTTAACGCGTTGAATAGTGTTGATTTACCAACATTTGGCAGGCCTACGATGCCACATTTGAAACCCATATTGTTACCTTTATATCAATGAATAACCTGGGGGTATTCCCCAAGTATTTGTTTATGCTTTAAAAGAATGCAACCTGTGCATCGCCTTTGCCATATCGTCGTTAAATAAAATCTCTGTCGAGCGCACCGCTTCATCTATAGCAGCGTCCATCATCTCTTGATCCGTTGGCGGAGCCTTACTCAACACATAGTTACTGACCTGGTTTTTATCACCAGGATGCCCAATACCAATGCGTAAGCGATAGAAGCCTTTATCATTAGCCAATTTAGCAATGATATCTTTTAAGCCATTATGGCCACCGTGCCCCCCACCCAACTTAAACTTTGCAACCCCTGGTGGCATATCGAGCTCATCATGCGCGACCAATATCTCTTCAGGGGCAATACGAAAAAAATTCGCCAATGCGCCAACCGACTTACCACTTAAATTCATAAAGGTTATCGGGATCAATAAGCGGACATCCTTGCCATGCAGTGTCACTCTCGCTGTCATGCCAAAGTACTTGCTGTCTAATACTAACGTCGCACCACAGACGCGCGCGAGTTCTTCAACGTACCAAGCGCCTGCGTTATGGCGCGTTCGGTCATACTGTGCGCCGGGATTTGCTAACCCAACAATAAGTTTTATATTGCTCATAATACTCAGTCTGTGTTTACTTATTTACGTTTTGCCGCACTTAGCCACAAAATTAAAAACGCGGCATTTTAGCACTCAAACCGCGTACCAACAAATTATACGCAAAATTGACAATATCGCGTGGTAGACATCGCCTGCAAATCTTGCCTGACTCCCCCTCATAAACAAGAAAGCGAAAAGCTGTTATGCAGCTCTCCGCTTTCTTGTTTTATCCCTATATAGGACGTGGGCCATTAAAAACCCATAGCGTACTTTAATACCTGTTTTTTTATTGGGCTATCAATATTTGCTAATTTAAGTACGCCATTTCTTAGCAGTTTTAGCGGTAAAATGTCGTTGCTAAAACTAGCGTAAAACATATCCATGGCGGTCATCATCAATTGATTATCTCGATAACGGCATTTTTGGTACTGCTTTAGCACTTCAGTAGTCCACCAGCCAGCATTGTGCTGTAAGTGCGACTCGACGGTGGTGATTAGTGCATCAACATCTTTAAAACCGAGGTTAACGCCCTGCCCTGCTAAAGGGTTAATGGTATGCGCTGCGTCGCCAAGGATCACCAAATTATCGCCATAATACCGCTCGGCATGACGACGAGTCAGCTTAAAGCTCGCTTTATTAATCACTTTAAAATCACGATCTAGCCTCTCAGGAAAATACTGATCAATCTGATTTTTTAAGGCCGTATTATTCAACTGAGACAACTGCGCGATGCGATTGGCATCGTCGTACCAAACCAAAGAGGCATTATTGCCAGGGAGTGGAAGTAAAGAGCGAGGACCTTTGGGGGTAAATTGTTGCCAAGTAACATCTTGCTCGCCACTCTGGGTTTCGATATTAATCAGCATTGCTGACTGACGGTAATCCCAACCCGTGATACCGATCTTTGCCCATTGCCTAACATAGGAGTTTGCCCCATCTGCGCCAACCAATAACCGAGTAGAGAACGATTGGCCGTCCTCAAGGGTAATATCGATAGCATCATTTGCGCGCTTTAACTGACTGATTTTTACTGGACAGAATAGAGTAATGTTCTCTAACTGTGCCATACGATGCCACAAAGAGAGCTGGATTAAGCGGTTTTCTACAATATGCCCAAGATGTGAAGTGCCAATTTGATCGGCATGAAATTGGGTGATGCACCCGTCTAATTCCCAAGTTTCGAGTCCTTTATAAGCGACTTGACGCATTGTGCCTAAATACTCCAGGGCCCCAAGACGGTCCAGAAGCGCTTCAGAGGCCGCACTAATGGCTGACACTCTTAAGTCAAGCGGTTGTGAGCTTTCATAAGCTTTGGGTGCAAATGCTTCAACCACAGCAACTTTTAGTCCTAGCTGGGCTAAACCAATCGCCGTCGCAGCTCCAACCATGCCGCCGCCAACGACAACTGCGTCATACATACTGCTTTTATTCTTCAGCTGTTCCACAGACCTTAGACTCCTGAAAGATGATCCGACTTATCATTGAGAGAAGTTTACACTCAAAAACGATTCTATTTGTCCTTTGCACTGCAAAATTTGATCAAAGTAGCGCTTCTTAAACCAGGATGGTGCCATTAAGCCAAACAAAATATGTCGTTTAATGTCTCAGAGCACTCTAACGTATATAAATGTGTCTGAGACGCCAATGATTAACAACTGGTTACATACCATACACACTCATATTCAAACCATATCATAGACTCAAATTGTCAAATGGATATATCCCTAAGGAATGAGTGAAAATAATATGAAATCATTAACCCTAGCTACGTTACTAATAACGCTATTCACCCCATTAGCCAGCATTGCGGCAGACTCACAGCAAGATATAGAGCGCATGTCCGTCACTTATCGCAGTCCAATGGATTATGCTATTTACCAATACACCACTCATATAATCAGCATGTTCAAGCTGCAATTACGTGCTGACATCCACATACAAGCACGTATGAACAGCCTTCAAATGGCTCAAGAACAAGGTGTTACAAACAATACCGTTAGTACAGAACAGCAAAAAAACATACCCATACGTTTAACAAGGGCAATAAAGTCAGCAGATTAATTTCACTCAAACATAGGCTAAATGCTAGCCAGCAGCTCGCAGAAGCGTTAAAATATTTCGCTATTTTTTCGGTGCATCTAGAGTGATACAAACTGATGAGTAAAAAACTCCATATTAAAACTTGGGGCTGTCAAATGAATGAGTACGACTCATCAAAGATGGCCGATCTTCTCGACGAATACGAAGGCTATACCCTGACAGATGACGCAACGGAAGCCGATGTGCTTTTGCTCAACACCTGCTCTATTCGTGAGAAAGCACAAGAAAAAGTTTTTCATCAGCTAGGGCGTTGGAAAACACTAAAAGATAAAAAGCCAGGGCTTATTATTGGTGTTGGCGGCTGCGTAGCATCCCAAGAAGGTAAAGCCATTAAAGACCGCGCCCAGTGTGTGGATCTTATTTTCGGCCCACAGACGCTACATCGCCTACCAGAAATGATAGACCAGATTAAAGATGGGAAAAAAGTCGTTATTGACGTCAGTTTTCCTGAGATTGAAAAGTTTGATCGTCTCCCCGAACCACGAGCTGACGGCCCTAGTGCATATGTTTCCATCATGGAAGGTTGCAGTAAGTACTGCTCTTTCTGCGTTGTACCTTATACCCGCGGTGAAGAAGTCAGTCGCCCGTTAGACGATATCATTCTTGAGATAGCCCAATTGGCTGATCAAGGTGTACGTGAAGTGAACTTGCTCGGCCAGAACGTAAATGCCTATCGCGGTGCAACCCACGATGATGAGATCTGTTCGTTTGCAGAACTACTACGCTACGTTGCTGCGATTGATGGCATAGACCGCCTACGTTTTACCACCAGCCACCCGATTGAGTTCAGCCAAGATATTATTGATGTTTACGAAGACACTCCTGAGCTTGTGAGCTTTTTGCATCTACCGGTTCAATCTGGCTCAGATTTGATCCTGACGCAAATGAAGCGTGGCCATATGGCTATCGAATATAAGTCTATTATTCGCCGCTTGCGTAAAGCGCGTCCAGACATTCAGATTAGCTCTGATTTCATCATTGGCTTCCCTGGTGAGTCTAAGCAAGATTTTGCTGACACAATGAAGCTCATCGAAGACATTCAATTTGATCATAGCTTTAGCTTCATTTACAGCGCACGCCCAGGCACACCTGCTGCCGATCTGCCAGATAACGTCTCACTGGAAGAGAAAAAAGAGCGCTTAGCCATATTGCAAGATCGTATCACTCAACAAGCTATGCGCTATAGCCGCCACATGGTCGGTACAGTGCAGCGTATTTTGGTTGAAGGGCCATCGGTTAAAAACCCAATGGAACTGCGTGGTCGTACTGAAAACAGTCGCGTTGTTAACTTTGAAGGCAAGCCTGAGTATATTGGCGGCTTTGTTGACGTTGAAATTGTTGATGTATACACCAACTCATTACGCGGTGTATTTGTCCGCGCTGAAGATGAAATGGATTTACGTCGCGACTTACGTCCATCTGATATTGTGGCAAAGTATAAGCAAGATGACGCCATTGGTGTCACTCAGTTTACCCCGTCTTAAAAGACTCGATAACCAAGGGTAATCACGTTTATAGGGCGGCATCTTAGATGCCGCTTTTTTCGTCCTTATAATCATTCAAAAATACCATTCGCATTTATTGATTATGCCTCGTAAACTAGAGTGCTCTCGCTCGGTAATATTCTTGAATCTGGAGTTATTTTTTGTCTAATAAGTTAACGACACTCAACCTGTATTTAGAGCCAGCTGAAACACGCAGACTAGCCTCACTTTGCGGCCCTTTTGATGACAACATTAAGCAATTGGAGCGCCGTATTGGTGTTGAGATCAGCTATCGTGATAATCATTTCCAGATAGTCGGCGTACCTAAAAACTGTTTAACAGCCAATAACTTACTCAGAGACTTGTATATTGAAACTCAGCCTCTTAAAGGCAGCACTCCTGATCTAGAGCCTGATACCGTTCATATTGCCATTCAAGAAGCTATCGCATTTGATATGGAAGCGCCTCGCGATGAGAAAGAGCTTTATATCAAAACAAAGCGTGGTGTAATTAAGCCACGTAATCCAAATCAAAGTGATTATGTGCGTAATATTGTCTCCCATGATATTACCTTTGGTATCGGCCCCGCGGGTACCGGCAAAACATACTTAGCAGTGGCTGCTGCGGTTGATGCACTAGAGCGTCAAGAAGTTCGCCGTATTCTTTTAACCCGTCCAGCCGTCGAAGCGGGTGAAAAACTGGGCTTTTTACCCGGCGACTTGAGTCAAAAGGTCGACCCGTATTTACGACCACTGTACGACGCCCTATTTGAGATGATGGGCTTTGAAAAAGTTGAGCGCCTATTAGAACGTAATGTCATTGAGGTTGCACCACTCGCGTATATGCGCGGACGCACCTTAAACGATGCTTTTATCATTCTTGATGAAAGCCAAAACACTACAGTTGAACAGATGAAGATGTTTTTAACCCGTATCGGATTTAACTCTCGTGCGGTTATCACAGGCGACATCACTCAGATAGATCTGCCGAAACATCAAAAATCAGGTCTGCGTCATTCAATTGAAGTGTTAGGCGATGTCAGCGAAATTAGCTTTAACTTCTTCCAAGCCAAAGACGTCGTTCGTCATCCTATTGTGGCCAGAATTGTTGAAGCCTACGAAGCCTATGAGCTAAAGAGCCAGACAAATAAAGGCAATAAAGATAGCCAATATCAGCTACAGGAAACACCCCATCATGACTAATGCACCAACAAATGTAGATCTCGATCTGCAAATTGCAGTTGATGCCGTTGCACTGCCTTCAGCGCAAGAGCTGGAACTTTGGGTGAAAACAGCACTCAGAAGTAGTATGGACCACGTAGAATTGACCATAAGAATTGTCGATTCTGCAGAAAGCCAGATGCTAAACAACACCTACCGCGGAAAAGATAAGCCCACCAATGTGCTCTCTTTCCCGTTTGAGGCTCCACCTGGCATAGAACTGCCACTACTGGGCGATTTAGTTATCTGTGCCGCAGTGGTAGAACAAGAAGCAATTGATCAAAACAAACCCCTTACCGCACATTGGGCGCACATGGTTGTACATGGTTGTCTCCATCTGCTAGGGTATGATCATATAGACGATATAGAGGCTGAAGAGATGGAGTCATTAGAGACCCAACTAATTGAAAGCCTTGGTTATAACAATCCTTATGAGGAGCAATAATTGACTCGAAAGAGTCAGTGACACACTATGAGTGACGATATCCCCCCGAGTACCAACGCCTCCAAGAAAGGCTGGTTGGAAAAAGTAAGTCAGTTATTCCAGGGCGAACCCAAAAGTCGCGAAGAATTGGTTGAGGTCATTCACGGTGCAGAACTACGTGAAGTGATCAGCGAAGACACGCGTGAAATGATTAAAGGTGTATTGGAAGTCTCCGATCTTCGAGTGCGGGACATTATGATCCCTCGCGCGCAAATCGTCGCACTTCAAATAGACAACACAGTAGAAGAACTACTCTCTACCGTTATTGGCTCAGCACACTCCCGCTTTCCAGTAGTCAATGAAGACAAAGATCATATCGAGGGTATTTTACTCGCAAAAGATCTACTTCAGTATGGCTTTAAGAACAATGAAAAGCCTTTTGAACTTGGGCAAGTTATCCGCCCAGCAGTGGTCGTTCCGGAAAGTAAACGGGTCGACGTATTGTTAAAAGAGTTTCGTTCTCAACGTTATCATATGGCGATCGTCGTCGATGAATACGGTGGAGTGTCAGGTTTAGTGACAATTGAAGACATTCTCGAAGAGATTGTTGGTGATATTGAAGATGAATTTGATCATGACTCAGCTGAAGAGACTGAAATCAAACAAATCTCAAAACAAGTCTATATGGTCAAAGCATTAACGCCAATAGATGACTTTAATGACGCGTTTAGCACTCAATTCAGTGATGAAGAGTTTGATACCGTGGGTGGCTTAGTTTCTCATGCTTTTGGGCACCTGCCTGAACGTGATGAAAATGTCATGATTAAAGGCATTGAGTTTAAAGTCGTCAACGCAGATACCCGTAGATTAATCCAATTACGCGTAAAATTTCCCGATCCAGCTGCTAAAGAGAGCATTGCCTAGCAATCCGCTCCCCTAACGGCGCCCAATGATGAGGCTGTATGCTGAGTAAATTACGGGCATTCGCCCATCATTCCTATCTGAGATTGGTGCTAGCCTTTGCGGCTGGCGCCATGACAGCGCTTGCTTTTGCCCCCTACTCTATTTGGCCACTTTATATCGTTGCGATGGCATTTGCCCTGCATCAAAGTGCCGGGTTATCCGCAAAACAAGGATTACATTATTGGCTAAGTTTCGGCTTTGGTTGCTTTTGTGTTGGTATTAGCTGGGTGCATGTCAGTATGGACACCTTTGGCGGTATACCGCTAATTGCATCGATTGCCTTAATGGCGCTACTGGCGCTTTATTTAGCGATCTATCCAGCGCTTACGGGTTATTTACTGCAAAAATTAGCCCCTAAAACCAGTATCTGCCGTAACTTAATCTTGTTCCCTGCGCTTTGGACATTAACGGAATGGGCTAGAGGGTGGGTACTCACTGGCTTCCCATGGCTTTGGGCTGGTTATAGTCAAACACAAGGGCCACTGAAGCCCATTGCCTCGATGACGGGAGCTTTGAGCTTAAGCTTTATCGTGGCTTTACTGGCCGGCGCATTGGCGCTTGGTATGGTTAAACGCTGGCGAAGTGCACTCATTATTGTGCCTATCGCTGCAATGCTCACGTTTATTGCGCCCTATACCTCCACTGTTGAGTCAAAAGGCGAAAGCCTCAGCGTTGCACTTGTCCAAGGTAATATCCCCCAGAGTATGAAGTGGGAGCCCGACGCACTGTGGCCAACAATGCTCAAGTATATGGACTTATCTCGGCCAGAGTTTTCAGCAGATCTTATCGTCTGGCCAGAAGCGGCCATTCCGGCCCCAGAACACATGGTCAAAGACTTTCTTTATAATGCCAATCAAGCTGCTAATTTAAATAACAGTGCCATTATTACTGGGATTATCAGTCAGCGTGGTAACAGCTACTATAATTCACTGATTGTTTTAGGGAATTATGATGCTAAGCAACAAGACAAAGGCGATTACTATGGTGAAGAGAAAAATGAATTCAAAAAGCACCACTTGTTACCTATCGGCGAATTTGTTCCATTTGAGTCACTGTTACGCCCAATAGCACCTTTGTTTAATTTGCCGATGTCATCCTTTAATCGTGGTGATTATTTGCAAGATAATTTAAATGCCGTTGGACACCAGATTACACCAGCAATTTGCTATGAAATTGCATTTCCTGAGCAGTTAAGGGCCAACGTAAATGAGCAGACTGACTTATTGTTAACCGTCTCAAATGATGCTTGGTTTGGCACTTCAAACGGACCTTTACAACACATGGAAATAGCTCAAATGCGTTCGGTTGAGCTTGGCAGACCTTTGGTCCGCGCCACCAATAACGGCGTGACTGCTGTCGTCAATGAAAAAGGTGATATCACCCACCAGCTACCCCAATTCGTAGCTGGTGTGTTAACAGCAGATATTCCATTGGTTAAAGGTCATACACTCTTCACCCTTGTCGGCCAATGGCCGGTGCTATTACTTTCAGCGCTATTGTTCGGTTCGGGATTAATCAGCGCGTTTAAACGAGATAGGCTTGTGCGATTGAAGCGCTAACGGCTATTAAAGAAAAATACCCGTTGTAAACGGGTATTTAACTAAGCAGCCTATCAAATGGTCGCCAAGGTCGTGCTAGACAATAAACTGGTTCAGCAGGGCTTCTTGTTGCTTAACCTGCTTCATCTGAGTCACCATGGCTGCATTAGCCTGTGTGGCGTTATCAGCCACTTCCATGGTTAGATCTTTAATGTTAGACGTATTTTTATTCATCTCTTCAGCCACCTGGCTTTGCTCCTCTGCAGCACTGGCTATCTGAAGATTCATATCGGTAATATCCTGAATACTCTTGCGGATCTCTTTCAGGGTATCATTTGCCATCAATGCCTTTTCTACCGTTGTTTGGGTGGTGCCACGGCTTTCATCCATCACATTAACAACCGTAGCGACTCCTGACTGTAACTTCTCTATTTTGTCCTTAATTTCCGATGTGGACTCTTGAGTACGCGCTGCCAAGTTACGAACCTCATCTGCAACCACTGCAAAACCGCGGCCCGATTCACCGGCTCTAGCGGCCTCAATTGCCGCATTCAGTGCCAATAAGTTTGTTTGCCCGGCGATTTCATTGATGACGCCAAGGATAGATTCGATGCTAACAGTGTCTGCTTCTAACTCTTTTACAGCTTCGCTAGCTTGCATAATTTGTTCTGACAGATGATCGATGGAATCCGTTGTTTGATTCACTGCCGCTGCACCTTCATTAACGGCAGCATCGGCTTGCTGAACAGCGGATGCTGCGCTCTGCGCATTTCCAGCCACTTCCGATGCAGTGACCGCCATTTCATGCATTGCCGTTGCAAGTTGCTCGATCTCCTGCGTCTGCTGTCCCATCGCACGAGAGGCGGATTTCGCGCCTTCTGCGGTCATTTCAGTCCCAATAGCAACTTCACCACCAATGACCTTTACCTGCTGGATCAAGTCTTGCAGTTTGATAACGAAACTATTAAAACTGCTGGCTAAACTCGCGAACTCAACGTCAGATTCAGTGCTCAAGCGTCGTGTCAAATCCCCTTCGCCAGATGCCACGTCTTTCATCGCCTCGTTCAATATTCCCAATGGTTTCATTAAATGCCTAATGAGACCGGCCATCAGCAGCGTCGCCACGACCAGAGCCAATAAGGAATAGAAGATAGCGTCACCGCGTAATTTGTCAGCAGCGGCATAGATAACCTGTTCATCTAGTACGATACCCAAACTCCAATCTAAGCCGGATAACGGGTTAAAAATAACAGTATGTATTTTACCATCGATGTTGATGTGGCTAGTTTTCTGAGTCACATCCAATTGTTCCCCGAATACCTGACTCATAGGACGTCCATTCATACTCGCATCTGGGTAGGCAATAAAATCGCCGTTGTTGCCTACAACAAAGGCATAACCCGCACCGAATAAGTTCGCTTTGTTACTAATATCCGCTAACGCTTTAAGACTGATATCCGCAAACATAGCTCCCTCAAACTGACCATTTTTAAACAGAGGTGCAGCCACTGACACTAAGATCTCTCCAGTGCTAGCGTCAGCATAGGGCTCGGTAAATAATTGTCGCCCTTGTTGTTTCGCCTCTTGATACCACATTCGCTTGCGAGGATCATAGTTTTGCGGTTGCCAGCTCGCTTCATTGCCGATGAAATGCCCCGACTCCAGCCCCATACCCGCTAAGATAAAATGTTGCTTAATGACAGGCTGACCTAACACTTGCTGAAAATGTTCATCCGAGAGGTCTGACTCGAATAGAGAAGCAGCAAAGCGAGTAAGATCTGCTTTTTCGGCCATAACAGCTTCTATATTATTTTTCATCGAATCGACCAACTCAGCCACACTCAGACTGACCTGATCATTTATCTGCTGTTTAACTTGGAAATACTGGTAGCTCGATAAGCTCCCTAGCGACAAGAGCAAGATCAGACTCGCGCTAATAACAATTTTATGTACAAACTTCATGCTAATCCCCAAAAACTACCGATGCTTTACTCAACTCTAAAGCTTGCATCTACAACGACCCAGTCGAACATCTCCCTATGATTGACCAGAAATGAATATCATCTATTACTGTTATAAACATCGGCTGCGTTCACGGGTAGCTTTAGTGATTTGTGGTAAAAAAGTATATGGAATGTAACTTTAGGATAGAAAACAAGTAAATAAGCAGAAGTAAATATTGAAGGACCGCATTGTTATTTAAGCAATGCGGATTAATAAGCGTAAAAAACATTCAAAATGACCACGGTATTGAGCTAAGGTGCTAATGCTTCACGAGTAAACTCGCCGTTATCACACTCAGTACAATCAGATAGCACCCCTGGGAATTCGATTTTCGATTCATGGCCACAAGCCGTGCATACCATGGTTCCTTGGCCAACTATTTCGCCCGATACATAATAGCCGTGATGCTTAAAATCTTGCGCCACCTCATGCCATTCAATCTGGCTTCTGTCAGTAATTTCACTGAGCCAATGCCATAACGTATTTTCAACCGTGATCATTGTTGGACTATGACTCAGATCTTTAGCGTTCCTCTCTTGTAGGAAACTGGCGATATCACGTTTTAAAAATTGTTCAACTAAAGCTAACTCTTCAGCCTTTGCTTGCTGTTTAATAGCCAAGTATTCTTTACAGGTCTGAGTCTGACTATATAAACTCTTTACAGTCAGAGAGTTATCGTCACTGTATTGCGTTTTTATTTGTTGAATTAGTGCCTCGTAAAGCGAAAGTAACTCAGTACTTTGTTCACTCATAATAAATACTCCTTAGACGAACCTTTTTAATGACTCACTTCTAGTTTATTCTATGTCGATATAACTCGCGCATAAACAGCGCTAGATCAAACAATGGCCGGAAATACATTGATGCAAGAGCAATATACTCCTTCTGAAATTGAAGCAAAAGTGCAACAGCACTGGAAAGATGAAAAGACATTTGAAGTTACCGAAGATGAAAACAAAGAAAAGTTTTACTGCCTTTCTATGTTTCCTTACCCTTCAGGTCGACTCCATATGGGCCATGTGCGTAACTACACCATAGGTGATGTTGTTGCTCGTTACCAACGACTGCAAGGCAAAAATGTTCTGCAACCTATCGGTTGGGACTCTTTTGGCCTGCCTGCAGAGAATGCGGCAATCAAAAATAATACCGCGCCTGCGCCATGGACTTATGAAAACATCGACTACATGAAGAACCAGCTTAAAATGCTTGGCTTTGGTTATGACTGGTCGCGTGAAATAGCCACTTGTACACCTGAGTATTACCGTTGGGAGCAATGGTTCTTCACTAAGCTTTACGAAAAAGGCTTGGTTTACAAGAAGACGGCATCGGTTAACTGGTGCCCAAATGATGAAACCGTTCTCGCGAACGAGCAAGTCATCGACGGTTGCTGCTGGCGCTGTGATACCACTGTAGAGCAAAAAGAGATCCCGCAGTGGTTCATTAAGATCACTGAGTATGCCGACGAGCTGCTTAATGACCTCGACCAGTTAGACGAATGGCCAGAGCAAGTTAAGACCATGCAGCGCAACTGGATTGGCCGTAGCGAAGGTATCGAAATGACATTCCAGGTGGCGAATAGCGACCAGAGCTTCGATATTTATACCACTCGTCCAGATACTGTTATGGGTGTGACGTACGTTGCTATTGCAGCCGCTCATCCATTAGCACAGCAAGCTGCAGCGAATAACCCTGCCCTCGCTGATTTTATCGAAGAGTGTAAAAACGCTGATACTACCGAAGCGGCTATGGCTGCAATGGAGAAAAAAGGCGTTGCTACCGGTCTTAATGCAATTCACCCGCTAACCGGTAAAGAAGTTCCTATCTGGGTCGGTAACTTTGTATTAATGAACTACGGTACTGGCGCTGTTATGTCGGTCCCAGCACACGATCAACGTGATTATGAATTTGCCAAAAAATACGACCTAACCATCGAAGGCGTTGTTAAGCCTGTTGATAGTGAACTTGATCTCAGCGAAGAAGCTTACACTGATAAAGGTGTATTGTTTAATTCAGCTGAATTTGACGGTCTTGATTTTCAAGCGGCGTTTGATGCCATTGATGCCAAGCTAGTAGCTGAAGGCAAAGGTAAGCGTCAAGTGAACTTCCGTCTACGCGACTGGGGTGTTTCACGTCAACGTTACTGGGGCGCCCCCATTCCGATGGTCACCTTGGCTGATGGAACCATTATCCCAACACCTGAGGATCAACTTCCAGTTATCTTGCCTGAAGATGTTGTCATGGATGGGATTCAGAGTCCTATTAAAGCTGACAAAGAGTGGGCGAAAACGCAAGTTAACGGTCAGGAAGCTTTCCGCGAAACAGACACCTTCGACACTTTTATGGAGTCATCTTGGTACTACGCGCGTTACTGCAGCCCTCATGCCGATGAAATGCTAGATCCTGCTAAAGCTAACTACTGGTTGCCAGTCGATCAATACATTGGTGGTATTGAGCACGCTTGTATGCACCTATTGTATTTCCGCTTCTTCCACAAATTGTTACGCGATTCAGGTCTAGTGAACTCTGACGAGCCCGCTAAGCGTCTACTGACTCAAGGTATGGTATTGGCTGATGCTTACTACTATAACAATGCAAAAGGCGCACGTGTTTGGGTTGCACCAAGCGATGTAACAGTACTTGAGACTGATGATAAAGGCCGTACCGTTAAAGCCGTAGACAGCGAAGGTAACGAGCTGGTTTATACTGGTATGAGCAAGATGTCTAAGTCTAAGAATAACGGTATTGACCCACAAGAGATGGTCAATAAGTACGGTGCTGACACCGTTCGTTTATTCATGATGTTCGCCGCGCCACCAGAGCTAACGCTTGAATGGCAAGAGTCGAGTGTTGAAGGTGCACATCGCTTTATTAAGCGTTTGTGGAAAACAGCACACGATCATGTTGCTGCGGGTCCAACTGCTGAATTAGATTTAAAGTCACTTAATGCTGCTCAAAAAGACCTTCGCCGTGAACTGCATAAAACCATTGCTAAAGTGGGTGATGATATTGAGCGTCGTCAAATGTTCAACACTGCTATCGCATCGGTGATGGAATTGATGAACCGCTTACAAAAAGCTGCCACTGACACTGAACAAGACAGAGCATTGATGCAAGAAGCATTAAGCGCTGTGACGCGTTTGCTTTACCCAATCATTCCTCACACTAGCTTTAGCTTGTGGAATGAACTGGGCAATACTGGTGCGATTGAAGACGTACTTTGGCCAGAAGTAGACGAAGCTGCACTGGTTGAAGACAGCAAGCTTATTATTGTGCAAGTTAACGGTAAGCTACGCGCTAAAATTACTGTCGCAGCAGATGCAAGCAAAGAAGAAGTTGAAGCGACAGGGTTGGCTGAAGAGGGTGTGGTTAAGCACACTGAAGGCAAAACTGTTCGTAAAGTTATCTACATCCCGGGCAAATTGCTCAACATTGTAGCGAACTAAATGCAGGCTAATTTGCTTTGCACACCGACAATGCAAACAAGGAAGACTAAACAAAGCTTATGCTAATTAAACGCATATTTTTAGTAACCTTAGCACTGAGCGTACTGCTCAGTGCGGGTTGCGGCTTTAAATTACAGGGAAGCTACTCTATCCCTGAACAGTTGCAGACATTGAGCTTAAGTAGCCAAGACGAATACAGTGAATTAACTCGTCTCGTGCGTGAACGTTTAAGACTTAACCGTATTGCCGTTGTTGAGCCAACAGATGAGATCCCAACCGTTCGCATTATTAGCGACTCACTAGACCGTTCAACGCTGTCCATTTACCCAACGGGTAACGTGGCTGAGTATGAGTTAATCTACCAAGTCTCTTTTGCTGTGCAACTGCCAGATGCTGAATCTCAGCGTTTTGAAGTTGATATTCACCGCGATTATTTGGACGATCCGCGTACTGCGCTAGCAAAGAGCCGCGAGATGCAATTGCTACTCAAAGAGATGCGCAATCAAGCTGCCGATCGTATTATTCAGACTTTGGCGACTATAGAGGTTAATTGATGCGGGTATACCCAGATCAGTTGCTGCGAAATATCAGCCCTTTGCCACAGTGTTGCCTTATTTTTGGCGATGACCCTTGGCTATGTGAACAAAGCCGAATAGCATTGTACCAAGTTGCTAAACAGCAAGGCTTCGATGAGAAAATTCAATTAACCCAAGAAACCGGATTCAATTGGAATGAGTTAATCGAACAATGGCAAGCCATGAGTTTGTTCTCCAGTCGCCGTATTATTGAGCTCACGCTGCCCACCGCCAAACCTGGCACTGAAGGCAGCACCATGTTTCAATCTTTAATGCAGATGGATAATCCAGATGTATTATTGATTTTAACGGGCCCTAAACTTGCAGCAGAACAAACCAAGAGTAAATGGTTCAAATCCTTAGACGCTAAAGGCGTTTATGTTCCGTGTATCACCCCAGAAGGGGCACAGTTTCAGCGTTGGCTTGATACTCGGATCAGCCATTATGCATTGTCTTTATCGCGTGATTCCCGAGAGATGCTGTTTACATTATATGAAGGCAATTTACTTGCCGCGGACCAAGCGTTGCAATTACTGCAATTACTCAGCCCTACAGCGCCGATTGAACCGGAGCAGTTAACCCAATATTTTGAAGACCAGTCGCGTTTTAGTGTTTTCCAGCTAACTGATGCCATGTTGTGTAACCAACAAGATAAAGCACAGCATATTCTGTCACAGCTAAAAAGTGAGGGAGTGGCAATGCCAATCATACTCTGGTCACTATTCAAAGAGTTGACCGTTTTGCTGCAGCTCAAAACAGCGGAAACTAGCGGTCAACCAATTCAAGCCCTTTGGAGCAAGTTACGCATCTGGGACAAACGTAAGCCTTTATATCAACAGGCACTCAAGCGGTTATCACTGTCGCAAGTCGAAACGCTGCTTTCAACCTCATCGGTACTAGAGCTAAAACTTAAGCAGCAAGGCATAGAAGACTGGACCGGACTTAGCCATGTAAGTCTGCTTTTTGATGCTAAAGCTCATAAAGCACTTGAACATATAGCCATAGACTAATCATGAAAATAGGCATTCTAGGCGGCACCTTCGACCCCTTGCACTTTGGTCATCTTCGTCCGGCGATGGAGGTGCAGCAACAGCTTGAGTTGGATGGGATCTGGCTAATGCCAAATCATATTCCGCCGCACAAAAACAGCACCCATGTCAGCACTGATGACCGATTGGCAATGGCGCAAGCGGTATGCAATGAATTTCCACAACTCCAACTATGCGCAATTGAAGCCAGTCGAGAAACCCCCTCCTATACAGTCACCACGCTCACTGCACTTAAACAACAATACCCAATGCATGAGTTTTATTTTTTAATGGGGATGGATTCATTTTTAGGATTACAGAGCTGGTATCAATGGCAGAGCCTATTTGATTTGTGCCACTTAGTGGTGTGTCAGCGACCAGGATGGAAACTATCAGATGAGCATCCAATGCAAATGGTGTTAGCTCAACAGAGTGCAATAACAGCAGTAGAAAGCCAGCCAAAAACCGGTGGTATTTTCTGCGTATCAATCACAGAGCAGCCATTTTCGTCAACTCAGATACGCGCCGATATTAGCAAGGGCTTATCGGTTGATGAGGCATTACCCACCAGTGTTCAGTTGTATATAAAGCAGCATAGACTATATGGCTCAAAGGCTTAGTGCTGCCCACAAAACTCTTCACGGCTAATCTCATTATTTCTAAGCTTCGCTATTAATCTAAACCCTATAACCTGCTATACTATCGCGCTGTCTAAAAATTAATGGGGTATCCGCGTGGAAAGCGCCGAGCTAAAACAATTTGTAATCGATAAGGTTGAAGACCTTAAAGCTAAAGATATTGTCGTCATGGACATATCAGAGAAATCTAACATCGCCGATTTTATGGTGGTTTGTACAGGTAACTCAAAAACTCATGTAAAATCAATCGCAGAGAACTTAGTGGTTGAATCAAAACGTGCTGGCCTAAAGATTTTAGGTGTCGAAGGCCGTGAGAGCAGCGAATGGGTTCTTGTTGACCTAGGCGATGTGATCATGCACGTAATGCAAGATCAAACTCGCGACTTCTACCAGCTTGAAAAACTATGGTCAGAAAAACCTGAATAATGAAAATTCAGTTAGTTGCAGTAGGGACCCGCATGCCAGATTGGGTCGAAACAGGTTTTAAAGAATATCAGCGCCGATTCCCTCGGGATATGGCGCTTGAGTTAATTGAAATCCCTGCTGGCAAACGCGGTAAAAATGCCGATATAACTCGCATCCTCCAAAAAGAGGGCGAGTTAATGTTGGCGGCAATCCCTAAGGGTAACCATATTGTCAGCCTCGATCTTCCAGGTAAAAACCTGAAGACTCCAGAACTGGCACAACAGATGAATAAATGGCTACTCGATGGCCGTGATGTCAGTCTGTTAATTGGCGGCCCCGAGGGTTTATCCCCTGACTGTAAACAAGCAGCAGCGCAAAGTTGGTGCTTATCAGCGTTAACCCTTCCCCACCCTCTGGTGAGAGTGATTGTTGCAGAAAGTCTTTACCGAGGCTGGAGCATTAATAATAATCATCCCTACCATAGAGAATAATATCGACTTTACATTCAGTTAGTCTTACCTTTACGGGAATAAGATATGTGCCTGGCACCTTTTTTTGAGCAGGAGAAAATGTAAGTGTCCCCTAGAAAGCGCATTACCATGAACGACCATGCAGCTGAAGCCTCGCTGTTTAAACGTCGCGCTCTTTTTACTTTCCTTTGTGTTTTCATTCTGCTGAGCTTACTTTTCGTCAATCTGTATCAGCTGCAAATCCTCTCATACAACGATTATGAAACACGATCCAACGATAACCGGATCAGGGTCGTACCTGTTGCCCCGAGTCGAGGTCTTATATACGACCGTAATGGACAGTTACTCGCCGAAAACCAACCTTTCTTCTCTTTGGAAATGGTGCCTGAAAAAGTCGACAACATCAGTGAAACCTTAGACCAACTTGGTCAAATAATATCTCTCACTGATGATGAAAAAGAGAGTGTCATTGAAGCACTTAAATACCACCGACGCTTTAAACCTCTCACCATTAAGAACAAACTTACTGAAGAGCAAGTCGCGGAGTTTAGTGTCAATCAACATCGATTCCCTGGTATTTCGATAGAAGCGGGGTTAAAACGTCATTACCCTTATAATGGCCTAATGACTCATGCGTTGGGCTACGTTGGAAGAATCAATGGTCGTGACAGAACGTCACTTGAGAAAAATAATCAGTGGAGTAACTACGCCGCCACCAAAGATATTGGCAAACTGGGTATAGAAAAGTTTTACGAAAGCATGCTGCTCGGCAAACCAGGTCATCTGGAAGAAGAGGTCAACAACCGCGGTCGTACCATTCGTACCTTAAAGTCAGAGCCGCCGGTCCCTGGCCAAGATATATACCTAACCTTAGACCTTAATCTACAAAAAAAGGCTATGGAGTTACTCAATGGTCGCCGTGGTTCAGTCGTTGCTATTGATCCTCGCGATGGCGGAATTTTAGCTCTTTTATCAAGCCCAACTTACGATCCAAACCCATTTGTTCACGGTATTAGCAGTAAAGCTTATAACAAGCTGCTCAATTCAACATCACGGCCATTAATTAACCGTGCAACCCAAGGTCAATACGCTCCAGCATCGACGGTTAAACCACACCTTGCGCTACTGGGGCTAGAAAGTAAGGCTATCACGCCAAAAACCCGTATTTGGGATCCTGGTTTTTGGCAGATCCCAGGGGTTGAACGCAAATACCGAGATTGGAAGCGTTGGGGTCATGGCTGGGTTGATGTTAACAGCGCCATCGTTGGTTCCTGCGATACCTATTTCTATGACTTAGCCTATAAAACCGGAGTCGATGCTATTGCCAAATTTATGGAACCCTTTGGGTTTGGTGAGCGTACGGGTGTCGATATCTATGAAGAGTCCGCCGGTATCATGCCCTCTAAAGATTGGAAACGTCTGCGTTATAATCAGCCTTGGTATATTGGCGATACCATTTCCGTCGGTATTGGTCAGGGGTACTGGACGACAACCCCACTACAGCTGGCAAATGCTGCAACTATTATGGCCAATAAAGGCCGCCGTTTTGTACCGCATTTACTTAAATCAATTCAAGACCAAACTGCCAAGATTGATTCGCCCACAGACGAGCTGGCTCCCATTGTGCTTAACACCCCAGAGAACTGGGACATCATTAGTGAAGCCATGCGGGACACTGCGCACAAATCTCGTTTCAAAGATGCCAAATATACTGCGGCAATGAAAACAGGTACAGCTCAGGTATTCAGTCTGGCAGAAGATGCTAAGTATGACGCTGATACCATTGATGAACGCTTACGAGACAACGCATTGGTTATTGCCTATGCACCCTATGAGAACCCCACTATTGTACTGGCTGTAGTACTTGAAAATGCGGGTTGGGGTGGTAAAAATGCCGGCCCTGTAGCACGGGCTCTACTTGATGAGTATTTACTAAGAGATTCATGGGACAAAAAAGAATGAGTGCACACAACCATCGGCAAAATATATGGCAGCGCCTGCATATCGATCTGCCTTTACTCATTGGACTCTTAGCATTAATGGGCTTTGGGCTATTCGTTATCTACTCCGCTGGTGGTGAAGACTTAGCCTTAATGGACCGTCAGTTAGTGCGTATGGGCTTGTCTCTGGTGATCATGTTTGCCGTCGCGCAAATAAACCCTGAAGTCTTACGCCGCTGGGCATTTCCTATCTACATTACGGGGATAATATTGCTACTTGGAGTGCATTTTTTTGGCGAGATTAATAAAGGCGCACAGCGCTGGCTCAATCTTGGTTTTATGGAGTTCCAGCCTTCTGAGTTAATGAAACTCGCTTTTCCGATCACCATGGCTTGGTATATCAGTAAGTTCCCACTGCCGCCCAAAAAACGCTACTTAGCCGGCGCTATCGTCATTTTGCTGGTGCCAACCTTACTGATTGCCAAACAGCCCGACTTAGGCACCTCTATTCTGGTCGCGGCATCAGGTATATTTGTATTGTTTCTATCAGGTATGAGCTGGCGAATTGTGGGAGGGTTTATCGGATCGGTATTAGCCATGTTACCCGCGCTATGGTTTTTCTTCATGCACGATTACCAGCGAACCCGCGTTCTTACGCTACTGAATCCAGAAAAAGACCCTCTTGGTGCCGGCTACCATATCATTCAATCTAAAATTGCTATCGGTTCTGGTGGGCTGTGGGGCAAAGGCTGGCTAGAGGGTACTCAATCTCAACTCGAATTTTTGCCTGAGCGTCATACGGACTTCATCTTCGCCGTCATTGGTGAAGAGTTCGGTCTTATCGGAAGCTTGTTACTGTTGACTCTGTATCTTTATGTCATCGGCCGCGGACTCGTTATTGCTTCACGCGCCCAAACTAGTTTTGCTCGATTATTAGCGGGTAGCATAACCTTAACCTTCTTCGTTTATATTTTTGTAAATATAGGCATGGTTTCAGGCATATTGCCTGTGGTAGGTGTACCACTGCCGTTAATCAGTTATGGTGGTACATCCATGCTGACATTGATGACTGGATTTGGGATTCTAATGAGTATTCATACTCACAGACGATTCATCGATAGATAATGTTCACAGCAACCAAAAACAAATATTAACTCGATAACGTTTACCGTATTCAGGTATCGCCGTAAACGTTTAATCGACATTGAGGATTGTATAGCAGATGACACTGTTAAACCGTTTTATAGCACCCTTAGCGCTCACCATTTTATCCGTTTCCGCATTCGCAAACGCCATAGAGCCCTCTGTCGATGAGCTAAAAGCTGAGTTTATCCAAACGCAAAACGCTAAAGGCTTTAGCGATGCCGAAACTCAAGCCTTTATTGATAATGCGGAATTTAACCAAGCGGTTATTGACGCTATGACCAAGCCTTGGGAAGCTAAACCTTGGCACCAATACTATCCGATTTTTCTTACCGAAAAACGTCTCGCGGCAGGGCTAGCATTCTGGAAAGAACATGCCAAAACCATCGATAAAGCCGCTAAAGAGTTCAATGTTGATCCGCAAATAATTGTCGCCATAATAGGAATAGAAACTTTTTACGGCGGTTATATGGGCAACTACCCGGTTAAAGACGCTTTATACACATTAGGATTTCATTACCCCCCAAGAGCAACCTTCTTCCGCAGTGAGTTTGCTAACCTGCAAGCATTAGTAAAAGAAGAGAAGCTTGATATCAATAGCCTAAAAGGCTCGTATGCTGGCGCGATGGGATTTGGCCAGTTTATCCCCTCTAGTTACCGTCACTACTCCGTAGACTTTGATAATGATGGCAGTCGAGATCTACTCAATAGTCCGGTGGATGCTATTGGCAGCGTCGCAAATTACTTTCATCAACATGGCTGGCAACAAAACCAACCAGTGGCAGTAAAATTAACCTTGGCTAAAGAACTGCCTGAAACAGTAAAAACATGGTCTGGAGAGAAGATGCACTACACGATTGCGGATATTTTATCACCCAGTGTAGCGCTTGCTAAATCGATGGATATAGATGTATCTCAACCCGCACTAGTGGTTAAGCTAGAACAAACTGACAAAGATGAGTACTGGCTAGGTCTGAAAAATTTCTACGTCATCACCCGTTATAATCGAAGCCCGCTTTATGCGATGGCGGTGTACCAGTTTAGCCAGGAACTTGAACAAGCTTATGCAGCGCATTAACACCCTTGTTGTTATCTTATTAGCCGCTATTTTGGCTGCTTGCTCTAGCAGCAACCAAAACAGCCGCTACGATATTGCCGATGATAAAGCGCCAGCATCGGCGCCTGATGTGTCAAAAGTCGAAGACGCTCATCCAAAGTTTGAACCCTATAGCCGTGGCGGCAATAAGACTAATTACACTGTTCGAGGTAAAAACTATCAAGTCATGGATAGCAGCCAAGGCTATCAAGAAAAAGGCATTGCCTCTTGGTATGGCGCTAAGTTTCATGGCCATTTAACCTCTAATGGTGAAACCTATGATATGTACTCAATGTCAGCGGCACACAAAAGCTTACCACTGCCGAGTTATGTGAGGGTCACTAACCTAAAAAATAATAAAAGTGTCATTGTTCGAGTCAATGATCGCGGCCCCTTTCATGAAGACCGACTCATTGACTTATCCTATGCTGCCGCCCATAGACTCGACATGCTAAAAACTGGCACCGCCAATGTAAGCCTTGAAGTTATCTACATTGCCAACCCGGAATCTATTGCATTAGCAGAGCTTAAAGGGACTGAGCTACATTTCATCCAAATTGTCGCGTCTTCTAACAAAAAACGCCTAGAAACCTTAGCGAAAGATCTTGAAAAAAAATACCAAGTAAACAGCCGGTTGCAAGAATCTAACAATCTATACCGCTTGCAGCTTGGTCCGATTGGACAAGCGCAGTTAGCGAGCAAACTGACAGAAACACTCAAACAGCACGGTTATCCACAAAGCTACTTGATTACAGAATGAAACAAGATTAATGAACCTAGCGCGAATTAGCTTGTCGACTAATGATATACTTTGCGGAACTTCGCTTTCATCATTCCTAAAAATAAAGACGTGCATGATTAATATGAACTTATTAGACCAACCTATAAAAACGCTTTTGCTCGCGACCTCAATCGCCGCATTTTCTGCACAAGCTGCCCCAGTTATGACGCCAAATGCACCGACTGTTGCGGCTAAAGCCTATGTCTTATTGGATTACAATACCGGGCAGATTATTGCAGAAAATAATGCATACGAAAGCCTTAATCCTGCGAGCTTAACTAAAATGATGACCAGTTATGTCATTGGTCATGAGATAAAAGTTGGCAACGTATCACCTTCAGATGAAGTGACTATTAGTAAAAAAGCTTGGTCAAAGAACTTCCCTGATTCATCAAAAATGTTTATCGAAGTCGGTAAAACCGTTTCGGTGGCAGAGCTTAACAAAGGCATTATCATTCAATCTGGTAATGACGCTTGTGTCGCAATGGCTGAGCATATCGCCGGTACAGAAGACGGCTTTGTTGACCTGATGAACTCATGGGCAAAGCAATTAGGCATGCAAGATAGTTATTTTGAAAACTCCCACGGACTTGATTCAGATAACCATAAAAGCACAGCCTATGATATGGCTATCTTAGGCGCTGCTATCATTCGTGATGTGCCTGATGAATATGCAGTCTACAAAGAAAAATCTTTTACTTATAATGGCATCAAGCAATATAACCGCAACGGTCTTTTGTGGGACAAGAGCCTAAACGTCGACGGTATAAAGACTGGCCACACCTCTGGTGCAGGCTATAACCTAGTGACTTCAGCGACCAAAGATGGCATGCGTCTTATTTCAGTCGTCATGGGGACCAAGAGTGAATCAGCGCGTAAAGCGGAGAGCAAAAAGCTGCTTAATTACGGCTTCCGCTTTTTCGAAACAGTCACTCCTTACCAAGCAGGTGATAGCTTCGTTACTCAAAAAATTTGGTATGGTGATAGAGAAACCATTGATCTTGGCGTAACCACTGATACACCCATCACGATTAGCCGTGGTCAAGCCAAGAACCTACAAGCCAACTTTGAGCTAACCAAAGAGCTTAAAGCGCCTATAGCCAAAGGCGAAACGGTTGGTCGCATCTACTTCCAGTTAAATGGTAAGGATATTGCGCAGTTCCCACTTGTAACGTTACAAGAAGTGAACGAAGGCAGTTGGTTTAGTCAACTCATGGACTACTTTAAGCAAATGTTTGAAGGTTGGTTGAGTTAATCAGACGAACACGATTATAAGCCACCTCAGGGTGGCTTTTTGCGTTTAATAGGCTTGATATTACCTAGAGCAAGATTATACCAATTGCATTAAGTAAGTAGTCAATTCAGAAACGCTCAAGCTTTTCAATTCAAGGTACATTGCCGAGAGAATGGTATTCCCTTGTGAGCCAATGTAAAGCAGAAGTGGAATGCCTGAGCGCTTCCCTTTGGGTGGGTTTCAAAGCGCTGCATGCTGCGGCAGAACCCCTTGCTATAGAATAACTATTAACTTCAAGCTTCCGACTTGCCTTCAGCGCTTTGAGCTCCCACTGAATGAACATATACTTAATGCAATTGGTATTAGTACACTTGAATTCGCTATAATTGACACCATATAACAGTTAGAGAAATTGCTGAGAGTAAAAAATGTTAGATACTAAATTTGATGAATTAATGGAATTCCCAAACTCATTTCCATTCAAAGTTGTCGGTGAAGCTCACGAAACTTTAACCGAACGTGTTGTTTCTGTTGTTCAACAACATGCTCCAGGCGATTACTCGCCAAGCATGAAAGTCTCAAGTAAAGGCACTTATCACTCAATCACGATTCGAGTAACGGTCCTGAGCAAAGAACATGTAGAAACCTTATACGTCGAACTTGCCAAAATAGAGGGTGTTAAACGCGTCTTATAAATATTACTCATTGCTGATAAATGTGATCTGTCTTACATTTATCAAATTGAGGCGTATAATAGCCACACTTATATTTGGGGGAGAGGTTGCCCTTGCTAGAAAGCGTTTTGCATATTCGACATCTTGGTAAGCAAGATTACGAATCAGTGTGGCATGCGATGCAGCACTACACAGATAATCGCGATGAAAACAGTCCTGACGAGATCTGGATTGTTGAACATACGCCCGTCTTTACTCAAGGCCAAGCTGGTAAGAGTGAGCATATCCTCAATCCTGGAGACATCCCAGTTATCCAAGTTGACCGCGGCGGTCAGGTGACTTATCACGGCCCAGGACAATTAGTTGTTTATCCTCTGTTAGATATTAAACGACTCAAAGTGGGCGTACGACAACTCGTCACTCATATTGAACAAAGTATTGTCAACATGCTCAAACGTTATGATGTAGAAGCTTATGCTAAAGCTGATGCACCCGGCGTGTATGTTGAAGAGCGAAAAATTGCATCACTCGGTCTACGGATCAGAAAAGGATGCTCTTTCCATGGATTGGCTCTCAATGTAGATATGGACATGTCCCCCTTTCAACGCATCAACCCATGTGGGTATGCCGGAATGGAGATGATCCAATGCAAACAGCTCGGTGGACCACAAACTGTCGAAGAAGCTGGCAAACAATTAATTGAAACCCTTAGCCACGAGCTTGGTTTAAGCAACCTAGTTCATCATCAAGGATTACCAGAGTCATTATGAATAGGCCTGAAAGATTACAACCTGGCGTTAAGTTAAGAGACGCAGATAAGGTTTCCCGTATTCCAGTGAAAGTTGTCCCTTCTGAGCGCGACACCATGCTGAGAAAGCCTGATTGGCTGCGCGTTAAGCTGCCAGCCTCTAATCAACGTATTACTGAGATTAAACAAGCCCTACGTAAGAATGGCTTACACTCAGTTTGTGAAGAAGCGTCATGCCCTAACCTGTCTGAATGTTTCAACCATGGTACGGCCACCTTTATGATTTTAGGTGCTATCTGTACTCGACGTTGTCCTTTCTGCGACGTTGCACACGGACGTCCACTAAAGCCTGATGCTGAAGAGCCAAAGAAGCTCGCTCAGACAATCCAGGATATGAAACTTAAGTACGTGGTTATCACATCAGTAGACCGTGATGACTTACGAGATGGTGGAGCACAGCACTTTGTTGATTGCATACGCGAAATCCGCCTGCTAAATCCACAAATTAAGATAGAAACCTTGGTGCCCGATTTCCGTGGCCGCATCGATAAAGCGCTCGATATTTTAGCGACCGAGCCGCCTGATGTGTTTAACCACAACTTAGAAACAGCGCCTATGCATTATCGTAAAGCGCGACCAGGTGCAAACTATCAATGGTCACTTGATCTGCTTAAGAAGTTTAAAGAGCGTCACCCTAACGTACCAACTAAATCAGGTCTTATGATGGGATTAGGTGAGACTAACGAAGAGATAGCGCAAGTACTACACGATCTTCGCGCTCACAATGTTGAGATGCTGACGTTAGGTCAATACCTACAACCATCAAAATTCCACCTGCCAGTCGAGCGCTATGTGCCTCCAGCAGAGTTTGATGAGTTGAAAGTGTTAGCAGAAAGCATTGGATTTACCCATGCAGCTTGTGGACCTTTAGTTCGCTCAAGCTACCATGCAGACCTGCAAGCACAAGGTAAAGAAGTTAAATAGCCTCGCTTGTGTCAGATCTTAAAGATAAAAAAATAGCGCCTATCTGGCGCTATTTTTATTATCTTATACTCATACCATTAGCACACGCTAAAAAGTCAGCGTCATCAGTATTGCATCTTCAGGCCCAGCATTTGTTTTGTAATAGCCTTTTCGGATCCCTGACTGCTCAAAACCTACTTTGACATACAGTGCCCGAGCACCCACTGCCGATTCACGCACTTCAAGCAATAGGACTTCGGCATCATTAGCACGAGCTTGCTCAATGACCCTATCGAGCAAAGCTTTACCGAAACCTCTTCCTTGATGACTTGGTGCGACACATATATCCATTAAGGTCGCATCTTCAAATATCTGATGCAATATCGCAAAACCATAAAGCTCGTCACCCTCATATAGACCTAAGCAAGTATACAAAGGCCCAAAGCAACTCTTTATTGTCGACTCAGACATCGGGTGACTATGCGCACTGGCCGCTATTAGCGCCATCTCAGGCGTCGATAGCTCAGTAAGAGGGATAACGGTCACTCTGAATCCTTTTTAACGATAAAGGGCTGCATATTACGCCATAGTAACTTTTTAGCTTCAGGGTTAGATTCAATCTCATTAATCGGAGCCGAGATTAATATATTGTCAACGCTGTCCACTTGTTTACCGCGCATATCCCAAATGACTTTTGAATTTGATTCAGCACTTGTGGCAAAGCGTACGTGCTTACGGTCATAGCCAAGCATCTCAAGCACTTTAGAAATGATGGGGCTGTCAGTCTCAGTCAGCCTACGCGGACTCACCAGTACGGTTGATACCTCAGCCTTCAATTTAGCTTTTACCCAACGGGTAATCCCCATTGCATCTAAGTAGTCATTCGATTTCATACTGGCTCAAAAGAGAATAAAGGTGAGTAAGGATAACAGTTCGCTCGCAAGCTTGTGAAGCCATCTAATCCTAACGTTGAGGTTTCTAAATTCCAGATGCAAAAAAGCCGAGCTAATGCTCGGCTTTTTCTAATTTGGCAGGGGTGGGGAGACTCGAACTCACAACATGCGGTTTTGGAGACCGCCGCTCTACCAATTGGAGCTACACCCCTGTTGACGAGACGCATTATGCGTAAACAGGCCTAAAAGGTAAAGTACTTTTTTATATAAAGCCGATCGACTGTAGTTTTTTCGGTCAACACATGCATAACAGCGTAAATTGACTGAAAGAAACCAAAATAATAGAACCGAACAGGTATATGAAAAATTGCAGATGTAAAAAAGCCGAGCTAATGCTCGGCTTTTTCTAATTTGGCAGGGGTGGGGAGACTCGAACTCACAACATGCGGTTTTGGAGACCGCCGCTCTACCAATTGGAGCTACACCCCTGTTGAAGACGTCACTATGCGTAAACTGACCGAAAAGGTAAAGTATTTTTTAAGGCAAACTCACTGACTGCCTTTTTTTCAATCAGCAAGCCATAAAGCCAACCCAATTATGGTCTTTAGAAACACTATATATTTCCGTTACAGGTCAAGTCGCTAGACGAAGAAAATACAAGAACTCTAGATTAACTCTAACCGTGATACTTCAACTATCACCATTTAGGAGTCGGTTGTACTAAGATGAAATTTAGCTTGGTACATTATCACACTACTTACTTTCTGCTATCGAATAATCGGTCATGGTAAACAGGAACCAATGTTTATAATCGCCAGTAAAATATAGTCATTATTTCTTATGCGACGAAGCCCTAAACACTGCGTTAACCGAAGTCATTAACGCCACCTTCTAGAGTTCTATTCTGATACTTCCCTAAAGCCACTACCTTAGCAACAGGCTACTCACTCCCTTATAGATGAATTACATTTTTGAATCAGAGCGACTCTTTCATAGCTCATTGGCCATATACCATTGGAATATCAACCTCACTGCTATCCTTCTTTGGTATCCACGCTAAGAAAACCTCAACAGTGCAGTTGATATTCGATTACCACACTCTTTATTATCCTCAAAGCGGGACAAGCTACAAATTGCAGGCGTACAAAAGCCAGTCATGGTTAAACTCGAAATGGTGCCTATTAGAATAATGCTGGAACAGTTATCGGAGCTATCCTCGCTTCGAGCTGTCCTTGATAAGCTCAAGGACTTCACGCTACGACCCATATGGATGCGGTAGTGTCGATTATGCAGGATGTCTCAATGGCATTGAGTCTGACTGTGTTCGAGCTTTCTACTTCCCCCTGGTGAGAAATGTTTCAAAGCCCTTAAACGAAAAATCCCCGACACAGGGTGCTAGAGATTTATCCACTGTCCCTAAATATTGTTGTTCCGTCAATTCATCAACTCAAAAAACCACAAATTGCGGACGTAAAAAAGCCCGTTGCGTTAGCAACGGGCTGTTCACTCTCTTATCATACCAAGATAAAAAGAGTGGCGACTGGAAATGTTTGACTCGCACCTGTGTAATATCGAGCACAGCACTATTATGTCTATGTTATTACCCCCTACATTCAGTCGTGCCGTCAGTTCATCAACTTAAAAACCACAAATCACAGACGTAAAAAAGCCCGTTGCGTTAGCAACGGGCTATTCACTCTCTTATCAGACCAAGATAAAAAAGAGTGGCGACTGGAAATGTTCGACTCGCACCTGGGTAATATCGACCACAGCACTATGATGTCTATGCTATTACCCCCCTACATTCAGTCGTTCCGTCAGTTCATCAACTCAAAAACCACAAATCGAAGACGTAAAAAAGCCCGTTGCGTTAGCAACGGGCTATTCACTCTCTTTCGAGAAATTAGGCGCCTGGAAATGACCTACTCTCACATGGGGAAACCCCACACTACCATCGGCGATACTGTGTTTCACTTCTGAGTTCGGAATGGGATC
>NZ_JAKIKW010000008.1 GCF_023283945.1 Shewanella gelidimarina | reverse complement strand
GCTTGAGATACGTCCATAAAAAATCCGAATGTAAGGAATACATTCGGATTTTCGCATGCTGAGAAGATCGGTCAACCGATCAAATATTGACTAACTGATCGGCATTAGAGCCTTTGGGCTCCTTTTTTATTTTAGACTCTGTAGACATTACCCTAAGAGCTGTTTTAAATACGGGTAAAGCAGTGCGAATGCGATAGACCACATCGTTAAGCAGATAAATCTATCTAGATAACACCACGCTTTCGGCTTTTTGAACACAGGGCTTAAGTATCTTGCGCCAATGCTCAAGCTAAAGAACCACAAAAATGAGGCCAGTACTGCGCCAGCACCAAACCACTGCTTTGCACTACCTTCAAACTGCACGCTTATGCTTCCCAATAACACAACAGTATCAAGATACAGATGCGGATTAAGCAAACTTATCGCAAGTGTGGTTAATACCGCTTTTTTCAAACTGTCTGTTGCATGGTGATCTTCATCCACCATGTTGTTTTCACTAAAAGAGGATTTAAGAGCGCTATAGCCATAGATCAGCAAAAAAATGGCCCCGCCAAAACTGGCTATATCTTTTATTAGCGGAAAAGCCAAAATGAGATGACCTAAGCCTGCGACCCCCGCCGTAATCATTATCGCATCAATCACGGAACACAAGGCTGCAATAGGCAGTGAATGAGCTTTCCTTAGCCCTTGCTTTAAAACGAAAGCATTTTGCGCGCCGACAGCCATAATGAGGCTGCCACCGATCCCCATTCCTTGAATGAAAGCTGTTTGCATGAGTTTACCTTGGTAAATATACGATGATTTGAGGCGCAGAATATTCGCCAAACAAAAATAAGTACAACTAATTTTATTTATGTATCATAAGTAAAACTTATACAAACACCTTGGAGCATCTATGTTTGATTACGCCCACCTAAAAGCCCTGTCGATTGTCGTATCACGAGGTGGCTTTGATAAGGCGGCAAAGCTGCTATTTATTAGCCAATCAGCCGTATCACAACGGATAAAACAACTGGAAGATAAAGTCGGTCAAGCGCTTGTTGTTCGCGCGTCCCCGGTTTACGCCACCGATATGGGTAAACGATTGCTCAGGCATTACGCTCAAGTTCAATTGCTAGAAAGTGAGCTTCGTAGCGAGATGAATGTTGACGACCCGTCCTTGCCGACCATCGTCCGTATCGCGGTTAATGCAGATAGTTTAGCGACATGGTTTTTGCCCGCACTCACCGAAGTTTTTAAACGGCATAAGTGGCTATTGGAGTTAGTGGTCGATGATGAGGCTTACACACATCATCTATTGAAAAGTGGCGACGCGGTAGGATGTGTGACCACCAGCCAATCACCTATGGCGGGTTGTAGCAGTGAGTTTCTTGGCCACATGGAATATATTTGTGTCGCGACACCCGAGTTTATAGGCCTTTACTTTAATGACTTAATAGACAAACCTCAGTCAATACTACTGGCACCTGCCGTCGTATTCTCCACTAAAGATAAACTGCATGATAAATTTCTTAGCTTCTATTTTGATATTAGCGAATGCAGTAGTCGAGAGCATAAAATCCCCTCTTCGGAAAGTTTCTTAGAGGCAATAAAAATGGGGCTAGGCTATGGATTAGTGGCTCATTTACAGGCCAAACCCTTGCTCGACAGTGGCCAACTGGTAGAAGTATTTCCGGCTAAACGGATGCAAGTGCCGCTCTATTGGCAACATTGGAACATTAAAGCGAAGCAAACAACCATTGTTTATCGTTCATTAGCCGCGACGGCTCGTCATCTGCTGATCAATCCTAACGAATAAAAAAAGGGGCATTAAGCCCCTTTCCGTTGATTTAACTACTCAAAGCCTATTTTACTTCGGGCAATGATTCGTCGCTATTGGTCAGTAGTGGCTCATGCACTGGCCAGGCATTAATCACCGCTTTGACCAGTGATGCCAGCGGGATTGCAAAAAAGACGCCCCACACTCCCCACATCCCGCCAAATACCAGTACAGCTGCAATGATAAATACAGGATGTAAATCCACCGCGTCAGAAAACAGTAGCGGCACGAGTACATTACCGTCTAAGGCTTGGATTATTCCATAGCCAATCATCAGATAACCAAATTCAGAGCTTATACCCCATTGGAAAAAAGCCACCAATGCGATAGGTAAAGTCACCAGTGTTGCCCCCACATAAGGGATAAGCACTGACAAGCCAGTGAGCACGCCTAACAACGCTGCATACCTCAGATCCATAACGGCAAAAAAGGCATAGCTCACAACACCGATAATCACAATTTCGATCACTTTACCGCGAATATAATTAAAAATTTGTTGATGCATCTCATTCCAAACCTTACGGGCTAAATCTCGGTTTGAAGGAAAAAACCGTTTGCTACCGCGGATCAGTTGATCTTTATCTTTCAAAAAGAAAAACACCAATAATGGCACCAAAATCACATACACCATCAGTACTAAGAGCGATGCTGAGTAACCTAACAACTGCTTACCAATATCTAACAGGTGCTGGGTATCTAGCATTTTTTTCAGCTCTGCAACCATGGTATCTAACTGCGTCGGATTGACAAATTGTGGGTACTGATTAATGTATTGCTGCGCTGTCTGCAGCCCTTTATCAATCATATTAGGCAGGTCACCAATTAAGCTGACACCTTGACGCCAAAGGCTTGGGATCAAGCCAAAACTTATCAGCAGCATTAAACCGATAAACAAAATTAATACCAGCGACGCTGCGGGTGTGCGGTTGATCCCAATCCGCGCCATTTGAGCAACGGGCCATTCCAATAAAAATGCCAAGACTAGCGCAACGAGTAAAGGCGCGAGTAAGCCACCAGCAACATAAATAGCTAGCGCGATGCCAACAAGAATAAAGACTAAAGTAACGGCTTGTGGATCACTAAAACGTTCTTTATACCAACGACTCAAAATGGTTAACATTTATATTCCCTAATCCAGCAAAAATACACTCGGTACTGCTGCCGCTAAAAATGATGTTTTACACTTACAGATGTAAAACAGTTTAAAAGTCACTTTACTTAGTGATCTCAAGTGCCAAAATACACTCATCGTGTTTGAAAGTTTGGTGATGATAACCAACTTTTTTTAAAAAGCGGGGAACATCTTGCTTAGACCCAGGGTCTGATAACAATACCCTTAATTTTTGTCCCGGGTTAAGCTGCTTTAAAGCCAATTTAACTTTGACTAATGGCAACGGACAGCGAAAGGCAGTTAAATCAATAATAATCATAATGAACTTGCTATAAACAATCTAAGGCTATTATCCTAATAAGCAGCGCAAACCACAAGTATGCATTGTGGCCTTACAACAAGAAAAGCATAGCCCAAATTAAGGATCCGCTTGAGTAAATTAACTTTTTCAAAATCAGTTATTGCAGGGACGTTGGCATTTATCTTAAGTACCACTACAGCGGTTACCTACGCTAACAACGATCTGCCTGATTTAGGTACTGCCGCAGTTAACACCTTCAGTTTAGAGAAAGAAACTGTATATGGTGATGCGTATATGCGTGTTATCAGGGCTTCAGCCCCAATGCTCAATGACCCCGTGCTTAACCAGTACCTAACAGAACTGGGCAATAAGCTGGTAGCGCATGCAAGCGGGGTGAAAACACCTTTCTATTTTTTCTTACTGCGTAATGATGAAATTAATGCTTTTGCCTTTTTTGGTGGCCATGTTGGCGTACACACTGGCTTGTTTCTCAATGCTGATACCGAAAGCGAACTTGCTTCAGTGCTTGGCCACGAAATCACTCACGTCACCCAGCGGCACTTAGCTCGCTCGCTTGAAGCTCAGGATAAAAGCTCGACTGCCACTATAGTAGGGATGTTAGGGGCGATATTATTAACCATAGCCTCACCTCAAGCTGGTATGGCTGCCCTTGCAACAACCCAAGCGTTAGCAACTCAAGCAAAAATTAACTTCACCCGTTTGCATGAAAAAGAAGCTGATAGAATCGGCATGCAAATTTTAGTTGATGCCGGTTTTGATCCCAATGGCGCTGCCAATTTTTTTGGTAAACTTGCAACCCGCTATCGATTCACCACCAAGCCACCACAAATGTTGCTGACTCACCCTTTACCAGAGTCACGGATCTCAGAAGCCAGAATTAGAGCACAGCAATACCCGTTAAGGCATATCCCAGATAATTTGAACTTTCAGCTAGCAAAGGCACGAATTCAAGTTCGATTTTCTGGCTACAGTGAAGCTGCAGTGCTATCGATATTCGAAAAACAGTTAAAACATAACCGTTATAGTTTTAAAAGTGCGGCTGAATATGGCAAAGCACTCGCACTCTTTAGAATGGATAAATTTGACGAATCGGAAGAGATGATTGACGAATTGTTGAAAAGTGCCCCTAACAATCTGTTTTTCATTGATACGAAAACCGATCTATTGACTCAAAAAGGTGATTTTAAAGGCGCTATAGCCTTACTGCTTAAAGAGCAACAAATCAAACCGACCTCTAATGTGGTTAATACCAATTTAGCCAATGTTTACATAGAAGATGACCAAACCGAAAAGGCGATCCCATTACTCGAAGACCTTATCTTTCTTGACAAGCAAGATCAGCTTGCCTATTTACTCTTGTATCAGGCTTATAGAAAAAACGGCAACAAGGCGATGGAATATTATGTTAAAGCAGAATCTTTAGCGCTAGCCGCCGATTATAAAACAGCAATCGATCAACTGAACTTTGCCTATAAACAATCCAAAGATAATCCATTGCAGCTTGCGCGAATTGAAGCCAGAATAAGACAATTTAGACAAGCAGACAGAGCAATGGAAGCCTTGCAGTAACCACTGTTTATTGTGACTCACATCACTAATTACAGTATGATGTCGGCAATTTTAAAATAAGAATAAAATGACTATGACAAGTGTAAGTATTATCCACAACCCTAGGTGCTCAAAAAGCAGACAAACGCTGGCTTTATTGGAAGAGCAAGGCTGTGATATTCAAGTCATTGACTACTTGAAAACACCTCTCTCGGCAGATGAAATCACCAGCATACAAACCAAGCTTGGCGTAAGTCCTAGACAAATGATGCGAGTAAAAGAGGATGAATACAAACAGCAAAATTTATCTGACGAAAGTTTAACAGATGCACAGCTAATTCAAGCAATGGTCGACACTCCCAAGTTAATTGAACGACCCATTGTATTAGCCAATAATAAAGCGGCCATTGGTCGTCCCCCTGAAAATGTATTAGCAATTTTATAAGCGAGCACGCAAATGGAGTCATCTACCCTCTTTACACTTTGCCGCGCTGGATATGTCATTTTAGTTATATTGCTTGGCAGCTGGTTTATCCAACAAGGTATGTCAGGCGAATATTCAATGTTATTTAGTCTGCTATGGTTAGTGCCGTTGCTACTCCCTCTGAAAGGGATCTTGACGGGCAAGCCATACACCTACGCCTGGGCAAGCTTTATACTTTGTTTATATATGCTGCACGCCCTAACCTTACTTTATGTTACAGATACCCGTTTTATGTTTGCTCTGACTGAATCTCTCCTTATCGGCGCACTGTTAATTGGTTTTCCTTTTTACGCTAGAATTCGTGGTCGCGAATTGGGCCTTGGTCTTAAAAAGAAGAAAAAATAACACGGTTCCCTAAAGGCTGGTTTGCGCCAGCCTTGGCTCTTTACTTCATTTAAAAGCCTTTTCTACCTCACAATAGCAGCCACGATCAGTCAACTCTGAGCCAAAAAACTCGGCGAAAAATGCCAATCGCGCCCATTACGCTTTTCAATCGGCACCTGAATCCGGTGCAACATATCATTAAAGTCTAGCCATAGCCCAATATTGGCTTTTACGGCGTAAACCAGTGGCAGCTATCAATTTGAACTAACATGACTAGGACAAAGCAACTCACACACGCTAATGACTTATTCCCTCGCAGTATTCGTTCAAACTTTCAAGGGCCAACACTGCTATTCGATTATCAACAGCGAGATAGTCAGCAACAGCTCATCGCTGATCAATTATCAGCCACATATCCGTTAAGCCGCGAGATAATGGCGAACCTAGCCGATATGAGTTTCAGAGGTGAAACCTGCCAATTATAACCAAACGGCTTACAGTCCAAGTGATATAACCAGCTTTTTCTCAACCGATACCGCCACCGATTACTATGCCTATTCCACCCGTAGGGAAGATGCGCCGATGTTATTTGAAGAAGCCATGATGAGTTATCGACTTTCAATACTACGAGACGTTGCAGTGACTGACAGCCCTGAAGTGACCACAGCTGAGACTATTAGTGTTGACTGGGGACAAAGAGGGATAGTCGGTGATAATGCCCTGCAGCCACGCGCTGCATTCGTTATTGAGCAAATATTGCCAGAGCTGGATAGTGTTGGCTTGGTGAGTCGTTTACCGCAGCCAATTCTTATGAATCAAGGAGATAGCTGCTCTAAAATTTATCGATTTCACAAGCAGTATCTAACTCAGACAATCGCGTATCACACCAAGTTGAAGTGACTGCGCCAGCACTGACTTTAAGGGGCAAGCGACACTTCTTACACGAAGAGTAGCTCAGTAGCGACTGCTGTCCAAGTTGCAAAAAGCCCAGCAAACGCTGGGCTTTTTATCTTTAATATTTTGACTCAATGACAACGATTAAAGACGTAACATCTCTTTTATAAAAGGAATGGTCAGTTTACGTTGGTGAACCAATGATGCTTTATCTAGACGGTCTAACACATCAAACAAGGTTCTTAAGTCTCTGGCTAATCGATTCAGCAAAAAACGACCGACATCGTCAGTCAGCTGTAATCCGCGCATCGCGGCGCGACGCTGCAGCGCTGCTAGCTTTTCATCATCAGCCATAGGCTGTAGTTGGTAATTAAGACCCCACTGCATACGTGAGATGAGATCGGGTAACGAAAAGCCGGTATCTCCCGGTGAAACACTGGCACTTAATATCAATGAACAGGTTTTTTGTTCAGATATTCGATTGTAAAGATCGAAAATAGCTTCTTCCCAAACGGGATGACCTGCGATCGCATTGACATCATCAATACAGACTAAATCAATCTTTTCCAAACCTTCTAACAATGCAGGAGAGATACTGGCATGGATCCCTAATGGGATATAAAAACTACTGCGTCCGAGCTCGTTAGCATGGGCACACGCTGCATGCATTAAATGAGTGCGACCAGACTTCTCTGGGCCCCAGAGAAAAACAGCACCTTCAGCTAAGCCTTCGGCACAGGCTTGCAAACTCTGTATGAGTTGATCATTTCCAGCTGCAGGATAATAACTGTTAAAGGTTTCATCGTCTGGTAGATGAACGGGTAATGATAATTGTAACGGTGAGTTTGATTTCACTCAGGAGTATCTCGACAACGCAGTATTCAGTTTAGGTGCACATGCTACCATGTGCACCTCCTAATTGGGAGCTATTGACCTTTCCAATAGTAGATCTGTGTCTGTTTCTCGACGTTAGTCATTGTTTCAAAGCCTGCATATTCCACTTCATCAGCAGTAATACTGCTGATGACTTCAATTCGCGGATCTAGCTTCATCAGGCGGTGTAGGTCATCTTCATTACCAAATAGTGCGACGTTAAACTCAACGGTCATGCCTTCAATACGCGCAACGCTTACTGTTTTGATGGCGCTTAACTGATTGAGGTATTTTTCTATTTCAACCAATTGTTTCATTTGACTGACATCGGTAAACGCAACTTTAGCAGTCAACTTTTCACCTGAGTCTGCTATCGCATATTGACCTACGTAATACTCACTCGCCGCTGCTGTTATCGCCGTTACAGCCTGTTCTACCGTCGATACTTCACCATTAGCACTGATTAAGGGGGTGAGTTGACTCGCGTCATCAGCACGCTCTCTTGGATAAAGTGCCATTTGGTAACGTAATACAGCCCCTTGCGGTTCTATGGTCGCCATAATGAAATAGTTTGATTGATACCTCAATGACGCGTTGGCGACATTATCAGTAAACTGACCACGAATATCGTTGACACCCACCTGCATAGCATCATCTAAATCCATTAAAGGAAACACTAAAGGCACACCGCGATTAGCCGACTGCTTATTGAACGCATTTCGTGTCGCCGACAAAGAGGCATCACTTAAAATACTTTTATCAGCTTCAACTTCTTCAACAAGCCACACTAAGGTTGATGGACGTTGTCTTCCCCAAACAGGCAAACCTGCTTGGCGTAATAGACGAATCAAACGTTTATGGTCGAAGTTAACTTGGATGAATAACTCACCGTCTAACTCTTGATAGCCATACTGGGTCATCAGTGAACTCGCACTGGCTAACTGCTTAACGACATCCGGATGAGATAAAGCACTCTGGGTACCTGTATTTTTAAGCACAACTTCCTTGAAAGCCTGTTTAATCGCTTGGCTTCTCAAGTTATTGGCTCTTGATTCAACAGCCACGAGGCTTTCATCAAGCTTACTCACTTCGGCGGCGGTAACAAGGGAAGGAATACTCGCGAATAGCGCAAATATCATCAAGTAACGACAAATAGATCTCAGCATACTTAGGCTTCAAAAACGACACGATTATTCAATATTGTACCACAGTCGCTGAGATTAGGAATTTTTATCAACAAGGCATTAATGTAATAAGATCAGTGTAGTTTGAGCTAAATCGCTTTATATTTTGCTGCATAAAGATATGATTGATAAGTTTATTTAAAATCAGAGAATAATAATGAAAAACCTTACACAGCCTTTGCAGGGGGCACAAATGTTGTTTGTCGCCTTTGGTGCGCTAGTATTGATGCCTTTATTGACAGGCTTAGATACCAATGTTGCATTATTTACTGCGGGGATCGGCACCTTAATCTTTCAATTAATCACCAAGCGTCAAATCCCGATCTTCTTAGCATCTTCTTTCGCCTTTATTGCACCCATTATGTATGGCGTGCAAACATGGGGGATCCCGTCAACCATGGGTGGACTGATGGCCGCCGGCATGGTGTATGTGTTATTAGCCACCGTTGTCAAAGTTCGCGGCCCAGGCTTTATTAAACGCTTATTACCTCCAGTCGTTGTTGGTCCGGTTATTATCGTTATCGGATTGGGCTTAGCGCCTGTTGCGGTCAATATGGCCATCGGTAAAACAGGCGATGGAAGCTTAGTATTAATAGAACAAAATACGGCATTAATCATCTCTTTGGCCTCATTGTTTACTACCATCGCGGTGGCAATATTTGCTAAAGGCATGTTGAAGTTAATGCCCATTTTGGCAGGTATCTCTGTTGGCTATGGCTTAAGCTTGGCATTTGGTATCGTAGATTTCTCAGCCGTGACCAACGCAAGCTGGATTGCCATGCCTAACTTTGTGGCTCCAGAATTTAACTGGCATGCCATCCTCTTTATGATCCCTGTAGCGATAGCACCCGCGGTAGAGCACATTGGTGATATTCTAGCGATATCCAACGTCACAGGAAAAGATTTCATCAAGAAACCAGGCTTACACAGAACACTCGCGGGTGATGGCTTTGCGACCATAGCCTCTTCTGCATTCGGTGGTCCACCAAACACCACTTATTCTGAAGTGACTGGCGCTGTAACCCTGACGAAAGCCTTTAATCCCGTGATCATGACATGGACTGCCATTACCGCCATTACTCTGGCCTTTGTCGGTAAATTGGGCGCGTTGATGCAAACTATCCCCGTCCCAGTGATGGGCGGTATTATGTGCTTACTATTCGGCTCAATCGCAGCAGTAGGGCTTAATTCCTTAATCAAAAATAATGTTGATATGAATGAACCGCGTAACTTAAGTATCGTGGGTGTGACCTTGGTTTTTGGTATTGGGGGGATGGCCTTTGGTATCGGTTCATTTAGCCTTACCGGGATCAGTTTATGCGGTATCGTAGCGATATTAATGAATCTTGTGCTTCCAGATAATGCAGCAGCGCATAGCAAAATCATCAGTGAAGACATTGATCAGATTTAGGTCACTGAGTTTGCATTCTTCATAAGACCCCATCAATAAAAAAGCCCTGAATATCTAAAATATTCAGGGCTTTTCTTTAACAAACTGAAGATTAGCTACTCGCTTGCTCATCTTCCGTTTTATGTTTTGCAGCCGTTTCCTTGATAAGGGTCTGTAACTCACCCTTTTGGAACATTTCAGTAAGGATATCGCACCCACCGATCAGCTCGCCTTCAATCCACAATTGTGGGAAAGTCGGCCAGTTAGCGTATTTAGGCAGTTCGCTACGAATATCTGGGTGCAGAAGAATATCAACGAATGCAAATTGCGCTTCACAATTAATCATGATCTGCGCGACTTGAGAAGAAAAACCACAGCTCGGTAACTTTGGTGAGCCTTTCATGTAAACGATAATTGGATTCTCAGCTATTTGCTGCTTGATTTTCTCAACTGTTTCCATTTTTATTTCCTGAGTTATACAACATTGCAATTTAGCTATTGTACGCCAGTATAGTACAGAACAAAAACCTACTTTTAGTAAGGACAATTGCTAATAGATATAATCGATTGAGGTAATCGACCAATTCGAATAAACAATGATACACTTCACAAGTTTATTAGGTAAAATGTCTCGCAGTGAGCAAGAACGCATAAAACAACAATCTAGAGTTAACGGAGAAAACTAATGGCTTTCGAATTACCAGCATTACCTTACGCAAAAAACGCACTTGAGCCGCATATCTCAGAAGAAACAATCAACTATCATTACGGTAAGCATCACAACACTTACGTTGTAAAGCTTAACGGCCTAGTTGAAGGAACTGACCTTGAACAGAAGAGCCTAGAAGAGATCATCAAGACCTCTACTGGTGGTATCTTCAACAACGCAGCTCAAATCTGGAATCACACTTTTTACTGGAACTGCCTCTCACCAAATGGTGGCGGAGAAGCAACTGGACCAGTAGCTGACGCTATTGTTGCAGCTTTTGGTTCTTTTGAAGCATTTAAAGCACAGTTTACAGATTCTGCAGTTAACAACTTCGGTAGCGCTTGGACTTGGTTAGTGAAGAAAGCTGATGGTACTGTTGCAATCGTTAATACGAGCAATGCAGCGACTCCACTGACTGATGGAACTGTAACGCCAATCATGACTGTTGATGTTTGGGAACATGCTTACTATATCGATTACCGCAATGTTCGCCCTGATTACATGGCTCACTTCTGGCAGCTAATTAACTGGGAATTTGTTAACGCAAACTTCGCTGGTTAATAGCAAGTCTATTTCAACGTAGTCCTTGTTGAAAATGAACTTAAATACAAAATCCGAGCTCTATCAGAGGTCGGATTTTTTTATACCTGTAGGTGCTACCTACCAGACCTTAATCGTGCACTTTTTTGCTGTGCTAAACCTATAGCGGCAGCTTATAAGCTGTGAATGATGAAGGCTAGTTATACCTCGACTTAACACCGCAATTTAAAAACACGATTTAAAAACAGTCTTCAAGTGTCGTTCGGGTGAGAATGTTGGTGAACTGCATTCAATAAACACTGCGTTTGCTGACGTTATAAAACGAATGCGATAGCCACTAAGGTGTGTCATGGTGCTAAAACAAAAATGCCGATAAGCAAAGCGTATCGGCATTTTTATTCAGGGCAAATAATTCAATCGCCCCTCTTAACTTTACTTACGTTAAAACTTATACAGTACCGGTGCCATTGCTGGGGTTGTAGATTCAGTTGCTTGCCCTGAAAATATTGCCTGTAAGTAATAACCCTTTTCTATAGCGGATGCCACATCAGCAGCAATGTTAAATTTTACGTTTTGCGTTTTACCCGCTGCCATCACCGTTTCACGTAACGCTTGAGTAAACATCATCTCATTAGACCAAGCCCATACTTTTTTGCCTGCTGAATTAAACAGCCATAGGTCAGCTGTCATTCCTGAACGAAACATCAGTGGCACACCATGTGATTGATTATTGGTGTATTGCAACGTTACTTTCATTGCACTACCTGCAACGCGATCTACCATCAACTTGCCATCAAACAAGCTTTTGGCGATAAGCTTAGCCTTCATATCATCACTCTTAGCTATTGGAGTAATAATCGCTGGCGACACCTTGGCATTACTCTCTGCTTTTGTCATCTCAGCAACCTCTATCGAACTTTGACTCGTCGCGCCCTGCGAGCAGCCCAAAGCACTTAATACCACTAAACCTAATCCTGCTTTATATAACATCAAAATCCTCCGAATTTTTTAAATAAGCTGTCTTTCAGCTTATTGGTTTCATCTTTTAGCTGTGAATCAAACAAGGCTTTAGTATCTAACGAAAATTTAGGTTCTGACATTGTGCCGCTTATTGCAAATGGGATCTCAACACCGTATAGCGCATCGCGTTCATTGCCTCCTTGCCCTTCCAGCGAGCCAACGACCGACGTGGTCAGTCTGTAATCTAAAGCCTCATTGATGACATTCGCGGTCCCCGCTCCCGTAAGACGTATGAGTGGGGACGCCATATGAAGGTCAGGATTTGAAACAACCCCATTGGCGACCTTAAAAGACCCCGTCATACTGGTAAAGTCTGTCTTTTGTTCTGTTGAGTCACTTGGTGACATATCACCGCCAAGTTTGGCTTTTGCATCGCGGATCATTTGTGGAATATTGACACCATGAATAGCGCCATCGGCAATTTCAAATTTGCCATTGGCCAGTAAGTTCTTTTTCAAATTATCAGGGAGTAAACTCCTACCCTTGCCTACAACATTGAAGTTAGCCGTACCATCGAGCATATCGACTTCAGCTGCATCCACTAATAATGCACGAATATCGACGCCACTCAAGCGCTTGTCAAACTGGTACTGTGCCACTTTATTTCGGCCATCGAGTTTTGCCGACGCCTTTATCGTCCCGCCATATAAATCGGCTGATAACTGGTTGATATTAGCAACACCTTGCTTCATGACCATTTTAAATACCCAGTTTTGAGTTTTTAAATTGGCTACTTTTACTGATTTAACATTAACGTTGATATCTAAGTTAACCGTTTTCATTGCCGTTAAATCCGGTTCAACTGCAGCCGCATTTGATGAACTGGTTTGTTTTTGAGTTGCAGCGCCCTCCTCTTGTTTTGGCAATAATCGATCGATATCAATATCTCCAATATCAAGTTTGGCGACTACAGTGGGGACTTTAGCGCCATAGGCAATATCGACTTTACCTGATGCATTAATATCAGCGGCACTGAAACTGGCTAACACTAAGCTCATTGTTTGCTTATCTAGCGCCATTTCAAGCGACGTATTGACGTCAGCTTTTAAAGAACCGTTTGGAATACTGTTACCAGTGATAAGATTTGTCACCACAAAGTCGTTAATCGTCACATGTTGTAGATCTTGGGACACTCTAATTTGACCTTCACCACTGCTGTCTAGATTAAGATCGGGTAATGACGCGGATAACTCATATTGCAATGTCGCAAACTTATCTAGCTGAAAACGCCCTAGCGTTAATGACTTGAGTGACAATACTTGTGTCGTGTTTGTTTGATGGTCAAAATTACTGATTTTGGTATTGGTGATTGAAATACCGCCAATATCTAATTTTGATAACGTTGCATTTGATGCCGCACCGTCACTGGTCTGTGGTTGAGCGTTATCGCTAGCCTGCCCAGTAAGCCCATCAAAACTGGTTCTACCGTCTTTTTGAGTTTCTAACGCCAATGTCAATCCATCTAAGTTTAGCTGGGAGATCTCTACCTCTTTCTTTAGCAAAGGCATTAAGGCCACTTCCGCGACGACTTCATTGATTGAAACCATGGCTGCATTTTCAAACCCTTCTGGATTTGAAAGTGTGATCCCCCCAAGCTTGATCCCTAAACTAGGAAAGAAGGTCCACGATAGATCACTGCTTATTGCCAAATTACGACCGGTTTTATCTTTAACCACATCGACAATTTGAGGTTTAAAATCATTTGGGTCAAAAATTAAGGTGATATATAACACCAACGCTGCAACTAAACCTAAGATTGCTACAAAAAACCATTTTAAAAATTTCATGACAGATTCCATCTGAATAAAAAAAGCGATTACTATAAATTTAGCACGGATAAATCTAAAGCTTGATGAGATATTGCGATCCCGTTGAGATCAGCATATACAAATGAATGTGGAGAAATAATGACACCGTATATTTCTACCGCGATATTAATCTCCCCAAGCCCTTTCTTAACTGTTTTTACAGGGTTAACCCCAATGGCTTGTATGCCAATATCCATGGTCTTAAGCGCAGCCACATCTCGAACACAGCCAAAAATCACAATACCTTGCCAATCATTCAGTTCGGCATTTTTTGCGATCATATCGCCTAGTAGCGCACTGTCGGTTACCCCTTGCCCATCAACAACAAGCACCTTACCTTTACCATTTTTCGATAACACCTCTTTTACTAATGAGTTATCTTTAAAGCATTTAACGGTGACGACTTCACCCCAAAAACAATCTTGTTTACCGAAAGACTTAAACATAGGGGGAAGCAGCGACAAACGTTCAGCATATGAATCAAATAAATCAGGTAATAGATCTAGCATCAGCGGTTCCTTGCTTTAAAAGCGGTAAATCATATTAACTAGACTGACAGGTCATTAAGCTAAACCCAAGTAAATAGTTGTCCTTTTATACTAAAAATGACGTTTTTCCTTTTACAGATATAGATTACAAACTATAATCTTTAGCAATGTCTACTTTTAGACGCGAATCTTGTTAACCTCGGACTCCTATGAAAGAAAATCTTGATTTAGAAAATGCCATCGCAGCTTTAGACCAGTACGGTTATGATAAAAAAACCAGCAGCGATCTTGAGCAAGCTCGTAATAAGCCACAAATGCTAAAATATATTGATTCGCTTGATTTTAATTTACGACGTTTACTTATTTTACAAGAGGCTGTGAGTGAACTTGTCGATAATGAAAAAAAAATACTTGCTCAACAAGAAAGCATTCAAACATATAAAACAAAAATAATTAATCTTTCTCGTCAATTCAATATATCTTACGATGACGTCATTCAAATCATGAGACAACAGGAAAGCGCATAAGAATAGCCCGCGTGATTTTCTATTCCTTAATTATTGTGATGTTATAGAAGCACAACAATATGCATTTCAAGCCTCAGCTATTAGTTAAATAATTACTCCATTAAACAATCGTAAAGTGCCTACGGATGGGCGCCAGCGAGACATCTCACTACAAAAAAATCCTTATATAGAGTCAACACCCAATAAAACCAGTGTTAACCGATGGCATAATATTTCGCCACGCTCAGCGATGAACAATAGTTAAATCAGTGTATCTTCAACAGATTAATAGCGTTACGTCTTATTCATGCCTATAAAAAAGGCCAGACATTTATCAATGCCCAGCCTTCTTACAATTGAAACATTAAGATTCAGGATTTATTTCTCTGCCTTTGAATTTACTTTTAACAGATAACTGTTTCCACCAACGTGATGCTTTCAATCTTATTCCTAGCAGTAAACCCACCATTATAAAATAGAGTATCGGTTCAATAATCTCAGATTTTACCGACCAATAAAAATGTATTGGAATAAGTAACGCGATTAGGTAAATGGCATTATGCAGCTTTTGCCAGCGTCTCCCCATTTTTCGCATAACGGCTTTAAACGAAGTGAACGCCAGCGCCGCTAGCAGTAAATAAGCTGCTGCTCCCACTAGAATGTATGGTCGCTTTAGCACTTCTTCAAAAAATAGTCCCCACGCAAACAATAAGTCTAGGCTGAAAAAAGCCAATATATGCAGGCTTGCGTAGGCAAATACATAAAGGCCCACAAGCCGCCTTGTTTGCAATAACATTCCTTGCTTAAACTTTCTTGCAATAGGCGATATCAACAAGGTCGCAATCAATGCATTGAGGGCACCAACCCCCGTGTAGTGGATAATGTATTGCACTGGGTCGCCGCCAGCCTTGTCATTGAATACCAATAACACCAAATAGATAATAGGTAACAATCCGATACAGTGCATTAAGCCTTTAAGCCAAAACAGCGAGCGAGAGGTTAATCTAAATTGTTTATTCTTCATCAAACCCTCTCATTAAAAGTTTCTTTTTAGGTCTAGTCCTTCATATAAACCAGACACTAGATCACCATAACCGTTAAAAGGAAGTGTGGGGATCCTTTTCGCTGAAAACAGTCCACCTTCTGCAATGCGCCTTTCTGACGCTTGTGACCAACGAGGATGATCCACTTCTGGATTCACATTCGCATAAAAACCGTATTCACTTGCGGCCAAGAGATTCCAAGAAGATTTAGGTTTGTTATCTGTCACACGAATTCGTACGATAGATTTAATGCTTTTAAAGCCATATTTCCAAGGCACAACTAATCTGATTGGCGCTCCGTTCTGTGGCGGCAACGTTTTACCATACAAGCCCACAGACATAAATGTAAGATCGGTCATCGCCTCCGCTAATGTAAGACCTTCAACATAGGGATAGTTTATTCCACCACCGCTATAACGATTCTTTTGTCCTGGCATTTGTTCAGGGTCATACAATGTTTCAAACGCGACGTGGGTTGCATTGCTTTTAACACCGGCCTTTTTTAATAGATTGGCCAATGAAAAACCTACCCACGGGATCACCATTGACCATGCCTCAACACATCTAAAGTTGTAGATCCGCTCCTCTAACGGAAACATCTTTAAAATGTCGTCATAATCCAATGTCAAAGGGGTATCAACTTCACCCTCAATCACTAACTGCCAAGGATTAACCTTTAATTCCTGCGCATTTTCGACGGGATCCGTCTTACTGGTACCAAACTCATAGAAATTGTTATGTGATATCACCTTATTTTCAGGTGTTAGCTCACCATAAAGCAGATGATCGTATTCAGTCTGTTTCGCATGTGGTAGTGCCACCCGCGCAAATGCTGCTTTTTCCTCTTCGCTAGAAAACAGATCAAATACTCCCGCATTAGCCTGTGAAGATAGCAAAGCTCCGGCACCAACAAACCCCATCTGCTTAAGAATACGTCTTCTGTCATGGTAAACCTCTTCAGGTGTTACATCACAATCTTTAAATTTATCCCATGCAGCTTTCTTAATTATATTCATTGGCCGCTATCCTCTAGATCCGTCAAATTAAAACACTTAAATAATCAGACCGCGCTATTGTGTAAAAGATTTCGTAACGGTTAAAACATTACATTTCATTAACAGCTGATTACGTCTGCAGCACTCATCTTATACTTGATGTACTTAAGCTTGCAGTGTTTAAAGCAGCATGCCACTCTACGGTTTTCATCAACCATGTTAAGAGCCTTCTCACATGCCTTTAAATATCGCTTTCTCTACTCCTGAGATTATCATCATAATCGCAATCGCGTTTCTTTCTATTTTAATCGGGGCTCTTTTTAACCAACGTAAAACGCGCATTAAATGGGAATACGTTCGTAAACAGCTAACAGATGACATTGAACTGACAAAAGTTGAACTCAATTCAGAGATTTTAGAACTAAAACAATCATTAAATCAAAAAGATGACCAATTAAGTCATTTGCAAGAAAAATTAGAATATCGCATAGAGCAACTGGGTAAGGCACAAGCACAAGCAGAAAGAGCCCCAGAGCTTGAGCAAGCGTTAAGCGATAATCAGCGCAAGCAAATGGAAACCCAACTAGCCCTGTCTAAATCCAATGCTATGCAACAAACCATCACGGCACGCTATGATGCGGAGCAGCAAGCACTTAACGACAAAATTCAATTACTAGAAGATACTGAAATTAGGCTTAATGCCCAATTTGAAAACCTCGCCACTAAAATATTTGAAGCGAGAAGCGAGAAACTGCAAACTCAGAACAATCAGCAGCTCGACAGCGTGCTAGCGCCCTTCAAACAACAGCTTGAAGGGTTCAGAGTCCAAGTACAAACCTCTTATGCCCATGAACAAAGCCAGCGCAGCGCTTTGAAACATCAATTAGATTCTTTAACTGAACTCAACCTAAAAATGAGCCAAGACGCTATTAACCTTACCAAAGCGTTAAAGGGCGATAACAAGCAACAGGGTAACTGGGGTGAGGTTATTTTAGAGCGAGTATTACAAGAAAGCGGGCTACGCGAAGGACATGAGTATGACACTCAAGCAGAGCTAAAAAACGACGATGGCAAACGCTTTAAGCCCGATGTCATTGTGCACCTGCCTGAGAATAAAGACGTTGTTATCGACGCGAAAATGTCATTGCTTGCTTATGAGCGCTATTTTAACAGTGACGATGATGTCGTGCGTGCTCAAGCTATTAAAGAACACATTGTATCGGTTAGAGCTCATATTAAGGGATTAAGCCACAAGGATTATCAAAAGCTACACGGCTTAACGAGCTTAGATTATGTATTGATGTTTATTCCGCTGGAACCTGCATTTTTACTCGCGTTAGAGCATGATCCAAGTTTAGTTAATTACGCGCTTGATAGTAATATCATGCTGGTGAGTCCTACCAATTTATTAGTGGCACTTAGAACCATCCATAATATTTGGCGTTACGAGTATCAAAATCAAAATGCGCAGTTGATAGCAAAGCAAGCAGGGAAAATTTACGACAAGCTATGTGGGTTCCTAGAAGACATGGAAAAAATCGGTCGCTCTCTGGAATCTGCTGATAAAAATTATAACAATGCCATGAACAAACTCGCATCTGGCAAAGGTAACGTTATACGTCAAGCTCACCAAATGCAGCTACTCGGAGTCGAAACCAGTAAAAAAGTCGATACCCAGTTGCTTGATAAAGCGCTAAGCTTATCTCAAGATGAAATCATCTCGCAATAAAATAAAGAAACATATCTGGCAATAGGGACATTGAAAGAGGATTTAAGCAGATGCACAAGCAGTTACGAGGCATTTTATTCGCGGTTATAACGTTCATTTCCTACCCCATTTCTGCTGCTCAGGCCTTAACGCCTCAGCAGCAAATTTACTTAGATGCCAAACAAGCGCTCGATAAACAAAAGCTAAATACTTATCAAGAATTACGCGATAAATTAGCAGATTACCCTTTGGCTATCTATCTCGATTTTAACAAAAATATCGAGTCGATATTAAAACAACCCGGTAGCAAAGCAGCAAACTCTTTTCTCCAATTTGACGGTAGTCCTTTATATAACACTGCTCGCTCTCGATATTTAACCCGCAGCGGCAAACAAAAACGCTGGAATGACTTTCTGGCTGTTAGCCCCGAAAGACCCAACAACATCTCATTGCAATGCTATTTTTATCGTGCCCAATTACAAAAAGGCGACAAGCAGCAAGCCTACAAAGGTGCAAGCGAGCTTTGGCTTTATGGCCGTTCACGTCCAAAAGAGTGCGACCCACTGTTTAAGGAGTGGAAAAAAGCAGGTTTTCAGACTCAAGAGATGATTTGGTCAAGAATGCTGCTCAGTTTTAAACAGGGTCAATACGGCCTATTAAGCTACCTATCAAGAAAAGTCACCAGTAATAAGCAAGCCGCTGAGCGCCTAGTGAGTGTCTATAAAGATCCTCGTAGCCTTCGTCACACCTCCAGATTTAGTGGGAAAGCCAAGATAAACTCGACAATTGTAGATTTTGGTCTGCGACGTTTAGCAAAAAAAGATTTAAAGCAAGCGGTTAAATTATATGCTAAATATCAAAAAGCAGATCGTTTTAGCGATTATAAAGGACGCCAACTGAGCCGTTATCTGGTCCGTAGAGCCTTAATTTACCAGACTGAAGAGCTAAAGAGTTTTGTCGATACTATGTTACCGCTGCTTGATAGTGACGATTTAATTGAGATGCGACTGCGTTGGGCACTAAGAACAAATGAACGCACTCAATTTGAACAATTTGTCCCTTTACTCAGTAAGGAAAAACAAAATACCGCTCGCTGGACATATTGGCGCGCAAATATTTTGCTCAATAGTGACGCTAAGCAAAATCAACAAAAGGCTCAAAAACTATTATCATCACTGAGCCAACAGCGTAATTTTTACGGCTTTTTAGCGGCGAATGCCATTAAGGTCCCCTTTCAGGTACAACATCAACCGACGCTTAGTGTCTTAGAACGTCAAAGCCAAATTTTTACAGATAAAGGGCTAGCGCGTGTAACGGAACTGTTAGCATTAGACAAACAATCAGATGCCCGTGCTGAATGGGTTATGTTATTAAGTCGATATGATAAAGCCATGCAAAAAGAGTATGCGGTCTATGCTATTTCGCAACAATGGCACAGCCTAGGTGTGCAAGCGAGCATCCAAGCTAAATTATGGAACGATATGGATATGCGCTTCCCTTATGCGGCTCAATCTTCGTTTACCAATGCCAGTAAAAAGTATCACGTAGATATTGATGAAATACGCGCCATAGCAAGGCGTGAAAGCGCTTATTACCCCAATGCTACCTCAGGTGTCGGCGCTAGAGGTTACATGCAGCTCATGCCAAATACAGCCAAACAGACCGCAAAAAAAGCCAAGCTAAACTACCGCGGGACGCGTAGCCTTTACGATGAGAAACTTAATATTGCCTTGGGCAGTGCCTACTATTCAGGTTTACTTAAACAGTTCGATAATAATAGAGTTCTAGCCACTGCATCCTATAATGCAGGTCCACACAGGATTAAGGGGTGGCTTAAAAAGAGCGACGCGCAGCTCGATGCTGTGAGTTTTATTGAATCTATCCCGTTCACTGAAACAAGAGAATACGTACAAGCCGTGTTAAGTTATCGAATTATCTATCAAGTAAAGCAAGGTAAAATACCCGAATTACTTTCTAAAGATGAACTCAATTTTGAGTACTAAAGAATACATACCTAGAGTTAATCGCAGCTAAGCTGCTTCCATTTAGGCACCGGCATTTAATTACTGCAATTTAAGCACTGGCACTTTTGCGTCCGCATCAAAAAAGTTAACGGCTGGCTCCTACATATCTTTCTAAGCGTATTACCGTTCTCATGAGAGCCCTTACATAGGGCTCTGATCCATCAAAGTGTTGCAAACCAATCCTTGAACAAGCCTATACTTTTTAGGGGCTGTTGATCTTTCGAGCTTAGTTTTTGTTCGATTCTTTACCGTAAGGAATAATGGTTTTAGTACGAGGCTTGAGCGATGATGCTTAGCTGGCTAAGCGGAAAACTCGTAACGCATTCTAGTCATAAAAGACTAAAAGTATTGAAACGAACCCTAAGGGCCGCGCTTCTTGGCTATTTTTACTGTGTTGTAGGCTATTTGTAGAGAATGACTAAACGACATAGCCTCCGCCTTGTCAAAATAGCCAATAAACTGCGGCAAAAAACAACCGTGAAAGATCTACAGCCCTAGTCTAATCACTCATAAGTGTCTATAAATAAGCCACTTAAATATTATTTACATTCTGTTCAACTCAATACATGATAGTGTTAACAATTATCATTTCACATGGAAGCGCTACGATTGGAAAGAACTATGTTTCAGCTCACTGGCCTACATTTAAGTGCAGAGTTTCAACCTCTGTTAAATCCTCACACCAATGAGATCTACGGTTATGAAGCGCTTTCACGTTTTTATAACCAAGACGGCATACCAATAGCACCCAATATTGTGTTTGAAGAATTACACGCTCATCATGAGTTACTCAGCAGTGTTGAAATGGCGGCGAAATCTTTCCAGTTTAAACATGCACCTAAAGAGGGTGTACTCTTCGTCAATATTGACCCTCATGCGGTTGAATTTAATACTCCTGACATGCTGTCTTTGCTTAGACAGCAGCACAATATCTGCGTTGAGATAATTGAGAATACCTGTATAAATGATGCACACCTAGCCGCAAGTTTTATCAAACAATTGTTGAAATATGATATTCCCGTCGGTTTAGATGACGTTGGTGCCCCCCACTCCATGCTTTCAATCGATTTAGTAAGCCAAGTTAGCTGCCTGAAATTTGATAAATACTGGCTAGAAACCGCTAAAGATCCTCAGTATCACCATCTCATTACCGCGCTATTAAGTTTTGCAAAAAAAACCAATAAACTCACCGTTCTAGAAGGTATTGAAACTGAGGAACAACTATTATTTGCCCAGCAGATTGGCGTTGATTTAGTACAAGGATTCCTGTTTAAACCACTGTTCATTTCAGCGGATAGAAAAGAGTTACTGGCACCCTTGATAAAGTCATCTCAGCGACAACCAGTCATTAGTTAACCCTAGAACTGGCATTCTATGGCTAATATGCCTAGTGACGATAAGCCAAGTCATAATTAACTGCCGAACCAGTTATCATTTAACAAAAAACCAAGCTAACACGCTTTTAATTGGCCTAGTCCAAATAATAGAGTGGAAAGCAAGAGGATTTTCCACCATAGTCATTAATAAGCTTAATTCTCCAGCGAGCAACAGCTTCAGCACTTTATTATTGACATCTAACTGAGTAAAGGACGCTCATGACTAATGAAAATATTGCGATTCTATTAGCCCAATTAGATCAGGTCTTACTCGGTAAAAATCACCAGATAAAACTCGCGTTGTGCTGCATCTTAGCCAGAGGGCACCTATTGATCGAAGACCTACCTGGTATGGGCAAAACCAGCCTATCTCACGCGCTAGCGCAAAGTCTTAGCCTCAGTTATCAAAGGATCCAGTTTACCAGTGACATGTTGCCAGCCGATATCCTCGGGGTGACCATTTTCGACAAGCAACAAACAAAATTTATCTTTCACCCTGGTCCCATTTTTAAACAGATGATCCTTGCCGATGAAATCAACCGTGCCAGCCCCAAAACCCAAAGTTCTTTGCTAGAGGCGATGGCGGAGAAACAGATCACCGTCGATGGTGAGACATACCCTTTACCCGCACCATTTTTTGTTATTGCAACGCAAAACCCCAGCGATCAATCAGGCACCTTTCCACTGCCAGAATCTCAGCTTGACCGCTTTATGATGCGCTTATCTATTGGCTATCCCGATCCCAGTTCTGAATTCGCTATGTTAAAGAACCAACAAGATGACAACGCAGTAGCGTTACCACAATGCTTAAATGCGATGGACTTGCAAGCATTACAAGAAAACGTCAGTAACGTCAGCGCCTCAGATTCACTGCTAAAGTATATTCTAGCTTTAGTGAATACCTCACGAAATCAATCAGAAGGCATAGGTTTATCACCAAGAGCAAGTAAAGCAATTTTACAAGCCGCTAAAGCCTGGGCCTTAATCAGTGGCCGCCAGTATGTTGTTCCCGAAGATGTACAAGTTATATTCCCTTATGTTGCCGAGCATAGAATTAGACAAAATGCCCAACAACAAGGTCAGGTGATGTCAGCAGCGATATTGAGCCAAGTAAACCCCATTCTTTAATCACGCTGTTAAAGGGATTTATGATATTAACTTTTGCCGCCATTAAACGTCAGATAAAGTTTCGATTAGATAGCTGGTTATCTCGGCGTATACCAGCGGCTAAATCAGTCACCTTAAGCCACAAAAGTATTTTTATACTGCCCACGGGTTTCGGTTTTGCTTGGATTTGTCTGTTTATTATTCTGTTTCTCTTCGGCACCAACTATCAAAACAACCTGGTAATGGGGTTAAGCTTTTTACTATTAAGCATGTTTAATACGTGTATCATCTACAGCTACCAGAATCTCGCAGGGCTTACCCTTTCCAGTACTCAGTCATCCACTCATTCTTTTGCAGGTCAACCTAGTTACATCCCTATTTTGTTGTCATCTAAAAGCAGTGCATTTGAGATCCAACTCAATTTCAATGGCCAACCTCTGGAAATTGCTAACAAAGTGGTTGCTCAATCGCTCCCTAGCCGACTCACGGTGCTGCAACCTTTGCGCGGCCTATTGAGGCCAGGCCGACTAAAAGTCGAATCACGCTACCCTCTAGGACTCTGCCGAGCCTGGTCTCATGTTGATTTGGACATAAAACAGGTTATTTTTGCTAAACCCATAAGCGGGCAAGACACACTCGCCTACAATCTCGGCGCACGCGATGATCAATTACAAAGCGGTAAATTCATTGCCGGAATTGATGAATTTAAAGGACTGAAACAATACGTAAAGGGCGAGTCACTTAAGCAAGTGGCTTGGAAACAATGGGCTCAAGGCCGAGGCATGTTAACTAAGGAGTTTCAGCAACCACAAGGGGCCCCAATGTGGCTAACCTTTGACTTAACCGCCAGCAACCCAGAACTCAGCTTAAGTAAACTGGCATGGCAAACCGAACAATTGACGAATAAACAACAAATATTCGGCCTCAAAATGGGTTCCAATACCATCGCCCCCGCTAAAGGTGAACAGCACAGAATAAAAGTGCAAACCCAACTGGCGCTATTTCCTAAAAAATACCCAGCGTATCGCGATGATTAAATTAAGCCGTAATAAAAAAGTAAAATTTACCGCGCTGAGGAGTATCTCGAGGCACACATTGATGTGGCTGCTGATCACTAACATCGCCATATTATCGCCTCTTTACCAGCAAGTAACAGTATGGTCATTAGCTATTTGCACTATATGTATTATTTGGCGGGTAGGTATTTATCTCGGCAAAGTAGCTAAGCCTCCAAAGTGGTTGGTGACGACTTTAGCTTTTGCCTCAGCGATGACACTGGCAATGGTGGCCAACAAGATTGGTGTGCTCACTGCGCTTATCAATTTATTAATCTTAGGTTACGCCCTTAAGTACATTGAGATGCGCAATCGAAGAGATGTACAAGTTGTTGTGCTTGCTGGATACTTTTTAATCGCCTTAACCTTTATTCAGCAACAAAGCCTGTGGTCAACATTGCAGTTGCTTGTTGTCACCTTCATTAATACCTGTGTGTTAATTAGCCTTTATCACGACGAAAATAACTTTAAACACGCCGCTAAACTCGGCGCGAAAATCCTATTACAAAGTGTTCCGCTAGCGATCATTCTGTTTGTTATTCTGCCGCGCCTTCCTCCACTGTGGATGGTACCGCCCCAGGGCGGCGCCAAAACAGGCCTGTCTAATACCGTCAGTTTCGCCAATATCACAGAGCTCACTCGCTCTGCAGAATTGGCTTTTAGAGCCACCTTTAGTGACAATACTTTACTCCAAAATTCAGCGCTTTACTGGCGAGCTATCGTGATGGAGGATTACGATGGCACCCAGTGGTTACAAAACCCAAGCATTATCACTGCCGAACGCGGGCTCACAAACCCCAAAAGCAGTAATACCGCTGGGTTACAGCGCTTCGCACCCGTTAGCAATAATGTACTTAACTCCGCCAAAGCACTCTCCTATTCAGTCATAGCTCAACCAAGCTCACAGCATTGGCTGTTTGGTTTAGATCGGGCCACCAGCCAAGATCACGGCATCAATATGTTGGCTGATTTTCGTTTGTACGCCTCCAAGCCAATTGATCAACAAAGGCTTTACAATGTCACCTCTTACCCAAACCAACCGTTAGAGCCGAGCCTGTCTCCAGCTTTGAGAGCGGTCAATTTAAGCTTGCCTAACAACAGTAATCCGCGCACCACACGTTTAGCCATGCAGTTTGCAGCTCAATACCCCAAAGAAACCGATCGGCTTGATGCCATGATGCGTTACTTTACCCAGCAGCCTTATTACTACACCCTGCGGCCTCCTGCGGTAGGCAAACAGCAAATCGATAATTTTTTACTGGATAACAAAGCCGGTTTTTGTGTGCATTACGCCAGTGCTTTTGCCTTTATGGCTAGAGCATCAGGTATTCCTGCCAGATTGGTCAGCGGCTATCAAGGCGGCGAATATAACTCGGCTGCAGGTTATTACAGTGTTTATCAATATATGGCCCATGCATGGGTTGAGGTATGGCTACCCGCTCGCGGCTGGGTTCGCTTTGATCCCACCGCCATGATAGCCCCCGAAAGAATTGAAGCTGGCTTTGACGCGTTTTTCGATCCACAGGAGAGCTATTTAGCCGACAGTCCTTTCGGTTACATGAGCTACCGCACGAGCGAAATGTTTAACCAATTGCGTATGCAATTTGCCAGTGTTGATTACTTTTGGAGCGTATGGGTGCTGGGATTTAACACTGACAAACAGCAACGTGTTTTAGAAGAGGTATTAGGTGAAGTCACTCGCATCAAGCTGGCGATGTTTATCATCGTCAGTTTAGGTGTGATAGGGCTATCTATCGCCTATAGCGCAGGGTTGATACAATTTCATCGTTCAAAAGACCGACATCTTAATGCCTATTATGCGGTGTGTAAGCTACTTAGAAAGCGAAACTTACCCAGAGACTACAACGAAGGGCCGCTGGATTATAACCAACGAGTTGCAGCAGCCTTCCCCAGCATCGCCAAGGATTTTGACAAGCTTACTCGCTACTACATTGCCATTAAATACCAGAATATTGGAAATAAGCCACAAAAGAAGCTTTCTCGATTACTTATCAAACAATCAAGGTGGCTAAAAATCATAATCATCAAACAGAGATTGGCACTTAATAAAACAAACACATAGAATGGATAAATTCGAGAAATGATCCGCTTAAACTAGCGCATTTTTGTCAAAGGAACGTCATGCTATACCTAGTCCAATCCAATCAGATGGAAGCCTTGTCGCAATTATTGGCAGCAGAGCTAACCACGCCGCTACCAGACACCCCATTACTGATGCCAGAACACATATTGGTGCAAAGTCCAGGCATGTCGACGTGGTTACGACTAGAGATAGCGCGGCAAAATAACATCGCTGCCGCACTTGAATTTCCACTGCCATCGAGTTTCATTTGGCAACTTTGCCATACCTTGCTCGATGATGTTCCAAAAGAAAATGCTTTCACCAAAGCTGCTATGACGTGGAAGTTAATGGAACTACTGCCGTCACTTATCGACCAAGATGACTTTACGCCCTTAGCTAACTATTTAAATAACGGTAACCATCACGTTAAACAGAGCGCCGATATATCTGCAGCGCCAACAGATAGCACAGATCACAGTACGGTGGAGAGTACAGCGCCCAGTCCGCTTAAGCTTTACCAGCTTTGTGGGCAAATTGCGGATATCTTTGACCAATACCTCGTTTATCGTCCCGATTGGATAGCGGCATGGGAAGCCAATGAACCCACCCTTCCCCCTAAAGGTGAGAAGCTGAGTGATGCACAAGCATGGCAGCCGATATTATGGCGGGCGCTCATTGAATTTAACGCCAATACCTTGCAAAAAAGCCAATATCATCGTGCCAATTTACATCAAGCGCTATTCGACGCATTAGATGATCCGCAGACCTCAATGGATACGCTTCCGAGGCGTTTATTTGTCTTTGGGATCTCTTCAATGGCGCCACAAACATTGGATGTACTCCATTATCTCGCCAAGCGTATCGACGTTATCATGCTTAGCCTTAGCCCTTGCCAGCACTATTGGGGTGACATTGTTGACCCAAGACTCAGAGCACGCATGGCGCTGCAATATGCCAACAAAAATAAACTCGATATTGAATGGGAAGATAAACTAGAAGTCGGTAACCCACTGTTGGCCAATAACGGCAAGATGGGTCGAGAATTGTTAGACCTTATGCTGGAATTGCCTGAAGAGCATACTGCATTCAACTTAGACTGTTATCAAGATCCAGGCGTAGACTGCATGCTACATGGCGTACAGCATGATATTTTGGAGCTTAGCACTCGAGGACAGGTTTTAGGTCCTGATGCCTCGCTATATTTGAATTTAGAAGGTAGAAGGCTGTTACAACAAGACGATCATTCTATTACCATCCGCAGCTGCCACAGCCCGCTGCGCGAGGTTGAAACCTTGCATGATCATCTGCTGGAAATGTTATCCAAATCAAAAGATGCTAATGGAAAACCATTAGCGCCCAAAGACATCGTCATTATGATGCCCGATGTCGCCGCATACGCGCCTTATATCGACGCGGTGTTTAGCGCCAAAAAAGGCAGTCACTACATCCCTTACGCCATTGCTGATCGCGGTGCAGTGCAAGAATCACCGCTCATTGCGAGCTTTTTACATCTGCTCAATATCAATCAAAGCCGCTTCGGGCTGACCGATATTCTCAGCATTTTAGAGGTTCCTAGCGTATTGAGGCGTTTTGAACTAGATGATGATGCTTTAACCATTATCAAGCGGTGGTTAGAGCAAGCTGGCGTACGCTGGGGCCGTGACGAAACCAGCCGTGTGGAACATCAGCTACCCGCTTTTGAACAAAATGCATGGTCACTGGGAATAAAACGCCTTATTTTGGGTTATAGCTTTGCCGATGACGCCCCTCTTTATCAGCAAACACTCACGGTGAATGGCATTGAAGGACAGACAGCCCAAGCGTTAGGCAAGTTACTCGATTTTATTGAAGCGCTCGATGATGTGCATAGCGCACTCGCCAAAAGCTGCCATTTAGCCGAGCGTATCGCTCAACTAGAACAATTATTAAATGCATTCTACCTCGTTGACGATGATGAACAGGTTCAGTTGCAAGAAATTCGCGATGCCATCGTTAAACTTGATGAAGAGTTAACCGAATCAGGGCACAGTACGCCGCTGCCCATAGAAGTACTGCAAAACTGGTTTAACTGCCGATTATCTGAGTCGCGCGTCGGTCAGCGCTACCTTGCTGGCAGTGTCAATTTTTGTACCTTGATGCCAATGCGCTCTATCCCTTTTAAGGTGGTGTGTTTACTCGGTATGAACGACGGGATCTATCCACGGGTGCAGCATCCTGTCGGGTTTGATTTGGTAGCGCAAATGGGACCCCGTAAAGGTGACCGTTCCCGCCGCTTGGACGATAGATATCTTTTCTTGGAAGCCATACTGTCTGCAAGAGAGCAGCTTTATATCAGTTACATTGGTAATAGTGAGCGAGATGATTCCGAGCGGATCCCCTCGATGTTAGTCTCAGAACTGGTGGAATATTGTCAATTAGTCTATCTACCCCAGGCGTTATCATCGATTGAATTGCACACCGATAACAATGGTGACAATCAAGCGGCGGCCAAACGGGTTGAACAGATAGAACAGGCCATTGAGCAACAGCTGATCTGTAAACAGCCGCTACAACCTTTTGATGAACGCCTCTACCGCGACTACCAAGACGCAGGTTTGCTTCCCGTGCAACAAAGTTATAGCGCTCAGTGGTGCCCCGTCCCAATGGCACAAGATAACGCTGTCGATATAGCAACCAGCGCTAACGGCTTTATTAACTTAAGCAACCCACTATTGAGTGCCGCTGAGCCTTTAAGTGATGAAGTTGAAGAGATTGAGCTTTCTGCGTTGATCCGATTTTTCCGTAATCCCGCCCAGTATTTTTTCAATCGCACCTTAAAAGTAGATTTAGCCATTAATATCCGTGCCGATGATAACGATGAGCCCTTTAGTTTAAACGCATTAGAGCGCTATAAGCTGCAGGCGACGTTAATCAATCATGCAATAGACAATCAAACTGAAACACCCGATGAAGTGTTACTTGAACGTTTAAAAGCACAAGGCAATATCCCGCTGAAACCGTTTGATGACTTGCTATTGGGACAGTACCTGCACGATATAACGCCGCTCATAGGTCGCAGCTTATATCTAAAAGGTGAGTCTAGTCAGTCTGTTGATATTGCCATTGAATTGAGCCCTAAAACGAATTTAGGCGATGGGGCTATCGCCAATGAATGGGCAAGTAGAACCCTTAATCTGGTGGGTCGAATCGATGATCTATGTGCCAAAGGTCTGGTCAACTATCGACCCGGCACGGCCAATGGCAGAGATCTAGTGCGGGTGTATTTACGCCACCTTTGCCTGTGCGCGATGCAAGGTAAAACCGATGTGTCACGCTTAAACCAGCCCATTAATAGCTACTTACTTGATATTGGCCATTTTCATGTATTTGCGCCAATCACCGCCGAGCAAGCAACGAGCCAATTAGGTCAATGGCTCGGCTACTTTAAGCAAGGTCAACTACAACCGTTAATGTTTATGCCACGCACCGCATTGGCTTATGTTGAGGCTGAGGGCGATCACTTTCAAAAATTACGTGAAGCACAATCGCAATGGCTCGATGAGCAGAGTCAGCTTGGTGAAGGTATGGAACCGCATTTTCAGCGTTTGTATCAATTCCCTGATGATTTTACCGAACCGTGTTTTGGCAACACTGCACACACCTTATTGTTGCCACTGCTGAGCTTATATCACAAGGGTAGGTTAAGTGAGCTAACCACCTACGTAGAAGCTGGGGCCAAAGTCGCTACCTCGCCGACCGCTGCTGCCGAGGAAGGATAATATGAACCCGCTTGAAAACAAGACAAATGTCACTGAGCCACTCGATACCCTCACGCTCCCATTTGGTGGCAGCAGACTGATTGAAGCCAGCGCGGGCACGGGTAAGACCTACACCATTGCTGGCCTATATGTGCGCTTATTGCTCGGTCATGGTATTACCCATGCGCTTACTTGCGAGCAAATTCTAGTGGTCACCTTTACCAATGCCGCGACAGGTGAGCTAAGAGATCGTATCCGTAAAAAGATCCAATTGGCTTATCGATGCTTTATTGGATTAAGCGTTGATGATGTGCTGATCACTCAACTATATGTTGCGACGCCTGATAGCGATAAAGCGATTGCCCGAAAACGGTTAGATTTGGCGCTAAAATCGCTTGATGAAGCCGCGATCTATACCATTCATGGATTTTGCCAACGTATTTTGGCTGATATGGCATTTGAATCTTCATTGCTGTTTGAGTCCGAATTCACCTTAGATGATAGTGAATTTTTACACCATGCCGTACGCGATTTTTGGCGGGAGAAATGCTATCCACTCGACGAAAGCCTCGCTGCCGTGATCCAAAAAAAGTTTGCCAGCCCAGACGAATTATCGCGCCAACTGAGGCCACTTCTCGGGGCAAGTAGTGCGATAGCCCACCCCTTACCTGAGGCTTTTGAGAAAGTAGAAGCCAACTTATTACAAAGTTTAAGTCGCTTAAAACTCATTTGGCCAACGGAGCGAGCACAAACAGAAGCGCTGCTTCATGCTCTGCCACTCAGCGGTGTTCGATTCGGTAAAAAGGCCGATGCTTATCCAAAACTCGCCGTGATGCTTGATGCCCTTGATAACTGGGTCGCCTTCGGCACAGGCTTACCACCACAAAAGGTGCTCGAAGCACTTTCCCTTAATGGATTAAAATTAAATAAGGGCGGCGAGATCCCAAGTGCTGAACAAGCCCCCGTGCTTGCCCATATCGAAAGGCTCGCAGGCCTTATTACCGACCTTATACCCAGTTTTCTCTTCAGTGCCAGAGAGGGGATCGCGAAACGTTTTGCACAACAAAAATCAGAGCGTAACCTACTGACCCCAGACGACCTGTTGTTAACATTGGCGCGTGCATTAACCGCTTCGCAAGACCAGTTTCTTGCGACGTCAATTGCAAAACGTTTTCCCGTGGCGCTGATTGATGAGTTTCAAGATACCGATCCATTGCAATTTGATATATTCAGTCAAATCTATCAACCGTCGGCAGCGGTTAGCGCTCATCCTGATGCGCTTGTAGCTGAAACGGTAACAACACCGAATGGTCTTGAGTCCGCAGAGCCACAAGATGGCTTAAGTTTGCTGATGATTGGCGATCCAAAGCAAGCCATCTATGCTTTTCGCGGCGCCGATATTCACACCTATATTCATGCTAGAGAGCAAACTGAAAAGCACTATAATCTTGATACTAACTACCGCTCAAATAGACAGATGGTCGACGCCGTCAATTGTATTTTTGAGCATAGATACGATCCTTTTATTAGCGCATCAATCCCCTTTGAGCCCGTCAAAGCCGCAAGCTTTGCAGACACTAAAGTGCTGCAAGAGTCTAAGACGGACAAGAGCGCATTAAGGCTCAGAATTTTAAGTGAAGATCCTGAAAAGGGATTAAATAAAACCACGGCAAGACAACTGCTTGCTAGCGACGTTGCCGATGAGATCACCCGCCTGCTGATTGAAGCCCAGCAAGGCTTATGTGGCATTGGTAATGCCGCCTTAAAAGCAAAAGACATCGCCGTATTAGTCCGAGACCGACATGAAGCCAATGTGATAAAAAAAGCGCTCGAACAGCGACAAGTTGGCTCGGTATTCTTAAGCCGTGACAGCGTGTTTGACACTATTGAAGCCCGAGAGATGTTGCTTATATTGTACGCCATGGCCGATCCTAAAGATGAGCGAGCGCTACGAAGCGCCCTTGCGACCTCTTTATTGGGCTATAGCGCAGAAGAGATCCATGGCTTTAACCAAGATGAAGATAAGCGCCAAGTGCTACTTGAGCAATTCGCCGCGCTGCAGCAACAATGGCTTAAACGCGGCATCATGCCAGCACTGCTGAACCTTGCCGGCCAAGCAAAGCTTATCGAACGACTACTCTACAACAGTGAAGGTGAACGTCGCCTAACGGACTTTAGGCATCTTGGTGAACTACTGCAGCAAAAAGCGACCGAGCTTGATGGCATGAGCGCGTTAATCAACTGGTTTGAACAGGCGTTAATCGGTAATCAACCCAATGAAGAGTCACAGCTAAAGCTCGCGAGTGAGCAAAACCTAGTGCAAATTGTCACCATCCATAAAAGTAAGGGGCTTGAGTACCCGATCTGTTTTATTCCGTTTGTGAGCTTAAGTCGAGGTAGTAGTAAGAGGCCTGCGCCTATGCTCTATCACGAGCACAATAAACTGGTATGGGATATCGAACAATCGGATGAGGGTTGGGACAGACAAAAACGGGAAACCTTAGCCGAAGATCTACGCTTACTTTATGTTGCACTAACAAGACCAGTACTTAAATGTTATTTGTACATCGCCAACCATAGTCGCTTAACAAAAAGCAAAGGCATGACCAGCCAGCTCAACGAAACTGCCATCGGTTATCTTCTTGGTATTGAGGATAAAATATGCGAGTACAGTGAGTTGCAAAGCAAAGCTCAGTTACTTGCTCAAAAAGACCCGCTAGCCATTAGTCTGACTGAAATGACCGCGGCAGGTTCGACTCCTTTTGAAGAGGCGTATTTACAGCTTCCAAGCAACACTGACGTGCAAGTAGAACTTGCGCCAAAGGTGCTTAAACGTCCACTTCAAACACCTTGGCGTGTTGGAAGTTACTCAGGACTGGTTAAACACCTTGCCCATGAAAAAGTGCTCCCTGGCGCCGATGATGAACAGTTTCCCGAGGTCGACATCATCATTGATGAAGTTGACACTGAAGCCTCTCGTTTCAGTTTTGAGCGCGGCGCTAATGCAGGTAGTTTTATGCATTTAGTACTGGAGCTGATTGATTTCACCCAAGCAAGTTCAGGTCTAGATGAACAGTTACCCAATGCCATGAGTAAATATGGTATTGATGAGCAATGGACTGAGGTGTTAAAAGACTGGTATATGGATCTGCTCCATGCGCCTCTGGCAACCGATGATTCATTATCTCTTGCGCAGCTAACAAACCAGCAAAAATTAGTTGAAATGGAGTTTTACCTACCTATAACCCAACTTAATGCCAATAAACTTAACCAGTTACTTATCGACTTTGGTTATAGCGGTGGCCTAGTATTCGATGATTTACAAGGCATGCTTAAGGGCTTTATCGATTTAACCTTTGAGCATAATCAGCAGTACTTTATTGCTGATTATAAGTCTAACCATTTGGGTGATAGCCTCAATATTTACCACTACAACAATATGAAACAAGCTATTCGTAGCCATCGATACGATCTGCAATACATCATCTATACCTTAGCCTTACACCGATATTTAGGACTCAGAATGACCCACTATGATTACGACCAACATATTGGTGGTTGTTTTTATCTGTTCTTAAGAGGGATGTCAGTGAGTGAACCTCAATCAGGTGTATTTTATGACAAACCACCCAAAGAGCTGATTGAAAAGCTTGATGTGTTATTTGGCAAGACTCAACGGCAATCAATACCTGTAGAGGCTAACTAATGTTGACCATTTCACGTCCAATAGAAACCTTATTAAAAGAGTGGCAAAGCGAGCGATTATTAACCTCTCTTGATCGACATTTTGCGCTACAAATGGCGCAGCTACATCCAGATCCATCGCCACTTATTGTACTCATTTACGCCCTACTGAGTCAGAACTTATCGAGCCAACATACCTGCTTACCACTGAGCCAGATTGACTTAGCTAACCCTGTAAAAGAGAAAAGCAGTCAATGTCAGATTAACATAAGTGTTGCAGAGTTAACTGAAGAACTCCTTCGTTGTGCAGCCGTCGGCACACCAGGAGACAGTGACTTAAAACCACTCATTTTAGACAGTGGTAATCTTTACTTGCAGCGTTATTACCACTTTGAGTGTGAAGTTGCCGAGCACTTAACTCGGCTGTCCCATACTCCCGCTCTGGATGACTCATCGGATAAAGCGCAGTTAACCCAAGCCAAGGCATTACTCGATGATCTCTTTCCACAAAATGGGCAACGCTACGATTGGCAGAAAATATCAACTGCAACCGCATTAACCAAAAAGCTAGCGGTGATCACTGGTGGCCCGGGTACAGGTAAAACAACCACAGTGACTAAGTTATTGTATCTGTTAACCTCACAACAAGAGCTTACCATCCGCCTTGTTGCCCCAACGGGTAAGGCCGCTGCGCGCTTAAGTGAATCGATTAAAGCCTCAAAACAGCGACTTACGAATGATTTACAACATTTACCTGCCGATGAATTGAAGTTAAATATGGCGCGCATTCCTGAAGGCGCTGCCACCCTACATCGATTACTCGGGGTTATCCCTAACTCGCATCAATTCAGACACCATAAAGATAATCCGTTAAGACTCGATCTACTGATTATTGATGAAGCTTCAATGGTTGATCTTCCGATGATGCATAAGTTACTCACCGCCTTACCGGCCAACGCAAGCCTCATCCTGTTGGGCGATCAAGACCAATTAGCCTCCGTCGAGGCTGGCGCCGTGCTGGCAGATATCTGTAGTGGCCTAAAAATGAAGTCAGCAGAGGGTAATACTGGCTGGCAGATGCGCTATTCACCGCCTCAAGCAGCGCGATTAAGTCATTTAACCGGTTACCCGTTGAATAACTTGATCAGCGATGATCCACAAATTGGCGACAGCCTCTGTATGCTCATGCACAGCCATCGCTTTCAAGGTGATGCTGGTATTGGCCAACTGGCCAACGCGGTCAATCAAGCGGACCTGCCGTGCATTGCCAAGGTATGGCAGACAGGTTATCAAGAGTTGTTATGGATTGATCATCGTCATCTCAATAGTACGAACAAGATGGCCAATCAAGGTTTAGAGACCCTACTCGATCAATCTGTGACTCAATATGCCCCTTACCTTAATGCGATTGGCACACCGGGTGTGACAGCGGCACATATTATCGAACACTTTAATCAATACCGAATATTGTGTGCCATGCGCGCAGGTGAATACGGCGTTGATGGCATTAATCAAAGTGTCACTCGCAGTCTTGCTGACAAAGACCTCATCAACCCAGAACAAGAGTTTTACGCCGGCAGGCCGGTGATTATTCAAAGCAATGATTATAATCTTGGACTGTTTAACGGCGATATCGGGCTTATCTTGCCCGATGAAGCCAGTGATTCCAAACGATTGATGGCGCACTTTATTCAAGCTGATGGTGGGTTATTAAAGGTGCTTCCCGCTCGCTTACCGAGCCATGAAACCTGCTTTGCAATGACGGTGCATAAGAGTCAAGGCAGCGAATTTAGCCATGTATCTTTAGTCTTGCCAATAAAGCCCAGTCTGGCGCAACAACAACTGCTGTCAAAAGAGCTTGTCTATACCGCGATTACTCGTGCAAAGCATCACTTTACTTGTCTTGGCAGCCAACGTGTATTTGAGCAGGCCAGTTCGCGCTTAACCCAGCGTGCATCTGGGTTAGCACAGCGGCTTTGGAACCCTGTAGATAATCGGAATAGGCCTAATTGATTATAGAGAGCATAGTGACGACCTTGTTTAATCATCTTACGGGCGCTTTTAATCGAGGTATTTTGAAGTGCTTTGCCTAGAATACTGAACCAGCTCATTAACGTTGAATACAAAAACAGCAAATGGCAACGAAATCACCGCTAACAGTTGCAATAGTGAGTGATTCCGCCATAGTAAGTCTGCTAATTTTATCGAGTAACAAGTGGGGATTAAATGCTTACAACGAATGTTTTACTGCTATGTGGTGGCGGTGGTGATGAACATGCTATTTCACTATTATCAGCCAACTATTTTGAATCTTCGTTAGCAACATTGCCTCATTTTAATGTGCTTCGTGTTGAGCTAGATGCAAACGGTCATTATCGTACTTCAGCAGGCGAAAGCTGTGAGCTCAATAACCGTCGACAGATCCGTTTTGAAAATGAGCAAAAAGCCCCTTGGCATGTCGATTATGCAATTCCTTGTATTCATGGTTTTCCCGGAGAAACCGGTGATATTCAGTCATACTTTGAATTAATCAACCTTCCCTACTTTGGCTGTAAAGCTGAAGCTAGCCGCAACTGTTTTAATAAAATCACCGCTAAGATGTGGTTTAGTGCGTTAAATATCCCCAATACACCTTACTTGTTTTTAAGCGAACTATCGGAATTAACAGTAGCCCAAGCCACAGAAGCACTAAAACAATGGGGCAGTATATTTGTTAAAGCCGCATCACAGGGATCATCTGTAGGTTGCTACCGTGTTGACGATATCAGCGATGTAGAATCGACTTTAGCGCAAGCCTTTCACTTCTCAGATTATGTGGTTGTAGAAAAAACCATTAACGCTAGAGAGCTAGAAGTCGCAGTATATGAAATTAACGGCGACGTCATTGCGACCGTGCCGGGTGAAGTGATCTGTTCGAATAATAGTTTCTACACCTTCGATGAAAAATATGCAGCTAACAGCCAAGCCCAAACTCACATCGTCGCAGATATTCCAAGCGATGTTAGCAACTTAATCCGTAAATATGCCATCAGTGCCTTCAAGGGTATGAAGCTTAGACATTTATCTCGAATAGATTTTTTCTTAACTGATGAGGGTGAAATACTGTTAAATGAGATCAACACCTTCCCAGGCTTAACGCCCATTTCTATGTTTCCCAAGATGCTGCAAAATCATGGACATAGCTTCCCAGATTTTCTGTCGAGCAACATAGGGGTCATTAACTCATAGAGTGTAGGGGCTGTTGTACTTGAGCAGAACAATTGAATCAAGATACTGATATTTATTATTTTAAATTACTCGTGGGTCTCTGAGCGCATTACAGTTAAGTGAGTGTCACCCGATTTTATGCCCATTTTACTCAGTATTTGGCCCATTAAGAGCTCCTCAGACGGTTCAATTCAAGCCGCATTGGTGACAAACGGTTATTCGCTTTTAAGCCAATGCAAAGCAGAGATGGAAAGTCTGAGCCGCGTACAATGTGCAGCCAACGTTTAAAGCAAATGGCAATGCCCTATAAGCTTCGTTGTAGGCTTTTGATATACGACTTAATGGTCTATTTTGTTCCATAAAAAAGAGGACATTTCCACCTCCTTGGCGGTCAGATTCAAGAGGTAGAGTAATGCACGGAACAATTACCGAGGATGCCAGAGCCGAAAATAACGATTAGTTTCAAGCCCCATCTTACCTACAGGGCTTTGAATTCCCGCTGAATGATCAAACTTTTAATGCAACTGGTATAACATATTCTTTGCTATCCAATTTCTGTTATAAAAAAAGCCTGACTTAATTTAAGTCAGGCTTTTTAATTTTTGCTTAAGTCAGCACAGAAATATCTGACCTTCGCATCCTATTATTATGGCTTACTTGTCAGCAGTTTTGGACAAAATCCAAATAGAAGCAACAGCAACGACAGAAAAACCACCTAGTATAATGACCGGCATGGCGCTGTAGCCGAGGACATGCCATATAACATTTTCTAATGTACTCATAATGGCTCCTTATTGCCAACCTTCAACTTTGTGCATATCTGGTAGATTATGGGCGATACCTTTATGACAATCTACACAGGTGTTCTCACCACTGGCAAGTGCAGTAGAGTGCTGCCTTGCACTGCGAGGACTCTGCTCAGAGAAATCCATAAATTCAAAGTTATGACAGTTACGACACTCTAAAGAGTCGTTCTTTTTCATTCTTGCCCACTCCCTTTCGGCTAAATGAGCTCGACGCTCTTTGAACTTCTCAGGTGTGTTAATGGTTTCAGTAACAAAATAAGCAAACAGCTCTTTAGAAGCCTGAACCTTACGCACGATTTTATCCGTCCACGCATGGGGTACATGACAATCTGAACAGATAGCACGAACACCAGAGCGGTTAGCGTAGTGAATAGTTTCTTTAATTTCTGCCACAATTGGTGCATGACATCCAGAACAAAACTCTTCAGTGTTTGTCGCTTCCATACCCGTGTTAAATGCACCCCAGAACATGAGTCCACCAGCAAAGCCCATAAACAGAACGATACCTACCGCAGCTTTACTAGGCCGCCTCAATATGCCCCAGAAGCCTTTTAAGGCGTTAATAATCCATTTCATATTATTACCTGCCTATTTTGTTATTGCAGTGATTTAACACGTTCGAAGGAGTTACCCACTAACGGTTTCGCATCTGCTTGTGTCACGTGGCACTGCAAACAAAAATATCGTCTAGGAGAAACATCAGCTAATACTTCATCGTTTCGACTGACAAAGTGAGTCACACTGATTTTAGTGGCTCCCATCTGCTTAGCTTTATTCCAGCTATGGCATGACAAACACTTGTTAGCATTCAATGAGATTTCATAGTGTCGAATGTGATGTGGTATGAGTGGTGGCTGAAAGACATAACTACTTTCAATATCCACCTGATCTCTTGGTACTTTCTTCATCGGATCCGCGGTTCTAGTTGTTTCCAATTCCGTGTTACCGCGCAAGGACTCAACCCCACCGATCCCACGGTCTTGGCTAACTGCAAAACCACTGATCAGGGTTAAGGTAATACTCAACGTGATTAAAATTGATTTTTTCATCATAACCCTGCCTTAAGCTATTTTAGTAATTTTAACAGGACACTTTTTATAGTCTGTCTGTTTAGATAGCGGATCGGTTGCATCTAGAATAAGTTTATTAATTAAGATACGAGCATCGAAGAATGGGACAAATACCAAGCCTTTTGGTGGACGGTTACGCCCTCTAGTCTCGACACGTACACGAATATCACCGCGTTTGTTACTCATTAACACTTCATCACCACGGCGTACACCATGAGACTTAGCATCATCTGGATGCATGTAACAAAGTCCATCAGGGACGGCTTTATAAAGTTCAGGTACACGACGTGTCATGGTCCCTGTATGCCAATGTTCAAGTACACGACCAGTACATAGCCACAGAGGAAACTCTTCATCTGGAGACTCTGGTGGTGCCTCGTAAGGTGCAGAGATTATCCATGCTTTGCCATCTGGCTTACCATAGAATTCGAATCCTTTACCTTTACCGACATAAGGATCATCACCTTCTCTGAAACGCCACTTAGTCTCTTTACCGTCCACAACAGGCCAACGCAGACCGCGCTCCTGGTGATAGCGATCGTATGGAGCTAGATCGTGACCATGGCCACGGCCAAAGCTTGCATACTCTTCAAATAGGCCTTTCTGGATGTAGTAACCTTGGTCTTGTGCATCATCATTAAGCTCCTGCGCTTCTGATAATGGATATTTGTTCACTTGGCCATTTTCAAATAGCACTTCATACATGTTCTTTCCACGTACTTCAGGCATCTTGGCAATAAGCTCTTCTGACCACACTTCTTCAATTTTGAAGCGTTTTGAAAACTCCAGTAGCTGCCATAGGTCAGACTTAGAGTCACCCGGTGCTTTCACTTGCTGATACCAAACCTGAGTACGACGCTCAGCGTTACCGTAAGCGCCCTCTTTTTCTACCCACATTGAAGTCGGTAAAATCAGATCTGCCGCTTGCGCTGTTACTGTTGGATAAGGATCAGAACAAACAATAAAGTTTTCAGGGTTACGGAAACCAGGTAAACGCTCTTGGTTTATATTGGGACCGGCCTGCATATTGTTATTACACATTGTCCAATAAGCATTAAGCACGCCATCATTCAATTTACGGTCTTGCTGTACTGCATGGAAACCCGGCTTAGGTGGGATAGTGCCTTCAGGAATTTTCCATAAATGCTCAGCACGTTTACGGTGCTCAGGATTAGCAACAACCATGTCTGCTGGTAATCGATGTGAGAATGTACCCACTTCACGCGCGGTACCACATGCAGAAGGTTGACCGGTTAGTGAGAACGGGCCATTACCAGGAGTCGAGATTTTACCCACTAGCAAATGGATGTTATAAACCAGCGAGTTCATCCATACGCCACGAGTATGTTGGTTCATACCCATAGTCCAAAGTGACATCACCTTAATCTTTGGGTCGGCAAACTGTTTGGCAAGAGTAATCAATTGTTCTTCATTCAGACCCGTCATCTCAACCGCTTTTTCAAGGGTATAAGGTGCTACTGATTTTTTGTATTCTTCGAAATCAATAGAGTGGATCTTGCCGCTATTCGGATTAGCTGCTGCTTTTTGTAGAGGATTATCATCACGTAAACCGTAACCAATATCTGTAGTCGCTTGCTTGAAATGGGTATGCTTGTTAACAAAATCCCAGTTGACCGCATCATTTTCAATGATGTAATTAGCGATGTAGTTAGCAATGACTAAATCAGTTTGTGGCTCAAAGATGTAGCCTTTGTCAGCGAGTTCAAATGAACGATGGTAGTAAGTCGATAACACGTTAACTTTAACATGGGGATGACTTAAACGGCGGTCAGTAATACGGCTCCATAAAATGGGATGCATCTCTGCCATATTTGAGCCCCATAAAACAAAGGCATCAGCATGTTCAAAGTCATCGTAACAACCCATTGGCTCATCAATACCAAAGCTACGCATAAAGCCACCTACAGCTGATGCCATACAGTGACGTGCGTTAGGATCGATGTTATTAGAACGGAAACCTGCTTTCATCATTTTAGAAGCAGCATATCCTTCCATAACGGTCCACTGACCAGAACCGAACATACCCACACTGGTTGGGCCCTTTGCTTTTAATGCAGACTTCCATTTCTCAGCCATTATATCAAAGGCTTGATCCCAACTAACAGGTGCGAAGTCGCCGTCTTTATCAAATTTGCCATCAGTTTGGCGCAATAATGGCTGAGTTAAACGATCTGAGCCGTACATGATTTTTGATAAGAAGTAGCCTTTAATACAGTTAAGGCCTTTATTGACTGGTGATTCTGGATCACCCTGAGTCGCGACGACTTTACCTTCCTGAGTACCAACAAGCACTGAACAACCGGTGCCACAGAAACGACATGGGGCTTTGTCCCAATGGATCTTTGACTCGTCACTTGCTGCGATTAAATTTGTTGCTGTGGCTGGAAGAGTAATACCTGCAAGCGCAGCAGCTGACGCTGCTGCATTGGCTTTGATAAACTCACGTCTAGTCATTTTCATACTTGTTCCTCGCTAACACACTCTTTATTATAAGGGGGTAAACTGGTGGAGTCGGGATCACTATCTATTTGGTGATAGACCATGGTTGCGCCAAGCACACCGGGCATATTATTAATTTTCTCAATAATGTCGCTTATAAAACCTTCTTTTTGTGTTTCTAACACTACGACGATTTTACCAACGTCATTAACACCATAAATTTCGGCTTCTTCAAAATCTTCTATCAGCTTTTTCGTTGTATTTAAATGCTCAGGGCTAACTTGTACAAGTAAGCTTGAGATATGTACCTCAGGTAACGACATGGGTGCGTTCCTTATCTATCTGAGTAATAAAGCTGAAATGATATTATCTGGTTAGCTTCATTAAGCTAACCCTCATCCATTACAGTCGTGTCTTGCTATTGTTTCTTCGTCATGTTGTCCATTTACAAAAATACATCGGTATTGGCGCTACACGCTAACTATGCACTGGATGCTATTTTGTATTTATGCTTTCCCAGCGATCATCAGCAATGGTTGGTAGGTTGCTGCAATAAAATATTGTGCGGTTAGATACCAATAACGAGCGACTTAAACAACGATAATCCAAAACAGAATGACAGTCTTATTTGAGCGTGAATTAACACGCATTTAACTTAGTGCAGATAATAACAGCTCTCTATCTAGTTGTTACATACCTACTTTTGGTAAAGCCAACCGCAGGTTGATCTAGATCATCTTTTTTTCATGAAAAACAACTAGATCACCCTTCCTAATCAGCTGGATAGATTAAGATCTAAGTAAAACAGCCCTCAGACTATTAAGAACACTCTAAACAATGGGTTATGGCTGGATAAATATCAATCAGTAAATGCTATTTTTTAAACAAAATATTCACAAAGAGGTACTACATATTTTTTAGTAACCAACATTTCAAATTAAAAATGCATCTCCTATGTCTCTAGTTTGTGAAAACCTATGCTGTACTCTCACCTGCCTATCCAATTTCAGCGCTGTTAATGTCTACTAAATGATGTGATATGCACGGTGTTTATTGAGCACAAAGTATATAACCTCACCGTAAATTAGCAGCATTATTCGATAGTGCTATTGTTAGTCAATACAAAGAACGATAGGAAATGGATCAATTTAAGAGTGAATAATGACAAAAAGAAAGCGGTGCGTGGTAGATACAAAAACGCACGGCATAAACCGTGCGTTTTTATCATTACGCTGATAATGACTATTCGTTTCAATACTATTTAGTCTTTTATGACCAGAATGCGTTACGCGCTTTTCGCTTAGCCAGCTAAGCATCATCGCTCAAGCCTTTTACTAAAAGCATTATTCCTTACGGTAAAGAACCGAACAAAAACTAAGCTCGAAAGATCAACAGCCCCTAAGATTAAACTTGTGAGATTTGGTTCAAAATACGTTTTTCAGATATTGGATATGCAGTGCCCAATGTTTGCGCAAAACAAGACACTCGATACTCTTCTATCATCCAACGAGCTTCTACCAGCACATCGGGAACAGGCACCGACTTAGGCAATTTAACCAGCTGTCCTTTTAGAAGTTCCTGCACTTTATTGATGCTGTGCATATGTAAACGATCTCGGTTCGGGTCAATCGGTAGTTTCTCTAGTCGATTCTCAATGCCTTTCAAATATCGAATGATATCGCTCAGTCGATTCCATCCACACTGCTGAACAAAACCTTTAAAAACTAATTGCTCAAGTTGGCTTTGAATATCACTCATCGCAAATGCCATATCCAAGCTAATTTTGCCTTTTAAGCGTTTCTTAATACGATTATAAATGGTCAATACTTCTTCAACTTTAAGGGCTAACTTTTCGGCCGTTGGATTCAATTCTTGCCTGACTAAATCCCTCGCTTTATCAAATTGGGATTCAGAACGAATGTCGAACCCTTCTTCATCGATAAGCTGTTGTACTGCAGCGGATAAAATATCATCAATAAGGATCTGCACCTGACCAAAGGGATTGAAGTACATCGCCAGTTTTGCTTTATTGGGCAAGGATTTTTGTAAGTGCTTTACCGGTGATGGAATATTGATCAGCAGCAAGCGTTGCAAGCCTATTCGGTGCTGTTTCTCCGCTTCGAATTCATCATCAAATAATTTGATCGAAACGCTGGTTTTATCGTCCACCAACGCAGGAAACGCTTTAACTTCAAAGTTGCCTTTTTTCTGTTCAAACAGTTTAGGCAGATCGCCAAACGTCCAGCTCTCTAGCCCCTTTTGCTCAATCCCCGAGTCAGCGACTTCACGAATAGCTTGAATGACCTGTCCTTGCATACTCGCTTTCAAGGGCTCCAAAATACGCCCCTGGGTTAATAGCTTTCCTTTATCACCTTCAACTTGAAAGTTGACCAATAAATGCTGTGCTAACTGAGTATCATCAAAATCCTCTGGAGAAACCCGCACGCCGCTCATTCTCAGCAACTGCTTACACATGGCATCAATAAGAGGCAATTCAAATGGGGTAATGGCTTGTATGCACGCTTTGGCGTAATCAGGTGCTGGAACAAAGTTTCTACGCAGTGTTTTAGGCAAAGACTTAATCAGCGCAATACATTTCTCTTCGCGAAGACCCGGCACGATCCAATCAAAATCAATGTCATCGACCTGATTAATCAATGCCACAGGAATATGTACAGAGACGCCGTCGTCAGCCGCCGATGGCTCAAAATGGTAACTGACATTAAGGGTTAAATTCCCTTTATACCATTTATCAGGGAAATCCAGCATTGATACGTGATCGCTACTGCGCTGCATTAACGCTTCGCGTTCAAAATCAAGTAGATCAGGATTTTGTTGCTTGGCTTTTTTCCACCACTTTATAAATGTTGGCTCATTATAAATATCAGCCGGAATTTTAGGCTCGTAGAAATGAAATAACGCTTGCTCATCGACTAAAATATCGCGACGACGTGATTTATGTTCAAGCGATTCAATGTCTAGCAATAACTTTTGGTTACTGATAAAAAAGGCTTCGTTGGTTCTTAGCTCGCCTTCAGCAAGTGCTGAACGAATAAAGATATCACGGGCTTCGACCGGCTCAATGGGTCCGTATTGTACTTTACGGCGATTCACAATTTGTAAGCCATAAAGTACTTGGTTTTCTAGTGCAACAACAGAGCCCTGTTTAGATTCAAAGTGGGGCTCGATGTAGCTTTTTTTCACTAAATGTTCCGCAAGTGGTTCTATCCATTCAGGCTGGATCTTAGCGCAGCAACGAGCGAATAAGCGTGAAGTTTCAGTCAGCTCTGCTGCCATCAGCCATTTAGGGCCTTTTTTGGCTAGAGGAGAACCTGGAAACACAAAGAACTTACTGTTTCGAGCACCTAGGTATTCTCTATCTTTATCTTTAAAACCAATGTGGCTTAATAAACCGGTTAACAAAGACTTGTGTAGCAGTTCATAATTGATTTCAGCGCTGGTGTCATTGAGCTTCCACTTAAGCTCGTGGGTCGCTTGCCTTAGCTGTGCATAGAGGTCTTGCCACTCTCGTACACGTAAGTAGGCTAAAAACTCACCCTTACACTGCTTTCTAAATTGGCTACTCGAGAGTTCTCTTTGGCTTTGCTTTAAAAAATCCCATAGGTTTAAAAAAGAGACAAAGTCAGAATCTGGGTCGCTAAAGCGATTGTGAGCTTGATCTGCGGCTTGTTTTTTGTCCATAGGACGTTCGCGCGGATCTTGAATAGATAAAGCCGAGGCAATCACTAGCGACTCATGTAAACAGCCATTTTTCTGTGCTTGGATCACCATGCGCGCAAGACGTGGATCAACCGGAATATGGGCCAGTTGTCTACCCAATGATGTTAGGGTTAACTGACCTTTCTTCAGGCTCACGGCTTGTAATTCTTCGAGCAGCATAAAGCCATCACGAATATAGCGCTCATCAGGTGGCTGAATAAACGGGAAGCCTTCGATATCTCCCAGTCCAATCGCCAACATTTTTAAGATTACTGAGGCCAGATTGGTGCGTAAAATCTCTGGGTCGGTAAACTCGGGGCGAGAGGTAAAGTCTTCCTCGCTATAAAGCCGAATACAGATCCCCGGCGCAACGCGGCCACAACGCCCTTGACGTTGGTTGGCACTTGCCTGGGAAATAGGCTCAATCGGTAATCGCTGCACTTTAGTGCGGTAGCTATAACGACTCATCCGCGCTGTACCGGGATCAATCACATACCGTATACCAGGCACGGTCAGAGAAGTCTCGGCTACGTTAGTCGCCAATACTATGCGTCTGCCAACATGGCTCTTAAATACTTTGGTTTGCTCACCATATGACAGCCTGGCATACAAAGGAAGAATTTCAGTATCGCGGTATTTGCGACGATTAAGCTGCTCTGCAACATCACGAATTTCGCGCTCGCCATTCATAAAAATAAGAATGTCACCAAGACCTTCATTGATCAGCTCATCGGTCGCGGCAAAAATACCTTCCATGAGGTCAAAATCTTCTGCATTGTCTTTAACTAACGAGCAATAGCGCGTTTCAACCGGATACGTTCGACCCGATACCTCTATCACGGGCGCACCATTAAAGTGTTGCGAAAAACGCTCAACGTCAATGGTCGCTGAAGTAATAATCACTTTTAGATCAGGACGTTTCTTTAGCACATTTTTAAGGTAACCCAAAATGAAATCGATATTAAGGCTACGCTCATGCGCTTCATCGATAATAATCGTGTCATATTGGTTAAGTAATTTATCTGACGTGAGTTCAGCCAGTAAAATACCGTCCGTCATTAACTTGATATAGGATTCTGGCTTTATCGCATCGGCGAAGCGGACTTTAAAGCCTACTGCCTCACCTAGCGGTGAGTTCATCTCTTCTGCGATACGGGTGGCAACACTGCGCGCGGCAAGTCGACGTGGCTGCGTATGCCCTATTAAACCACGCGTGCCCAACCCCAGCTCTAAGCAAATTTTTGGCAACTGAGTAGTTTTACCAGAACCGGTTTCACCCGCAATAATGACCACTTGATTACCCGCAATCGCTGTAGCGATTTCATCGCGTTTTTGCGATATTGGTAAATTTTCTGGAAAGGTAATTTGTGGCCGATTAGCAAGACGAAGCTCTACTTTTTTACGAGAGGCTAACGCGAGTTGCTCAAGAGAATCTAACGTTGCACTCTTCTTTTCAGAATCAGGCTCTTTACGAAGCCTAAACAAGCGACGCCTAATTTGGGCGGCGTCGGCTTCATAACAGTTTTTTAAAAATGCGTTAGATAGGTGATGCTGTTGCGAACTCAAGTGCAAATTCCATAGCCAAAATCAAAGAGGTTGATCCTAACAAGGAACGCACTTCAGTGGTATAGCTGACATAAAAATACTTTCTGCTAAGCCGGAGTTAAATAACATTGCTGCATATAGGTATTTATCGCCGCTAAAACATTGGTGCGATTAATGGTGCCAATCACTTTTCCATTATCAACCACGGGGTAAACCTTGGGTTTTGGACCTAACATTTGTTCTGCTAAGGCTAATACGCTGCTATTAGGCTCTACTGATAACACCTCAGTCCGCATGCAATCCTTAACGATGGCCGTTAAATCACAATGGTAACTACTTTTAAGCATTACTGATAAGCAGTCTTGCTGAGATAAAAAACCTACCAGTTTGCCGTCAGCATCAACAACCGGCGCACCTAACTTTTTGTTCGCTAGTAATTTTTCTACCGCTGTTGCTATCGACATCGATGGTGTCAGCATTACCGGTTGGCGATCCATATGTTCTTTTACATTGATTGAATTCATTGCATTCCCCTATTCATTTGTTTCTATTTTAGTTTAGCTAATATTTAGCAATTAGGGAGTGGATTAAACCGATAGCGGTAACCGTAAAAGCCGATATCGTTAAATTTGCCGCTTTGCATTAGAACACTAGTAATCAAAGAGAGGATTGTTCACAATTGAATAGTGGCTGAGTCACTTATAGCCGTTTGACTTGCAAAAATGGCCACTGCAGTTATATCGGTTCGACTAAATATCTTCGTTAAATAACAATAATATACTGCCGCCACTTAATACACTGCCGATGTTAACCGTAACGCCTAAACCAACATTATCAATCCATGATAACAACCAAGGTGTGTCAATCACCCACCCAGCGCCAACTTTATAAAAATGATCAGTGCCTAAAGGTTGAACGGCATCACCCGATAGATCTATACGCTGGAACATGAGTCGCAATTCATTATCGTTATCAGCCAATAGGGGGAGATCATAATGAAACATAAATGTATTGCTAAAGCGGCCCACTTTTGAAAACACCTCTTGCGGTGCGGTATCGGTTAATACGGTGCGGCCAATCGCGAAGCGATAACGACTGATAAATTGCCATCGATGACCAAAAAAAAGGTTGTCATAACGAAACTCAATTGAAGGGTCAATCACCAAGGCGCCATAAGAGGTATTCAATAAGCCATTATCAAATAGAGATTCGAGCTCCTTTAATTCGCTTCGGTACTGGAATTGATTTTCATACCAAATGGCTTGTGCTCCGATCCCGATTTGGGTTTTCCAATGATCAGTTAACGCGTATTGCCAACGCTGTTCAGCTTGAAACAGATAACTTTTCTCCGACAGCTCATCGATGTCAATCAATGGCTGAGAAAAATCTACCGTCTGATTTGAACCAATATAGGATAACTTGAAGTAAGTCGATGTGTGCCAATGAGGGAAAGCTTGTGTCCAATCACCGTTCCACGGCAAAGAATATGTTTTAAGCTCACGCCGCCGCTGAAGGGAACTTTGTGAACCCGTGTCTAAACCACCAACATCAACGACCGAACTCGGATCAAAATTAACCACACCTAACGTGATCAAGCTAGCATCTGTTAACACTATCGAGGTGGCTATGTTTTCTCGAGCCACTCAACTGACCATATCATCTAAAGAGTCTATCGATGGCTTGGCGCTGTAAGCGCAAGCGCTATAAAGTATAGCCAGACAGAAAACGGCATTTAATAAGCGCATATTAGGACGATGACAGTATTAATATTGGAATGGTAAAGGGAGTATAGCAGTGTTAAATATCGGCTTTATACCATCCTGCATGACTCATAGCATCCCTATCTTTATTTACCCATGGGGGTGCCAAGCAACTTACCAATTACAGAAGTTTATCAGTATTGTTATTGCTTTATATTCTGATACTTTGCTAGCGCATCATTACGTACTAGCCCTCTTCTCACATTCTTACACAATTTGGCAAAACGACTAATATCTCCCAATTGTGGAATGTCACCGTTAGCCATAGCACTTTCCCAGTAGCACAGTTCACTATCAACCAACTCCAGTAGTTTTTTAGGACAACCAATACAACTGCCATCAGGGCCACAAACAAACGTTGCAGGATCTTTTAAGGGTAACTCAAGTTTGACTTGCTCGATAATGTTCTGCATTGCAGTAATACGATCGGGTTTGGGCGACATAGAACACATCGAATTTAGCAGTAATAATTATTTATTAGTATATAGCAATATACGTAGATCAATATGTGTACTAAAGCCCACTAATTTGCTTTAGTACACATTAGGAGCCACTACAGATCAGACCAAATCATCACTTGAGCGGGGTCGCCACCTTTGCGGGTAGCGCGGTACATTCCTTCAGTATTAAACGGCGTTGCAATATTGCCGCGATGATCAATCGCGATGACACCACCGCTGTCAGCAGCGGTAATGAGACGTTGATTCATTAATCCTAAGTGGAATATTAGCGCTCTAATAAACGAATTACTGTTTCACCAAGCAATTGATGTAAAACTGCTTCTGCTCCGTCAATCTTCACTCCGACCATTTCAAACAATTTTTCCATTCCCTGCTTACTCATTTCATTGGGAGCTTCACTCGCAGCGTTTGCTATTAACATTTGCAAAATATATCGAAATTGCTTGTCATCGAGTGCTTTCGCCCAAGAGGTTCGTAATGATTTATGACTAGATAGATCTAGATGAGACAAAAAAATAGGAAATATCTTTCCCCTTAGGGCTTCTCCCAATTCAGTGTAATAGCCTTGAACTGTAGAACGACGAATATCAGCTGCTGCTGCAACATTCCCATAAGTCACATGATGCCAACCTTCCTCTAAGAAAATATTGAGGATGATTTCATCAAGTTTTCGTTTCATTTCAGCTTTTGCTTCTTTTGATATTTTAGCCATTAGCATCGAATAATCAGTGTACGTAAAGAAGAGAATACCACCGAAAAATAAATATCACCACTTGTTCTAAAGCGACTAACTTAAGCTCAATGAGATGTTTATTATTGTTTAATGTTTCTAACACAGCCACAATGCGTACACCGTATCTATACGTGTTCGTGGAAAATTTAAGATTTATGAAAAATATTATTACTACTTCAATAATTGCATTATTAATGACTGGTTGTGCAAGTGTATCTAACAAGAAAATAGCAGAATACGGCTATAACATACCCAAGGAAATTCTCAAGGAGCATTCAGGTTCGATAATAGTTGATGATCTTGAGAAGAGATTTTATTACTCAGATACTGAATATTGGGACTTCCTTTTGGGCACCGCTTATAAAAGAATAACTTTCACTTACCATCCTGACTCTGTAAGTAATGTCAAAAAAATTAGAGCTGAATTTCGATCTATGACCAAAGAATGGGCACATTCTAAGTGGATCAGTGTATACGTCAACGGTGAGAAAATAATAAACCAAGCGAGTAATAACAGAAGAACTTCAACAAGTATCGTTAATGGAGGTTCTGCTGGCAATACTGTTTACACTCATGAACATTATACAGTTCCCATCTCTATTGAATTAGCAAAGAAAATAGCCCACGCGGACTCAGACTCAGTAACCATCCGCTTTGGTGGAGGAAATGCGGGGTATGTGGATGATAAGCCACACCCACTTGCAACAATGAACGGTCTAAAGTCAGTTATAGCACTCACCGAAACCACAACAAAAATTTGACCTTTTCTGCAATATTCTTAGGTGGGGTTAAACAAAGCCCCACCTAAGAATATCAGTGCTACTTATCTCGCCAAATCATCACTTGCGCTTCTTCACCACTTTTGCGCGTCGCGCGATACATGCCTTCGGTATTAAACGGGGTCGCAATATTGCCGCGATGATCAATTGCGATGACACCACCGCTGCCACCAGCGGTAATGAGACGTTGATTAATCACCTCGTCTGCCGCTTGTATTATGGATTTCTTTTGATATTTCACTTTTGCGCATATATCGCCTGCTACGTGGTAACGAATAAAGAACTCACCATGGCCAGTTGCTGACACTGCACACACGCCATTTTCGGCGTAAGTGCCGGCACCAATCACTGGAGAGTCACCAATACGGCCAAAACGTTTAGCTGTCATCCCACCAGTAGAGGTTCCCGCGGCAAGATTGCCCTGTTGATCTAAAGCGACTGCACCAACGGTACCGAACTTATAATCGAGTTCCATATAATCGAGTGCACTTTGTTTATAATTGTGACCCGTGCTCGCTTGATACTCTGGATTGGATTCAGCTTTGTTGATTTTCTCTTTAGCATTTTGCAATTGTTGATAGCGGCTTTCAGTATCAAAGTGATTTGCAGGCACCAATTGGTAACCTTGCGTAAGTGCAAACTCTTCAGCACCTTGACCCGAGAGCATCACGTGGGGTGATTTTTCCATAACTGCTTTTGCCAAGTCAATCGGATTCTTAATATGCCTAACCCCCGCAACGGCGCCTGCGTTCATGGTCTTACCGTCCATAATCGACGAGTCCATTTCATGGGCACCATCATAAGTATAAACCGCTCCTAAACCGGCATTGAATAGAGGGCTGTTTTCGAGTACGTTAATTGATACTTGCACCGCATCAAGACTATCGCCGCCGTTTGCCAATACTTTATACCCAGCATCGATGGCTTCTTGTAACTTAGCGCGATAAGCCTTTTGTTGTGATTCTGTCAAACTGGCTTTAGAAATTGTGCCGGCGCCGCCATGTATTGCAATAGAAAATGGCTTCTCAGCCGCAAATGAAGTTGAGCTAACAGCGACGAATACCAGTAAACCGGCGGCTAAGATTGGGGAATAATTCATAAACGCTATCCAATTATATTTATTTGCTCTCTTTGTAACCATTTTCGACCATAATTACAATCAGCAACTTGCTTGAGTTCACTATTCTAGTGACAATAGGGACATAAAACTAAAGCTAATAATAAGAGCCTGATATCTTTTGATAAGTTTGATTCGAGCAACGACCAAATCGTTATTTTTGATCAGTGTATTACTGACATCTTTTGCCGCTCTCGCAAATGACTGGTTAACGCTCAATATCAAGGGCGTAAAAGGCAGTTTGGAGCGGAACGTAAAAGCTCACCTTGGCGCCTTGCCAGATTCGAATGTGAAAAGACGCGCTTTTATTTTTAACGCAGAAGACAATATCAATGCTGCTATGCATTCGATGGGTTATTACAACAGTAGCGTCAAACAAGAGTTTATAACCCACGAAAAGGGCCCTTGGGTACTCAACTATGTCATCACGCCAGGCGCGCCAACAACGGTGCGTTGGGTTGATATACAAGTTGACGGAGAATTGCGCGACGACATTCTATTTGAACAATGGCTAGCGCAACTATCAATTCGTCCCGGAGATAGGCTTAATCATGGCGTATATGAAGAGTTAAAAGGTCAATTACTGACTTTGTCTTTAGCACGGGGTTATTTTGATGGTAAATTCGTAAAAGCAGAAATTGAAGTTGATCGGGATTATAACAGTGCCAAAATCGCGCTGCATTACGACTCCGGTAAACGATATCATATAGGCCAGGTAACCTTTACTGGGCACACACTGCAACCAGAAATACTGCAAGAGCTTATCCCCTTTGACGTTGATGCTCCCTACAGTACTGGTAACCTCGGACAACTTAATCGGCAACTACTCGATACTGGCTACTTTTCAAACATTAAGGTATTACCGTTAGTTGAACAGGTAGAGGGATTACTGGTGCCTATTAGAGTCGACTTGAGTCCAAAACCAGATCACTCTATTGAGCTGGGTTTGGGTGTTGATATTGGTAATACGATTGATAACACTATCGAGCCAAGAGTCCGAGTCACTTGGCGTACACCGCAGATAAACAGTTATGGTCACTCCCAAGAAACAACCGCCGAATGGGCCCCCGACAGACCCAAATTTTTAACCACCTACACGATTCCGCTGACTCACCCACTCGATGACCAACTTAAATTACGTGTTGGTATGCTGCGCGATAAATATGGTGTGACTCAAGTTTATAACACTGATGACCGCAAATTTGAGAATACTGGACAGCTCGAGTCATCTAAAATGACTTTTGCAGTGATCCGTCAACAACGTTTGGGATATCAGTGGATTGTAAACTATTCTGCTGAAGTGATGAAAGAGAGTTATACCCAGTCTGGCGTTGATTATGACCCCCGCTTTGTCCTTTTGGGCGCTAACGTGTCTAAAACTTCTCGTGGAGACAATTCACTCGACCCAAAATCTGGATTTTTGCAATATTACAGCGTTGAGTATGCAGATCCCAATATAGGCTCCGAAGTACGCTTGGCGCGTCTACAGGCAAAGTTTAAATGGATCCAAACATTCTTTGATAAACATCGTATCGTCTCTCGTTTAGATCTTGCAGCGAACCTCACAAATGAAGCTAACCTAGCCGAAATCCCTCCCTCTTTACGCTATTTTGCAGGTGGTGACCAAAGTATTCGAGGTTACAGCTATAACGAATTGGGCCCGTCTATCGACTCCGTTAATGATGATGGGGAAGTGATAAGAGAAGTCGTTGGTGGGCGCTATTTAATGGTTGGCAGCATTGAGTATCAATATTACGTTACGCCAAGTTGGCGAGTAGCCACTTTTGTCGATGCGGGTAATGCCTTTGACGTCAATCAAATAGAGGCTATAACGTCTGTTGGTGCTGGCGTACATTGGATATCACCTATTGGTCCCGTTAAATTTGACGTGGGTGTTGGCTTAAAAGAAACCGATACGATTAGCAGGCCTTGGCGGATCCATATCACCATGGGAGCAGAGCTATGAGTGAACTCAATAGCAGTATCTCTGGCTCGCGTGAGCCCAAAAAAGCCAACTCACCGACACAACCAACTCAAACGGTATCAACACTGGTATGGCGTTGGTTTAAACGCGTTAGCCGGGTAATTGTTTACCTTCCATTAGCCCTGCTTATCTTGTTCGCCATCATTATAGGCACCAATTTTGGGACTCATATTGCTGTAAAAATAGCTAATATGCTGGTGCCCGATCTTAATGTTACTTATCAATCAGGAAAGATAAACCGCCGCTTAATACTGGACGTCGGCAATTGGAAAATGCCCGGCGTAAAAGTTGAAACAACCGATCTGCTATTAGATTGGAACCCAATGTGTTTAGTCCAAAAGCAGCTCTGCGTTAATGAACTCAGCGCAAGCAAAGTCAATGTTGAGATTGATACAGCTCTTATTGGCGCACCCGCTTCCAGTAATATGACCAACATAGATACTGCCAATACTGATATCGCAACGGTTGATTTAGCCACTCGCGATACATCCGTTACTGAGGATGCTAGTCAATCTGTCGAAAAGATACTCAATGAGATTGCAAAAAACCAAGAGATAATTCTGCCTTTCGGCATCAAATTGGATGTAGGCTCACTGAGCCAGGTGACCGTTCGTGTCAACGATATGGACTTTAATGCCGCCCAACTTAATCTCAGTGCTGAATGGCAAAGTACCGGAATTAGAGCAAGGACTATTTACGCTGAGGGGTTACTGGTATCGATCCCATTTAATAACACAATAAAAGACCATCAAACAGTCACCACCAATATTGCGCAGCTGTCTGCCACTGAGACCGCTGCAGCGACTGAAAAAAAGAGCATTGATACAAAGGATGACATCGACTGGGCAATGGCGAATCTGCCCGAAGTTTTTATGCCCATACCCGTTTATGTTGAATCGCTAGAGATCAATAATGGCGACTTAATCCTAGGCCCAAGAAAAGATCACTTCAAACGTGTTTACCTCAGTGGCAGCTATCAAACATTCCTGATTAATATAGCAGCATTTTCGGCAAATCATTCTTATGGCACGGTCGATTTAGAGGGAGAAATGTCCCTTTCTAAAGATTATCCAATGGATTTCGAGTTAGATCTCACACTTGATCATGTCACTGAAATACCCGGATTACATAACCAGCAACTGCATGCCATCGTAAGCCAGGGGTTTAACCAACTTAAAAGCGAAATCCAGGGCCAAGGACAGTTTGAATTTGAACTATCGTCAAGCATTTCTCTCGCTAAACCTACGATACCTTACTCAATATCATTAACATCGAACAAGCTACAATGGCCATTAGCTGAACCTGAGTTTATAGCCACTGATATTGACTTAAACACCAAGGGGGACCTCAAGGTGCAGCAGATTGATCTCAAAACCCACTTTAACTCTCATTACCATCCATTGTTAAAGGTTGTTAGTCAGTTTGAGCACAAAGAACAAACATTGGATTTTAGCCAGCTTGAAATAGAAAGCTCAATGGGAAATGTGGCGTTAAATGGCACCTTAAATTATGGTAAAACACTCTCATGGAACTCCCATTTCATGAGCGAAAAATTAGATTTAAGTCAACTCAGCTTTGGCTTAAAGCAATCCTTGCCTAAGAGTGATATCAATGGTGCCATGACAACAACGGGGCAATTAGCGCTAAAAGATGCTCAATGGTCTTTAGGAATAACCGACGCTAACCTCAACGGCGATGTCGCGGGTTATCCTCTTACGTTAGATGGCGATCTAACCCTAAATAACCATTGGTATTTAAGCTCGCCTGGACTTAACATTCACGCACTGCAAAGCTCACTCTATATTAAAGGCGAAGTGGATAGACGTTGGGCACTGACTGGCGAGTTAAAAGTGCCAGATTTGAGTTTATGGCTTCAAGATGCTAACGGAAAAGTTAATAGTCATATTGATGTGTCGGGCGAATCTGAACATCCAAATATTAATGTCTCCCTTCTCGCTAACAATCTAAAACTGAAGCAACTGGCACTGGACACTCTCACGTTAAATGGCCAATACCAACCGGCGGATAATCAAGCATTTTCAGCTAAACTGACCTCTGAAAAATTTAGCTATAATGATATTAATCTAGAGAGTATTAATATTAATACTCGTGGCGATCTCAATCAGCAGTCATTGCAGTTAGAAACCCAAGGGGACATAGCCCTAAAAACTGACCTTAATAGCCAATACGATGACGAAAAAAATGCCATTACAACGCGTATTAACCAATTATCACTATCATCAATCCTTGGTGTCATTAACCTCGATAAACCGCTTAATGCCCTTTATGATTTAACCCTCGCAAAGGGTGAGATCAGCTCGTTTTGTCTATCGCATATCAGTGGACAATTATGTTCACAAGCCCCCATTAAACTTGGGCTAAGCGGTGAAGCCAAAATTGAATATATCGGAGACGTTGGGGTGTTAGTTGAACCTTGGTTACCTAACAGCGTCAACTGGCATGGTCCTGCCTCATTAGCAACGGAGTTTAAATGGTTTGACCAAGGTAAACCTACAGGTTTATTGCAGCTTGAGCTTACCCCAGGAACCCTCGACTTCAATGCAAAAGCCACCAACAAAAACGAAGTCACTATCAACTATAAGTCTCTTCTTGTTAATAGCCTCTTGAACGAGCAACACCTTAAAACCTCTGTTTCATTTGAATCGGATGAGATAGCGAGCCTAAATGCTGATTTATCGATAAACGTAACCCCAGATAGAGCCATCGACGGTGCCCTATCGCTACAACAGATAAACTTGCAAGCATTAGCACAGCTACTACCTCAATTGGAAGTATTAGAAGGGATCATTTCGAGTAACTTAAGCATCGGGGGCACACTTTACGACCCACAGGCATCAGGTGATATCTCCCTGACAAAAGGTTCCATATTGGCCACGGCAAACCCAACCCTTGTTGAAGATGTTGATTTGAATCTGACTTTTGCGGGTAAAAAAGCACAAATAGACGGAAAGCTAAAAATGGGTGATGGGCTTGCTTATATTGATGGCCAACTTAATTGGCTAGATAAGAAAATAAAAGGCAGTTTCAACATCAAAGGTAATGACCTCGCGGTCATTCAACCTCCCCTCGCGATTTTGAGTGTTGGCACTGATCTTAATATCAGCTTCACTGATCACTCAGTAGATGTAAAAGGTGACATTAATGTGCCATCTGGACACATCACTATTGTCCAATTACCCGAAGGTGCCGTGGCCGTTTCAAAAGATGTGGTATTTAAAGACAGCCTCACCACTGAAATGAAAAAAGCCACACCGTTAGCGGTCTCGGCAGAGGTCAATTTAAACATCGGCGATAATCTTAAAGTTGATGGTATGGGACTCGATGGCAAGCTGTTAGGCAAATTAGAGTTAAAGCAGAGTCCTTTTAGACCCCCTCTGCTGTTCGGTGAAATTAAAGTCATCGATGGTACTTATAAATTCATGGGACAAACATTACAAATTAGGGCTGGCGAAATGCAGTTCATAGGTCCTATGGATCTGCCAAATTTAAATATTGAAGCTGCTCGCGAGATAAAAGAGGAAGATGTAGTGGCAGGGGTTCGCATCACAGGCACACCAATGAAACCCATTGTTAACCTTTTTTCAAATCCAGCCAAAGAGCAGGCAGAAATTTTAAATTACATTATCAGAGGCACAGGCCTTAACAGTAGCGACGGAGATCAAAATAGTGGCCTGATGATGGGTGCAGCGCTCAGCCTCAGTAATCAAATTGGCGGGGGTGCTATCGGCAATATTGGTAATACCGCCACCGGGATCATCGAGAAAATTGGCTTTTCAAATGTTCAGCTTGACGCTAATGATGACGGCCGATTTGCGATTAGTGGCTTTATTGGTGAGAACCTAATGGTTAAATATGGGATTGGTGTATTCAATCCGGGTTATGAAATGACAGTGCGGTATTACTTATTGTCACAACTCTATCTTGAAACCGTATCCGGTACGATTGAGCAATCTTTAGATATCTACTACAGCTTTGACTTGTAAGTTATCTCGCCCACAAAAAAGCCATCATATTTGATGGCTTTTTTTGATTTCAATAATCACCTTACATAAAAAAGGTATGTTGATTATGTATTAGAGTGACCAAGTTCTACCGGCATATTGTCGCGTAAACTCTGCCACATAATGCCACTATTAATACCGTAGGTTCGCATTAATAGCGCTACATCAGCATGATTTTTATCGATTGCTAACTGTTGCAACTGCTTATAAAAGTCCATTGCTAATGTGCGGGCTTCTGCACTAGAAAAGTAATAGCGACCGACTCTGCTATATAGACCTTTAAATCCATTAAGGATTAATACATACAGCGGATTACCCGATGAAAAAGCCAGTGTATGCTGTAATTCATAATCGAAATCGGCATAAGCCTGTGCAGTATCTTCAAGCTCGCCTAGCTTTGATAATGCTTCAGCCGCTTGTTCGGGGTTGTTGCGAATGGCTCCGCGGAAGTAAATTCCACTAACACTGCTACGTGCAGACAACAGTTGATCGACTAATTCAGGAAATCCATCGGGATCAAGTTCGGCAATAGTCTCAAGAATATTGAGTCCAGACGTTTCCCAGTAATTATTCACTCGGGTAGGTTTTCCGTGTTGAATGGTTAACCACCCATCACGTGCTAAACGTTGCAGTACTTCTCTTAATGTTGTGCGGGTTACACCGATTAACTCTGACAACTCACGTTCAGCTGGCAAGATAGAGCCGGGGGGAAATTTATTGTCCCAAATGGATCGCACAATATATTTCTCTGCAAAACTTGCAGGGCCTTTGGCATTGATTATCATCAGCCTACTTTATCCAATTGTAAGTATTGTTCTATTACTCATCATACCAGAGCTATCTAAAATGGGAACCCAAATAGGAGTATTAGCCAAACGCTGAAACGACAACTCAAAAAAGTGTTCAAAAAACACGCGAACAGCTAATTTAAAATGATTTTTTTTGATTTAGGTAGCCGTTTGAGTAATCAATGCTTTTTAAGTTAGCCAAAAGGTTTTACCTTTAGCATTGGCTGATTTATTAGTAACAACAAATCTTAGTTATTTTGTTGTTACTATCAAACTATAAAAATACAAGAGTGAGGATTCCATGCCTGTGACAATGAGTCACGCGTTTCTTGATAACTTCCTAGGCAATTCGCCGAAGTGGTTCAAATTCGCTATATTATCGTTTCTAGTGATCAACCCAGTTGTGTTTTATATTAACCCGTTTGTTGCGGGTTGGCTGCTGGTCTTAGAATTTATCTTTACCCTTGCTATGGCACTTAAATGCTACCCTTTGCAACCCGGTGGGTTGCTTGCTATCGAAGCCGTGATTATCGGCATGACATCCCCGAGTCAAGTACTGCATGAAATAGAAGCAAATCTAGAAGTATTGCTACTGTTAATATTTATGGTTGCTGGCATTTACTTCATGAAGCAGCTACTGCTGTTTGCCTTTACCAAAATGATTACTAAGGTGCGATCTAAAGTCGCCGTGTCTATCATGTTTTGTGTCGCATCTGCTTTTTTATCAGCATTTCTAGACGCATTAACGGTGATCGCAGTCATTATTGCTGTCGCGGTAGGTTTCTATTCGATTTACCACAAAGTGGCATCGGGCAAAAACTTTAATGATAACCATGACCATACTAACGATGGCAAAAACCAGTTATGTGAAGAGGAGCTAGAAGCATTTAGAGGCTTTCTACGTAACTTACTTATGCACGCGGGAATTGGTACTGCATTAGGCGGCGTTTGTACGATGGTGGGCGAACCACAGAACCTCATTATCGCTGCTCAAGCAAATTGGCAGTTCGCTGAATTCGCATTACGTATGTCCCCTGTGACAGTGCCTGTTTTCTTTGCGGGTATTCTGACTTGTTACCTTGTCGAAAAATTTAAAGTTTTTGATTATGGTAAGCAGTTACCCGATGCCGTGCATAAGATTTTATCTGACTATGCGGCTCACGAAGACACTCATCGTACTAATCACGATAAGATGAAATTGGTCGTTCAAGCGCTTGTCGGTATTTGGCTAATTTTGGGACTAGCGCTGCACTTGGCATCGGTTGGTTTAATTGGTCTATCGGTTATCATTTTGACCACCGCCTTTAATGGTGTGACAAATGAGCACGCTCTCGGAAAAGCATTTGAAGAAGCCTTGCCGTTTACCGCGTTATTAGCCGTTTTCTTTGCTATTGTCGGTGTAATTATCGATCAACATCTTTTCGCCCCAGTAATTCAATGGGCGCTAAGTTACGAAGGCAACACCCAGTTAGTTATTTTCTATATAGCCAACGGTCTGCTTTCAATGGTGAGCGATAACGTGTTTGTCGGCACTGTATATATCAATGAAGTGAAAGCAGCATTGCTTGATGGTCAAATCACAAGAGATCAGTTTGATCTTTTGGCGGTTGCGATTAACACCGGAACTAACCTTCCGTCAGTAGCAACGCCCAATGGTCAGGCAGCATTCCTGTTCCTCCTCACTTCAGCTATCGCTCCTCTCATTCGTCTGTCATACGGACGTATGGTGTGGATGGCACTACCTTATACGATTGTGTTATCTATCGTTGGTATACTTGCGATACAGTTTGGTGGATTAGAACAGATGACCCAATATTTTTACGATACTGGAATACTGATCCATCACACAGTTCAAGAAGTAGGCAATAGTGCTGTATCAGCACATTGATAATGCAGTAACTGAACTATTTTAATAATAGTTAGTCATATAAAACGCCCTAATCAGGGCGTTTTTTATTTGTAATGGAGACCTTATCGTTGAATGTATTAATCCGTTTTGCCCAATCAAGAGCCGCTTGGCTTACGCTTGCAGCGACTGCTCTTTCATTAGAGTTAACAGCACTATTTTTTCAACATGTCATGAAGCTCGATCCCTGTGTGATGTGCGTCTATCAAAGATTAGCGATATTCGGCATTTTGTTTGCTGCGGTTTTAGGTTTAACAGGTTATCAATCTCGCATCACCAGATTAGCTGCAATGGGTATTTGGGGCGTAAGTGCTGCTTGGGGGCTGAAACTGGCACTCGAATTAGTGGATATGCAAACTAACCCTTCGCCATTTGCAACCTGTTCATTTCTACCTGAGTTTCCAACCTGGATGCCACTGCATGAATGGCTGCCATCCGTGTTTATGCCAACGGGAATGTGTTCAGATATTCCCTGGGAGATGATGGGTGTGACAATGGGACAATGGATGATTGTTGCATTTTCAATATACCTCGTTGCCTGGTTAATCTTTTTTGTACCTGCTTTACGGTCAAAGAAGTAGTTATTCCTCGGTTACAAATATGTGGCATTAACAACTAGCCAACCAACATATTGCCCTTGATATACAGCGACTAACTCATCCGAGCTTTCTATGAGCTCGGATTTTATCTATTCTGACTTCATTTTCGATGACGTAAAAATCAATGCACTTTAGTTAAGCCCCCTCAGCACTCTAGACACACAATGATAAAGCATCGCGTTAACGGTTCGATCTATTCCTCTCGCATTGTTAGGATCTAAAAGTGTAAAACAATGATTGATTAAGGGTCATTATTTTAAATAAAAACACGTTATTACACTATTATTCTCATCTGCAACTATTGCAATTGCAACTATTTCTTATTGTTTTTATTTACTTTTTTATCTCAGCCCTACCAAATTAGGTCTAACCTTAATAGTAGGAGGCCACTGTTATCAGCCTCTCATTCTATTTAGATTGTTTAGGGGGTGGGTTATGGGTATTTTCGAGCATTACCAACAACGTTATGAAAAAAAACTTGATGAAGAGTATTCATTAGAAGATTTTTTAAGCATATGTAAAGAGGACCATAGCGCATTTGCATCAGCAGCTGAACGACTAATAATTGCCATTGGTAAGCCAGAGTTAATTGATACGTCAAAAGAGCCTATTCTAAGTCGGCTATTTTCCAACCGTCTGGTTTCCAGATATCCTGCTTTTAAAGACTTTTATGGTATGGAAGAGGCCATTGAACAGATTGTGGCCTATTTGAAACATTCGGCCCAAGGGCTGGAAGAATCGAAACAGATCCTCTATCTCTTAGGGCCTGTGGGAGGGGGGAAATCCTCATTGGCAGAAAAGCTTAAAGCATTAATGCAAAATGTACCTATTTACGTACTGACCGCAGACGGTGTTCGCAGCCCTGTGAATGACCACCCATTTTGTCTATTTAATCTTGAAGAAGACGGCCAAATTCTTAAGCAAGAGTACAACATACCAAAACGTTACTTAAAAAGTATCATGTCGCCTTGGGCAGTTAAACGTCTGCACGAGTTTGGTGGTGATATTTCAAAATTCAAAGTAGTCAAAGTCTACCCTTCAATTTTAGATCAGCTAGCTATCGCAAAAACTGAGCCTGGTGATGAAAACAATCAAGACATTTCATCTTTGGTCGGTAAAGTCGATATTCGACAGTTGGAACATTTTGCACAAAATGATGCAGACGCCTATTCCTATTCAGGCGCATTATGCCGTGCAAACCAGGGTCTAATGGAATTTGTAGAGATGTTTAAAGCACCGATTAAAGTGCTTCACCCTCTACTTACTGCAACTCAAGAAGGTAATTATAACGGTACAGAGGGGCTTTCCGCCCTGCCCTTTGGTGGCATCATTCTGGCTCACTCTAATGAATCAGAGTGGACAACCTTTAGGAATAATAAAACCAATGAAGCATTCTTAGACCGAGTCTATATCGTTAAAGTGCCTTATTGCTTGCGCTTATCAGAAGAGGTACGCATTTACGAAAAGCTACTGACAAACTCAGAGTTAGCAAATACGCCTTGTGCCCCAGGTACTCTGGAAACCTTGGCTCAATTCAGTGTACTTTCACGTGTGGTTGCGCCAGAAAACTCCTCTATTTACTCCAAAATGCGGGTGTATAACGGCGAAAGCCTCAAAGATACCGACCCTAAAGCGAAATCATATCAAGAGTATCGTGATTATGCTGGTGTGGATGAAGGCATGTTAGGACTATCAACGCGTTTCTCATTTAAAATTCTGTCCAAGGTATTCAATTTTGACAATACAGAAATTGCCGCAAATCCTGTGCATCTCTTTTATGTACTGGAGCGTCAAATCGAGCAAGAGCAATTCCCATCAGAAACTGCTGAACGGTATTTAGAATTTCTAAAGGGCTACCTTATTCCTAAGTACGTTGAATTTATTGGAAAAGAAATCCAAACAGCTTATCTTGAATCCTATTCTGAATACGGACAAAACATTTTTGACCGTTATGTTATCTATGCTGATTTTTGGATTCAAGATCAGGAATACAGAGATCCAGAAACCGGTCAATTATTCGATAGAGCAGCGTTAAATGCTGAACTTGAAAAAATTGAAAAGCCTGCGGGGATCAGCAATCCAAAAGACTTCAGGAACGAAATTGTTAACTTTGTACTTCGAGCTAGAGCCAATAACGAAGGCACTAACCCATTGTGGACTAGCTATGAAAAACTCAGAACGGTGATTGAGAAAAAGATGTTTTCTAACACTGAAGATCTGCTTCCGGTAATCTCATTTAATGGCAAGACATCGACTGATGATCAACGTAAGCATGATGATTTTGTTAACCGTATGATGGAAAAAGGCTATACACAAAAGCAAGTTAGATTGCTGTCAGAATGGTATCTGAGAGTCAGAAAGTCTTCTTAAGAAAGCCAAATGGGGGAGATGACTCCCCTACTATTTAGGCTCGGAGGTGCGCATGGCAAATTTCATAGATAGAAGGCTCAATGCAAAAGGCAAGAGTACCGTCAATCGACAGCGATTTATTCATCGCTACAAAAAGCAGATAAAAAAAGCGGTCAGTGATGCTGTGACACGCCGTAGTGTGACAGACGTCGATAAGGGCGAGAAAATAAGCATACCCACCCGTGACATAAGCGAGCCCACGTTTCACCAAGGTCAAGGCGGAGTACGAGAACGGGTTCATCCAGGAAATGATAAGTTTAGCCGGGGTGATCAAATTGAAAGGCCCCCATCAGGCAATGGTCAAGGTGCTGGACAAGGTGAAGCTTCTGATTCTGGCGAGGGAAATGACGAATTTGTATTTGAAATCTCAAAAGATGAATATTTGGAGTTACTGTTTGAAGATTTAGAGCTGCCTAACCTGCAGAACAATCGACTTAATAAACTAGTTGAATATCAAGTCTATAGAGCAGGTTTCACCAATAATGGCGTGCCCGCCAATATCAATATTGTCCGCTCATTACGATCTTCGATTGCACGCCGCATGACGATGACCTCATCAAAAAAGCGCATGCTAAAAGAACTGCAACAAGAACTGATGGAACTTGAAGGCACAGCAGGTTCTAACGCTGAACGCATTCTATCCCTTAAAGCACAGATAGACGATCTACAACGAAGAATTAAAAAAGTCCCCTTTATCGACACTTTTGATTTACGTTATAACAATTATGCTAAGCGTGAAGTCCCTTCAAGCCAAGCAGTCATGTTCTGCCTTATGGATGTTTCAGGTTCAATGGATCAAGCAACCAAAGACATGGCAAAGCGTTTTTATATCTTGCTATACCTGTTTCTTACTCGCACCTATAAGAACTTGGATGTTGTATATATCCGCCACCACACCCAAGCAAAGGAGGTTGACGAACACGAATTCTTTTACTCACAAGAAACGGGTGGCACCATTGTTTCAAGTGCACTTAAATTAATGCATGAGATCCAACAAAAGCGTTATCCAGCAAATGAGTGGAATATATATGCGGCACAAGCCTCTGATGGCGACAACTGGGCGGATGACTCACCATCTTGTCATCACATACTCGAAAAGCAGCTATTGCCTGTCGTGAGATATTTTAGCTATATCGAGATCACAAATAGAGCGCATCAAACACTGTGGCGAGAGTACGAAACATTACAGAAGACACACGCTAATATTGCGGTTCAACACATAAAACAAGCCGAAGATATCTATCCAGTGTTTAGAGAGTTGTTTAAGAAACAGGCTGTCTAAGGGGGCGTTATGGACAAAATAGAAAAAAGAAAACCATTAGATGATGGACCCGATTGGAACTTCGATCTTCTTCAAACCTATTTAACAGAAATAGAGCGCGTCGCTCACCATTACCGATTAGATGCCTATCCAAATCAAATAGAAGTGATTACCGCCGAGCAAATGATGGACGCTTACGCAGGTATAGGAATGCCTATTGGCTATACCCATTGGTCCTTCGGCAAACGTTTTATTGAAACGGAACAAGGTTATAAGCGTGGGCAAATGGGCTTAGCTTATGAGATTGTCATCAATTCAGATCCCTGCATCGCCTATCTAATGGAGGAAAATACCATCACCATGCAAGCCTTAGTCATGGCTCATGCAAGTTTTGGTCATAATAGCTTTTTTAAAGGTAATTATCTGTTTAAGACATGGACTGATGCTAGCTCCATTATTGATTACTTAGTGTTTGCCCGAAATTACATCAGTGAATGTGAGGAGTTACATGGTGTTGAAAGAGTGGAAAGCATCATTGATTCATGCCATGCACTAATGAGTTTCGGTGTAGATAGATATAAACGCCCAAGTGAGATCTCCTTTAAAGAGGAGAAAATGCGTCAAAAAGATAGAGAAGCCTATTTACAGAGCCAAGTTAATGATCTCTGGCGTACCGTGCCAGAAACGCCTCAAGAGCAGTTAAAGGCCAAAAAGCAACATTTCCCCGCTGAACCACAAGAGAATATATTGTATTTCATTGAGAAGAACGCACCGCTTCTAGAACCTTGGCAAAGGGAGATTGTTCGCATAGTGAGAAAAATGGGGCAATACTTCTACCCACAAAAACAGACCCAAGTGATGAACGAAGGCTGGGCTACCTTTTGGCATTACACCATTCTCAATCATCTTTATGATGAAGGGCTGGTGACCGATAGATTCATGTTGGAGTTTTTACAAAGCCATACCAATGTTGTCGTTCAACCCAGCTACAATAGCCCGCATTATAGCGGTATTAACCCTTATGCCCTTGGCTTCAACATGTTTATTGATATTCGTCGAATATGTGAAAAACCAACCGAAGAAGATAAACAATGGTTTCCAGATATTGCAGGCAGCGATTGGCTAACAACACTGCACTTTGCCATGGAAAACTTCAAGGATGAAAGCTTTATTAGCCAATATCTTTCACCTAACATCATTCGACAGTTTAAGCTGTTTTCGATCCTAGATGACGACAATAAGAATCACCTCGCAGTGTCAGCTATTCATGATGAACGAGGGTACAAAGAGATAAGAGAAAAATTATCGCAGCAGTATAACTTGTCTAATATTGAGCCTAATATTCAAGTCCATAATGTGGAGGTATCGGGTGATAGGTCTCTAACACTACGTTATGTTCCAAACGCGAGGATCCCATTAGCTGACAGCCGGCATGAGGTTGTCAAACATATCCATCGTTTATGGGGATTTGATGTGCGGATTGAGCAAGGTGAAAATGGAGAGAACAAAGTGATAGCCGCCTGCCCTGAACGCAAGCTTGATAACGCCGCCAATATCTAAAACACATTTTTAAAACACAAAAAAAGCGCCTATTTAGGCGCTTTTTCAATTTACTTAAAAATTAAGCAAATTTAAAGTCAATATGTTCAACTAAAATCTTGTACGCATGACGTTGCATGTCTTGAACACGTACTAATACATCTTTACCATCTAAAGCGATAGTTAGGTCAGTACTGTAAAAATCGTCGTTCCCTTGGATGTTGATGATATCTTTATGATCAAAAACAATAGAGATAGCTTCTTTACCTGGACCATAGATAACAGCAGGAACTTTGTTAGCATGACGTAGGCGGCGGCTCGAACCTTTCCCTATTTCAGTGCGGATTTGTGCAGGAATAGTATAAGACATAATAAAACTCACTTAATATAAATAAGATGTAAAAAATTACAGTAACGGTTTTCGACCAACCCTTACTGGCTAAAAGCGGGCGGATATTAACATAAAAAGAAGAACTAAACAAAATATTCTTCGAGTTCACTTATGACGTATTAACGCTAAGCTTACCAGCTTCGGATAGGCCCGGTATCGATATGTACAAACCCAGAATTTGGGTAATAACCAACACCGCCTAATTTAAGGGCCATGGCGGCACTTCTTACATCAGCAAGTTTAACGCCAGGGATAGCGATATCTAAGGCCATCCCTTTCATATGATAACTTTTCTTTGCGACACCATGACTTCTTTTAGCTAACATCTCATTGGTTTTTGGAGAACGGTAGCCCGATATAATATGAAACTCATCATCAAAACTGAGGGACATTTTCAATTGATACGCAAAATCAAATAAACGTTTATCCATAGGGGCTGATTCATTCTGGCGATGATCTCTTAATACTTGATTAAAGCCGGTCAAAATATCCGCTTGATAATCACCATCGATCCAATAGCTTCCTTGCTCACGCTCACCAGTATGACGGTTGTAAAACCCTAAACTACGCACCCCTTTGGTTGAACGACTTGCCTGTGCCTTTGTTGGAAGCATAGAAAACATTGCAACACCACCAAGGCCTAATAATAACTGTCTACGAGCAGAACATACTACGGTCACACTTTCACCACTGACTACTTTTCCTACAATTGACAGGCAAATTACCCTGTTAGTTTTAGGATTGCAAGTTATCCATATAAAATATCGGTGAGTGCGTTATAAGTCGTTGATTTGAGCACTGGCGGTATCTGCAAAGCTACTGCCAGCCTGTATTTGGTAGATGTCATTTCTAAATTGTGCTTGATTAGACGCGTCTATCCAAGCAGTCCAATACACTAAATGCACATTGAGAGTGGCATTTAACGCAAACCATTGGGTCCGATTTCGGTCGGCATGTCTATCGACCCAAGTCTGTTGATCTTTAATTAAATTTGCCGCCATCCAATTTGCTAACCCTTCAACATTCTCAACCCTTATACACCCTGATGAAAGTGCCCGATTACTGCGCTGAAACAAGTTTGGGTCAGCTGTGTCGTGAAGGTAAATACTAAAATCATTTGGAAAATAAAACTTATATCGACCTAAAGTATTAGTACTACCTGGGCGTTGAACAAATCTAAAAGGAAAGGGTCCTCTTGCTAGATCACTCCACTGCTGCGGTGTTCTCACTACCAAATTATTATTACGATCAAATACATCAAAATTACGCGCTGCGATATAATTACCGTCTTTTCTGACTTGTGGCAGTAAGTCTTTATGGAGGATTGTTTTTGGCACTCGCCAACTCGGATTGATCACGACATTAGAAATTGAACTACTGAGTAACGGCGTTGCTCTGTAGGGTTTTCCGACTATTACCCTTGAAAAAAGCTCAACTTTTCCTTTGTTAAACAGTTCCATTTCGAATGCAGGGATGTTGATCACCAGAAAACGTTCGTCACGTTGAGCCATAAACTCAGCTCGTTGGATATAATTTTTAGCCAGAATGGATGCGCGCTGCTCTGGGGATACATTTAGCCACTTTACCGTTTCAGGACCAATGATCCCATCGGCTTTCAAGCCATGTCTTAGTTGAAAACGTTTTAATGCATCAACAATGTCTTGATTTAGCACTGTCGACTCTGTAACGGCACTTTTAGCATCACCAAGCAACCATAATCGCTTAACAATAACAGGGATAACCGGATGACTTTTCCCTGGGCGGATCAAACCATCAATGATTATCGGCTGCCACCAATCTTGTTCAGCTAACCATTGTAAATGGCGGATACGATTTTGAACCTGCAGATAACCATTTAATTGTGGCTCTAAACCCATCGCTCTAACGAAAGGATCACTAATTTCACTTAATGCTTTGTTTCTAATGGGTATATGATGTTCACTCCAAAATAGTTCGATATCACTTTCAAGCTGATTTAACTCTTTAGAGGAAAGTTTGTTAATAGAGAGTGCTTCTTTATATTGAATAAATTTGCCGTCGGTATCGACTAATGCAAGCAAGGACACCTGTTGGTATAACATCTTTTCAGCACGAGTAAGCCGTTCATCAGCATACCCATTAAAGCTCATGAAAAGCATACTTATACAGCATATGAAACCACAAAATCGCATTTAACCACCCTATTAACATCCCAATGTTAAGTATGGCAAACAATTATGTTTTGTATATGACGTAATAAAGAATTACCGCTGTAAATATAGATATCTCAAGCCAATAAAAAGCACTTACGATAAAGGAGCTAGATTATTGGTTAAAAAAGCACAAGTTAGCTACGGTGTATGGCTAAGGACACCTTTACCTACCTCGGTCTTACCTGTAGCCGGGTAGTATTTTAGCTGCCAGTTTTTGGCGTCTATTGTACGATCCTCAGCGATATAGTTGTAATAGCAATAAGTAGTGGCTTCACTTAACAAACCACCTGAATACCAGTAAATAACGTCATCGCCGTTATCGAACGTATTGTTACCGTGGCTCTCTAAAGTATATTCGTCATTTTCAAGCAGACCTTGCCATATTTCTTTGCAAAATTGTCCCTGCAACCTTGTGCCACTTTCGCTTGAAGTGGTATCTATACCGAGTGGGAATCCCGTCACCCCAGAATCCAATGTCCCATCACCATAACAGCTTACATCGACTTGATAACCGCTTTTACCTGACGCCAACCAACAACTGTGATAAAGCTAAAGTTTATTAATATTAAGACACAAAAAAGCCCTGACGTTAGTCAGGGCTTAAATGATGGTACCCGAGGCCGGACTTGAACCGGCACGCCTATTAAGCGAGGGATTTTAAATCCCTTGTGTCTACCGATTCCACCACTCGGGCAAACTCGTTGATTTTGATGATGCGTGTTATCGGTAGAAACACTGTAGTTAATCACTTAACCACTCATCAAACTCTTAATCTTTGGAGGCGCGACCCGGAGTCGAACCGAGATAGGCGGATTTGCAATCCGCAGCATAGCCATTCTGCCATCGCGCCGGCGTTAAATTGGAGCGACATATCAGGTTCGAACTGATGACCTATACCTTGGCAAGGTATCGCTCTACCAACTGAGCTAATGTCGCGTTTCAATTTAATCTGTAATCAAGTTCTTGCTTAGTTCGCTTCCCCTTGACTACGGAATGGCATTCTACCGATTTATATCGAAGAGTCAACGCTATATTTAGAGATAAACAACTGCTTGCGCACTAATTAATCTCATTGATTTTAAAACGAGCTACTCGGCGGTTAAATCGCCCCAAGCGGCACGTATATAGCTCATCATTGACCAAAAAGTGAGAACTGCAGCAACGTAAAACAAACCAAATGCACTATAAGTAATAAAATCGTTTGGCTGCCATATTAATCCTGTAATCGCAGTCATCTGTGCCGCTGTTTTATATTTACCGATCCAAGAAACGGCTACAGTGCCTCGTTTACCTATTTCAGCCATCCACTCTCTTAAAGCAGAAATAACAATCTCCCTGCCAATCATAAATAATGCTGGTAAAGTCAACCACACACTATCGTATTGAGCCACTAGCAGTACTAATGCAGTGGTCACCATGATTTTGTCAGCAACGGGGTCAAGGAAAGCACCAAATCGAGTCGATTGTTTTAGTTTTCGTGCAGCGTATCCATCGAGCGCATCGGTAACCGCGGCTAACCAGAAAACAAAAGCTGCGGCGAAAAGGGCCCAACTGTCAGGCATGTAAAAAAGAACGATAAACACAGGTAACAGTAATAACCTGAAAAGTGTTAACGCAATAGGAATGTTAAACGGCATTATAAGACCTAGAATTCAAAATCTGCGCTAATCTTGCCTTAATTTTACTACCCTCGCAATGCATCATGTATTGTTTGTGCCATTTCTAAGCTGATACCAGGTACTTTTCCCAATTCTGCCACGCTCGCCCCCTTAACTTCCTGTAAACCGCCTAAATGTTGCAATAATGCCTTACGTCGTTTAGGTCCCACGCCTTCAATAGATTCTAGTGAAGAGGTATTGCGGGTTTTCTGCCGCTTATTACGATGCCCTGTAATGGCAAAGCGGTGTGACTCGTCACGTATTTGTTGGATCAAGTGTAGGGCACCGGAATCTGCGGGCAGAGAAAAAGACACTTCATTTTCGCCATAGATCAATGTTTCGAGACCGGGCTTCCTGCCTTCCCCTTTGGCAACGCCTATTAATGTCGGCGCTTGATCTAACGAAACAAATTTCTCATCCACTATCTTTTGAGCGATGCGTAACTGCCCTATTCCGCCATCAATAAACAAAATATCAGGTATCTTGCCACCACTAACAACCTTATCAAAACGGCGACTAATAGCTTGTTTCATTGCAGCGTAGTCATCCCCAGGAGTAATGCCATTAATATTATAACGACGGTAATCGGCTTTGTGCGGACCTTCTCTATTAAATACAACGCAAGAAGCAACCGTACTTTCCCCCATAGTGTGGCTGATATCAAAACATTCCATTCGCTGTATTTTATGACTGACTTCAATTGCCTCCTCTAGTAACAAGAAGCGTTGCTCAACCGTATTCTTATGTGACAGCCTGGTATTCACCGCATTGGTCGCATTGGTTAACGCTAACCGCAAGAAACGGGCACGTTCGCCTCGCACCTGACTCTTTATCTCTACTTTTTTTTCTTGAGCGGCTTTAATGGCATCAGCAAGCTGCTCTTGCTCTTCAAAAGTATCACTGACAAGGATCTCTTTAGGTGTGATTCGCTGGCTGTCCGAATTAAGATAAAATTGAAACATAAAGGCGCGTAACACTTCAGACAATTCCGTATCGACCGGCACTTTTGGATAGTAGCTTCGGCTACCAAAAATTTTTCCTTCACGAATAAACAACAGATGAAAACAAGCCACTCCAGATGCGAAGTGAACGCCTATCACGTCCATATCACCTGAAGAGTGAGAAACCTCTTGTTGCTCCGCAACTCGCCTTAGCGCTGTGATCTGGTCTCGGTAACGAGCGGCGTCTTCATAATGGAGTTCACCGGCCGCTAGCTCCATCTTTTCGACGAGTGCTTTGGTAACCTGTTGATCTTTACCTTTTAAAAACAGGCCAGCTAATGTGACTTGTTCTTGATAGTCTTTAAGCGATACTAGGTCTACACACGGCGCACTGCAACGGCCAATTTGATATTGCAAGCAAGGACGAGATCTTGCTTTGTAATACAGGTCATCACATTGCCGAATAGGAAATATTTTTTGCAATAGATGCAAGCTTTCACGCACAGCGCCGCCATTTGGATAAGGCCCAAAGTATTGGCCTTTATCTCTCTTCGGCCCCCTGTGATACGAGAGCCTTGGGTGCTTATGGTTACTTAATAAAATATAGGGATAGGACTTATCGTCTCTAAGCAGTACATTGTATTTAGGCATGTACTGCTTTATATAATCATTTTCTAGAATGAGTGCATCGGTCTCACTGTGCGTGACTGTGACATCGATATTGAAGATTCTTGATACCAATGCTTGAGTTTTTACATTGGCTAGATTTTTACGAAAATAGGAAGATAACCGCTTTTTGAGATCTTTTGCTTTACCAACATAGATAACGGTATCTGCAACATCATACATCCGGTAAACACCAGGCGAGGATGTCACCGTTTTCAAAAACTCATTTGAATTAAACGCTGCTGTCATACGCTCTTTATATATCTATAGACACTAATTAGAACTGACCAGTATCGAGCATTTTATAGCGTATGGCTAATCGAGTGAGTTCAACATCACCACCAATACCTAATTTTGCGAACAAACGATAGCGATAGCTGTTAACCGTTTTGGGACTCAAGTTAAGTTGCTCTGAAATATCACTGACCTTTTCACCATTGGTGATCATCAACATGATCTGCAGCTCTCTTTCAGAGAGGGTTTTAAATGGATTGTCTTCCGACTGATTAAATTGACTAAGCGCCATTTGCTGAGCAATTTCTGGCGATAAGTAACGCTGTCCATGTGCCACTTGTCGAATAGCTTGCATCACTTCTGGCGAGGTAGCCCCTTTAGTTAGATAACCAGACGCTCCTGCTTGCATCACTTTAGTGGGAAAGGGATCTTCAGTATGTATCGTCAGTACGATAATTTTAGCATGCGCTTGAAATCTGAGTATTTTACGAGTGGCTTCTAAGCCCCCAATACCCGGCATATTCATGTCCATTAAAATGACATCAGCTTCGTTTTTACGACACCATTGAACCGCGGTCTCTCCATCACCGGCTTCACCTACGACTTTAATTCCACGTTCGTCTTCTAAAATCCGTCGAATACCGGTGCGTACGAGCTCATGGTCATCGACCAAATATACTGATATCAAAGCTGCTCTACCTTAAAATGAATCTGGCTTGAATCAAACTAGAATCAAGCTAACTTATTCAGTCTAATTTAGCCCATATACTTCAAATTAGAAAGCTAATTTTACACAAGTACCAACATAACAATAATGTATATCGCTTTCAATAACAATGAGTTAGCCAGAAAGCAAAAAGGCAGCCTATTAGGCTGCCTTCTTTAATGTGGCGGAGAGATAGGGATTTGAACCCTAGATGGGCTACAAACCCATGCCGGTTTTCAAGACCGGTGCATTCGACCACTCTGCCATCTCTCCGAACGCCGTAGATATTAGGCGTTTCAGCATTAATTGTAAATACCAAATACTTGATAATTTTCGTGTAACGGCACAACTGCCTATCTTACAGACAAATTGGTGGTTGTTCATCCTATCACCAGCACCCGCGCTCTGAATGTTATGGGGACGACTAATACAGACTTACTTGATAGCTAGCAGCAATACTATGGTAATATCGATTTAGTAGAAAAACTTACATGATATATATGAACTCAAACATTATTCCCACAGCTGCACTTAAACCGCAATTTACATTACCAGCGGATTTAGTTAATGAAAGTTCACCAGAGATGCGGCTAATCGGTCAATCGCGTGTGCGTGATGCATTCAAACTTTTAGGCCGCACTCACGACCAGCATATGTATTTAGCCGATTTTTCAGGCTGTAATCGTAAATACATCATCAATGCACTTGTTCATACAGAAGGCGTATTCCCAAATAAACACCTTATATTGCAAGACAGCACTACCATTTGGCTTGAGGCCGAAGTCCCTTCTAATGACACCGTTATTGCGACCAAACAAGCTCAGTATCAGTACCTTTCTGGTACGGTCAAGAAGCATGATCTTATTGGCCGTTATGATGAAAACACCAAGCAGTATAAGGCGGGGGCTCTTGCCAACTGCCATTACCTATTTGTGTGTGCTGATTCTATCTGGAAACGTGAATCGCTATGGGAGTTGCTGCTTGAAATCCTCGATAAGAAAGAGTACCAAGTGCATTCGAGCCTTCCCGCCCTTGCTTTAAACTGCAAAATCATCCTCATTGGTTCTAGTAACCAATATGGTCACTGCTGGTTAGGTGAACCTAGTTTTTCAAATCATTTCCCTCTTTTGGGGGAGCTCATCAACGAAGTAGACTTAAATGAAGTCAGCCTGGTTGAATACGACCAATGGTTAAACTGCATTTTAAACGATCTTAATCTGACTTTAGATCGACAAGCCAGATTGGCATTGTTTGAATACAGCGCCAGACTTGCCGATCATCAACAACGATTAAGTTTGATGTCTATCAACATTGAGCAGTTATTAGTCCAAGCTAGTGCATACGCGCATACACGACATATCGATATCAAGGCATTCCAACATAGTATCGATATGTTTAATCAACGCCACAACGCCTCAGAGAAGCTTTCAGAGCAGAACTTTGACGATCTATTTATCAGTCTCCCCACCCAAGATGAAATGATTGGCCAAATAAATGGCTTAACCGTCATAGAAAATGCTGAGTACAGTTATGGAGAACCCGCAAGAATTACCGCATCAGTGCATTATGGTGATGGAGAAGTCGCCGATATTGAAAGGAAATCAGAACTCGGCGGTAACATTCATGCTAAAGGAATGATGATTTTGTCTTCCTGCTTGTATCGTATTTTTGGTAAAGATGCACCTTTACATCTCAATGCCAATATTGTGTTCGAACAATCTTATCAAGAGATCGATGGCGACAGTGCCTCTCTTGCAGAATATTGCAGCTTAATCTCCGCAATTTCAGAAAAGCCGATAAAACAAAGTCTGGCTGCAACCGGTGCGATTGATCAATTTGGTAATGTACAAGCTATTGGCGGCGTTAACGAAAAAATTGAAGGTTTTTTTAAGCTGTGTCAACGCCGTGGCTTAACGGGTCATCAAGGTGTCATTATTCCTTGCTCTAATATGCAGCAATTGAACCTCAAGCAATCTGTTATTGATGCCGTTCATCAAGGGCTCTTTACACTGTATCAGGTTAAACACATTGATGAAGCCGCTGAAATTTTAATGCAGACCCCGGCCGGTACCGCAGACAAAGATAACCAGTTTCCTGATGACTCACTTTACGGCTTAGTACAGGCTAGATTAGAGAGTTTGGCGGGTTATCAAGACGAAGATAAGTCTTTTTTTGTGAGGCTCCGCGAAAAATTATCATTTTCTAGCTGATCGGAGTTGTTTAGCGTACACGTGTTCGCTAACCTTGGAGGCTCAAATAGCTGGAGAATTAAATATAATGAGTAACGCAAACAGTTTTACGAAAGAAGACCTAGTCGCCTGTGGACTTGGTACCCTTTTAGGACCTAACTCTCCTAAATTACCGAAAGACAATATGTTGATGATCGACCGCGTGCTTAAAATTAATGCAGATGGCGGTGAATTCGGTAAAGGTGAAATTGTAGCTGAGCTAGATATTAATCCTGACCTTTGGTTTTTCGACTGTCATTTTGCATCAGATCCGGTTATGCCGGGTTGCCTAGGCTTAGATGCTATGTGGCAGCTTGTTGGCTTTTTCCTTGGTTGGGAAGGAGCAGAAGGTAAAGGCCGTGCATTGGGCGTAGGTGAAGTGAAGTTCACTGGTCAAGTGCTACCAGATGCTAAAAAAGTGACCTATAAACTAACGATTAAGCGTAAAGTGTACCGCAAGTTAGTAATGGGCATTGCAGATGCCACCATGGAAGTGGATGGTCGTGAAATTTACAGCGCAAAAGATTTAAAAGTCGGTATTTTTACTGACACCTCAAGCTTCTAAGCGTTAAGTTACAGCATTAGAGATAAACAACGCCCTCAACTATGAGGGCTTTTTTCATGTTTAATATTAAATAAACGTTACTTATTAAACAAACCGCTTAACCTATCATCAATACCTTCTCGCCAACCACCAAGCCATTGTGATTTTGAGTCGAGTGTCGAATATGGACAAATCTCTTTAGAACGGCCCCCAACTCCAGCCTGAAAACCTTTCGAAAAAGCTCTGTCTAATCGATCTCTTTTTTGTCTCTTCATGCAAGCGTCCTCTCTTCCATAATGATTGAAGCTCTAATGCTTCAACACTATGAATAAAACTTTTTGCAGTAGAGATCAATCAAAAAATGCGACCATTCTGAAGGTTAAATATTAAGCTATTGAGTTGTGGGGTAAAAATAAAAATAAAAAAAATCGAGGCTATTTGCCTCGATTTAGTCTACTCATCTATTTCCGTCTGCGTCTCAGCCAAACTAGCGGTAACATTAACAACCATCCAAGGCTTGCTGCACCTTTTCTCTCATAGTCGCCACTTTCGCCACTTTCATCAATGCAGTTGTTAGCGGCTTTCCATTCATCTGTCACTTCAGCACCAGAGGTCTGGAGAACCATCATACGAGGGAGGAAAGCAGTGACAGCGTCTCCATCAGCTCGAAGCTCGAAGATTGGTTTGCCATTGTCACCGAGGACTAAGTTACCGTCCGTATCAAATTTATATGATGGTTTACGAATAAAGGCGGTGCCGACAATCGTGCCACTGTCGTTAATGCTATTTGCCTCTACTATTATAATCTCACTGTCGTAAGTAACTTCAACACCAGTACCATCTGTAAGTTTTACTTCATGACGAATCCATTTATCTGTATCGGGGTCTTTTTCAAAGCCTTTAGACTCACAGGTCAACAACTCATTCAGATTAGTAAACTCATCTTTGGCTATATCATAAAGGAAACCCGCTTTTGGTCGCGGCTTTTCTTTATCATGAGTCGTTTCAATATAACCCACCACTTGACCGTTATTGTTGATATCGCGACCACGACTCGACAGATCAGACACGTTGTTATATAAATCAAACGGGGTTATTAGCTCAGCATTAGCATCACTGGTATCCATATAGAAGAACTTATCTCTTGGATAACCTTCAATATACTTATTATAACTGCCAACCAATATACCATTGTCATTAATGTCATAAGCGATAGATGAACGCACATCTTTCACAGTATCAACATCTACCCAGTTGTATTGGTAACTGCCATCTGCACCTTTAGTCCAATAGGCAGCATCAAAGGCCAGCCTATCAGTATCACCTTTTCGATAAACGTGTGAACGGCCAGCAACAACGCCATCTGTGTTTATCCCCAAACCTTGGCCGGTATAAACGTTATCGTTGGTGGTTTCAAGCCCAAGGGGGAGCAGCAATGCTTCAGCAATGGTTCCCGCTTCATAACGCCATACATAGCCGCGAGTTTGATATTGAATATCTCTAAAGCCATTAGTGTTTGGATATTGTCTATTCTGAACACAAATATCAATCGGTGCAGTGTCGCTTTTATTCGACACACATGAATCTATAATGCTGGCACTGTTTTTACTAATATCAGTACTGGCATAGCCAGTCACCATATTGGCACTATTGACTGCCGTCGCACTCGAAAAACCACCCACATTAACCGTAACATCGCCACTGTCTTGCTTAGAAACATACTCAATATAGGGAGGGACTAATGGGATTTCAGTATTAGTATCATCTTTAACAAAACCACGCTGTTCATAATCTCGGTAATACCAATACTCTTGGGTTGTGCTTGAGCCCGAGTAATCTACTTTTTGCTCGGCTGCCGTCATTTCGCCTACTTTTACTTTGGCATCATTAATGCCGTAGTAAAAAGTATCAACTGAGTTAACAGGATCAACTTCTGGAAAAGTCGGTGCAGTAGTACCATTTACGCTTTCAAATGTGGGCAACCAAGGCGTTGTTGCATCATTTTCAATAGAGGTAAACGTGAAATTATTGGCAAGAATAGGCAAGTTAACGGAGTAAGTAATGGTTTCAGCATCGGAAACACCGTCTTCAATGTCGATTACACCATCATCGTCTTCATCGACATTGAGTTTCTTTTTACCCTTAGCTGCGCCAACTGCTTCATTATTGTTATTAACCGACATGCCATAACCGTTACGGGTATTTTCGATCGTACCATTTAGGTTAAACGTATCCGCGTCGATATTTTTGATTTCATATACAGGTGCAGCTTGTGCACCTTGAAGCACGCTTAATACGCCTACAGCCACTAAGGATAGGGTTTTTTCCAACTTAAACTTCATGAACTCACTTCCCATTTTTTTATTTTTAGCTTACTTCAATGACTCGAGCTCTTCCCATCGCTCAAAGTAATTCTCAAGTAGACTTTCCTTATCGGACAAAGTCTTTAACTTCTCATTTACTGTTTTTTGTTCCTGAGCATAAAAATCAGCACCACTAATAATACTTTGCAATGCTTCTAGTTCCTGCTCTAACTTTTCCATCATTGCAGGTAATGATTCTAATTCTTTTTGTAATTTAAACGATAATTTTTTTACCGGTTTCACGACTGCTACTGGCTTTTTCTCAGCAACTGGAGTTTGGACATTCTTTATCTCCTGAGGTTCCTCAGAATAAAATTTAGCGCCCTGAGATACTGCATCTTGGTAACCACCAACATACTCACTCCAACCGCCATTACCTGTAAACCACCAACTGCTCGTTACAGTGTTGTCTATAAATGCTCTATCGTGACTGACGAGTAACAAGGTTCCTTTATAGTCAGCAAGTAAAGACTCAAGTAGTTCCAACGTTTCGATATCGAGATCGTTTGTCGGCTCATCGAGAATAATAAGATTTGCAGGACGAAGCAACAACCGAGCGAGTAACAGGCGATTTTTTTCACCACCAGACAACGCTTTAACGGGCGTGCGTGCTCGCATAGGTGAAAATAGAAAATCTTGTAAGTAACTTAGAATATGACGGTCTTGACCATTAATCGTGACCGTTTTCTTTCCTTCACCAACGTTCTCTTCTACTGTTTTTTCAGGGTCAAGTGCTTCACGATATTGGTCAAAATAAGCTATTTCTAGCTTAGTACCCACTTTTACACTACCAGACTGCGCTTCTAACTGGCCAATAAGCAGTTTAACTAACGTTGACTTACCACAACCGTTCGGACCGATAAGTGCAATTCTGTCGCCACGCATCACGGTAGAATTAAAGTTCTTAACCAGGTTCTTATGAGGAAGGTTGTATTCTAGATTTTCAATATCAAATACAAGTTTGCCAGAACGGTCAGTGTCCGCCACTGCCATCTTAGCGCCACCTTGACGGTTAAGACGTGCCATACGTTCTTCACGAAGATCTTTAAGGGCGCGCACGCGTCCTTCATTTCGAGTACGACGGGCTTTTACGCCTTGACGGATCCACGTCTCTTCTTCTGCAAGCTTTTTATCAAAATGAGCATTCTGTTCAGCTTCTACTCGTAACCATTCTGCTTTACCTGTGATGTAAGCTTGGTAACTGCCAGGCCAAGACGTCGCAATACCGCGGTCAAGATCAACGATACGCGTAGCCATTCGATCAATAAAGCCTCTATCGTGACTGATAAAGACGATAGCGCCGCGGTAGCTGAGTAGGAACTGTTCCAACCATTCAATAGTATCAATATCAAGATGGTTAGTGGGCTCGTCTAATAATAACAGATCTGGATCGCTAACCAATGAACGTGCTAAAGCAACTTTACGCTGCCAACCGCCCGATAACTCGGATAATGATGCATCGGCATCTAAGCCTAATAGTTCGCAATTTTGGTTAATACGACTGTCTAACTGCCAACCATTTAAGTGATCAATATCGCCTTGAAGCCTTTCCATCTGCTTCAGCATTCGATCCATTTCAACGGGAGACGCTGTAGCAACATCATGAGAGAGCTGATGATAACGTTCTAGTTTTTCACCAACCTCTTTTAAACCCGCTGCAATATAAGCATAAACAGTTCCCTGCTCCGCTTTGGGTGGATCTTGCTGTAAGCGACTGACTTTGACGTCGGTTGCAATATTAAATTCACCTTCGTCAAGCAGTACATCGCCACTTAGTACCTTCATAAGACTGGACTTACCAGTACCATTTCGGCCTACAATACAAACACGTTCACCAGGTTCAATTGTGAAATCAGCTTTTTTTAATAACGGGGTATAACCGTAGGCTAAAGAGCCGTTATTTATACGTACTAAACTCAACTTACGCTCCTAAAAATTCTTCTAATGCTTCGAGGTCAAATGGCCAGTTTAGTTCACTATTACACCCTGTCTTTTTAATGACAGGAATGCGAGTGCCGTAAACTTCAGCTAATTTGTCGTTATCGCAAATATCTTGGGCAACAAAGGTTACTTGTGTTTGTTGAAGTAACCCTGCTGCAAGTTCACACAGATGGCAGGCATCTGTGTGATATAAAATAATGGAACAGGCCTTACTCGGCATGCGTGATAAGCCAGGTATTATGAATCTGCGGATTACGTTTATAATCAAGTGGTAACGTCAGGTTGTCGATGTTTTTCACACTCATACCAGCCGCTTCTAGATCCGCAATTTCCATCTTAAACTTACGCTTATTGTTCGAGAAAATAATCTCGCCGCCTGGATTAAGTAGCTTGATTAAATTACTGAGCAATGGAACATGATCGCGCAACACATCGAAAGAGTCTTCCATGCGCTTTGAATTTGAAAAGGTTGGTGGATCGACAAAGATTAGGTCAAAGCGGTCGTGAGTACGTTTAATCCACTGTAAACAGTTAGCTTGAACAAACTGATACTTATCATCATTCAAACCATTAAGTGCAAAGTTCTCTTTCGCCCAATTGATATAGGTATTAGACATATCAACAGTAGTGACCGACGTTGCGCCGCCCATTGCAGCATGAACCGAAGCGGTTCCGGTGTAAGCAAATAGATTACACACACTGCGGCCTTTAGATTTCTCGCCAACCAACTTCCGCGTTAAACGATGGTCCAAAAATAATCCGGTATCAAGGTACTCTTTAAGATTAAGTTTAAACTTTGCACCGTACTCGGTAGTAATCAATTCAAGCTTGTTTACACTTACTTTTTCATATTGAGTGGTGCCCTTTTTACGCTCACGGGTTTTCAAAACAATATTATTTGGATCAATACCTATCGCATGTGGCAGAGAAATAAGCACATCGGTTAGACGACGCTTTGAGACTGACTCAGGAATTTCAGAAGGCGCGGCATATTCATAAATAACCACGTGATCGAGGTACTTATCGATAGCAACATTGTATTCAGGAATGTCGGCATCATACAAACGATAACTGTCGATACCCTCTTTTTTAGCCCACTTTTGTAACTGTTTAAAGTTCTTTTTAAGACGATTAGCAAAAGGCACCGCAATGTCACTGACATCACCGTCTCTTTGAATATTCGCCGGGTCAACTCGACGAGTGTTCTCAGCGTGGACGGTATAAAGATTGAAAGCACATTCAAGTGCGCCGTTATTCATCTTCATCTGTTTATCAGCTTTAAGCTTTAACGCTGATAACAGTTCGACATCGCTATTGAGTATTGCCAAGCTCCAGCCACCAAACTCAGCTTTAAACTTATCGCCTAGTTGGTAGTAAAGCTGCAGTAAAGAGGTCACATTACCCAGTCTTTCACCGTAGGGAGGGTTGGTGATTAAATAACCACTCGACTCAGGAGGAGCAACATTCAACGCGTCACAGACATCAAAATTAATCAACTCTGATACACCGGCGTTTTCAGCATTATGCTTAGCCAATGAGATCAATCTTGAGTCTATATCTGAGCCATAAAACTTGACCTTACAACGCGTTTTACCAATCGATGCGCGTGCACGCGCTTCATCGAGTAGTTCTTGCCATACTTTATCGTTATGAGGTAACCACTTCTCAAAACCAAAACGTTCTCGATGGATCCCTGGCGCAATATCACATGCCAACATAGCCGCTTCTATCAAGATGGTACCGCTACCACAAAAAGGATCGAGCAAAGTAACCGGTGACGTTTTCCAGCCGCTGCGTACTAGCATGTTTGCCGCGAGGTTTTCTTTTAGCGGCGCTTCACCCGTTGTTGAACGGTAACCACGTTTGTGCAATGCAGGCCCAGAAAAGTTTATGCCGAGGGTAATTTCACCGCGGCGATAATGTGCATCAATTTTGTAGTCTGCATCTATTTTTTCAACATTGGGACGCGCAAAATCATCATCACGAAAACGGTCAACAATCGCATCTTTAATCTTCAAAGCACCAAATTGGGTATTATTAATAAAACCACCCATGCCATGAAAATCAACACTGAAAGTACTACGATTAGAGAACTGCATCTGCCAATCAATACCATAAGCGGCATTGTAGAGCTGTTCTGGAGACTCACACGGACCTTTATAGATCACTAAAATGATTCTGCTGGCTAGTCGCGACCACAAGGTGATCCGATAACCAAGTTCTAGAGAAGCAGAAAAATAAACCCCCGCGACACTTTCTTTGATATCTGAAGCGCCAAGCTCCGCTAATTCAAGCGATAACGCGTATTCGTAGCCCCGAGGAGCTGCAGCAAAAAATTTTAACATCGATAGATAGACACTGAATAAAAATTAGTTGGTGATTATACCTGTAAGCGTCACTAAATGATAAAAAGATATTGTCTTAAAATCGATATATTGTGGGAGTTTCAATGAAACGCTTGTATTTTTCAGCGCTTTGCGATGAGGTGCGGAGCATTAATCGATGGAAACCTAAAAGGCATTAGTGGCAGTAACGGAATACAACGCGCCAAATTGTTCAATAAAAGCACAGATCAACCATTGAGACTTAATTTGTCTAACTGCCTAAAACTGCAACACTTTGTAACTAGCCGCCATCCTCTATTGCTCACAACTCCGTAGCATGTAAACTGCATAAAAAACACCAACACAACAAATACGACACATAAGTAATCAGAATGGATCCTCACCCTTGCTCTGAATTACAAACCATAATAATAAGGTCTAAATATGAAAAAGCTGTTCCCACTACTAGCCTGTCTAACCATTGTCGCTTGTGGCTCTGAGAGTTCAGATAGCCCAGATATCCCAGAGCCACCAAAAGTAGTACCAGAGCTAAAAGCAGATGTGTGTTATTTGATGTCAACGACTAAAGGCGATATGACTCTGGCAATTGATCTAACCAATATGCCTGTTACAGGAAAGAACTTTAAGGAGTATGTCGATTCAAGCTTTTACAATGGCACTCTTTTTCATCGAACTATTAACAACTTTATGATCCAAGGTGGAGGTTTCACCACTGGGCTTGTTTTTAAGCCTACCAATGACCCGATTATTAACGAAGCCAGTGTTGGCATAAGTAATGACCGCAGTACTGTTGCAATGGCACGAACCGATAATCCCAACTCAGCTACATCGCAATTTTTTATCAATGTATTAGATAACCCACATTTAAATGCATCAGCTTCGAGTGCAGGTTATGCGGTATTTGGCCAAGTGATTAGTGGCATGGAAGTCGCTGACCAAATCAGCATTGTTACCACTCAAGGAAATGATATTCCAGTAGACGAAATTCTAATTAATAGCGTTGTTGAAATCAGTTGCCCTACAAGTTAATCCACTTTTATTACCATATTCGAGCACTAGTTTACAGCATGAAAAAACCGGCAACTGAATAACACCAGTTGCCGGTTTTTTATGCATTTAATAGAGCGAAAAATCACGTATTACAATTTTAAAGCTGATACACATATTGATTATGCGACGTTTATTTGTCTCTCAACAGTTAAAGGCGCTAAACGATTATGCATAACCTTAATGGTTTCGAATTGAGCCAATTTTTTTGAATCCGTTAGGCGACACTCTGGGGATAAAATCATCATAAGTGATGCTTGTAATCCTGACTCAATAACCATTGCAGAGACACTATGCTCACAGGTTCTAAGTTGGAAAACCTTACCTATATCGCTATATACACATTCGTGTGAAGCTTCGAAAAACCAAGACTTAGGCATTTGTGGTTTTAATAAAAAATGTGCAGCTGTAGCATTTAATGCTATTTGGACGATAAGCGCATCGTTTAGAGAAAGTGTTCTCGATAAACAGTCAACCAAAGTAATATAGAACTTAGCATGTTCAACGCTAAACTCAGTCGTAATTTTGGCATCAGGTATTAGGGACTTTAGTTTATAAGGTGATAGAAACTCCATATCACGACCTAACGAAACAGTTAATACACCATATGTTTCGTTATATCCCCATTGCCAATCCCTTTTTGGCATTAATAACATAACGTTTACCTTTATTTAGATACAATTGAATAATAGATGAAAATTTCATCAATATCAAAATAAATTTAAAGTAAACATTACGATCATATAAAACAAAAAACGATCACCTGGATCTATTGCGAGATCTGAATGATCGTTTTATGATCGATTAATAAATCAACCATGCTATTGCTGTTATTTTATACGGTATGCTTCAACAATCTCTTTTATTAATTGCGGGCCTTGATAAATAAATCCAGAATAAATCTGCACCATTTGAGCACCCGCATCTAATTTATCCAATGCATCGGCTGCACTATTAATACCACCAACCCCAATGATAGGGACTAGTCCTTTAAGACAATCTGACAATTTCTTTATCACCACTGTCGACAATGAATTCAGTGGTTTACCACTTAAACCACCGGCTTCGTTTGCATTAAGCAAGCCACTAACTCCATCACGAGTTAAGGTGGTGTTGGTAGCAATTACCGCATCAAATTCATTACGAATAAGTGAATCTGCAATATTTTCAATCTCTTCGATTGAAAGGTCTGGTGCGATTTTTAATGCTATTGGTACATATTTCCCATGCTTTTCTGCAAGATCCTTTTGCTTTTGCTTAAGTGATCCTAAAAGATCATCTAGCAGATCACCGTATTGTAGCGATCGTAAACCGGGCGTATTGGGTGAAGAAATATTAACCGCAATATACGCTGCATATGGATAAACTTTATCCATACAGATCAAATAATCATCTTTGCCTTGCTCAACGGGGGTGTCTTTGTTCTTACCTATATTCACACCGACCATTGCTGGTGATTTAACCGCTTTCAGATTCTCAACCAGACTATCTACGCCTTTGTTGTTAAAACCCATACGATTAATAATCGCTTTAGCAGGTTTAAGCCTAAACAACCTAGGTTGCTCATTACCTGCTTGAGGACGTGGCGTAACCGTACCGACTTCAATGTGACCAAATCCCATCGCATAAAATGCATCAATACATTCACCATCTTTATCCATTCCCGCCGCTAAGCCGACTGGATTTGGAAATGTCAGGCCCATCATAGTGACTGGTGCAGGTTTTATCTTTTGCGCATAGAAGCAGTTTAGTGGTGAATTACCCGTGGATTTTAAACTGCCGATAGCGACATTATGCGCCAATTCAGGATCCATCTGAAACATGAACTTTTGTGCGATTTTATAAAACATGTTTTCTCCTAGACCGAAAAAAGCCCCGGCATTTGCCAGGGCTTCTGATTTATATCAGATTACTTTTGACCTTCACAATGAAGGATCAAAAGATTAAGTTCACGTAGGGCTACAGAGAACTTAGCAAACTCATGGCTTTGCGAAGTCTTGAAATCAGCCAGCATATGGAACCATCGTTCCAACAAGCCTTGATTTGATTCAATCCATTCTGAAATGATCTTACTAGCATCACAGCTTTCAGTACAAGTTCTCAAGACAACTGAACTCAGTGAACGCTGCTGCCAATCAAGCTCTTCTCTAAATGCGGCTCTTGCCAGTGCTTGCCAATGATTCGTTACCGGTTGTGCACTAATTTGTTCGAGGAACCAATGTAGATCTACACTAGCGCCTAACTTAAAGTAAGTTTCCGCAACCAAAGGAACTGGCTTGGCCTCGAGATCACAAATTTGTGCAATATCTAACGCGGAGAATAACGTGCTCACGTTAGCGACAACCATTGCTACATCTTCTGGTACACCCTCTTTAATCAGTGCATCAGACTCTGCGCGTATGCCTTCGACTTCATCGTTAACCATATATTGATGTACATTTGCTTTAAGCTCATCAAAGACAGGTCTAAAGAATTCAATAGTCTGTTCAATATTTAGATTACGGTTACGATGACGTAAGAACCAACGGCTAGCACGACGAATATTGCGTCGTAACTGATGTAACATTTCGCACTGTACAACAGCTGGGATAATGCCATTTAGATCAGTAATTGATTTAGTTAAATCAGCCAAACCAAACACTTCGCGAGCCATAGTGTAACAAATGGCAGCTTCAGCTACTGAGGCACCTGTCTCATCTTGCATACGTTGAACAAAATTAAGACCCATGTCATTAACGAGTTCATTCGCTAGTGAGGTAGCAATAATTTCACCGCGCAGTGGATGAGCCGCCATATTGACCGTGTACTTCTCTTGAAGCTGCTGCGGGAAATAGGCAACCAATAACTGACTTAAGAAACTATCTTCAGTGATCTCTGTAGTCAATAATTGCTCTTTAAGCACCATCTTCGCGTAAGCAACGAGCACAGAAAGCTCAGGACGAGTCAGTGATTTGCCATTAACTAAACGATCAGCAAGCTCATCTTCATTAGGTAAGAACTCAAGCGCTCTGTCCAACTTACCCTCTTTTTCAAGGTAATGGATAAAACGAATTTGATCTTTTAATTGCTCTGCACCACGCACCTGAGTAACAGAAATAGTACGCGTCTGATCTTTACAGTCTTGCAGAACGATACGGCTAACTTCATCCGTCATCTCTACTAACAAGCGGTTACGTTGCTTAACGGTCATTTCGCCATCAGCAACTAGCGCATTAAGTAAAATCTTAATGTTGACTTCGTTATCAGAGCAATCAACACCACCCACGTTATCAACAAAGTCGGTATTCATACGGCCGCCATTAGCGCAATATTCAATACGACCTAATTGAGTACAGCCTAAGTTGCCGCCTTCACCAACAACTTTGGCTCGAACTTCGTTACCGTTGACACGGATAGAATCATTGGCGCGATCGCCCACTTCTGCATGTGTTTCTCTTGTGGCCTTAACATAAGTTCCAATACCGCCATTCCAGAGCAAATCAACCTGCATTTTGAGTAACTCTTTGAGTAACTCAAGTGGTGGCATAGAGGCTTTCTGAGTGCCTAACATCTTCTTCATTTCTGCAGAGAGTGGAATAGACTTCGCAGAACGCAGGAATATTCCGCCACCTTTTGAGATTAACTCGGCGTTGTAATCTTCCCAGCTTGAACGAGGCAATGCGAATAAACGCTCACGTTCGACATAGCTGCTAACAGCATCAGGATTGGGGTCAATAAAGATATGCATGTGGTTGAAAGCAGCAACTAAGCGAATGTGCTTAGACAACAACATGCCATTACCAAATACATCACCTGCCATGTCGCCGACAGCTAAACAGGTAAAGTCTGTTGTTTGGCAATTAACACCCATTTCACGAAAATGACGTTTAACAGATTCCCAAGCACCACGTGCAGTAATTCCCATCTTCTTATGGTCATAACCGTTACTACCACCAGAAGCGAACGCATCGCCTAGCCAGAAGTTGTATTCGTCAGCGATTTCGTTGGCAATATCTGAGAACGTCGCGGTACCTTTATCGGCTGCAACGACTAAATATGGGTCATCTTCATCGTGTCGAACCACATTTACAGGGGCTACAAGCTCGCCATTAATAATGTTATCGCTAATGTCGAGTAAGCCACGAATAAATAGACGATAGCACTCTTGTCCTTCGGCAAAAAAGGCTTCACGGCCGCCGTCAGTTGGCAGTTGCTTACAAACAAAACCGCCTTTAGCGCCAACAGGAACAATGACCGTGTTCTTAACTTGCTGTGCTTTTACAAGGCCAAGCACTTCAGTTCGGAAATCTTCTCTTCTGTCAGACCAACGCAATCCACCACGAGCCACTTTACCGCCACGCAGATGTACACCTTCAACCCGAGGTGAATAAACGAAGATTTCAAACTTAGGTAATGGCTTTGGCATCTCAGGGATAAGTTCTGGTGCGAACTTGAATGAGATATATGATTTTGCGCTGCCTGAAGCACTAACTTGATAGAAGTTAGTACGATTGGTTGCATTGATTAAATCAAGGTAGCGGCGAATAATTCTGTCGTCATCTAAGCTTGAAACGTCATCGAGACGAAGATCAATCTGCTCAATAAACTTGTTTAATGTACGTGTCTTCAACTTTGGATTGAATTTTCGAATGTACATTTTAACTAGTAAATCAGCTATTTGCGGATAGCTAGAAAACGTTTCTTCGATGTAGGCTTGGCTAAAGGTAGAGTCAATTTGACGCATATATTTAGCGTAGGCTCGCAGTACAGACACTTCACGACCCGTCAGACCGGTTGATAATACCAAGCGGTTAAAACCATCATCTTCAAGCTCTTTTTTCCACACTTGCGACAGCGCAGTTTGGAATCGCTCTTGGCTATCGGCTAAATTATCAGTGGCAACAGCTTGTGTTGTCATGAGGAAATCTAGGATCCAATAAGTCGCACCGTCAGCATTGATGACTTCATAAGGACGTTCGTTAATGACACGTAAGCCAAAGTTCTCCAACATAGGTAACACGTCAGAAAGGTGGATCGGTTCATCTTTATGGAATAACTTTAGACGTACTTTGCTATTTTTAAGCGCTGTTTCCTGTGGCTGATAAAACAGCATGCCCAGTTTATGATTGTCATCTAATGCTTCAAGCTGTTGAATATCAACGACAGAAGAACTGGGTAGTACATCTTCTTTATAGCTACGAGGAAACGCATTTACGTAACGCTTAACCAAGCTTGTTCCAATTTCTTCACCTTGAGCACTAATTAAAGCACTGCCCAATTTGTCTTCCCAAGAACGAGCTGCTTCAGTCAAATTATTCTCTATCGCTGCCACATCAACATCCATATTATTGTTATCAACTTTGATAATGTAATGAGTACGAGCCAAAGAAGACTCTGAGAAATATGTTGTAAACTCAACATCTTCACTACTATTAAAATGCTGAGCTAAAATCCGTTGAGTATCTTCACGTAGCTTAGTGTTGTAACGGTCTTTAGACACATATACTAAGCAAGATAAGAATCGACCAAAGCCATCTTTTCTGACAAACAATTTTAGTTTGTCCCGGTCTTGCATCTCAAGTACACCGTGTGCAATACGGGCGAGTTCTTCTACATTTGCCTGGATTAACTCATCACGTGGTAACGTCTCAAGAATATGCATTAATGCTTTATAATCGTGAGAACGAGGTGTTAGTCCTGAACGGTCAAGAACGCGCTGTACTTTCTCAGCAAGTAATGGGATCTCACGCGGGCTACGGTTATATAAGTTAGAGGCGTACAAACCGATAAAACGATCTTCGCCAATAACGTTACCGTTATCGTCAAAACGCTTAACACCAATATAATCGACATAGGCTGGACGATGAACTCGGCTCTTTTCACTACTTTTAGTCAATACCAACAAACTTGTATCAAGCGCTTCTTTGCGGGCACTTTCAGAGAAGTTAGACAGTAATAGACCGGTTTCAGTATTGGTTTTTGCCGATTTAGTCATCAAGCCCAAGCTTGTTGTCTTATCTGCAACTAGCTCTAAATCACCTTCCACTTTACGTAAATCGTAACGTCTGTAACCTAATAAGGTAAAGTGGTGGTTATTGAGGTAATCGAGAAATTTGGTCGCTTCACTTAACTCTGCTTTAGTACCAGGATAAGGTCGGTTAGCCAGTTCAGTAATCGTCTCGCCCAACTTGGCTGACATTGCATTCCAATCTTTGACCGATATTGCGACGTCCGCAATTATCGACTCAATCTCTTTGGTGAGGGCTTTAATATCCGCTTCGCTACTCTGTCTATCAATTTCAATCAAAAAGACGGCAACTTTATCAACATCAGCTTGTTCGTCAGCGCTATAACTGACTTGAATGACTGAGCCATCTTTGCGCTCAATAGCCATTGGGGTATGGAGCATCATGTGCGCCGTAATACCGAGTCGATTAATTGCCATGCCGACAGAATCGACTAGGAAAGGCATATCGGGTTGAATGATCTCAATGATCGAATGGGTCGATTCCCAACCATGCTTCGATTGGCTCGGGTTAAACACACGAATGTGCCCTTCCCCAACGGAGGTTTTATTAAGGGCATTCCACTGACTCAAAACAGCACCATAAAGGTCACTGTCATTACGGGCATTGAGATCGTCTTTCGACATATGCGCGTATAGGCAAGTCGCAAACTGTTCTACTTGTTTTGCGTGTGAATGAGGCACTTTTGAATTAATAAGGTTAACGACATTTTCTAGTAGTACTGAAGGCATTGCATCTTTCAAGGCCATGTTGGTGATTCCTTAGGGGGCTATGGCAGCTCTTTTATATTTTTATGGATGCTTCAAATCTGACCTGAGCCTTTTTCTGTGACCTAGGTCATAGCGCGAAGTCTATTACTAAACCTGCCATAATTCGAGAACTATTTTAGTGGTAGAGCCTCCTTAAAACATTGCTTAGCAGCTTTTCTGGCTGTCTGGTGAAATAACAATCGCTGATAGCGTTTTTTTATGCAAAAAAAAAGAGAAGCTTTAGCTTCTCTTCTTGTTTCATTTACTTGGGTTGCCGCCAAAATACCGCGGCTATCGCCGGAAGGATAATGATAGCACCTAGCATATTCACCAAAAACATGAAGGTGAGCAAAATACCCATGTCCATTTGGAATTTAAGGGCAGAGAAGAACCAAGTACTCACCCCTATCGCAAGTGTTAAACCGGTAAAGATAACCGCACTGCCTCGCTCCACTAACGCCTCGTAGTAGGCTTGTTGAACTGGCATACCATCTCTTAATCTTACTGCCATAGTCGACAGAATATAGATCCCGTAATCAACACCAATGCCGACGCCTAAGGCAATAACCGGTAATGTACTTACCGCAAGACCAATATCAAGCTGAGTCATCAATGCTTGCGCTAAGGTTGATACCACATACAAAGGTAAAATAACGGCAATGGTTGCCCGTAAAGAGCGGAAGCTAATCAAGCACAACACAAATACGGCACCATAGACATAAAGCATCATTGGCAGCTGCGCTTCAGCAACCGCTTCGTTAGTGGCAGCCATCACGCCAACAGGACCCGATGCCAACCTAAAGGTAAGCTGCTCATTATTCATCTGCTGTTGCAGTTGATTAACCTTGTTGATAACAACTTCAATGGTTTCTGCTTTGTGATCTTTTAAGAAAAGATACACTGGCATAACAGAACAATCGCTGTTTAATAAACCTGAAGTTGTTGGCACTCGTCCTACTGCTTGCACAAGACTGGCAGTGTTTCTAGGCAAGACTTTCCACTTAGGATTACCTTCATTAAAGCCAGCGTTTACTCTTTTAGCGACAGAGGCCAGACTTGCCGTTGATTCAACACCCACAGTGTTACTCACTTGCCACTCAAATTCATCAATTTGCGTTAATACTGAGTGGTAGGTACAAGCTTCAGGGAATGCTTCTACGATAATAGTCATTACATCGGTGGTAATTGTAAACTTATCGGTAATGAAAAAAGTATCCTGATTATATCGAGAATCTAAGTGCAGTGCAGGAGCACCGCCTTGAAGATCACCTATTTTCATTTTGTTCGCTTGCTGTAAACCAACAGCATATAAACCTGCTGTAATGAGCAAAACCCATATTGCATATTTAGGCGTTGCAAACTTTGACAGTTTGACCCAAATATTATTAGCTTTAACAGGTGCAGTGTTCTTTTGCGCCTGAACCTGCGTATAAGAAATGACAAGTGGCAACAGAATGAGGTTGGTCAGAATAATCACCGCGACACCAAGAGAGGCTGAAATAGCGAGTTCGCGAATAATACCAATATCAATCGTCAGTAGCGTCATAAATCCTATCGTATCTGATAGGAGAGCCACGCCGCCGGGGATCAATAAACTTCTAAACGCAAGCGCCGCCGCAGCTTTAGTACTTTGCCCATCGTTGACTCTGCGCTTGACCGCATTAATCATCTGTACACTATGACTAACGCCTATCGCAAACACCAAAAACGGTATCAAGATGGACATGGGGTCTAAACCAAAGCCAACAACGGTTAACAAACCAAGTTGCCAGACAACTGCGGTAAGACTGCAAACAAGCGGTAATATAGTCAGTACGATTGATTTAGAGAAAAAGTAAACCATGATCGCGGTGACGACAATTGCGATTAAGAAAAATAGTAATACGCCTTTTGCACCTTCAGCAACGTCGCCAGCCATTTTGGAGAAGCCGATAATATGAATTTTTATATCGTCAGTTTCGTATTGAGCTCTTAATTCTTGCTCTAACTGCTCTGCAATCGCTAACGTGTCAAGAGGCTTACCAGTTTGAGGATCGAAATCCATTAACTGGGCACTCACCATTGCAGCTGAATAATCCTCAGCAATAAGTCGACCGACAACTCCTGCTTTCTCAATATTGCCCCGAACGATAGCTAAGCCTTCGTCAGTCGTCCTAAAGTCTGCCGGAATAACGGGCCCACCGGCAAAACCATCTTCGACCACTTCAGTAAAACGAGTCGATGGGGAAAAGAGCGATTTTACCTGTGCCCTATCTACGCCCGGAATAAAAAATAGTTGATCGTGAACATTTTTGAGCGCATCAAAAAAGTTAGCGTTAAAGATATTTCCGCTAGTGTCTTCGACCGCAACCATAACGCTATTAGCTCCACCAAACTGCTTTTGGTGTTTCAAATAGGTTTTCATGTAACTGTGGTTTAGTGGAATGTTTTTAACAAAAGCCGCATCCATTTTCAGATTGCTTGCTTGCAAACCTAAAAACAAGGTGGTGATAATAAATAAGAAAATAACGAAAGCGCGATGCCTGAAGAGATAGGTTTCAATGCCATTTACGAGTTTATCTAACATAAGTCAGGTCCTATTATTTTTGTTCTAACTTGATGAGACCTTTATTGCCTGCAACCCACAACATACCCGTGGAGTCTTTAGCAATTGCGACTAGATTTTCGCCCTGTCGTTGTTCAACCAGTTGCGCGTCCCCGTTTTCCGTAACATCAATAATAACGCCAGCATTACCCACTAGACGCAATACAGAATCCTCCAAAAGGATCCCTGCATTAATTGTCGAGTCGATAGGTAACATAATTTCCTGCCATGTTGCGAAGTCTTTATTTGACTTAAAAAGATGCCCTCTAAGCCCCATAACATAAACACTATTATCGACGACACTTACATTAAAGAGTGAGCCTTCGTAGGGAAAATCGTTTTTCTGCCAATGGACACCTTGATCGCTCGATATAGCGACAAGGCCCAGCTCGCCAACCATAATGAGTAGATCATTCGAAACGGACACCACACGATTAAAATGCGGTAGTAAGCTGTTACGCTCTGACAAATACAGTGCTTCGTCTTCTGCTTTTAATTCTTCAAGATAAGCGACATCCTCTTCAAATAGGAGCTCTTGATGGTACTCACTAATCCAGTTTTCACCGCCGTCATTTGTGCGATAAAAAAGACCATACGCTCCGATTGCAATACCCTTATCTTTATCAAAAAAGTGTAGATCTAAAAAAGGTTTTTCAATTTCAGGGGCCTGCATCTGTAACTGCCAAGTCAAGCCGCCATCTTCGGTATGAATAATCGTAGCGTCATGGCCAACGGCCCAACCTTCATCTTCAGATACAAAAAATACTTTGGTTAATAGCGCAAATGTAGGAGTGTTGACTTGCTGCCATTTTTTATCGTAAACAAATGCGTGGCCACGATCGCCAACCGCAACCAAAGTATGACCATATTGAACAATATCGAGGACTAACGAATGGATAGCAAGGGGTTGAATTTGTTGTTCTAGTGTTTGTTCTTGCGCTAATAAAGCAGAAGAATTAAAAATACTGGCGACACTCAAAAGAGAGATAAATCGAAGCATGCTAAACGACATACAGACTTCCTTTAAATATAAGAGGGGCAAAGTGCCCCTCTTTAAGTGGGTTAACGAATACCAGCGCGTCTTAGTGCAGCGGGAGTGAAATTACTTTCGCTCAGTTTTGCATCAAAGTCGTACATACGGCCTTCATTATCTAGACCCATTGCGATATAGCGACGAGACTGTAAGTCATGGAATACTTCTAAAGTACTCCACTGAGTAGGTACTTCGTAGTAGTTCAATCCATGAGCAATTGCCACACGGTACAGCTCATCTCGGTTGTCATAGATATCAGCCACCGATACCTGCCACGAATCTTCATCAATGTAAAAAGTACGCGCTTTATAGATATGACGCATACCTTCTTTTAGCGTTGCTTTAACAACCCATACACGATGTTTTTCGTAACGAACAAACTCAGGATTGATATGCCCAGGAGTGACAATTTGATCATAGGTAATCTTGTCCGAGTGCAGCTTATAATCGTTATAAGGAATATATAACTCTTGCTTGCCGACCAACTCCCAGTTGTAACGCACTGGAGAACCGTTAAACATATCAAAATCATCAGTCGTTCTTAGACCATCAGAAACCGTACCTGGCGTGTCAAATGCCACATTTGGCGCTTTACGTACACGACGTTGGCCCGTGTTGTAAGTCCATGCTTGCCGTGGCAACTTCTCTTGATCCATTGTTTCTTTTACAAGCAGTGCCGTACCCGCTAAACGAGCTGGCTGAATCACCACTTGTTTAAAGAAAAACAGCGTATTTTCTTTTGCGAGTTTGTCCAATGTCATCTCTGGACGAGAATATTGAAAACGGATCTCTTCACCAGTCTCAACCAGTGTGTAACTACCACCTGCTGTTGGTGCTGCTTGACTACGAGAGGTTTTGATATCGACACCACGAAAACGCAGTACATGGTTCCAAATCACTTCTAGACCATTGGCAGGCATTGGGAAAGGGATACCGATAGAGGCTCCCGTAATACCGTTACCGCCATCAATTAACTCGGCGCGTGTTGCGTTAGCCATAGTTGCATCATATACAAACTGCGGTACTGATGCTGAACGACGAGTTTGATAAACATTCATTTTGAATGTTTCAGGATAAAGCTCAAATAATTTAATTTGCCCGTCACTTAAAAATGCTTTGAATTTGTCTTTGTTAGCATTAGTAATGGTAAATTCGATTTTGTCAGTTGGAAATGGGTCTGGGTGATGCATGCCCTTACTGTAACCGGCGACAGGTTCAGTGATCCCACCATCCCAAGCTGGGATACTTCCATCTTTATTACCTGCTCTCTCAGCGCCGAGTGGCGTAAACTCAGACCCTAATTTGGCTGCTTCTACATCAGAGACTTTAGCTAAAGCGCTGGTTGCGCCTAAAGCCAGAATGACTGCTGCAGACAATATCGCAAGATTTTTCATTTTTATTGTCCTTGTGATTTAGATTGAGTACTTAATGTTGAACGACACATAGTCTCGATCAGCCATAGTATTAGTCGTTCCTACGCCGCCAAAGAAAGCGTTGTAAGAGACATCAGCGCTCCAGCGACTTTGGTAATCGAAGTTGACGCCTAAAGCGACCGACTTCTTACCTTCAGTAAATAGGAACATTGGATCAGGTGTAATACCATCAACATCGTGAGAGAAAATCACTCTTGGTGCGATGTTTATCCCACCCCACACGTTGTTATAGTCGACCTTAGCCACTAAACGATAACCCCAAGCAAAGTCGGTTGGGAATGGATTTGTTTCAGGACCGTTATGCACTGCCTCAATAATACCAGGCATATCAGGGTTACCACCTGAACGTGCGGTGCCAGGTCCATTTAAGCGAAGCTCATCAAAGCTCGGCATATCATGGATCCAAACGCCACCGATTTCAGCCAGCATCGTCAGGTTATCGGTGCCCAGTGTAGGGCCAAATAGATGGGTAAATGTTGTTTGAGCTTGAGTGGTATCTAAACGGATGAAGCCTTCGGCATATTGACCCGGACCATAATTTTCAACCTGTGAAATACCGTCCAAATCAGGTCGTAAACCCGCATTTGCGAGTTGCTGTGGCATTGCTGCAAACAACAATTCAACATCATCAATCTGCAGCGGTTCATCTAAGCGATGGGCAATTTCACCCGCTACTGAAGTGTCTCCCACAAGCGTGTTGAAGCTAAAGCCCATTAACTGAATATCTTCAGGATAAACAATTTGTGCTTTTGAAAAGGTTTCCAATGCCAATAGATCTTCACGCGTCATCATTTCGCCAGACTGCGCTTTTCCACCTAGGCGTTGTAAGTCTCTGCCAATCGCTTCTTGAGTGAAATTAGCCGTGGTACCACTAATCAATGGACGACGGCTATGATAGTTCATGTAATACAAACCAAATTCGGTTTCACCCAGTTGAGGCGCATAATAACCAATTTTAACACCCCATTGGCCGTCATCACTGGCTGAAGCATCATCTTCAACCAAGGTGGCTTTAGTGGGATAAGCTAATGCAAGCTGAGCCAGAGTCGCGCCGTCTACTTGTCCTGAGCCAACCATACCCACGAGGGTATTATACTCAGACAAAAGGAAATCAAGATTCATGTCAGGATTTGAGTTAAAGCCTAACTGAGCATTTTGGTTATAACCGCCATAACCGGCAAAGTCATTACTTGAGAAGCTAGACCCAGGTGTAGGTACCCAAATTGGCTGCCAATCATATTGATAAAAACCTTCGACTGACAAGTCATCGGTTATGCCAAAAGATGCCCAAACCATGCCCTGAGGCCTAAAAGCTTCTTTAAGCTCAGCACCAGGTGCATTCAAGATGTTTAAATCAACGGCGTTAATCGAGCCGATACCGTGAGCAATTAAGGTACTTTCACCCCAAGAAACGACTTGATTACCGACACGGACGGATAGTGGGTTAGCACCATCATTAAAATCGAAATCGGCGTAAACGAACGCATCAAGTAAGCGAATGTCTTTACACTGAACTTCTGATGCCTTGCTATCTTCACAAGGATCAAATTCTTTACCCGTTAGCGGGTCATTAAAGTCATAGTTACCATCATTGAGCTTACGATCATAAAAGTACATACCACGCGCAAAAACACCGAAATTCTTATATTTTAAAGATAATTCGTGCAAACCTTTAAATATTTCAGAAGTGGTGTCGCCTTGCGAATACAGTAAATTACTTAAATCACCGTTACTTGAATAGGAACCTGGTTGTGCCCAAATCTCAGCAGAGCTGTATTTAGTATTACCAAAGGCCGAATAACCAGCCCAATCGAATTGCGGTTGGTTAACCTTACCAATCTGATTGTTCCAATCTCGCTCTTCTACTCGCCAACTCGCACCAGCAGTCCAGGTCGAATCAAATGTTCCATCTACTTCGCCCCAATTGAATGAGACTGCATTGGCACTTGTTGATATGCCAAATCCGAGCGCCGCAACTATCCCCAAAGCGAGCGTCGACTTGTTAAAGCCGTTTTTAACCTTTTTCATTTTAGCTTCTCTCCGTAACCTGCTGGATTCTTTTGTTATTGGAATTGATAGCCAACATACTGTTAGCGTACAGGTAACACCATTGTTACAGCATTTTTACGAAGTGAGCAAGAACGAAATATCGAAAATCTTTAATAGATTCAGCTATTTTGCAAGGATTCAGCGTGGTGTTTGAGGGGGTGTATTTAAATCAGGTTTAGATAATATAAAGAAGTGTTCAATTACAGGTTATATATTATTTAATAACAATACCTTATCTAAAATTAAACAAACCTAAACCAGTGCGTTTAAAGTAATCGACCGTTTTAAGTAATTACTCTATTTTTTATTAAGACTAATCAAATTTCCTTGCCCATCAACTACCATTTCGAAGTAGGCGCGGATCCCAGAACGAGTAAAAAATGGCCTAAAATGTCTGGCGCTGATCCATAAGGTTCTACCCGCGGTGTCAACGACTTCTACTTTAGTCACTTGTCCACGATAGTATGGTAGGAAATCTTCGTAGCTGATATTGAGGGGGAATTGAAATATCTGGTCTGATTGTCGCACTCGTCTTTTCTCTGGTTGATGTTAACAGCACAGCTTAAACAGAGAGTAATACTCTGAATAAGCTGATATTTTACTTAGTCGATAACAATTATGACAATGCTTTGGTCACCTTTTCATAAAGATCTTTAGAAAGATCATCAATCGCCAAAATTTCCTGTAAAGATTTACGCATCAACGCTTGCCTTGCTAGGTCGAATTTTTTGAATTGAATGAGCGGCGTGATGATCCTTGCTGCCACTTGTGGGTTAACTTTATTAAGCTTAATGATTGCTTTAGTCAGAAACTCATAACCCTTTGCATCTTTACGATGAAACTCAAATGTATTGGCAGCAGCGAAAACACCGATCAATGAGCGCACTCGATTTGGGTTAGACATGCTAAAGGCATCATGTTGTAACAGCTGTTCTAATTGGCCTATACAGTCTTTGCTGGCAAAGGTTGCGTGCAAACTAAGCCATTTATCCATCGCTAATGGGGTTTCTAACCAGCGAGTTTCAAATGCGTTCATTAGCTGATTTCTGTCAAGCGACGTTTCACCGTTCAGTGCCGTTAACGCGCCTAACGTATCAGTCATATTGTCTGAAGACTCGAACTGTTGCTTCGCTAATTCACGGTATGAATCGTCAACGTTCAAAAGCAGGCTTAAACAAACGTTTTTCAATGCTCGGGCATCTGCACTGTCCAGACTTTGTAACAGCCTTACTTTGGCGAGCAACTCATCTTCACACCCTTGTGCAATTTGCAGTACGGCAAACTGACGCGCCAGCGCCAAGTTGTCTAAATCGATTGAATCTGTTTGCTCAATCAACGAACCTGCACTTGTTAGCGTTAGAATTTCAGCCATTAAGGCTTCATTGAGGTTTTCTGACAATAAAACACCTTTAAAACCATCTACCAGGCGGCTATCTATGTGCATTGCTTTGCCATTCTGCAAATTATCAACGCATTGCCAAATAGACTGACTAAACAGTGCTACTGAAGCCTCCCATTTAGCGACTTCGCTACTCGCAAAACGCATCAAATGAAGCAGTTGCTCTATAGAGTATTCAACGCTTAGCTTAACCGGCGCAGAAAAATCTTGCAGTAACGAGGCAACCGGTTTGGCTTTCACGTCCTCAAACACAAACTGCTGAGATTGTTCTGTAAAGTCTAAGACTTGATTCACTAAACTATTACCTTCAGCATCAATAAGCTCAATATCAAAAGGAATATGTTGCGGTAATTTATTAGATTGCCCAGGCGTATCGGGTGTTGTTTGTGTCAACGTCAAGGTGTAAATGTTATTTGACGCATTAAAAGACTCTGCCACCGTCACTTGAGGTGTACCTGCTTGACTATACCAACGGCGGAACTGGTGCAAATCGACCATACTCGCATCTTCCATTGCAGCGACAAAATCATCACAGGTAACGGCCTGCCCATCGTGTCTTTTAAAATACAGCGCCATACCCGCTTGGAATTTGCCTTCACCTAACAAGGTGTGGATCATACGAATCACTTCTGCGCCCTTGTTATAAACAGTGACCGTATAAAAGTTATTCATTTCGATCACTGATTCAGGGCGGATCGGGTGTGCCATTGGGCCTGAATCTTCAGCAAACTGTTGGTTTTTCATTACCTTGATGGCATGAATACGATTAACAGCACGAGAACCTATGTCAGAGCTAAACTCCTGATCTCGAAAAACGGTTAACCCTTCTTTCAAGCTTAACTGAAACCAATCTCGACAAGTAACTCGATTTCCGGTCCAGTTATGAAAATACTCATGACCAACAACGGACTCAATACCATGATAATCATCATCTGTCGCCGAGGCTTTATCCGCAAGTACATACTTAGTATTAAAGACATTGAGCCCTTTATTTTCCATGGCGCCCATATTGAAAAAATCAACGGCTACAATCATGTAAATATCGAGATCATATTCTAAATTAAAGCGTGTTTCATCCCACTGCATCGACTTTTTAAGTGACGCTATCGCGTGATGCGCTTTATGTAAATTACCTTTATCAACAAACACCTGTAACTTGACGGGTCTATCACTGCGAGTGATATACTCATCTTCCAAAAGATCGAAATCGCCTGCAACTAACGCAAATAAGTAGGCTGGTTTTGGAAAGGGATCATGCCATTTCACATAATGTAGACCGTCTTCTAGATCACCACTAGCCACAAGGTTACCGTTACTGAGTAAGAATGGAAATAGTGCCTTACTGGCTTGAATTCGAACAGTATAAATGGCCAGCACATCGGGTCTGTCTAGGAAGTAAGTAATACGTCTGAAGCCTTCTGCTTCGCACTGAGTACAGTATGCGCCGTCAGACATGTAAAGCCCTTCAAGACTAGTATTTGCTTCAGGGTCCAGTATTGAAGTAATTTCTAAATCAAAGCTTTGAAGATCTGTCTCTATTGTCAGCTGGCTAGCCTGCTCGCTAAATTTAGCTTCAACACCATTAATTTTGACGGATTTAAGTTTAATGTCTTCACCATCAAGGATTAAAGGCTCGCTATGAGTACCGACTTTGGTCACTTTGCTTGTGGCAACTATTGCTGTTTGTATTCCCGCTAAAGAGATATCTAAATCAAGATGAGATATTTGAAAACGCGGTGCTTGGTAATCTTTGAGATACTTAGCTTGTGGTTGTGTCATTGTAGGCCTACATATTCTAATTTTAGGTTAAAAAAAACGCGCTAAAAGCGCGTTTTCTAATTCAGGATGAATCACTATTTTTGATTCTTCGCCACTTTTTCTACGTCGACTAAATCGAGTGTAATGTAAGCAGTTTCATCAAGAAATGCATCTGTTTTTTCAGTGTCATCTTCAATATCGTCTAACGATTTAACAATCTCTAGACCTTCTCGAACTCTACGTTCATTGACACGATCAAGTTGCTTCTTATCATTTTCATCACGTTCAGCGAGTCGTTCACTTTCGACCAATGAAACGGTCTTGTCGTTATGACTCTTTTTAAACTCCGCTATATCTTGGAAGATATAACTGAATTCAACGTCAGTCTTAATTCTCTGCTGATGTTTACCATCAAGATTCTGAATTAACTCTGGGTATATTTCAGTTAACGTACCGTATTGAGCAACAGGTACCTTATCCCACGGCAGTGCATTTTCTTCTTCAGCCTCACCATACTCTCCAGGCGCTAATGCACTTGGGAACGGAATATCAGGGGTTACCCCTTTAAGTTGAGTGCTGCCACCATTAATCCGGTAAAACTTTGCGATAGTGTACTGTACATGGCCAATAGGCTTCTCATACATATCGTATATACGGCCAAGGCCTTTATGCTGTTGCACAGTACCTTTACCAAAGGTAGATTCACCTACAATCAACGCGCGGTCATAATCTTGCAGCGCCGCAGCAAAAATCTCTGAGGCTGATGCACTGTAACGGTCTACCATCACGGTTAAAGGACCGTCATAAGTCACCCTTCCGTCATTGTCTCTATTTTGCGAAACTCGACCATTAGCGTCACGTATTTGTACAACTGGACCTTGTTCAATGAACAAACCGGTAAGCAAAGTTGCTTCTGTTAACGCACCGCCACCATTCCCGCGCAGGTCAATAATAATTCCTTCAACCTTTGCCTCTTTCAGCTCAGCAAGCTCTTTAGAAACATCCTTTGAAAGGTTCATATAAAAACCGGGGATGTGGATGACGCCCACTTTACGATTTGCGTAAGGACCTTCTGTAGGTTCAACAATCTTTGATGTTGCGGCACGGTCTTCTAGTCGTATTTTATCTCTAACAATTGTTAGTTCAAAAGGCTTGGCACTCGATCCACCTTTATTTGGCAAGATCTCCAAAACAACCTTACTGCCTTTTGGTCCTTTAATTAATTCGACTACATCGTCTAAACGCCAACCAATAACATCAACAACGTCTTCACCTTCTTGACCAACACCAACGATCTTATCTTCTGGTGATAACTTCTCACTTGTCGCCGCTGGACCACCGGCCACTAAGCTCTTAATAATCGTGTAATCGTCATCGACTTGAAGCACCGCACCAATACCCTCTAGGCTCAAATTCATTTCCATTTGGAAACGTTCAGCATTTCGAGGAGATAAGTAGCTAGTGTGGGGTTCTACCGTTCTTGCAAATGCGTTCATCACCCCTTGGAAAACATCTTCACTGTGGGTTTGACTCAGACGCTTAATTGAATTGTTGTATCGCTTCGACAAAACAGTCACTATTTCATCCCACTTTTTGCCTGTGAGTGAAAGATTAAGCGCATCGTATTTGACTCGCTGACGCCAGAGTTCATTTAACTCAGCTTCATTTTTAGGCCAAGCAGCCTCTTTACGATCAAATTCGTAAGCATCACCGACGACATCAAACTTCATCTCTTTATCTAGCAGAGAAAGCGCATAGGTAAACCTTTCATAGCGACGCTTTTGAATAACTTCAAACATTGAATATGCTTGCTGGAGATTGCCGCTTTTTAACATTTCGTCAAATTGAGTTGAATAAGCCATAAAGCTATCAACATCAGATTGCAACAACACATTCTTACGATAATCTAATTGCTTAAGATAACGCTCGAAAACTTGCTTTGAGAACGCATCGTCCATTTCAAAACGATGGTAATGTGATCGGGTAAACAAACCAGTGACGCGTTTACTCGCCACCTTATGTTGGGGTTCCTGCTTTAAAGCAGGTAACTCGCTGAATTGAATAGTAGGGCTAACAGCCCACGCCGAGAATCCTACAAAAATACTGGCGATAGATACAGCCAGAGACATTTTCCGCATCAACAAGTTACTCCTTTACATGCTTTTAAACCATTACAGTAGTATGTATTCCGCTTTAACTTTAATCGTTAAACCTGAATCTAGCTGAACTTGAACATCTTCTTTTTTGATATCCAAAATAACACCAGCTACTGGCGCCTTACCTAGTTTGACATTTACACGTTGATTTTTCTTCAACTCAGCCAATACCGCAGGCGTTAAAATTGCTACCGCGACTTTCTCTTTTGCAGGTTTTGCGTTAGTAGCCGCTTTCGGTCTTCTAGCAACCGGTTTTTTAGCTGGCTTGTCAGCAGTAGCTGAAGGCGCTGGAGTTTTACCTGCCTTAGCTATTCTTTTTGCTTTCGCTTTTTCCTGACTTTCTTTAAGTGTAGCTTGAGCATGGTCAACGTGCTCTTGTTCTAGCTCACCACAAGAATTACCATCTAAATCGATACGGTGTGCACCGGCTTTCACACACTTAAGGTAACGCCAGCTGCTTGTGTATCTTCTTAAAGCGATTCTTAGTTGAGTCTTACTGACTTTAGAATCATCAGCTAACCTTTCCGCTAAATCTTGAAACAACCCGATTTTTAATGGTTTCGTTTCACCTTCAGCAATAAAGCATAAAGGAAATGTTTCATATAAGTACGCAAGAATAGCGTTGGTATCGGTCAACTTTTCTGTTGATTCCATCTTTACTTCCACAGTTTAAAAAAGGGACACTATCAAAAGAGTTTATCTCTCTCATTGATTTACGTGTCGTTTATATTTGTCTGATTATGACCTAAAGAACAAATTAATAATGATTAATTTATATTTTTAGTGCCAAAATCAAACCTACCTTAGCAACAACCTATCACAAACGCTATTGATTCGCTTTAGCGAATAATCACGATTTGAAATTTCATTGCTCAAACCGCTCATTATAGAGACGCACGAAATGATTGCGACCACCAATTAGCAATAATTGGTCGGAGATTAACCAAATAGGCAGTTTTCGAGACTTTTAACCATCGTTTCCACACCACGCTGGTCAATTTCATCAAATCTTGCTAACGAAGGGCTATCGATATCGAGTACTCCGATAACAATACCATCTCGCCTAAAGGGGACAACTAATTCTGAAACACTGGCAGAATCACACGCAATGTGTCCCGAAAATTGATGTACGTCGGCAATTCTTTGTGTTTGGTTTTTTTCGACTGCTGTGCCACACACACCTTTACCTACCGGAATACGAGAGCAAGCAACTTTTCCTTGAAAGGGTCCAAGTACTAACAGGTCGTTCTTTAATAGATAGAACCCAACCCAATTAAGGTCAGCTAAGTTGTCATTTAACAACGCTGAAAAATTGGCTAAAGCGGCAATTTGATCATCTTCACCCGTCAGTAGAGCGGTAACCTGGCGGTTTAATGTGTCATAAAATGACGCGGTCATAAATATCCCTTAACAGTTTCATCAATTGAAACAAATAAATTCGTTGTATTTTACCAACAAATAATCAATTTCAAACAGACTATTTTCGACTTTTTTAGTTCGAATCAGTCTTTTTAGATGCTTTTTTAGCGGGTGTATTTTTTTCTGGTGCACTACCTTTTAATAAAGATTGCAGCTCATCTTTATGCTGCGCCAAATAAAAACCAATTTTTTCAATATCATTATCTTCGAGCCCAAGTTCAGATTTACTTAGAAAAGGGATCAAGTTGTCAGCGACATCAAGCATCTTGTCGTAGGCATCAGCCTCCTTCTTCGATGTAAAAGTCATCTTTTCAACCCCTTCTCTAACTACGACAAATTTTGTTATAACGGTCATAATTAACCTCACACTGTTTTTATATACAGTAAAGAGTCTCACACATTGAAGTTCTTATGCAAGTTTTCTTGAAAATCTGGTAGGCTTATCAATATAAGGACTCTGTATTAATCAATTGCCTACGCATAAATTGAGTTCAATATCACCATAAAGCTTTTTCTTTAACTTTGTACGTTTTATAGGGGTTTTAATTCTTATGGCATCGGACGCGCTAGATAATAGTGTTACTTTATGTCGGTCTTGTGACCTCGTCATAAGAAAGCGTGCATTGCCTACAGGCGTGAGAGCCCTTTGTCCACGCTGCCACACCCAGCTCTATGACACACCATATTGCTCATTAAATGGCATGCTAGCGCTGTGTATTACCGCAATAATATTTTTCTTTCCAGCCAATACCTACCCAGTGCTAGAATTAGAATTTCTTGGTAGCATGCGTACCACGACAGTATTAGAAGGCGCTTTAGCGGTATACCAACAAGGCTACTGGATTGTAGCCATTGCAGTAATGACTGCCGCAGTCATTGCACCAGGCATTCTACTTATGTCTATCTTGATACAAATCGTTATCATAAAACACGGATTGCAGCATCGTCTATTAAGGTCAATATTAAAGCAGGCATTAAAATTACAGGGATTGCTGACACAACTCACAATGCTCGAAATTTATGTCATTAGTTTTTTAGTGGCCGCTTTCAACCTCGCCGACTTTGCTACTGTTTCATTTGGTTTCGGCACTTTCTGCTTTACAATGCTGTTTATTATGCATTTATTCCTTTTAAGAGAGTACGATTTGGAGCATATGTGGAGTTTTCTTGAAAAGTAACCCAAACGATTCCACATTAGGTAAGGAAATAGGCCTCACATGTTGCCCAACGTGCAATAAGGTTACCTGTGCTGAATCAGCTTGTTGCAGTCGCTGTGATACCAAACTCATCATTAGAGATTATGGGAGTTTGCAAAAAAGCTGGGCTTTGTTAATCACCGCCGCGATTTTACTCATACCCGCGAATCTATACCCGATAACGACGCTGACAAACCAGGGGCAAGTCACTCAAGACACCATTTTTTCGGGTATCGCACATCTTGTAAAAACAGATATGATCCCTATTGCAATCATATTATTCACGGCGAGTATCTTGGTGCCATTATTAAAAATAATTGGCCTTACCATATACTTAACCGCGATCAGTTTTAAATTACCTATTTCAAAAAAGAATTTGATGATGGGTTTTCATATTATTGAATGGATAGGCCGTTGGTCTATGCTGGATCTTTTCGTTATTTCGTTAACCGTTGCCGTAGTTAATATGGGGCAATTACTCGATGCGAAACCCGCACCGGCTGCTACTGCATTTGCCTTGGTTATTTTACTGACGCAACTGGCAGCAAAAGTAATTGATACGCGTTTACTCTGGGACCGACTGGAAACAAAAAATGACTCAAGTACAAACACCTAAAGTCGTAAAGAAAAAACTATTCTCTCCTATTTGGTTATTGCCCATTATCGCACTTGCGTTAGGAGCTTGGCTCGGCGTAAAAAGCATCCGAGAATCCGGTGTAGAAGTGAGAATTCATTTCCCCAACGCTACGGGGATGGATATCGGTAAAACACTGGTTAAATACCAAGGCTTAACCGTAGGCAAAGTGGCCGACATCAGTATTGATGATCAACTACAAGGTGTGAATGTCGATGTATTAATGGACTATCGCTCTTCGCCCTTTATCAATAAAGGGACTAAATTTTGGTTAGTGACGCCGAAAGCTTCAATCACAGGTATCGAAGGACTAGACACGCTATTTTCAGGTAACTACATCAGCATTTTGCCCGGTGAAGGTGAATCACGTTCATTTTTTGAAGCTGAAATTACCGCGCCCGTTATTACCCCGGGTAATGAAGGCCTTATTGTCAACATAACCTCGGATAAGCTAGGGTCTTTAGACGTTGGCTCACCGCTCTTTTATCGTCAAATCCCCGTGGGACAAGTCGTAGGATACCGCTTAGACAATAGCCAAAAAATCATTGTCACGGCGTTTATTCAGCAACAATATGCCAGTTTAGTTAAAGTTGACTCACAATTTTGGAATGTATCAGGGATCAGTATTAATGCATCACTTTCAGGGATAGAAGTTCGCAGTGAAAGCCTCGCCTCTATTCTAGCCGGTGGTATTAGTTTTAGCTCTAGTGATCATTCTGACGCAGCTCAGAACCAGCATGAATTTTCTTTATACGACAGTGAAGAGCAAGCATTCGGCGGTATCGAGTTGATGCTTACGGCTACGGGAGCTGAATCCGTATCGGAACACACGGCAATTATGTTCAGAGGCATTAAAATTGGCCATGTCACTAATAAAATATTGACCGATGACGGGGTCAGTTTACTGGCTAAAATTGACAGCCAATATAGTGAACTACTCGCTGGCAGTTCGTCATTCTGGCTAGAAGGTGCAGATATCTCTCTCGATGGTATAAAGCACCCTGAAAGATTATTGACCGGCAGCGTGATTAATTTTACTCCCGGTACTGGAGAGCCACTTCAGCAATACCCACTGTTAACCGACCAACCGCAGCCTTTGAATACGCAAAAGCTGGCTTTAACGTTACATTCCGACACCAATCCGGGTATTTCTGCAGGTGCTGAACTGCGATTTAAACAGATAAAGATTGGCACTGTATTGTCTAGCCAACTCAATGCTGCGTTAACAGAAGTGGAATATGACATTGAAGTCGACGCCGATTTTAGCTCGCTGGTCACTAAAGGCAGTTACTTTATCGCCGAGTCGGCATTATCTATTGAGGCTGACCTAGAAGGCGTTGCCGTTAAAACGCGTGATTTAAGTACTTTTAGCCTTGGAGCATTAAGCTTAGTCAGAAGTAATAATAATCAGCAGATCGTTAATGGAGCATCATTAAATGTGTTTGCTAACAGCAGCGATGCTAAAAACTACTTTAAGAATAAGCAACGAATCAATAAGCAGCTCACCAGTAAAGACGGAGCGGACGTTGTTAAAGGTTCGCCGATTTATTATAAGAAAATGCAGATTGGTCAAGTAGAACAAATCGAATGGCAACGTACAGAGAATAACTTCATCATCGATATCAGTATCCAAAAATCATTTGCCAGTTTACTCACTGACAAAACGGTATTTTGGCGTAATAGCGCATTATCAATAAACGCCAGTCTCAACGGTATCGAAGTTGAAGTCGCACCACTTCAAGCTGCCATTAAGGGTGGGATCACATTGGGGCTACTCGATAGCGCGATGATAGACAGTGGCAAACACCTATACGATTCAAAGTTTCTCGCCTTGAGTCAGTCAACAACAATCGCATTAACCTTTCCTGCCACGGTTAAATTGGAGAAAAAAGCCCCCATCCGTTATTTAGGTCACAAGGTGGGTGAGGTTCACTCAGTGGTACTGAGTAAAGACCTATCTGAATTAAACGTAGAGGCTTACCTTTATGGTGATTATGCCGCGAGCTTTAATCAACAAGATGCTAGTTTCTCTATTGTCGATGTCAAAGTGTCTCTAGCAGGGATTGAAGCGCCAGAAACCATCCTTACAGGGCCCTATATTTCAGTGTTCCCTGGGGTGAGTGCTCAAACATCATCAGAGTTTACCGGCTTAATTGAAAAGCCGTTTCATAATATTAATAACGCACTCACCTTCGTCATCAGCAATGATAACTTGGGTTCGATCAATAAAGGCACCGCCATATTCTTCCGTGGTATTAAAGTCGGTCAAGTTGATGAATACAGATTGATAGCGGATGGCACCGGCGTTGAGATGACGGTACACGTAGATAACCAGTATCGACACCTTATTAATAACACCAGTGTATTTTGGGATCTTTCCGGGGTAAAAGTTGATGTAGGTCTTTTCTCTGGAGCCCAAATTGAAACGGGTTCTCTAGAAACTATTCTTGCCGGTGGCATAGGCTTAGCGACCAAAGATATTACCAGCTCGGATAACATGATTAATAACGACTACCGCTTTTCTCTTAGCTCAACAGTGGATCCGCTTTGGCTTGAGTGGGCGCCTAAACAAGCGGCACAATAGAGTCTGATACATTGAATATCTTTAAAAAGACGCTGCTATTCGGCAGCGTTTTTTATGTCTTCACTATCGGTATGTACCCAAGTCAAGTGGAGTTCCCTAGCCATAAAACTGATAACAAACAATAATTGCAGCCGAAATACCGGCGAGATCAGCAAACAAACCACACGCTAATGCATGCCTTCCATTGCGAATGCCTACCGCGCCAAAATACACAGCCAGCACATAAAAAGTGGTTTCAGTGCTACCCTGCAAAATAGCCGCCAGCCGTCCAGCAAAAGAATCAACCCCATAATGCTGCATTGTCTCTAGCATCATGGCCCTCGCCCCAGAACCACTAAATGGTTTCATTATTGCCGTTGGCATTGCATCAACAAAACGAGTATCCCCGCCTGCAAATGCGACGAGTCCTGCTAACAGATCTAAAGCGTAATCTAGCGCACCAGAGGCCCGCAGCAAAGCAATAGCAAGTAACATAGCAAGCAAGTAGGGAATAAGCTTTATTGACTGAGAAAACCCCTCTTTTGCCCCTTCAATAAACTCATCATAAACCGCCACTTTTCGAAGCCCAGCAATCAGTACAAAGCTGAAAATGAGTAACAGCAAAATACCATTGCCCATTGCAGTGCTCACCTCCCCTATCGCTGTTACTGTTAGGGTCGACAAATAGAACATCAGCGCTGTTAACGTCGCTAGAATACCTGCTGCATAAGCGATAACAACGGTATTGATAATTGATAAACGCTGCACAATGGCAACGGCCAGAACCCCTGCTAATGTCGATGCACTCGTGGCTAACAAAATAGGCAAGAATATATCAGCAGGTGCGGCCGCACCTTGCTGCGCGCGATATAGAAATACCGTGACGGGCACCAGCGTGATAGAAGAAGTGTTGAGCACCAAGAATAATATTTGCGCATTGGTCGCGGTATGCTTTACCGGGTTTAATGTCTGTAAGTCCTGCATCGCTTTTAACCCTAACGGGGTTGCTGCATTGTCTAGACCAAGCATGTTTGCCGTAAGGTTCATGGTAATACTGCCATAAGCGGGGTGTCCACGTGGCACCTCTGGCATCAATCGAGATAACAGCGGCTCGAAAGCGCGCGAGAAAAATGCCACAACCCCCGCTTTTTCCCCAACACGCATCAGTCCCATCCACAGACAAAGCACACCTATCAATCCTAATGCAATTTCAGCTGCAAGCCTTGCACTCGAAAAAATGGCTTCAACACTATGACTCAGTACAACGACATTACCGTTTAATAGTTGGATAAATATTGCGCCTAACGCTATAGCAAAAAAGCCAAACCAAATCTTATTTAGCACTGAAGTTCCGTTCCTTATCTAGTACAACGCGACACAGTTCTCTACATGTGCTCCCACTATATCGCTGTTTAGGGTTATAATCTGAATACTTTATCGCATTATCTTCGGCATATGGCTCATTTAAATCAGAATTTTATCAGTAGCATTGAACAAGATCTTCCATCTCACCTCACCATGGAAGACTTTATCCGTTTCAGCAACAAGCCACTGCGGCCCTCTATACGTATTAATACGCTAAAAATATCAGCAGAAAAATTCATCGCATTGATGACGCCTAAAGGCTGGAGTTTCACCCCGATACCTTGGTGTGAACACGGCTATTGGATTGAACTGAGCGTTGGCATACAACTCGGCAATAGCATTGAGCATTTACAAGGCCTGTTTTATATTCAAGAAGCCAGTTCGATGTTACCCCCAACGGCACTGATTACCGAAGGCCAGAACTGTGCCAAACAATATGTGCTCGACATGGCATCAGCCCCTGGGTCAAAAACCACACAAATAGCAGCTCTTATGAACAACAAGGGGTTACTTGTTGCTAATGAGTACTCCGCTAGTCGAGTTAAAGTCTTACATGCCAATATAGCGCGAATGGGTGTTTCTAATTGCGCGCTAACTCATTTTGACGCCCGCGTGTTTGGCGAGTACTTGTTTGAAACGTTTGATTCCATATTACTCGATGCGCCATGCAGTGGTGAAGGCACGATTAGAAAGGATCCCGATGCCTTAAAAAACTGGGATAACAATGATGTTAAAGGCATAGTAACCACGCAAAAGGAATTAATAGACTCAGCATTTCAATCATTAAAACCAGGGGGGGAATTAGTTTACTCAACCTGTGCTCTAAGTCGAAAAGAGAATCAAGATGTGTGCGCTTATTTAAAGGAGCGCTATTCTGATGCGGTTGAGTTTGTTAATTTATCATCACTATTCCCTGGCGCAGATAAAGCTTGTACTGAAGAAGGGTTTTTACATGTATGGCCACAAATATATGATAGTGAAGGTTTTTTTGTCGCTAAAATAAAGAAGGTATCCAGCGTAGAAAGGCTATTACCTGAACCCCGAAAGCAAAAAAACTTCCCATTTGAGAAAGCCTCTGCAAAACAGATCGAAGCACTGGCCGACTATCTTGAGACTTCGTTCAATATCATTCTGGACAATGAAGCTGATATCTATGTTCGCGATGCCGAATTATGGCTTTTCCCTATGCCCTTTCAGGCTCTTATTGGAAGAATGCGTTTTCAACGTATAGGGATCAAACTAGCCGATACCTTAAAGAAAGGCTTTAAAGTGAAGCACGAAGCGATTTCGGCATTAACGACACCGACAAGTGTTGCGTTAACCGATGCAGAGGCGCAAACGTTTCTGATGGGACGTGATATCGCATTGATTGAAAAAATTAGGCCTCAAGGGGAAACCATTGTCAGTTATGCAGGTTGTTCTTTAGGTGTCGTTAAACACCTTGGCAATAAGCTAAAAAACAATCTTCCCAGAGACTTAGTCAGAGACAAAATTGCTCGCTACCCAACATTGTAATTTTTATCGGTATTGATAAAGCGTTTAATAAAAAAAGTAGGCCTAAATACAAATGCTCTACTACACTCTATTACATTAGTTTTACTGAATTTGAGTAAATAGCAGATTTTAACCGTAAAGGTTATCAACAGTAGCGCACGGCTCTTTGAGAGCCATTCCCCTAGACCCAGAACAATTGGAATAGTTTTGGGTCTCTTTTTGCCTAAAATTTGTCGTACCTGGTCAGCTGCAGTCATTAATGCGCTTATCTTCCAACTATACGCGCCGCATCTTTGAACAAGTTAAAGAAGTTCTCCGTCGTATACTCAGCAACATCTGAGTATTTTTCGCCCCTGAGTTCGGCAACAAACTCAGCAACATCACGCACAAAAGCCGGTTGATTCTCTTGGCCTCGATGAGGCACGGGAGCTAAATAAGGTGAATCGGTCTCTACAAGTAGTCTATCTTTGGGGACTTTTCTAATGACGCTACGCAGATCACCTGCATTTTTGAAAGTGACAATACCTGAAACCGAAATGTAAAAGCCCATATCAATTGCTGCTTTCGCCATTTCCCAGTTTTCAGTAAAGCAGTGTAATACGCCACCGACGGTGTCTGCATTGCCGCGCTTGAGAAAATTAATGGTATCTTCTCTTGCATCACGGGTATGAATAATCAGTGGTTTTTTGACTTTAACGGCGAGATCTATCTGTTGTTCAAAACATGATTGCTGTAACGCTTTAGTTTCATTGGCATAGAAATAATCTAAGCCTGTCTCTCCTATCGCCACCACTTTTTCATCGCGTGCAAACTGTTCTATCTCTTCAACATTTAATCCGTCTTGCACATCGAGCGGGTGCACTCCAGCAGACAGAAAAACCTCATCAAATGAAGCCATTTTTTGCTTCATCTCTAGAAAACCTTGCTGCCTAACATTTACGCACAAAAAATAAGCGATATCACGTGCTTTGGCTGCATTAATAATGTTGGTTAATGCATCTTGATCGGGGGCAGTTTTGAGGCGGTCTAAATGACAATGTGAATCGATAAGCACTGGAGAGTCCTACTAGCTAAAAGGAGAGCAAGTCTACCGAGCTACATAGTGCAGGTCAAATTTCCAGATGCCAGTTCTGCAGAAAGCAGCTTTTCAATGTGGTGTTTGTGCATGTCTGGCTCAGAGATGATTTTGACCCCGATACCTGCAGGTCGTCCGCCAGAGGCGCCTAAAGGGTTAATCCAAACCACGATGCCCTCAAACTCCATTCTTTCCGTTGAACCAGGCAAGTGATAAGCCACGGATAGCGATTGTCCAAGGAAAAAACTCTCTGTAGTGCCAACAAATAAGCCCGCAGGTTTTATAAAAGGCATATAAGCCCTGTATAGCTGATGCAAGGTATCAAAGTTGACAACAAGATTAGTCATAATGATTTAGCGGTCCAATAACGTAACGTATTCAATAATAATGCCTTCAAACAATCCCAATACATTCACGGTTGGCATGACTGATAAGCGTACTTCTTGCTGCATGATCTTGGCTGCAAAAGTGGCGAGCGATGAGCGGATCAATGGATCCATGGTCTGATCTTTTACAAGCTTTCGATGCAGCACAAGATATAAAACCTTAATCGCGTCAGAAACTTGCTTCTCATTCACATTTTGTAAACTAGCACAGAGCTGAGCTGACGACAAACTTTGTATCCAACCTTTTCTGAAGTCTAACAAGCTCTGGTAACGGCCACTTTCGATAGCTGACACTATCGCTAATGGTCCCCCGACGACGGGTAAACACCAGCTGTAATCGTCAGCCACCTTTAGTTCTTCATTAAGCCAGCTCTTTACATCCAGTCTTGAAGGGAGCCTGACTTGGATCCGTTGGCAGCGGCTGCTAATCGTCGCCATTAACCGACTAGGTGAATTTGCCTGTAGAAAAAGAATAGTGTCTTTACCTGGTTCCTCTAAGGTTTTAAGTAACGCGTTTGCAGAAGCTTGGTTAAGGCGTTCACAGTTAAGAATCACGGCGATTCGGCGTCCACCCTGTTGAGCTGTAGTGGTCAATTTCTGGCATAACGCCCGGATTTGATCAACTTTAATCTGTGCACCATCGGCCTCAATTTTATAAAAGTCAGGATGACTACCCGCTTCTATTAGCTGACACGCTTTACAAAACCCACAAGCGCCAGAGCTCCCTACTTGACTGCATAATGACGCTTTAGCGAGCTCTAACGCTAACACTTCACCGCCATAACCTGCGTCGAGTCCAATGAGATAAGCATGTGCGACTTGTTGACGGCTTAATTGCGCGTGAAACTCATCGCTTGCGCCCTGTAACCACGGTAAATACTGCATATTACCAAGCCTGATCTTGCAGTACTGCAATGATATCTTTATGAACTGCGGCCATACTCTGGCTCGCATCAACGATCATAATAGAATCATCGTTGTCAGCGTAAGACAAAAACGTCGCTCGGGTTCGATTAAAAAATGCAATTTCTTGCTGCTCAATTCGGTCTAACTCGCCACGGTTAGCAGCGCGGGCTAAACCCAGCGTAGGGTCAATATCGAGGTAAAGCGTTAAATCCGGTTTAAACCCTTTTAAAGTCGCCTCACTAATGGCTGAAACCAATGGCATTAAGCCACGCCCACCGCCTTGATATGCAAGCGATGAAAGGTTGTGCCTATCGCCCAGTACCCATTTCCCCTCAGCAAGAGATGGCTTAATCACATTCGCGACCAATTGAGCTCTGGCAGCATAAAATATGAGGCATTCAGCTTCATCGCATAATGGGTCAGACTCATTGGCAATTTTGACTAAATCACGCATCTGTTCTGCTAAAGGCGTACCGCCTGGCTCGCGGGTGCATACCGGAGCTTGGCCAGTGTGTTTTTCAATAAAATCGCGTACTAATGCGATTGCACTGGATTTACCAGCCCCTTCAAGCCCTTCTATGACAATAAACTTTGCTTTTTTAGCCACGATTGATTCAGTGTTCATCGATTTCTCTGATATTTATTCACTGCTCGGTTATGTTCTAACAGTGTTTTTGAAAATACATGGCTACCATCATTTTGTGAGACAAAATAAAGGTAATTAACATCAGCTGGGTTGGCTGCTGCATGCAAGGCCGCAAGACTCGGAGCGGCGATTGGCGTTGGTGGTAGCCCATTAATTCTATAAGTGTTAAAAGCCGTTTGCTCGCGCAGATCTTTACGGGTGATATTACCTTGGTAACGATCCCCCATGCCATAAATGACCGTAGGATCAGTCTGCAAACGCATACCTTTGCGCAAACGATTAATAAAGACTGCGGCTATCCAAGGTCTTTCACTCGCTTTACCCGTTTCCTTTTCAATAATGGACGCGAGTATTAGTAGTTCATACGATGACTTAAGCGGTAAGCCTGCTTGCCGACTGTCCCAAGCCTTTTCCAGTTCTACTTGCATCTTGCGATAGCTTTCTCGCAATAATGTGTTTGCAGAACTATGCGCTCTGTAATGGTAGGTATCAGGAAAAAACTTACCTTCTGGCAATCCGGAATCATCGCCATTATTCACTAATATATTGGTAAATAGCGCGTCGTCAAACCTTAACTTTTGTTGCTCTGATAATTGTACCCGCCACTCTTTTACGGTTTGACCTTCCAATAACGTCAGCGCAAATGATTTTTCATTTCCTGCCACTAGCTTTTCAAGCAAACTGTTGACCGTCTCTTGTGGAACGACTTCGTATAAGCCTGACTTTATCTGTGCTAATGCGGGGTTAAGACGAACTAACCACTTTAATTTCCAACCCTCTTCTATTAATTTTTTCTGGGTTAATATGTTGGTAAACTGATTAAATGAAGTGCCTCTTTTAATCTCTAACTCTTGTGCGTTGACGACATTGAGTTGTGTTTGACCAAACGTCATTAACGTTTGGTAACCCCAATAGCCACCCACTGCGGTAATGGTGAGTAGCGTAAAACTTGTTGCTAGAAAGCCAATTAAGAATTTTTTCATAATGTCAGATCAAGCTGCTCTCTTAATGATGAAGTGTAAGGCGCTATTATAAAGGACTGTTGGTCTATTTTATTGATATCAACAACCCCGAGTAAACTATTAGTCATGAAAACATGTTTCACTTGAGAGAGTATATCAACATTCATTTCAGTCACCGATACCGAAAATTTCATCTCTAGCAATTGGTAAATGATTTGTTCTCTCATCATTCCCGCCACTCCAGCATAGGCAAGCTGAGGTGTTATGATGCCCGCATCGGTTTCAAAAAACAGATTAGCCATAGAAGATTCGATGATGTTTTTATTGCTATCAAGTACTAACCAGTCATCGATACCATTGGCTAAAGCCACCGACTTAATTAGCACTTGCTCGAGTCGATTACAGTGCTTAATGCCGGCCAAGCGAGGTTGCCTTGCCAGTAACACATCCGATGATTGTAAGCTGATGCCGGTTTTTTGCCAATGTGGGTAAAAATCAGGGAAAGGATGAACGGATACAATTTCGGTTATCGATGGGCTTGAATTTGGTGGCGTATAGCCACGTCCACCCACACCGCGAGATAGTAGTATTTTGAGGCATGACTGAGGGTTATCTTTAGCGCACTGCAACAACCGTTCTCTCAGCGCCGCTGTCGGTTGCCATTGAAAGCCTAACCGCTGTGCACCTTGAGTTAATCGCAAAAAGTGAGACTCAATAAATTGAATCTCACTTTTGTTAACTCGCATTGTTGCAAATAAACCATCGCCGTAGGCTAATCCTCGATCAAGAGGACTAATAGTGGCATCAGGTTGTCCATTAACCCAAACTACCGACATTTAGTTATCCTGGCTAATTCTGCTAGCGACCGCGTTTTGCTGATCTTTGTACTTTGCACTCTTACGTTTATTGTAAGGTCTAGCAACAGGCTGAGACAAACGTTCAAAGTTAAGCGCGCCGATCGTCATATTAGGCTTAAGAGCCAGTGGCAGTTTACCACTGTTAAAAAACTCTAATACGATTTTCCCATGCCAACCGGGATCAATACGATGCGCAGTAACGTGGACCATTAACCCTAAACGGGCCAGCGATGAACGACCATCTAACCAACCGACAATATCTGCTGGTAAAGTCACTTCCTCATGAGTGACCGACAGTGCAAGTTCACCTGGATGCAAGAAGAACGATTGATCTTCTGCTATCACAATGGTTTCACTCATGACTCTATCGAGTGCTTGCTGCATTTCTGCACTCGGACCACTTAAATCAATAAAAGGGGCGGTGTGGTCTTTAAATACGCGAAATTCATTGCCTAATTTAACGTCAACACTCACACCACTTATCGCCTCTGCGCAGGGGCGAGGCTCCATAACGATAGTGCCATTATCTAAACATTCTTCAATTTCAATATCTGTCAAACGCATAATCGTTAGGCTCCCTTATACTCATTTTTTAGGTTACTTTTATTTGACTAGAAGGTGCTGTATCCGCGCCTTTAAAATATCGGTCGCAATACGGTTTTTACCGCCACGAGGTACGATAATATCTGCGTATTGTTTTGACGGTTCAATGAATTGTAAAAACATCGGCCGTACAGTCTCTGTATACTGTGACATCACCGATTCCATTGTTCTGCCACGTTCAGCTACGTCACGAGAGAGTCTGCGCATAAAACAAATATCGAGTGGGGTATCCATAAATACACTCGCATCCATTTGCTCACGTAAAGCAGGGTCAGTAAGCAGTAAGATCCCTTCAAGAATAATCACTTTCTTAGGGGTTAAGGTTACTTTCTCATCGGTACGTGTATGTTCGTTATAGCTATAAACTGGAATATCAACAGCGTTGCCTTCTTTGAGCGCTCGTAAATGTTCACAAAGTAACTCGTGATCAAGCGCTTTAGGATGATCGTAGTTAGTTAAAACACGTTCATCCATCGACATATGACCTTGGTCACGATAGTAAGCATCTTCAGCAATAACACCAATTTGATCAGTGCCTAAATCACGGCATAATTCTTCATAAATCGTTTTGGCAATAAGACTCTTACCTGAGGCCGATGCGCCTGCAATTGCGATTACAACACATTGTTTTGAATTCATTTTAAAACCTACTCATCGTCCGATATGCTTATTGACACTTTAGATTGCGCTTGGCATAACGCAAGTTGAGCGCCCACTTTGCGGGCTATTTCACGATACATGCTAGAAACCTGACACTCGCTATCAGCGACTACCGTTGGTATTCCTTTATCGACATCTTCTCGAATATTTAACTGTAATGGCAACTGCCCCAATAGTGGAACATTGTAACGAGTTGCCATTTTTTCGCCGCCATCAGCGCCGAAAGGATGATCTTTATGACCGCATTCAGGACATAAATGGAAACTCATGTTTTCAACAATACCGAGTACGGGAATATTGACCTTTTGGAACATATTCACGCCTTTTTTAGCGTCAGCCAAGGCAATATCTTGCGGTGTTGTCACAATGACGGCGCCACTTACCGGTACTTTTTGCGATAAGGTAAGCTGGATGTCGCCTGTTCCTGGTGGCATATCTATCACCATGTAATCCAGCTCTGGCCATTCGGTCTCAGTCAGTAATTGAATCAACGCACCCGCTGCCATTGGGCCACGCCATACAGCTGCTTGGTCACCATCTAGCATAAAACCTATCGATTGCGCAGCAATGCCATGAGCTTTAGCGGCAGTCATTATCTTTCCATCCGGAGAGACAGGTTTAAAACCTTCAACGCCTAGCATCATAGGAATGGATGGACCATAAATGTCAGCATCCAAAATACCCACGCGGGCACCTTCTGCTGCCAGCGCTAATGCAAGGTTGACAGCCGTTGTTGACTTACCAACACCTCCTTTACCTGATGCAACTGCAATAATTTGTCGTATATTTGGCAGAGGTTCTACCGCACTGATCGCTGACACAGTATCAGGCTGAAAATCGATTTCACACTCGACTTCATCAATTGCATCCAATACCGCTAATGCTTTCGTTACCGCCATGACAATATCTTGATATTGCGTTTGGCACGGGTATGAATAACACAGGCCCAATTGCAAGCGTTTACCTTCAATTGCAAGCTTGGTCACCATGCCTGCGCTCAAAAAGCTTTTGTTTAAATATGGATCTTGGAATGTATCAAGAATGGCTAAAACGGGACTGAGAAGATCATCAGTGAGATGGTAATTTGGATGAGCTGAAGACAAAATGTAGACCCCCTAAATATGATTTGCGCAATTGTACCAGAATTTCATGCAAACATTAGTCTAGATTTACCACAGTTACGCTAGGTTTTGATGAAACTCAGCATTGGATCGGTTAGTATCTATTCCATTCTATTTAGGTTCCCAGCGATTTCGAGAAAAGATGGCCAATTCACAACGTAAAATCTTAGTCACTAGTGCACTTCCGTATGCCAATGGTCCGATTCATTTAGGCCATATGCTTGAGTATATTCAAACCGATATTTGGTCGCGTTTTCAAAAATTACGTGGACATGAATGTCACTATATCTGTGCGGATGATGCCCATGGCACGCCAATTATGCTTAAAGCACAGCAGATGGGCATTGCACCAGAAGAGATGATTGCTCAAGTACAAAAAGAGCATGAAAAAGATTTTGCTGATTTCAATATTCAATTTGATAATTTCCACAGCACTCACAGCGAAGAAAACCGTGAACTTGCCAATGAAATTTACCTCAAGTTACGTGATGCTGGTTATATAAAAACCAAAACAATTTCACAGTTATTCGATCCAGAAAAGTTAATGTTCTTGCCAGACCGATTTGTCAAAGGCACTTGCCCAAAATGTAAAAGTGAAGACCAGTACGGTGATAACTGTGACAACTGTGGTGCAACGTACAGCACTACTGATTTGTTAAATCCTTATTCAGCGGTTTCTGGCGCAACACCAATAATGAAAGATACCGAACATTTCTTCTTCGACTTACCTGCTTTTGAAGGCATGTTGCTTGAGTGGATCCAGTCTGGTTCACTGCAACAAGAGATGGCCAATAAGCTGAAGGAATGGTTTGAACAAGGCTTGCAACAGTGGGACATCTCACGTGACTCACCTTACTTTGGGTTTGAGATCCCTGATGCGCCAGGCAAGTTTTTCTATGTTTGGTTAGATGCGCCTATCGGTTACATGGGTTCATTTAAAAACTTATGCGACAAGCGCGACGACCTCAACTTTGATGATTTTTGGAGCAAGGATTCTACCGCTGAGGTGTATCACTTCATCGGTAAAGATATCGTTTATTTCCACAGCCTATTTTGGCCTGCAATGCTTGAAGGCGCCGGTTTGCGTAAGCCCACAAGCGTTTATGCGCACGGTTATGTCACCGTAAACGGTGCCAAAATGTCTAAATCTAAAGGCACATTTATTAAGGCCCGTACCTACCTTGATAATCTAGACCCTGAATATCTACGTTATTATTATGCCGCTAAACTCAGTAGCAAAATTGATGATTTAGATCTGAATCTCGAAGATTTTGCGCAACGCGTTAACTCTGATCTTGTCGGCAAGCTTGTTAATCTAGCTTCTCGCACTGCAGGCTTTATCTCTAAGCGTTTTGACGGCAAGCTCGCTGATGTGACGGATAAGAGCCTAAGCGAGATGTTTATCGCTAAGCAAGAAACTATCGCTAACTTATATGAGACCCGTGAATTCGGTAAAGCGATGCGTGAGATTATGGCACTGGCCGATACCGCCAACGCCTATGTTGCTGACGCAGCGCCTTGGCAGTTGATTAAAGATGAAGCCAAGCAAGAAGAAGCGCATCAAGTGTGTAGTAATGCATTAAACTTATTCCGAATCTTGGTTACTTACCTTAAGCCGGTATTACCTAAGCTTGCCCAAGACGTTGAAGCCTTCTTACAAATGGAGCTCACTTGGAATAATTTGGATGTTGATCTTGCCGGTCACGAAATTGCCAAATTTAAAGCATTAATGCAACGCATTGAGATGAAGAGTATTGAAGCTATCATTGACGCATCGACTGAGAACCTCCAAGTCACCAAAGACGTTGAAGCGCCTAAAGTTGAAGAGGTGCAAACGGAACTTGAGAAAGAACCGTTAGCAGCCGAAATTAGTTTTGATGATTTCGCCAAGATTGATTTACGTATTGCGCTCATTTCAAAAGCTGAACATATTGAAAAAGCCAACAAACTACTTCGATTAGAGCTTGATTTAGGTGGCGAAATCAAACAAGTTTTCGCCGGCATAAAATCAGCTTATGCGCCTGAAGATTTGGTTGGCAAGCACACGGTAATGGTGGCTAACCTTGCGCCGCGTAAAATGAAATTCGGTGAATCTGAAGGTATGGTACTCGCTGCTGGCCCAGGTGGTAAAGACATCTGGATCCTTGAGCCACATGCAGGTGCAAAACCGGGTATGCGAGTGATGTAACACTCACTGACCATAAAAAAGCCGCTCAACGTAGAGCGGCTTTTTTGTATCCGTTTTCGATATCGACTCAGTCTAAACTGGATTACTGATATCAACAAAATGGTGCTTTAACCCAAATTTATCCGCTAGATGTTTACCGAGCGCCTGAATGCCATAAAGCTCTGTAGCATGATGCCCCGCGCCGTAATACTGAATATTTTGCTCGATTGCGCAGTGATATGTGCGCTCCGATGCTTCACCACTAATAAATGCATCAATACCAAGGGATGCTGCAATGTCTATGTAGTCCTGCGCGCCCCCCGTACACCAAGCAATAGTCTCGACTAGACTTTGTTCGTCACCAAGGTGCAAACACTCTCTTGATAGCGTGTGTGAGATAGCCGCAGCAAGATCTTTTGCCAGTACGGGTGTACTGAGTTCTCCACGCCATATTAAGTCTTGCGCGTGTCCTTCAATCACTCGGGCGTTTTCTATGCCAATCACTTTACCAAGCTCAGCATTGTTGCCTACCTCAGGATGTGCATCTAACGGCAAGTGGTAACCAAACAAATTAATATCATTAAGCAATAACGCTTTAATCCGTTTCTGCTTCATCCCAACGATAATCTCAGGCTCACTTTTCCAAAAAAAACCATGATGCACAATAATCGCATCGGCGTTTAACGCTATAGCTTCATCTATCAAGGCTTGGCAAGCCGTCACGCCGGTCACAATGGTGTTAATCTCTTGCTTGCCTTCAACCTGTAATCCATTAGGTGCGTAATCTTTAAAATTGGCGACCTGTAGGTATTGTGCCAAATACTGGCTTAATTCTGTCCGTGTCATTCGCTCACCTATAAAATGTTCTTTTACATGCCCTATTCTCGCTTTTTATGCCCAAACAAGCCAATTCAAGTTCGATTTAAACAGCACTCTTTTACTGGCAAGCTAACGCCTACCGAAATTGAGATTGTCATATCCCAAATATCAGCAATTTTGACTCACATAATGGCGATAAAATGTCTAAATCATCTTATAGTTGAAGGCATTAGTGGTGAAAATTGGACTTTTTGGTGCATTAAACGATAAAATCACTCGAAACCTTCATGTAAACACAAAAAATAAACAGGTTATTATTATGTCAAAACTGACCAAAGAAGAGGTTATCAGTACACTTGAGGCCACACTTGCTAAGCAAGAAAGCCAAGCTGTTAAAATTGAACAGAAAGGTAGCTGGTACAAAATCGATGGCGGTAAGTCATTACGCTTCAGTGAGTTAGAAGCAATGTTAGCCGAAATGGGTGACAAAAGTGCTCCCGTAGAAGCTAAAACCGATAAACAAGTAGCAGCCAAGCCAGCTGCCAAAATAGCCACTCCTAAAAAGGTCGCAAAACCCGCGGCTAAAAATGGCGGCAAAACAGCAAAAGAACTTTGGCGTGAAAAGTTAGCGGGTAAAGGTCAACTTCCTCGCGGCTTCTAAGTCGGTACTTGCGGCAATTTGAGTATCGCTCATCATTTACCTTGCTTAAGTGCTATAAAACTCCGTTACTCTTGCAGCAACGGAGTTTTTTATTTTAACGAGTCTAGCCCTTAATCATTTTAATCAGCGACTGTGATAAATGACTTAAAGTCAAAAGTGCAGTGCATACACACTGGTGGTTCCACTCACTTCATTGCCGATAACTAACAAAGGCTGCGAAGTAGGACTGTCATCTACGCTGATAAACTTCATCCCTTCTGGGCCGAGATCTCCTGCAAGACTGGCATCACCTTCCACTTCACCCGTATCACTATCAATTTCAAAGTCTGTATCAAAATCACGATTGACCACATAGTCAACAAAGCTGACTGAAAATGGGTTGGTGATATTGTAAATCATAATGCCACCGGTGCGTTCTAAACCGATAAAAGCATAGTATTGGTCGGCTATTTTTCCAATCGCTAATGCCTCTGGTTCGCCGGCCTTGTCATCACTGCGACTATCGCCTTTGTTCTCATCGTTATTATTATTAAAATTGTCTCCAAGTACCGCGGCGGTAATACGGGAAAACTCTGAGCCACTGTCAAACACCTGATTACCATGCTCGTCCCAGATAGAGAATGAGCGTGCGCCATAACTGATAATTTGATCTACGTCACCATCGTTATCAAGATCACCCATGCTAGTCGTCACTTTAAGGCGGCCTAACTGGGTCTTGTCTTGCGCTGTGCTTAATTGTGGGTGACTGGGGTCTAAATTCAAGTCATCTGCTCTGGCTTCTTCTGAAAAGCCATCGTAGTCCCTAGCATCACCTTCGTTGGCGGTGACAATAAAATTGGTCTGCCGCCACTGATAACTACTAATGGTATCGGGTTGATACATGCCGTAGACCCCAGCATATGCACTGAAGTTAATTCTGCTGTCTTTGTCACTAGCGTCAATTCTATTTTCATGTAAGCCATAATCTTTAAGCCCAAGTGGCAGAATAGATTCAATCTTTTTATTTTTAAGATCAATGACGGCAATGGCATTGTTTTCTTGTAAAGACACATAAGCCTTTAGGTTATCTTCACTCACCGCAATATATTCAGGCTCCAAGTCTTGTGCGACAGAGGCATTAGGCCCGTTGATCTTGATCATTGAGTCGAGCTCACTTTCGCGGGATCCGCCTCTGTTAAAATCAGCAAAACCGATAGCTATAGCGGTCATCGCTGGAATATTGTTTTCAATGGCAATCATTGAGATGCTGCCTTCAGGATCAAGGTTATAGGCCGTGTTTGGTTCTCCTTCATTAGCCACTATCAATAACGAACCATCGCGATTAAACGCCACGTTATCGGGTAATGCTCCGACTTCAACGGCATGAAGGAAGCTTGTTTCACCCGCATCATTAATACGGTAAAAAGCCACGAAACCATTGGCTTGTTTACTGTTACCCAGCGCATCACCTCGCTCTATCGCCACCGCGAGCAGGCTCCCATAAATACTTAAACTATTAACCCCGCCCAAATGAGTAAGACCCACATCTACAGCCACATCAATATCAGTGATTTTAACGATATTATTTAGCGCTAGCGCACCACTGCCTGACACCGCATCATTGACATCAATATCAGCTGCATTAAGTACATCGACTTTGCCGCTCTTAGCATTTATCACAAATATTTGCTTCGATAACGGGTCAAAATCAACGATTTCAGCAGCACTCAGTCCGTAGATCTCGCTTTGGTAGCGGCCGACCAGTTCAGCCTTTAACGTCGCCCCCTGGCCATGACAAACAGTTTGGGACTGAGCATCGTCAATCTCACTTTCATCCAAAACACCATTAGCATTTACGTCTAAACCTGACTGCAGTAATTGTCCACCCATAGCGCATTGTTCACTACCAATCGAGAGTGTTGAAATGTTCACCAAGGCATTACTGCCATTTTGCCCAGATGTGCCATCATCACTGCATGCCGTGAGTATTAATGCCGACATTAACAGCGGTACAATTGTGTACTCGTTATTCATTTCATTCCCTTTGTAATAAGCAATTCGCTACCACTACTTTTTTAGCAACTTGAATTATAAAGTTGCCTAATTTAGAACGAAATAAAGTCACGGCAATGACATTTAGATAACAGTTTAATGACAGTCGCGCTAGAAAATGGACTGGCTAATTAGTCCTGAGGCTTTCAACACAAATTGAATCAATTTTTAGCACGATTACAATATAATTTTGATTGGTTAAATGTTTTTAAAACGATAATATAGCGTCGTAAAATACTTTTTATACAATGAGCACCATCTCAATTCGACCTTAAATCAACTAAACTTACGGATCCTTAAAGCATTAATTAAGCCACATTAAGATCGACACCCTAGCTAATATATTCAAGTATTTCCGACAAATCCGCAGCTCAACAAGCAACACTCAAAGAGGCAGTATTGAAGAACACGTCCAACAATGAACAACCAAGCACCCATCCGGTTGGCATCCCCAATTTAGCATTACTCATCCCAATGCTTGCCGCGATTGTAGCCATTACACCGTTAGCCATCGATATGTATTTACCGGCCATGGCAGCGCTAGCCAGCAGTTTTGACACTGGCATTACGTTAGTTCAACAATCCCTTAGCCTATATTTAGCTGGATACGCTCTAGGTATGCTGTGCTTTGGTCCACTTGCTGATAGGTACGGTCGCCGCAAGATGGTGATGATTGGTTTAACGGGCTTTATGCTCACCAGCTTTGCTCTGACATTTGTTCAATCAATTGAAGCCTTTTTAGCATTAAGGTTCCTGCAAGCTTTTATCGGCGCGGCCGCCACGGTTGTTGTGCCCGGATATATTAAAGAAGTTTACGGACAAAATACGGCTAAAGGGATGTCTTATGTCAGCCTTATTATGATGCTTGCACCGCTTATTGCGCCGAGTATTGGTAGCTTAATTCTAGAACTCGGGGACTGGCACCTAATCTTCTTTATTCTAGCGTTTTATGCGCTGGCATTACTTTTTTTAGTATGTTTTAAATTAAAAATGCCGAGTGACCGTGATGCGAGCAGCCGAAGTGGTAAATCATTTTTTGGTGCCTATGCCACCGTATTGACCAAACCAGGTGTGAAGCTCAATATTACCTGTGGCGTACTCACCTCCTTTGCCTTTTTCTGCTATTTAACCGCCTCACCGTTTGTCTATATGGAAGTGTTCGGACTCGACAAATCACTATTTGCCATTTTGTTTAGCACCAATGTTGGTGCACTGATGCTCGCGAATGTAGTCAATAGCAAGATAGTCGGTCGTTACGGCTCAAAAAGAATGTTACGTGTATCGACCATTTTCGGTGCAATAGCCGCAAGCGGCTTATTACTGGTCAACATGCTCGACTTAAACTACCTATTTACGGTTGTTATGTTACTGCCATTAATGGCGTGTCTCGGTGTGATGTCTGTCAATGCCGATGCGATAGTATTGATGAAGTTCCAACAAGAAACCGGCACAGCAACGGCCGTAATCGGCACACTTAGATTCGGATGCGGCGCACTCGCAGGTCCGCTACTTGCGTTGTTTTATACCGGAACCGCAGTGCCCTTCTCTGCACTCATGTTGGCTGCCGTTATTCTTGTCGGCTTATGCCAGCTGTTTAGTAAACGAGAGCCAAACCTATAACAATGTAAGACAATCACGCTTAACGTGATTGTCGACTTTCTATAGCCACTCCTTCCTTTAATCACTTGTAATTCATCACCTACCACTTAGCTATTCTGTCAGCCATATTGAAAATTCTTCATTTAGAACGATTTATTTGCATTCATGCCTTGTAATCATATGGGGGTTTTATATGATGAAGCTGACTCAAATTGAAGTCATTGCCGCACAAGTACCTCTGTGAAGACTCATTTTCAGTTGAGATTAACGGCAAACGAGAGCAAGGATTACCATCCAAGCTTAATTTTAGAGCGATTACCGTCGCTGTAGTGAGATACTGCATACCGTAGCGGTAACTTAAAAAGGAATTATTATGGAGAAGCTATCAGGCGCCAGTATGGTCGTCCGTTCTCTTATCGACGAAGGCGTTAAACATATTTTTGGCTATCCCGGCGGATCAGTTTTAGATATTTACGACGCACTGCACGAAAAATCCACCATTGAACATATCCTAGTCCGACATGAACAAGCAGCCGTGCACATGGCTGACGGTTATGCTCGTGCTACAGGAGACGTTGGCGTAGTCCTTGTCACCTCAGGTCCTGGTGCTACCAATACCATTACTGGTATTGCTACCGCTTATATGGACTCTATTCCTTTAGTGGTTATTTCAGGTCAGGTTCATAGCCACCTCATTGGTAATGATGCATTCCAAGAATGCGACATGATTGGTATATCTAGACCGGTTGTTAAGCATAGTTTTTTAGTCACGGATCCCCGTGACATTCCAACTATCATCAAGAAAGCCTTTTTCATTGCCGCCAGTGGTCGTCCGGGTCCTGTGGTGGTTGATGTGCCTAAAGATTGTATGAATCCAGAAATTTTGCATGAATATCAATATCCAGAAGATATTTCCATGCGCTCATATAACCCCACTACATCTGGCCACAAGGGCCAGATCCGCAGAGGTTTACAAGCACTCTTAGCCGCTAAAAAACCGGTTTTATACGTCGGTGGCGGCGCCGTTATATCTGGGTGTGACAGCCAGATCCTCGCGCTGTCAGAAAAGCTTGGAATTCCAGTGGTAAGCACTCTGATGGGACTAGGTGCCTTTCCTGGTACTCACCCTAACAGTGTTGGTATGCTCGGTATGCACGGCTGCTATGAAGCAAACATGACCATGCATAACAGTGATCTTATCTTTGGTATTGGGGTTCGTTTTGATGACCGCACCACCAATAATGTAGAAAAGTACTGTCCAAATGCCACTATTTTACACATTGATATCGATCCCTCTTCAATCTCAAAAACCATTAAAGTCGATATTCCAATCGTGGGTTCTGCTGATCAAGTATTGGATGAAATGCTAAAACAGATAGAAGCCAATGATTATGGTATTACCGATCCGACTGCCAATGATCATTGGTGGGGCGACATTGCCAAGTGGTGTGGTCGCAAGAGTTTAGATTACCAAAAATCAGATACAAAGATAAAACCGCAGCAAGTTATCGAAGTCATGCATAAATTGACTAATGGTGATGCCTATGTCGCATCCGATGTTGGTCAACACCAAATGTTTGCCGCGCTCTACTATCCATTTAATAAGCCACGTCGTTGGATTAACTCTGGCGGCTTAGGCACTATGGGCTTTGGCTTGCCAGCAGCGATGGGTGTTAAGCTTGCAAAACCCGATGAAACGGTTATTTGTGTCACCGGAGATGGCTCTATTCAAATGAATATTCAAGAGTTATCAACCGCACTACAATATGACATTCCAGTTAAAATCATCAACCTAAACAACCATTTTTTAGGAATGGTTAAGCAGTGGCAAGACATGATTTACGCCGGTCGCCATTCACAGTCTTATATGGACTCAGTACCTGATTTTGCCAAAATTGCCGAAGCATATGGCCATGTAGGCATGACCATTCGCGACCCTGCCGAGCTAGAATCAGGTTTAGAGAAAGCATTTGCGATGAAAGACAAATTAGTATTTGTCGACATTCACGTTGATGAGACCGAGCACGTATACCCGATGTTAATTCGTGGCGGTGCGATGAATGAAATGTGGTTGAGTAAAACGGAGAAAAGCTAATGCGTCGGATTATATGTGTATTACTTGAAAACCAGCCGGGCGCGCTTTCTCGGGTTGTAGGGCTATTTTCTCAGCGTGGTTATAACATTGAAACCTTAACGGTAGCGCCAACAGAAGATAAAACCCTATCTCGCTTAACCATTGCCGTAAAAGCTGATGAAGCTGTTCTTGAACAAATAGAGAAGCAACTACATAAGCTCATTGATGTACTAAAAGTATCTAATATCACTGAGTCTGCGCATGTAGAAAGAGAAGTTGCACTGATTAAAGTCAAAGCGCAAGGTGAGCACAGAGAAGAAGTCAAAAGGTTGGCAGATATTTTCCGTGGTCAAATTGTCGATGTCACTCAGAGCTTATATACGGTCCAATTAATTGGCACCAGTGATAAGTTAGATGCCTGCATCTCCGCCTTGGCAGATGTGACTAAAGTGATTGAGATTTCACGCTCAGGTGTGGTGGGTCTAGCACGCGGCGAAAAATCAATGCGCGCATAGCAACTAAGCTAAATAGCATTAGTAAATTAGCTGATAAAAACAGCCACTAAAAAGGGAGTCTAAAGACTCCCTTTTTTACATCTTACACTGTAAATAGATCAGCCAACGAGGCTGATAATGTATTTACTTAGCATCCAATATTCTTGATGTGCCGATCTCAATTTTTCTCGGTTTTAACGCCTCGGGGATCTCTCTTTTAAGATCAACATTGAGTAAACCATTTTCTAGGTTTGCACCCATAACAGTGACGTAATCAGCCAATTGGAATGTGCGTTCAAATCCACGCTCAGCAATACCTTGATAGAGGTATTTACTCTCTTTATCTTGCTCGGCTTTCGTGCCTTTTACCAGTAGCTTATCACCTTCACTGGTAATATCGAGTTCATCCATCGTAAAGCCAGCAACCGCCATAGTAATGCGATAACGATGTTCGTTAATGAGTTCAATATTATAAGGTGGGTAACCAGAATTACTTTTGTTCGACGCGGCATGTTCAGCAAGTTGCGCTAAACGGTCAAATCCAATAGCACTGCGGTAAAGTGGAGTTAGGTCGTAATTTCTCATGGGTATATCCTTGTATTAAGCAATATATTTAATTAATTTGGCCAACTAGATTGCAAACGCAATGTTGTCGCACCAATTTGTTAAAGGTTAACTTTTATGACCCCGAAGGCATCAATAATCCCGTTAACTTAAGAACCTCGTTGAGCGTTCCATAGTTAATATATGTAGGCATTTTTTTTGTTTTCAAGGCCGGAGTTACAATTATTTGCAGAAATAATAATATTAGTAATATTTTTAGAATATGAAAAAATTGGACATAAAAAAAGCAGCCTCAAGGCTGCTTTTTAAAGAGATATTAAATTAGAGCTTACAAGCCAAAGTGCTAGTACTGTTCAAGAACTGTACATCACCAGCAACAGGAGCAAAATCAGCAACCTTGATATCACCAATATCTTTAATGAATGTATACATAACTTCAGCATCAACATAACCAGTCATAACTGGAGTCAGCTTAGGATAGCCATCACCGCCAGCTGCATTGTAGCTAGGCACTGTAAAGCTATACATTGCGTCAGCAGCGTAGCCTTTGCCATTAATATCGTTAATTGAAACTGTTTTAGCTTCACAATCAACGTCCATCTTAATACCCGCAAGTTGTGGATATGCTCCAGAACCTGTTTCACCGACATCAACTGTTGCTACAACATTCAAATACTCAGTAATTTCAGCACCGGTTAAAGTACTCTTAGTAATTGAGTTGCCAAATGGCTGCACTGTCAGAACATCTTTATATGTGATGTTAGGTCCATCGATAGACGCACGTACACCACCTGAGTTCATTACCGCAAAGTCAGCATCAACTTTAGTGCGCTGCGCATCAGCAATCAGACGACCCATGTTAGTCTGTTGTGTACGAACAACAGCACGTTCACCTTCCAATTTGCCATCAGTAGTGCCGATAATTTCAAGCAGCTCTTCCTGACCCACATTTTGGTACTGCTGCATAACCTCAAGCACGGTAGCATCAGGTGTAATTTCTTCACCAATGAATTGACGAACACCCTCAGCATCTTTAGCTTTCAGGTTAACAGGGATCAACTTGTAGCTGGCTAAATGGAGTTCACCATTGAAATATTCAAAATTGGCTTGACCAACATACTTACCCCATTCATGCGCTTGCATGATGTAAGTACCGTTTTGAACGTCTGGCTTACATTCAGCACCCGCCGTGAACTCTGGATCGTATGCATCGCCTTCCATACAAACAGGATTCTGAGAGTGGCCACCAATAACAGCCGCTAAGTCACCTTCAGTCATAGCACGTGCAAGAGCTACATCACCAGGAGCATTACTGCCGCTAGCGCCATCGGCATAGTGGCCCATGTGAGTTGTTGCAAAAATCAAGTCAGCAGTATCTGCGTCTTTGATATCTTTAATAACTTTCTTAAGCTCTTCTTGCGGATCGGTAAATTCAAGACCACTGATAAATTCAGGATTACCAATTTTAGCAGTATCTTCAGTCGTTAGACCAACAACTGCGATACGAAGTCCATTAACATTAAAAATTTTGTACGGTTCGAAATAACGAGCGCCAGACACTTTGTCGTAGATGTTAGCTGCTAACATCGGGAACTCAGCAAGTTCACGCTGCATATCAACTGTTGATAATGGATTATCAAACTCGTGGTTACCGACAGCCATTGCGTCATAACCAATCAAGTTCATACCAACGAAATCTGGACGTGCATCTTGCAAGTCTGATTCAGGTACACCCGTGTTGATGTCGCCACCAGATAGTAAGATTGACTCACCACCATTTGACTCAACTTCGGCACGGATTTGATCGATCAGCGTCTTACGCGCTGCCATACCGTACTCGCCGTATTTGTTTTCAAAGAAACGACCATGGTTGTCATTTGTATGAAGTACAGTGAAAATAGTACAAGCTTCACCAGCTTCTACACATGTTGTCGGCAATACAACTTCTTTGTTGTCATCATTGTCACTGCCACATGCTGTTAACGCTGTTACAACAGCAGTCGCCACTAGCCCTTTGATTAAAGTCTTATTCATTACAATCAACCCCTTGATTATTTTTATGTTTTCGTAATATTTTAATTAGTTCGGCAGAAATAACCCTATTTTCGCCGTGAAGCATCTTAGCAAAGATTATGCTTTATTTGTGTTACAAATATTACATTAGATGAACTAAATAGCTCTTTTCTAAGTGTTTTATTTCAAATTGCGTGCTAAAAACAGAACAAAGGGGTAACCATATTGAATAAGCGAGGGTGTTCTAAACTGCGGCAACATAAATACTGGGAACTAAAATAAAGCATTTCATCAATTTAGATATTTTAACGGTTTATAAAAGATTGTCTTTAAATGAGAACAAGCGTTGCAACAACTCACAACGCGAAATCGTTCAAAAAACAAGCTATTAGACTATTCTAATCTTACTCTAGGACTTTTTGTAGCCATTTTGAGATATCACGCAGCTGTTCAGGTAGCACATTATGTCCCATATCATAAGTTTGCCACTGATTAACATAGCCTTGCGCTTTAAGAAGTTCGAATGCCATTAACCCTGCACTTAATAGGACAACCTCATCTTGAACACCATGTTGCTGAAGTATTGGGGTCGATACATTCACACTCGCAAGGTCATTTGGCAATTTATCCGCGGTAGGCAAATAACACGACAACGCCATTATTCCTGCCAATTTATGTTGCAGTCTTAAACCGGTGAACAAACTCATTACACCGCCTTGGCTGAATCCTGCTAGCACGATGTTACTCGGCTCAATTCCCAACGCTATTTGTTCATCAATAAGCGCTCTAATGTGAACTTCACTTTCTAAAACACCCTGCATGTCAGCGCGGTCATGTAAGTCCATACTTTTTATGTCATACCATGCACGCATAATATAGCCACCATTAATGGTGACAGCTTGCTCTGGGGCATGGGGAAAGATAAATCGAATAGCATGGTCACTTGGCAGCCCTAATGCTGGCACCACAGGCGCAAAACCAGCACCTGAATCTCCCAATCCATGCAGCCAAATAACACAGGCAGTTGCCTTAGTGAGCGGCTCGACAGTAATTCTCTCTAACGGCTTATCTAACATGACTTTCCTTTTCAATGGTAATGCGAATTAACTGCGTGCAATAATATCAGGAGCAGAGCTGTTAATACCAGTTCCATTAAGTATGTAACCAATTCAGAGCTCTCTCAGGGCTTTCAATTCCAGACGCATTGTGGAAGAAATGGTTATTCCCTTTTAAGGCGATGCAACGCAGGAGTAAAAGTCCTGAGAAGCTCACAACGTGCGGGTTTAAAATCACTTTATACTGCGCATGTGGCTTTCGATATAGAATAACTATTAGCTACAACCCACTTGCTTGCCTAAAGTAATTTTAATTCCCGCTGAATGGGCAACTATTTAATGGAATTGGTATAACACATATTTAATAGAAAGGTTTAAACCACTAAATGCGCTTTAATGTCGACCTTCTGGCAACTAAGCTGTGACTATTAACAATAGATAAAATGGAAACCGAACATAATGGGCTTACTGCATAATGGTCAATGGGTCGACAAATGGTATCCAACAGATGAAACGGCTGGCGAGTTTAGTCGCTCAGAATCTAGCTTTAGAGACTGGATAACCCTAGATGGACAGCCTAAACAAGCAGGTACACTGGGGTTCAAAGCCGAAAAAAATCGCTACCATCTTTACGTATCATTAGCGTGTCCCTGGGCGCATCGAACATTAATCTATCTACAATTGAAAAACCTACAACACATCATAGGCGTTACTGTGGTTGAACCGCATATGCTCGCTAATGGCTGGGAGTTTTCTGGCGGCAACCAAAGCGAAATTGCACATCACATCGATGGCGCTCAACACGACGCATTAAACGCTGCCGATTTTCTCTATCAGATCTATCAAAAAGCGGATGCCAACTATAACGGCCGCGTGACAGTACCTGTGCTATGGGACACGCATACACACACCATTGTCAGTAACGAATCAGCTGAAATTATTCGAATGCTGAACAGTGAGTTTGATCATTTAGTTGATAACGACCGTGATTTTTATCCTGTGCAATTACAAACTCAAATTGATGAATTAAACGCATGGATATATAGCAGCATTAATAATGGTGTCTATAAAGCCGGTTTTGCCACCAGCCAAACTGCCTATAATGATGCTTATGAGCGACTCTTTGATGCACTCGATAAGTTAGAACTGCGGCTTTCAACTAAACGCTATCTGACAGGTAACACCTTTACTGAAGCTGACATTCGCCTGTTTACCACCTTAATTCGTTTTGATGCTGTCTATGTTGGACACTTTAAAACCAATAAAAAGCGCATAGAGGACTACCCTAACCTCTCAGGTTATGTGAAAGATATCTATCAAATGAAGGGAGTAGCAAAGACGGTAAATCTTGAGCATATCAAACAGCATTACTATTTTAGTCATGACATGATTAACCCAACTCGGGTTGTTCCCAATGGGCCTGCACTCGATTTTAACCAAGCGCATGGTCGACAAGACATAACGTCATGATTGCAAACTTAGTTAGCCAATGCCGAGCTCTGTTTTTATGGTTTGAAGCTGTTCGTTGCTGTCCAATTTAATACTCCAACGAACAGCGCCAGCATCGGCAACCATCATTAGCGCATCTGGATGAAACTTAATATCTTCCACCATCGCATAAAGCTGACACTGATTATTTAGTCTGATTTGAACTTCAAATGGACTCAGTACCATTTTGCCACTGCTTAATTCTATGATCATGTTTTGTCTCTGAGGTATTGACTCATTAATCAAAAAAGCCCAAACAATGTTGGGCTTTTTTGTTGCTGATTAAATCAGCTTAGTGGTGGTGACCACCTTTACCGTGGGCGTGACCGTGGGCAACTTCTTCAGGTGTTGCATCACGAACATCAGCCACTTCAATATCAAATGTTAATTCACGGCCCGCAAGAGGATGGTTAACATCCACAGTCGCCATAAACTTACCCATTTTGATAATAGTCACCTGACGTTGACCGTCATCGGTATTAATCAATGCACGCATACCCGCTTTCCACACTTTAGCGCCTTGCAGATGCTTAACCGAAACACGCTGCTCTGCGTCATCATTACGCTCACCGTAAGTTTCGCTTGCTGGCAGAGTGACTGAAAAAGTAGCGCCAGCGTCTTTACCCACAAGTGCTTTTTCAACACCAGGCATCATATTGTTGTGACCATGAAGGTACGCAATCGGCTCAAGGTCTTTATTGCTCTCTAGAACTTCGCCCTGTTCATCACGTAGTGTGTAGTTAAATTGCACTACAGAATTGTCTTTAATACTCATGGTAATCCTTAACTCAAATTTTGTTGCGTGAGCTTAACAAAAGTCTTTCAAAGCCACTAGTGTTATCTCTTGTTACGATTTGGCGCCAGGTACTATGGTCAAATGTTCTATCTGCTGCAGCACCTCATGGTTGGCCAATGCTAATTGGCATACTCCTGAACCAATCTGATGCTTTGCAGAGCAATCAACGCTCCATTGCCGAAGCAGGTAACCCGCTAACGATGCCCGACAATTTAAGGTGAGATGTTTGTCGACCATTTGATAGTCCAGCTCTATTGCCTCAGGGTGAGCTAAAGAGGGGTGAGGAATGAGCGTTAGCTGCACTTCTTGCTGCCAATATTGGTCATTTGCGCAAGTCTCCAAAGATTTAGCACTTACATCTGACATCGAAGCTGCCTTAATTCGCGTCACAACAAAATCAGTAAACACCTGGTTTGCTCTGTCAAAAGCGCGCACATGCCAACGCTGGCCGTTATTAACCAATGCATGGGGCACTATTTCTCGTTGTTTCTTGCCCGATGATACCGACACGTATTCAATAGCAAGTGCCTGTTTAGCTTGAATGGCTCGCATTAGCGCCGCAATGATCTCTGTATTTGGGTGAATAAGCTGTATCGCGTCAATACACACTGCGCTCGGCTTTATGGGGTGTGATAAACCATCGCCAAAGCCCTTAGCCAGCCCATGCAGTATAGCTTCGGGCTCGTGGGTAAATAGCGCGGTAAACTCGGGTAAACGGTGATAGCACTTCGTTTGATGTACCAAGCGCATATTGGTCGGCGCCAATGTTTTATAACTTTGAAAATCACGTGTGGCTGCGGCAAGTCCAGTGGCAAACTTATTAATTAAATCGTGACGGGATACTTGACCAAAATACTGTAGGCTGAAATCGATAAATGCTAAACGTTGACGTTGTGCGTGGGAGAGATTGTCCATTGATATAAGCCATTCCAGTCGATAACTTTATTGATGGAATTCAATCTAATTGATCAACAAAAAAGATGCAATCTTTTTGATTGCATCTTCATTGTAGGAAAACGATATGCCTAATAACCGCTAATGATTACTTTACGGCAAGGGCCTTAAACGTCGCTTCGCTCGGATAGCCGTCAGCAACTAAACCCTTGTCTTTTTGGAATGCTTGCAAGCCCTTTAATGACTTAGAACCCAAAATCCCATCAGGTTTACCCACATCAAAACCGAGAACATTAAGTTGAGTCTGTAACTCTTTTACCCTTGCTCGGCTTAAATTAGGCATTTTAGGCGGGTTAACGTTAAGACCTGCCGCGCCGTTTATTCTGTCAGCAAGATGGCCAACGGCAATGGCGTAGAACGTAGAACGGTTCCATTTCATTATCACATTGAAGTTGTCATAACCTAAAAAAGCCGGCCCGGTATGCCCTGATGGCAAATATAACGCCGCTTGCATATCCGGTGTGCTAAGCGCGCTTCCATTGGTTTGTCTCAAGCCAAGTTCTGCCCACTTAGTCAGTGGCTGCGCTTCAGAACGTCCAAGGTATGCGTAGCTGAAATCCGCAGGCAGTGTTACTTCACGCCCCCAACGCTCCTCTCTTTTCCAGCCTAAGTTTTGCAAAAAATTGGCTGCTGATGAAAGCGCATCTTCCGTACTGTTCCAGAGATCGACTTTGCCATCACCATCACCATCAACCGCATATTTGGCATAAGCTGACGGCATGAACTGTGTGTGTCCCATGGCACCAGCCCAGGACCCCACCATTTGTTTTTCATCAAAGCCATACTGCTCTTTTAGCTTTAATGCTTGCATCAACTCAGTAGTAAAGTATTGGCTTCGACGAGGATCACATGCCAATGTTGCCAAAGAGTTCAGCACCGACATCTTACCTTTATATGAACCAAAATTAGTTTCAAGCCCCCAAAATGCTAATAAGTACTGCGGGGGAACGCCGTATTCTTTGGCTAAGTCTTGCAGCAGTGCTTTGTGCTCTTTATAGAGTTTTCGCCCTTGTTGAACTCGCCAATCAGTAACCCGCTTAGTGAAGTAATTTTCAAACGAGGAACTAAATTCAGGCTGTTTATTATCCAGTTCCATCACTCTAGCCACATACTTTACATTCGCGAGTGTGGTATCGATGGTATGTTGCGACAAACCTTGAGATTTAGCCGTTTGCTGAAGATTGGCCACACAAGTTCCCCAGTCGGGAGAAGCCACAGAAGCGATAGCGGTGGAACTTGTTAATATAAGCGTTGCTGCCAGGGGGATTGATTTAAACAATAGAAGACTCCCAAAAAAAATTTAATGACACTAACGTGTTACTTTGACGTGTAGAGATGAAGCTTACCTTAAACCGGTGAGTTAAATGATGATCTTTAATTCATTAAACACTCTATTTGGACCTGTAAGCTGATTTACTCGAAAAACAACATCCTGCAGCATTAATATAGACTAAATCAATGTCGTTATTGCAGTTATCTTCACTCATTTGCTTAACCGCTCAATTTCCGCACGCTAGCCCATAAACACCTGAGCTTATCACGCTAAAAACGTCGTAGAAAACCATTAAATAACTTGCTAAAAGTAACATGCAGTTGCAGACTATTGTGAGTGGATATAATCGATATCTTCCAATAACCAAAAGAGATTAATCATGACTGAGATCACTCCAGCATTAGAAAGCTTTATTAATAACGTAAAGCAACACCAAGTGGTTTGGGGCCTGCAAGATGAAACAGGTGAAGGTTGGGTCGTATGTGATTCATCTGAATTCGAAGCGACTGATGTGATGCCTCTATGGTCGGAAGAAGCGCAAGCTAAAAGCCATTGCACTGACGAATGGCATGGCTATAACGCGGTTGCCATTACACTTAATGAATTTTTAGACTTTTGGGTTGCAGATCTAAATGACGATGGTGTGCTGGTCGGTGTTGATTGGGTAGCAGAACAAGACTGCCTTGAAATCGATCCCATTGTGCTAGCCACTTCACTCGTTAATGTTGAAGAAGAGTAAATTTTTCTCCAAAGCGAATAAGACATTAAAAGTAAGCGCCAATCATCTGTGATTGTGCGCTTTATTTTTAAGTGAAACCCGATTTTTATCAATGCTATTAAGTGAGCCATTGTGTTTGAATTAGCCCCTTTAATCGACATCCCATTTGACTGCAGACACCAATGTTGGTTTTGTGGCGAACCCAGTTCCATGCAATTGAGTTATATCAAAGAGCACTACACACCGCACCCATCTCTTATGGTTCCCGCGTGTAAAGAGTGCTGTAAAATTGCTAACCAGCATAAGCTGACCTCTATCTGGGATTGTAAAATGGCGGTCAAAGATGAGCTGATGAGAATTTATGAAAAGCATCTCGCCATTGGCATCAATTGGACAAAACAAGAGCTCGAAGAATCAGAGTTTGAAGATAAAGTCTTTGGCGGATTTAAAAAAAGTGCTTGGATGATGTATGAGATAGCCAGAGATAGAGTTAATTATCCAGCTTGGCCATTGAGCCTTACTGGTGTCACCATTGATGACTACGGTTATAACGCTGACTTTAATTTTGATGGCGTCAATTACAGTTCAGTGACTCAAGCAATTAAATTCTACGCTAAACAGTTTGTGCTCGATAAGCGTTTTTTAGAAGACATCATTAGCATTGTTGGCAAACAACGGTTTGGTTTTGCTATTCGAGTCGCACAGATCAATATTGCTGCCGCTCCAGAACTCAAGCGACAGATCATTAGTGACTTAAAGCAAGAACAAGAAGACTAAATTATTGACTGGCTCTACTGCGCCTTAATCAATTCTGATTGGCGCAATTTATCTTGAACAACTTCGACGAGCAGATCCGGCTGAAATTTCGAGATAAAACGATCACAACCCACCTTTTCAACCATCGCATTATTAAAACTACCACTCAGTGACGTATTCAAGGTGATATAAAGATTACTCATACGCTTGTCGTTACGGATCTCGTGGGTCAGCTTATAGCCATCCATTTCGGGCATTTCTGCATCGGTGATCAACATGATGATATGCTCAGTTACATCGATACCATCATCGCACCATTGGGTTAATTGATTTAATGCCATCAAGCCGTCTGAGACTTCAATCACCTCTAAGCCTAATTGTTCTAATGTCTCTCTTACTTGACGCCTTGCGGTGGCCGAGTCATCTGCGATGAGTACCCTTCTTCCCTGCATTAATGGCAGTAATTGTTGATCTAATACACCGTCAGATAGCTTAATGTCGTAATGAATAATTTCAGCCAGTACTTTTTCAACATCAATAATTGACACCAATTCTTGTTTATCTTGATATTCAACCCGCGTTATTGCCGTCAGATAATTATTCCGTCCTACTGTTTTGGGCGGCGGTAAAATATCGCTCCAAGTAAGATTGACAATGTGCTCAACCTTGTCGACTAAGAATCCCTGCACTGAACGATTGTACTCGGTAATAATAAGGTTACTGTTCTCATGCACAACAGAAGGTCTAAAGCCGATGGCCTTACGAAGATCAATCACTGGTATTGCTAATCCACGTAGGTTAGCGATACCAATGATACTGGGGTGACTCCCAGGCAAGGTACTTAAAGGTGGCACTTTTACCACTTCTTTCACTTTGAATACGTTAATGGCGAATAATTGCGTCACACTAATTCTGAACAACAAAAGTTCTAATCGGTTTTCACCAACAAGCTTTGTACGTTGATCAACACTTGCGAGCATTTGCGTCATACGGATTCACACCTAAAGTACTATAAGAACGACGATTATAACGATATGAAGTATAAAATCACTAAGCTAAGGCTAACGTTAAGGCCTACCTCTCATTAAAAGTACCTCATCTCCTATCGGCAAAAAGTGACCAACAGCTTGATCCATTCTGCCACTAGCTGCGTAATAACGTTAAGGAGCTGATACTGAAAGTATCGGCGGCGTTACAACACAGAGTGAGAATAATGCAAAATATTCAATCACAACGTTCGCAAAGTCGTTATGCTAAGGGTTATGTCCTCTACAATAAGCCCTATATGGAAGAGAAAAATTCCGATATAACAACTGAACAACTAAAAGAAAAGCTTATTAGTGTTGCTAACAGCCGCAGCAGGTCCGACTACGCGATGCTGTTTAGCTATTTCGCGCCCAAAATTTTAGCCTTTGGTCACCAACGATTATCCACCCAAGGCTTAGCGATGGATCTAGTGCAAGAAACAATGACAGCGGTGTGGACTAAGGCGCATCTATTTGACGCTGACAAAGGCGCAGTAACGACTTGGATATTCACCATTATGCGCAATCGCTGTTTTGATATGCTGCGCAAAGTTCAGCACAACAGAGAAGATACGGTCAGTGATGATATTTGGCCTATTTTTGAAACCGCTGAACATGTCGAACCAGAAGATCACATGCTAACCAACAAGTTAATGAAGCATGTCGATGAGCTACCACCACTACAACAGCAAATTGTCAGGGGGATTTACTTACAAGAACTAAGCCAGCAGGAACTCGCCAGTAAACTTAATGTTCCTCTAGGCACCGTTAAATCGAGATTAAGATTGGGTTTGGTCAAACTTAGAAGCATTTTGGAGAAACACCATGATTAATTACCATCCAAATGACGACATGTTGCTTGAACATGCTAAGGGCAGCCTCAGTCTAGCAATGACAACCGCGTTATCTGCTCATTGTGAACTTTGCTCAATATGCCAAGAAAAACTGACCACTATGACTCAGCAGCATGCACATATTGCATTAATTGAAGAAGATGCCGCGGCTGATGAACTCGAAACCAGCATTGACCTTGATGATATGTTAAATAGCATTATGCTTTTAACCCCATCGTCCACCAGTGAAAGACTATCACAGAGTGCCATCGTCACAGTGAAAGGTCACGAATATCAATTACCTAAAGCTTTCAGGCAGCAGGTTCGTGAGACTTGGAATGGCTTAGGTAAAATTAGTCGAATGCGGCTTGAAACTGACAGTGGTGACGCACGCGCGAGCTTACTGCATATCGACGCTGGTGGAGAAATACCTGAACACACTCATCAGGGAACCGAATTAACGCTGTTACTTGCAGGCCATTTTGAGGATGAATTTAATCGTTATGGCCCAGGGGATTTTATTTTACTCGATAGCGACCACCAGCATACGCCTAAAACTGAAGATGGATGCCTTTGTTACACGGTAGTCGATGCCCCTTTGCGATTTACCAAAGGGATCAGCAAACTGCTAAATCCTATTGGTGAACTGATTTATTAAAATAGTATAGCCCTAAAAAAGGCCGCTGATTAGCGGCCTTTTTTTATTCTAACCCTATTGCTCTATTCTGCTGCAATAGGCACTACTGGCACAATTCTAGTGCCATGTTTTACCACTGTATTCATAATACTAAAATGCAGATCTTCAGAGACCAGCTGAAATTCAGCAAAGTCGGTAGTACCAATGTAAGCAAACACATTGAGTTGCAGGCCGTGTAAGCCAAAACCTTTGAATGTCACTCTTAACGGTGTCTCATCTACTTTTTCGTGCTCTATGAGGAGTGCACGTATATCTTCGATGATGCCATGTAACTGCGCTGTCGTGGTTTTATAATCCAAGCGGATATCAGTCTTTAAACGGATTTTCTCCCGCTCAGAAATGTTTTCAATATCCATTTCAGATAAACGTGCGTTTGGTACATTTATCACCGTTCTATCAATAGTCCTAATGCGAGTGCAACGTAGACCAATCTCTTCTACGGTTCCCGTAATCGTCCCAAATCGACCAACATCCCCAACCCTTATCGGTGCTGATGAGTATAGGGTGATGGTACCAATAAAGTTCTCAATAGATTGCTTAGAGGCTAATGCGATCGCAACACCACCAATACCAAGACCGGCAAGAATTGTGGAAGCATCAAAACCAAGATGTTCTAACCAGATCAAAATAGTCAGCGCAACTAAAATCACTCGAAGAAAGTTTGCTAATGGCCGCAGTAAAGAAGCGGTTTGGCTTTTACCCTGACTAATCCAACGTAAGCGCAAACTGTTTTGCAGTACATCTGCTAAGTTCCAGATAAACCAAATAACGGCGATAACAAGTAAAAACCCCGTATTAACGACTTCCATTACATTGGCTGAAAGCGTGGTATTCGCCATCCATGCACGGTCCAATAATAGCGCAAGCAAAAGGCGTGAAGGACCAACGACAAGGTGCGCAACATCATCTTTATACTGATATTTGCTACGTAAAATAAGTTTTTTTGCAAACCAAGTTAACGGAATTACCACAAACAATGCCAAGACGAGATAACTTATCAGCAGCGCCCATTCCCATAAGTTAAGTTTAAATAGGTGGCCTGGTGGAATATTTTGTACGTACCACTCAACGACAGGCCCATAACCAAGTTCGCTATAAAGCATCGGCACTTTAGCCACCGTCGCATTCGATATCTTCCAGATTTTACCTAGCTGTTTATCAGGTACTTTTTGCAGTAAAAGTGTTATCTCATTACCTTTAACTTCAACTCGGCCAAAAGCATCTCGGTAATTTGGCAGTTGGTCATCGCTAGTACCACTTGGTAAATCACTGATCTCTTCTAGATTAACCCAAAGATTACGCTCTATAATTGCCACTAGTTGCTTTGCGTATTCTGGCCCAAGCTCTTTTGACATGCCTTCTGGCAAATAACGTAAATCTAAGTATTTGGAGGCCTTTTCGAAGTTCTGTTCAAATGTTGCTTCAAAAAAACCTTCAATGGTGCCTCGAGGTGTATCTCTAAATAAGCTGTCTTTATAGTCATAAGTACTGGCTTTAACGCTCGTCGGTTGCACTTCTTCAGTAGGCTCTGCACTCTGTTTAACAGCGCTCACTAGCCCTGTAGCGCCATATGCCACGGATATATTGCCCATTAGCATGACGAGCAGTAGAGAGAAAATAATCCTTGTCATCGATAGACTCCATTTAAATACACCGATAGTTAATAATATCGACAAAATATGATTAAACTTAGCACTGATTAACGTATTGTTAACACTTAATAATAAACTATCTTAAACACAAGCGTTTTAATTTTAATTGTTGACAAGATTCATTTACTCGATATAATCCAGTCAGTTTTTAGAGATATACCCTTTTTTGATATACTTTCACCGCCTTCTGTAAACATCCACGATTCGTCGTTTGATCCCCACATAAGCGTTATCACAACTGGTTCAATCATCTTAATAGACAGTCATTTTACTGTCATATCTTTATGTTTTACTTTGTTCAGCTTGAGATTAGTTTTGTTTTTGCGACATAAACAACACATTCGTTAACAAAACTGACTACAAGCCACTTGTATAAGCATAAAAAGATGAGTACTCTCGAATTGAACTTAAATTCATCTTTCGCAAAAATGCTAAGGATATCTTATTGTTATAAATCACTACCAACTTGGTAGCTTTAATAAAAGGAGTGTGACCATATGTCATACCTAGTAAATGGACACGAAATTACAGTCAACTTTCCAGTAGATTCAATTTCAGTCAACAAATCTTCAATCGCCTTCACAGACAGTCAAGGCAAAAACAGACAGACTTTTTCAAAGCGCACTGAAGCGCTTAAATTTATGAATTGGTTATTGTCTTCAAGTAAGTAATTTTCAATTAAGTAAAAAATGACTTTTCGATACACTTCCTCTCACTCGTATCGATAGTTTGTCTTCATAGACAAACGAGTAGGACTGAAACATATTCAGCTATTTGGTCAACTTCATTTGGTTTAGGCTTTACCTCTGCTCAGGTAAGTAGCCTAACCAAGTGGAAACACCCCACTCACGATACACTCATTACACTGCCGCATATTTACGTTGATAACGTGGCAACATTGTCACATTTCCTAATAAACCCCCTTGATGAATATAGAGAATATCTGCGTTAGGATGAACAGTTAAATACTGCTCGACACACATCCACCCCTTAGGATCATACAGTAATTCAAATTCAATCCCCTGCTCACCCACTTTACGCCAAATGTCATAAAAGGTTTTATATAGCTTTCCGAAATGATATTTTTTAGCTGTGCTTATGATCTCTGGGTGAAATGAAGTGTCATTGATTAGCTCAGAAAACTGCTGATTAAGGTAGTCTTCATCTCCTACACAAGCGCATGTCATTACTTTTATGTTGTTATTATTAAGTACAAAATATTCATTTAAGAATACCGCAGTAGTGCCGGTTCCAGACGGTAGAAAAACAGTCAATTCATCTAGCTGACTAGACGCTAACCAGCTGACAATCTCTTTTGCAAGTTGGTGTACCCCTTCCCGAGCATAAAGACAACGGCCTCCCTCAGGAACAAACAAAGCCTGACTATCATTTGGTAACACATCTTGCTCGATATACTCTTTACAGCCCCTACCCTTCCTATTAGCAACCAAAGACAGATCGATGACGTTTGCGCCATTTGCGATAGCCGCTGCATAATTTCCCTTTGACGATGCTAAAACTTGTGCTGCAATATGATCAGTATAAAAATCAAGTTGCCAACCTTTTAATTTGGCTAAAGCTGACATCGAATAAAGCGAGTTTGCAACAGGAGAGCCATAACCGACTAATCGGGTAATGCCTGGGAAGTCATTATGTAGAAAGTAAGCAAATTTACGAGCCTTGTTGCCAGAGAAATCTTTATGTAACAGATCATCTCTTTTTACAAAAACACGGCAACCATTAAAGTCGATACTATCAACTGGAGTGAGAGTAAACACAGAGAATTCTCTTAATGTAATGAGAGTCTATTGTAACGCTTTACTTAGTGCAGTTTTGACTTCGATGTCTAAAATTACTAACTTTTGGTCTATTCCGTTATTCGAAAACATTCACAAACCAAAAACAACTTACAAAACAATCCATTAAAGCATGGCGCGAAAATTGCTTCATACAATATAGCAGTGCCCACAGGGCAGTACATTTTTATAGTGAGGGATCTTTCATGGCAGTTTTACGCTTAGTGTTTAATATAGCTTGGTTTGTGTTGGGCGGCTTTGTAATGGGGCTAGCGTGGTGGTTAGCCGGCCTTCTGTGTTTTATTACCATAATTGGTATTCCATTCGGAAGAGCGTGTTTCGTTATAGGTGAAATGACATTTTGGCCATTCGGGCAAGACTCTGTCAGTCGACGTTCTTTAACAGGAATGGAGGATTTAGGCACAGGTGCATTTGGCATGCTGGGTAATATTGTGTGGTTTTTACTGTTTGGTATTTGGCTTGCCATTGGTCATATCGTCCACGCTTTTGCATGCGCCGTTACCATTATTGGTATTCCGTTTGCGATACAGCATTTAAAGCTCGCCATTTTAAGCTTAACGCCTATAGGTCAAACCGTGGTAGCAAAAGCTTAAGTCGATGACAAAAGTACTTTTTCCAGCTGCGCAATTAGCGCAGCTGGACAATCTAAACTAATATCATGTCCCGCCGCTTCAAACTCAATCAGTTCAGTTTTATAATAAAGTGCCAGTTGTACACTACAACTTGGATTAACTAACCTATCAGAGCTACCATTGAAAACAAAAATGGGCTGCTGTAAATTATCAGGGCTTTGAAAGTTACCACAGGCCCATATTTGCCTAACGACATTATGCATCTTGCTTCGATAATCTAACCTTAGTTCACTCCAATGCTCACACATCGCTTGATTGTCACCATAACGCTCACTCGAGAGTTTAAGCGCTGTGCACTCTAACCAATGTACCGGCCCCTGTTTGACTCGCCTTAGATAGGCTATAACGATGGCTTTTAAATTAAACCTTGCATACCAAGGAGACAGGTTAGCCGCACTTGCGTTGATAACAACCACCTTAGTTACTTTTTGTGGCGCTAAGCGAGCCATTTCAAGCGCGATCATTGCGCCCATAGAAAGCCCTATAAGACAGTTGTCATTGCCTGCTAGTTGTTTAACTAATGCCTTAGCATATGCCGTTATGGTTAACGGGCTAGTGCAATCACTCAATGTCCCATTGCCTAACGTATCGAGCGCGATAACATCAATTTTATTCGCTGCCATTTGCACCGTTAAATCATCTTCAAATTCTCGCCAATGACGCTTATCTCGCATCAGGCCCCTAATAAGTACCCAGCTTTGCATAGTCCGCCCTTAAATACCTTTTATGCCTGCCATTAGTTATACCAGTCTTGCATTGCAGCAGCGTATTGACGAGTCAATAACTCACCACTCATGTCCTCTATAACTCGGCTCGCCGCCAAGTCCATTAGAAACTGCATCAATACTGTGTGTTTTCGCAACGTTCTTACATGTCGATGTTGTTTTTGAGGGTTAAATAAACCGGCAAAATTGAATAGCTGTCGTGGATTTTTCTTTACCCATGCCCAAGAGCCCATCTCCAATGTCAAAGGCAGCAACGGCGTGTCATTTTGCTTCATTGCCAAATAATCCCATATATCACCATGAGTACGATAAATAAGGCTCTGGGGGGAGAACTGATAATGATTATGGTGCGGGAAGCTTGCTTTATAAAGCTGCTTTAAATGATAAATTTGGCCTAAACTCTTTATCGGTTGATGAGACCCTGCAAACGGAAACCAAATATGATCTGATAATCCAAATCCTGAGTGTGCATCCAGTGAAATAACACTAGAAGCATTTGATTGCAGTAATTCTACATAGCTGATTAAGGCGGCGGTTTCTGGCTCCACCCCTTTTGTACCTCGATACCAGGGTAATAGCGGAGTCACTCTTTGCCCACCCACTAAAAAGGTCACTTTCGTTGTCGCATCAATTGGCGCGTTACGCATTAAATCCACTTGCTGACCATTGCACCGAGTGCCATTTAGCAAGCCTATTGGATTAACGATAGGCACAAATGCAATTCTAATTTTTGTTAACAGAATTTGTAACTGACTATCCCAGTCCAGCCTGGCTAATAGGCTTTCGAGTAACGCGAGGATCACTTGAGTACCAATTCTTTCGACTCCATGTACACCTCCAACAAACAGCACACAAGGCTTGTCTGCTACTTCACTGCCTAGTTCAGCACAAATGACAGGGAAAGACTGATTTTTATATGTCAGTTCAGTTAGTATTTTGGCTCGCAATTGTGGAAAGGATTCAATCAGGGCTGTTAGTGTATTGAGTTCTGGTGGCGTTATCTGCATCATACCACTTGCAAAAGAGATGAATAGTGCCGTAACAATAACAGCAGATTAAGACAACATGAGGTCAGCTACATGACAATATCTGATGGGTAATATCAAATCGTTCGAGCCTAATTAAACGAACTTAATCGACCATATTGTCTTTTAATATTTTATCGACATCTATTTGTTTCAAACCTCGATTAAACAAGTCTCGCCACTTCTTCCCCTCTGCATTATTTTTAAAGGCAATATAGAGTTCTTTTTTTGTCAGTGTGCGTTTATTTAACTGAACTCGACTGGCGACAGACTCCATATCGGGTTGCACAAGCAGGTAACGCAGCACATAAACATCAATAACCGCAGCGTCAATTCGTCCAGACACCACTTTTTTAATGTTATGAATGTCAGATGCGACCACTTCAACAGGCTGAACACCTTGAGCAATCATGTTATCGAGTTGCTCGGTATTAACATAACCTTGCACCACACCAATATTGTATTGGTTAAGGTCGCTTTGCTCTGACCAACTAATAGGATGCCGTTTTTGCTCAACCAGTCCCAGCGGGCTGCTTCCCATCGAGTCTGAAAAAACAAACTTGTCTGTTGGATAAGCATATTCTGGTAAATATCCAGAGTATTTTGAGTCCGCTCTTGATGCCATTCTTACCGCTCGGCTCCATGGATAGAAATCGACCTCCACTTTATGGCCTACCGCAGCAAGAGCGGCTCGCGTAATAGCAATACTCGCACCCTCATTTTTGAGCTGACTTCCAGAATAAGGCGGCCAATGCAATGATGTTAAGTACAGGGTGTCCGCACTCACCATTGGTGAGAAGCAAACCGCTATCAGTATCAGCCGCCTAAGCGCTGGAACAATATTAATCGTTCGGCGTACATAATCCATTAAATAACAACACATGTATATTTCGCAGCCTTTCGTTTAGTAAGCCGTTTCAGTTTAACTGCTCTCGTGATGACTCACTGTCATTACCCCCTATTTTAGTCAATGGTACCAATATCACCAAGCTCACTGTACAAAACAATGTTATCTCTTATTGGCTATAAACACTCAATTTTGGCTAAAGCGGCTCTTGAGGATGCGAAAACAAACAGAAAAGGATTTGTTACAGTTCGGTCAAGAACTGAAGATTAAATGCGCATATACTAAACGCTATAACGCTAAATGAATGAACCTGCGCATAACGCGTCATGCATCTTTAGCAGCTGATACATACACCCTTGGAGTCAAAGATGTTAAAAAGAGCACTTATCACCATTGTGGGTGGTATATTGACCTTAACAGGTGCTGCACTGATTATTCTTCCTGGTCCAGCTTGGTTGCTGTTACCTATTGGCTTAGCCGTATTGAGTATTGAATATCCTTGGGCTCATCGTTGGCTAAAGAAGAGTCAAAACCACATGAGTAACACTGCTCGCTCGCTCGATAGAAAAATCCTACTGCGTAAGATGAAACGATAACAACCGTTATGTTATTCAATGGTGATAACCATCACCATTTCTAGGACGAAAGGTAAAGCACTCTAGCCAGCCCTACCAAGGCAATTTTCAATAGTCTGCGACTAAGGTCGCAATAAATCAATCCAAACTAACGATAGCCTCAATCGAAATAAAGCGTTACCCACTATAAAGATAACTATTTATTATGGCCTTAGAAATAATAACCACAATAATTGTAAGTCTATAGGGTAACCATGATAAAACTGACCACGCTCACTATCGCTATTGCAGCAATCTGTTCTGCTAGTTCATTTGCAGCAAGTGAACCTATTGAAATAATCCCCGCCGCGGTTATCACTAATCCAGAAAAAGTTGAACTGGGTAAAATGCTATTTTTCGAGCCTAGACTGTCTAAATCTGGTTTTATCTCATGTAACTCTTGCCACAACCTATCACTTGGCGGCGTTGATGCACTGCCAACATCTATTGGTCATCATTGGCAGCAAGGTCCTATAAACTCACCTACAGTATTGAATGCCGAATACGGCTTAGCCCAATTTTGGGATGGCAGAGCTAAAGATCTGCAAGAGCAAGCCGGTGGTCCGATTGCCAACCCTAAAGAGATGGGCTTTAGCCATGAACTCGCGGTTGACACTATTCGCTCTATGCCAGCGTATCAAACACGCTTTGCCAGCGTGTATCAAACAAACAATATCAGTATTGATGCAATAACGGATGCCATTGCTGAATTTGAAAAAACACTGGTAACACCTAATGCACCTTTCGACCAATACTTGCTTGGCGATAAAAGTGCCATTAATAGCGATGCAAAAGCCGGCTACCAGCTTTTTAAAGACAAAGGTTGTGTCAGTTGCCATAACGGACCAGCCGTTGGCGGGACTATGTACATGAAGATGGGGCTAGTAAAACCTTTCCATACAAAGAATCCTGCTGAAGGACGAAAAGGGGTTACGGGTAAAGAAGCCGATAAATTTGTCTTTAAGGTGCCTACGTTAAGGAATATAGAGCTAACCTACCCTTACTTCCATGACGGCAGTGTATGGAACCTTGCTGACGCCGTGAATACCATGGCAGATATTCAACTAGGTCAAGCTTTAACAGCGACAGAAACCAAGCAAATGGTGTCGTTTTTAAATTCGCTTACAGGTGAGCAACCACAAATAGTCTTACCTATCTTGCCACCTTCAACACCGAATACGCCAAGACCAGTGCCTTTTGCAGACTAGATAATCTAAACTCGATTTAAAATGTGATGACAGTAAAAAGCCGCTAAATGCGGCTTTTTATTTTCAAATGAATGTTCTATCTACTCGTTACATAACAGGTTCAAACGATAATGCTTTAAATCGTTCTGCAATCGCATTAAGCACCCCTTGGCGGCGCATATTACTCAATACACCGGGGCTAAATCGATCTAACCTCGACATGGCGGTGACCAATAACTGGCACTCATATAACGTGGCGTCGGCAATATACTCAGGACGTTCAACCATATAACTATTGTTATACCACTCATCCCATTTAAAGCTTTCGAGTAATAATCCTTCACGTGCTAGATCAGCCACAAATTCTTGTAAACGTTTGTCTGACACAAAATGGTTACCAATCATAAGATCTTTAGCATACTCATTATATAAACCAGTAGCGTGGCTCTGTATTGTTGAGTTGTTCATACTGTACCTCCGTTTAGAACTGGTCTTTTTGCCTCGGTGTATAGAGGACAAAATATGCAGAATGTGTAAACATTGATTTGCATAAGCCATACCAGCTTTTAATGAGGCAATTCTAATTGAAGGTAACTGAACACAACCTTAACAACGGATAGTCAAATTAAGCGACTGTTATAAAAAGAAATAAATACAGTGCTATTAAAAAAAACCGCTTTATCAATACGCTGTTAAGGTTGATAAAAGCATCACAGAGTACCTAGAAACCTTATTTTGGCCTCCTTACTCAGGTCCACTTTCAACGGTTATTGCAAAATGCAGTCGCAATTTGCGATAACGATACTAGGGGCTGTTGATCTTTCACGGTTGTTTTTGCCGCAGTTTATTGGCTATTTTGACAAGGCGGAGGCTATGTCGTTTAGTCATTCTCCACAAATTGCCTACAACACCGTAAAAATAGCCAAGAAGCGCGGCCCTTCGGGTTCGTTTCAATACTTTTAGTCTTTTATGACTAGAATGCGTTACGAGCTTTTCGCTTAGCCAGCTAAGCATCATCGCTCAAGCCTTCTACTAAAATCATTATTCTTTACGGGAAAGAGTCGAACAAAAACTAAGCTCGAAAGATCAACAGCCCCCTAGAGCTTGATAAAGCATAACATTAAGCCCGCTATAACATTTACCACCCGCAGGATGCTGTTATTACTTATTGCCAACACATCTGCTCTATTCTCGCTTATGTGTTGGCTAAACACGATAAGGATGAAAAGCAAAAAGGTAGAAAGAAGAGAACCTCTGCCGCCAGAATGGCAGAAGACAGGTTAGGTGATATTCAATTTTTAAGAGCTAGGATAACGGCACCTGTAGACTCTTATGGCAACATAGCCATCAGAGCCATCGATTAACCTTAATCGTATGATCAAAGAGAGAATCGACATTATGATTAAAGCTAACTTACACCCAAGTAAAAAAACGTCATCCTTAATAAATAATTAAGTTAATGCAGGAGGTTCTTCGGCATTAAACTCTTCCATAATCAACTCGGTAAACAAACGCCCGGCTTTGCCGAGTGGTCGCTCCATGGTAGAGACCAATTGCGGCGTAAAGCTGTAGCGGTTACCACCATTGAAATCGACTTCAGCTAACTGACCACTGGCCAGCTCCTCTGTTATCAAAAAGTCTGGCATCCATCCAAAACCTAATCCCATCAACAGGGCATTTTTTTTCATAATGAAGCCCGAAAGATAAAACACCTTATCACCACCAAACTGCAGCTCATCGCGGTATCGTTTCTCCGGAGAAGAATCTTCAATGGTTAATTCAACATGGCGTTGCAGTTCAAATAAGCTAATATTTTTTTCACTGGCCAAGGAGTGACTATTGGCAACAACCAAAATACTGGTAATTTGAGGTAAGGCTTGCGGCCGGTAATTGGGACCCGTTCGATAATCTTTAACCAACATTAAATCGGCACTGTCCCGTTCGAAGCGCTCCTGCACGCCGCCCAAAAACTCCATATTCAATTGTACTTTTGTAGGTATTTGCTGCTCAGCCATTCGTTTTAATGCCCGCATAATAGGCTTCATTGGCAATGCACCATCAACCACTAACTCCAACTTGGGTTCCCAGCCCTCACTAAATCTGCTGGCTAAATGCTCAATATTTGCTAGGTATTGCAGTAACCTTTGGCCTTCAGCCAAGATAACTTTACCCTCAGGCGTTAATTCTGCACGGTATTGATCGCGACAAAAAAGATTTACACCTAGGTGTTGCTCTAGCTTTTTGACTTGATAGCTCACTGCCGACTGCGCTTTGTGCAATCGCTCTGCAGCCTTAGCAAAACTGCCTTCTTCGACTAATACTTGCAGTACTTTAAACGCATCTACATCAATACGCATTTGGCTCTCCTAGCGTAAACACAAACATACCATCTATTTTTTAGATGGAGATAGAGTAATTATTATTCTTTTTTTTGCGGTTGTTAGCAACTAAATTGATACCTAGATCACGTTATCGACTAGATAAGTGCAATGTGCACATTACAAGGAAAGCGAGCATGCCATTTTATGTGAAGCAAGGGAGCATTCCCACAAAGCGTCATATCACATTTAAAAAAGACAATGGGGAGCTCTATCGTGAAGAGCTGTTTTCAACCCATGGCTTTTCCAATATCTACTCCAATAAGTATCACCATAATATGCCGACCAAGGCATTAGAAGTTGCGCCTTACCGTCTGTCTCATGGTAAGGACTGGCAAGACTCTTTAATTCAAAACTATAAGCTTGATACTAAGCTGGCTGATAGTGAAGGTAACTTTTTCAACGCTCGCAATAAAATATTCTTCAATAATGACGTTGCGATGTACACCGCTAAGGTAACAGAAGATACAGACGAGTTTTATCGTAATGCCTATGCTGACGAAGTGGTGTTTATCCACGAAGGTGAAGGAACGCTTTATAGCGAGTATGGCGCTTTAGCGGTTAAAAAGTGGGATTACTTAGTTATTCCGCGCGGTACCACCTATCAATTGAAATTCAGTGATTATAGTGCTGCACGCCTATTTGTTATTGAGTCCTCAACCATGGTTGAAGTGCCAAAACATTTTCGCAACGAATACGGACAGATGCTTGAGTCGGCGCCTTACTGTGAACGAGATATCCGCACCCCTGAGCTACAACAAGCGATCGTCGAAAAAGGCAATTTCTCTTTAGTCTGTAAGTTCGGTGATAAGTATCAACTGACCTCGCTAGAGTGGCACCCATTTGATTTAGTCGGTTGGGACGGTTGTGTATACCCGTGGGCTTTCAATATCCAAGAGTATGCGCCGAAAGTGGGTAAAATCCATCTTCCACCATCAGACCATATTGTCTTTACAGCGCATAACTTTGTGATCTGTAACTTTGTACCACGTCCATATGATTTCCACCCTCAATCGATCCCAGCGCCCTACTACCATTCAAATATAGATAGTGATGAAGTGCTTTATTACGTTGATGGCGACTTTATGAGCCGTACCGGTATTGAAGCGGGCTACATGACATTACATCAAAAAGGGGTGCCTCATGGACCACAACCGGGTCGCACAGAAGCCTCAATAGGCAAAACAGAAACTTACGAATACGCAGTGATGGTCGATACTTTCGCCCCACTCAAATTAACTGAACATGTAAAGAACTGCATGAGCATCGACTACAACCGTTCTTGGATTGAAAGCTAAGCAATTAACCAAGCACACCGGCCATCAACGTAATGGCTAGTCTGAATTGATAAAGGATATAACAATGGCAAGCGAAAAAAACCCACTAGGCCTACTCGGTATTGAATTTACTGAGTTTGCGACGCCTGATCAAGATTACATGCATCAGGTATTTATCGATTTCGGTTTTTCTTTGTTGAAGAAATCTAAGTCAAAAGATATTTTGTACTATAAGCAAAATGACATCAATTTTTTACTTAATACTGAGCGTAAAGGGTTTTCTGCTGAATTTGCTAAGAGTCATGGTCCAGCCATTTGCTCAATGGGTTGGCGTGTTGAAGATGCTAACCTCGCCTTCGAAGGCGCTGTAGCGCGTGGCGCCAAGCCTGCGACTAATGCAGCATTGAAAGATATGCCATACCCAGCCATTTATGGCATTGGTGATAGCCTTATCTACTTTATCGATACCTTTGGCGAGTCGGACAACATTTATGCCACTGACTTTGAAGATTTAGATGAGCAAGTTATCACTCAGGAAAAAGGCTTTATTGAAGTCGACCACCTAACCAATAACGTCTACAAAGGGACGATGGAGCATTGGTCAAACTTCTACAAAAATATTTTTGGCTTTACCGAAGTACGTTACTTTGATATTAAAGGCTCAAAAACAGCGCTTGTTTCTTATGCGCTGCGTTCTCCTGATGGTAGCTTCTGCATTCCGATCAACGAAGGCAAAGGCAGTGACAAGAACCAAATCGATGAATACTTACGTGAATATGACGGACCAGGTGTACAGCATTTAGCCTTCAGAAGCCGTGATATTGTAGGTTCTTTAGATGCGATGGAAGGTTCATCGATTCAAACTTTGGATATTATTCCTGAGTACTACGAGACTATCTTTGAGAAATTACCCCAAGTCACTGAAGATCATGACCGTATTAAACATCACCAGATCCTGGTTGACGGTGATGATGATGGTTATTTATTGCAGATTTTCACCAAAAACCTGTTTGGTCCTATTTTTATTGAGATCATTCAACGTAAAAATAATGAAGGGTTTGGTGAAGGTAACTTTAAAGCATTATTTGAATCAATTGAACGTGATCAGCAACGACGCGGCGTACTTTAACTTTAATACTGCACGTTAATTAAAGTGCTCGCATAAAAAACGTTTATAACACCTTACCTCTCCATGATAAAACCAGCTATAGCCTTATCAATTGGCTAAGCTGGTTTTTTTCTGCCCCATAGTCTCCATATTTATAACTCGTTAGTATCCAAAGCTAATTATCTTCTCTACAATGACGCTTCCGTTTTTCCCTAAGCTACTAATCCCTTTTTAACTCACGAGACTTGCCACGCCATGCCAGATATCGCTTTACTCGCCGTATTTTTACCGACCTTCTTTTTCGTCTCGATTACACCCGGTATGTGTATGACGTTGGCCATGACACTTGGTATGAGCATTGGTGTTCGCCGCACTATGTGGATGATGCTAGGCGAATTGGTCGGTGTTGCATTGGTCGCTGTAGCGGCGGTAATGGGGGTTGCTAGCATTATGCTCAATTACCCCGAGATGTTTGCAGTACTCAAGTGGGTTGGCGGTCTTTATCTCGCCTACATTGGCGTTAATATGTGGCGTTCTAAAAGAAAAATGGCGTTAGTCGAAGGTCAAACTGCACCAAGTGTCGGCAATATAGAGCTGATGACACAAGGCTTTATGACCGCGATTGCTAACCCCAAAGGCTGGGCTTTTATGGTTTCGCTATTACCGCCATTTATTAGCGTAGAGCGTGAAGTTGCGCCGCAGCTTTTAGCCCTGCTCAGTATTATTATGCTTACCGAATTCACCAGCATGATGGCCTATGCCACCGGTGGTAAAAGTTTACGCGTGTTTTTAAGTCGCGGTGACAACATTAAGTGGATGAACCGTATTGCAGGAACGCTAATGATCGCGGTCGGATTTTGGTTGGCGCTAGGCTAGGGGCTAGCTAGAAGCAACAGCTTCGCTATTTCTTAGCTGGGGTCTTGTCGATAAGGCAGCTTGCAGGTTAATTGCTGCATATAAGTTTTAATATTGTCAGCCTCCTGAAAAGTAAAGTTTTCAATCGCACTGCGAAACTCGGGGTGAAGTACCTCGTGAGTCGAGTATGTCGCCATAGGCTCAAAACCGCGGGCCACTTTATGTTCCCCTTGAGCCCCAGCGTCAAATACTGCCAATTGATTCGCAATGCAGTATTCAATGCCTTGGTAGTAACAGGCTTCAAAATGTAAGCCGTCGATATCAACCAAACTGCCCCAGTAACGGCCATAAAGATGGGTTTTAGACTTAAAATATAGGGCTGATGCGACCACTCCCCCTTCAACATTACGTACCAATAACAGCAATACGTTGTCGGGTATTGTATTAGCTATCGACTCAAAAAATGCCAAATTGAGGTAACCAACATGGCCTGAACGTTTGGCATAGGTTTGCCTGTAACAGGCATAAAACGTATGCCACATTGCTGTCGTCGCTTGCGCTGCATTGATAAATTCAAAGCTCAGCTCATGTGGCGTCAATTTAGCGCGTTCTTTGTTAATGTCTTTACGCTTACGAGATGTTAGTGCCGCTAAAAAATCATCAAAATGTTGATAACCTTTATTTTGCCAATGAAACTGAGTACTGAGTCGTTTCAAGCAAGAGTGACTGTCTTCAGCAGGTTTGGACATCTCAATGAACTGCTCTTTTGGCAGGAATAAACAATGCCAGCTAGAAAACCCATGCTCCAGTAAACTGCCATCCAGCTCTTTTTTAATCACATCCCACACTAATGACGGTTGAGTAACATCACTGGCAATACCGATACGTTTCCCTGTGACGGGGGTAAATGGAATAGCAGAGACAAGCTTTGGATAATAAGGGATTTGATGTTTGTCGTAAGCCTCAGCCCATGCCCAATCAAAGATATACTCCCCGTAGGAGTGTGTCTTTATGTACAGCGGCATAACGGCAATGATCCGAGAGGACTCGCGCACTAACAGATGTAACGGAGTCCAACCCGTTTGCTGGCTGACACAACCACTTTGTTCTAGCGCCGCTAAATAGGCGTGTTGATTAAAGGGATTGTTATCATCCATTAAATCATCCCAAATACTCGCATCCACAGCATCGATAGCGCTAATAAACTCTAAGCTTAGATCCAACGCCGCTCGCGGTGGCTGCTCCACTGTTAACTGATTTTTGTCCAAACTTAATCCCTGAGCCTTTAGTAAAAGTGATGTTCAATAAGCCTGTTAGCGCCTAATACTGCGCCTTTACCTTATCGCTATTGCATTTAATTGCGATAACCGTCACATTGCTAAACTCAAATGAAGAGTTGGACTCAAGACCTAGAGTTAACCTGGCGCTAACGTCGAGTTAACCAAGAGATCCAACCACAATAGACAATACAAAAAATACAAAGGATTGAAAATGCGTATGTTTAAGAGCTTAGCATTTGCCATCTCCATGGCAATTCCACTCACAACTCTAACATTAACCGCCAGCGCCCCGCTATCGGTTAATGCTGCTGAAAATTCCATATACAGCCATATGGCAACCGCTCTCCCCGTATGGGCCGAGCACGGTATGGTCGCGAGCCAAGAAGCATTGGCGACAAGGGCGGGAATTGAAATTCTTAAACAAGGTGGTAATGCCGTTGATGCCGCCGTTGCCGTAGGATTCAGTCTTGCAGTGACTCTGCCGCGCGCCGGTAATATTGGTGGCGGTGGTTTTATGTTGGTTCATTTAGCCGAACAAAACAAAACCATCGCGATTGATTATCGTGAAATGGCCCCTGCTAGCGCGCACAAAGATATCTTTCTCGATGCGAACGGCAATGCCGTCAATAAACTTAGCCGTGAGCATGGCTTGGCGGTTGGCGTACCAGGCACTGTCATGGGCATGGAATTGGCGTTACAAAAGTACGGCACCATGAGCATGACGCAAGTGACTCAGGCCGCGATTAAAATGGCTAAAGATGGCATCATCGTCACGCCCGATCTATCATCCTCGTTAACAGGGTTAAAAAGACGTATTGCACAGTGGCCAAGCTCTGCTGCAGTGTTTTACAAAAAAGACAATTCCGACTATCAAATTGGTGACACGCTTAAACAGCCAGAGCTAGCTCACTCGCTATCACTCATCGCAACACAGGGCAGTAAGGGCTTTTACCAAGGTGAAACGGCTGAAAAAATTGTCACGGCGATTAAAGCGGCTGGCGGAATAATGACCCTTGATGATCTAAAAACCTACCAAGCTATCGAAAGAAAGCCCGTAACAGGCAATTACCGAGGCTACCAAGTGGTATCAATGCCGCCTCCCTCCTCTGGCGGAGTGCATATTATTGAGATGCTCAACATACTCGAGCAATACCCTATTGATAAGTTAGGTCACAATACCGCTGCCACTTTGCATTTAATGACAGAGGCGATGAAAAGAGCTTATGCCGACCGTAGTGAGTATTTAGGTGACCCAGACTTCGTCAATGTTCCCGTCGAGGCTTTGACTAACAAAGATTACGCTAAAGCCTTAGCTAAAAAAATCAACATCAATAAGACCACGCCCAGCAGTGAGATAAAACCAGGTAAAATAGCGCCTTATGAAAGTAATCAGACCACCCATTATTCTGTCGTGGATAAGTGGGGCAATGCAGTTTCCAATACTTACACGCTCAACTTCAGTTATGGCTCAGGTCTAGTCGCTAAAGGAACGGGGATTTTACTCAATAACGAGATGGACGACTTTTCAGCAAAACCAGGTGTACCCAACGGTTTTGGCTTAATTGGCGGAGACGCAAATGCGGTTGAAGGCAGAAAACGCCCCTTGAGTTCAATGAGTCCGACGATGGTGATGAAAGACGGTAAACCTTACATCATCACTGGCAGTCCAGGCGGTTCACGCATCATCACCACCACCTTACAAGTAATAATGAACGTAATCGACCATGGCCTGAACATCGCAGAAGCCACTAATGCTGCGCGTATTCATCACCAATGGTTGCCCGATGTGCTCCGTGTAGAGCATACGTTAAACCGCGATACTCGCGACCTACTTGAAGCCAAAGGGCATCACATAAAGGTGAATAATTCGATGGGTTCAACTCAATCAATTATGGTCACTGACCAAGGTGTTTTCGGTTCATCTGACCCTCGCCGAGCGGGCAGTGAAACCCTTGGTTACTAACGCATAAGAGATAAATAAAAGGCGCTTCAACATTGAGTTAAAGCGCCTTTTTTATTGCTAGCGAACGTCATTTACTTCCAAAAAAAGAGCTTAAAAGTCTTGCTCACCTTTTATCACTTTTGGGAAGCCGCTAATGGCTTTGGAGGTTTGCATTCCGGCCATTGTTGCCGCTTCAACACAACTGGCATTAATCCCGGTTTTTATCCAATCGCCAGTGACGAAAAGGTTATCTATCCCCGTACCATCAGTTGCGATACGATACTGCGTACTGCCTTTTACTGACATCACATAACGCTCAGACGGGTCGACATTGGCTCGCCAGTATTGGCTATCAAACCTCGCTACGCCAGAAGCCCCACTCTCATCATGTAACCACTTCCATGGGAATGATCCTGCTGTATCAGCCAGAGAACTGCCCGGCGTAGGAACATTGCCCCAGAGTTTATAGATTTGATGAGTAAGCTGGCCAATGGCCCCGGCTTTTGCCTCTAATGTCTTTTGAGTTTGAAAATCGATATCACTGCTCGGTGGATAACTATCGACAGGTAAAGCCGAGCAAAAGTAACTGGCATTTTTAGGCTGTATGCCTGGCCAATCTTCTTTATCGATAAGATGGGTTAATGACGCCCAAGTGTCAAAAGGTTCAGTAAAGCCCGATAACACGGGTTCTTCACCATTATCAGGCCTTAAAGGCCAACCCATGCCCGCTAAATCTTGATCCATCCATAACTGATAAGCCTGCGTTGCAACCGTTTTGACCTTGTCGACGCTAAGACTTAGTGCTTTGCTCTGTGCCATCACTTCGCTGGCAACATGTGGCACTGAACCAATTGATAAACCAAAGATCACTGTGTCAAAATCGACTCCTTTCAGTAGTTGTTTTTTTGGTAAAGCTTTACCGTAATGTGCTCGGTACACTTCATCCCAATCACTCCAAAAGTGTTCCAAGTTAATATCATTATCTTGCATTAACTGTGCTTGAATCGGCTCAAGTTGATCTGAATTTGGCTTGCTAGGCCAACAATCTAAGCCTTTTACATCGACTAGAGGTGAATAAGATTCCAGCCCCTCTTTTAAAGCCACTTGCTCGGTGATCTCAATCGCCTGAATACTGCCATCTTTGCATTCAAGATTATCGACTTTATTGAAGAAATGAAAATTAACGCCACGGCGTTTAAGCACTTCATAGTAAGGCGTAAACACGGTATCGCCCATACCTGCTTGCATCTCCCACATCACCCCGCCTTGATAGCAAAGCGCAATGCGCATCATAGACCGAATGATCGTCCCCGCCTCAAGATTCGGTTTGTCAAAGTTGCCTTTTTCATAAGCAAACACCAGATCATAAAAACCACGTACTGGCGCAGAATCAACTGTAAATGTTTGGTTGGCACCGTGTTTGGTTAACCATTCACGATAATCATAATCGTTAATCACATCAAAACCGTGCTTAAATACATCATCAACAAACATGCCTTTAAGAATGGTTAAGCCAAGATCCGCGGCAATATACAAGCGGCGCAGCTCATCATTGGTTTCTAGTTTGTCAACGAAACGTTCTTGCAAACGCGCTCTAAAGGCGTCGACAGCTGATTCGACAAAACCGCCTTCATCTTCAGTATCATGATGATGTGCTTCACAGTCGCGACCGATCATTTGATTGAAATGACATTCCAACTTATCGGCAAGTGATGACAAATTCAATTTTGCGTCATCAATAGAATCTTCAATGTTGTCGTTTAGCTGTTCAAACCATTCCCGACTGAACCAATGTATCGGCTTTGCAGATTCTTTAGTCGCAGCGGTATCTTCATCTTCTAGTGCATCTAGCAGATCGTCCATCTCGGTTAACCAATGGCGGATCCAGCTAAATGCTGCCTTGACCACTTTCCACAGTGTTAGCACTTCCGTACTGTCACCAGGCAAGCCACTACGCTCAGGAAATTGAATAGGCCAACTGTCAGAATCGCCTCCCACATCTTCTTGCAGCACAATAAAATTATGCGGTTTAAAGGCATCTAAAAATGTCGCGAGTGGTGCCCCCGCCGGTCTATCAAGTTCTTCGTACGCTTTACGCATTAAGCTAAAGGCATTTTGATAGAACCCAAACCAGATATGCAGGCCATGCTCTTCAATACGTTGGCCTTTATCAGCATTACGTCCACTGGCCCCTTTTCCACCAATACGCCAGCCCATTTGATAAACATCTATCTCATAACGATTTTTCCAACCGGGTTGCTCCGTTAGGCAAACAGCGGCCGTCATTGCTGCGACGCCGCCACCCAATATCGCGATTTTTTCTTTTTTAACGATCGAGTTATCAACAAGCACCTCGCCTTGCGGTACCTCAAAATCGAAATTAACATGGTAAGGCAACAGTACATGCTGCTCACCCAGCTCAACGCCAAGTGAGTCTTTAAATGAGAATGAAGCATTGTCAAAAATGGTCGCCAGCAAGTCATTTTCTAATAACGCAATTGAATGTACTTTATTCACTTTGGCTGGCGCTGCGGTAATGGCTTGATACACCGCTTTGTTACCCGCGCTATCCGGTAACTGCTTGAGGAACACTTGATCGATTGCAGGTTTAAACAACAAACTAAACAATTGGGTTTCACCCAACTTATCAAGCTCAGGGATAAAGTCAGTCTGCGCTTTAAACAAGTCCCATGTCTGGCTGATGGCTTCTAATGTCGATAATTGTTGCTCTTCCGCTGCCTCGCAATCAACGCTAAGTAGGGGGTGAATGGCAAGTTCACTCTCCGCTGAGAACACCTTAAAGCTTTTAGCAGATAAGCTAAGCTTGGTTAGCGGCGCTCCCACCTCAGGCATTTCGTACTCGCACATGTACTTGGGATAGCCAAAAAGCTCACGGCCATTGATCAGCGCCATCGCGTCGTTGACAAAAATATGTAACGGGTGGAAGTAAACATGACTCACGTCATCACTGTCACTGCTGTTTTGCCTCCCCACCATCACCCAAGTGACAATATCGGTTTCTTGGATCCAGCCTTTATCTCGATCTTGAGGAGCCTCAGAATAGGCTTTCTCTACCCGCGTAAAACTGGTTAACACGTAGGGTGATAACACTCTGAAATACATGGCACCGCCAGCCACTTGATTAAGACAGGTATCGATAGATTTTTGCAGGTTTGCCATTTTGCCTTTTAAGAAAAAGCCGTACATATCCGCTTTACTTAAAATCAGTGGTGAGTGCATTAACATTGAGCCAGGGGGATAGATAAAATTGGGGCGTTGAGCGTCCATTGCCAGTTTCCTGTAAGTTCCAGAGTAAAAGTAGTTAACCCCTTATTAAAACAGTAAAAACACTGATTAACAATGGCGGTACGTTTATACTATTTCACGTTACATCTTGGTCTAACATCGAATAGGTTTGTAGTTTTCAGCCAATAAAAAACGCAGCCGATGGGCTGCGTTTTATTATTTTAAACGATGGGGATTAGCTTAGTCACCAAAATCATCGAGTAAGATATTCTCAGGTTCCACGCCTAAGCTTTCAAGCAGGTTGATCACCGATGAGTTCATAATCGGAGGGCCACACATGTAGAATTCACAGTCTTCTGGCGCTTTATGATCACGCAGATAGTTTTCAAATAAGACATTGTGAATAAAGCCGGTGTAACCTGTCCAGTTATCTTCAGGTAACGGATCAGACAGTGCCACATGCCAAACAAAGTTTTCATTCTCTGCAGCAAGCGCATCGAAATCCTCTTGGTAAAACACTTCACGTGTTGAACGTGCGCCATACCAAAAGCTCATCTTACGCTGAGTTTTTTTACTCTTAAGTTGGTCGAATATGTGTGAACGCATCGGTGCCATACCTGCACCACCGCCAACAAATATCATTTCAGCATCCGTTTCTTTGACAAAGAACTCGCCAAATGGACCTGAAATCGTCACAGTATCACCCGCTTTCAGGTTAAAAATGTACGAAGACATTTTACCCGGCGCCACTTTATCATTTGGCGGCGTAGCGATACGCACGTTCAACATGATGGTGCCTTTCTCGTCAGGATAGTTAGCCATTGAATATGCACGTAGCACTTCTTCATCGACTTTAGAGACTAACTTAAAGAGGTCGTACTTAACCCAATCATCACGATATTCAGCTGGAATATCAAAATCAGCATAGTTAACTTTATGAGCCGGCGCTTCAATTTGAATGTAGCCACCTGCTTTGAAGAGTACATCTTCGCCTTCTGGAAGTTTAAGCAGCAACTCTTTGATGAACGTCGCAGTGTTATTATTAGAAATAACCTCACACAGCCATTTTTTAACACCAAAGATCTCCTCTTCAACTTCGAGTTCCATATCGGTTTTCACAGAAACTTGGCAAGCGAGGCGACAACCTTCCTTAGCTTCTTTCTTGCTGATATGGTCTAGCTCGGTAGCCAAAATATCACCACCGCCCGATTTAACGGTCACTCGGCACTGGCCGCATGTTCCGCCACCGCCACACGCTGATGGAATAAAGATATTCTTATTTGCGAGTGCTCCGAGTAATTTATCACCCGCTGAAGTTGAAATGCTCTTCTCTGCATCATCATTAATACGAATGTTGACGTCACCCGTAGACACCAGTTTACTTTTGGCGAACAAAATCACCATGACCAAGATGCTAACCACAACGGTGAACATACCGATACCAATTGCCATTTCCATCGAATCTACCTTTTGTTTAATTCGTTTTCATTAAGCCGTTTAATCGCTAACTGACTTAAATAGAAATACCAGAGAAAGCCATGAAGCCTAACGCCATCAAGCCTGTGGTAATAAAGACAATACCAATGCCTTGCAGACCTTCTGGTATTGCATGGAATTTCATCCGCTCTCTAAGCCCTGCGAGCATGACAATAGCCATCGCCCAACCAAAGCCTGAACCTGCTGCAAACACCACTGACTCGCCTAGATTGTAATCACGGTTAGCCATGAAAATAACGCCAGCAAAAATCGCGCAGTTTACCGTCAGCAAAGGTAAGAAAATACCTAAAGAGTCATAAAGTGCAGGAATGTACTTGTCTAAGAACATCTCTAGGATTTGCACTAGCGCAGCAATAACACCAATAAAGGTGATTAACTGTAAGTAGCTCAAGTCCAATGCTGGATATCCTGCCCATGCAAGTGCACCAGGCGCTAAGATATTGGCATAAATCAACTGGTTAAGAGGGACTGCTAAGACCATCACCACGATAACCGCAACACCCAATCCGAAAGATGTCGATACTTTTTTCGATACCGCTAAAAAGGTACACATTCCCATAAAGAACGAGAGCGCCATATTGTCGATAAACGCCGCCTGAATAAACAGGTTTATATAATGTTCCATATCGCTTACTACCCTCGTTTACGCTGAATGACGTTTATTGACCAAATCATTAAGCCAATTAAGAAAAACGCACTTGGCGGTAACTTGAACATTTCATTGGCTAAATACCAGCCACCGTTTTCAACAGTCTTTAGAATCTCATGCCCAAATAAGGTGCCGCTACCCAAGAGTTCACGTACAAACGCGACGCCTAATAAGATAACGCCGTAACCCATTGCATTACCGATAGCATCAACCACTGCTAGATGCGGCGGATTCTTCATGGCAAACGCTTCTGCACGTCCCATAATGATGCAGTTGGTAATAATGAGTCCTACGAATACCGAAAGCTGACGTGATAATTCATAAGCGATGTCTTGCAATACCATATCAACGATAATCACTAACGAAGCGATAATCGTCATTTGCGCAATAATACGAACACTATTCGGGATCAGAGAACGTATGCTTGAGATAATGAGGTTTGAAAACACCAGTACAAACGTCACGGCCAATGTCATCACCAATGCAGTTTGCATTGAGTTACTGACGGCCAGTGCCGAACAAACGCCAAGTACTTGCATGGCGACTGGATTATTACTAAAAATGGGACTGGTTAAAATGTCACGAGTCGATGCAGTTTGAGTACTCATCAATTACCCCTCCGACGCTTTTAGCTTATTAAAGAACATTTCGAATCCTTGAGCGCCAAACCAAAACTGCACTGCTCGCTGAACGCCACGGCCGGTCATGGTTGCACCACTAACGGCATCAACGCCATGTAGGTCGCCCGCTTTAGCACCCCCTTTAACGATCTTAAATGAGACCTTACCGTTAGCATCAAAAATCTGCTTACCGTGCCATTTATCAGTCCAATCTGGATCATTAAGAAAGTCGCCAATACCTGGGGTTTCACCATGTTCATAAAACACCACGTTCTCTATGGTATTAAAGTCGGATTGCAGCGCAACATAGCCGTATATCATCGACCATAAGCCTTTACCGTAGATAGGCACCACGACGCTGGTTAACGTGCCATTGTCGTCAAAAACTTTGAACACTCGCGCTTGATCAGCACGGGTCTTAATTTTTGCTTTATCTTTCTTTCTCTCTAGTTTACTCGACGTTTCTGGGTTTATCGCCGCCATACGCTCGTCAAAATCAAGCACTCCGGCATTGGCTTCAACAACACCGGTATCAAGCGACACCAACATCGATTTAACGTCTTTATCAAAAATGGCTCTAAAGTCTTTATCTGCGATATCGACATCTGCCGCGATTAATACATTACGCTTAAGTTCATCACGCTTTTTTACCAGCTTGCGCTCTTTAAGTAGCTCTGCTGTGCCAGTGATCATAAATGAGCACAATAGGCATAGGGTCACCGTAAAAATCATGGTGCCCACAAATGAATCTTTCTTAAATGCCATTACGCTTTATTCCTCGTATTGACCTGCTTTGCACTTGTTGGCGTACGATAAAGTAGGTACTCAAATATCGCTTCCCAAAGTTTTGCTAACAACATTGCTGGCATTGCCACTGCGGGTAAGTCAGCTTTCTGATTAGGTTTAAAGGCCATTGCGTTTAAGTCTCCGTTTAATATTGGCTTTAGCCACGAGATAATCGAAGATAGGCGCCCACAAATTAGCGAACAATATTGCCAACATCACGCCTTCAGGCATTTTGGGGTTAACCACACGGATAAGCACGGTCATAAAGCCAATGAGCAGACCATAAGCCACCTTACCTTTACGGGTATAAGATGTTGTCACTGGATCAGTTGCCATAAACATCATCGCAATCGCAAAACCACCCGTGACTAAATGCCAAGTCCATGGCATAGCAAAGAGTTCATTTTTAGATGAGCCGATAATATTGAACAAGGTTGCTGTCGCGATCATGCCAGCCAATACACCCGCAACGATACGCCAATCAGCAAGGCGAGTAAGGATTAAAAATCCACCACCAATAAGTAATGCCAGCGTGCTGGTTTCGCCAATCGCACCAACGGTAAAGCCGAAGAAAGCGTTCCACCAATTAGGGTCTGAAAATGCTTCGTACCAAGCGTAATCAGCAAAGCTTAAATCGCCAGCAGCGGTTTGCATCAGTGTTGTTGCACCTGAGAAACCATCGACCGCAACCAATTGAGTCACCGCGGTAACTTGTGATGGATAGGCAAAGTAGATAAAGGCAAGACCTGCAAGGGCTGGGTTAAGGAAATTATATCCCATCCCTCCAAACACCTCTTTTGCCATTATTATGCCAAACGTTATCCCCATCGCAACTAACCAAAGTGGTGTAGAAACCGGTAAAATTAGCGTAAATAGCAGTGCAGTAACAAAGAAGCCTTCGTGTAACTCTTGGCCACGGACTTTAGCAAAGACCATTTCCCAAAACAGACTCACCAACAGCGCCGTTAAATAAATAGGAGCATAAAGGCTTAGACCGTAAACAAATAGGCCAAAAAAACCAGTTTGCTCTGTCATTCCACCAAAAACAAAATTAAAGGGGATAAGCTGCCAAATATCGGAAGCCACTAGACCTGATGCTATAGCGATTTGCGCTTGTAACCCAATATTGTACATGCCGAACAATATTGCTGGCATTAAGCACAAGCCAACAATCGTCATGGTTCTCTTTACGTCAATTGCATCACGTACATGGACTTTGCCTTTAGTGCTGCGACCATTTGCAACTAATAAAGAGTGTAAGTAGCCTCTGACTGAGCTGCCCGGTGCATAATAATCCTCTTGGATATCAGGCTTTTTATCTTGCTGACTCATCAACCTTCCCTCTCAATAATTTCTAAGCAAGCACGTAACTCTTTACCAAAGTCGTACTTACCTGGACAAACAAAGGTACACAACGCGAGATCTTCTTCATCGAGTTCGAGCGCTCCCAAAGCTTGTGCTTCATCTGTATCTCTAACAACAAGATCGCGGACCAAGAGTGTTGGCAATATATCCAGCGGCATCACTCTATCTAATTGACCGAAAGCCATCATGGCACGAGCCGAACCACCGGTGTGGGTGGTGAAGTCAAATAGTTTCTTAGCACCCTTAAAGCGAGATGTTACCGCTCGGGTAATTGAAAACTTCTCAGAGCCGCCTCTGATCCAAGGCAAAACCTGATGTTTTGAATCTTCTTGAAGGACACTAATTTGATTATGGAAACGACCCAGAAAATCATGTGCACCAAATGCAGTATGCCCTGATAGCACAGAGCCAGAGACCACACGGGAGTTGCCCTCTGTGAGTTCGCCGGCAACCACTTGGGATAAACATGCGCCGGTTTGAACGCGGATTAATCGAGGTTCAATAACATCTGGCCCTGCGAGTGAAACGACGCGGTCGGTATAAATTTCACCGGTTAAGAACAGCTTGCCGTAAGCGATGACATCCTGATAACCCAAATGCCAAACTGGACGCTCAATACTCGCAGATAAGATAAAGTGAATATGGGTACCGACAAGCCCTGCCGGGTGCACACCAGTAAAACAATGATTGCTTACATGCGCTAAATCGCTACCAGGGAGTTCTGCACCAGGAGCCTGACACAAATGGACTTTACCATCGGTTAGGTGACCCAGTACCGCGATACCTGCAGCGAAAGATTCAGCTTGTTCAGCAATAACAATACGAGGGTCTGCTGCCAATGGATTGCTGTCCATTGCGCTGACAAAAATACCTGAAGGCGTAGTGTCTAACTGAGGTACTCGAGAGAACGGGCGAGTACGCAGCGCCGTCCACAGACCACTGTCGACTAATTTAGATTGCACTTGGCTGCGTTCTAGCGCGGCGATATCGTGACTAATACCAAAGTTAATAGCGTCACCTTGGTTACATTCAATGACGATAGATTGAAAAAGTCTACGATCGCCACGGTTGATAGCGATGACTTTACCGCTAGCAGGAGCGGTGTACTTTACGCCAATGTTCTTTTTATCTTCCAAAAGAACCTGACCTTTTTGCACGAGTTCGCCCACTTCGACTAGCATAGTCGGTTTTAGGCCAACATATTCTTCTCCGAGAAGGGCAACATGGGAGCAAGATTTGCTAGTGTTAACAACTTGCTTCGGTTCTCCTGCAATAGGCACATCGAGGCCTTTTTTCACTGTTATAACTGGGTTTGAATAACCTGTCATCACAAACATCAACCGTTAAATAATTGGATGACTAATAGTAGTTGTTTGTTAACTAATATTCCACGTTTAACATCACACTTTACGGTCGATTTCGTAACTTAACTACAGAACACATTAATCCCAAGCTAGATTGACACTATTACGCGGTAATTAATTAATACAAACGTGACGTAATGTAATTTTACAACACAAACCAGTGATCACTTTCCGCTCAAGGATTGTGCTCTTAATGACCTAAATCAGATTATTTTTTGGAAGTAAGATAGATATTTCAATAGCCGCGATATCAACCCGTATAAATTAGTTCAAATCACTACTGGTATACAAATAACCAGTCGTTTAGGCTTTTACTATAAAATCCTTCTTCTTTGATGACATCTAATAAAACTACACAAACTTGAAAGTTTACTCATAATATAAAACTGAGCACTTTTTTTGTAAAAAAATAGCTATCTTATTGGATAACAATGATAAAAATGAGAATTTTGCGGTGGGTCTAGCGCTGATGTGTCGGCACCTTAAAATAGTGTTATCTAGGTTAGACGTCATCAATAAAAAAGGGGCAATAAATTTATTATTGCCCCCTTCACAGGTTACTTTTATCGCTTCACTAGAGCCTATAAGCTATTTAATCGCGCTGTAGCGCAACAATCGGGTCTAACCTTGCCGCCTTTTTTGCAGGATATAGACCAAAGCCAACCCCTATCGTCATACAAACCCCTAAGGCAAGCACAATGGCGAAAGGAGACCAAGCAACAGGCCAACCTGCGGCAGTGGAGATAACCAATGCCAGCAATAATCCAACCCCTATACCGATAATGCCACCGGTGGCTGATATTGCGATACTTTCAATAAGAAATTGACGTGCAATATCTTTGCGCTTGGCACCTAAAGCTCTCAATAACCCTATTTCACCGGTTCTTTCTAAAATGGTCGCTAACATAATATTCATTATGCCTATACCGCCCACAAGCAAAGAGATCCCTGCGACGCAGGCCATCACGATATTAAATATTTGTTGGGTTTTTTGATGCTGCGCTAGCAGATCCGCTGGCACCACGACATCAAAGTCTTTTTCGCCGCCATGACGACGATTGAGCAGATGCTGCACACTTTTAGAGGCCAATGTGGGGTCAATGCCGTCAACAAGTGCTAATTTAAAGGAGTCCAGCTCATCTTCTAAATGTTTAAACTGCATCTTTTTTAATGCTGTACTGAGTGGGATAAAGACTTGGTTCCGCTCGCCACCCAATTTAACACCTTGAATCGTTGACTTGGTTCCCTCTTTCTCAGACAAAACCCCCACCACCGTAAACCACTGATGGTTAACTTTAACTAAACTGCCTATCGCGCTGCCCTGTGGGAATAGGCTCCGTGCCGCTTCAGGCCCAAGTACGGTCACTTGCTGAAAATGCGACTCATCAGCCGCATTAAGCGTGCGACCCTCTCCTAAATCTAATGCACTTAAATCAAAGTAGCTTGGCGTTACGCCCAGTACTTTTGCATCGCTTCGACCTTTCAAACTAAACAAGCTAAATACTTTGACGTTTTTTTCTGCGCTCCAGTTTTCAACAAAAGGTAAGGTATCATTAGCACTGTCGATATCCCTTAGACTTAAGCCAATACTATGTTCGCGTATCGACTTTAATGCTTCACCCTCAGTTGCTCTGGCGTTTACAACGAGGTTGTTCACCCCCATTGATTCAATCATCTTTAACGCTTCACGTTCAGCGCCTTCACCAACACTGAGCATCGCGATCACCGCACCCACACCAAAAATCATGCCTAGCAAGGTTAATAAGGTGCGTAACTTATGATGACGCATCTCATCGAAGGCTTGTTTTATACCATCCCAGTAAATCGACATATTTGCCGATGGTCTGTTACCCGTCATACTCGATTCCTTTTCGGCGGCGTCGTAAGGGCGATAGTATCGCCTGGTGTGAGGCCTTCGGTAATGACAGTACGATTTAAACTGCGGTTACCTGGCGCTACTTTCTGCTTTATAAAGCCTGCTGACGTTTTTAAGTAAACCCAATAATCACCTGATTTCTGGAATAAAGCTTGATTCGGCACCGTGATGACATTTTTAAGATCTAATGCATGAACATTGGCGTTAACTTGTCTGCCGGGTTGCATCACTTCAACCAAGGTTTTATCAATGCTCACGACCATCTCAAAATAGTTAACCGGACTGTCTTTCTCTTTCGCTTTTGACAAAGCGTCAAGCTGGGACACAGTGCCATGTATCGGCATTTCAGGATAAGCATCAAGATATAACGTCACCGATTTACCCACCGCTAAACCCAGAGCTTCAGACTCGAGCACATACAACTTGGCTTGCATCTTTGACGTATCGGGTAAAGTACCGATTGTCATGCCGGACCACATCATATCGCCCACAACCGGTGGTACCCCGCTCCAACCCGGTTTAGCCACAAATACGCCATCATGAGGGGCGATAATCTGCATTTGGTTTAGGTTATTTGAATAGCGAGTCATTTTCGCCTTATGACCCTTCTGCTTAAGCTTAATCAACTCCTGCTCAGCTTGTGCTTGAGAACCATGCTGATCGATGCCCCAGTTATAAAACATCATTTTTGCTTCTAAATAATCTTGATTACGCATCTGGTCGATAATGTCTATCTTGGTATACACTCGCTCATCTTCACTAAAGAAGCGATCGGCGAGCTCGCGTTCCTGCCCCGTTAACTTAGTGTCTGTTGTTAAAGTCTTATCGATAGTGTTGTCTTTCTCTGTTTGGATCTGACTGTCTAAGCCTAAGCGGTCAAAGTCCAACTTCTCCATTTCTAAACGATAACTCTCACGAGTTGAGTCCATAGTGGCAACGACATCACCCGCTTTTACATTGCTAAAGTTATCCATGATCCATGCCAGTGATTGTGGCCCTCTAAGCCCAGATGGCACGGTTACGGTCGTTGAATTACTGGCCTCTAGCTCCCCTGCTGCAGGGATATCAACCTTAAAATCAGCTGTCGCGATTTCAAGCGTTAACACGCCATCACTAGATTGTTGACTACAGCCTACAGTGCCAATTAAAAGCAATGTGCTTACCATGCTAATCGCGATACGGATTGCAGTCGAGTTGTGGCTTTTCAATGGATTATTCATGGTAACAGTACCTCATCGCCTTCATTTAAACCGGAGGCGATAACAACCTGCTCCTTTCCCATCGACCCTAACGATACCGATTGTTTACTATCGCTAAATAAGCCTGGGGTATACACGTAAGCATTACCCTGCTCGTAATGCACAGCATCAACAGACAACAATAATTCTGGGATATCATTGGCGATATCGATACTGATTTTTGCCGTCATTCCAGGCCTCATCAACTCTGTATCCACCTCAGCAATACTGGCTACAGCATCAAAGATAACCAGAGGAACATCCTGATTTTTCACCCTAAATATGACACCAAGTTCTTTGATCTCACCATTAAAGCTTTTTTCTGGATTAGCATCTAATCGAATTTTTAGCTTCTGCCCAACCTTAACCCTACCGGCTTCAACTTCAGGAATCGTCATATTAACTTGCATATGCTTAAGGTCTGGAATGCTTAACAGCGTATCCCCATTAAACACATTTTGGCCTTCGGCGACTTTATTACCTTGTTGATCATTACCGTAAACGACCATGCCGCTGCGGGGAGCTATCAAAGTAAGAGATTGGATGCCTTTTTTTAGCGCAGCCACTTCGAGTTGAAACTTTTGTTTATCTCCTTCAAGCATTTTGACTCTTTGTTCAGCACCCATGATCTCAAGTTCAATTTTCTTGTTAATCAAGCTCACTCTATCCGTTGCAATAATCGCATCACGCTGATACTTCTTTTTATCGATGACAGAGATGGTTTCATCAGAGATCTCAACTTTAAGCTGGCTTTTTTCCTGGTTCATTTTAGCTTCAGCTAACTCTAGCTTTAGCTCCTCCAGCTTCTTCGCATTGCGAAGTTTTGATGTAGCTAGATCTTGTATGGTTGTTTCTAAACTTGCCGTTTTAACCGAAAGTCGCTGTCCCAGCTCAGAGGTGTCAAGTTGAGCAACCTGATCGCCTTCACTCACAACCCCACCTTCCGGCGCTAACATTTTAATTTGATATTGCCATACACGTCTAACCGCTGGCGGTTTTAGGTTGACCGTATTAGACGAGACTAACTCGCCGGTCACCTCGATTTGCTGACTCAATACACCGGTTTCAACTTCAGTAATGGCGATGTCTGAGCAACCCACTAATAAAACACTCAATAAAGAAACACTCAATAACGATGCTTTCATGATGCATCCCTCTTAGGCTCGACTAACACACTCATTCCAGGAATAATTTTCACCCGTTCATCCCCTGAAAAAGCAATCTGAACCCTAAACCAATTACTATTACCCCAAGCAGCTTGTTTGGTTGCTTGGCGACTAATACCTTGAACTGAGCCTTTAAGGGAGATGCTTGATTGCGAGTCCAATCGAAGCTGTACCGGCTCACCAATGGTTAACCTATCAGCGTCAACCTCATTGACCCAAGCAATCACCTCTAGCTCATTCATCGCTGGAATAGTGGCGACTTGGCGACCAATTTGAACTGAGTCACCCACGGCAAATTTTTTATCTGACCAAGGATCCCGTGAATATAAAATAGGGCCATCTAGATTAGCGTTTATCTCTAACTGTTGAAGACCTTTAAGTGACTGCTCTAACTCTCTTTCAGCCCGTGTTCTATCAATCTGTAACTGTGCTATTGACGCAACTCTCTTGTCAGTGATCTCTTTCAGTAACTGCGCCTTTTTAGACAGTTCAGATATGGCTTTAAGCTTATTAAATTGATTATCGGCATAATTCTTAGCCGCGATATAATCGGCAGGGATCCCAGCATCTAATTCTGCTTTTTCCAGCTCCAGCCTCGATTGTTTCAGGTCGAACTCCGCCTGCAATATTTGCGCATCGAGCTCTATCGATTGACTCTGTTCTTGCGCCGTGACTCTTAACAAGCTCGCTTCCAATTGCTCAATTCGGTTCGCAATCGCGCTTTTGTCAAAAATAACTACAACTTCGCCAACCTTAGCAATGCTGCCCTCAGGTAGCATCCATTTGATCTGGTAGCGCCAGGCATCACCGGCTTTGGGCACCATAATCGCTTGTGAGTCTACTGACGATATTTTCCCGGTTAAAAGCAAAGGCGATAACTCAGCGGGCGAAGGTGACAGTGGTGCAGTATTGAGCTGTGTAACGGGCTTGACGGCCACTTCATTTGCGTAAGCTAGGCTGGGTGAAAAGGCCAATAGAAGACACAAACTGCTTAGCCCTATAATCGTATTAGGCTGCATTAGTCGCCCTCTCTTCAATCTCAACGATATCGCCATCTCTCATACGAATAATTCGCTGTGCATATGCGGCAACCTCCTCTTCATGGGTCACCAAAATAATGGTTTGGCCAGCCTTATGCAATTCAGTGAAAAGGGCCATAATTTCAACTGACGTTTTGCTGTCGAGCGCCCCTGTTGGTTCATCGGCGAGTAAAATTGCAGGTCGATTAACTAAAGAACGGGCGATTGCGACGCGCTGCCTTTGGCCACCTGAAAGTTGATTTGGACGGTGATCATGCCGAGTCTCTAAACCGACTCGGGCTAGTAACTCATGTGCATAACTAGGGTCTTGATCAGGATGGTCCGAAAACCTTAAAGGCAGTAACACATTTTGTAATGCTGATAAGCGCGGTAATAAGTGAAAACTTTGAAAAACAAAGCCTATCTCTTTATTTCTAACGGCCGACAATGCGTCATCATCCAATTGAGCGACTTCTTGCTCGTTCAGGCTATAGCCTCCTGAAGATGGTTTATCTAAACAGCCGATAATATTCATCAAGGTGGACTTTCCCGAACCTGAAGGCCCCATAATCGCAACGAATTCATTTTTAGCGATACTAAAGCTCACTCCATTGAGTGCTTTTACACATGTATCACCCATGGGATATTCTTTTTTTAAGTCATGGACTTCTATCATAAAAATGCTCTTTATATAGCAATGAACCAGCCGAACAATGGGCCTATCATACAACTAAAGCCCAAATGATATAGCTAGCCCTTGTGAAAAATTTTGTAAATTATCGTGATATTAACAAGCCCGTTATCTATCGATAGGCGAGTAGAATGGTTTATCGACAGTGGGAAGATGGGGGAAGGATAGTATTTGACTTAACCTTGTTTGCATTTTTCATCCTGATAGCAGCGCTCCAATCCATTTGGAGCACATTTTAGTCTGCAAACAACTTACTGATTATTCTTTATAAACACAACAAATAATACGATTAACAACGTGTAAATAATTCAACTCATTTATCTATACCAATCACCAATATTGCGTCACTCATTAGTCGTTAATTAAGGTCGGCACCTCAACTATACCAACAAAGTGCCAAGTAGAGTGAATACCGAAATTACCACGAAAAATATCCATTGGAATAGGTGTTTAAATGGCTGTTCAAGATCACTGTTAAAACCAATATAGATTTGCCATATCGCGAATAAGCCGAAGTTAAGGGCAATAAACACCAACATGCCAAAACTATGCATTTGAGAAACGGCTTCAAAAGCGCAAGCCAATAGAATAAACGTTGAAAGTAGCAGAAAGACTGAAATATAGTGAAAGACACATTGCATCACGGACTTAGCGATGGGGTCGAAAACAGCCTGCTGCATGGGCACTAAGAATTGTTGCCTGTCATAGGTGAAGTGCATGACACAAGTTAATGCAGCAATGACCCCAGCCAGTAAAAAATAGATATTCATCCCTTGCTCCGACACGATTTTTTCTTTTAAAAACAGCGCCAAAACCCTGCTTTTAAAGATAGCTCATATTTTAAGTGTTACTCATACCGGATTAGACAGGGAATATCATGGTTATCTTACAAAAAAAGAGAGCTTTCGCTCTAATGCCGATCAGTTAGTCAATATTTGATCGGTTGACCGATCTTCTCAGCATGCGAAAATCCGAATGTATTCCTTACATTCGGATTTTTTATGGACGTATCTCAAGC
>NZ_JAKIKW010000007.1 GCF_023283945.1 Shewanella gelidimarina | reverse complement strand
GAGTGCTTGAGATACGTCCATAAAAAATCCGAATGTAAGGAATACATTCGGATTTTCGCATGCTGAGAAGATCGGTCAACCGATCAAATATTGACTAACTGATCGGCATTACACCGCAAGGTGTCTTTTTTATGAGTATCAGAGCGATAGCTATAAACAGAGTTTAGTGAGTGTTAGAACTGATAGCTCACCGATAGCATTGGACCCGTGAAACTGTAGTAAATATTGTAATCAGCAATTTTCATATCGGTATTTTTTAAATTAGAGCTATATTCCACATCCACTTCGTAATAGTTAAATGCTGCGGTCATGTGCCAGTTATCCGTAATAGCTGCTTCAACACCGAGTCTAATATCAACTAAACCGCCTTTTAAATCATCTAGCTTGATATAGAAGTATTGTGCATGTCCACTGAATGTAAATCCTGGATAAAGTTCATAACTACCATAGACACCGATATCAGGCAAAGGTGCTGTCAGCTTATCATCGACAACTTTAGGGATAGTAATTGTGTCAGGGCAACGAGTTTCTGTATCGACGTCACAGATCCCGATATCACCTTTAAATGCAGTTTTAATGAACATGGCATGTATGCCAACCGAAACGCCAATATCATAATGATCCCCTTGCCAAATATCGTATCCGTAGCCAATACGTGCGATATCGATATTGAGGGTGGTATCTAATGATATACCGGACTTAACATCATAAGTCTTATCGTCCCAAGTAAACTGAAATGGCTTTTCGACCGATTTTACTAGTGCGTTACGATGAAGTTGTTTCCAGTCAACGTATAAATTATGTCTTTCATTAAAGCGATAGGTAAATTCAAAGAAAGGCAGAAATTGGGACTCTTCAAGCTTTAAGTCTTGTTCAAAATCCAAGGTGAAATTATTACCAAGAAGCGGATCGTTTACATCAATACTTGAATCAGTATTAGCATAGAAGCCTCCGATACGAATAATAGTATTATTCTCGGCTTTGACCCCATAGCTTGTCATCAAGGCCAATAGTGTGGCTGTGATAAATGTGACACTTTTAGACATTAAAAGTAACTCCGCAATTTTTTATAGTTTTTATTTTGCAGCAATTGAATCGAGTCAAGAGCTTTGATATATCAGAAACAGCATAACAGCATATGTTGAAATGTGAATAGAATGTTTCAAGGTATGTATGATTTGTTTGATCTATTGCAGGTAAACCGCTTTTTTAACTACTTTTGGCGTGTTTTGTGGAGGAAATGACAGAAAACGTACTAAACGTGACATAACTCGGATGGGATTTTGCCAGCGGTGGGCGTGTTATTGGGGGTTATATTAATCTCTATGTCGCAAGATGCTCTTTCGCTAGCGTGATGTCGTTAACAGAAAGAGCATGTTTTAGCAGGAAGGAGCAAGGATCGTTATATAAATTTAGGTAATAAGATCAGTGCCCAGCTCAAGCCACAAAAAGCCAAACTCATGAATACGGCTGCCGATGCAATATCTTTAGCTTGACCACTTAGTGGATGGATTTCGTCACTAATTCTGTCCACGACAGCTTCAATTGCTGAATTTAATAGCTCAACAATTAGCACGAAAAACAAACCTAAGATCAGTAAAATACGCTCTACGGTTGTAACATCGACCAATAGCGCTATAGGTAACATAATGACTGCGAGCATCAATTCTTGTCTGAATGCAGCTTCGTGTTTCCACGCAAGCTTAAGGCCTTGCATCGAAAATCCAGTCGCTCTAATTACGCGCTTAATACCATGATTATTTGCAGGTTTCATATGTTTCCATCTGTGTGCGGTTATTTTTAATTTGAATCGATCCCAAAAATAGCGGCTCAGTATAACACGTTAAAATGGTGTGTTAATGCAAAAGAGCCCAGCGATAATTCAGCCATTTTGCTGATGGAATATCTCTTTTATGGGACTAGGCTTTTTATAAGAGAATGAGCGCGGTGCTTATTTAGTAATGCGAGTTGTTTATGACAAAAATCTCTTGGCTAAGTTCAGAACTCAATTCTTTCGTAGGTCTTTGTTGCGGGGGATTGGCGTTTTTCTTTGTTGTGACTGCGGAGTTAACCGCAGCAGAAATGGCTAAACCGCCTATTCAACTAGCAAAAGAATATAAACAGCAGCGCATCACTAAATTGTCTGATTACTTAATAAGTGAAAAACTTGATGGGGTAAGGGGCTATTGGAATGGCTCCGATATGTTGTCTCGCTCAGGCAGAGTCATCAATGTACCCAATTGGTTTGTTGAAGGTTTCCCAAACTACCCCATTGACGGCGAGCTATGGATTGATCGTAATCATTTCGAACAGGTTTCGGCTATTGTCCGCAAAAATAACGCAAGTAAAGCAGAGTGGCTGCAAGTGAGCTTTATGGTTTTTGACCTGCCAGCTGAAAGTACGCCTTTTATTGAACGATATGAAAAAGCACTGGCTGATTTATCACAGATTAGTCCCTACATTAACGTTATTGAGCAGTTCTCGATTGGTGACCAAGCTGAATTAGACGCAAGGCTTAATGTCATCGTTGAGGCAAATGGTGAAGGTTTGATGCTGCATCGAAAAACGGCGCATTACCAAATTGGGCGCAGTAATGACATTGTTAAATTAAAACCTGTTTACGACGCAGAAGCTGTTGTTTTAGCGCATCAGCAAGGAAAGGGTAAATACACTGGCATGATGGGGGCATTATTGGTTGAAAGTATGCAGGGAAAACGATTTAGTATTGGCAGCGGTTTTACTGATGAAGAGCGCCGCAACCCACCAAAGGTGGGTAGCGTTATAACGTTTAAATACTACGGTAAAACACAAAAAGGCACCCCTAGATTTGCGAGCTTTTTACGAGTTAGAGATCCATTTTAATTCACTGTTTCACCTTTTCGTTACCTGCAAGGCTATTTCTTTCTTACTGTTATTTCAGTATGTTATCCGCACTAAGATTTATATCTCTTACTGGCAAAACCTTAACTAGCAGTGTTATTGACAGCGAAGTGCATACTTGGGAGAGGGCATTGATTAAATGTAAGCAGCGTAGGAAATACAAATACAACCTACATTCAGAATTAATCTATGAGACAGGTCTGTCTGTTAAGGTGCCGATTGCCAGTCTTTTTCTTGAGATCAACGCCACCGGTCGCTTAATTATAAAGCCAGGTTACGCATGGGATGGGCCAAGTAGCCCGGCAATAGACAGCAAAAACTTTATGCAAGGCTCCTTAATTCATGATGCGTTATATCAGCTTATGAGGGAGCAAGTATTACCACCGTCGGATAGAAAACGGGTTGATGAGATCCTTAAAGAGGTGTGTTTGCAAGATGGCATGTCAGCATTTAGAGCATGGTATGTCTACCAAGGTGTGAGATTCGGGGGAGCAAAGTCTACCGCACCCGACCTTTTAAGCGCGCCGTAACAGTTGCATTCATCAGCAAAAATACCATTGATGACACAATAGCGAGCCAAAGTAGCCATTATGGAATGGGTATAGCACTTCGGCTCACATAATGATTGTTAGGACTCTACAGTCAAGTTGTTTGCTTATATTCTAAGCCTAAGTTTCGGTGGCTTTGTTGTTAGCTGATGAATTAAGTTCAAGCGCACTTCTTTGCTGAGCTCTATGGTGATGCCAACGCTCGCTAAGCAAAAAAACAGCGGGTGCAAAAATCAAAATAGTAGCGATTGAGAAGAATGTACCGAAGCTTAAACTGATCACCATTGGGATAAGATATAGCGCTTGAGTTGATGTTTCAAATAACAAGGGCGCCAAGCCTACAGTGGTGGTCATGGCGGTGATAACTACAGGCCTAAAGCGGCCTAAGCTGCTGTTAATTATTGCCGTTTCAATATCAAGACCTTGGCGTAAGTGCTGCTTTATCTCTAATAAGAGCACAAATGAGCCATTAAGCACCAATCCCGATAACGCTATTATGCCAAACAGGCTCATCACGCTAAAGCTTTGGGCTAAAATAATGTGGCCAAGCATCGCAGCGGCTAAGCAAAGCGGGATCACACTCATGATTAATATCGCATCAATAATATTCTTGAAATAGATAGCTAAGAATGAAAAGACGATAAACAATGCTAGCAATACCCCGGTCATTAGTTGGGCACTAACCTTTCTTTCAGTACGAGCACTGCCGCCTAACTCTATCTCAATATGTGGATATTTTTTTATTAGGTTGGGAATGATTGATTCTGCAATCGTTGATGTTATTAGAGCAACATTGGCGATACTTCGAATAAAACTGGCACTGACTTCAATCTGTTCTATACCGTCTACTCGGTCGATTTGTGTTGCTGATAAAATCGGCGTGATATTGGCTATCTGTTTTAGTAAGACTTGCTCTCCCGTAGGGGAGACAATAAGCAACTCTCCCAACTGATTGGCTTTGAACTGTTCATTTCGGTGGCGCATCACTCGAATTTTGAGCTCTTCGCTGTTTAGGATCTGACGTTTAACTTCATCGCCATAAAAGCTATTACGAACTAAAGCCCCTAAACTATCACTGTCAAAACCTAACATGCTGCCTCGCGCATTGATGCTTAAGGTATATTCACGCTGTGCATCGATAAGGCCACTATCAATATCGGTTACGCCTTCGATTTGTCTCAATTGAGACATTAGATCATAAGTGGCTTGCTTTAATACTTCGCTGTCACTCGCACCTAGCTCTATCGATAGCTCTTTTCCACCACCGGGGCCAACTTCAAAATCGAAAAACAGTGATTTCACCCCTGCCAATTCGCCAATTTCGCTGCGCCAAGTATCAACAAGTTCTCTTGCGGTATAAGCACGTTCGGTATCATCAACAATCTGAAAGGTTGTTGCTGCCGAATTAGCACGAATCGCCACCATAATGTGTTTATAGCTATCTGGCGCATCTAGGCGTTCGAAAGCCCGTATACCTGCTGCTTGTATCAACGCCATGGTTTGCTTTTTGTCAGTAAGTGCTGAGCCTGCTGGAAATTCAACCTCGGCATCAATACGTTGTGATTCAACCTTGGGTACAAAACCAGCGTCAACTCGACCCGACTTAACCCAACTAAAGGTTACTAAAGTGATAGAGATAAACAGAACGATAATAGTTAGAGGCTGGCGTAAGCCCAAACGAAGTACTTTATTAAAATGAACATCTCTTAGGGTTTCAAATGCAGTAAAGCTTTTATGTTGGATTTTACTGAACAAGTTCTGTTTTTTGGGTTTGTTAAGCTGCTTTAGGTGATGAGGTAATATCAATAGTGCCTCAATTAAAGAGACAATAAAAATGGCAAAAATCAGCATTGTCATTGGTTTGTACATAACACCAAGCTCGCCAGGTACAAACAATAGTGGAACAAAGGCGATGATGTTAGTGGCGACCGAAAAACATACCGGCAAGCTCATTTCTGTGACGCCTTGTTTAAGTGCGGTTTCCATTTCGCAGCCTTGTTGAACCTTTTGGTAGATATTCTCTGCCACAATGACCGCGTCATCAACCAAGATCCCTAGGGTGATAATAAACGCAAATAACGTGACCATATTAAGCGGAATATTAAGTATGGGCATAAAAGCGAGTGAGCCGACAATTGCGATGGGGATCCCCATGCATACCCAAAAAGCTAAGCGCATATCGAGAAATAGCGACAAGGCGATAATCACTAGCACCATACCGATTAATCCATTGCCTAATAACAGATCTATACGGGTTTGAAATGAGTGGGCTTGGTCATCAAGTACCGTTATGTTTGCATTGATAGCGAGTGTTTGTTGGTATTGAAGGACGAAATCTTGGATATTGGCACTGAGCTGTAGTGGTTTGGCCGTTTTACTTTGATAAATAACCAGCATAACTCCCTGTTTACCGTTGATTAAAAAGGGGGCTTCCAGCTGAGAATAGCCAAAACTGACATCGGCTATTTGACCGAGACTGACCTCTGCACCATCAATTTGAGATTTAATATTGATTTGCTTAAATTGGTTAAGCTGATCTTTGCGGCCAAGAGTACGGATCAGTATATCGCCTGCGTTAGTACTAATACTCCCCGCAGAGACATCGCTGACCTCCGCCGCCACTTTTTCAGTAATGTCAGCTAAAGTCAGCTGATATTGGTAAAGCTTATCTTGGGTGATCTCAATAATCACCTCAGGCTCTCTAACACCTTCAATTTCAATCTTTGCAATATCAAACTGCTCTAATAGTGCATTTTTGAGTATTATCGCTTGCCGCCTTAACTCAATTTCTGAAAGGTCGCCGTAAAGGCCAAACTCGACTAAAGAGTCAAGTTCTTCAACTAAGGCAATTTGTAGAGGTTCCATACTTGCCGGAAAGCTGTTTATGGCATCAAGGTCATTTTTAATATCAGCCATCACGCTATTGGCATCGACACCATCATTGAGTGTTAGCACTATTGTGGCTTCTCCCTCCATGGCGGTTGCAGAGAGTCGATCTATTTGGGTGTTCTCTCTTAGACTGTGCTCGATGGGTAGCACAATACCTTGCTCTATCTCTTTAGGTGTTGCGCCGGGGAAACTTGCGCTAATCTCGATTTCATCGACGCTAAATGACGGTGATGTTTCCTGCCTAATATCCGCATAATTGTAGATCCCCAACGCGAGGATCGCCACGGTAAGCAAGTTAACGGCTACGGGATTGTCAATCATCCAACTTATGAGTTGATTGACTAATGACGTCGGTTTTTCTGAAAGTGGAACAGGCTGAGTAGAGTGTGGTTTGATCATTAGAATCGCTCCACAATGTTAACGCTGAGATGGGCTTGTGGAGCATGCATTTTATTGCTGATAATCTGCTCGCTTTCACTGAGGGTATTAATAATCACTGCGCTGGTTTTATCTTGATATACGATGGTAACGGGTTCTCGCTTGAGAGTACTGTTGGCTGTGACTAACCATATGTAATTATCATCAATGGCTGATAGAGGCACATTTAATGTGTTCTTGATGGGGGCGAATAGTAGCGTCGCCTCGACAAAGTCACCAATAATAAGTGGGCTAAGATCATTAGTCGCAGGTTGATACTCTGCGAACACTTTTTGCAGCTGAACTTTATTCTCAAGTATAGGTAATATATGGCTTATTTTTGCGGTGACAGTACGTTGAGTATCGGGTTGATAGAGTGATACGACTTGGCCTATGGTGACTTTTGCGGCAAGTTCTCTCGGCAAGTAAATTGGAACTCTTAGTTCGGTGATGTCTACCAGCTTGGCAATCTCATCCCCTTTCACTAAATAGTCACCTTGTGAAACACTCTTAGATTCAACAAAATAGCGTTTATCGCTACGCCACTGGCTGCGTTCAAGATCTCTTTCTGCAATGGTGAGTGCATTACGAGCGATACTGAGTTGGGCCCGTGCTTGGGCTAATTGTGGTTTTCTAAGCAGGAGTTCGAGATCCAATTGCCATTCATTTTCATTAAAGTCGTTTTGCATCATTTTGTAGTCTTTTTCCGCGATACGTTGTTGACCTAATTCTAATGAAAGTTGCGCACTGGCAATTTCAACCTCAGCTTGACGCTGCGCCAGTAATGCAGATAGATCCGCTGGGTCTTGTTGGAAAATATCATCATCTATATTGAGTACACCACCAGCAATCACATTGTCGGCCAGATAGTGGAGTCGCCCCTCTACTTGCGCTATTAAACGTAAGCTGCTTTTTGCGATGACGGTGCCGTAAGCGCTATAGCTAGGGGTGAATATTTGCTGTCTTACGTCAATGACGTTGACGTTGATCACGGGTTTGCTGTCAGGTTTTACTGCAGCAGATGGAGCGGTGATTTGTATAATATAAGTGACAATAAGCGCCACAAGAACCAAGACGAGTGGTTGGTACTTTTTAAATTTTGCTAAATACAATCTATTAAGACTATGTCTTTCATCTGGGGAGGTCATTTTATTACCTAGGTTAATTGCACATGCTTGCAGTGACACAATGATGTATCTGGGATGATTATTCTTAATAGGAAGTAAGCTAACTAAGTTGCTGTGAAGGGAATGTCAAACTAGGGTACTAGCGACCAAATATCGCCATTAAAATGGACTGTGGTCTTATTGCTAGCAAGAGTTTACTTATAGGTTCACACATCACATTGAGTTAGCTGTTTAACGTGTTTAAGGTAAATTCCAACGTTAGGCTGATCTGTTTCGGAAAGACCTGTCTGATTTGTTGCTCTGCTGCCGGTAGTTGAATGCGGCGCAGTAGTTTACGAACGCTCTTGTTGAGGTATTTACTCGATGATTTCTGCAGTAGTTGTATATTCTTAATGTCTCCTTCGGCGGTTAATGTAAAAGCTACGGTAATGCTGCCTTGGTGACGTCTTAATTTTGCCTGTTTAGGGTAATGTTTATGTTTTAGGATCTCAGACCTAATAAAGTTAATATATTGATTGGTCTTGCGCTCAATGGGGTCAATAACGAGGTTATTTGGCGAGTTGGCTTGACGACTTACCTCCGTTGAAGTCTTACCTCCTGAGGTTGATAATACGGCAGAATTATTGCTTAGCGCTGATGTTGGAGTGTTTGCTGTTGGCGTAATGATTGTTCCAGTATTCTGTGTTTCAGTATTTGTGGTTTCAGTCGCTAGGGTATGTTCTGTCAGTTGCTTGCTGTTGACTGAGGCGTTTTCTGTTACTGCTAATGGTATCACTTTAGTCTGCTGTGTTTTTGGGGGGATTTCATATTGCACTTTGGTATGTTGTTTTTCATTAGCAAGATTTCGTGTCACGGATGCTTTATTTGGCGTTATTATTTCGGCCGTTGTTTCACTGGGTTGTAATCGGGGCTGGCTTTTATGTGCATCAGTCGCTGTCGATTGCTGCTGACGAGCAAAAGACATTTTTGTCACCGAGAATGACGCGGGTTGGCTAGCGGAATGAGCGACATGTGGCTGACAAATCAATTGCAAAAATGTCAGCGCATGAATGGCTAATGCTATCGTTAGGGCGACTAATGTTGTCATTGAAGGTTTCATTTGCTGTGGCTTTCTTCTAAACGGGTGATCAGAGATATGTCGGTTATATCGAGTTGCCTTAGGGTTGAAATAACCTGTTGTAAATCCCCCATTACGAGAGAAGTATCAACAGCAATATATAGACTTTGTTTAGCGGTAAACACCCGTTGAAATTGCTCCAGTGATAACAATTTTTGATGGTAAAAACAGTCACCTGATTGAGTAACGTAAAGCCAGTTTTCATTAGGCTCAGTGACTGCGACATAGTGCTGCTGTGTTGTCAGTATCTGCAGCTCGGTTTGTTGTTCTGTCGTAATATGGCCAACGACTAAAAAAAATATAAGTAATAAAAACACCACATTAATCAGCGATAACATGGGTTCAATCACCGGACGGGTACTGGTTTCAATGTTCATTTTGACTCGCCATAACCCACTCTTCGATATCGGTATAACCGTAACTTAATAATGTCTCTTTTACGGCTACGAACTGCTGCGCGGTAACATTAAACTCAATATTAATGTTGAGCTTACTAATTGTGTTGGCAGGGACCGATTGGCTAAAGCTAAGCAAGCTGTAATCCCGCTGTTGATACATAAGCTTACCCGTGGTCACTAACGTTATTTCAATCTCTTTCTTTGGCTTTAAGGCACTGGTTTGGTCATTCATTTGAGACAGATATAGTGCTAACGATTGATAAGTCGTCATTTTGGTTACTAACATAAAAAATATCAGCAAGATAAACACCACATCAATTAACGGGGTTAAGCTTATTTGAGGCCGAGTTTTATTTGCTGATTTTAATTTCATGAGCCGAACTTTCTGGTCGATGGCAGCGATAAATATTCGGTTAGTAGGTGCTCAATAGCGGCATTATGTTGAGTAATAAGGTTGTCAAAAAAGTGCCAAGCGGCAGTCGTAGGTATGGCGACAATCAACCCAGCTGCTGTGGTCAATAATGCTTGTGATATTCCACCTGACAGCATAGCAGGGTCAACTTTGGTGCCCGCTTGCTGCAGATTTTGGAATGCATCAATCATCCCCAGTACTGTGCCGAGCAAACCGATAAGAGGAGCAAGCGCTGAGATAACCTCAAGGGCGCGCATACCCTGTTTAAGTTGCACTATCTCTTGTTCTGCTTTAATGGTGACTTTGTCTTCGAATACTTGCTTCTCAATGGTATTAGGTAAGATGGCAACACAAAACTGTATTAACCTTGTAGCAGGGTGATGTAGGCGAATATGTTTGCCAGTAAACAAAAATTTATCGATGGTTGGCATCGAATCAAGCCAAAATTTATATTCGTTTTTTTGATTAAGCCCAAGTTTCGCAAAACTAATCAATTTATAGATAATTAGGCTCAATGAGGTCACCGACAAAACGATAAGCAGCCATAGGCACCAACCACCTTGAATTAGCCAATCGGGAGAGTTCACTGTGTATCCTTCTGATGTTTATGATAGATAAATAGGGTGTGTCGTTACGTTAAGTAATGGATTAGTGATTGAAATTGACGGTGACTTTATATCTATCTGCACTCTTACTTATTGTTAGTTGGCAACGTAAACACTCGGCAATTCTATTGATGATCTCAGTGCCATAACCAAAACCTGCCTGGGCAACGTTATGGTCTTTAACAATGTCATTATCAATAAGCAGTTGCTCGTCACTGAGCGTTATCCGCACCAGACTATTAGATGAGGCGAGGGCATTACGGAGTAGGTTGTTGAGCAGTATGCCTAACAGTGCTGCGTCCGATTGGATTATGCCGTCGTGACAGATAAGGATCTTCGGCAGTGTCGAGGTGCTCGTATTTGAGGAGTCGATTTTGTCTAACTCGGCAAATATGGCTTGGCGTAAGTTAATTGGGCTGATGATGCCACTTTGTTGTTCACGCCCGAGTAACAGGAATGTCTCAATTAATTGAACCATATTGGCTGTTGCTCTATCTATGCGGGTTAACGCTGTAGCTTTGGCATCTTCAGTGGCACGTTCAAGTTTTAATAAGCTCACGCAATTGCCTATTATGCTTAGCGGTGTACGCAGTTCGTGACTAACATGACGCGAAAACTGTTTTTCTCGATATAGAAATTGTTTTGCCCGTTCAATTGAGGCTGTAAAACTACGGCTGAGGGTTCCTATTTCGTCAGCGCGGTTATGGCCGATAAGCGGTAATAGTGGCGCGGGTTTACTCACCTCTTGTGCTAGCCGCTTGAGTGGCTCGGCTATTTTTCGACTCAGAGCAATGGAAACCATAATACCGATGAAGCAAATGAGTAACGCTACCGAGGTGAGTCCGACAATTAAATTTGGTGTGTTTTCGTCTAGCCTAGAGGCATTGGTTTCGTCATAAACCAAATAGAGGGTGATATTGTGTTCAGGTAATCTTGATACTAAAATTTGAGCATCTTCGGATTTGTACTCATGAAACCCCACCGAGAGTGGAGCTAAATAGGCTGGAACATTAGCCGTTATCGAGCTGTAAATATTCAATAGTGGACGACTTTGCTTAAAGTGTTTTATTAACACGTTAATGATATCGGCGTCAGACACACGGCTTAAGTCCTTTGGTAACATGGTTAAGTGTTGAGGAACCGTGGTGGCGGATTGACGTTGTAATTCAATTGTGTTGAGTTCTTTTAGAACATCCACTTGGGCATTTTGCAGGTAGATCTGTGCAGCCTGATTTTCGATTTCATGTACCGCATGAAAAAGTAAATAAGCATAAACTGCGCACAAGATACTGGTATACATCAAGAAAGTAGCAGTCAATACATGGTTAAACTTGTCGACTTTAAACAATCTGGTATCCCTTAGCATAAACAGTGCGGATAACCGTTTTTTCAAATGCGACCTCTAAGGTTGCTCGTAAACGGTAGATATGAGTGCGTAGAGGATTGCTTTCTGGTGGCATTCCATCCCAAATGGCTTGTTCAAGCATTTGTCTTGAAACAACGTTGGGGTAGTGTTTTAGTAATATGGTTAAGATATGCATCTGTAAGCTTAATAAACGCACTTGCTTTCCGTCGTAACTCACTAAGGATTGGTTATGATCTATCGTCAGGCCTGCAATCTTTTGGATCCCTATGTCACGCCTTGGTCCTCTGGAAAGTAGAGCTTGCAACCGTAGGTGCAATTCCTCTAGTGCAAAGGGCTTTACAAGGTAATCATCCGCCCCAGCTTGAAAGCCTGCTTTTTTATCTTCAAGGGTATCCCTAGCGGTTAAAAAGAGCACAGGAATAGAGTTGAACAGTTCATGCCGTAGTTTGTGGCAAAGCTGCAAACCGTTCATTTTTGGCATGGCAACGTCAAAGATAGCGATATCATATTGGTTGCTTTCGAGTAACTGCAATCCAGCGGCACCATTAAAAGCAAAATCAACACCATAGCCAAGTACACTGAGATAATCTGCAACAGAGCCTGCTAGTTCATCATTATCTTCTACGAGTAACACCTGCGATTTTTCAAACATTTATGACGGTTCCATATTCAGTATATCGATTGTTAGGCAAGCTTTAATGAGTAGTATTTAGTTTGAAAAGAGCCGCTTGCTTTCCGATTGAAACACAAGATAACATTTGGCTTGTCAATGAAATGTCAATGTAAATGAGATTTGTTTGTATTTGATGCCCGCAGCAAATACGATGCCGCGGGCGATAGGCTAGAACTGGTAACTCAACTGTAAATTGATAGAGCGGCCTTCTTCATAGTATTCATTAGCGGGTTTTTCATCGCCATTACGCTCAAAGTCCAATTGATGTGCATAAGCCTTATCAAACAAATTAGTTACAGACAGCTTAGCGACAAGCCCATCAATGCTTAGCGGCGTATAGCTGGCATATATGTCCATGGTGAACCAAGCATCAAAGCCTGCAGCTGGGATCTCTTCTATTACGCCATTTTCGCCCAATTGCTGAGTCGGCACTTTGTTATGCGTGAGCGCATAGGTTGCTCGTGTACCAAGAACCAAGCTATCGTTGATACTGGTATCAATATTTAAGTTGAACTTGTTTGATGGAATATCAGTTAAGTACCAGCCAGTGGTCATATCAGTGCCGCGTGTCTGACCATAGCTTAAGCTCATATTCCAATCATTGAGACTGTAGCTCGAGACAAACTCAAACCCCTCTAGTCTTGCTTCACCGATATTGACTTTTACACCGTCTGGATAGTTTTCGTTGTCGGTATAGGCAGTGCCTATATAATCTTTAATGTCATTTCTGAAAATGTTAACTCGAGTGGTAAAACTGTCTTGTTCACTAAAAAGGTCTTGGGTATCCCAAACAACGCCAATTTCTTTATTGTCTGCTCGTTCAGATTTTAAGTAGGGGTTGGGCTTAAAGCCTCTCCCTGAGGTAAACAGTTCTCCATTTTGGGGGGCGTTAAGTGCTTCTGCATACGATACAAACAGGGTGATATCATCCGTTAAGTAATAATTGAGGTTAATTGATTTTGATAAACGACTTTCAGTGCGTCCATCGCGCAAAAGAGGCTGATCGTTAGCGTCTATCGCATTGGCTGATTCAATATAGAACTGGTCGTAGCGTAAACCTGGGATTAACTCGAGGGACTCTGTAATCGGTAATTGGTAGTTTAGCCAACCAGCTAATTTTCTACTGGTCGTTGTGGCTTCATCAGTAGCGCTATCATCGGTAATGTCACCCGTTTCATAGTCTTTATCATAGATAACACCATCATGATCGGTGAAATGGCCAGATAGGCCGTAATGCAATAGTGTATCCACGGTTGCAATGCTGAAGATGCTGTCATTACTGACGACAAACCCAATGCTTGAATCTTTGATATCTTGTATTTGTTCTGCTGCACGCCCTTGCTCTGCACCATAGGAATCGACACCATTGTAATACAGAGTCGAAGTAAGGTTGAGGTAGGGATTATTTTGTCCGCTGTCTTCCCATATGAGCGAAGCTCCTGTGTACTGTACATCTCGGTAGCCAATGTCATTACGTACTTGATGTCCGTGGCTGTCATCGAGATTTAGCGTGAATTGTAGACGCTGATCGGACGATACCTGATGACCCAACTTAAATAAGCCACTCTTCTGCCTGCCAGCCGTTTTATAGTAACTGCCGCCACCCCCTATTTCATAGGCGTCTTTGTCGACATAGCTTCCGGATAGGAGGTAATCGGTAGCACCATTCTTACCAAATAAGGTTAGTCCAGTATCTTGCTGTGTATTGTTGCTGCGATAACCTAAATCTATTTTTGCCCCAAACTTTTCATTCTCATCCAGAAGATCCAGTGCTGAAATGGTGCTAATACTTATTTTACCCGCTGCCGCTCCTGAACTGGGGCCTGCGGTGACCTGTATGTTGTTAACCAAGTTTGGATTCAAGTACCAACTGCCACGCTTTGAGGCATAGTTACTTTGGTAGATCCCATCAATAACAATGTAAGCATGTGATTGAGGCAGACCACGGATTGTGATGTTTTGGTTAGTTGATGAAGGGCCGCCTTGTATATCAACATTTGGAATTATTTCGAGTGCGTTAGGAATATTTGTCGGGCTTAATGTTTGTATTGTCTCTCTTGAAATAGCATTAACCGATTGAGTCATGCTTAACGGATCTTGTTGTTCTTCTGTTTGGCTAGTCACGGTAATGTTATCAAGACGGTAGACGGTTTCGGTACTTTCTTTACCGGTTTCTGCTTGCGCTGTTTGGCACCAGAGAGCGAGGGCGATACTGCTAGCAATGTAAGATATGTGGAGTGACTTCACTGTTGATTCTTCCCATTAAATACAAATGATAATTGTTATCATTATTGGTTTGGGCGTGAGTATAGTGTTGCAACTGTGAACCAAAGTTCATTATCTTTGATAAAATAATAAGGTTTTATTACCCTGGTCTAATTTACCTGTTTATACGGTGATTCGTTGGGAATATAGTTAATGAACAGCGGCTTTTTACGATTTGTATAGTATGAAGTAAAGCGCCACGGGAAGTTGGCGCTATAGAAAATGAGGCAGGCATTTCGCTAAAGTGTCTTGACAAAGTGCAGCGGCAAACGTCGCTGCACAGGGATCTTACTGTACTACGTCGAAGCTTCTAAACAGTTCGATTGAACGTTGATCAGCATTCTTATCATTGTTTAGCTCAATTCCATGTTCAACAGCAATGACATAACGACCCGTGTTAGTAGGTGTAAACTCTACTTGGCCATTAGCATCGGTGAGGATTTCAATTTGCTCAAATTCGCTATTGTAGATGCTATTCATGCTCTTAATCGTAAATTCGGCATTGATCAGCGGTTGATTTTGGAATGTTGCAGTAAAGCTTATTTTATCCCCGACGGAAAACATATTAGGATGTGTTGAGCTGGTAAGAGTGATGCCATCTTGCTGTAAGACATTAGGTTCAGAAAAGCCGTTATAGCTGATGTATGTTTCAGTTATCATCTGTTTTTCTACCGTTTTTTCAACTTTGACATTGTCGGGCAATTCGTTGTAACGGCTTTTAGGGAGATTGACCTTGTGTTTTTTCCCTGATAAATCGCGGTAAAAGGTGAGGAATACTTGCGTCATTGGACTTCTAAATAAATAGGTGCCATTTTCCGAAAAATCCTGTTCAAAGACCTCTTTATTTGTGCCACTGAATACCGCGTTCAGTTTTAGCGCTTTGCCGATTGGTGAGACAACATTAAGGTATTTTACATTGTGGTTTGCTTCCGCAATAAATGCGTCTGCTGATCGAGCTACATCCAAGCTATATACGGTTTGCTGATCTGAATTGAGCTCAAAACTGCCGCTATTTATCCATACTTCATGTGCATTAGCTGTGGTGCTGACCCCTGCGATGAGGAGGGCGTTAACGAATACTTTTTTCATTTTGATTCCATAGAGTGAATTACCTTGTTAATTCTATGGTCGCTACAGTGAACCAAATATCACTGAATGCTTGTATCTACACAGGAAAGCAATAATAGCCGTTAACTTTGATCTTTATTGGTAGTCTACGCAGAATAAACTGATCTCTTTAGTGCCTTCAATACAGGTTTGAGTTTGTTGACCTGGCTGCATGTTAATTTTAAGCAATTCTCTCGAACCATTTTCTCTCGCCACTTCTACCCAAAAACCATGTGTTTGAGTCCTTGTTGTTTTAGGGAGTGCGAAACTAAAGCTGTGCTTGCCAGATTTTACTGTCGCGGAGGTTATGCCATCTAATCTTTCTCGCTGGTAGCGAGCGATATAGCGCCAAAAGGATTTAAGATCTCTTAGCCACTTACTATCGGCTCTAAGTACCTTAAGCGGCGTATAATGCTTGTTCGGCAAGCTATACCAAAGTGCTAAGTAAGGTTTTTCGGTTAGGGTATCAAACTGCATAAAATTGATTTTGACTGTTAGTTTATTATGGATTCTTTTGTCGAGTCTATTGTTAACAGGCTTGCTGGCTAGATGACTGTTTGCTTCATTTGCTGCAACCGCTAACGTCACTGGCGATAAGATCAAGCAATAAGTTGCGATTAGCCATTTTACAGTTAGTTTCATTGTCATTAGGCCATTGTAATGAGGGCTACAGCGCTTGCTGCTAGCAAATACAGATAGCGTTTCCGCTGCGCTTTATGTTTTAAACTTAACCAAGTGCCACTGATACAAATAAGCATGATGATAGCGGCTATGGCATCAGAAATAAGGGTCCACATAGCCGGTGTATGTCGATTTTGGTGTAGCTCATTCAACATGGCAATGAGCCCAAAATCAGTATTGATTAACTCTATTAGGTTGTTTTCATAATCGATGTAAAGATCAATCCGCTTGCCTGCGGTGGCTATTGTCAACTCGCTATTATCAAGTAATTGTGCGGTCTGAGAGTCTGATAGTTGAATATCATTTAAGGCGAGAGCAGTGATAAAGGCATCGGGTTTACCACTAATAACCGAGATGTGTTGCTGCTCAATAGTCGCTTCAGTTGAGAACATTGTTGGGTGATTCAAAGTGATGGCAGTGAAGCAAAATAAGAATAGAAATGAGAAACAAATAAGTGATAGATAGATATGTATTTTTCGCAGTAACTGACTATTCATAGTATTGGGTATTAGCTTTACGACATTGCTGGTGGGGTGATTCTACTCAGACAAGTTCAAGCAAAGATCAACTGAGCGAGTGATTCAAATAATTTACATGTTAGATTACATTAGCAATACATCGTATGTATTAGTAAGCGAGCCAAAATTGTTAATATAAAATAATGGCTCAGTGGCACAAGCTACACAGAGCTGTGGTGGCAGGAAGTTTATCTGGCGAGTTTTACCGACAATGAAGTGTAATCCTAATCACTTAAGCCATTACATGAAGAAGACAGACTTAACGAGTTTCTGCTGATGGCGCATACGACATCAAGGCGTGTTACAAACTACTTCAGCTTATCCACTATTCGAGGAAAAAAAGAACAGGATTTTGAGAGCATGTAAACCCTAGGAATGAGACTGTGAAAAGGACAACTAATACCATTTGGGAGCAGTGACTATTGGTACAGCTGCTACCTGAGGCGGTCATATACCGATACAAGGAACTGTGATTAATCCGAAATGATTGTAATGCTCAATTAGGTAAAGCGCTGGGGGAGGCAATGAACAAAGGCATAGCGGTAGGATGACAGTGAGGGGACTATATAACATATTTAGGATAGTCACATCTAGAGTGGGAGTTTGATCTGCTGTGTCACAGCAATGCATAAAAAAAAGCGCCGATTAAGCGCTTTTTATTATTGTGGTTCTTGTGGTTTAGTTAAAACGTTTGCCGGAACGCTTTAATCGCTCTTGTTCACGTTTGATCTCTTCTTTAGCTTCTTTCTCTGCAAGTATTTTGGCCACTTCTGCTTTTTCTATCTCTGCCATAGCAGGTGTCTCTAATGATAGCTGGCCAATTTTTCCTGAACGGAACTCATGTAAAAGAAGTTCAGATACCTTGTGCAAATCGATACGACCACCTGGGCGCAATGCGCCACGCTTACGGCCAATAGCTTCAAGTAACTCGATGTCAGTTTTTGGCAATTCCTTTAGCTTATAACGCTCTTTCATCGCTTCAGGGTAGGCTAGGAGGAAATACTCAGCGGCAAACATAGCGACATCTTCATATTCCATCGCGGTATCTTTAATGGCGCCAGTCACGGCAAGTCGGTAACTGCTTCTTTCATTGTCGACTTTTGGCCACAAAATACCGGGGGTATCAGACAGCACGATACCATTACGTAAATTAATGCGTTGTTGGATTTTAGTTACCGCAGGTTCATTACCTGTTTTAGCAATTGTACGGCCTGCAAGGGTGTTGATGATGGTGGATTTACCGACATTGGGGATCCCCATGATCATGGTGCGAATATCTTTTTCGAGCTTGTCTCTGCCTGGCACAAATTTACGACAAAGATCAGGGATCTTTCTCACTTGAGCTGCTTGCAAAGTGGTAATCGCCATGGCTTTTACACCCTGCTCTTGTTCAAGGTATTCAATCCAAGCTTGGGTGGTCTCTGGATCGGCCAAATCTGATTTGTTCAGTAGTTTGATACAAGGCTTATCGCCGCGAAGCTTTTGCACCTCTGGGTTTTCGCTGCTGTAAGGGATACGGGCATCGAGCACTTCAATAACTAAATCGACCTGAGGCATAACCTCTTCGATCTCTTTACGTGCTTTGTGCATGTGTCCCGGATACCACTGAATTGCCATGTGCCTGCTCTACTATCAAATTACATTATTGGGGGGATTTTACCTTGTTAAGCTTATTTATAACAAACAAAAAGCGCGTAAAAGCGCTTTTTGAATGTAATAGAGGCTAAATTACGCCTAATTCACGTAGTCGTTCCATTAAATAGCTATCCGCGGTGTAGTTCTCTGATAATTTTACTTCAGGATTAGGGTGTAAAAACAGCGGCAGAGAGACTCGAGCCTTGGTCACATCGCTGCCTTCAGGGTTAATTACCCTATGGCTAGTCGATGGGAAATAGCCACCTGATGCCTCTTGCAACATGTCACCGATGTTGATAATGATATTACCAAAGTCGCTTGGCACATCGATCCAAGAGTTGTCTTTTAGCTGAACTTGCAGACCCGGCTCGTTTGCTGCAGGGAGTACCGTCAGCAAATTGATGTCTTCGTGCGCAGCAGCGCGGATAGCACCGGCTTCTTCATTACCCGACATTGGCGGATAGTGTAGTACGCGTAAAAGTGTTTTTTGGCTGTCTTCTATCATTTTTGGTAACGCGATTGAGAACTTATCTTTCACTTCTGCTGGTGAATATAGCTCTACCCATTCAAGCAGTTCCGCCGCTAAGCTATTTGCGTGGTCATAATACTTTAAAATGTTGGCTTTTAGTTGCTCAGGAATACGTCCCCATGGATAGATATGGTAATACTCTTTGATATCTTTAACGGTGTGGCCTTTGGCTGTTTCCGAAATTTCCGCAGGGAAAAATCCATCTTGTGTTTCAGGTTTAAATAGAAATTGTCTTTTTTCGTCGGTATTAAAGAACGCTTGCCACTCGGTGTAGATATCTTCGACGAGTTGTTTGTCGATTGGATGGTTACTTAAAACGCCAAAGCCAGTGTCACGCAGTGATTTTACAAATTTTTCTGCACTGCCGGTCGCTCTATAATCAATTGTCTCTAAAATCATATTGTCTATTCTTATTTTTAGTTAGCCCGGGGCAAGTTTAGCGGCGCGAATACCGCGACGCAAACGTTAGTGATTTAGATCACATCGGTTATTGTTTACCAAGATGAATAGTGTCATTGAGATAGACATTAATACATTAGATATTAGGGTGTTATCAATTAACACTGCTGAGTATTATACGGCTAAAAAAATTAATGTTTTTTGTTAAGTAAGCAACATTCACGCTGTTCTGTGGCATTATTGGCTAGAATATAGAGCGGGTGTTGATTTATCGGATATACAAATTGCGCCATAAAATGGCCGATTAGTGATGGTATATGAAAGCATTTGGTTGGATCTATGGTCTATGTGGATCAAGATATAAAGTATAGATAGAGTAGTTATCATGCATAAACTGACAGAATTTGAAAAACAAGTCATAGAGCAAAAAGGCACTGAAAGACCTTTTAGCGGAGAGTATTATCAGCACGAAGCTGAAGGAACTTATTGTTGTAAGAAATGCGATGCGCCTTTGTACAACTCAGACAGTAAGTTTAATGCCCATTGTGGTTGGCCAGCCTTTGATGATGAAATTAGCGGCGCGGTAAAACGCAATATTGATGCTGATGGTCAACGTGTTGAAATCGTCTGTGCACAGTGTGATGGACATTTAGGCCATGTATTTGAAGGGGAGTTTCTCACTCCTAAGAATGTCAGACACTGTGTTAATTCGGTATCGATGACCTTTAAGTCAGCATCAATCACGCCTATCGTTGAACAACAGTATGAATTGGCTACCTTTGGTGGCGGTTGCTTTTGGTGTACAGAAGCGGTTTTTACGGCTTTAAAAGGCGTTAATAGTGTTGTTTCTGGTTATGCTGGAGGTGATGCTGATGATGCCAATTACAGGGCGGTATGCAGTGGCATGACAAGCCATGCTGAGGTTGTGCATATTGAGTTTGATCCTAAGATCATTAGCTACGACAACCTGTTAGCCGTATTTTGGCAAAGCCATGATCCAACTACGTTAAACAGGCAAGGAAACGATAGCGGGCCACAGTATCGCTCCGTTGTGTTTATTCATAGTGAGAAGCAGGCTGAAATTGCTAACGGCATGATTGCTACGATGACTGATGCGGGCGTATGGCAAAACCCGATAGTGACTGAAGTCTCAGCTTTTAATGGTTTTTTTGCTGCTGAAGATGGGCATAAAGACTATTTTGAACTTAATGGTGAGCAACCTTATTGTCAAATTATCGTTAAACCTAAAGTCGATAAAGTAAAAGTACTCTTTGCAGAGTTAATGAAAGATAAGTCGTGAAATAGGCAGTCAATCGCAGACAAAAAAAGACGAGCTATTTAGCTCGTCTTTTTTATTGCTGATGTAAACGCTTATGAATCGAGCTTATCGTCAGCCACTTTATAGTGAGGATCTTCAATTAAGTTAACTTCAACTAAGTCACCTGCTTTATGCAGTAACTCTTTACAGTCATTACTGAGATGACGTAAATGCAGTTTTTTACCTTCACTGACATAACGCTCAGCTAAGGTATCGATAGCATCAAGTGCAGAGTGGTCACAAACGCGAGAGTTCTGGAAGTCGACGATCACATCTTCAGGATCTGTTTTAGCCGGAAAAAGGTCTAAAAATTCAGCAACTGAACCGAAAAACAATGGACCATTTAGCTTATAAACTTTCCAGCCATTTTTATCTTCGCTGATCTCTACGTTGATATGTTTTGCATGTTCCCATGCAAAGACTAATGCTGACACAATTACACCAACAAACACTGCAAATGCTAAATCAGTGAATACTGTCACGATTGTCACTAGGATAATCACAAACGCATCGTGTTTAGGTACTTTGCGCATGACTTTAAAGCTAGCCCATTCAAATGTACCTAACACCACCATGAACATCACGCCAACAAGTGCTGCAAGCGGGATCATTTCTATTAATGATGAGCCGAACAAGATAAAGGCAAGTAGGGCTAGTGCTGCCGAGATCCCTGATAGACGACCACGGCCGCCAGAGTTAATGTTGATCATTGATTGACCAATCATCGCGCAACCACCCATAGCGCCAAAGAAACCACTAGTGATGTTACCAACACCTTGACCAATACACTCTTTGTTACCACGACCACGAGTACCTGTCATTTCATCAATGACGGTCAATGTTAATAGCGACTCAATCAGGCCAACAGCGGCTAGAATAAGTGAATAAGGTAGGATGATATAAAGGGTTGCTAAACTAAATTCAACAGCCGGTATAGAGAAGGTTGGTAAGCTACCCGCGATTGTTGCGTGTTCATCACCGCTCATTGATTTCAGAAAATCCAATACTGTACGCGTATCTAGATTTAAGAAGGTGACCAGCAAAGTCACGGTTAGAATGGCAGCTAGTGACGATGGGATCGCAGTCGTTAGCTTTGGCAAAAATTGAATGATTGCCATGGTAACAGCCACAAGACCTAACATCAGTATTAGTTGGTCTTGAGGTAACCAGCTCATAACACCATTAGCGTCAGGTGTTTGAAATTGTCCTAGCTGCGCTAAGAAAATAACAATCGCTAAGCCATTAACAAAACCTATCATGACTGGGTAGGGCACAATACGGATAAATTTACCGAGCTTAAGAACACCCGCTGAGACTTGAATGAGACCGGCGAGTACAACCGCGGCAAAAAGGTATGGCACGCCATGTTCGGCAACGAGTGCGACCATAACAACAGCCATAGCGCCAGTAGCACCAGAAATCATACCTGGGCGGCCACCAATAACGGCAGTGATCAATCCCATGATAAAGGCGGCATATAAACCGACCATAGGTTCAACACCCGCTACGAAAGCAAATGCTACCGCTTCTGGTACTAAAGCAAGGGCGACGGTTAAGCCTGAAAGTAAGTCAGCTCTTGAACTGGCCGTTTTGTGACGAATGAGATCGAACATTTAACCTCTGTTAACAGTTTGTTGAATAGGAATAAGTCTGGGCGCGAATACTATCAAAATTCACGTTGTTTTAAAATAAAAAAGCCATGCTCTTCAGCATGGCTTTTTTGTCGCGAGTCTAAATCTAGATTAGGTGCGAGTCATATCCGAGTTAGCACTGTTTGAAACTCTTGATTTTACTTCATCATTTTGTTCAGAGGTTTCATATTGGCGACCAGCTGGGGTCTCTATGTTCTCTCTAACGTTAACAACGGGCTTTGTCGTATCAGACATAACCATTGAACCAAAACGACTTGCTGGCTTAGCTTTAGCAACAGGCTTTGCTTCAGTTACCGCAGGCTGTGCAACCGCTTCGACTTCAACAGCTTTACTTTCAGTAGGCTTAATGGCTACTGGTTTTGCCATTGGTGCAGATACAGCCTTTGAGCTAACCGCTTCTACAGGTTTTACTGCAATAGCTGTTTTAACAGGCTCAGCCGTTACAACTGGGCTAGACTCTTGTTTTACTTCTGCCGTAACCGCTGGTGCAGGCTTAGCAACAACAGGTGCTTCAACCACGTTAGCTGCAGGAGCAGGAGCTTTAACTTCAGTCGCAGGCTTGTAAGCCGGTGATGTATTCATCGCTGATGAACTTGCTACTGAGTTAGCTTTAGCTTCAACAGGTTTAGCTTCAGCTTTTACAGCTTCGGCTTCAACTGCAACAGGCTCAGCTTTTACTGTTTCGGCTTTAACGTAGACTTCAACAGGAGCAGCTTCAACTTTAGGCTCATTAACTTTAGCAACAGGTGCTTCTTCGTGAGTTTCATAAGCTTGAGCTGGCGTTTCAACTTCGACCATGTCATTTGGTGTAAATGCTGGAGTCTCAGAGGTGTTTTCATCTTCATCGCGACGACGACGTTGGCCAGCGGCACGAAGGTGACGAGGACTACGACGGCTTCTACGCTGACCTTCTCGAGGCTCACGTGATTTATCATCTGTTGCCGTTGCATCTTCAGCTTGATCAATGGCAACTGACTCAGCTGATTCAATCGGTGTTGAAACAACTTCAGTCATAGGCGTTGTATCTGTCGCTGTGTTGGTTTCAACAACATTTGCGACTTCAACGTTAGCCACTACTGCAACAGCGTCATCAGTTGCTTCAGTATTTTCTACTGTTTCAACTTTAGCTCTTGGCTTACGAGGCTGACGCTTAGGACGAGCGGGCTTATCATCTGCAACAGCTTGTGTTTGAACAGGCTCTTCAGCTTGAGCTACCACTGCTTTAGTTTCTTCTTGCTCGTTACTGACGCGAACTTTACGGCGCATGTTACGACGTTGACGACGCTCACGTGCAGCTTCTTGCTTAGGCTCGACAGTTTCGGTGCTAGTTGTTTCTACGGCCTTACGTGGCTTTTCGCTACGTTGTGGACGTTTAGTCTCTTCTTGCACTTTTGCTTGGTTTTCATTAGCGTCACTGCGATTGCTCTTAGTACGCGTATCTTTACCTTGCTCACTGTCACTACGACCTTCATTGCGGTTGCGGCGAGGGTCGTTGCGACGGTTATTGCTATTGCGACGATTATTGTTACGTGCTTGACCAGTGCGGCTTGATTTATCTTGCTGCTTAGGTTCAACCTTTACTTCTTCACTGCTACTAAAAAGTGAGCCGATAGCGGCTGCAATTTTAGCAAATAAACCGGGCTCAGCTGGTTTCACTGGTGCGGGTTTAGCTTCTGCTGGTGTAGGCGCTGCTATTTGTGGCGTTGAGAAACCTTTCAATGCTGGCTGTGGTGGCGCAGCTCTTTCAAGTTTACGAGGCTCGTAAAGCTTAGCTTCTTCTTGCTCAAGCAATTTATAGCTAGATTCGCTGATTTGGTCATCTTTACGATGACGTACAACGCGATAATCAGGTGTGGTCATGTTTGGATCTGGGATCACATACACTTCAACATTGTGACGTTCTTCGGTGATACGAATTGCTTTACGCTTTTCGTTCAATAGGAACGCAGCAACATCAACAGGAACAATTGCTTCAATTTGCGATGTGTTTTCTTTGATGGCTTCTTCTTCCATCAAACGCAAAATTGAAAGGGCAAGTGACTCAGTCCCGCGAACGGTGCCTTGTCCATGACAACGTGGACAAAGGTGAGCTGCTGACTCTTCTAGAGAAGGGCGCAAACGTTGGCGTGACATCTCCATCAAACCAAAGCGTGATATACGGCCTAATTGGACGCGTGCTCGGTCATGATGAACAGCATCTTGCATACGCTTTTCAACTTCACGTTGATTGCGAACTGGGGTCATATCGATGAAATCGATAACCACTAAACCACCTAAATCACGTAGACGTAATTGACGTGCAATTTCGTCGGCCGCTTCTAGGTTAGTGTTTAGCGCTGTCTCTTCAATATCGCCGCCCTTAGTGGCACGGGCAGAGTTAATATCAATAGAGGTTAGTGCTTCTGTTGGGTCGATAACAATCGAACCACCAGAGGGTAAGCGAACTTCACGTTGGAAGGCCGATTCAATTTGGGTTTCGATTTGGAAATGCGTAAATAGCGGCACTTCAGCATCATAACGCTTAATACGCTCAACAAAGTCAGGACGTACTAACGAAACGTGCTCTTTAGCTTCTTCATAAATACGTGGGTGATCGATTAGGATCTCACCAACGTCACGACGTAAATAGTCGCGGATAGCACGAACAATCACGTTGCTTTCTTGGTGGATTAAGAAAGGAGCCGGCGCACTTTCAGCCGATTCTTTAATTGCAGCCCAGTGATGTTGTAGAACTTTTAGGTCCCACTTCAATTCAGTTGGCTCTTTTCCTACGCCCGCAGTACGAACGATGAGGCCCATACCTTGTGGAATATCAAGCTCAGAAAGTGCCGCTTTTAACTCAGTACGTTCGTCACCCTCAATACGACGAGAAATACCGCCAGCACGTGGATTATTTGGCATTAATACAAGATAAGAACCCGCAAGACTGATAAAAGTTGTGAGTGCAGCGCCTTTGTTGCCACGCTCCTCTTTATCAATTTGAATAATAACTTCTTGGCCTTCTTTTATGACTTCCTTAATGTTAGGACGTCCTTGGAAAGAGTAACCTTTTGGAAAATATTCGCGTGCGATCTCTTTTAAAGGGAGAAAGCCATGGCGGTCGGCACCATAGTCAACAAAAGCAGCTTCTAAAGACGGCTCTACTCGAGTGATCGTCCCTTTATAGATATTTGATTTCTTTTGTTCGTGACCTGGGCTTTCAATATCTAGATCGTATAATTGTTGCCCATCAACTAGGGCTACGCGCAACTCTTCAGATTGAGTTGCATTGATTAACATCCGTTTCATGATGATTTAATTCTTCTTTAATAAAGGTCATCAAACGATACTTATTTCACTGCATTACGGGCCTAGGATTAAAAAACAGGACCTCACGGTCGGTCTCTAGGCAAGGTGCGCATTGCTGTTAGACGCATTCTCTGCGTGTCGCATCCTATTTATGGCTTATTTTTTAATGTTTACAAAAACAAGGAATTCGTTGTAAAACGTCAACCAACCCCATAAATTCTTAAATACTTTCCGGTAATGCCAATTCGAAATGGTAACGTCTGACGACGAGTTAAAATTATTCTTCGAAATTGGGGCGTTTAAAGCAGAGAAACCAGTTGTAAGTTGGGATTACGTTTTGATTTAGTCGTGAAGGTCCATTTATTGACCTTTTGATTGATACAACGACCTGTAAATCAATTATTTACTATCAAACCGTAAACATTTTTAGTCTCATGCTTTAACGTGATGCATGGGGGATTTGTGAACACTTTATCCACTGGTTATCCCCGTTAGCGAGAGAAATATAGCAATAATAGATAAAATCAGCAATTGAAAAGGCACAATTCTTTTCACTTGTTGTACAATATGCACAACGAAACACATAGCGGCGCAGCATGAATACTCCATCTCCTAAAGTAGAAGTTCGAATGGTTACCATCGATGAAGACCATACCGGACAGCGTATCGATAATTATTTGTTAACTAAATTGAAAGGCGTTCCTAAAAGTATGATCTATCGGATTGTACGTAAAGGGGAGGTCAGGGTTAATAAGAAACGTATTAAACCTGAGTACAAATTACAAGATGGAGATATCGTGCGTATCCCGCCTATGCGTGTCTCTGATTCGAGTGAACGTCCTGGGCCGTCAGCTAAATTAACCAAGGTCTCGCAGTTAGAAGACCGTATTATCTACGAAGATAAGTTTATTATAGTACTGAATAAACCATCGGGTATCGCAGTGCATGGTGGCAGTGGTGTTGATTTTGGTGTTATTGAAGCAATGCGTTCGTTACGCACTCAGCAGAAGTTTTTAGAACTGGTTCATCGCTTAGATAAAGACACTTCAGGCCTGTTGCTCATTGCCAAGAAACGCAGTGCGCTAAAACATCTACATGATCAACTTAGATCTAAGAAGATGCAAAAAGATTACCTAGCGCTTGTTAGAGGTGAGTGGCAGAAGCATGATAAGGCAGTCAAAGCACCTTTATTAAAACTAACGCTTAAATCTGGTGAGCGCATCGTTAGAGTCAATAAAGAGGGTAAAGAGTGTGAAACCCGCTTTAAGATCATGCAACGTTATAGTGATGCAACGCTTGTTCAAGCAAGTCCTATCACGGGGCGAACTCATCAAATTCGTGTGCATTGCCAATATGCGGGTCACCCTATAGCGTGTGATGAAAAGTACAGCGAACAGAAATTTGATGATTCGATGCGTGTCCACGGATTGAATAGACTCTTTTTACACGCCGCTCAGCTTAGATTTATTCATCCTGACACTGAAGAGATGATGGAAGTGAAAGCGCCAATGGATCCTGTTCTAGAATCAACGTTAGCCAAGCTTAAAAAAGCATGAACATGAAGTCATACGAACTCGTCATTTTTGATTGGGATGGAACCTTAATGGATTCCATCAGTAAAATTGTGACCTGTATGCAACAGATGGCTGATTCTCTATCTTTAGTTAAGCCGAGCGAAAACGCCATTCGTGATATTATTGGTTTATCTATGGATGAAGCGCTTAAGACACTTTATCCATTGTTGGAGCAAGCTAACTTTGAGCCAATGATAGCCTCGTATAAAGAGCATTACTTAACGCTAAACACCACACCAAGCCCATTGTTTGAGGATAGCGAAACGTTACTAAAGCAGCTATCTGCGAGAAACTATCGTATGGCCGTGGCGACAGGCAAGGGGAGAAATGGTTTAAATCGCGTTTTAGCCGAAACAGGTTTGGGTCATCATTTTGAATCTAGCCGCTGCGCTGATGAATCAAAAAGTAAGCCTAATCCTGATATGCTACTCGAGTTGTTAAAAGAGCTTAATGTTGCGCCTGAACGTGCGGTGATGGTCGGTGACTCTTTGCATGATTTGAACATGGCAAATAACGCTGGCATTGATGCGGTAGGCGTTAGCTACGGCGCTCATAGCCACGATAAACTGATTGTAGCTAAGCCCAAAGCCATTATCGCTACGCCGTTAGCGCTATTGAGCGTGTTATAAGTCATTTATAGGTTTGCTTTCGGGCTTAACGCTAAGCAGCGTTAACACTCGTAGGATGACAGTGCCGCGGTCTCGTCAATCCAGATTGGTGACTCGTCATTGTCCATCCTTGTCATTATATCGGTCTCAATTGCTGCAGCTTGCATGCTTTTGACGACTTTATTCCATATTCACTCCCTCGCGTTATGAGCATCATTGTCATTGTTCTGTTTTACCTCTTCGAGGTCGAGTAGCTTATTGCATCTATTGCTGTGGAATGCTTAAGCGCCGCCAGCTAGGGCGGGAACTCTTGGTATACGATTGAATGGTTCATTTTTTCATACAACATCAGACGCTTCTCCCCTTACAGGGAAGGTCAGATGCAGAAGGTAGAGTGAAGGATGCCAGAGCCGAGAATAACGATTAGCTTTAAGTTCCCGACTTGCCTTCAGCGCTGAATTCCCACTGAATGAACCGATACAGAATGCTATGGGTATTAGATATGGCTGCAAGACGGCCATGATAGCTAAGTCTTCGATATTTTTGGCTTGCTGTATTTCTGTTAAATCAGAATAGAGCTTGTGGTGAACATTGATAAAAGTGGGATAAACGCTAAAACTTCTGCTATATGGTAATAAACCACTCTCAGGCGCATCAGACCTCATTCATCCGTATCCCATTCTGTTGAACATGAGTCAGCTTATCCTCATAAGAGATGTAGGCTCACTCCTGTGGATACGGCTTAGCCTTGTGCCTACTTTTATCATATTCATTTTGTCTCGGCAGACATGGTCATTTACAACACATCTATCCCTTGTTGGTGCAATAAATCGATGAGAGAGATTAACGGAAGCCCGATCAATGTATTGGGGTCCTTACCTTCTAAGCGTTCAAATAGTGCAATACCTAAACCTTCACATTTAAAGCTACCTGCACAATAAAAAGGTTGTTCAATGTCGACATAGCGGCTAATGGCTTTATGAGTGAGCGTCCTAAAGTGGACAATGAAGGGTTCAACGATAGCTTCAACCTGACCGCTTTCTACATCGTGTAGTGCAAGTCCTGTATAGAAGGTAATGGACTGACCGCTCGATTGTGACAGTTGTTCTATTGCGGTTTCACGATTAAGAGGTTTGCCAATAATTTGATTATTGATGACTGCTACTTGATCAGAACCAATTACGACACCCTTGGTATATTGGGCTGCGCCTGCCGCCGCTTTAAGCTTGGATAGCCTAAGAACTAAGTCTTTTGGGGATTCGTTATCTAAAGGTGTTTCATCGACTTCAGGAGAACAGCAGCTGAAGGGTAAGTTGAGCTTGTCTAGGAGTTGCTTTCGAAATGGAGATGTGGAAGCCAATATAAGCGCTTTTGACATGGTTTAACCTTAGAGTTGGCAATCGAGATATTTTTATAGATAAGTATTTTCGCTAAAGATGAATGGCATTAGCAAGTCATTATTGTACTCATCGCCTTTTTTATCATTAACAAGACGACATCAATGGATGATGGCCTTACTTCGATTTTACGTAATAATATCTATTGATAGGGTAAATTGATGTCAACAGGTAATGTTCAGCCGTTATACAGGTGTTAGTGAATACCATGCAGCCACAGAAGACATTCACTTGGAGATAAATATGTTTAAGCTATGGGTCGCGATTCTAATTATGCTCAGCGTTGTGGTGCACTTAAGTGGTGACGTGAGTCGACCGTTTTATCCCACCATTCTATTTGCCATGGTATTGGGCGCGGTGGCGAGAGAAGGGATAGCAATGCTTGATCATACTATCGTGAGTTGGGTATCAAGGGCTGGCTCGACGATAAGTCAGGCTAAGATTGGTTAGCGCAAAAGGTTTTGTACCCAGTGTTTATTTTCATTACCCAGTGCTAATAGCTAACGTTGCGAGTCGTGCGTCTATTTTACTTGCCGTTTATTCAAGTCGGGGGATAACAAACGGCATCAAACGGGCCTAATGCTTAGCCGGATGGGTATTAATTCGATGCGAAAATACCTCGATAGTTACGTGGTTATCACAAAATTTGCGCCTTCGATGGATTTACGAACACTTAAACGCATTTACCACTGAAATTTAATGTCATGCGCCTTGGGTTTCTTGTACAATGCGGTTACCTAACAACTCACTTAGCTGAATCCATCGGCGGTTAATCACCTTGGAAGAATAAGGGTGTTGACTTCTGCTAAAATTCACCTAAAATGCGCGCCTTATGCAAACAGTAAAGATACCGGTTTCAATTGATCCCGTTCGCGCTTCCGCTAGCCAGCTTTCGTATGAAGGTTTGGTGCCCGGTAAGCAGTTAAAGCGATTAAATGAATTATGTGCCGGCGACTGTTCTGATGTGGCAGTGTCGCTTGAATGTGGCGTAGATATACAGGGGATAGTCTACCTTAACGGGAAGGCTGTGACGGAGCTCACTCTGGATTGTCAACGTTGTATGACACTATTTACCACTGAGGTTACGGTCGAGTTTAGTTTTGGTCTTTGTAAGACTCAAGCTGAAATCGATGAGCTCCCGGATGTGTATGAGCCTATTGAGTGCAATGAAATTGGCGAAGTGCGTCTACATCAATTGATCGAAGATGAATTGATAATCGCTATGCCTTTGATTGCCATGCATGAGAATGAAGATTGTCATCAAGGTAAACAAGACGTAGTTGTAGGCGAGATCGAACCCGCTCAAGAGGAGCGTCCAAATCCGTTTGCAGTGTTAGAAAAACTGAAGAGCAAGTAATCTAGGAGACTGGTCCCATGGCTGTACAAAAGAACAAAAAATCTCGTTCAAAGCGCGGAATGCGTCGTTCACATGATTCATTGAGCACGCCTCAATTGTCTGTGGATTCAACGAGTGGTGAACTACACCTTCGTCACAATGTGACTGCGGATGGTTTTTACCGTGGTCAAAAGGTTATCAACAAGTAATTGTTGAGACCCTGATGACAAATCTGACGCTTGCGTTAGATGCGATGGGGGGCGACTTTGGTCCCCGCATCACAGTGCCTGCAACTTTGCAGGCACTTCGCTTAAACCCCCTCTTAAAAGTCATACTCGTGGGCGATCAAGTCCAGATAGACAAATATCTTGTATCTGCTGAAGCAGCAGTTAAAAATCGTATTGAGATTAAACATACAACCGAAGTGGTTACTATGTCCGATCGACCTGTCCATGCCTTAAGAAATCGTAAGCAAAGCTCTATGCGTCTCGCAATAGAATTAGTGCGTGATGGTAAAGCACAAGCTTGCTTGAGCGCGGGTAATACAGGTGCGTTAATGGCGATGTCCAAAGTACTGCTTAAGACTTTGCCCGGCATTGACCGCCCAGCTCTGGTTACCTGTTTACCTGCGGTAAATAACACGCCTGTTTATTTATTAGACTTAGGTGCAAACGTATCTTGCGATTCAGAAACTTTACTTCAATTTGCGGTGATGGGCTCAGTGCTGAGTGAAACGGTTGATAAAACGGTTTCACCAAAGGTAGCCTTGCTCAACGTCGGTATTGAAGAGATTAAAGGTAATGACCAGGTTCAGCAGGCGGGTCAACTACTGCAACAAATTCCTCAAGTGAACTACACTGGTTTTATTGAAGGTGATGAGATCTATTCGGGTAATGTCGATGTGATCGTGTGTGATGGTTTTGTCGGCAATATTACGTTGAAAACGTCGGAAGGTATTGCAAGACTACTCATACACCAGTTGAAAAAAGGCCTGTCTGATGGTTTTTTTGTACGTATTCTCGCCAAAATCATAGCGCCACGCATTCATTCTTTGTTAGATCAGATGAACCCCGACCACTACAATGGCGCAAGTCTGATAGGATTGCGCGGAATTGTAGTAAAAAGTCATGGGTGTGCAGATGAAGCTGCTTTTTTACAAGCAATAAGCTTGGCAGTAACAGAAGCACAACGTCGACTCCCTCAGATGATCGAAGACCGTCTAGAGTCGATTCTTTTAGATATTAATAGCTGATAAATTTCTTATGCATACAAAAATTCTCGGTACTGGTAGTTATCTACCGGTACAAGTGCGCAGTAATCAAGATCTAGAAAAAATGGTGGAAACCACCGACCAATGGATCGTTGATCGCACAGGTATTTCAGAGCGTCGAATCGCTGCAGCAGAAGAAACTGTTGCGACGATGGGGTATCAAGCTGCATTAAAAGCCATCGAAATGGCCGGTATTGATGCAACTGAAATCGATATGATTGTTTGTGGCACCACTAGTGCGAGCAATGCTTTCCCCGCCGCGGCTTGTGAAATTCAAGCGATGCTTGGCATTCATACTATTCCGGCATTTGATATTGCAGCGGCATGCTCTGGTTTTGTTTATGCATTGTCGGTTGCTGACCAATATGTAAAATCGGGTGCAGCGCGTAATGTGTTAGTTATCGGTGCAGATGTATTATCTCGTTTGTGTAAACCTGAAGACCGTTCGACTATCATTCTATTTGGCGATGGTGCCGGCGCAGCAATATTAAGTGCATCCACAGAACCAGGTATCATTTCAACGCATATTTATGCTGATGGTCGTCAAGCTGATTTGTTAAAGTGTTCTATCCCATCGCGTAAAGGGGATGACTCAGAAGAACTGGGGTACATGACGATGAAAGGTAACGACGTGTTTAAGGTTGCAGTTACGCAACTTTCCCACGTTGTCACTGAAACATTGCGTCAAAATAATATTGAAAAGTCTGATATAGATTGGCTGGTGCCACATCAGGCTAATTTTAGAATTATCAAAGCGACCGCAAAGAAATTGGACATGAGTCTTGATAAAGTAGTACTGACTTTAGCAAAGCATGGTAATACATCTGCTGCGTCAGTGCCGATTGCCTTAGATGAAGCCGTGAGAGATGGGCGTATCCAACGTGGTCAAATGATTTTACTTGAAGCCTTCGGTGCAGGATTTGCCTGGGGAAGTGCTTTAGTTCGGTTCTAACAGCCGTATTAACGGTAAGACGTCAATTTTAAAGGTAGATTAATATGGAAAATACAGCTTTTGTATTCCCAGGACAGGGTTCACAGGCATTAGGAATGTTGGCAGAACTTGCCGAATCTCAACCGATTATTGGTGAGACATTTGCTCAAGCAAGCAACGTTCTTGGTTATGACCTTTGGGAACTCGTGCAACAAGGTCCGGTTGAAGCACTGAATCAAACCGATAAAACTCAGCCAGCGTTATTAGCGGCAAGTGTTGCAATTTATCGCGCTTATGTAGCCTCTGGTAAAAGTTTACCAAGGGTGATGGCAGGTCATAGTCTGGGTGAATACTCAGCACTAGTGTGTGCTGGTGTGATGGGTTTTGAAGCGGCGATTAAATTGGTTGAGCTACGTGGTCAGCTAATGCAACAAGCGGTTCCAGCCGGTACTGGCGCCATGTTTGCCATAATCGGTTTAGACAATGACGCTATCGCAACAGCGTGCGCAGAAGCCGCTCAAGGCGAAGTCGTTAGCCCTGTTAATTATAACAGTCCTGGTCAAGTCGTGATTGCGGGTGAAAAAGCAGCTGTAGAACGCGCTGCGGCAATATGTAAAGAAAACGGTGCCAAAATGGCCGTTGCGCTACCCGTGAGCGTGCCTTCACATTGCCAATTGATGAAACCCGCTGCAGATAAACTTGCAATAGCGCTAATTGACATTGAATTCAGCGTACCTTCAGTAAAAGTGATCAATAATGTTGATGTCGCAAGCCCTAATGCGGCACAAGAGATTAAAGCTGCATTGGTTCGTCAATTATATTGTCCAGTCAGATGGGCGGAAACTGTAGAGCTAATGGCTGCGCAAGGTATCACCGATTTGTTTGAAATTGGTCCAGGAAAAGTACTGACTGGGCTTAGTAAGCGTATCAATCGCTCACTAACAGCAAAAGCAATTAACGATGTCGCGTCATTCGCTGCATTGACCGAATAAGGAAGACTAATGAGTATAAGTTTTGATCTGACTGGCAAAGTTGCCCTTGTAACGGGTGCTAGCCGTGGTATTGGCCGTGCAGTAGCAGAGACTCTAGTGTCTGCTGGTGCTGTGGTTATAGGGACAGCAACAAGTGAACGTGGCGCAGAAGCTATTCAAGCCTATTTAGGTGATAATGGTCACGGTCTTGTTTTAAACGTTACTGACGGCGACTCGGTTAAAATCTTGTTCAGCACAATTAAAGAAAAAGCCGGCGATGTTGATATTTTAGTTAACAACGCAGGCATTACTCGTGACAATTTATTGATGCGAATGAAGGACGATGAGTGGCAAGATATTATTGACACTAACCTAACTTCGATATTTCGCACTTCAAAAGCGGTCATGAGACCTATGATGAAAAAACGTCATGGGCGCATCATCAATATTGGCTCTGTGGTAGGCACCATGGGCAATGCAGGCCAAACTAACTACTCTGCTGCTAAAGCAGGTTTGATCGGATTTACAAAATCTCTTGCAAGAGAGGTTGCATCTCGTCAAATAACAGTTAATGCTATTGCTCCTGGATTTATCCAGACAGACATGACAGATGAGCTGACGGAAGAGCAGCAACAAGCTATTATGTCTAAAGTTCCAATGGAAAGACTTGGTCAGGCGCAGGAAATTGCTAACGCAGTCCTCTTTTTAGCGTCCGACTCTGCCGCTTACATCACTGGAGAAACTCTCCATGTGAACGGTGGAATGTACATGGTTTAAGTGAATGACGGGCTATTACCTCTTTCGAGAGGTGATCTGCATCAACTGTGAGCCCATTTTGTGGTTAGACCACAAAAGTTAAGCTTGCAATGTCTGTCAAATTCAATAAACTACTCGCAATCTTACGCAAGTGCGTAATTTGAATAGGAAAGAAAACAATGAGCAACATCGAAGAACGTGTAAAGAAAATCATCATCGAGCAACTAGGTGTTAAAGAAGAAGACGTTAAATCAGCAGCATCTTTCGTTGACGATTTAGGTGCCGATTCTCTAGACACTGTTGAATTGGTTATGGCTCTAGAAGAAGAGTTTGATACCGAGATCCCTGATGAAGAAGCAGAAAAGATCACTACTGTTCAAGCAGCGATCGATTACGTTTCTAAGAATCAGTAATCTAGAATTTCTGAAAACAGGCGGCATTTATGCCGCCTGTTTTTGTTTGTAAAAGCCGCTGGTTGATGTAAGTCTTTAAGCAATAATTTCCTCGCTTCCGCTTCAATACACCAATCAGACCTGGCTCGTGAAGGTATTGGTAGTTCAAACTCTTTAGTACTATCATAACAATTCATTTTTAATTAGATAAAGGTGATAGCGTGTCTAAACGTCGTGTCGTCGTAACTGGCTTAGGCCTAGTTAGCCCTGTGGGCAATACTGTAGATTCAACTTGGAAAGCACTGGTTTCCGGTAAAAGTGGTATCGCACCAATAACCAAATTCGATGCTAGCGAGTTCACTACTCGTTTTAGCGGTTCTGTTAAAGACTTTGACGTTGAACAGTACATGTCACGTAAAGATGCCCGTAAGATGGATTTGTTTATCCAATACGGTATGGCTGCTGGCATACAAGCTGTAGAAGATTCTGGCCTAGAGATGGACAAGGTTGATCCTGGACGTGTAGGTACCGCTATTGGTGCGGGCATGGGCGGATTACCTTTGATTGAGAAAAATCACAGCGCTTTATTGAAAGGTGGACCACGTAAAGTGTCGCCATTTTTTGTACCAAGCACCATCATTAATATGATTTCAGGTCACCTGTCGATTAAATACGGCATGACAGGCCCTAACTTCGCAGTCACAACGGCTTGTACTACAGGTGTGCATAATATTGGTTTTGCGGCGCGTACAATCGCGTATGGCGACGCTGATGTCATGGTCGCAGGTGGCGCAGAAGATGCGACTTGTCCATTAGCGGTTGCAGGTTTTGGCTCTGCTAAGGCACTTTCTACCCGTAACGATGATCCACTGGCAGCTAGCCGACCTTGGGACAAAGACCGTGATGGATTTGTCATTGGCGATGGTGCTGGTGTTATGGTTATGGAAGAGTACGAACATGCAAAAGCACGTGGTGCAACCATATACGGTGAGCTTGTCGGTTTCGGTATGAGCGGCGATGCGTTCCACATGACGTCACCTCCAAGCGATGGCGCAGGCGCAGCAGCAGCAATGGCTAATGCAATAAATGATGCCAAAATCGGTCGTGAAGCTATCGGCTACATTAATGCCCATGGTACATCGACTCCTACGGGCGATAGAGCGGAGGCTGCAGCGGTAAAGTCGACGTTTGGTGCTCATGCATACGACTTAGCCGTTAGCTCGACTAAATCAATGACAGGGCATCTTTTAGGCGCGGCAGGATCTGTTGAAGCTATTGTTACTTTGTTAGCACTTCGAGATCAGGTCGTTCCGCCAACGTTGAATTTAGACAATCCAGATGAAGGTTGTGATTTGGACTTTGTTCCTCATACTGCACGTGACTGTAAATTTGAGTATGGTCTATGTAACTCGTTTGGGTTTGGTGGTACTAACGGCTCATTGCTGTTCAAAAAAATCTAGTTCATCAATTTGATTAAAAAGCGTCTTTAAGGCGCTTTTTTGTGCTAAAAAATCAGCTATACCCAAACGATTTTGGAATTCGAAATTTAGCATGTCGAGCAGTGATTAAGTTCAAGGCTTGAAATAGCAGTACTCGGTAAGAGTTTAATGCGCTCTATGTTGGGGAGAATGTGGACGCGAATGCCCAATATTAGAACTCGCGTTTATAGTCGCTGCTGATGGATAATGTCTGTTACTGGCGGGGCTCAGTTTGGATTGTCATGTGATGGGAGGTAAAAGGGTGTAAACTCAGCGGTTAAATTACTATATATTGAGGTCGATATGGCAGGAACCGATAGACAGCTCACGTTACGATTTTTAGCAGAACCTGCAGACGTTAATTTTGGTGGTAAAGTCCACGGCGGCGCGGTCATGAAATGGATTGATCTCGCGGGTTACGCTTGCGCTGCGGGTTGGAGTGGTAAATATTGTATTACGGCTTATGCTGGCGGAATTCGTTTTGTTAAGCCGATTCATGTTGGGAATATCGTTGAGGTCACGGCTAAAGTTATTTATACCGGTAGAACGTCAATGCATTTAGGGATTGATGTAAAAGCAGGCGACCCTAAGGAGTCTGAAAGGCATCTTACAACGCATTGTGTGTTGATTATGGTTGCGGTTGACGATGCTGGACAGCCAACACAGGTGCCTGAATGGGTTCCGAACACTGATGCTGATATTGAATTGCGTGAGTCTGCAGTGCGGTTAATGGATATGCGTAAAAAGATTGGTGCAGAAATGGAAGCGCACGTGACTTTATAGGGCTAAGTCTGAATGAAAGAATAGAAAGCTAGCATTTTGCTGGCTTTTTTATTATCTGCGAGAGACTGTTTTGTTCACGCGAACCGCAGTAGAATGCCTTTAAACAACATAAAACAACCCTACAAATAGGAATAATAATGGCTAAAGTTGCATTCATCGGTTTAGGCGTGATGGGTTATCCCATGGCGGGTCATCTGGTTAAAAATGGTCATGATGTGACGGTATATAATCGTACTGAGTCTAAAGCTAAGGCTTGGTGTGAGGAGTTTTCAGGACAATATTATTCCACTCCCAAAGCGGCAGCAGAAGGCCAAGACATTGTATTTATTTGTGTTGGCAATGATGCTGACTTACAACAAGTAACACTTGAGCCAGACGGAGTATTAGCCGGTATGAAACCCGGCGCTATCCTCGTTGATCACACCACGGCCTCAGCAGACGTTGCAAGGGAGATCGGAGCTGCTGCAAGCAAAATTGAAGTTGGCTTCATCGATGCACCAGTCTCTGGTGGGCAAGCAGGGGCCGAAAACGGTGTGCTGACGGTCATGGCCGGTGGTGAAGAAACGACTTTTGATGATGTTAAACCAGTCATTGACTCCTATGCACGCTGTGTAGAGCGACTTGGTGACGTCGGTGCCGGGCAATTGACCAAGATGGTGAATCAAATCTGTATCGCGGGCGTGGTACAAGGACTCGCTGAAGGTCTGCATTTTGCTCGTAGCGCGGGTTTAGACGGTGAAAAAGTGGTTGAAGTGATCAGTAAAGGCGCTGCGCAATCGTGGCAGATGGAAAATCGTTATCAAACAATGTGGCAGGGCGAATATAACTTTGGTTTTGCGGTTGACTGGATGCGCAAGGACTTAGGCATTGCACTAGAAGAAGCACGTAGCAATGGTTCTCACTTGCCGCTAACCGCGCTGGTAGATCAATTTTATTCGGAAGTACAGTCGATGGGAGGCAATCGTTGGGATACCTCTGGTTTACTGGCTAAACTTGAAAAAAACAGACGTTAACTAAGCCTATTTTATATAAAAAAAATGGACTGTTTTAGACAGTCCATTTTCAGTTTACACCTTAAATGCTACTCAGGTTCAACCACGATATGTTCAAGTTCTACAGCGGCCACCGCATGCAGTGCATCCAATGTCGCACCCACTAATGAAACTATGCCCTTAGAGGACTCGATGAGCACTGCACGATTAATTTCACTGAAGTCGCGATTATGGCGCGTCATTGTCGATAAGGCCATTTGCATTGGTAACATCGATGGGTTAAATGCAGCATTTTCCGCATAACGGCCACAATAAGTCGCGCCATCTTTTGTTTCTAATACCACAGCAGCATAATTTTTAGTGTACGGAGCGTAACTCAGACCTGCATGATCTACAGCCTCAATAATCATCGGGTCGGCAGAATCAAGCGTTAGTGTATGTTGCTGTTTGGTTAGCAAGGGCTCTGTGATATTCAGATCGCTCGGACCAAAGGCGTAGGGTAGATAATGGGAAAGAGGTTGAGTCTTTTGTTCAGGAAGGTGGATGTTCACCTTCTGGCCTTCAACCAGCTCATTCATAAATTGGCGACAGTGCCCACATGGAGAAAAGTTAACGATGACATCTTCAATTTGACGTTCACCACTTAGCCAAGCATGGCTAATCGCGCTCTGTTCGGCATGCACAGAATGAAACAGTGCTTCACCAGCAAGTTCAAGATTGGCACCCATATAGATGTCACCACTTTTACCTTTAGCAATAGCGCCAACATAAAAATTGCTGATAGGGACTCTTGCAAGTGCTGCGGATATTGGCAATAGCGCCAACAATAAATCTTGCTCAGACATCTGTGATGCAGTCTTTAACTCATCAAGTTGCTTAGCATCAATGTGCCCAGCAAAGTCTTTATCTAAAATCGGAACGAGTGCCTTAGCCAGAGACTCTGGTAAATTAGCTATGCTTTTTAAAAATCGGTCTTGCATACGCTACTGCCTTTTTATTAACGCTAATGAAATAACATTCTAGTAAGCTTGTTACATATAGAATGCGATCTAGATCGCATTTTGCCGTCTGAAAATCCTAAAGACTTCTAAGATAATGACACAAAGCCTGTAATAATTTCTGCTTTGTTTCATTTTGTTCCGTTTCTTCAATGATGTTTTCAAGCCTGATCATATAGTCAGGATCATTGAGTCTTGGCTGACAGAATTCACGCCAACGAAGAAGTTCTGACTCATCAAGTGTTTCAGGATAATTACGTGCTTTATATCGAAATAGCATTTCCGGTAGGCGTTCATCATCAAATGACAGCTCAAGTGCTGCTAAGTTGACGGGCTTAGTATTGCGGATCATCTCCATTTTTGCTTTGTCTGCGCGACTAAAGAAGCCACCGCTATAAAGCTGAAGATCAGGATCTGTAATGACTCTATCAGACTCAATATCAAACACCGCAACCAGCTTTTCTCTTATCTCCGGGTGCTGTCTAAGCTTTTTGTATTGCTCTCTGGCAAATGCTTTATCGATATCAAGACGCGCGGCATTCTCATCGGTTAACGTTTTAGCACCGGCAAGGAATGGGCTTTTGTTGATATGGATCTGTTTGATGCCAATAGGTAGCTCATCTTCAGCTAAATCGTCACGCCTTGTGTACATTCGTTCTCGAATTTGCTCAGCCGTTAACTCGATGAGTGGCGTGACGTCCATGGTTAGATTGACACATATAACCGAATTTTTATTGGTGGAGTGAAAGGCAAGCGGTGCGATTAATGTGGTGCAGCCATTTAGCGCGCTAATTTTCGAACTTACATGCACTAACGGCTTCATTTCTAGCACGTCGATTAGCTTAGTGACTTCTTGTTTGCGTCGTAAGCTGAAGTAGTAATCGAAGAGCTTAGGCTGTACTGACTTTATAAGCTTAGCCATAGCAATGGTTGCATAAACATCAGACATCGCATCGTGCGCTTTTTCATGACTAAGGCCATTAGCAACAGTGAGTTGTTCAAGTTTAAAACTGGGAGAGCCATCTTCTTTCTGTGGCCAGTTTATTCCATCGGGTCTAAATGCATAACATGCACGCACTAAATCAATGATGTCCCAGCGGCTATTGTCATTTTGCCACTCTCTAGCATAGGGATCGAAGAAGTTACGATAAAAGCCATAACGAGTGACTTCATCATCGAATCTAATTGAGTTGTAACCGACAACACAGGTTTTTTCTTGGCTGAATTCTTGGTTAATTTTAGCCATGAACTCAGCTTCAGGCATCCCTTTTAGATTAGCCAGTTGCGGCGTGATCCCAGTGATCAAAATAGCTTCTGGCGAGGGGAGATAATCGTTTGCCAGCTTACAATAAAAGGTCACTGGTTCCTCAATAATGTTGAGGTCCATATCTGTTCTTATCCCTGCAAACTGCGACGGTCTGTCTTTTGCTGGGTTTGCACCGAATGTTTCATAGTCGTGCCAGAAGAGGGTGTTCTGTGTTTTTGAAGGCATAAAATCATGGCTATTAACTTCTATTAAGTAGTTTCATCATAGCATTGCCTTAGTTCAATTGTCTTAACCTCCAGAAAATAGGCTCTTATTTGCTTGAATTTACGCCAGTTTGATAACTGGAACCTAGTCTCCATAGCAAGTACAATATGCCTACGTCAATGAGGTGTTGTATGCTTGAACCGTTGTTAATCCAACCGCAAATAATCGAAATTAACCACCAATCAAAATTAAAACTTGTTTTGTCTGAGCAGTTTGGCAACTTTAGTGTATTGCAGCTGCAATCTGGCCCTATTGCTGAAGTCGTTGTTGTAAGCGTTACAGTGACTAAAATGTCACTGATGATTCGGCTTCATCCATACTTGTCGCTTGATGTTATCGAAGCGAATGAATATGCCGCATCTGATGCAATCCTTAATCGTAGCGTTGGTCAAGGTTGGCGCTTATTTTCAACGCTGGGCATTTCGCCTAGACTTTGTGCCGAGCAGCTTAGAAAAGGGCTCTTTGTCGCAGTGAGTATCGGTAATGGCTGCCAGTTCAATATTGTGGGGCCTGTAAAATGGGAGTTAGTCCCTTTAGAAGCGGACTTTCGATTAGGTAATTTGGCGAGAGAGATCCAACGAGCGAAACACATTATCGCTCGTTCAATGGATGTAGAACCCACTGCTGAAAGCCTTTTAGTAGAAATTAGCGAGTTAGACAGTATTTGTTGCGACTTAAAACACTTTGCTGCTCAAGGATTTTTAAACCAAGCCAATGACGATATAAGTCAACTAGATGCCCAATTGATAAGAAAAAGGCAGTTACTGACTCGCCTCTATTCTCAACTCATCGAACGACCAAACTTGTATCGAGCGGCTAACGTTGATATTGACCAAGATATGTTGATAAGAAAGCTTGAAAGCTATCAACTATTAGCGCCACCACAGCTAAATAAAATTATAGAACAACTTATGGCAGATGATACTGAGAGTTCATTTGCATTGGAGAATGATTGATGATTTACCGTTGCCCAATATGCGAAAAACCTTTAATGCTGCAGAATAAAACTTGGTTTTGTGAGTCTAATCATCGATTTGATTGTGCGAAAGAAGGCTATGTAAACTTACTTCCAGTTCAAAAGAAGAAGTCTAGTGATCCTGGTGACAACAAAGAGATGATGTTTGCTCGAAGAGAGTTCCTCAATAAAGGTTACTATCAAGAGCTAAGTGATAATGTTAATCAGCTGGCAAAGGCTTATCTTAATGATGCTGAATATGGTCTTGATATTGGTTGTGGCGAAGGGTATTACTCGAATCGTTTGGCTCAAGAGCTAGGTGATGACTTTACCTTGTACGGATTAGACATCAGTAAGTCAGCTCTGAAGTATGCCGCAAAACGTTACCCGAATATCGCTTTTAGTGTTGCCAGTGCTTTTGATATGCCGTTTTCTGATGATAGTTTTGACTTCATGCTGAGGATCTACGCGCCTTCATTAGATACGGAACTTAAACGAGTGATAAAGTCTGGCGGAATTTTGATCACCGTATGTGCTGGGCCGCGACATCACTTTGCACTGAAAGAGCTCATATATGAGACACCCAAAGAGCATACTCAAGAGCCATCGGCCATTGAAGGCTTTACATTATTAGAACAAAAGCGACTTGAAAGTACGCTAATATTGAATGACGAAAGCGATATTCGTCACTTTTTGCAAATGACACCCTATAACTGGAAGCTTACAGACGAACAAAAGCTGGAGTTATCAGCCTCAGGATTTGAGTGTGAATTAGATTTCAAGATAGAAGTCTTTAGAGCTCACTAGTATAGGGCGTACCAGTCAGCGATCGTGATTTAAGCCTCTGTTTTAATAGAGTGTTTAAGTTTTGCATGTTATTTCAGTTTTGGATTTTCCTGAGCGCTGATAGCGTATTAAAAATACTATAAATTTAGTCATTAATGTATGTTGACTTATCATGGGAATCGTTTATAGTGTTTGCAGCTTGAAGGTTAGGGCTTATTTTTATGTGTTCAATACGACAATGTTCGTCCTGTTAACATTAAGTAAACCGGCATTTTCCAGCTTTACCGCCGTTAAGGCTTTAATTTATATTTACAGGATTCAATATTATGTCTCAAGTTACTGGCGTTGTTAAGTGGTTTAACTCTGATAAAGGTTTCGGATTTATCGAGCAAGAGTCTGGCCCAGATGTATTCGTACACTTCCGCGCTATCAACTCTGACGGTTTCAAAACTCTTGACGAAGGTCAAAAAGTTCAGTTTACTGTTACTCAAGGTCAAAAAGGCCCACAAGCTGAGAACGTAACTGTAGTTTAGTTACCAGCTTGATTAGCATCTAGCTAATCGCAAAAAAATTCCGAAGAGCCGTGATTTATCACGGCTCTTTTTTCTTTTCTGTATTTTAAAAACATTCCATTCCCTGCTTTGTTCCGCAATAAAATGTAAATCTCACTCCGTTTTACCTAATCTAGTTACGCCCCTAAACACAAAACATGCTCTATCTTACTTGCCTAAATGTTACTAGCCCAAAAGTACCATCGTATAGACTCCATGGGTTACTGGATGTTAGTTTTCTACGCTGTTTTGTAGCTTAAGCATGCGACTATCTTTAGTTTAGGTTTTCTCTGTCACAATTCGCTTGCTAGCTGCACGGCGATTGATAGCGATTATCGATTGAGCATTATTCCGTGTTATGGACTTTTTCACGGACCACCATTATCTACAATCAATGCAATGGGGAGCACTGATTACTTTGGTTATTGGGCGGGTTAAGCGGTGTTGGGTAAAGAGTATTATGCAGTTTGAAGTATTGTAGAAAGTGATGTTAGTAGCGGGACAGGGCCCATTGGACGCTGAAAACACGACTGGCACCTTGGTACCAGTCGTGTGCAATCATCATTCAATAGACAATGTATTCAGCGAGTCACTTATTAAGAGAAGAGTTTATCTTCAAGGGTGCGTCCTTTGAGAATGGCTTTATATTGCCAGTTGTTATGCTTGAATAAAGCGAATAGGGCACTTTCAATGGCATAATCCTCTTCGCTATTATGCTTTATCAAAAACTCGTTATGTTGTTTCTTCTCAATTGAGTTTATGTCAGGTAGTGCCATGACAGCATCAACGACTTTATCGGCATCACACTGCTGCATCGTTAACGTAATATACTGATTTTGTAAGTTATCATTCATGGACACTGATTGGGTTAGCTGTCCTTGCTCTAGATACAAAACTTGTCCGCAGAGTTTTTCAAGTTCATCTAAATTGTGTGAGCTGATGATAAAGGTTGTCTTGCTTGAAAGCGTTCTAACCAATTCACGAATTTTCTTGGCGTTGGCGGGATCAAGACCCGCTGTCGGTTCGTCTAATAATACTAATTCTGGCGAACCAATTAACGATTGAGCGATAGCGACTCGTTTTGCCATACCGTGGCTTAATGATTTAGGCTTCTGTGAGGCACAATCGGCGAGGTCGACTAAAGATAAAACTCTTAGGCCTTCCGATTTCGCGTCACTTTTAGAAAAGCCCTGCAAAGTAGCAAACAGCACAAGTTGAGTCAGGATATCAAAGTTAGGGTCAAGAGTGGCATCTTGAGGCAGAGAAGAGACACGTCCAAGCAGTGCGCTATCTCCAGGCGTATGACCCAGTATACTAACCTCGCCATCAGTAGGTGTTATATAACCGCATAAAAGGCTGAATAGCGTGGTTTTACCCGCCCCATTGGGTCCAACTAAAGCAATCGGCTCTCCGGCTTCCAAGTTAAGATCAACCTGCCTTAATGCCTGTTTACTGCCGTAGGATTTCGATAAACCTTTACATTCAATGAGTCTCATAGCGCGCTCCGTTTGATATATATACGTCCTAGTAACAGAAGCACTATTGTTTGCAATAAAGCCACAGGAGCATATGCAAAGCTGCCTAAGCCTTGGGTGTTAATCATTAATGAAATCTGTGAGCCTGGAAGGATCCATTTTAATTCACTAATGATGGGTAGGAAGTTATTGATGACAGCGATGGTTATCGACATTGCAGCCCAAATAAGAATGGCATATATGGTTGCCTGACGCGCTGAGTTTGCGTAGAGCGAGAGTATCGCCATTAATGCGGTATAGGGTAAAATCACTATAACAAGGTTGACGATAACCAATATGCCACTGGTTATTGCGGGCATTAATAGTGCCGTTTCTCTACTCACCGCGAGCGCAATAGTGGCTAACACCGTTAAAGAAACCAAAATAGTTTGAATTGTCATATGGCCTAAAAAGCGGCCGAAGAAAATGCTTTCTCTACTGGTTCTAAGCGTTAAGAAGCGGAATGTACCGCGAGATTTGTCAGAGGAGAACTGATCTGCTGCAATAAAGATACTGAACATTGGAAACAGGTACAGCGCTGCAATCCAATAAATAGCCAATTCAGCGACAGACCATTTGAACAACTCACTAACAACGTCCGGCCCAAATATGCCTTCGATAAGATCTTTGTAGTGGGGAGTGATTAAAAACTCTGATGCTCCGCGGATTGGATAGAGTAAAATAAGTAACCAAACGAGCGCAAAAGCGGCAAGCGCAATCATCCCTCTAGGGTTGAATAACATTTTTTTGACTTCAAATTGGGCAAGTAAAAGGGTATTGCGCAAATTGTTGCTATGTTGACTGTTTTCCAAACTATTCCCTTAATCTGTGGAATTAAAACGGCTAACAGATTAACACCAGAACTGACGGGCGTTAACCATACATGAGTACTTGTGAATTAATTATTATTTAACTCGATATCGGCTTGTGTTGCTAGCAGTTGTTGCACCAGTACCTTTAATTCACTGACTTCAATTTCGAGCTTAGCGACTTTGTCGCTCAGTCCCTGCTGTGAGTTGTCGAGCTTTACTGCTTCGATAGGCAATAAGGCGCTAGATTCTACGTTTGTACTGCAGGGGGTGAAAAGCTGACAATAACGTGCTTCTCTTTTTCCGGGCTCTTTTGCTAACAGAGCAACGAGTGGTGTTTCTCTGCGCGCGAGCTCAATTAATGCATGTTCAACTTCACTGACGTCGCCAAATTCATGTAATCGATTACTACGCGTTCTTAACTCTCCTGGTGTTTGTGGACCGCGGAGTAATAGCAGGCAAACAATGGCCAGTTGCGCAGGATTTAACCGCAAATCACTAAATTCAGTATTACAGAAGCGGTGCTTATATTTGAGGACGCGACTACCAAAGCCTGATTGGTCTGAAATTAGGCGTTTTTTTGTTAGGCTATCGAGTGTGTTTTGAACGTCTGATTCGCTTAAGTTAAGCACGGGTTCTCTGCTAGACTTCTGATTGCAACCGGATGTCAAACTATTGAGAGATAAAGGGTACTGTTCAGGCGTAGTGAGCTCCTTCTCGAGTAGCACACCAATAATCCGTGCTTCATGTTGAGTAAGTTCCATTTTGATCCCTTAATAAAAAAGCATGGCTTTGTTATAACAGAGCCATGCTTCAATGCAAAGGTGGTTTAACTTACATCACCTATAATCGCTGTATTTATAGCCGTATACACTGGCTACACAGTCAGATATTAATCGACTAAGCGGATCCCTTCGGGTGAGATAGTGATCTGCTCTTTCTTATACAAGCCACCAATACTCTTTTTGAAGGCTTTTTTACTCATAGACATTTGAGCGTATATGACTTCAGCATCTGTTTTATCATTGAGGGGTAAAAAACCGCCAGCTTGTTTTAATTTAAACAAGATGGTTGTTGAATGTTGATCTAACTCTTCTTTGACGCCTTTCTGCAAAGATAGATCAATTTTACCATCGCTTCTAACACGCTTAACAAAGCCCTTGATTTTCTGACCAAAGCTAAGACGAGTGAAGACTTCATTGGTATAAAGTACACCCCAATGTGCATTGTTGATGATCGCCTTAAAGCCAAGATCAGTTGTTCCACCAATAATAAGACTCACTTCTTCACCATCTTCATAAGTAGGTTCTGTTAAATCTAAGAACTTATCGACTTTAGAGGAGGCTACAATGCGGTCATCAACGTGACTGGTATAGATATAGACAAGGTATGATTTACCTTCTTCAATTTCACGATGTTGCTCGCCAAAAGGAAGCAGCAGATCTTTGTCTAATCCCCAATCAAGAAAACATCCGTAGGGACCATTCACTTTTGCTTCCAAAAAGGCAAACTGGCCTACTTGTCCTAATGCACGTTTAGTCGTTGCAATAACCATGTCTTCAGAATCTAAATAGAGAAACACGTTGACCATATCGCCGACATGGCACTCTTTCGGGACGACTTTGCTCGGGAGCAGCACCTGACCTAAGTCCTTGGCATCTAAATAAACGCCAAATTCAACTTGTTTGACAACTTCGAGCTTGCAGGGTTTGCCTATCTCAATCATGTTTCTCTCTACTTTTTAACTATGACAACTAACTTCTGCAGCGATTATAGTGGAATTCATTTCAATATGCTTTAGTCACAATGCACTAATACAGAGAAGATGTGATTTAGCCGGAATAAATGGGGTCATTTTAGGGGGCGTTTTGTCGTTGTGGTGATGGTTTGGTACTTTAGCCTAGGCGATACCAATATTTTTGCTGAAATCCTTAAGGTTAAGCTTGATTTATTCACCTCCTCAAGGTTTAATTGCGCCCCAAAAAACACGGTCAAATGGCGCTAATAACACGCAATGTTTACCCGGTGTTTAGCAAGGTTACCACCGACAAAAACGCAGTGATGAATTCAACCCACGCGTTTTACATGCTATGTTTATCAGCTAGCAACGTAAGCTTTCAGTGCGCGTAAAGGCGGTTAGTGCAGCAGCACAGGACATAGAGTTCGTCATTTTTTCGTGAATGGCACAAAGTAATAAGATGGTTAAATGGAGCAATGGGCTTTGTTTGGCGTTACATAGGTTAAATAGGCAGGTTAGGAAAATATGAGCAATTGGTCTATTGATGATGCACGTGCAAGTTACAACGTAAACTATTGGAGCCAAGGGCTCTATGGTATTAGTGATGAGGGAGAAGTAACAGCCTCTCCAGATCCTAGTCGTCCTGATTGTAAAATTGGGTTAAATGAACTTGCCAAAGATATGGTTAAAGCGGGCGTTGCTCTGCCTGTTTTAGTTCGATTTCCACAGATCCTTCATCACAGAGTTAATAGTCTGTGTCAGGCGTTTAATCAGGCGATTCAAAAGTACCAATACGAAGCTGACTATCTACTAGTCTACCCGATTAAGGTTAATCAGCAGCAAACGGTTGTTGAAGAGATCTTGGCGAGTCAAGTTGAAAAAGAAGTGCCGCAATTAGGGCTTGAGGCGGGAAGTAAGCCTGAATTAATGGCTGTCCTTGCAATGGCTCAAAAAGCCAGCTCTGTGATTATCTGCAATGGTTATAAAGATAAAGAATATATTCGCTTAGCATTAATTGGCGAGAAGCTCGGGCATAAGGTTTACATTGTGCTTGAGAAAATGTCTGAGCTTAAAGTGGTGCTAGAACAAGCTAAAGAGCTTGGCGTGACGCCGAGACTCGGCTTAAGAGTGCGTTTAGCATTTCAAGGCAAGGGTAAGTGGCAGGCGAGTGGCGGCGAAAAGTCTAAATTTGGGCTGTCAGCCGCGCAAGTTCTCAAAGTTATCGATGAATTGAAATATGCAGGTATGTTGGACTCATTAGAGTTACTGCATTTTCATCTAGGGTCGCAAATTGCCAATATTCGAGATATTCGCCAAGGCGTAAGTGAAGCTGGCCGTTTTTATTGTGAATTAATGAAACTAGGCGCTAATGTTAAGTGCTTTGATGTTGGCGGTGGACTGGCGGTTGATTACGATGGTACTCGTAGTCAAAGCGCTAACTCGATGAACTACGGTCTAACTGAATATGCTAACAATATCGTTAGCGTGCTTAATGATATGTGTAAAGAATATGAGCAGCCGATGCCGAGGATTATCTCAGAATCTGGCCGATACTTAACCGCACATCACGCGGTATTATTGACAGATGTTATCGGTACTGAGTCATATAAGCCGGAAAATATCCTACCTCCAAGCGATGATGCGCCACAGTTGCTACAAAATATGTGGCAATCTTGGACTGAAGTGAGTGGGAAAGCGGATCAAAGAGCACTAATTGAAATTTTCCATGACTGTCAAAGCGATCTTAGCGAAGCGCACTCTCTATTTGCATTAGGACAACTGAGCCTTGCAGATAGAGCCTGGGCTGAGCAAATTAATTTGCGTGTATGCCATGAATTACAAGGCAGCATGAGTCCGAAATATCGTTTCCATCGTCCGGTTATTGATGAGTTAAACGAAAAGTTAGCCGATAAGTTCTTTGTTAATTTTTCGTTGTTTCAGTCATTGCCTGATGCATGGGGCATTGATCAAGTCTTTCCGGTCTTACCCCTTTCAGGGTTAGATAAAGCACCTGAGCGCCGCGCAGTCATGCTTGATATTACCTGTGACTCAGACGGTATTGTCGATCAATATGTTGATGGACAAGGTATTGAAACCACGCTGCCTGTACCTGCTTGGACGCAAGAAAGCCCTTACCTTATAGGCTTCTTTTTAGTCGGGGCATATCAAGAAATCTTAGGCGATATGCATAACCTATTTGGGGATACTAACTCTGCAGTGGTTCGAATTGATGAAAATGGCCGCACTAATATTGATTCGGTCTTAGAAGGAGACACGGTCGCAGATGTGCTTAGGTATGTGAATTTGGAAGCGGTTTCATTTATGAGAACGTATGAAGAATTAGTTAATAAGCATATTGATGAAGATGAGCGCTGTAGTATTCTTGAAGAGCTGCAGTTAGGCTTAAAAGGGTATACGTATCTAGAAGATTTTTGATAGTTTAGATAGATGTTGAGTTTTATCAGGCCAGTGTTGAGTGTACTCAGCGCTGGTCTTATTTTTTACGCAAAAAAGAGACGCTAGATGTTTTTTGAAGGTTCAGAAAAGAAAATCGAGCTCCGAGTCAAATATGGAGTTCGTTCACTACGAAGCTATGAACGTGCGTTCTGGGATCGTGGACTTTTACTAGCAGGAGCAGACATTCTTTCCGTCATGTCAAATGACGACTGTGATGCTTATATCCTAAGTGAATCTAGCCTTTTTGTTTGGGATAACAAACTGTTACTCATTACATGTGGCAATACCAACCTAGTTAAAGCTGGCATTTTTTTGATTGATGAAATCGGTGAAGATAATATTTCATCATTTAACTATCAGAGAAAGAGCGAGTTTTTGTCTCACCTTCAATCTACACACTTTGAAGATGACGCCAAACAATTACAATCTAGGCTAAGCGGAACCGCATATCGTGTGGGTCATTTAGATGGTCATCACCATTATCTTTTTTGCAGCGAAATGACTGAAAAGCTCTGCAGTAGCACTAACTTGTTGATGTATCACATCAAAGGCGAGGTCGCTGATTATCTTCGTCAACCCAGTCAAATCAAGCAGATGATATTGAGCCAGCTCAATTTACACGCATTATTACCCGACTTCATTTTTGATGATCACCTTTTCGATCCTTGTGGGTACTCAGTAAATGGTTTGAATGGCGAACAGTTCATAACCGTTCATATTACACCTCAAGCACAAAGTGCTTATGTGAGTATTGAAACGAACTTGAACTTTGAGCTATATGCGTTCAATATATTCACCGCCATGTTAAATATCTTACACCCCCGTAGTTGGGATGTGATCGGTGTTAATCAACAAATTAGCACCAGTGGCTTTCCTGAACATATTGAAGTAGCTCGTTGTGACCTGCAGCTTAATACAACGAATTATTTTAATTATAAACATTATATTCAAGCTGCTAGCGAAAAGTTAACAGCTCATACATTGTGAATTTAGACCTTTTACGGAGCTTTTATGACTACTATCGCTGACAAACCTGATTACTCGCTTTACTCAAATGCGTTTGGCTACTTAAGATTGCCACTAGAGTTTAAGCCATTAGAGAGTGATGCAGATGTTGTGGTGTTAGGTTTGCCTTTTGATATGGCAACCACAGGACGTTCAGGCGGCCGCATGGGACCGGGTGCAATCCGTCAAGCCTCCGTTAACTTAGCGTGGGAAGAGTCGCGCTGGCCTTGGCAATTTAAACTAAGTGATCACATTAAAGTGGTTGATGCCGGTGATCTTGTCTATGACTGCGGCGATTCTGCTGACTTTACTAAGCGAGTTGAAGATTTTGCCACGGCAATTGTTGAGTCGGGTAAAGCGCTATTAAGTTTCGGTGGTGATCATTTCGTTACTTTGCCTCTACTACGTGCTCACTACAAAAAACATGGCAAAATGGCGTTACTCCATTTCGATGCGCATACTGACACTTACAGTCAAGGCAGTAAGTATGACCACGGTACGATGTTTTATCACGCACCAAAAGAGGGGCTTATTGCTGCAGAACACTCTATTCAAGTGGGTATCAGAACGGAGTACGATCAATCAAACCACCTCTTCAAAGTCATTGATGCAGGAGCCGCGAATGATCAAAGTGCAGAGCAAATCGTCGCACAAATCCGTGAAAGAGTCGGCGATATGCCAATGTACGTTACCTTTGATATTGATTGCTTAGATCCAGCATTTGCGCCAGGCACCGGCACACCCGTATGTGGTGGTCTAACGAGCGATAAAGCGATGAAAATTATTCGTGGCTTGAATGGTATGAATATCGTTGGTATGGATGTGGTGGAAGTTGCACCAGCGTATGACAGTGCTGAGATCACTGCACTGGCAGGTGCCACATTAGGGCTTGAATTATTGCATGTTTGGGCTGATTCTAACGGCAAAGTTAAGTAAGCTATTGGGACAGGTATTTACATGAATATCTGCAGTACTTCTTTTAGCATGCAATATGAAAGGATTGATAGATGTCAGAGCTAAGCGATATCAGGCGAGAGTATTCTCTAGGAGAGATGCACAGCGAAAATGTACCTGATGATCCAATGGACCTTTTTACTTCTTGGCTAGAAGTGGTTAAGGACTCAGAGATAAAAGATCCAACGGCGATGTCACTCGGTACTGTCGATGAAAGTGGTCAGCCGTTCCAGCGGATTGTTTTACTTAAAAGGTTTGGTAATGATGGTTTTGTATTTTTTACAAACCTTGAGAGCCGTAAAGCGCAGCATATTGCTCATAATTCACAGGTAAGTTTGCTATTTCCTTGGCACACGTTAGAAAAGCAAGTGGCGATAACCGGTATAGCCGAGCCATTATCAAAGACGGAAGTATTGAAATACTTCATGTCTCGCCCCAAAGACAGTCAAATAGCGGCATGGGTTTCAAAGCAATCTAGCCCAATTTCAGCCAGGAAAGCACTGGAAACAAAATTCGCCGAGATGAAGGCTAAGTTTGCCAATGGCGATGTTCCACTGCCAAAGTTTTGGGGAGGCTACATCGTTAAGCCAAAAAGCATTGAATTTTGGCAGGGCGGCGAGAACAGGCTGCATGATCGATTTATTTATGTTAAATCAGCCGATGGTCAATGGCAGCGAGATAGATTAGCCCCATAGTCAGTTATTGATAAAAATGTCACTTCATTAAGTGGCATTTTTGCTTTTAACGGCAGCAAAAGCACCCTATGTACTAAAATAATCACATACTGTGAAATTAGAATTTACTGTGTGAAGTAACTGCTTGTGCTAAATTAGCACTTGATGTTGTTTTGCATATTGATATCTATCACTATTTTTTCTAGAGGGAGCGACCATGAAAAATATAATAATTGGATTACTACTCATTCCGTTATCGTTTGTCACGTCAGCAGCAAGCTGGAAAGTCACAAATGATGAATCAAACGTCAATTTTATTTCGATTAAAAAAGGCGATATCGCCGAAGTTCACCATTTTAAAACCATAGCAGGAACGCTAAACGATAATGGCGAATTTGAGTTAACTATTTCTCTTGCGAGTGTTGATACCCAAGTTGAGATAAGAGACGAACGCATGGGGTCGTTATTGTTTGAAGTTGATAAGTACCCCAAGCTGACGTTATCTGCCAAAGTAGATAAGAAGCTGCTCAACAGTATTGCCGTTGGGGAGTCAAAAGTAGCCACTATTGATGGGCAGGTGGACTTACACGGTAAGAAAGTGAGTCTTCCCTTTACGGTGAGCATTGCTAGGCTTTCTGACGCGAATCTACTCGTTGCGAGTGTCATGCCTGTCATTGTTAATTCAGACAGCTTTGGTTTGACGCAAGGTATTGAAAAGTTGCGCGAGATAGCAGGGTTGTCGGCAATTAGTAACGCGGTGCCAGTCTCCTTTATTTTGAATCTCAAGAAATAGATCTAGGCAATATCATTTCACTTTAAACTCAGATAAGATTCTTATCCAAAAGAATTTGCGGCTCTTTTTGAGCCGCTTTATCATTTATGCACTTTGCATATTTCGGAAGGGATATGGTTACCGATACAGACGGGTATATGCACCTTGTTCAATATTTGACTGAACATTTAGGTATATTTGAAAACTCGCAACAACATCAATCAGCGGCTGAAGACACGGTTATGGAGCTGTTTGAAGAACAGCTTGCAGCTCAAATTATCATGGTTTGTGGTCAAAATCCGTCTTTGAGCTTTGCTCAGCGAAACATAGTGATTAGAGAGGTTGACTCGATTGTGTATGATCTGGAAGAGATCCTTGCAAGAGTGGCGACGCATAAAGCAACTGCTGAACAGACATTGTTCATTACAGAGTTTTCATGCCTGATCAAGAACTTGTTTGACCAAGAAATTGCTAAGCTCATGGCCACATAGTGCAAATTGATTTTATATTTCGTTACAGAATTCTCTCTATTTAGCCTTGTTGCTTGTTCCAATAAGGCCTAATGTTCAGTTATGAATATGGGGAATTCGATGCTAGAAAATCTAAAGCGCTCTATAAATGGACAACATTTGCTTGTTTATTTTTGCTTGTTTGTTTTTTGGTGTTTTTTGCGCCTATTCAGTCAGAATGCATTGGACTTAGGCTGGGGTTTTTTCCCTCTCGTCATCTCTCTCCCTTTTGTACCGTTTATCCTTGTCTGGCTAGGCGTGCAGTTTTATCGGAACGTTAGGCTCTACAAACAGAGTTTTCATAAGCGCTGGTATGTATGCCATTGCGTCTTTTCAGCTATGTTGTTGCTGCTATTTGTTCTTCATTTCTTCTAAGCACTTGTTTAGACACTTTGTTCAACTTAACGTCAGCTTTGAGCTGCTAAATTTATTTGGTTGGCGTGCTACCGATAAAAATTCAAGCTTAATGAATTGTTTATCGATGAGATAAGCATCATTGTCGACACAGCTTTGGCGTCAAACGGTAAGATTTCTTGCTATGATAACTTCAAACAAGCCATAAATTGACTTAACTTTATTTAGGAATAGCGATGCTAAAAAAAATGGGATGGTGCCTCTTGACCTTGATGACTTCATTATCTGTTCAGGCCAATGATAAGGCGGTTATTGGATCTACAGCGAATATGTTTGTAGCACATGCTGATTTACCCTATGTTGCGCGTATCGATACAGGGGCGGTGAATACCTCTTTACATGCTGTCGATCTTAAAGTGGAAGGTGGCAGTGCTAAAAACATGAAGGACAACATCGGTAAAACGTTGTCCTTTACGACGGAAAATGCAAAGGGTCAGTCTAAACGCATAAAAGCTAAGATTGTTAAGACATCGACAGTCAGTAATTCTCAAGGCACAGAAACACGCTATATGGTCGACCTAGATGTTGGCTTTAAAGGAGAAGAGCGAAAGGTAAGAGTTAATTTACGTGATCGTAGCCATATGGATTATAAATTGCTCATTGGCCGTAACTGGCTCAAAGGCCGCTATGTAGTGGATGTTTCTGATAAAAAGTATATTGGCCCGACCGCTCCGATCAGTATTGTTGAGTCAGGTATGATGTTTAAAACTCGTATTGATACGGGGGCTGTAGAAAACTCCTTACATGCCGTTGACTTTAAGATTGAAAATGAAGAGACCGACATGAATAAAAATGTCGGTAAGGTGATTCATTTTACCACTGAGAATGAAAAGGGTGAGTCTAAGGTCGTAAAATCTCGTATCGTTGAAACATCACTTATTCGCAACGCGCAAGGCAGTGAAACTCGCTACATGGTTGAACTCAAGATTGGCGAGTTAGGTGAAGAATATAAAGTTAAAGTTAATCTACGAGATAGAAGTAAAATGACCTACAAGCTGTTAATCGGCCGAAACTGGATACAAGGTCATTATATTGTGGATGTATCAATGTAGCTTGATTGACGCTCTTTAGGCGCATAAAAAAGCACTCTAATGAGTGTTTTTTTATGTTAGCGATAAAGAGCAACTGATTTGTGTTTTATACTGAGCTTCAGCCTGCAAGCTGCGCAATTGTACTTTTCCGTTAAACTCACTTTGCAGCCACACCGACAATGTAGATATTGTGCCATGAATTTCATTTTCAGTAATTTGCAGCTGTAATGCATCCCGCTGGTTTGTGGTAAATCCTTTGCCATTATCATACACGGTGATGACCAGCTCATTTTTCTGTTTCACCAAAATAAGCTTAATACTTTTGTTCGTTTGATGAGGATCAAATGCATCGGTTAACGTGTTATTAATGAGCCTATAAAACAGGATTAAAAAGTGCCAGTGGATACCGTCTACGATGAGTCTATTATCACTTTGGATCTCTAGGTCAATATCGGCGTCGACAAACTTAGGCCGTAATAGCGCGATGATATGCTCTAATAGTTGGACTAAATCAATTGGCTTAGCCCCGTAGTCTTGCGCTGAAAGTAAGTATTCTAAATGTCTTAACCGTTCTGTCTGTTCGGTCAACTCCACCCCAAAATCAGCCGCATTAAGGGACCCATTTGATAAGCGGTAAGCCTTGGCTGCGAGTTCATCTTGCTGTCGAAATATTGGCCTGACAAGGTTTGCCACTAGGGTAGGGTATAGTGCTTGATTATCGAGTTTAACTTTTTCGTAGTTAAACTCCTTATTTGATTGTATGCGTGCTTGTGCTGTTTCATCTTGTAGTCGTCTATTGGTCTGTTCCAATTTTTCAATGAAACGGATGTTTTTGGACTTTTCTTGCCTGAGGATCTCAAACTGGGCTTTGTTTTTTAGCTCAAGCTTTTTGGTTTCACTAATATCAAATGCAATCGTGCCTATGGATACAACCTCTTGTTGACTGTTCAATATTGGAAATTTGGTGACTAAATAGGTGTGAAAGTTACCTTCACTTGGGAATGCTTGCTCGTAACTGAGTTCTCGTTTCTGCGTGAGAACCATCTTGTCGTTGTCGCTATTTATTTTGGCGACATCTCTGGGCAATACTAAATGGTCTCTTACACCAATAATATCATCTCGATTTAACGCAACAGTACGGCAGAATTGATCGTTAACAAGTGTGAGCTCACCATTGATATTTTTGATGAATATTAAGTTATGCGCGGAGTTCAATACCAAATTGAGCTGCTCTTTACTCTCTTTTAGTTCTGCTTGTGCTAGCTGTTGAACCTCCAACTGCTTTTCTAAAGCAAGGTTGGTGGCATCTAAACTGGCCAGTGCGATCTCTAATTGGTGCGTACGAGAACTGAATGCTTTTGCGAGCATGCCAATCTCATCTTTTCGATTACTGCTTTCAAGTTCAATCAATGCAGAGTTGCTGTTGTTCAGTGCGTTTACCATTCGACTAATGGGGTTAATAAAGAGTTTGTTTTGCAAAATAAATAACAACATCAGTGCAAAAATCTGAATGCCCACTAAATAAAGACCTACGGAACTCGCCATCGACTTAGCGCTGGTTTCTACCGCTGTTAATGGCGTCACAAGAATGATTTTCCAATAGGTCCCCGGCATTAAGAAAACGGTGACGATAACAGGCTCTTGCAGTTGCGGATCGTTGTCGAGCTCTATGCTGGCAATTAACTGAACACTTTGCAGTTTGTTTTTGGCATTTTGGTTAATCAGCGCGGTAAGTTTGGCACGTTCATTCGGGGGGATGTTTGCCGTGACATTTTCAAGTTGCTTTGCAGTGTAAGCCCTGTCTATATTGGCCTGGCGCATAAACTCGGCGTCAATTTCATCTATTCTAGCTTGCAGTGGTTTGAACGACTCATATTGTTCGGTGAAATCAGCAAAAGGTTGAAATAAACGCTTTAGGACTCCCTCTTCAGTAAGATCAGTATCTAGGCTTGGGAATGAGAGCAACCTATTTTGCTGATCCAATGCAAATACATAGCCCCTTTGGCCTGATAGGGCTGTTTTGAAAAAACCGTCGAGGCTCGATAGCGCAATATCAACGGTAGATACGCCAATAAACTCATGATGAGACCACATCGGCACCGAGGCGGTAATCATTGGGTCTTGTGTAAAAGGGTCTATATAAGATTTAGACCAATATGTGGTATCTGCAGGGTAATACTTTGCTGGGATATACCAGTTTTCTTGGTAGTAATTCGGGTTGTCGTCTTGGTTGTAATCGTCAATTTTGAGCAGTTTCCCGCCGGGGTTACGTGCCCAAAAATGGCTATCTTTACGTTTATCTTTGTCAAAAGCCTTGGGCTCGGGCCAAACTCCACCGCCGAGAATAACCGCTTCTTGGCCTAACTGATCGAGTAATGCTGGAATACTTTCGTCTAAAAGAGAAGGGTTGTGCTGGTACAGTTCACCAAGCGCGCTAATAGAGACGGCTAAACGTTCAATTCGATTGGTTTTTTGCTGCAAAGTTGCCGTAATCGCTTTACCGACATTAATATTCAATGTTTGCTGATTATCAATAAGTCGATTTATTTCAATAGACTTAAGAAACCAAACACTGGCTAAGATGATGATTGTAGCCACCGCGAGTTGGATGAACATGAATTTCATCGGTAAACTTTTACGCCAATCAGTCAATTTAGGGGGGCGGTTCTTACGATTTTGCATGCTAAAGTTACGCTCAAATAGTGAGTTGCTTCCTTAACGAGCATCCATACTGTTTAAGGATAAAATTGAAACGATAGGTCAAGTATACAAGCCTTGTTAAATTATTGTAAAACAATACACTATTAGGATTGTAACAATTTAGATAGTGACACAAAAAAGGGCAGCACTAAAGTGCTACCCTTTTTTATATTAACAATGTTAACTATATTTTGAGCCCTATCAACAATGTATCAAGTTGTTCCGCTGTTGCGTGCAGTTCATCGCAGCCTGCAACCGATTGATTAGCGGATTGCTCAACATCGTGGGATTGATTGCGGATCTCCATTAAGTTGGTGGCAATCTCATTGGCAACGGCAGATTGTTCATCGGCGGATGTTGCAATCAATATGCTCATTTCGTAGACCTTAGCACTATGATGTGCAATGCCTTGAAGATCGTTACCGGTATCGAGCACATGTTTTTTACCTTCTTCAGCCTTTTCGACCGTACGGCTCATAACATGTTTTAGATTTCTCGAACCAGATTGAAGCGCCTCGATCATCGATTTTATCTCAACGGTCGCGGCTTGAGTTCGTCCCGCTAGCGTTCTGACTTCGTCAGCGACGACGGCGAAACCTCGACCTTGTTCACCGGCTCTTGCGGCTTCAATTGCAGCATTTAACGCGAGCAGATTAGTTTGCTCGGAAATAGCATTAATGGTAGTCACCACTTCATCAATCTTTGCGGCGTTTTCGTTAAGATTATTGACAGCATCAGACGCTTGCGCAATTTCATTACTGAGACCACCAATAGCATCCACTGTCACAGCGATGTCTCGGGAGCCTGCATCAACTTGGTTATTTGCTTCTTGGGTCTCTATAGAAGACTGCTCTGCATTACGGGCAACCTCTTTCACTGCCGCTGTCATCTCTTCCATTGCGGTCGCAAGAGAATCTAAATGTTGCCTTTGGTTCATTGCCAGCGACTGGCCTTCTTGAGCAGTATCTCTAAATGCTTGCACTACGTTACGGATCTGGGTGTTGGCATGGGTCATTTGGGTGACCAGCTTATGCTGCCGATCAACCAAGGTATCGATACTAATCGCTAAGATACTAAACTCATCTTTGACTTCAAAAAAGTTAAGTCGACCAGTGAGATCGCCATCAGCCGCTCTCTTTAACGCCATAACATTGGTGTATAGCGCGCCACCGACAAAGCTAGAGATATAGTAACTGGTGATTAAAATTAACAGAATCAATCCAGCAAGCGTACCGTAGATAAAATAACCGTTGCTGCTCTGTTGCTCGAATGCAATATTCGATACTGTTATCAAGCCGTTTTGGCTGCGGCTGACACTTTCAATACGGTTACCTTGTACTTGAGCTCCTCCGCCTTGACTTGCTAAAGATTTGGCATCTCGACTAGCCTCATTCTCATCATATAGGCTGATATCACCGTTTAACGCATTTAAAAAAGGCTGTTTGTCTTCATCTGCAACAAATTGATAGGCTTTGTCGAGCGCATCGCTCATTTTTTGATTATATTGTTGCGCTTGTATTAGTTGAGATTGTTGTAGGTTTTCATCGAAATGATCACTTAATACAAGTGTGAAACCTATCAAAGTAAAAATAGGAATTATTGCCATAACCGCAAATTTTGATTTTAACGTCATATGGATAAGGTATTTATCGACCCAGCGAAACTTAACTTCTTTCATAATTATTTCTCAATCCTAGAACGGCAACCATATTATTTATCGGCAAAAATAATAATTACTTTACCAATGTGTTATAGATTTACATCTGTTTGTGGTTTTTTTGTTCGCTAGGGGTTTAAGTCATTGAAACTGTTATATAGCTTGGGTTTTCTGATGTTAACTAATAGCAGTAGAGTACCTTTGAGGCAGAATAATAACCCTCTTATATCTAAGTAAAGGGGCGCAAATCTTACAACGCGAGCGAATGGGAGTAGTTTGTACTCGAACAAGGACTAAGCAAAATAAACAGTTAGCTTATAAAAAGGCGCAATTAACCCTAGTAAAATAGGGTTTGCTCGCGTAAAATTTGTGTCTTTTTCTATTTTCACCTAAGAAAATATGTAAGCCCGAAGACTCGTAGGTTTTCCTACATGCACTGGAAGAGATGATGTCACAGTTAACAGAGATCGTAGAACAGGCCTTAGCCGCCATCAAAGACGCTACAGATTTAAAAGCGCTTGATGACCTCCGTGTCGATTACCTTGGTAAGAAAGGTAAAATCACTGACATGATGAAGATGATGGGGAAACTACCCCCAGAAGAGAAACCGGCCTTTGGTCAAGCTGTGAACCAAGCTAAACAAGCGGTTCAACAGCAACTGTCTACACGCATCGATGGATTGAAAGCGGCAGAGCTTGAAGCGCAGTTGAAAGCTGAGAGTATTGATGTGAGCCTACCTGGGCGTCATATCGAGACCGGTGGACTGCACCCGGTTACTCGTACGATTGAGCGTATTGAGAGCTTCTTCGGTGAACTTGGGTTTACAGTTAAAGATGGTCCAGAAATTGAAGATGACTTTCATAACTTCGATGCATTGAACATTTCAGAGCATCACCCAGCGCGTGCTGATCACGATACTTTCTATTTTAATCCGAAAGTGATGTTGCGTACTCAAACGTCTGGTGTACAGATCCGTACTATGGAGCATGAAAAGCCTCCACTGCGTATTATCTCTCCTGGCCGTGTATATCGTAACGATTACGATCAAACACATACGCCAATGTTCCATCAAGTTGAAGGTTTGTTGGTTGCTGAGAAGGTTAACTTCGCAGAGCTTAAAGGGATATTGCACGATTTCTTACGTAACTTCTTTGAAGAAGACTTAGAAGTGCGTTTCCGTCCATCTTACTTTCCATTCACTGAGCCTTCAGCAGAAGTGGATGTAATGGGTAAAAATGGTAAATGGTTAGAAGTGCTTGGTTGCGGCATGGTACATCCAAATGTACTGCGTAGCGTGGGTATCGATCCAGAAATATACTCTGGTTTCGCCTTCGGTATGGGTGTCGAACGTTTATCAATGTTGCGCTATGGCGTGAATGACTTACGTTCTTTCTTTGAAAATGATCTTCGCTTCCTTAAGCAATTTAAATAAACGGAGCTGTATAGCATGAAATTTAGCGAATCTTGGCTTCGTGAATGGGTTAACCCAAGCGTTAATCGTGAAGAATTAGCACACCAAATTACCATGGCGGGTCTTGAAGTCGACGGTATTGATACTGTTGCTGCAGAATTTAGCGGTGTAATAGTAGGTGAAGTTGTAGAGTGTGGTCAGCACCCAGACGCGGATAAACTCCGCGTGACTAAAATTAATGTGGGTAGTGAAGAGCTAATCGACATTGTTTGTGGTGCTCCAAACTGTCGTTTAGGCATTAAAGTTGCTGTTGCAATGGTTGGTGCTGTTTTGCCTGGTGATTTTAAAATCAAAAAAGCAAAACTACGTGGCGAGCCTTCTTTCGGTATGCTTTGCTCATACGGCGAGATAGGCATCGACATTGAAAGTGATGGTATTATTGAGTTATCAACCGATGCGCCTATCGGTCAAGATATTCGCGAATATCTGCAACTTGATGATGCGGTTATTGATGTCGATTTAACCGCTAACCGTGCCGATTGTTTAGGTATGGCGGGTTTGGCTCGTGAAGTGGGTGTATTAAACCGTCAAGCGGTTACTGAACCAACTTGGGAAGCGGTTACGGCAACCATTAGCGATGAAGTGAGTATCGATCTTCAAGCTGAGCAAGAGTGTGGACGTTATTTAGGTCGCGTTATCAAAAACGTCGACGTTAAAGTAGCTACCCCTCTTTGGATGCAAGAAAAGCTACGTCGTAGTGGCATTCGCTCAATTGATCCGATTGTTGATATCACTAACTTCGTGTTGATTGAGTTTGGTCAGCCAATGCATGCATTTGATAATGCTAAATTGGAAGGTGGTATTCAGGTTCGTAAACCTAATGGTGAAGAGAAGCTGACATTACTTGATGGTAATGAGATCACTATCCCTGAAGGTATGTTGATTATTGCCGATCAGGTTAAACCATTAGCACTTGCAGGCGTATTTGGCGGCGAGTACTCAGGTGTGACTACTGACACAACCGACATTATGCTTGAGTGCGCCTTTTTCGCACCTTTAGCTATTTTAGGTAAAGCCCGTAAAATTGGTTTGCACACTGATGCATCACACCGTTTTGAACGTGGTGTAGACCCAGAGTTGCAACATAAAGTAATGGACCGCGCCAGTCGTCTTGTACTTGATATCTGTGGTGGCGAAGCGGGTCCTGTCGTTGAAGCTAAATCTGACGCTAACTTGCCAAAACCTGTGCAAATAGTATTGCGCCGTAGCAAACTAGATCGCATTTTGGGTCACCATATCGAAGATAATGATGTCACTGAAATCTTAGAGCGTCTCGGCTTTGCGGTTGACGTTAGTGAAGGACAGTGGAGCGTTACTACAGCGACTTACCGTTTTGATATGGCAATTGAAGAAGATTTAATTGAAGAAGTTGCTCGTATCTACGGTTACAACAATATTCCAAATATTGCGCCAATTGCGCAACTAAGCATGTCTGATCACAATGAGTCTGATATCAGTCTTAAACGTGTTCGTAGCATGTTGGTTGCACGTGGTTTCCAAGAAGCGGTTACTTATAGCTTTGTAGATCCTAAGCAACAGAATCTGCTGCACCCAGGTGCAGAGGCGATGATTTTACCGAATCCTATTTCGGTTGAAATGTCAGCAATGCGTTTATCGATGTTTACCGGTCTTTTATCGGCAGTCGGTTATAACCAAAGCCGTCAGCAAAATCGCGTTAGATTATTTGAAAGCGGCCTGCGTTTCATCCCTAATGCAACGGCAGACTCTGGTGTGTCACAGCAACCTATGCTTGCCGCGGTTATTTCAGGTAATCAGAATGACGAGCACTGGTCAATGGAATCAAATACTGTTGATTTCTTCGATCTAAAAGGTGATCTCGAAGCCGTCATCGGATTAACGGTTGCGGACAGTGAATTTAGCTTTAGAGCAGCATCACATCCAGCGCTTCATCCGGGCCAATGTGCTGAAATATTGAGAAATGATTGTGTTATTGGTATCATAGGCACGGTTCATCCTACCCTTGAGAAGCCATTTGGCCTTAATGGCAAAACAATTATTTTCGAGCTCGAATTAGACGCGTTATTGCATGCTAATTTACCGCTAGCCCAGACTGTATCTAAGTTTCCAGCTAACCGTCGTGACATCGCCATCGTAGTCGATGACTCTGTTGCAGCGGCTGATGTTGTAAAAATGATAAGAAAAGTTGGCGAAAATCAGTTGGTTGGCATAAACTTGTTTGATGTATACCAAGGTAAAGGTGTAGAGGAAGGCAAAAAGAGCCTTGCAATCGCACTCTTATTACAAGACAACACTCGTACACTTGAAGAGAAAGAGATCGCAGCGATGGTAGATGTGGTGGTTTCTTCTTTGAAAGACGAGTTCAACGCATCGTTGAGGGACTAAAAGTATGGCACTTACCAAAGCCGAAATGGCAGAACATCTTTTTGAAACGCTAGGTATCAATAAGAGAGTAGCGAAAGAGATGGTAGAGACGTTTTTCGAAGAAGTTCGTCAAGCGCTTGAAAGTGGTGAGCAGGTCAAGCTATCTGGCTTTGGCAATTTCGACCTGAGAGATAAGAATCAAAGACCGGGAAGGAACCCAAAGACGGGAGAAGATATCCCTATTTCAGCGCGCCGTGTTGTGACGTTCCGTCCAGGACAAAAGCTGAAAAGTCGCGTCGAAGAAGCTAACGCAAAGAAGTAATTGCACTAGCATCGTGATGAAGAGGCCACTCAATTGAGTGGCTTTTTCTGTTATTCATCTGCTAACGAGGTTTTGCGTTTGTCTAGAAAACCTAAATATTTTGACCGTCGCTTCAGGCTATCTTTATTACATCCTAAGTATTGGCTTACTTGGGTAGCCATATTAGTGTTAGTGCTTTTTGGCCTTATGCCTGCGTGGCTAAGAGATCCCATTGCGCGTCAGTTGGCTAAACTCGTACTGAAAATTGCGGTAAAGCCCATTGAAGTTGCAAGAGCAAATTTAACGACCTGTTTCCCTGATAAATCGGATGACGAAATAGAAGGGTTGATTCGAGACAATGTCGAAAATTTTGTGATGATTTTACTAGCTCAATCAGAGCTGTTAGTTAAGTCTCGTCAAAATATTCGTAACAGAGTTAAGCTTATTGGCTTTGAGCATGTTGAACAAGCAACCGCAGCAGGGCAACCGGTGATTTTTATTATGCCGCATGTGTGGGGTATTGAGTATGCAGGCTTGCGTCTGAATCTTGATTTACCTATGGTCTCTATGGCTAAAGCCCACAAGAACGACCTTTTTAACTGGTTTAATAATCGTATGCGCAGCTCGCAAGGTGGCAACATCTATATGCGTGAGGCGGGGATTAGAGCATTGCTCTCAGAATTGAAGCGTAACAACAGCTTTTTTTATCTCCCCGATGAAGATTTAGGACCCGATAAAAGCATCTTTGCCCCATTTCTCGGCACAACTAAAGCAACGCTGCCCGTCGTTGGCCGTCTAGCTCAAGCAGGAAACGCGCAAGTGATGCCGGTTAAGATTGGTTATGACCAAACTAAGCGTCAGTATGAGTTAACGGTGATGCCGGCCATTTCACCTGACAGCATGCAGGGTAAAGAGAACGAAGCGATTGCATTGAATAAAGCGGTTGAGCAAGTCATATTAGCTTACCCTGAACAATATATGTGGTTTCTTAAAGTCTTAAAAACTCGTCCAGAGGGCGAAGAGTCTATTTATAAAAAGAAGCCACGTAAGCAATAACGGCTCTGGTAATACACCATTAAAAAGCCGCAATATTAATTGCGGCTTTTTGCTAAATATTGATGCTTAACGTTAAACCCAATCGAGCTTAAACGATAAGTTGGTACTCATTGCGCAAAATATCAATGATCTCTTGCTTTGGGTTTTCACTGATGTGAAGTTTCTTACCGATCACTTTCTCTGCAATACCAACGTAGGTATTGGAGATATCCATCATTACCGATTCTGGCAGTTTGTTGTCTTTAGCCAGTGAGAAACGCTCTTCCATGCGGTTTTTATTGAGTAAGATATCCGCATCAGAGAAGTGGTTTAGCAGCCACTGTCTAAAGCCTTCTTTTGATTGCTCAATGATCTTACCGTCACGATGAGAGCTACCATCCCAAATACGTGAGCTATCTGGGGTGCCGACTTCATCCATATAGATGAGTTTTTCGTTGCCCGCTGCGTCATGGACATAGCCAAATTCAAATTTGGTATCAACAAAAATCTGATCTTGCTCTGCTAATGCTTCGCTTATCACATCAAAGCCTTCAGAAAGCAATTTCTCATAAAGATCGATGTCATCAGTATTGCTGAATTTAAAGCCCTTATAATGACGTTCTATGTCGCGACGAGATACATTGACATCATCAGCTTCAGGTACGCCTTCAAGGCCAGTTAACACACCTTTAGTGGAAGGGGTGATAAGGATCTCAGGCAGTTTTTGGTCTTTCTCTAAACCTTCTGGCAGCGTGATCCCGCAAAACTCTCTTTCACCTTTGCTATAAGCGCGCCACATTGAACCGGTAATGTATTGGCGGGCAATCGCTTCAATCATCACTGGGCGTGCTTTTTGTACAATCCATACCAGCGGGTGCGGAATATCAAGGATATGGCTATCAGCTAAGCCTTTCTCTTTAAATAACTTAAACCAGTGATTTGAAATTGCGTTTAGCGCTGTTCCTTTACCAGGAACACCATTTAAACCGTTCTCACCTTGCCATACGCAATCAAAAGCAGATATACGATCACTGATAACCATTATTGCTAATGGGGCGTCAGAGGGAACGTCATAGCCTTTATCTTTGATTAAGCGAGCGCTGTCTTCTGCTGTTAACCAGTAAACACTGCGAACTTTACCAGAATGGACGGGTTTGTCGGTACGGATGGGAAGGTTGTCATTTACGACTAAAACTTTATCGGCAAGATTCATAGGGCACACTTTTATTATTAAGAAGCTTCATTTTAGTGGCGCAGATTGTATCAGAACTTAGAATTGGCAACACCATGGCAAGCGGTGTTTTATGTTAGTAGAAAACAGTGTTCTTAATAAAAGAAAATAAGATCACTAACTAAGAGTGAGGCTCATTGATAATCACTGATAATTCTTGCTATCTCACCGTTAGCTTTCATCTGCAAAATTTGTAGATCAATCCAGTCGACAAGCTCTTGCGGTACTGCATCACCGTAGCTTAGGTGAATGTCGACAGGTGCTATAGCATCAGGAATATCGGTAAACTCAAAGGTGGATGCATCTATCTGGTGCTGTCTAATGCTGTACAAAACCCGACTTTTCATCTCGATAAACAGATCTCCTCGACCATTTTTAAGGGCAAGTAGCGCACTTTTGTGGCTGTTAAGTTCGAGTGTATTCATCGTATTCTGTTGGATTATGGGTGTTAGACCTGGGTAATCAAATCCTTTTAGCAGGATAACGGTTTTGTCGACTAAATCGTTAACATTCAATGGGGAATCATGCTGACTCTTTAGTGACACCATAATGTGCTCTGCGCTGAATAAAGCCTGTTTTGAAAGACGCTTGTTTTGTGCCAAATTACCCTCGACTGCACGCCAGGTAGGTGAGCCATAACTTATCCAATTAGGGTAGGTCTGTTGTTTGATCTCGTAAAGGTAGCGTTTGAACGGCATGATCTGGTGGTCTATTTCAAGTGACTTTTTCTGTGCAATAAACGTAACGATGTCAGTGATGATCCCTGACTGCACATAGTCGGTCACACTGTTGATTTGAAACGGCTCTGCTTGTTCCGCTATGATCAGGTAGGTGAGTTTTTCAGCGGCAGCAGACTGACTGTACAGTGTACATAACAGCGCTGTAATTAAGGCAAGTGAGTTGATCATACGGCTCATGGCTAATCCCTAATAAGAGGTGGCTCATTCGCGATAAGTATATCGACTATTTCATTGGATGTAACTGTTATAGATACGATTAGTTATTAATAGAGTTTGATTGTTTTCATTTTAACGTATGAGTCTATTTTTAGAAAGGTTAGCGTTACCTGAAAAGATATCGCTAACCTTAGCTGAAAACTAAGCTTGTTTGGCGGCGTTATGTCGCTTCATTAAATTGGCGGTGATATCTTCAAGTGATAACGACTGATCTTCTAATAACACCAGTAAGTGATAGATGAGATCTGAGGCTTCATCAATCAACTCCGGCTTGTCATTTGTGGCGGCAGCTAAGGCTGTTTCAAGTCCCTCTTCCCCGACTTTTTGTGCAATTCGCTTAGTACCTCGGTCGAACAGGTATGCGGTGTAACTTGATTTGGGATCTTGCCCTTTTCGTGAGGCGATTAATGTACTGAGGTTGTCAATAAAGCTGTGGGCTTTACCGTCTTTCCAGCAGCTTTGAGTGCCTTTGTGGCAAGTCGGTCCATTGGGGATCACCTGCACTAATAAACTGTCGTTGTCGCAATCCATATCGATAGCGACTAAATCCAGCGTGTTACCGGATGTTTCACCTTTGGTCCATAACCTCTTTTTACTGCGGCTATAAAAAGTCACTTGGCCACTGGACAAGGTTTTGTCTAAGGCTGCTTGATCCATATAGCCCAGCATAAGAACTTTACCGGTTAAGTGGTTTTGCACCACGGCGGGGATTAAACCGTCTGTTTTTGCCCAGTCTAATTGACTCAGTAATTCACGGTCTTCTTGCTGTGATTGGTAAAGCGATGTCATATTACATCCTTAATTAGGTCTATTTATTCGGGTCAACTTAGATACGTACGGCAATATTGTTATCGCGCAGATAGCGCTTTAATGCTTGGATATCGATGATCCCTTTATGAAATACACTGGCTGCTAATGCTGCATCAACATTGGCGAGTGTAAATACCTCTTTAAAGTGTGCCATTGTGCCTGCGCCTCCTGAGGCGATTAACGGAACATCACACAGAGAACGGATCATCGACAGTTGTTTGATGTCATAGCCTTGACGAACGCCATCTTGGTTCATCACATTAAGCACTATTTCGCCGCAACCTCGTTTTTGCACTTCTTCAACCCAATCGGGGGTATACCATTGGGTGTCTTTGGTTGCCGACTCATCGCCGGTAAACTGTTTTACTTTATAGCTATCATTGATGTCATCGTAGTAGGAGTCGATACCGATGACGATGCATTGGCGACCAAATTCATCCTGCAGTCGTTCAATCAGGCTAGGATCGGTTAGGGCGGGTGAGTTAATTGATATTTTATCGGCACCGAACGCTAACTTTTCACGTGCTTGTTCGATGGTTTTTATCCCACCAGCGACACAGAAAGGGATATCAATACGTTCAGCAACACGGCTAACCCAAGACTTATCAATGACGCGATCATGCGCACTGGCAGTGATGTCATAAAACACCAACTCATCGGCGCCTTCTTCAGCGTAACGAGCGGCGAGGGGCACTATATCGCCCACAATTTCATGGTTTCGAAATTGCACTCCTTTAACCACTTTTCCCTCTTTAACATCTAAACAAGGGACTATGCGTTTGGCCAGCATTCAATTGCCTCCTTAACCGTAAATTGATTAATAAGCAGGGCTTTACCTATGATAATGCCATTGGCACCACTGTTTTTTACTGCGGTAACATCTGCAAGTGTTGCGATGCCGCCCGATGCCTGCCAGTTAATCTCAGGATAGGTACCACTGATCTCTTGATAAAGCTCATTATTGGCCCCTTTTAAGGTTCCATCACGGCTGATGTCAGTCACGAGAGCATGTTTAAGACCCACAGTCATAAATTCAGCAACGAGGGATTCAAGGGTTTTACCGCCGCCAGATTGCCATCCCGATACCGCAACAATTTTTTCGCCTTGCTCATTGATATTGACGTCGAGTGCTAAGCAAATGGCATCGCTGCCATATTTCAAAAACCAGCGTTTGACTAACTCTGGTTCGTTTACGGCCAAGGATCCAATGACCACACGACTGACACCAATCTCTAGCAGTTCGCTGACTTGGGCTTCAGTTCGAATCCCACCGCCGACTTGGATAGGGGTGTCTAAACCTTTAACCAAACTGGCGATCAGTTGGGTTTGTCGTTTTCTAGGGTTTTTAGCTCCAGTTAAATCAACAATATGCAGTAAGTTAGCCCCTTGCTCTTGATAAGATTGCAGCTGCGCTAACGGGCTTAAGTCAAATGTCGTCTGCTGGTTGTAATCGCCTTGATAGAGACGAACCACTTGACCTTCTATTAGATCAATTGCAGGTATTATCATGATTGCCTCTGGTACGGTTTGCTTCTTGCTAAGGTGGACTGAGTCATGGTTAAGAAGTTTTTAAGCATCTTTGCCCCCACTGCAGCGCTTTTTTCCGGGTGAAACTGCAGGCCAATAAAATTATCTTTGGCGATGGCTGCGCTAAATTGCTCACCATGTTCAGCTGTTGCTATGGTGTACTCACTGATTGGCGCTCGGTAGCTATGGACAAAATACACATAGGCGCCAGTGTCGATACCGTTAAATATGGGGTGCGCTGAAGGGGTGATCTGATTCCAGCCCATGTGCGGCAGCGGTAGCCCTTTACTGTCCAATTGTTCAATATCCGTTGGGATCAAGCCTAAACATTCGCAATCGGTTGCCGTTGCGCCACGCTCTTTAGAGGCTCGAGTCAGCATTTGCATGCCCAAGCAGACGCCTAGCACGGGTTGAGTTAAGGCCTTAATAACCCCTACCAACTGCTTGTTGCGTAATGATGCCATCGCTGCCCCCGCAGTGCCGACTCCGGGCAGGATCACCCGAGTTGCGGCCTTAATTGCCGCTATGTCGTCAGTTACGGCTAAGTTTTTACGCTCATCAACAGAGAGTAAGCGCTCAAAGGCGTAGCGCACGGAACTTAAGTTGGCGCAGCCTGTATCGATAATGACCGTGGAACCCATCACCGCAGTATCTTCGATAATCTGACTGAGAGCCTCTATTTTGCTCATAGCACACCTTTACTCGATGGCAGCGCATCACCTTCAACCGCAACAGCTTGGCGTAAAGTACGGCCAAGCACCTTAAATAGACTCTCCACTTTGTGGTGGTCGTTATCGCCGACTGTGGTTAAGTGCAAAGTGCAACGTAGGCCATCAGCAAAGGAGCGGAAGAAGTGCGGTACCATCTCTGTTGCCATCGTACCGACCATTTCACGCTCAAATTCGGCTGAAAACTTGATAAAGGGACGACCTGATAGATCGAGTAGACACTCGGCACTGGCTTCATCCATTGGGATGGACTGTTCAAATGCATTGCCAAATCGTGCAATACCGCGTTTGTCGCCTAATGCTTGACGCAGTGCATCGCCAATTGCGAGCGCAGTGTCTTCTACGCTATGGTGATCGTCAATCTCGAGATCGCCATCGACATTAACATCCATTTTAAAGTTACCGTGGGTCGAAATTTGTTCTAGCATATGGTCGAAAAAACCAATTCCAGTATCGATATTACCTTTTACGCCAGAATCTAAATCAATAGAAACCGTAATATCAGTCTCTTTAGTGGTGCGTACGACCGTCGCAATACGATTTTTACTCAGTAGCTTATCGGCAATATCATCCCAGGTAAGGTTTTGTGGGTGGTATTGTAATCCTTGGATCCCCATTGCATCTGCAAGACCCATATCGGTCTCACGATCACCAATAACAGCGGACTGGGTAAAATCGATACGGCCTGTTGTCAGGTAGGTTTTAACAAGGCCAAGCTTAGGTTTGCGGCAGCTGCAGTTTTCGTCATTAAAATGCGGACAGATAAGCACATCATCAAATTTAATGCCTTGGCTGCTCAATATTTGCATCATCATGTCTTGTGGCTCATCAAAATCATCTTTAGGGAAAGACGGAGTGCCTAGGCCATCTTGATTACTGACCATGACAAGACGGTAGCCCGCTTTTTGTAGCTTCAATAATGCAGGAATGACATTGGGCTCAAACACTAACTTTGCCAAGCTATCGACTTGCTTGTCTGTGATTGGCTCTTCGATAATAGTGCCGTCACGGTCGATAAAGAGAATTTTCTGTTTCATAGCGGTGATACCTTTCAGATTTTTAGATTGAATGGCTTAACCTTTGGTCAAACCATTATCATTGTTATTCTTGTTAATTCGACGCTGAAAACAGGCTAATTAAATAATCTGTTTGCGACCGGTTTGAGAAACTAAACCGAATCGAGTCGGCTAAACGGCTATCGCTGTAACTTCTGGCGATGACGCCTGCTTGAGTCAATTTTTGTTGCACGGTCGCTTTATCGCTAAATTGGGCTAATACGTAGTTGCCATGTGCGCTAACGACCGTCGCGCCATAGGCTTGTAAAGCGAGTGCTAATCGCAAGCCTTGCTGACTCATTTCATCAACCTGGCTTTGCATCGTCAGTAACCCTTTCGGGCTGAGTGCTTTTACCGCTAAGTCACTCACGGGGAGCGGCACAGGGTAGGGGGCTATCACTCGCATGCATATATCAATAATGTCAGGATTTGCCAGTAAAAATCCACAACGGGCACCCGCTAACGCAAATGCTTTTGACAAGGTACGCAGGACCACCAGATTGGCTCTACTTTCAACAAGATCAGCGACCGAATACTCGGGGCTAAACTCAATGTAGGCTTCATCGATGACAATGATCCGCTCAGGGTTACTGTCAATCACCTTGATAAGTTCGGCTTTAGCGATAACGCTGCCGGTTGGATTATTAGGGTTGCAGATAAACACAATTTTGGTGTTTGCGTTATAGGCACTGTCGTTGAGTTGAGATGCATAGTCACTTGGCAGCTGGAAATTATCAGTCAATTGCAGCGCGTTTACGGCGACATTGGCGGTCTTCGCACTGATGGCGTACATGCCATACGTCGGGCCGAAAGTTGCAATCGCATCTTGTGCTGGAGTACAAAAAGTACGAATGAGGATTTCAATCGCTTCATCTGCGCCGCGTCCCGTTAATATGCAATTACTCGCCACACCACTATAGCGGCTATAAGCGTCTATCAATGCCGGGGGTTGGCACTCTGGATAGCGGTTTACGCCTTCTAAATCGCTGTTATTAAACGGTGATTCATTTGCGTTTATCCAGATATCTCCTTGACCACCAATGCGCCGCGCAGATTGATAGATTTGTAGATCTAACAGTTCTGGTCTGGCTAGGCGCTGGGCAAGGTTTTTTGCAGTTGTCATCATGCCTCCAGAGCTTGGTTGTTGATTGTGGCAATACGCAGCGCAACCGCATTTTTATGCGCATCGAGCTGCTCTGCCGCGGCCAATATCATCACGGTATCGCTTAAAGAGACTAAGCCTTCAGGGGTCAGTTCTTGTACCGTAAATCGGCGGCTGAAATCCGCTAAAGACAAGCTTGAAACCGTTTTGCTGTAGCCGTATGTGGGTAATACGTGATTAGTACCGCTGGCATAATCCCCCACCGATTCTGGAGTATAAGCCCCTAGAAAAACCGATCCCGCCGCGCGGATGTTGGCCAGAATATCTCTGGGTTGTGCCGTTTGAATGATTAGGTGCTCTGGTCCATAACGATTTGACACCGCTGCGGCTTCTATCATATTGCTCACCAGCAATGTGCGGCTGCAACCGAGCGCCGTTTTAGCCACCTCTGAGCGAGAAAGTAGCGCGAGTTGCTGGGTTAATGCCTGATTAACCTCGTCTGCAAGTATGCTTGAGTCGGTAACGAGCATGACTTGGGAGTCAGGACCGTGTTCTGCTTGCGACAACAGATCGGCTGCAACGAACTCGGCATTAGCATCAGCATCGGCAATGACCAATACCTCTGAAGGGCCTGCGGGCATATCGATACTGACTGTCGCGCGATTATCTTGGCTCACTGCGCGCTTTGCTTCCGTGACAAAACGGTTACCAGGGCCAAAAATCTTATCGACTTGTGGTACTGAGTCAGTGCCAAACGCCAGCGCGGCAATAGCTTGGGCACCACCGACTTGATATATCTCGGTAATACCACAAGCATTGGCAGCATAAATAATAGCGTTATCGATCGGTGGTGGACTGACCAAAACACGCTTGGCACAACCCGCGATTTTAGCGGGGAGGGCGAGCATGAGTACCGTTGAAATTAACGGCGCGGTGCCCCCTGGAATATAGAGTCCGACTTTCTCAATTGGCTCTGTTCTAAGCTCACAACGCACCCCTGGCTGAGTTTCAATATCAACCGTGGTTGAGACCTGCGCTTGATGAAAGGCATTGATATTACCTTTGGCCTGCGCAATTGCCTGTTTCAGTTGTTCGGGCACTGCAGCGCAGGCGTTAGCTATTTCATCTTTTGACAGCTTAAGTTGGTCAATATTGACGTTATCAAACTGCTTATTGAAACGGCGCAATGCCTGATCGCCATCATTAACGACCGCTTCAATGATCGCCGCAACGCTTTGCTCTAGATTTGCATCACCAATTAAAGGCGATCTTAACAGTGCTGCTTGTTTTGCGCTGGGCGTTAGCGTTTGCCAATTGAGGATGTCCATCTGCTTACCCCATCATTTTTTCGATAGGCATAACAAGAATAGAGCTGGCACCTAGCTGCGTTAGCTCTTCCATGGTGTCCCAGAAGAGATCTTCTGTGCTGACAGCGTGAATGGCGACGCGATTGCTATCATCTTTTAGTGGCAATATGGTTGGGTTTTCTGCGCCTGGAAGTAGCGCTACAATTTGTTCTAGTGTTTCGGTCGGTGCGTGTAGCAGGATATATTTGCTCTCTTTAGCACGGACGACACCATTAATGCGTGACAGTATTTTATTGATCAGCGCTTGCTTATCATCTGGCTGGCTTTTTGTTGACTGAATGAGACAAGCCATTGACTGATAGATGACATCAGTTTCGTATAATCCATTGGCTTCCAATGTTGCGCCGGTTGATACAAGATCACATATTGCGTCAGACAATCCAGCTCGGGGCGCCACTTCAACCGAGCCTTTTAGCATACAGTCATTATAGGTAATGCCTTTTTCCTGCATGAAGCGGCGAAGTATGTTGGGATAAGACGTTGCAATGCGCAGGCCTTCCAGTGAGTTAGCGTCTTGGTAGCTAAACTCGTTAGGAACAGCGAGTGATAAACGGCAAGCACCAAAATCAAGCTGACGTAATTTGATACATTCTGCTGGCTTTCCTAAAGTTTGACGCTCAATTTGCTCCTCTTCTAATACGTTTTCGCCAATAAAGCCTAAATCTACCACGCCGTCCATCACTAGGCCTGGAATATCATCATCTCGAACTCGTAGCAGATCGATTGGCATGTTGTCAGCGTGGGCGATGAGTCGCTGTTCATTGATATTGAATTTTACGCCACAGCTTTTTAATAATTTCAGTGACTCTTTCGATAAACGACCTGACTTTTGGATGGCGATTCTTAATCTATTTGACTCTGACATGGTGACTTCCTTTAAGTTGATTCAAAAATGTTTATAAAACAATCTGTTAATCTGAAACCAAAAAACCCCTGGAATTCCTTCCAGGGGTTTTTGATTTATCTTGAATCAACCGCCAGAAGGAATGAGTCCTTCGGCAGTGAGCTTCCGAAGGCTACCGCATATGGTGATGATGATGGATAGCGTTCGTAAGCTGTGTCATATTCTTATCTCAATAATGTTTGGGTCTGATGACCATAATATCTGCCAGCTGAAGAAAATTTTCAAGCGGCGATGCATTTAAATTAATCAGTTTCAGCACTGATTGCAACTATTATTTTAGCATATGAGGAATGTTCATCTAAATGTCACTTTTTAGCACTCAGATAAATGTGCTGCTGACTGTTTTGATGACAAGACAATCATAGCCAACTATTTCGGCGGGTATAATCCCTTTTTGAAGCGTTGCATATCGGCTAGGGTATTTAACCAATAAGCGGCTTACGTTACACTTCAGCGATTTTTATTTTTAATGGCAATAATGTTGGACTCTATGACAACTAAGTACGGTGGCTTTTGAGCGCTAAATTGACACAGCAAGTCGCGGCGACCTTTTCTGCTGACGGCGCGCTGGCAAAAGCCATTAAAGGGTTTAGTCGCCGCGAAGTGCAGCAACAGATGGCTGAAGCGGTCAGTGAGTCGATAAGCAGTCGCGACAATTTAGTCGTTGAAGCGGGCACTGGAGTCGGTAAAACGTTTGCCTACCTCATTCCTGCGCTGCTGAGCAGTAAGCAGGTCATCGTGAGTACGGGCAGTAAAAATCTGCAAGAACAGCTGTTTTATAAAGATCTTCCGGCATTACTGTTGATGCTAGGCCTCACGCCTAAAGTGGCGCTACTTAAAGGCCGCAATAACTATTTATGTCAGCATCTTATGGAGACAGAGTTATCGGGTGCAAGCTCGATGGATACTCAAATTCTTGATGATTTACTGAGGATCAATCAATGGGCAGGACGGACCATTGACGGCGACCTTGGCGGCTTAACGTCGGTTTCTGAAAACTCAGCGGCATTGCCATTGATTAATAGTGCAAAAGAGACCTGTATTGGTCAACGCTGCGACCACTATGATGTCTGTTTTACCCGTAAAGCGCGTAATCGAGCAATGGATGCGCGGGTCATTGTGGTCAATCATCACCTTTTTTTAGCGGATAGGATCATAAAAGAAACTGGCTTTGCAGAGTTACTTCCAGACTCTGATGTGGTTATTTTTGACGAAGCCCATCTGCTCCCCGATATCGCAGTCAACTACTTTGGCCAACAGTGCTCAACTCGGCAAATTGCTGAACTGCTTGAACGTTTCGCTGATATTTATCGTACTGAATTGCGCGATGCAAAGCAGATAGAACTATTAAGCGCACGTTGTTTAACGCTGTTAAATGAATGGCATCAGGCACTCTTTGCCACTGGAGACACTGATTGGCGTCGAATGCTGAGCAATAAAGCCTTGTCAGTTCTGTCTTGGTCATTGCTCAAAGAGCTAAATGCACTGCAAGCATTATTACAAGGACACGTTGGCCGCAGTGATAATTTGGATGATGCACTTGAAAAGCTCGATGCTCAGACGGCAAAGTTGCAACTATTTTTTCTGTGTGAGAACAATCAAGCGGCTTACAGCATTGATTATGGTCATCGTTATCTGATGCTTAGAATCGCGCCGATTGATGTCGCCAAGGAGTGTAAGAAGCTCTTTGATGTCAATGTCGCGTGGATATTCACGTCGGCAACCTTACAAATTAATCAAGATTTAAGCCTGTTTACCAAGCAATTAGGTATAGGTAAGTGCAAGGAGCTGTTACTACAAAGCCCATTTGATTACGCCAACAATGCGTTGTTTTGCGTCCCTCGGCATCTTGCCAGCGTCAGTAACCATAATGCGATCCTGCCGCAATTTGTCGATGTATGCATAAGAGCGATTGAAGCAGCTAAAGGTCGCACCTTTATATTATTTACGAGTCATCGAATGCTTAAGCTGGTGGCTATTGAGTTGCAACGACGAGTGTCATACCCATTGCTGGTACAAGGGCAGGCAAATAAGCAAAGCCTGTTAAAAAAGTATCGCCAATTGGGCAATGCTGTATTACTTGGCACGGGGGCATTTTGGGAGGGAGTCGACGTTAGAGGCAAGCTGCTTAGCTGCGTGATCATCGATAAACTGCCGTTTGTATCGCCTGAAGACAATCTTTATCGTGCTCGCAGCGAGAGTATTTCTCGGGAAGGTAAAGACCCCTTTACGCAGATCTCATTGCCGCAGGCTGTTATCTCACTGAATCAAGGCGTTGGCAGATTAATTCGCGATGAAAAAGACAGAGGCGTGCTTATTTTATGTGACAATCGCATTGTGAATAGGCCTTATGGACAAGCATTTTTGAACTCTCTACCGCCAATGGCCAGAACGCGAGAGCTGGACAACGCGGTTAAATTTCTTGAGCAGATTAAGTAATGAACAGAATAACTAAGTAGATTAATACCATTAAGAGCAGGGCCAAAAGACAACGTCTTCGATACATAAGCCCCTCTGGATTGAGCAAGCTTGGCAATAGCAAAAAGTTTATAGGATTGAACAGTGTTTTATAGGTCATGAGCGGCACGTTTTCTTGTCTACCTCGATAAAGCATCTTTGAAAAATAGTACATAAATCGAAACAGTAGCAGCGGAAAGCTAATGTAGATAAACAGCGTTAGGCTCAACTCAATGGTTATTTCCACCTCCTCTAATGTCAGCATCAAACCTTTGCGCCAAGCCTCTTCAAGGCTGCTTGAGAAGTAGAGCAACATCAGTACCATCACAATACCGCTATAGGCTATGAATAATAACGAGTAGCGAAATAGTCTAAACCAATCGACGCTAATATGGCGCATATTTCCCCTGTGTAAAATTGCTTAGGATAATAAGAACAAAGAGTGTCTTATATAAAGCTAGCCCATAAACAGTGTCGGGGTGGGTAATCTATTCCGCAACCGCCTCTTTTATTGGCCGTGGCGCTCTCATGACAATTCCTTGTGCAATACCTGCCAATACAATTAATACAGCGCCAAGCAGTTGGATCGCCGTTAATTGTTCGTCAAATAGAAACCACGCAAATATGACAACAGCAACGGGCTCCAAATAGGCTAAAGTGCCGAAGGAGACCGCGGGCAAAACCCGTAGTGCTTTTACCGCAAAGAGTATGGCGAGAAAACCGGGTAATACCCCTATTGCGACTAACCAACCCAATTGGGCTGCGGAGGGCAGTATCGGCGTAATGACAACGAAGGGCAGCAAACAAATAGCGCCGACACTTAGTTGTACCAAGGCACTTTGATAGGGTGTGGAGTGGCTCGGTTTGCGATTGATTAACATAAAACTGCTATAGCTTAGCATCGCTAACATGGCATATATGTAGCCAAGTTCTTGTTGCTGACTCAGAGTATCACTGCCGGTTGGCAGCATCAGTGCAAAGCCTGTCAGTGCGAGTGCAATTAACCCACCGTTTACCCGTGACAATGTCTCTTTATAAACAAAATGGGCAAAAATAGCGCTGGTAAGCGGCGCCAGATAAAGGATCATCACGGCATTGGCCATGCTGATATAACTAATCGCTTGTACGTAAAAGAGCATAAAGCCAGAGAGCATCATGCCATTGATGACGGTACGTTTACTTGGCGTATGCCTGATCTGCCAAGCCTTACCACTCATCAACATAAACGTGAACATACATCCCGCACCAATCACGAGTCGGTAAAAGGTGATATGTTCCGCTGGAAGCTGGGTGTAGCGGGCAAATACGCCGATAGTCGCCATTAAAATGGCTGACAGCATTGCCAGCAACATAAACGCTATTGGGTTAGGCCTATTCATTGTGCACGAGCATCGGCTTCACGTAATTGATACTGTACTTTTGCCGCCAAGTTATATTGTTCAAGTAAACTTAGCTCGTCAGTATTTGCATTACTCTTTGCTGGTGGCATTAGCGTTGCTAAATCAATTTTTAACTGGCCGTGTTGGTCAAATTGACTGGCAAAGGTGCCCATACCGGTAAGATCTAATGTCCAGTGTGTTAACTGACCTAGAACGTAATTACCATATTGAAAAGCTTCGTATTCATTGAGCAGGGTTAAAAAGTCACTAAAGCCAAAGCCCGTTAATGATTTTTGCGCATTAAATGCAGCCCTATAACCCGCAGCGAATATGGCATCATTTGCACTGGTGTTAGCTTGCTGACTTAACTGAAATTGGTATGAGTGACGAGTTTCGTGAATCAGAAATGCCAAACTCGCAAATTTGTCCTGAGTCGCCAGTTTCTCTGGATTAAGATAAACGGTGCCGCGGCTCACGTTATTTATGCTTGATGACGGCAACGGCGCAAAGTGGGAGACGTCGAAGTCGAAGTAAACCATTTTAGTAGGATAACTATGGTTATCGATGATGAGCGTTGGCTGTTTTATCCCCATAGAGCGGTATTCTAATGCGAAGATCTTGCGTAAGTGGGGGATCTGCTCGTCAATTGACAGTTGCTGCCAATCGGCCAGCGCTTTTACTAGGCTTTTATCAGCCAAGATGAGTTCAACCAATCTGTTGGCATCTGCAACCGTTTTAGATTGGGCCGCTAATACAAACGCTTGAGCTTCGGGTTGTAGCGCGAATGCTTGGGGATATTGAGATTGTAACTCTTGAGTGGCATAAAATTGCCCGGCAGCTTGTACCGGTTGTATTAACCCAAACAGTGTGAGTCCAAACAGTAGTGAAACTGACAGTAACGCAGATTTGAATGATAATGATGGCATGGCAATGTTAGCCACTCCGGTAGAGAAGTGACATCCTATTTTTATTGTTATTCTTATTAGGGCGATACCATAGTCGGTTAGGGTTTATAGGTCAAAATCAATTTTTGTATCAAACGTAATAGACCTGTTTAACTCGTGTTTATTGTGGTGTAGTCGTTGGTTGGCTGTAGGGTTGTTAAATTGTTTATTTTCAATTTATTAGCTTGAGTTTTCATTCTCTTTATAGCAAAAAGCCTAGAGCATAACTCTAGGCTTTACGTGGCTCAATGTGGCAGTCCTAATGAGACTGTTTAAATAAGGTTTTTCTACACAGTAGCATCCGCTAGCGCTGGGCTATTTGGGGCCGTAATCGCAGGTTTTTGTCTATGATCCTGTGCTAAGAAAGTATAAACCGTAGGCAATACGAACAGCGTAAACAAGGTGCCGATTGACATACCTACAGTGATCACCAAACCAATGGCAAAACGACTCTCGGCACCAGCACCAACGGCAATGAGTAGGGGGACTACACCAATCACCATGGCCGCGGTAGTCATCAATACCGGTCTTAGTCGCACTGCCGCGGCTTTTACTGCAGCTTCGCGTCTGCTGTATCCATTTTCTGCTTGTAGCTGGTTAGCAAACTCAACAATCAAGATCCCGTGTTTACTGATCAAGCCGATTAAGGTGACTAAGCCCACCTCGGTATAGATATTTAATGTATCGACGCCAAAGTACAGTGGGATCATTGCACCAAAAATGGATAGTGGCACACTGGTTAATACAACGAGTGGGTCGCGGAAGCTTTCAAACTGCGCCGCTAATACTAAATAAATAATAATAATCGCCAAGAAGAACGTCGCGATTAATGATGAACCTTCTTCTAAGAACTGACGCAGTTGCCCTGAAGCATCGGTGCTATATGATTTAGGGAGAATCTGCTTCGCAGCTTCTGCCATAACGGTATATGCTTCACCAATACTGACACCAGGCATCATTTTAGCTTCTATCATCGCACTGTTTAACTGCTGAAATTGATCAACTGCCGATGGTTGAACGCTTTTAGTTATTGTCACTAGTGACGCTAATGGCACCATCTGGTCATTTGCTGACTTCACATAGTATTGCTGCAAGTCTTTTTCAATTCGTCGATCATCTTGAGGCACTTGAGTAATGACCTGATAGCTACGCTCGTTCAATGCAAAGTAGTTGACGAAACCTTCACTTAAATAGCGAGATAACACTAAGCCAATTTGCTGAGTATCAACATTCATTAATGCGGCTTTATCTCGATTAATACTGACCTCAATTTGTGGCTTACTAAAGTCTAAATCATTTTGCACGTAGAGAAATTTGCCACTTTTCATTGCGTACGCTTTCATTTTTTCAGCGTATTGATACAGCTCTTTGTAAGTCCCTGTCGGCGTTTTTAAAATCATTTGAAAGGGTAAGCCCTGTGCTGTACCAGGTAAATCTGGTGGCGAGAAAGTATACACTTGTAGGCCGGGTATCGTTTTCATATCACTTTGAAAACGCGTCATAACATCTTTAGCCGAGGCATCACGTTCGCTCCAGTCCTTGAGTACTGCAAGGCCGAAGAATGTTTGGTCATTTTGGTAACCGTTGACCATCATATCCATCTCTTTTTCTGGATAAGTATCAACAAGCTGTGTTAATGGCTGAGTAAAGTGGTTCAAGTAATCGGTATTCGATGTTGTTGGCCCTTTACCCATCATTATCATCACGCCTTGGTCTTCCTGCGGCGCAAGCTCTGATGATGTATGGGTAAACATAAAGACCAATGCAATCAATATCGTGCCCGCAAAAGGCCACACTAGTTTACGGTTATCAACGACGACGTTTAACATACGGGTGTAATGCTGAGTGACAACTTCAATGACGCCATCAATCTTTTTAACTAACTTTCCCTCAAGTGTTTTTTGCGACAACACTTTAGAGCACATCATCGGCGTTAATGTGAGAGCTAAAAATCCTGATATTAATACTGCGCCTACCAAGGTAAAGGCAAATTCAGTAAACAACTTACCGGTTAGTCCGCCCATAAAACCAATGGGGGCATAAACCGCGGCTAAGGTGATTGTCATTGCAAATACAGGGCCTGCAATTTCACGCGCACTAATGATTGCCGCTTTGACGGGGTCGGTACCGTCTTCCAAGTGACGAAAGGTGTTTTCTACCACAACAATTGCGTCATCTACCACTAAGGAAATGGCTAATACCATTGCCAGTAGGGTTAAAATGTTGATGCTAAAGCCCATTGCTAGCATAAAGAACATAGAGCCAATTAAAGACAGTGGAATAGTGACTAATGGGATCATCATGGCACGCATTGAACCCAAGAATGCAAAGATAACAATCACAACAATTAACGCTGCTTCCATCAGTGTTTTTGCCACTTCATCTATTGAAGTCTGAATATATTTTGTTGAGTCATAAACCACATTTGCTTCCATTCCAGCAGGCAAACTATCAATAATGCTGGGTAAAACTTTATAAACATCTGCTGCCACAGTGAGTGGGTTTGAGTTTGATGTGTTGCTTATCGCCGTCATCACGGCAGGTTTACCGTTAAAGTTAACCACCGAGTCGTAACTGTTCGCGCCCAGTTCAACGGTCGCTACATCTTGCATATGAGTAATACTGCCATCGCTTGTCTTTAACGCGATTTGCTTAAATTCAGCTACAGTAGACGCATCAGTGTGAGCGTTAATGTCGACTTCTATATATTGGTCTTTTATCTTACCGGCGGCACTAACGGCATTGTTACCCTTAATCGCATTTTGAACATCTGTTGCAGTGATCCCAAATGCTGCCATTTTGGTTGGATTTAACCAAATTCGCATTGCGAAATCGCGTTGCCCAAGAATATCTGTTTTTGATACACCGCTTACGGTCGAAATCGTAGGCTTAACTACACGGCTGATGTAATCAGAAATCTGTTCAGTTGCTAGGGTATCGCTTGAAAATGACAGATACAAAATTGGCGATTGAGAAGTCGATTTCAAAATACTGGGATCTAACACTCCTGCTGGTAGTCTGTATTTAACTTGCTGTACCAAAGACAATACCTCTGTCAGGGCCTTGTCTGACGGATAATCCAGTTTTAGATAAACAGTAATAAGTGATTTACCTAAGCTACTGTCTGAAGTCATGTAGTCAATACCTTCAGTTTGAGCTATTTGTGCTTGCAACGGCTGAGTGACATAACCTTGTACACTTGATGCACTGGCACCTGGGTACTGAGTGGTAATGGTAATAACACCCGTCTCCAACTCTGGATATTGCCTTACTTGCATCATGCCAAAGGCTTTTAGTCCTAACACCAACAACATGAGGCTGAGTACTGTTGCCAGAACAGGACGTTTAATAAATATATCGGTAAAGTTCATCTGATTATTTCTCGCCTTGATTAGCTGCTTTTGAAACAGTTTGAGTAAATGGACGGCTGTTATTGACTAATACCAGTGCACCATCTTTTAAGCTTTGTGTATTAGACGTAATGATTTGTTCTCCGGCCGTCAGTCCTGACGTCACTCCCACTAAGCCATCTCGCTCGCCACCTGTTGTTACGGCGCGTCGCTCAACGTTATATTCAAACAAATTAAGGTTATTCTTACTCGCGAGTTTAGAATCGGTTTTTAATACATATACCGCATTACCATAGAGCGAATAGGTCACGGCAATATTGGGTACTGGAATCACGCTTAACTTAATAGCGGTATCAATATTAGCTTCTACATACATACCTGAGATGAATGAGACTTTATGTGTATTTATGCTTTGATCCACTTTTGCACGAATGTCTAAGTTATGAGACTGGCTGTCGACAGAGGGCTGGATAGCTGAAATACGAGCCACAAAGATTTGGCCTTTGTAGGTATCTGTGGTGAAATCGACCTTTTGACCCAGAGCAACATTGGCGAGCTGTATTTCTGGAATCGTGAAATCTATATATTGTTCATCCAAATTTTGCAGTTCAACCACCGTTGTACCAGGCTGGATAAAATCGCCCTTATTGACTTGCCTAATGCCAACTTGACCAGAGAATGGGGCTTTCACCTGCATAAAATCAATTTGAGTTTTAATATATTCAACGTCTGCTTGGCTTGTTGAGAGCGTTGCTGCTGCGGTGTCAACTGAGTCTTGTGATGTATTGTGTGTTTTCAATAGCTTTAATTGACGTTTGTATTCGATTTGAGAAAGTTTTAAATTAGCGACACTTGTTTTTAGGTTTGCTTGTAATAGTCGGTCATCTAATTGAATCAATACGCTACCTTGCTTAACTATATCGCCAGAGTTAAAGGCTATCTTGTTTATTTGACCCGATAACTGCGGTGTGACATTAACCTGCTGGTTAGCCGTAATATGCCCGACGGTGGCAATAGTTTGTTTCCAGTCATTACCCTTTACAGTAATTGAAGTTACTGCTGCAGGAGCAGGTTTATAGGCTGCTAATTTACTTTTAATCATATGTTGTTTAAATGAGTTAAAACCAAATACAACAACAATAATAGTGAGCATTGATGCTGCAGTGATAAGGGTAGCTTTCTTAGACATTCTGTTCTCGCTTATATAAAGGGTGTCGATAACGCATCTATTCATCAATAGACTCATAACTTGACGCTAGATTAGCCTTGTTATCAGATAAAGAAATAAGCAAAAAATAACGGTTTTATAAACGATATATTAAATGATTCTATGTAATGTAAATTACATAGTAAGAAACATTGGTTAGAGTTATCTTGAAACCGGAAGTCGAATTTAAGTTGTTTAAATACAGCGGCTTGATATATAAAATTTAATTTTATTTATTGATTATACTTAGTTGATGTATCGTAATCTCAAAAGCCTAAACTCGTTGTCAAGCTAACAAGCGGTTAGCCACTAACGTTTAGGAATTACCATGAAAATACACTCTAAGAATGCTCTTACCTTCAATAGTAAGTTGATTAGAATAGCATCTATTACTTTACTCTCTTTGGTCTCTTTATCTTCGTCAGCAGCAAGTGTCGATAACAACAAACATGATATCAGTATATTTAATAAAGAGATGAATCAGCTTGAACAAGTAGAAATTAATGACAATATTTACGTAGCCACCGTCTCTAATTCTTTTGAAGACATTACCGAAGCTACCGAATACATGTCTGAATATACATTAATCAAGAGGGTGACTGATAGGAAAGCAGTTGAAATGGGGCTGTACGAAACTAAATCTTATTATATTTACAGCGTTAATGGATTGAAAGGCTTAACCGACAATGTTGAAAAACATCTGAATAATAATGAACCCGCTTACTTTTCAACAACGTTGTTAAAGGGTGACAAATACTATAATGGTTTTAGTGAGTACATAGCCAAAGTGACTGAATATAGTCTTTAACTCGTATAGTTATTGTTATCTCTTCAGCGTAATCGAATTTACTTACAACTTGCTCATTTAAATTTAAGTGGAATATTTTATGAAAAAGACCATCGTGCTTACCTTATTACTCGTTTCTTTTAGCTCCTCTAGTTTTGCATCTTGTCGCTGGGTCAATGGGAGTCGTTATTGTGGCAACAACAATACCGTTGTGGTGAATAGACATCATAGTGTGGTTGTTACACCGGGCTATCAAGCTAATCCATGGGCCGCTTTTGGTGCTGTAGTCGGTGCTGCAATTATTATTGACGCTGCAACAGGGCAACCCACAGTGGAGGGGAAAGAGTCTATTGTTGTTGAAACTAAGCTGATTGAGGCCGGTAAAGTTGATGTGGTTGATAATGGTAACGAAGTGGTGTTTATCAAAGGTATTGGTTAGCAAATAACGTTATAGAGCCTTACTCTGTGTATTGAGTCCCCTAAGCTGTTTCAGTTCTATATGAAGTAGCGCAGGGGTTAGGCTAGGTTGTTGATATTTCCTCAAAACAGCCTAATATAATCCTATAGAGAGAATACCTTAGGACGTTTAATGGTAAAGCAAAGTTATAGGATCGATAATTGGTTTTTTATTCCTCATGAAAACAAACTTATCCTCGATGAGCAGGAGATCTTAATCGATAACCGCTTATCAAATTTATTGCTTTTTCTGTGTCATCACCCTAAAACCACTCTTAGTCGTGACGAAATAATCAATCACGTCTGGAAAGGGTCAATTCTTACTGATCAAGTTATCACTCAAGCCATATTCGAGTTACGAAAAATACTTAAAACGAATAACCTCCATCTTCAGGGCTATATCATTACGATACCGAAAAGAGGCTATAAGCTCGATATTGACGTCGAAACTATTCCTGCGCCATTTAAGCCATCATTAGAATTACAAGAGACACCAAGCGCTACAACGACGGGATCTGTAACCTCAGAAGCTGTCGCGACGGCTTTGCCATTGCAAGCAGCATCAATTGAAGCTGAAACAAACGAGGCAATTGCAACGCAGATGAAGGTAGGTAAGGGTAATAAATTTGAGTTTAGACTGTCGACCATTGTTGCCTCTGTCGTGGGCGTTATTACATTAACTGCTGCCTTGGTTTTTTATCTTAGTCCGGCAATGGTTAAGCCGGTGCCCACTCAGACAAGCCCATATATTGCGTTAGAGCCACGATTTATTCAGGCATCAATCGATAATCAACTTGTAAATGCTAACTTGCAGAACGGCATTATATTTAAGGTCATTGAGTACCTTAAGTATAATGTTAATTATCGTGTTTCCTTTAACGCTCAAGATGAAGCGATGGCGGCAAAAGTGGTGTCTTTTATCGTCACTAATGAAAATGGTATTGACTATGTTAATGTCGAATATCTTAATAAAATCTCGAATTATCAGCATCTGGATAGAAAATACCCTATCAGTGAAAACCATTTAAAACGCAGTATTAAGGTCATGTTAGACGATATTTTAGATGCGTTTAATATCGATATTGCTAAAGCAGATATTGACCAAGTACTGGCGGCAATGCCCAATGAACCACAAGCATTAGCTTACTCGCTAGAAGCCATTGGCGCATTGCATAGTGCGGAAAATCAGTTTGATTCTGTAATAATATTGCAAAAAGCACTGGATATTGAACCTAGTAATCACTATTTGATATCGATGAGTTATATCTACCAAATGATGATAGCTTACCTTGATAAGTCGAACTTGGCACTCGATGACATCAATGCCCTTAATAATGAGTTTGAGCTAGTTATTGCTGATCTAATCGCAGAACCTGCTTCTTTTAAAGTATACGAAGCACTGGCGTTACACGCACTTTCAAAAGACTTACCGATTGAAGCAGTGCAGTACCTCAATAAAATACCTCACACTCACAACACTATAATGACCTTTATTTTGCGGGCAAAATTATCTGAATCTTTTGGCAACCCAGCCTCTGCAGAAGAGTTCTATTATCAAGCTTTGCATGAATCAGGTACCCCTAGAATTTTAGATTTTGCTGAAAGTCTGCTGTTTTACAGTGATTTGAGTAAAATGAAGAGCAAGATAAATAGCACTTTAGCAACAGATTAAAGACATTAGGTTATGCCGTGCGTCTTAGTTTTGTTTATTCACTATCAATAGCTTGAGATAAAGCCCCTTAGTTTTAAGTATTTTTTACTCGGTTATTTTTACGATTGGTTAATTCATCAATCGAGCCATTGATTGGACAATATATGGCACTGCCAATCAATGGGTTCACTTAGCCGCTAATTTTTCCTCTTGCTTGCTCACGCTGCGTGATCATAAGCCATACTCTTGTCGTTATATTCCGTGTTATCACCTCTGATGGAGGATTTATTTTGGCTACAGCACTTTCTCTCTAGGTGCTTTGTTAGGCTATGGTCATGATTTGGAATGGTACTTTTTCTAATTCACGATAAAATTATGTTAGATTAAACATTGACCTATGTGAATTTTGTGCGATGTTTAATAGAGAGTTCGATAAGGTCTGTCATAACAACGCATATAGGGAGTTTTAAGCGTGCTTGAGCGCAAAATTAATAAGCATAATAACTTTTACTACATGACAGCAGCGCTGGTTGTGCTTTTATTGAGTGCATCACTTGTACGTACTGTTGCTGATGGAATGCTTGAGTCTATTCTGGAAGGTATTATCGGAGTCACTTTCTTAGTGTGCGTCGTCAGCTTAGGTGTGGATAAAAGTTGGAAACGCTTTATGCAGACACTGATAGTGGTTTGGGTCGCCGCCATATTGGTTAAAAGGTTTGTGGTTGTTCCTCATTTAGATTTGCTCATGCTAGTGCTTATGTTTGCCTTTTTTTGGGGTACGTTTAGCTCTATTTCAAAGCAAATACTATTCTCTGGTTCAGTCAATACCAATAAAGTTGTTGGTTCGATTGCACTATTTTTACTGCTTGGTCTACAGTGGGCTTTGATCTATCTACTTGTTTTAGCTTTTTCACCTAATGCTTTTACGGGGATAGAACAGATACCTTGGGGGCAAAATTTTTCTCAAATGGCCTACTTTAGTTTTGTAACATTAACCACTTTAGGTTATGGCGATATTAGCCCCAATACGCCTTTTGCTCAGGTCGTCGTTTATATGGAGGCAATTGCTGGTGTGTTTTATATGGCAATTGTTGTTGCGAGTTTAGTGAGTGCTGGATTGGCTCAAAAAGAGACAGAACAGGAACATTAATATGGAAAATCCAATGCAGCACAGTCAAAGTAAACTGTTTATCACTAATATGATGGAATCGGCAATTCGGATCGGCTTATTGTTTATTTTGATCATCTGGACGTATGACATTATCAAGCCCTTTGTGATCCCTGTTCTATGGGGCGCAATCATTGCAGTGGCATTAATGCCGTTAACCCAAAAACTGGAAAGGGCACTTAAAGGACGGCGCGGCTTAGCGGCCACTATTATGGCTCTAGCAGGGATAACGCTACTGGTGACTCCCTTTGTACTGGTTTCAAGCTCCATCTTTGATGGGATTAGCCAGACCATTGCTGTGGTGCAGTCTGGCGAAATAAAAATACCGGGACCGACACAGAAAATAGCGGATATTCCCTTAATTGGCGATAAGTTGTTTGATGCATGGGCGCTGTTCTCGACCAACCTAGAGAAAGCCGTCATCCACTTTTTACCGCAAATTAAATCTGCTGTCGGCACTATGGCGGGTGTATTAGGCAGTGGACTTGGCACATTGGTCATGTTTGTTGTCTCTTTAGCAATCGCTGGTGGCTTTATGGCACATGCGGAAAAATCTGCTGCTGCCGTGAGTACAGTTGCTGTAAAGGTTGTTGGAGCGCATGGTGCAGAATGGACATCGTTAACCGCTGCGACAATTAGAAGCGTGTTACTCGGGGTGGTTGGCGTTGCATTTATTCAAGCAATATTGATTGGCTCTGCACTCTTTACCTTTAGTATCCCTGCCGCAGGCATGTTTACCTTTATCGTGTTTATATTGGGGATTGCACAGTTACCACCGTTACTCGTTGTATTACCGCTAATTTTTTATGTGTTTTCAACGCACGATTCAACTCCTGCGACAATATTTACCATTTGGGTGTTAATCGCTGGAGTGTCAGATAGCTTTTTGAAGCCGATGTTGATGGGACGTGGAGTTGATGTGCCTATGCCCGTTATTTTAATTGGTGCTATTGGAGGCATGATCAGCGCAGGTATTATCGGACTATTCCTCGGAGCGGTTGTATTGGCTATTTGGTATGAACTGTTTATTACCTGGCTTAACACTGAAGATGGTCGTGTCAAAGCAACAGAACCGGATAGTGACGATGTGAATAAACCTTTGGTGAGTGCAGCACCTCATAATGCGACAGATGAATAACGCTTACTTTTAGACACATTATGCAACCAAAAAAGCCCGCGCAATGCGGGCTTTTTTAATTCCTAACCTGCTCTTAGTTTTAGCTAAAACAGATTGGAGTTAGTTATTTTTTGATCCATTTACCGCGTGTATTTTGAATGTATTGACCTTTCTTAGTCGCTTTAATGGCTTTTTCCGCCGCGAGTTTAGCCACATCATTCAAAGATATGTTGTTCTTTTTGGCTATTTTTTGATAGTGAGACTTACGCTTGGCGTTAATTGAACTGACCAAGGTTTTAGCGTCCGAGGTCTCTTTTACAAGCCCTAAGTAACCATTTGTTTGTTCACCTACGAATCCCTGTGCTTTTGCATCTTGCAGCGAAATAGCCAAGGCATTGAAGCTAAGTAATAGGCTAGCAAACAGCACTAGTATTTTAAATTTCATTGATTACTCCTTTTTATCCTTAGGTTAAAAAAGTTCATCATCGGCGAGTAACTCATCGAGTTCTTTGTCGATTTTAATTTTAATTTCATGTTCTATTTTGACATTGAGATTAATGACGATGGGTTTATCTGGAGGCTCAATTTTAACCGTAGGACTACAGCCGACTAAGGCATAGGTTGCAATGAGTATGCTCAGAGTCGATTTGGGGATATTAAATATCTTCAATGACTTATCCTTACTTCATAATAAAAGGGTAGAGTAAATAATCCTTGGCTCGATGTCATCTAGATTAAACAGATTTACCTTTTACGCCAATCGTTTTATTGCTGTATTGAATTTTCAATCTGGTTTTGCAAATTATTACCAATTTGCAAACTTCTAAGTAACTGTAACATGTTCTCTTCTTGAGAATAGTTCAAGTGGATAGGGCGTTCAATGCCGCGGCTTTGGCCTTCGACATTAACTTTGAGTATGGCATTGCCCAGAGAGTCCATATCAAAACTGCTGGATAACTCTGAATACGCTAAGTGCTCTAATGCTGAAAAGGCGAATTCAAGATAGGGCTGACTCAAGCGCATTTGATCAACAGCAGGGTTGCCGCTGACCGCAATGAGTCCACCGGGAGCTCTCGCAGCTATTTGCCCTCCAGCGATGGCAGCGTGGCCGTTTTCAAGCGTGACAGGCAGTACAGCATCAAAAATACCATCAGCGTAAACACCAACCTGTGGTTGAACTGTGAGGAGTTCCTCAAGATCAATATGTTGTAATACAAAATAAGCTGATGAAGGTTGCTTTAAATTCAATTGAAATTGGGGAATAAGCAACTGACCATTAAGTAAGTCCCCCTTCGCCGTGAGGCTGATAGATGCCTGTTTAATGCCGAGTAGCTCAGCAGGTAAAGCCAGCTTATGTTGGCTACTACTGCTTGACTCTGCTGTAGATTGATTGGAATCAGTGCTAAAAGAGACGGCCGCTTTCGCTTCAATGTCTGTCATTAATACGCCAGGATTGAAAGCCAGTAATGACAGCGTTATATCATCACAATGGAAGCTGCTAGTGCTATTTTGGGCTTGTTGCCAGTCATATTGACACTGGGTCTTCATATTACCGCCTTCGAAGGGCAAATCAGCGAAGCTGCCTTGAATATCCGTTACAGTGGGTTCTAGGGCGAGCGCGAACCTGGTGTATTTATCGCGGTTTAATTGGTAATGCATGTTTAGCGCAGCATTTCCGTTAAGATCAATTGATTCAGGTAATGAATTGCTCTGGCTAAAAAAGGCAAGAATAGGTTCAAAATCACTACTAAATTGCCAATCACCCTCTAATTGGAACTGGCTCGGTGTGCTCTTTAATGGCAGATAATGGTGCTGGCTCGACAGATCTAAGCCATTTATCAGCCAAGTCTCACCGGTACTGAGTTGACCAGAATCCAGATCAATTTGCTGGCTCAGCTCAACTTGGTATAAATGCAATAAGGTTTGTTTCGTTAGTAATGGAGCTTTTTTTATCTTAGCTGATTTTTTTGATTTCAACGCTAGAGCCGATTTATCTAATACTAGGTTTTCTAACGATAAGTGAAGTCGGTTGACCTGTTTCTGCCGCATTAATTGGCTGATAAAAGGTTGTGAGTTGTTCGAGTCCAGCGACAAAGAGATTGGCGCATTTAAGGCTATGTCCATAGCATCGATAAACAGTTGATAATGAGTTTGCTGTTCATCATTATTTTGTTGGCTTAGCTCAGCGTTGTTAACGTGGTAATGCAATGCCGGAATGGAAATGTGGGTTTGTCCGTTTGCAAAACGGTATTCAGCGGCAGAATCCCACACTAACTGGGTTTCAGCAATATTCGCCGTGAGCAGGGGGTCATGCTGATTATCCAGATCCGCCTTGTTCGGCGTGAGCGTTATTCCTTGAGTCAGCTGAGAAGCTTGAGGGAGTACACTGACTTTATAGGCCGACTTGCCCTGTTTTTTCAGCGCTGAAAATTGCCCCCGCAGCGCAAGGGAAGCATTATCGATTGCGACTTTGTAAGGTAACTTTGCTAACGTTGGCCACAGCGTATTAATGGTTATATTTTGTTGATGGCTGGCCTGTAGTTGCCACCCAAAAGCCAATTGGTAGTCACCCTGCTGCGCAGTGGAAGTATTTGCTGATGCGGACTGTGAGTTGTAGTCAATATCTTGAAAACGAACTACAGCGGCTAATTTGGTATTTTCAATCGCAACTGACAACGTAGGCAACGATAAAGCCTTATCGTTAAGCTGGTAAACCAGCGGCGATACCACTTTGATGCGTAATACAGGGCCCATTTTAGACGGACTTGTACTACTATTTGATGACAAAACTTGATATAGATGAGCCAGTGCGGCCTCTAGAGGAGCATCATCAAGGTGGTTTAATAAACTGACTAGCTGATGGGGGACTGCACTTTTATGACTTATCACCAAAAGAGGCTTTTTCAATGCTATCGGTAACTCAAAAGGCTGCAGGGTCAGTTTCAAATCGGCAATATGGCCATCGATGTTGAATGCCAGTTGCCCCTGTTGTTTTAATGGTGTTGGCGGCGTGATTTTTTTGTCTGTGAGAGCATCATTACTGTCGTTTACCATTAGAGTCGGAGTGAGTTGTAACCCGGCTAACGCATTGAGTCTTATTTGTAGCTGACTTAACCTATGCTCTGATTGTAATTGCCCTGATTTTATTGCCAATGTGATGCTTGAATCTAACGTTGCATTGAGTTCAATTCGCTGCGCTTGAATTGCGGTTTGCAGTGCATATAAAGGGGCAAATAAGCTGCGGTCTTGTTGGGTGTCAGTATTCGCATCAGCATCAGCATCACTGAATGAGGGAAATAAAGTGGTTTCAGCGGCATGAATGTCAGCGCTAAATACCTGTAGTTGAGTCAAATCGAGACGCGTTGTGGCGCGCCACTCCGAAGATGATAGTTGCGCCTTCAGAGCAAAAACTGAATGCTGGTTATGACTGATTTCACTGCTAAAGTGACCGTTTTGATCAAGCGTGAGGTGTTCTAAGGTCATATTGAGTTTAGCGGCTGTAACTCCTTTTACAGTGAACTGTGTTTGGCCTATTTGTATTTCGGGCAAGGCTGTAAAATCGAGCGCCATTGTGGGCCCTGGGTCATTATTGGGTGTTGTTGAATGACGTAACACGCTTGGGTCTAGTTGTACCTTGAGGCTTTTGGCTGATAGCGAACGTAAATCGGCAACGCTTAATGCCCAAAAAGCAGCGTCTTGCCCAAGGACAATATCCAGTTCTGTAATCTCAACATTGCTATTATTGACCGTCAAGGAAACAAATGGCACTTGCCAATGCGTGAACGTCAGCGGCTTAACGCTAAGTTGTTCAATTTGCATTTGGTAAGGCTGTAAAAAATGATTAGCCAGCTTGATAGTTAAGCGCTGATAATTCCAGCCGACATAGAGTGCTGTCATTAAGGTCGCGCTTAATATAATACCGAATGATATCAGTAATAAGCGACGGGCTGTTTGGCTAAATGTCTTTGGTACCCACTGTTGCACTCGTTACACTCTCTAAGCTTACTCACGTTTATCTATATTAACGCTAATTGTGGCTATATTTAATGGGCCGATTCTAGCATCTTATCAAAAGCCCTGAACAGTTTATCAATGACTTAAGTTGTATTTGGCTGCGATATGAAATATCAAAATGGTCGCCTCAACATCATTCTGCATGGCATTAAGAGAGTATAGAGCTTCGTCATTAAATGTTAATGCAGAAGTGCTAAGCAATTGCAGTTATCGACTGCCAACTAGTGCTTATTGTCATTTGCAGTCTTTATTAGGTTCGCAGTTTTTTATCATTGGCAATATCATGGGAAGTACTGCGCAATATTGGTTTTGGAGTTAGGTTATTTGCCTATTAATGGAGCTGATACATTCTATTGATTTAAAGCCGCATGGAGACCCAAATGAGCAGGGAATACGGGGTGCAGCATGTTGAAGTGGCTTAGATATCGATTGATGAACCTACATAAACTTGAAGATCCAAGTGCTATGTAGGCTCACTTAGTTAATGCTATTTCCAGCGAATATGGGTCGTTAATGTATGACTTTCATTTGGGGCCAAAGTGACTTTGTCGTCAAGTACATTTGCAGCCTCTAGGCAGACCATTGTTAAGTAATCATCATCATTAAAACGAGATAAACGCTGAGATTTATCAATCCAAGGGTTCCACAATACTGCACTCTTACTATTTTCACGGCTGACTTCAATGACGCCATCAACAGTATGTAGTGCTTGTGTGGTAGCCAGCTCGGTATAAACACGATCTGTTTCGCGAGTGAAATCGACATGATCTTGTGCTTGAGGGAAGGGGCCCTTAGCAAACTCTATGTAGTTAGCCCCCTCAAACCCAGTGGCTTTTAATTGATGAATATCTTCAATAGGAAAATAGCTGTGCAAAGCTTGGGTTAAGCTCACATCATAATCAGCATGATTAATATTAGTAATACTTATTGAGAGTGTCTCATTAAGCCTAAATGACATCTCTACACTGGTGTTATGTGGCCAAAATTCTCTATCGTTGTCAGTCAGAGGTAAGCTGAGTTTTATCTCTACGGCATCTTCATTCATTTTGACCGAATCTAATGTCCAAATTCGAGTGCGCGCGAAACCATGTTGTGGAAAACCCGGCGTTGAACTCATGCCGAACCAAGGCCAACACACTGGCACTCCACCACGAATACCAATTCCAGGTTGATAATCATCAGCAGTTGATACCCATAAAAGAGGCTTTTTACCCGTAGGTTCAAAGTAGTCAATTTGCGCGCCTTGGAGAAAGATCCGCGCCTTGCAATGAGGGGTACTTATATCGACATATTCTAGACCGTTGGCGTGTTTTTTAGTGGTGACGAAACCCATGGAGACATGTCCTTTCAGAGAGTTAACGGGATAGATGATTTAGCTTAACCCGTTTTTACAAGTGAGATAAGGGCTATTTAAAGTGATTTTACGGTAACGCTGTTCTGATAAATAAACAAAGCAAAAATAATGCTGAGTTTTTGCTCAAATTTAGATAAGGTGGTCGGAGCACTGGCCATAAAGACAATAACTAAAGGGATGACGCAATGCCAATTTATCAAGCACCATTACGTGACTATCAGTTTGTACTTAATGAATTGCTCGACATTTATAACCAAAAGGATTTAGCGGGTTTTAATGAGTTTGATCCAGAACTTATTGAAGCGGTACTGCAAGGTGTTGCTGATTTTACTACCGACATTATGTTGCCTCTCAATGGCTCTGGTGATGTTGAAGGCTGTAAATTAGTCGATGGCAAAGTAGTTACCCCTAAAGGGTTTATCGATGCTTATCAACAATATGTTGATAATGGTTGGGCCACACTGACGTGCGATCCTGAATATGGTGGTCAAGGGTTGCCTGAAGTCGTGGGTATATTTGCCACAGAGATGAAAACGGCCACTAATATGGCGTTTGCCATGTATCCAGGTCTTACGCATGGTGCCTACTCTGCAATTCATGTTCATGGCAGTGATAGCTTAAAACGCAAGTATTTGGACAAGCTTGTCAGTGGTGAGTGGACTGGCACCATGAACCTGACAGAGTCTCATGCCGGGACCGATTTGGCATTACTGCGCACCAAAGCGATTCCCGCAGGAGAAGGTACGTTTGCCATTACCGGAGAGAAAATATTCATCTCCTCTGGCGATCATGACTTAACAGATAATATTATTCATTTAGTGTTAGCCAAATTACCTGATGCGCCTGAAGGTGTGAAGGGGATTTCGTTGTTTGCGGTGCCTAAAATATGGGTCAATGACGATGGCAGTTTCGGTGAACCCAATACTTTATGTGCTGCAAGCCTTGAACATAAGATGGGGATCCATGGTAACTCGACTTGCGTGATGAACTTTGACGGTGCCATCGGTGAACTGGTCGGTGAGCCGCATCAAGGTCTTCGTGCGATGTTTACGATGATGAACCAAGCAAGATTGGGGGTGGGTCTTCAAGGTCTTGGTGTCTCTGAAATTGCTTATCAAAATGCGTTAGCCTATGCCAAAGACCGTCTTCAAGGCCGTGCATTAAGTGGCGTAAAGCACAAGGAGTTGGTTGCTGATCCTATTCTGGTTCATGGTGATGTGCGTCGTATGCTGCTATCGCAAAAATCATTTAATGAAGGTGCCCGCGCACTTATGGGACAGCAAGCGCTTTGGCTTGATGAGGCAGAACGTCACAGTGATCCACTACAAAAGAAGAAATCTTCTAAATTGGCGGCTTTATTCACACCAATTGTAAAAGGTTTTGTAACCGATCAAGGCTTTAAGGCCTGTGTTGATGCACAGCAAGTGTTCGGAGGACATGGCTATATTCATGAGTGGGGCATGGAGCAGTATGTACGTGACATTCGTATTTCAATGATCTACGAAGGCACAAACGGTGTACAGGCGCTTGATCTTGTCGGCCGAAAAATCATGTCTGACAAAGGGGCTGCACTAGAATTATGGTCTGAAGAGGTTAAAGCGTTTATTCAAGCTAACCTTGGTAATGAAGCGATGAAACCACTTGTTTCAAGTTTGATGCTCGCGGCGGCAGATCTTGAAAAAGCCACGGTGATCATTGCCACTGAAGCGGCCAAAAAGCCTGATGTGATAGGGGCGGCGTCATTTGCCTATATGCAACTGTTGGGTATCACCTCTTTAGCATGGATGTGGGCGAGAACGGCTGAAAAAGCCTTAGCTGGCCTAGAAAGTGCGAGTGAAGATAAGGCGTTTTATCAAAACAAGGTGAAAACAGCCCAGTTTTATATGGCGTATTGGGCTCCGCAAACGCGCAGCTTAGTGAAGCAGATTGAGTCTGCAAGTCAGATTATTTGTGAGTTCGATGAAGCTGACTTCTAGGCCACAAAGATAGCAAGCCAAAAAGGTCAATGAGAAACCTATTACGCCGACGTAATAGGTTTTTTTATGCCCGTTTAATGAGATGGTCCGCTTTACTGGAGGTGTTTTAGGTTAGTATAGCCAGCTATTCGCGACATGTTGTTTTAGAAGGATAAACCTGTGAAATATGATTGGGTACTATTTGATGCCGATGAAACTCTATTTCATTTTGATGCATTTAAAGGTTTGCAGCTGATGTTCTCTCGTTTTAATGTTGAATTTACGGCAGAAGATTTTCAGCAATACCAAAGGGTGAATAAGCCTTTGTGGGTTGATTACCAAGATGGAAGGCTCACCGCTAAACAGCTACAAAATACCCGCTTTGAAACTTGGGCTCAAAAAATAAGTGTCTCAACCCAGCGTCTCAACAGTGACTTTCTTAGCGCGATGGCTGATATCTGTACTTTATTACCTGGGGCTCAAGAGTTAATTGATACCTTAACGGGTAGGGTTAATATGGGGATCATCACCAACGGTTTTACTGAGTTACAAACGATAAGATTACAGAAAGTAGGCTTTGGTGAACGCTTTTCTCCTTTAGTCATTTCAGAACAGGTCGGTGTGGCAAAGCCGGATGTTGGGATCTTTGAGCATGCTTTTGCACGTATGGGCCACCCTGCTCGTGGATCTATCTTAATGGTTGGGGATAACCCACATTCCGATATACAGGGCGGTTTAAACGCAGGCATAGATACTTGTTGGTTGAATCGCCATGGCGAAAATCAACCAGAGGGTATTACGCCTCACTATGAAGTACGCTCGTTAAATGAGTTACAGCAGATCCTGTTAGCAGGTCATTAAGCTCGCTTTTCAAAATGCAGTATTTGGTTATTGGCCGGCATAGAAAAGTCGGCTATTAATGTTAATTGTTGCTCTGCAGCAAGCTGTAAAATCCACTCAACATCTCGAATTGCACTCTGCGGATTCTGTGCCGCGAGCCAACCATCAAAATTACGATTGCTGTCACTGCTATATTGACCTTGATAATTAAAGGGTCCGTAAACACACAGTTGCCCATGCACACTCAAATGCTGACCAACACCGTTGAAAAATGCTTTAACCATCTCTTTGGACATTATATGCAGTGTATTTGCAGTGAAAATGGCATCAATGACAGGGTGCGTTGCAGGATCTATCGGCCATGGTTTTAACACATCAAGCGCTAATGGTTGCTGCAAATTAGTGCTCGGTGATTCGTTTAACCATGCGCTGATACCAGCATGGTACTCAACTTGATCGCTTGTTTGCCAGATTAAATGCGGTAAAAGCTTGGCGAAATGGACCGCGTGTTGCCCTGAACCGCTGCCAACTTCTAGTACATGTGATGATTGGCTGAAGGCACTTTCCAAGATCACAGCGATGGGGGCTTTATTATTCTCACATGATTGAGAGTAGGGTAATGGCATCACAAAATACTCCTGTCGATTCAATAATGGTTAGGGGTTGTTGATCTTTCGAGCTTAGTTTTTGTTCGACTCTTTCCCGTAAAGAATAATGCTTTTAGTACAAGGCTTGAGCGATGATTTAGCAACCTAAGCGAAAAGCGCGTAACGCATTCTAGTCATAAAAGACTAAAAGCATTGAAACGCCCCTAAGGGCCGCGCTTCTTGGCTATTTTTACGGTGTTGTAGGCTATTTGTGGAGAATGACTAAACGACATAGCCTCCGCCTTGTTAAAATAGCCAATAAACGGCGGCAAAAACAACCGTGAAAGATCTACAGCCCTAGTGTTTTACCGCGTTACTTACCTAAAAACAACTCTATAGCGTTTGTTCGCCAATTTATCTCTATCAAAGAGATAGTCATAGGCAGCTATAAGTAAAGGCGTTATTATCTAGCGTTAATATTTGGTCGCTTTTTACTGTGTTGTAGGCTATTTGTGGAGAATGACTAAACGACATAGCCTCCGCTTTGTCAAAATAGCCAATAAACAGCGGCAACCCTGAAAAATCAACAGCCCCTAGGTAAGGAAATAACTTGGCGATTGAACAGCAAGAGATGATGGCGTTATTAAGTGAACTTGAATGCCGTACAAACTTCACTATCAAAAAAGTCACTGAGTATATGTTACCTAAACTAAAAGAGCCTTTTTACCTCTATATAGATGGTAAGCAGGTTCAGTTAGTGATTCGGCCTGCTTATGAAGTGTTTAAAGGTGATTTTGCAGCGCTTGATGGTGTCACTGCAAAAGACCAATTTTGTCACTATTCAGAGATGACTCGTTTTCCGAAGCGGGTGCAAAAGAGTGTTAACGGGATCCATTATGGTTTGGCCTTTAGTTTCGAAAATATCGATGCTGTAAAAGGTTTTATCAAAAAACTAATCTTGATAAATCAAGGTTAATATTGGCGCGATAACATAGAGGTGAGTTTGAAAAAGACCGACAAAAAAATTGAAAATACTATCCGCATCTCGTTAACTGAGGTGTGCGAGAGCCTTAAAGGTGAAGTATTTGGATTTGAATGGTTGAGCCATAAAGTTGATTTCTCAAATGTGAACCATAGTTTGCAGGTCACTTTTATGTTTGCCACTAACGAGTCACTTAGAAAAGCTAAGCTGCAGTTACAAACAGACAAAATGGCAAATATTGCCTGTAGCGCGCTCGCTAAGCATAATATCCATATTAATAATGCCGCAAAGCAGTGCTGTTTTGAAACTGAAGAGCGAAGCCGTTAATCGGTCGTTGATTTGAGCTTTGAGTTATCATACTGATATATCAATAGGCATGATGGTTGTTAACACACATTTTTAATCTGTTGGTTGAAATAAGGTTAACATTTTGTAGCAAGTGATGAGTGGCGTTAACTGTAATTTCCAGCCATAATTTATCGAGAAGGATATCTAATAAAAAGACAGGGAGTCGAATCAAATATGGATACCAATCAAGTGACTCATCAACAGGACCCTATTGATTGTGATAACGATATTGAGATGTTGTCACAGTTAAATCGTAAGAGATTAAAGTTATTTGGCTTAATGCTCGGCATTGTTGCAGGTTTACCCGCTGGCTTTTACAGTGCTCGTTGGGTTTATCAATGGTTATTCCCAGTGGGCTAATACCAATTCCGTTAAAGAGTTGGTCATTCAGCGGGAATTTAAATCACTTTAGACAAGCACGTGGGTTGTCGCTAATAGTTATTCTATTTCGAAAGCCACATGCGCCGTATTAAGGGATTTAAAACCCGCACGCAGTGAGCTTTTCAGCACATTCACTGCTGCGTTGCATTGTCTTAAAAGGGAATAACCATTTCTTCCACAATGCGCCTTGAATTGAAAGTCCTGAAAAAGCTCTGAATTGATCACATCCTTAATGGAATTGGTATAACAACACGAGTATTGCTGTTGCATTAAAAAAGGCTCCCGAAGGAGCCTTTTTAGTTAACGGCTAGCGTTACTCATTTCTCAATTTAACTTACTGAGTTAGATCAATTTTATATATGGCGAAGCCAAATTCATCGTTTTCAGCTTGTTTCTCAAGCTTACGCTGTTGATTATCAATAATGAATTGATCAGCCGTTGCACTGTCTTGCGTTTCAAAACGCACATCAAGGGTAGTGGTTGGTGTGATCGTCACAAAACCCCAGTTGTAGTCAGCGCTTGGATCAACGTAACCAGGTCCATCAGGATTCTCAGTTTCACTGGTGATGTACTGTGCTAGCGCTTCACGGTTAGAATCAGGTAGTTCCATAACGACGTGCTCAGCACCGGTACCTGCGAACTTGCCGCCAAAGGCGCGGTAGTTGTTTGAGGCAATGATAAATTCTTTGCTGTCTAAATCGGCGCCAGTAAAGCTGGTCGTGCCATCATTAAACGTCAAATCGACAATACGATTCGCATCAGCATTAACGACTTTGCAGTCGCCATCAAACTTCGTCGGTTGAGTGACATCAATGTTGTAGGTTACGCCGTCAATAACATCGAAGTTATAGGTACGGTGGGTATCCCAGTTGATCAACATCTGCGGTGTGCTAACCGTTGGATCAATTTGATTGAATTGGTTAGCACTACACTCTAACCAATCTTTAAGTTCAGCACCGGTCACTTTAACCGCAACCATAGTGTTTGGATATAAGTAAAGATCAGCGGCATTCTTATAGGTTAAGTCGCCAGCGGGGACTTGAACATAAGATTCGGCATCAGCAGTTGTGCTATGACGTCCACCGGCTTTAAATGGAGCAGATGCAGACAGTACAGGAATGTCTTTAAGCTCAGCTGTCAGGTTAGCTTTTACTTTAGCAATTTGTGCATCAGACACAATTTGAACTGTTGGGTCATCTTGTACTAAGGTCAAAAAGCTATACATATCAGCAGAGGCTTTACCAATCGGTTGGTTTACATAATTAAGCGTACCTTGGTGCTCTAATGCAACTGAATCACGTATCCCATTGTCTGCAATCACTAACTCTGGATTTTCTGCATTCTTATCATAGATAGGAGCGGCTTTTGCAGTGCGGTCGATAACAACCCATGCACCGTCTTGCATTTCAAGTTTGAGATCGACAATGCCTAAGTTGTCACCCCAGCGTCCAGGCATAACCGCTGCAACACCATTGATGGTTCCTTTTTCCAAATCGGCATTCTCAAGACCTTCAAATGTTGCAGAAGGGAAAACCGAGTGACTGTGGCCAAAGGTTATCGCATCAATGCCTTCAACAAGCGATAGCGCATAAGTGGCATTTTCGTCGTTGACATCAGTAGGGTTAGACGGGGTACCAACACCAGAGTGTGGAATCGCGACAATCACATCTGCGCCTTCCGCTTTCATTAATGGAACAAACTTTTCAGCGGCTTCAACAATTCCCATCACTGACACTTTGCCTGATAAGTTTTGTTTATCCCAAAGAACGATTTGAGGGGGGACAAAGCCGATATAACCGATCTTAACGATTTGTTGATCGCCATTACTATCGATAACTGTTTTTTCTTCGATGATATACGGGGTGAATAAGTTGTCACCTTTAGATTTACCTTCCCAGCAATCCGCTTCACACAATACGTTAGCGTTGATGTATGGGAAGTTAGCACCAGCAAGCGCCTCTTCTAAGAAATCCAGCCCATAGTTGAACTCATGATTACCTAAGTTACCCACTGAGTAACCTAGCGTATTCATTGCTTTATATGCAGGGTGAGTACCACCAATGGTATGATCACGTTTAAAGTTATCGGCGACAAAATCGCCCATAGGGCTACCTTGCAGTAAGTCTCCGTTATCCACTAATACGAAGTTGCTAACCTCTGCACCTTGTTGCTTAATTAAGCTGGCAGTTCTTGCAAGACCGATCGTTGGATCGTACTTAGTTTTGTAATAGTCATAATCCATGATATTGGCGTGTAGATCAGACGTTTCTAAAATACGCAGATCAACTTGAATTCCACTATTATTTTTATCATCATCTGAACCACATGCGGTTAGACCCAGTGTAGATGCGATAACAACTGCTAAAAATTTCTTGTTTAACATATCCATTCTCTTATATTTGTTTAGACCCCAAGAAGGCATTAAGCACTTCTTAAACTGTTAATAGGTTTATTTTTGGCATAACTCTCTATTAACGGACGTGATTATAGCGACTATTTGTGTAACTTTTGCGATCCAAGGGTGAATTTCATTGTATCAATTTGTGACATATCTCAACATTTAGTTATTGGGTTTTTATTAATCAATACATGGGCTTGTTGTTGCGGGTGTGTCTGTATTTTGTATTTGAAGTGGTTTTTATCAGCTATTAAGATTAAGTTGAACTGGATGGGAACATACTGGCGGTTGCCGATATCAATTAATAATATGTTAATTGCTAAAGGATAAAATTCATCAATGATTTTGTAGCAGAGTCTTAATTGTGGGCATAAAAAATCCGAGCCCCTGGACAGGACTCGGATGTTTAGGTTTTGATAACCGCAACAAATAGTTGTTGAAAATAAGTTATCGTCAGCTTTATTACAATTAGAGCCTTTTAATATCAAGATCTCTTTTTGCAGTTAACTCATCCAAGGCAGCACCTTTCGTGAGAAACGATCAGCTTGACCCAAACGGATTGCTGATTGATAACGCATTCTATAAAGAGCCTGATAACACAGTGGCACTAAATACAAACTGGTCACGGTTGAAAACGTCAGGCCACCAATAATGGCAATCGCCATCGGTGAATACGATGGACCACCGCCACCCAGTTGTGCATCTCCCATCGCTAAAGGAACCAAGCCCAATACCGTGGTGCCTACTGTCATCAGCACTGGACGTAAGCGGGTATGACATACTTGGCTGATGGCTTCAGAGAGTTTATCTAGCTCTGGATTAAGCTGGTTAATCTGATCGACCAATACAATGCCGTTGTTGACCACAATCCCCATCAAAATCAATATACCGATCATGGCCATAATGGACATCGGCGTTCCCGTAAACAGTAATGCCCAAAATACGCCAGTAATCGAAAACAAGATTGAGGTGATAATGGCTGTGGGTAACAGTAAGGATTCAAACAGAGCTGCCATGACAATATAGATCATCGCGATAGCTAGAATCATATTGGTTGCCATTACTGCTTCATCTTCATCTTGCTTTTGAAAACCGCCTCGCAGTGAGTATCCATAACCCGCAGGGAAGTTTATTGCTTCCATGACTTGGGTAATTTTTTCTTGAGCCTCTTCGGTGGTCATGTCATCCAAGTTAGCGCCAATAGACAATGCCGTTTGTCTGTCATAATGGCGAATGGTGTCGAATCGCGGCAAAATCTCAATGGTAGCGAGGCTATCTAACGTATAAACGCGGCTATCGATACGAATAATAGGCAGCTGTTTAAGCTTTTCAAGTGATAAACGCCACTGTTGCTCATAGGCCATCTCAATACGGAGCTCGCCGTTGGGATCATGGCGGAATGAACGTAACTGAGTTCCGCGCAATGCCATTGAGATACTCGATGCCACTTCATTTAATTTAAGATCGAGTCTCGCGGCCATTTCACGATCAATTCGAATCACCACTTCTTGTTGAGCACCGCTCAGTTCTGAACGCACATCGGTTAAGCCTTCAATAGCACTCAGTAACGGAATGACTTGTTCGCTGATGTGGATTAGCTCAGTGGTAGAGCGACCTGTCAGTGACACCCTAATGCCGTTATTCTCTCCCCCCCAACCAAATTGCGGTTTTGCGATAGAAAATTTAGGAAACCCTTCGCGAATGGTTTTTTTAAGGGATTTCATATCCACTTCAATATCTTCTTTTAGCAGCAAAGTCGATTGGCCTCTATCTGCTGCAAAATAGCTATACACTGAGTCGATATGGAACTTGTCTTGGTTGGCGTAAAGGTAATCCTCCATTTTATTAATCATGGCTTCGGTAACATCCAAACTATGACGTCCTTCAACTTGATAGTTGATATAGAGTCGATTATTACCTTCACCATCGGATTGATCCTGCTGCACCATTGACAGTGGTAACGCTGTCGACGCGAGTAGTAATAACGCTATCACTCCAGATAGACGCGGTCTCGCCAATATCCAGTTAAGACTTTTAAGGTAGCGTTGTTGTAATTTACTCTCATGTACTTTTTCAGGTAGGTCAAACTCCATTTTACTGAGCATCAATGGCAACAGAGTTTTGGCGACCAAAAGTGATGCCGCTAGCGAAATGCAGATAGCGATGGCGACGTGTTCAAGAAAAATCGTTAACTCGACTTTAACGCCGAAGATATTGGGTAGAAATACAATGGCGGTCGTTAAGGTACCCGCTAGCACCGCCAGCGACACTTTATCGACACCATTGAGTACTGAGCTATTGTCGTTTTTTGATGCTTGTTGTGAAGCTCCTTCTGCTATCTTTTGTAGCTGTTTTTCTTGTAATACACTTTCGGTGACCACAACGGCGTTATCAATTAACATCCCGACGGCGAGCAGCAGCCCCATCATCGAGAGGATGTTTAAACTGTATCCCAGTAAATACATCGCGGCGAGCGTCATACAAATAGCGATAGGGACCGATGACACAATGACCAAGGTCATTTTTAGGTTACGTATAAACAGATACAGCACCACAAAAGAGAGCAGGGCGCCAATCAAGCCTGCGGTTAATAAATCCTTCAGCGATGATGTTACGCCATAGGCTTGATCTTCCATTACAAAGAGTTTAATTCCTTGAAATTGCTGATCTTGCTTAGCTCTTTCGATGACTTTCATTACGCGAGCCGATACGTCGACTAAGTTAGCTCCCGATTCTTTGAAAACATCCAAACCGACAGCATAATTTTGGTCTAAATGACGACCGTCTAAACGCTCAGGCAAGGCAAATTTCACCGATGCGATATCGCCTAACGTGATCCCAGGGGTAAGTACTAGCGAGTTTATCTCATCGAGATTTCTAAACTCCCCTTTAGGAGATACTTGATAAACACGTGAATCGGTTTTTAATACACCTGCGCTTATCACAAAGTTTTCTTGCTGCATGCGACGAGTGAGGTCTTTGATAGAGATGTTGCTCGCGGCAAGTTTGTCTGCATTAATGCGAATTTCTATCTGCTTTTGCTCGACGCCATACAAGGTCACTTGAGACACGCCTTCAACGCGCTCCAGTGGTCTCTTTAGTTGTTTATCGAGCAAATCAAATGCACCAGACAGTTCTCGGTCACTGGATATACGTAAATTGAGTACGGGCATATCGGCGGTACTGAATTGCCTGATAAAAACACGTTCGACATCTTTTGGCAGCAAGTGACGCACAGAGTCGACTTTCTCTCTCGCTTCTAAGCTTTTAGTGGCAACGTTTTCTCCCCACTTCATTCTGAGCTCTATTTCAGCGCCGTTTTGCGAAGAGCTAGAGCGAAGCTCTTCTATGCCCCCCATGGTGGCAAGCGTTTCTTCCAAGATACTGGTGATGTCTCGTTCGACTTCAGACGGCGTTGACCCCTTGTAGGGGACTTCAACGATGACCTGAGGAATGTCGATTCCAGGAAACATCTCTAGCGGTAACAATCTGCTAGAGGCAAGGCCGAAGAGTAAAATAGCGACAAAAAACATCGCCGTGGTTACCGGCCTTGCAATGGCTAAGCGGGTGATACTCATGCCTGGCCTCCTTCAGTTATTACTGAATCGCTACTTTGTGGCTCTGTCGTTTCTTGAGCATAATCCTTGCGGTCAAAAAGTGCATAAAGAGCGGGGATGACAACCAGCGTCAACAATGTTGATAGCGATAGACCAAATATTACCGTAATAGCCATTGGCGCGCGCACTTCGCTGCCATCACCTAAGCCTAAGGCCATGGGTGATAATCCGAGAGCGGTTGTCATGGTGGTCATGATAATTGGACGTAAGCGTGACTCTGCTGCGTTTGTTATTGCGGTTAGTTTATCTTGCCCTGAACGGCGTAATTGATTAATTCTGTCAACCAGTACAATAGCGTTGTTGACCACAATACCAGCAAGCATAATTAAGCCAATAAACACCACCACGCTCAAGTGAGTTTGAGTGATATAAAGCCCCAAAATACTGCCGCCGACAGCCATTGGCACTGCGATAAGAATGAGTAAAGGGTGCAATAGCGATTCAAACTGACTTGCCATGACCAGATACACCAAGAACACTGCTAACACTAATGCAACTTGTAACGACTGGAATGAATGTTCCATCTCTTCATTTTGACCGCCAAAACGCGCCTGAATTGAAGTGGGTAGTGTTTGATTTGCCAAAATTTCTCGGGCGGTTAACACCGCATCATTAAGGTCGCCATAAGCTAAGTTGGCCGACACAATAGCCACGCGTTGTTGGCTTATTCTATTGATAGCAGAAGGGCCAAGCTTGAGGGTGACATCAGCAACGGCACTCAGCGAAATCGGGCGATTACTGTTTGGATTGATGATCATTGAGTCGATATCACTAATTTGATTACGCTCATCTAGTTCACTGCGAACCAAGATATCTATCTTACGATCGCGCACCGTATATTGACTGGCAACTGTGCCACCAATGCGTTGAGCAATGCGGTTTGCAACAGAGGGTGCATCCATACCTAAGGCAGCAAGACGCTGATGATCAAATCGAATGCTTAACTCTGGCTGGCCATCTCGCAAGCTGGTATTGATATCGGCAAATCGGTCCGATTCAGACAAGGCTTCAACTAAGGTATCAGCCGTGGTTTTAAGTTGGGCGAGATCGTAACCTACGAGTTCAATTTCAAGTGGAGTCTTGAAACTAAACAGCTCAGGATGTTGGATCTTGGCTTCAAGCTCTGGGATCCGCATTGCGACGGTACGTAATTTTTGCGTGACAGCGTCAAAAGCATCATGATCGGCCAGTACAACTTGTAAACGTCCCCAGTTTTCTCCACCGCGTGAAGTATCTGAGGTCATTAAACCGCCGCTACCCGCTTGGCTGTAGGCATGCTTTACATCGGCTCTATCTTTAATAGAGAGTGCGAGCGTGCGCAGTACTTTGTCTGTTTCAGACACTTCAGTCCCTGGTGGGAGTAATACTTCAACGTAGAACTCACCTTGGTTCATCGGTGGAATGAGCTCCATCCCTAAGCTTGGCACTAGTAACGCAGCGCCTGCCGTAATACCGATAGCAATAGACAAGGTGAGCACTTTAAACCTTAAGGCCGCTGCCAACAGACGGTGGTAGCCAGCTTCAAGCAAACTATAAATCCAGTTAAATGCGCTACTCAACGGGCGCATAACGAGTCCTACAACCCAAGAGACAGTGCGGCCTATAATTAACGTTAGCGTCAATAGTGCGCTGGGTATGTAGTTGAATAGTAGTATGAAAGGAAATGAAAAGACAGTTGCACTGTAGTGCTTAAATTTTCCAAATGTGGTGTCTGGTTTGATTTTTTCAGACTTTGTTAATAGTGGTGGTAGGGCTTTAAAACCTTCACGTGAGGCTAACATCGGGATGGTGGTGAGTGCCACTAACAGCGATGCCAGTAGCGCAAAAGCCACGGTAAGTGCTTGGTCTGAAAATAACGCACCAGCCACACCATCAACAAAGACCAAAGGAATAAATACGGCGAGCGTGGTTAATGTTGAAGCAAAGATGGCACCTGAAACCTCTTTAGTCCCAGTGACAGCGGCTTCGAGTTTACTCATGCCCAGTGATTTACAGCGATCTATATTTTCCAGCACCACAATAGCGTTATCGACGAGCAAGCCCACGGCCAATGCGATGCCGCCAAGAGACATAATATTGAGGCTAATACCGGCAAAATACATCATGTTAAAGGTGGCAATAACGGAGAAGGGGATTGAGATTGAAATAATAAGGGTTGGAATAATATCTCTTAAAAATAGATAGATAACCAACATAGACAATAGACTACCGATGAGCGCAGCCGATGTGACTTCATTGACGGCACTTTCAATAAATTCTGATTGATCGTAAATGACTTTTAATTCAGCCTTGGGGCTGTTTTTGTTGAGTTTTTCGAGTTCGTCAGTGACCTTACGCGCGACAGCCACTGTATTGGCATCACCCTCTTTGTAAATGGCTAACTCAATCGACTCTCTATCGCCAATACGGGTGATATCGTTACGCTCTTTATACGAGTCAACAATATCGGCAACTTCAAACAATCTCACTAACGTTTGTTCATCGCGATAGATAACAATTTGTCCGAGCTCATCCAATGAGTTGAATTGGTTTAAGGTTCTGACTAAATACTCTTTGTCACCTTGAATAACCTTGCCAGCGGAAAGGTTAATATTTTCTTCGGCGATACGAGCACGAATAAGATCGGCGCTGAGGTTAAGCTGAGTGAGCTTTTGTTGATTGAGCAGTATATGAACTTCCTGCTGTAGTCCACCTGAAAGACGCACCGCTGCGACGCCAGATAATGACTCAAGTTGACGTTTCAACTCCTCTTCAGCATAGGTACGCATCTGCTTTAAATCACTTTCGCTCGCAGATTCAGCCACATCAGAACTGGTACTCGGAACCGATAATGCGAGACGGACAATGGGATCTAAATTGGGATTAAACCGCAGCAACAACGGCTTTTTAACATCTAATGGCAATTCAATAGTATCAAGTTTTTCTCGTACATCGAGACTGGCCATATCCATGTCAGTACCCCATTCAAACTCGAGCACCACATCAGACATACCAGAACGAGAAATAGAGTTAATTTTACGTAAGCCTTTAACAATACCTGCGGCTTCTTCAATAGGTTTTGATACCAGTTGTTCTACTTCAACGGGCGCAGCACCCACATATTGCGTGCGTATGGTAATGGTTGGATAGCTTAAATCAGGCAGTAGTTTCACTGCTAAGCGTGAAAATCCAACCATGCCGAAAAGAATGACGGCAAACATAAACATCCACACGGTAACCGGTCGGTTTACCGAGGTTTTTATTATTGACATAGCGTTGACTCCCGGTCTACTTGGCTGATGCAATATCTAAAGAGCTAATCACTTCAACGAGCGATTGGTCTTTTAGATTTTGATGACCACGAATAACGATTTGCTCGCCAGGTTCGATACCAGCAACCACTTCTACTGTATCTGCTTCGCGATAACCGAGTGTTACTGTGCGGCGATTAGCGCTTGTTCCGTCAATCACATAAAGGGCAAATTCATTGTCTTGATTTACAAGCGCGTTATAAGGAACGGTTATTACGTCATTATGAGTGTCGTATCTAAGCTCTACACGGGTAAACATCCCAGCTTTTAAGGTTGCCTTTTGGTTTGGCACTGAAAGCGTGACTTTAAACGTACCGCTTTGAGCATCAACAATAGGGCTTATCCGCAACACTGTCGCGTGAGTGGTATCTTGAGTATGTTTGTTGGCAAAAATCTGTGCATCTTGTCCCAAGCGGAGGTGTTGCAGCTGCTGCTCTGGGAGGTGGACAATGCCGTACAGCTCATCTTGGTTAACGATATAAAACAGTTCGTCGAACTCTTTAGCCATATTGCCAGATTTCACAAATCGCGTCGCGACCACACCTTCAATGGGTGAGCGGATCATGCTTTCTTGTACGTACAATGCGGCCAAATCACGTTTAGCCATGGCAGCTTGTAGGTTATATTCGAGTTTAGCCATAGAGTCGGCACTAAAAAACTGCTTGTTGTTGATTTTTTTGAGGCGATTCAGTTCTTGTTGAATAATCTCAACTTCGGCTTGTGAGCGGTCTAAATCAAATTTCTGTCTTTTTGAATCGATAATCGCCAACAGCTGGCCTTTAGCGACGCGATCACCTTCTTCAACATTGATTGACTGGATAAGTCCGGCAATGCGGGTAACAACTTTAGCTTCTTCTGGTGCTTCAAGGGTCGCGGTAGTGCTATAAAATGACGATACATCCCCTTGGATCACTGTGGTTGTCTCTACAGGGACGGCATATTTCTCTTCTTCTTTAACCTCTTCTTCTGCGCCACAAGCACTAAGCAGTGCAGCAAGTAGTATTGGGAGAATGATTTTTTTGTTTTTGAATGCTTCCATGTCTTTAAACCCATTTAAGTTATTTCATTAGGCTTTACTAAGCATTATGTATGCCAAGGTTTAATTTCCTTTATATACAACAGCTTAAGTTGTGAGTGTGAATGTTTGTTGGTTATTTTGATGGGTGATGTAGCGAAAAAGTTCAATTGTTGCGGTTTTTAACAATGTAAGCAGAAGCTCACTTTAGTAGAGAGGGTGGTGGCCTCTAGGGTATTGAGGTCAATTACTTTTGCGCTAAAGCTTGTTTGTAGGTCGTTAGTCTAGATAACCTAAACTTATCAAGCTGCGCCTTTATAATTTAGTGTAGATGCGTCTGAGGCTTTTGGTTTCAGGGATGAAACAGCAGAGCGGTCATGGAGGGCAGAGATTTTCGTTGAGCTTACAGAGACCATCTCTTTCATAAAAAATTGCAGCATGCCCCTACAGTATTTGCACATGCACCGACCGCAGGTCATTGGAACCAATATGGGCTGAAGCTAACCATTTATGCCCCAAGGTGAGATGAATGGTAGCGTCGGTTTTATGTTATCGACTCAAGTTCATTATGTTCAAACTAAAGTAAAAATAACTCACACGGTCGGCGTTATCAGGCATTCCGTGTAGTAAGCTGTTATGCATCAGGAATGTAAGGAATCGATCTCATGAAAAATATACAGGTCTATGCTTTAGGATCGCCTAACGGAATTAAAATTCCGATTGCATTGGAAGAAATGGGTCTTACATACGATATCCATACCGTTGATATTTTAAAGGGAGATCAGTTTGCTGAAGAATTTAGAAAGATAAATCCTAATGGGAAAATACCGGCTGTTATTGATCCAAGTGGCCCAGGTGGAAAGCCGATATCAATAATGGAATCTGGAGCCATTTTACTGTATCTGGCAGAAAAATCAGGAAAATTGCTACCACAGGACTCAGCTACTAGATGTGAGGCTATACAGTGGCTATTTTTTCAGGCCGCCAATATTGGGCCGATGTTTGGAGCTTTTGGTCACTTCCATACTTATGGAAAAGAAAATTGTAATCACCCTTATCCTGAAGCGCGGTTTGAAAAAGAAACAGTACGACTTCTAAAAATATTAGATGATAAGCTTCAAGGCCAAAATTACATTATTGCTAATAAATATAGCATTGTAGATATATCAATATTCCCATGGGTCATGTGGTTAGATATGTTCTATAAGGCAAGTGAACAATTGGAGCTTGAATCCTTTAAAAATATAACTGCATGGGTTTGTCGATGTAATGAAAGGCCGGCTACGATGAGAGGGTTCGATGTTTATGGTTTTAATGATATTGGCAAATAGCTCAGTACAGCCTCAATGTTATATTTATAATTGTCAGCTTGAAGTTCTATATTTTCAATTAATTGACTATGAAATAATTCAGAACAAGTTAATAAATAAGGACTGAATACAATTGGCTATTTTCGTCCCTAAAATTTCAGCCAACAATTTTTAGCATGTTATGAAGGAATAACTTCATTTCCAGTGTCCATATTTAGCTTCATCAACTTCCCTTGCTGCTCTAACTCATTTATGCACGCAAAGTTGGTTAGTGGTCTTGAGGTTTATCAAGCAACGCTTGACCAAGGTAGTGGGGCTTTTGCCCTAATTTGGCCGAGAGTGAAAGCTATCAATTTTGAAGCATCAGGCTTCGGAAACATGGCCAATTCTGTTCCCTACATAATTTGGTATTTCCGCCATTCTTGGGGATTAGATGCCCTCGTTGAGCTTACATGGACCCTTCATTTTATAAAGAGTTGCAGCGAGCCTCAGTTGCGTCTGCACATATGCCAGCCGCAGGCAATTGGAACCTCTTTGGTCTGAGCTAACTCACTTTCCCCCCAAAGTTGGTTAGATCGTGATTTCGACAACTCAAGATTCATCGGCTTTTGACGTACAGCAACTAATCAAATTATGGATGAAATACCTGCACCAAAGGTTGGTTCAATTGATGTCCCTGTTTTCGAAAATGACACCGCTAAATTTTACTCTGACCCGATTAACTCCAGTTAGAAGTGGGAATACGCCAATAACCATAGTGGCTGTAGTCATCAATACAGGCCTAAGTTGTACAGCCGCAGCTTCGTGCAACTGATTAATAATAGCGGGCTTATTCTTTCTAGGCTCCAAGTGAGATTTCTCGCCTGAAGCAAGTTTAAACTCTATAGCAACACAGTATTCCAGTTCCGGTGTTGGACAGGCTCAAAAAGGTATAGGAACGACTAAATGCTGACCAAAATATAACCACCGATAAGTGCTATGACGCCACCAGATGAGCGAATTAAACGATGCTGAGGGTCTTTTTGCTGCATAGCCATACCTAATAAAACCCCAACAATATGGATAGATGCAGTACCAAAGATAAACCCTAAAACGTAGAGAGCGGGGTCAGCTAGTTGGGGCATCTCAACACCATGAGCATGACCATGGAATATGGCGAATAGGGCGACAAATCCCATTACCAATAACTGAGGTAATCTTTTGTCTATGGCTAATGCTAACCCTAATAACAAAACAGAAGTAGCAATACCTATCTCTACGAACGGAATCGGTATCGCGAGTAAGCCAATTATGCCACCAATAAGCATGAATAAAACAAACACAGTGGGTACGGTCCAGATTGCACGATCGCCAAGTCGGGTGCTTAAAAGCCCAACACATATCATGGCTAACATATGATCAAAACCGAGAACGGGGTGATTAAATCCAGAAATAAAACCACCGGAAGAATGTAGCTCATGGGCTTGGATTGGGAGTGCAAAAAAAAGCGTAAGGAAAACTAAACTAATTAAGCGCATCACGACAATAATCCTTTATATGACTGATTGATTAAGGAAGGTCGAAGCAATTTACACGACATTTAGGTGATATAACTTGATATATATCAACGCTTGGTAAGCATAGTCGAATTTCTAGTAGCGTCCGCGTTATCAACATTGCATATTCAATTTGGCAGTTTCGTCTAACGAGCTTTTGCCCCTTTGTGTGTTTCCACAACAATTCGATAGTAGATTTCGTAAGCAGCTTTACCTTACTTTTCCTTATATCAGGCTATCATTCAGTGATCCTCGAAAACCACCAATACCGAACATTGCGCAAATCCTATGCATTTGTATATGATGTCTTATGTTATTGATTAACGATGGGTGGCTTTAGTTTTTCGGGTGAAAATCATCACAGAGTTTGGACAACTTTTTCACGGCCCAGTGGGTACGCTGCAGGAGCTTAGCCGCTACTGCGAACCCCTAGATAAACGCCGACGGCACTTTTCAAATAGCTGTCAGTATATTCAAGTAAACTAGACTCTAACTCACCGCCTCAAGACCCCTTTTCTCAGTTAGTCCATTGAGTTAATATTCAACACCTTAAAACTCACCAATCCCCGCTAATTCACTTATTCTGCGTCCTTTATCCGCAGCCACTCTGTTGGAAATGGTTCAAGTTTTCTTTGATAGACTTCAATCGTCGATATTGGGCTGAAAGCTAGTTATGTTATTGATTATTAGTGGCTGGCTATATCTATTTGCAGTGCACTTGCATGTAGAACGCGGCATTGATGCACTAAGAGAATTCATCAATGCACTACAAGCTCGTTTTTAAATTCGTGGGGATCCATCAAGCTCTGATCCCCTTTCTCCATTTATGTACGCGGCATGTTTTACCCTAATAGGCCTAGAGGCTTACAACACACACCATATCTTAAGCTGGCTCTACGATGGAGTTCATATACTTCACAACCTAACATAGGTTCAGTTCTATTGATAACTGCGCCAAAACGGTCCTGGTAGTCTTCATTGATTTGTTTTGCACTTATAAGCGGTACTTCAATACTGACATCTACACGACCTTTACGTATCAACGCAGGATCGAGACTCTCAAGATGGTTAGTGGTCATTACTACAAGACAGTCTTCAAGAGGAATGACTCCGTCTAGCGCGTTAAGTACGCCACCTAAGGTTAGCGGCGGATTATCTACGTTACTTTCTGCAGCACGTGATACCGTAGCCTTTACACAGTCACAGTCTTCTATTAACAACATGGCTCCAGGCGGTATCTTTCTAATCGCCTTATGAACAGTGACATCGTTTACAGTAGAAAGATTAAGTATGTATAGATCGCGATCATATTCAACCGCTAAGGCTCTAGCTATACCAGTCTTACCGGTACCCGTTCGTCCATGTAGCAGTAAGGTTAGCTTACTTACAACCGATTTATCTCTACTTGCAAAGTTACCTACTTCACGAAGTAGCTCCTGCTTAAACCCTCCATCTAGCACTAATTCTCTAAAACCTGATGACTTTAATGTGCCATAGCGACACCATTCAGTTTCCTCGAAAATATTAACCTTTGGCTCAGTAGATATGTCTCCACGAACATCTTCTAAAAAGCTATATAGTTTATCTTTCGACCACCATGGTACAGCTATAGTAATAGTATCGTACGGCATAGTGCTATCGACCTTAGACCGAGTCGCCAGCATGAAGCAATCATGGTATTTAAACACGTGCATGCCGTAACCGATAGATTTAACACTGATAAGACCGTCGTAACTCGCACTATAGTCAAAGTACACAGCCTCAGAGATAGAGCGTGAAAACAGCGGAACGGTAGTGTTACTTATCAGAAAGGACAGTTTATTGAATACCTCTGTACGCACCTGCTGGCTGTCGTCTATAGTCAGCCGTATCAACAGCAGGCTACTGACCAAGCTTAACATCTTCGAGGGGATACCTTTTAACATATAGCCCACTAGTCCACTTAACGTTAATGTCAATACTCCGACAATTACAGCTGTCAACAAAGGATCACCGTTGGTGAGTGTCCTTACTTGTAGTAATAACTCGTTCATTTAGTTACTTCTCTTATAAATGCCTAATGGACGTCGTAGAGAATACTACCAACATAGTCGAGGATACTACCAAGGTATCCTCAGTATGTGCGCTATAGCACGTGGTTAAAACGTATACTTCCGGGAAACGGCACCTAGCCTAGTATTGCATTGCAGCGGAACCGATGTCCTAGGCTCTCGGGTTTGAGTGACAGCTGCTCGAGGCTGTGCATCAGTTAATCGAACATCATGACAAGTCATCATAAAGAGCTAATTTAATTAGATTTTAATCAAGTCAAAAATAGTGCCGCCCATAGTTAATGGCATAAAGAACGACCTCCTACTAAGCTTTGAAAGAGCATTTAACAAGGAGGTTGTATACCAAGGCCAAGAAGAACCCTGATTATAATTGTTGTAGCCGTGTCGTGCGGCGTGCCTGACTTTTCATAAATAGTGTGCGGTGATGATAAGTACACGGGAAAAAATATGACCATCGCCGAAGTTGGCTATAAACGCAAATTTTGAAGCTTACCGAGGTGTTTGCTATTGATGTTGCAGCTTATGCATTCTTAGTAACTGAGAGGAAGTCATCATTTGCATATCGTGCTGTATATCGATGTAGACAAAGTAAATTTCTGGTCAGATAGGGATGTTGTTGAGCAATGGGCACAAATGCTTTAACGGTACAGGGCTGACTCAAAAGTTTGCTAAAGGTGAAGTGATTGAAGAACACCTAGTTGCTCAGTTAAAGCACCAAGTAGCGATTTACCGCTCAAGACTCAGTGATATCTAATGGTTCATGAGATGTTTGAATGAACCAATAGCTAGACAAGCCAACTTTGAAGATTACTGCACTGGGCATTTTTGGGAAGGGCGGTTTAAATCTCAAGCCCTTTTGGATGAGGCCGCTGTGCTGGCTTGTATGACCTATGTCGAACACTTTTTGCTAATAGATAGGCCAATCCGTGCGAAGATGGCGTAAACGCCAGAGCAATCGGACTTCACCAGTTTAAAACTCAGAGTCACTGCAACGCTTAAAGGTCAACAACCGAGCAAGCTATTAGCCTTTATTGACAATGAGCGAGAGCATCAACCCAAAGGTAGTGCTTTCTCGCTGAAAGACTACCTTGAACTGGTTGATGGAACAGGCAGAATAATCCGTAACGATAAGTGTGGTGCTATTTCTTCAAGTGCAGAAATGATTTTGAATCGATTAAATATCCCAGCCGCTAATTGGCTAAAAATCACCACCGAGTTTGGGCAACTGTTTCACGGCCCAGTCGGGACGTTGCAAGAGCTAAGCAGTTACTGTGAAAACTTAGATACACGCCCGCGGCACTTTTCAAATAGTTATCAGTATATGCAAGTAGACTTGCCTAAAGACCGTAACTTCAACAGCCCTTTCCTATGTTAATCTACAGGTTAACAATCCACGCCTTAAAACTCACCAATCTCAGTTACTTCACTTATTTTCTGGTATTTAATCGCGCCACTCTGTTGAACAGTGTTCAAGTTTGTCTTTGATAGACGTCAATCATTGATATTGAGTTGAAAGCTAGTTATGTTGTTGATTATTAATGGCTGGCTATGTTTAAGCTTTGCCAATTCGTTGCAAGGTGTATGATCCAAATCGGTTTATTGGACAATGAGATGATGAAATGAAATTAGATGCAATACTGTGGGATTACGATGGGACACTCGTTAATTCAGTGCCGAAGAATATTGCTTTTTTACAAAAGCAATTCTATCTATTGTTGCTCCACATTTAACTGGCAAGAATTATATGTTGATTACTACGGTCTATCTCATGGCGAGATGATTCAAGCTGGCAGTATGTGGGCTGAACACCAAGATAAAAACCAAACCGAAGTTGCACTTTTTGACGGAATAAAAAATGTCGTTGAGCATTTTTCTAAATTACACCATGGTATTTGCTCTCAAAACTCGCAAAAAAATATTAGTAGGGTGCTTAAACGCAATGGGATAGACGCACCATTTAAAGCTATTGTTGGTTACGACGATGTATCAAATGGTCACCAAAAACCACATTCATTTGGTGGTCTCAAGTGTGTGGAGTCAATTTTTGGGCATAGAAATTGTAAATTATTAATGTACATCGGTGACCATGAAGCAGACGCCAAGTTTGCCCGTAATTTGCAGTCAGCACTTGGAGGAAGTGCCAAGGTGATTTCTGTCGCTGCCGCATATAGTCGTTCAGAGCCTGAACGTTGGGAAGTTAAGCCTGATTACATTGCGAGAAATGTTGAAGACCTGCTTCATATTATTGGAAAACACGCATAATCTGGTAGCTGGAGGTCTCTAGCTACCAGACCAAAAAACACTCTAGATGCGGCTCCGCACACGATTGAATGGATTTAGAAGGTAGAGCAACTAAGAAGCATGTTGCCGAGGGGGGGGGGGCGTCATCTACTCTCGATAATAAGAGCTCCTAACCTTGCTAGTTAGCTTCCTGTTGCGAGAGTAAACTGCAATCCATCTCTCAACGAATACAATTCTGATTTCTTAACTATTATTCGATGTTGTAAAGCTTAACGCTTGCAGTATTCTTGATTATCGAATTTAACAAGAACCGAGTTTTACCATCTTTATTGTAATGTGAATTATAGAATTTTGAGTATTAACGCTAACAAGATTTTGTTCATAAATGCGTTAACAAAATGCTCTTCAAAACGAAGTGAAAAACGGTTCAAACATTATTGTCTGCAGGTGCTTATCAGGGCAAAGGTTCTTACGCCCAAAGCCGTTATTACTCCCTCCATAGCGCTCTTTTTGAAGTTTTACTGATGGAAAGCATTGAAGCCCCATTTTTATAAACTGCGGTTATCTAGTGGTATTGATCTCTTGCTGTTAGAATCTCACATTATTGATTTTATAATGTGGCCGTTCATTGGACATAATGAGAGCGTTATCGGTATCAATGCTTCAAACTCGATAACTGACTTCATTTACTTTCATTACTGAAAATCAGTGCCGCGACACTTAACAAACGCATCGAATGTACGTTAAACGCTCATTTTCACCAATTTTAGCCAAGTATTATTTGCCTGTTATGTGGGCGTTGGTATGATTATTATGTCTATTGAATTACTAGAAACACCAAGCTGGAGAACAACTTACTATGTCTGAAAGATTACGAGTGAAACAGGCATCGCCTCTACTCTCTTTCCTCACCACCGAGCTAAAAGGCTGGAGTCGCAGCAAAATTAAACAACGGCTGACAACAGGATGCATAATCGTCAACGGTCAGCCGATCATGCGCCATGATCATGAGATCAACGTCGGCGATGATGTAGAAGTTCGGGCTACGGGGAAGAACGTGCAACTTAAAGTCTCCCGGCTTGAAATCTTGTATTCGGACAACGATCTTATCGTCATCAACAAACCTGCTGGCTTGTTGTCAGTGGCAACAGCCAATGAAAACAAAGACCATGCGCTTGCCATTCTTCGCAAGCAGCTCACGCGTCCTAAGCGTACCGTTAATCTTTGGCCGGTGCATAGGCTTGACCGTGATACATCGGGTGTTTTGATGTTTGCAACGTCTCGCGAAATGCGCGAAGCCGTTATGGATGGCTGGGGTGAGGCCGAAAAAACTTACCTTGCGGTGGTTGAAGGTTGCCCTAATCCGAGTCAAGGCACCATTGACCAGCCCTTGAGAATAGATCCTGAGAAGTATCAAATGATAGTTGGTCCACATCCAGAAGCTAAAAAAGCCATCACGCATTTTAACACCCAGCGGACAGTGGGGGAGCGGTCATTGCTTGAAGTTCAACTGGAGACGGGTCGACAACATCAAATCCGTGCCCACATGGCTTGGCTAGGGCATCCGCTGATTGGCGATCCCCGTTATGGAACTGAAGGCCCGCGCATGGGGCTGCATGCATTACGCCTGAGTATTACGCGACCAAAGACAGGCAAGCGACTCACTTTCGAGACACCTGCACCTGATGACTTTCTTAATCTGCTCCGATAGCAGCAAATTAACTCACCATGCGCGCCATTAATGAATTTATTATTGGCTGCCGATGTCAATCAAGGTAAATGTTTGAAGCTGGCAATAAAAAAGGCACTCAACGAGTGCCTTTTTGCGGTTAATCACTAACCAGATTACTAATCGTGTTTGTCTTTTGCAACAATATCTTACGGCAACATTCATCTCAGCATCACCCGTGTATCGCTGGCGAGAGTGACTGAGCTTATGAGCAGACTGTTCTCGTCAAGCTAACCCTTTATTTCAGACAATAAAAAAGGCACTCAACGAGTGCCTTTTTTCGGTTAATCATTAACCAGATTACTAATCGCGTTTGTCTTTTGCAACAAAGCTACGCTCAGCATCACCAGTGTATAGCTGGCGAGGACGACTGATCTTGTGACCAGGCTGATCTAGCATCTCTTTCCAATGTGCAATCCAACCGACTGTGCGCGCTAATGCGAACAGTACAGTGAACATGCTTGTTGGAATGCCAATAGCTTTCATGATGATCCCTGAATAGAAATCAACGTTCGGGTATAGCTTTTTAGAGACAAAATACTCGTCTTCTAGTGCGATACGTTCAAGTTCCATTGCAACATCTAACAATGGATCATTCACATTTAGCTCTGCAAGCACTTCATGACACGTTTCACGCATGACTTTAGCGCGAGGGTCGAAGTTCTTGTAAACACGATGACCAAAGCCCATTAGACGGAAAGGATCTTCTTTATCCTTAGCACGTGCAATGAATTCTGGAATACGATCAACACTGCCGATCTCTTCTAGCATGTTCAAGCAAGCTTCGTTAGCACCACCGTGAGCAGGTCCCCAAAGAGACGCAATACCCGCAGCAATACACGCAAATGGGTTAGCCCCAGATGAACCTGCTAAACGAACTGTTGAAGTCGATGCATTTTGCTCGTGATCTGCATGTAGAATGAAGATACGGTCCATAGCACGTTCAACGATTGGGTTAACTTTGTACTCTTCACATGGCACAGCAAACATCATGCTTAGGAAGTTACCAGCGTAGCTTAAATCGTTACGTGGATAGACAAAAGGCTGACCAATAGAGTACTTGTAGCACATCGCTGCGATTGTTGGCATTTTTGACACCAAGCGGTAAGCAGCAATTTCGCGATGGCGCTCGTCATTCACATCCAAAGAATCTTGGTAGAATGCAGAAAGGGCGCCAGTAACGCCACACAACATTGCCATTGGGTGAGCATCACGTCTGAAACCTCTAAAGAAGCTCGCAAGTTGCTCGTTAACCATGGTGTGGTTTTTAACCGTGTGTACGAATGTATCGTACTGTGCTTTATTCGGAAGCTCTCCGTAAAGCAGCAAATAGCATAAATCTAGATAATCAGAGTCTATTGCCAACTCGCCAATTGGGTATCCGCGATGAAGCAAGATCCCTTGGTCGCCGTCGATATAAGTAATAGCTGATTCGCAGGAAGCTGTCGCGAGAAATCCTGGATCGAAGGTAAAGTGACCTGTGCTACCTAGCTTACTGATGTCTATTACATCAAATCCTGCCGTTCCTTTCTTGATCGGCAAATCGATTGAATCGTTCCCTGGTAGTTCCAACTTGGCTATATTATCAGCCATACCCCATTCTCCTTACTTCATTCTTATTGAGTGCGGCTTATCAAACCCCAATACTTTACAGTGAATCTAGATCACATTTCAATTTAAATAAGCGTTTAAATTTGTTAGACCATGGTCTTAATTAGCAATAACCACCTGTCGCAACAGGGGCTTGGCAGATTTTTTTACCAAAAAAACAAAATTTGCATAATGTGATGTTTGTATTTGACATTTCACCCACGTATACTTGCTGCGGCTCAGATGAGCTGCATACATTGAGGAATAGTTACCACATTTATACAACCTTAATTAGTGGTCGCTAAACTGTTAAATGTTTGTTTCAAGTTTTCTTTTGCAAAGGGCTTAAACTGTGACCTAGTTCACGGATGGGGATCTGAGTAAAAGCGGTTCGTATAACAAAAATTAGCTCAATTGAGCAGAGTGAGCAGAACGTGAAAAAGCAAAGACCTGTCCATTTAGATCTGCAGACTATACAGTTCCCAGCAACGGCGATCGCGTCCATCCTACACCGTGTATCGGGCGTTATTATGTTGTTTGCTGTCGGTATTCTTATTTGGTTGCTTAATGAATCATTAGCATCCGCTGAAAGTTTTGCTGGCGTCCAATCTCTTTTTGATAACTTTATCGTCAAGTTTATCGTTTGGGGAATTCTTACCGCGTTGGGTTATCACTTGATAGTGGGTTTACGCCACTTAGTGATGGATGCCGGCTACTGGGAAGAACTTTCTTCAGGATTAACTTCAGCTAAAGTCGCTATGGCATTATCAGTAGTGTTTTCTATCATCGCGGGGATTTGGGTATGGTAACTAATGCAGCAAGTCTTGGTCGCAGTGGTGTCCATGACTTTATTCTTATACGTGCAAGTGCAGTAATTCTAGCCTGTTACACCATCTTTATGGTTGGTTTTATCGCATGTAGCTCTCCATTGACTTACGATGCATGGCACGGTTTATTCAGTGCTTTGCCGATGAAAGTCTTCACACTTCTCGCACTGGTTGCGATTCTAGTCCATGCATGGATTGGTGTTTGGCAGGTACTTACCGATTACGTTAAGTGTGTGTCATTACGTGGTGTGCTTCAGTTTGTTTTTGTCGTAGCAGCCTTTTCTTATATGGCCGCAGGCATTTTGATTGTGTGGGGTGTTTAATTGAGTATTCCAGTTCGCGAATTTGACGTGGTTGTTATCGGCGCTGGTGGCGCGGGTATGCGCGCGGCATTGCAGATTTCAAAAGAAGGTAAGAGCTGCGCGCTGTTATCTAAAGTTTTTCCTACTCGTTCTCACACCGTATCTGCACAGGGTGGCATTACTGTCGCACTGGGTAATGCGCACGAAGATCACTGGGAACAGCACATGTACGATACCGTGAAAGGTTCCGATTTTATCGGTGACCAAGAAGCGATTGAGTTTATGTGTAAAACCGGTCCTGAAGCCGTTATCGAATTAGAGCAGATGGGTCTACCATTCTCTCGTTTTGAAGACGGTACTATTTACCAACGTCCGTTCGGTGGCCAATCAAAGAACTTTGGTGGCGAACAGGCGGCTCGTACTGCTGCAGCAGCTGACCGTACAGGTCACGCGCTACTTCATTGTTTATACCAGCAAAACGTTAAACATAAGACTCAAGTATTCTCAGAGTGGTACGCGCTCGATTTAGTTAAAAACGACGACGGTGTCATTGTCGGTTGTACAGCAATCGAAATTGAAACTGGCGAAATCGTTTATTTCAAAGCTAAGGCAACGATTTTAGCGACAGGTGGTGCAGGGCGTATTTACGCATCGACTACCAATGCACACATCAACACTGGTGACGGCGTTGGTATGGCGATTCGCGCTGGTGTTCAGATGCAAGACATGGAAATGTGGCAGTTCCACCCAACGGGTATCGCTGGCGCAGGTGTTCTTGTAACAGAAGGTTGTCGTGGTGAAGGTGGATACCTGCTAAACAAAGACGGCGAACGTTTCATGGAACGTTATGCGCCTAACGCGAAAGATTTGGCTTCTCGTGACGTGGTAGCACGTTCGATGATGACTGAAATTCGTGAAGGTCGTGGTCTCGACGGCCCATTAGGACCGCACTGTTTACTTAAGCTTGATCATTTGGGTAAAGAAACGCTTGAAGCGCGTCTTCCTGGTGTATGTGAATTGTCTCGTACATTCGCCCACATCGATCCCGCAGACGGTCCAATCCCAGTATTACCGACTTGTCACTATATGATGGGTGGATTACCTGCCAAAGTGAGTGGTCAAGTTTTACGCCAAAACGCAGATGGCAGCGAAGAAGATATCGTTGGTCTATTTGCCGTTGGTGAGATTGCGTGTGTATCAGTACACGGTGCTAACCGTTTAGGCGGTAACTCGCTGCTTGATTTAGTGGTCTTTGGCCGTGCAGCAGGTCAGCACTTAGGTAAAGCGCTTGATGCTACACCTAACCCTAAAGATGCCACTGAAGCCGATATTGACGCTTCTCTAGCACGCTTAAATCGTTGGGAAAGCAACAAAGACGGTGAAGAGCCTGAGGCTATCCGTAAAGATCTTCAACTTTGTATGCAGCTTAACTTCTCAGTATTTAGAAGTGGCGATGCAATGGCAGAAGGCCTTGAAGAACTGAAGACTATTCGAACACGTCTCGCAAACGCTAAGCTCTCTGATAATTCATCTGAGTTCAATACTCAGCGAATTGAGTGCTTAGAGCTTGATAACTTGATGGCGACAGCGATTGCAACGGCAACGGCGGCTAACTTCCGTACTGAAAGTCGGGGCGCGCATTCACGTGAAGATTATCTAGAACGTGATGATGAAAACTGGTTATGCCACAGTGTTTATGACCCGATTACCGAGCTTATGACTAAGCGTGATGTGAACATGGAGCCTAAGCTTCGTGACGCGTTCCCGCCTGTTAAGCGCACCTACTAGGAGAAGCCCCGATGAAATTGGAATTTGCAGTTTATCGCTACAATCCTGATGTAGACACTAAGCCTTACATGAAGGATTACAGCTTAGAAGTGGACGAAGGTACTGATATGATGGTACTGGATGCACTGATAAAGCTAAAAGAGTTAGATTCAACATTGTCATTTAGACGCTCATGCCGTGAAGGTGTTTGTGGTAGTGATGGTGTTAACATGAACGGTAAAAACGGTCTAGCGTGTATCACGCCTGTTTCTACCTTCAAAAATAAGAAGATTGAGATCCGTCCACTACCAGGCATGCCTGTAGTGCGTGACTTAATTGTAGACTTAACACAGTTCTACACCCAGTACGAAAAGATAAAGCCTTACTTGATTAACGATGAGAAAACGCCTGCGCGTGAACATCTGCAATCACCAGAAGAGCGTGCACATTTAGATGGACTCTATGAGTGCATCATGTGTGCATGTTGTTCTACAGCTTGTCCTTCATTCTGGTGGAACCCTGATAAGTTCATCGGTCCGAGTGGTTTGCTTCATGCCTATCGCTTCTTGATCGACAGCCGCGATACTGCGACTGAAGAGCGTTTATCAGAGCTTGATGATGCGTACAGTGTATTCCGCTGTCACGGTATTATGAACTGTGTTGATGTTTGTCCTAAAGGGCTTAACCCGACAAAAGCAATTGGACACATTAAGTCTATGCTTCTGAAGAGAGCTGTTTAGATGCAAATTAAAGAGCCGATATTGATATAGCTCTATGAGAGTCACTTTCATTTAGGGGAGTGACTCTTTTGTCATGGAAGACAATAATAGTAAATCTGGAACTCTAGGGGCTACAGAGATTGCAGAATCCTTGCTTAGAACAAGATTCTGTATTTATGACTTTGGCTAAGCACGTGTATACAGTTTGAAAGGAATAGAAATGCACCAAGGCATCATGAAAGCCTGGCTTGAATCGTCTCATCTTAATGGCGCGAATTTGACCTATGTAGAAGAGATGTATGAAGCCTATCAAGAAGATCCGCAGTCAGTAATTGAAGACTGGCGTGTCGTGTTTGATAACCTCCCTCTAGTGAATGGTACATCAAGTGACGTGCCTGAAGCTGCCCACTCTAAAGTACGCGACTATTTTCGTAGTCTTGCATTAGATGGACGTCAGAAAGGTTCACCTAAGGTGACCGATCACGAAGTCGATGCAAAACAAGTTAAAGTCCTACAGATGATTAACGCGCACCGTTTCCGTGGTCATCAGAACGCGAATTTGGACCCGCTAGACATTTGGAAACGCGATAAGGTTTCTGAATTAGACCCCGTTTTCCACGGTCTAGACAGCGATGATATGCAGCGTGAATTCAATACTGGTTCGTTTGCTCATGGTGGTGATACCATGAAGCTAGTCGATCTTGTTAAAGCCTTAAAAGCCACTTATTGTGGTTCGATAGGTGCAGAATACATGCATATCACTGATACGGACGAGAAACGCTGGATCCAGCAACGTCTCGAACCGTCTCTCGGTGCCGCAAAATATTCGAAAGCCGATAAAACTCGCATTCTTGAAGGACTTAACGCAGCCGAAGGTATCGAAAAATACCTTGGTGCTAAGTTCCCAGGAGCAAAACGTTTCTCACTCGAAGGTGGTGATGCGCTTGTTCCTATGATGCGCGAAATTATTTATCGTGCGGGTGATGCGGGTACCAAAGAAGTGGTCATCGGCATGGCTCACCGTGGTCGTTTAAACCTGCTCGTCAATGTGCTTGGTAAAAAACCATCAGAGTTGTTTGATGAATTTGCCGGTAAGCATAGCGATGAGCTTAACGGCTCGGGTGATGTTAAGTATCACCAAGGTTTCTCCTCAGATTTTGAAACACCCGGTGGCAATGTCCATCTAGCACTCGCCTTTAACCCATCTCACTTAGAGATCGTAAATCCAGTGGTTATTGGTTCAGTACGTGCTCGTTTAGACCGACGTGAATGTGACACCGGCCTGCAAGTGATGCCAATCACCATCCATGGTGATTCCGCTATTACGGGTCAGGGCATTGTTCAAGAAACGTTTAATATGTCGCAGACTCGCGGCTTTAAAGTAGGCGGTTCAATCCGTATCGTTGTCAACAACCAAGTCGGTTTTACCACAAACTTGATGGAAGATGTTCGTTCAACAGAATACTGTACTGATATTGCCAAGATGGTACAGGCGCCTATTTTCCACGTTAACGCTGATGACCCTGAAGCGGTCGCTTTTGTTTCTCAACTTGCTGTTGATTACCGAAATGAATTTAAGCGTGATGTGGTGATTGATTTGGTTTGTTATCGTCGTCATGGCCATAACGAAGCGGATGAACCTAGTGCGACTCAGCCATTGATGTACGCCAAAATCAAAAAACATCCTACACCAAGAAAAATCTACGCCGACAAGCTCATTGCTGAAAATGCAATTGGTTCTGATGACGTGACTTCGATGGTGAATGCTTATCGTGATGCATTAGATGAAGGCGATTGTGTGGTTAAAGAGTGGCGTCCTATGACGTTACATTCTGTCGACTGGACACCCTATATCGGCGCTGAGTGGAATGACGATTATCCTGCGCAAATGTCAATGGATCGCATTAAGAACCTAGCCGATAAAATCAGTTATGTGCCAGAAAGCCACAAGCTGCAATCTCGAGTAGCAAAAATCTACAAAGACCGTCTATTGATGGCTGCTGGCGAAAAGCTTCTCGATTGGGGTTTTGCCGAGACGCTCGCATACGCATCTATTCTTGAAGATAAGAAGCGTATCCGCATTACAGGTCAAGATTCAGGCCGTGGAACATTCTTCCATCGTCATGCTGTGTTGCATAATCAAAATGACGCAACGGCGTATATGCCATTGCGTAATATCGCTGACGACCAAGGTCCAATCGATCTTATTGATTCTGTCTTGTCTGAAGCATCAGTGCTTGCATTTGAGTATGGCTATGCAACGGCAGAACCTGGTGGACTGACACTGTGGGAAGCTCAGTTTGGTGATTTCGCTAACTGTGCACAGGTGGTGATTGATCAATTCTTATCATCTGGTGAGCAAAAATGGGGCCGCCTATGTGGCCTAACAATGTTGCTGCCACACGGTTATGAAGGTCAAGGCCCAGAGCATTCAAGTGCGCGTCTAGAACGCTTCTTGCAACTTTGTGCTAACCACAATATGCAAGTGTGCGTGCCATCAACGCCAGCGCAGGTTTATCACATGTTGCGCCGTCAAGTTGTACGTCCTATGCGTCGTCCACTTGTGGTTATGTCACCTAAGTCGCTGCTACGTCATCCATTAGCGGTTTCAAGCTTGGAAGAGTTAGCCGAAGGTACATTCCAAAATGTTATCGGTGAAATCGATGACTTAACGCCGAGTAAAGTTGATAGAGTTGTATTCTGTAGCGGTAAAGTTTACTTCGAATTGCTAGAACGTCGTCGTAAAGAAGGCAAAGATAACGTCGCACTTATTCGTGTGGAACAATTATATCCGTTCCCACATGAAGAAGCGGCAGCGATGATCGCTGATTATGCACACGTCAAAGATTTTGTTTGGTGCCAAGAAGAGCCGCAAAACCAAGGGGCTTGGTATTGCAGCCAACATCATTTCTGGAGCGTTGTACCTGCAGGAGCTCAATTGAGCTACGCCGGTCGTGAAGCTTCAGCTGCGCCAGCATGTGGTTACCCTACGCTGCACGCTCAGCAACAAGAATCGTTAATTAGCAGTGCATTAAAACTGTAGTAATAGACATTATATAAAAAGGATCGTTATCCATGAGTATCGAAATTAAGGTACCCGTACTGCCAGAATCTGTTGCTGATGCAACTATTGCTACTTGGCATGTTCAAGCTGGTGAGCAAGTTTCTCGTGATCAAATCCTTGTTGATATTGAAACCGACAAAGTCGTACTTGAAGTTGTTGCACCTGAAGATGGTCAAATTGCTGAATTCCTTGCGGAAGAAGGCGAGACTGTTTTAGGCGAAGCCGTGATTGCTAAGTTCGTTGCTGGCGCAGTAGCGGGTCAAGAAGTGACTAAAGCTGAAGCTGAAGCGGCAACGCCTGCAGCTGAAGCTGAAGAGACAAGTGATGCTTTAAGCCCATCAGTTCGACGTTTAATTGCTGAGCATAATCTTAATGCAAGCGCAGTTAAAGGCACTGGCGTTGGTGGCCGTATTACTAAGGAAGATGTTGAAGCATTTGTTAAAAATGCTAAAGCAGCTCCTGCCCCTAGCGCACCAGCCGTTGTTGCAGCGCCGCTTGCTGAACGTAGTGAAAAGCGTGTACCGATGAGCCGTCTGCGTAAGACGATTGCTAATCGTTTACTGGAAGCTAAAAATTCAACTGCCATGCTAACGACGTTTAACGAAGTTAACATGAAGCCAATCATGAGTATCCGTAAGCAATATCAAGAAGTTTTTGAGAAGCGCCACGGTATCCGTTTAGGTTTTATGTCTTTCTACGTGAAAGCCGTGACTGAAGCATTGAAGCGATTCCCAGAAGTTAACGCTTCTATCGATGGTGACGAAATTGTTTATCATAACTACTTCGACATCAGCATCGCCGTTTCGACCCCTCGTGGTCTAGTGACTCCAGTGCTGCGTGACACCGATAAGATGAGCCTTGCAGACATCGAACGTAACGTGCGTGAACTTGCGCTTAAAGGCCGTGACGGTAAGTTAACTGTTGCTGACATGACCGGCGGTAACTTCACCATCACTAACGGTGGTGTATTTGGCTCGCTAATGTCGACTCCAATTTTGAACCTGCCACAAAGCGCGATTTTAGGCATGCATGCCATCAAAGATCGCCCTATGGCAGTTAATGGTCAGGTTGAAATCCTGCCTATGATGTACCTCGCACTTTCTTACGATCATCGTATCGTAGATGGTCGTGAGTCGGTTGGTTATTTGGTTGCTATTAAAGACTTCCTAGAAGACCCAACTCGTCTGCTACTTGACCTATAAATCAAGACAGACAATACCCTCGCTGCAGGTCCATTTGGGCCTGTTGAAAAATTGATTAGTAGTAATATGGATAGATCATCATGAATTTGCATGAGTATCAGGCAAAATCTTTATTTGCCGAATATGGTTTACCAGTGTCAGAAGGTTTTGCATGTGATACAGCTCAAGAAGCTGTAGAAGCTGCAGGACATATTGGCGGTGATATGTGGGTTGTTAAGTGTCAAGTACACGCAGGCGGCCGTGGTAAAGCAGGTGGCGTTAAAGTTACTGGCGATAAAGAAGAGATCAGAGCATTTGCTGAAAAGTGGTTAGGTAAGAACCTAGTAACTTATCAAACTGACGAGAAAGGCCAGCCGGTTGCTAAAATCTTAGTAGAAACCTGTACCGATATCGCAGAAGAATTATACCTAGGTGCTGTTGTAGACCGTGCAACACGACGCGTTGTGTTCATGGCTTCAACTGAAGGTGGCGTTGAAATTGAAACTGTGGCAGAAGAAACGCCAGAGTTGATCCATAAAGCTATCATCGACCCGATTACAGGGCCTCAACCATACCAAGCACGTGATCTTGGCTTCAAATTGGGTCTAAACCCAACACAAATGAAGCAGTTCACTAAAGTCTTTATGGGCTTGGCGAAAATGTTTGAAGATCATGATTTCGCATTACTCGAAATCAACCCACTTGTTATCACAAACGAAGGCAACATTCATTGTCTTGATGGCAAGATTGGTATCGACGGTAACGCTTTATTCCGTCAGCCTAAAATCCGTGATATGCACGATCCATCACAAGATGATGCTCGTGAAGCTCACGCTGCTAAGTTTGAACTTAACTATGTAGCACTTGACGGAAACGTGGGTTGTATGGTTAACGGCGCAGGCCTAGCAATGGGTACGATGGATATCGTAAACCTTCATGGCGGCAAGCCGGCTAACTTCCTCGATGTAGGAGGCGGAGCAACTAAAGAACGTGTTGCTGAAGCATTCAAGATCATCTTGTCAGATTCAAATGTTAAGGCTGTTCTTGTGAACATCTTTGGCGGTATCGTTCGTTGTGACATGATTGCTGAAGGCATCATTGGCGCAGTCAAAGAAGTTGGCGTTGAAGTGCCTGTTATTGTACGTCTAGAAGGGACTAACGCTGAACTGGGTCGTGAAGTGCTTGCGAACTCAGATCTAGATATCATTGCTGCTACAAGTCTAACTGACGCGGCTGAGCAAGTTGTTAAAGCTGCGGAGGGCAAATAATGTCTGTCTTAATTAATAAAGATACCAAAGTTATCTGTCAAGGTTTCACTGGCGGTCAAGGTACATTCCACTCTGAGCAAGCTATCGATTACGGTACTCAGATGGTCGGTGGTGTATCACCAGGGAAAGGCGGTAAAATTCACCTAGGTCTTCCAGTATTTAATACTGTTAAAGACGCAGTTGAAGTGACAGGCGCTACAGCGTCAGTTATCTACGTACCAGCACCTTTTTGTAAAGATGCAATCCTTGAAGCAATCGACGGTGGCATTGAGCTAATCGTATGTATTACTGAAGGTATTCCTACGTTAGATATGCTTCAAGTTAAAGTTAAACTTGAAGAGACTGGCGTACGTATGATCGGTCCTAACTGCCCAGGTGTTATCACTCCGGGTGAATGTAAGATTGGTATCATGCCTGGTCATATTCACAAGCCGGGTAAAGTCGGTATTGTTTCTCGCTCTGGTACGTTGACGTACGAAGCGGTTAAGCAGACAACTGACGAAGGTTTCGGCCAATCAACATGTGTTGGTATTGGTGGCGACCCTATTCCTGGTACTAACTTCATCGACGTATTGGAAATGTTCCAAAACGATCCACAAACTGAAGCAATCGTAATGATTGGTGAAATTGGTGGTACTGCTGAAGAAGAAGCAGCTGAATACATTAAAGCGAATGTGACTAAGCCTGTTGTTTCATACATTGCTGGTGTTACTGCACCTGAAGGCAAGCGTATGGGCCATGCTGGCGCGATTATCGCTGGCGGTAAAGGTACTGCAGAAGATAAGTTTGCTGCGCTAGAAGCAGCAGGCGTAACAACTGTACGTTCTCTTGCTGATATTGGTAAAGCACTTCGTACTAGAACAGGTTGGTAATAACCCCGTCTAGTTGAAAAGCCGCTCTATTAGTAGAGCGGCTTTTTTATTGGCTCTGTCCCGTCCTGAGATAAGTTGACACTTTGGAGACTTATCTATGAAACCTTCAAGTTCAATCAGCAGTAAACGTACACAGCGTGATTATACATTAGGCTTTAAATTAGCCGTCGTCAGCCAGGTAGAAAAAGGCGAGCTGACTTATAAACAAGCTCAAGAACACTACGGGATCCAAGGTCGGAGTACTGTCCTTACATGGCTAAGAAAGCATGGTAGATTAGACTGGACACAGCCCATTGAGCACTCCCTTATGTCTAAATCTAAAGAAACACCCGCCCAAAAAATCAAACGCCTCGAGAAGCAAGTTTCTAATCTAGAAATGAAAAATATGATTTACGGCGATATGGTTGAACTGTTAAAGAATGAATATGGGATCGATTTAGAAAAAAAGTACTTAGCCGAGCGCTCTGGATTGCCAAAGAAAAAGGCACAGTAAAGTTAGCATCAGCGAGTCGGCAATTTAATTTATCGAGACAAGCTATTTATCAGTGGAAGCAACGCGTTGAAACGAAAGCTGAAAAGCTCAAACCCGTGGTGCCGATGGTGATGTATTGGCGTCAATTTATGCCTAGAGTAGGAACCCGTAAGCTCTACCAACTCATCAAGCCACAGCTGATCGAGCAAGGAATAAAGCTTGGCAGAGATGGGTTATTTCAACATTTGAAACGGCACGATATGTTGGTAAAGCCGCGAAAGAACTACACCAAAACAACGAATAGCCATCATTGGCTTAGAAAGTACCCTAACTTACTTAAAGACAAAGTTATTGAACGTGCAGAAGAGGTACTCGTTAGCGATATCACTTATGTGAAATCAGATGAGGGAACACATTACTTATCGCTGGTGACAGACGCGTACTCCAGAAAGATAATGGGATATGAACTCAGCGATGAAATGAAAGCCTCAGATGTCGTTAAAGCGTTGGATATGACGGTAAAGAACCGGATAACAACGGGCAATATTATTCACCACTCGGACAGAGGAATACAATACTGTTCGGCTGAGTACCAAATGAGATTAGCGGCGAATGGCATCACGCCCTCAATGACGGATGGATATGACTGCTACCAAAATGCACTGGCGGAGCGAGTGAATGGTATTTTGAAGCATGAGTTTTTGCTTTGTCGTTGCCGAACGATGAAAGAGCTTGGTGTGTTAGTCAAAGAATCGATAGAGATTTACAATCAATTACGGCCGCATCTTAGTTTAGGAATGAAAACCCCAAACGAGGTGCATGAAAAAGCCAGTCGGAAAAACCAACTGGCTTAATAAAAACCGTCAACCTATTTTAGGACTAGACACTCATTATGAATCACTCACTCTTCCATAATACCTAGCAGCACCATCCGCAACGTTTTCAATCTGCAGCATTAGCTATCATAAAATATTTCTACCAACACTTCTTACATTAAAGTCGGCGGCGTTAACGGTGTTTTAACGATTAAAAATATTAATCAGCGAATCATATTGCAGGCCTATAGATTAAACAAGAAACTAATCGAGTTGCAGCTTTAAGCAAGCTATCGGTATGCCGTTAAGGTGATGGGTTGAACAGTGGATAAGACTCATTTAAAGAAGCACGGTTAGTGTCTGTATATTAATCCGCCTCAGTGTTTTTAGAGCTTTAAAGTGTGTTTACCTACGTAGCTAGAACTTATGGTGTCAAAATGGCTATATTCAGTCAAAAATATGGCGATATGGTCGCTATCTGTTATACCTAATTTATCTATAGAGGAACTTGTAGGTACATTATATGTCTATGGTCAGTGCAAAAGAGTTTTCGGATTGGTTAAGGTTAAGGTTTGAAGGGCTTAATGAAGGAGTATCTTTAAGCCGAAAAGATATCAATCAACTTACGGGTCGGCAAAATTTTTCATCAGATTTTGTTAATGATATTCATTTTGAATTAATGCGTCATGATCTAGCCTTTGTGACGGACACGTCTCGTGAGAATTTTTATCTGGTACCGATTAATAAACAATCGTGGCGTGTAAAGCTCGAAGAGCAGTTTGAGAAAGAAATTTTTTGTAATGTCATACCACTAAACATCACCAATAATTAAGCTCGGTCAACGAGTCTGTGGGGTCTTCTTTAGGGATCGAGTCTCATTTTTGAAATATTTAATATTGTTAGCAGCGGATGCTTTTAGCCCCTCAATAATTTCACTTCTAACTCCAATCACTATTTTCATATAAGTCAGTGTTTCCCTTGGTTCACTTCGTGAAATAACTTTAACATCCCTTTAATCTGTTATCATTACGGCTAATTTTCCTCGGTCGATAGACTTGGGTTACTAACGATTCTACAGGATGTTGTAAACAAAAAATGGTTATTATCTCAATCGTTTTCCCGCTAATTTTTATGGCTGTTTTAGGTTATGTATTAACCACTAAATCCGTTTTTTCTAAAGAACAAATTAGTGGTATTAGTTTGTTTACCTTCTATCTCAGCATACCTGCGTTTTTGTTTATTAATATGGTTCAAGCAGATCTTAGTAAGAGCTTTGATATTAAAGCCTTAGCCTGTTTTTACTTGCCTGTACTTGCAGCATATGGCATCGGCGTAGCGTTATATTGTTTCCTACGCAAAGGCCAAAGTAAGCTTATCGCTAATGCGTCTGCTTACGGTCTCGGATGCAGTTATTCAAATACAATCTTGGTCGGCCTGCCTATTATTGTGGGTGCGCTTGGACAAGAGATGATGGGAAATGTATTTGTAATCATTACATTTCATAGTGCATTACTGTTCTCTTTAACCTTCATGCTAGCGTTAAGGGAAGAGGGCGCTGGTGTTAAGTGTTGGCCTTTTATAAAAGGAATAGTGCTTAACCCGATAGTGATGAGTATTTCTTTAGGTTTACTGCTGAATATACTGCACATTCCGCTTTATGAAAATGTGGTTAATGGGATTAATTTACTTAGTCAGCCAGCGTTAGCTTGTGCACTTTTTGTGTTGGGTGCCAACCTGAGTTTTTATAAAATAGCTAAGGACTGGAAATTGGCATTGCTTGCTTCATTGGTTAAGTTATTAGTGCTCCCCGCGCTTGTTTATGCTTTGGGGTTATTATTTAAGTTGGAACAGCAACTGTTAGCGGTACTTGTATTGTTAAGTGCTTCACCTCTCGGTATCAATGCATATCTGGTCGCAATGCAAGTTAAGGCTCAACAAACAGTTATAGCCAGTACTGTGGTGCTTTCCACAGTACTGTGTGTATTTTCAATGAGCTTTTGGTTAGCGATTTTATTATGAGTGATTTACATTATTGCTCGCATGTCTAGAGCGAGAAAACTCCGCTGGCGATAGTACATAGGTATCTTCACTGTAAAAATCTTCGCTGCTTGCCATCCGCCACCAGTCTCTCCAAGGCCCCTCTATGGGTTTTTCATCGACCAAGTCATTTTCCTTTAAAGGCTCAATGAGACTGCCTACTGACATTAGTAGGCCATATGGGGTGCGTCTTTTTAGCATATGCGGCATGAGTTTGGCTGGATTATCTAACCCCATGGTACCGACCAGTTCAAAGAAGCTTTCAATGGTGTTGTTGTGGTAGTTTTTAACCCGTTCACTTTTTTCAACCACATTAACCGCCTTGCTTCTGGCGGGATCTTGTGTGGCAATGCCCGTCGGACACATGTTGTTATTACAATGACGAGATTGAATACAGCCAAGCGACATCATCATGGTGCGGGCTGCATTAACGGTATCCGCACCCATGGCAATTTTGGCTAACAAGTCGAAACTGGATGCTGTTTTACCCGAAGCGATAATATTAATTTTGTCTCTGAGTCCTGCGCCTATAAGCGCATTGTGAACAAAATATACGCCTTCGAGGCATACCATGCCCAGACGGTTAGAAAACTCGACGGGTGCGGCGCCAGTGCCACCCTCTGCGCCATCTACGGTGATGAAGTCGGGGGTTATCCCTGTTTCGATCATCGCTTTGCACAGCCCCAGAAATTCGACTGGATTACCCATGCATAGCTTGAATCCAACGGGTTTCCCTTCGCTTAATGTTCTGAGTTTGACGACAAAATTGAGCAGGGCCTTGGGCGTTGTGCATTCAGGGTTAACCGCGGGTGATACACAATCCCTGTCTTTGGGAATATGGCGTATAGCGGCAATTTCATCAGTGATTTTCGCTGCGGGTAAAACGCCACCATGTCCGGGTTTTGCACCTTGTGAGAGCTTTATCTCAATCATCTTTATCTGTGGTCGAGTTGCCATGGCACTGAAGGTGTCTGGGTTAAAGTTACCTTCATCATCACGGCATCCAAATAATCCTGAGCCAATCTGCCAAACGATATCACCATGATGTTTCAAGTGGTAAGGACTAACACTACCTTCACCTGTATTGTGGTAACAGCCCGCTTTTAGGGCGCCCAAGTTTAACGCTTCAATAGCATTGGCACTAAGAGAGCCAAAGCTCATTGCTGATATGTTTAAGTAGGAGGCATCGTAGGGTTTTAAGCAGTCTGGCCCACCAAAGCGAACACGTTTAGCCTCTGCAACCACATGCAGAGGGTGTAATGACTGCCAGAGGCTTAAATAATTATCTTCTAAAAGGTCGCGCTGAGTACCAAAAGCAATGGTGTCACGTACATTTTTAGCTCTTTGATACACTAGTGAGCGCTGCTCGCGGTTAAAAGGTTTCTCTTCAGTGTCATTGGCAATAAAATATTGTTGAATTTCGACACGATAGGATTCAAGGAAGTATCGAATATGCGCCACAACAGGGTATAAACGATTTAAAGTATGTTTGCTGTGGTACATATCAAAATAACCAACAGCGGTATAGCTGAGCGTAAACAGCAGTAATAATATCGTCCCCACACCTACTTGGCTGAGGGCAAAGTTAATGGCGAACAAATTTCCAAAGGAAGCGATAATCCAAAAGAATTTTTGCATGATGGTCATAATTGTTCCTTACTATTATACAGCAGATAAGTCTCAGTGATATTGAAAGCCATTATTGCAATTTAGGCAAACTTGTTTTAATACTTTCTAATTTAAACAGAAACTGGGTATATTAATAGCAATAATCGTCAATGAGTCGCGAATACAGATAGGCATACAAAGCTGAATCAGTCGTATGTTGCAGTGATGTGCAATACCAAGGAGTTCAAAGTGATAATCGCAGAAACGGAACGGCTAATCTTACGCAGGTTTGAGTCTAAAGATATTAAAGCTATTTTTTTACTTAATAGTATTCCGGAAATTCTCACCTATATACCGGGTGCGCCGATGACGAACATTTCTCAGGCTGAACAGATTTTCGAAAATATGATATTGAAAAATTATGAACAGTTTGGCTATGGCCGTTGGGCCGTAGAGCATAAGGCCGACGGTAAAGTTATCGGTTTTTGTGGGCCGAAATATATCGACGAGTTTGATGAAGTGGAGCTGGGATACCGTTACTTACCCGCTTATTGGGGGCAAGGGATCGGAGGCGAGGCTGGCAGTGCCGCACTATCAAAATTCGTAGATTACGGTGTCAAAGAAGCGATTGCATTGATTTTGATCGGTAATAAAGGCTCTGAGGGGGTCGCTAAAAAGTTAGGTATGACAGAACGTGGTAGAGACAAATTTATGGGGCATAAAGTCAACGTCTTTCACAAACATCTCTAATATCGATAACCCATTTACTCACCTACAGTGATTTCAATTCCCGCGGAATGAGCATCTATATAGTGGAATGGGGATAAAACAAAAAAACCAGCATTAAGCTGGTTTTTGTTTTTTTAATTTCTTTTACGCTTCGCCGTGCTCGCAGTTGTCGTTAGTGCAAACACCATAAAGGTATAAACTGTGGTTTGTCAGTTTAATATTGTGCTTCATCGCGATTTCATCTTGACGCTGCTCAATCATATCGTCTGAGAATTCGAACACTTTGCCACAAGTTAAACAAACTAGATGGTCATGATGATGCTGGGTAGCAAGTTCAAATACTGCTTTGCCGCTTTCAAAGTGGTGGCGGGTAACAATGCCAGCATCGTCAAACTGATTGAGAACTCGATAAACAGTTGCTAATCCAATTTCTTCACCCAATACGAGCAGTTTTTTATAGAGATCTTCAGCACTGATGTGTTGACTCTCTGGCGCTTGCATCAATTCTAAAATTTTGACTCGTGGTAAGGTTACTTTCAAACCCGCTTTCTTTAGCGCTTGATTTCCATCTGTCATTATTGGTCTCTTGATTGCAGAACGGCCTGATAACACGAGCCAGTTCATATGTGGGTATGCAATCCATTATATGTGCACAATTAGAAAACTTAAACCTTTGATCTATCAATAAGCCATCTATTGTAGATAAAAGCGATAAAGCCGATATAAAACAAGCAATTTAAGCATACTTTTTGTATTGTTATTACTGTTTATACTAACGCCTAATGTGAAAAGGGTTGTTAACTAGGCAAAATGGAAATAATAAAACTAAGAAATAGGATTGTAGATGTACCAGCAGATAGTGATACTAACCGGAGCAGGGATCTCCGCAGAATCTGGATTACGTACTTTTCGAGATCAAGATGGTTTATGGGAAGAGCACAAGATTGAAGAGGTTGCCACACCTGAAGGTTATGAGAATGACCCGCTGCTCGTTGAAAAATTTTATAATGAGCGCTGGCAACAGTTTCATAATGGGTCCATTGAGCCTAACGCAGGTCATTTAGCCCTGGCCAAATTAGAAAGTGAATTCGATGGTAAGTTGCTCGTCGTAACACAGAACATTGATGATTTGCATGAGAGAGCGGGATCAAAGCGTTTATTGCATATGCATGGCGAGCTTTCAAAAGGACGTTGTCCGCGTTCCAGACAAACCTTTCTGCTTAGAGAGCCTTTTGGCCCAGATCATACTTGTACCTGCTGTATTCCAGCGCAAAGGCTCAGGCCTCATGTTGTTTGGTTTGGAGAGATGCCAATAGGCCTCGATAGAATTCAACATGCATTGGATACATGCGATCTGTTTATTGCCATTGGCACTTCAGGCTCGGTTTATCCCGCAGCGGGTTTTGTCGATACCGCTAATCATCATGGTGCTCAAACGATTGATGTTAATTTATTGCCTGCAGATCGCCACAGTCAATTTCAGTATCATTTAGAGGGTAAAGCCAGTGAGGTTTTACCCAAATTAGTTGAACAGATCCTTCAAGGTAAAGTTCTTAATGATCAGTTACAAGTAGGGTAGCGTCAATGCGTGAACAAATTGATACTCCGAGGCAGGCGATTATAATGCGTGGACTGCCTGGTAGTGGTAAAAGTTACTGGGTGTCGCAGTTTGTCGAGGCTAAAGTTCAGCAGATGGAGTTGAGCGGCACGCCCGCTCAAGTCGAGGTTTTTTCAACCGACCAGTACTTTTGTCAAAACGGTATTTATCAGTTTAATGTGAAATTGTTGTCCAAATATCACCAATTAAACCTGACAGCCTTTATTGAAGCGATGTCGGATGGTGTAGCGTTTGTTATTTGTGATAACACCAATCTAGCATTGTGGGAGTTTAAGGCATATCAAGCTGCTGCAGTAGCGTTAGGGTACGAGGTTCGCATACAGCAAATGGGTGTTCCTACAGATTTAGAACACCAATTAATGTGCGCAAAACGCAATCGTCATCATGTTCCACTCAATAGTATCAAACGCATGGGATCAGTGTTTGAAGCCCACTAATTATTAGGCTGCTTAGCTTTCACTATTACGCAAAACGTCATTATGGTAAATGGCGTATCAGCCATAATGGGGCCAATCTTACCGCTCAGCACTGTTGCGAATCCATCGTTCATCACGATTTGCAAGGTATCCTCGACTGCACAATATTGTCACCACAGCGTAAACCTTCAACATGCTCTAGTTTAGCACAGGCCCTGCTTTACACTTGTCTGGCATAACACCATCTGCTGTCTCTCTGAACTTGAATTAGTTATCTGCTAACACGTGGCGGTGTGAGTGTTTTGATTGAATAAGTAGATTGTAAACCGAGAGGGCATATTAACAGGGGCTAGGGCAAGGTGAGTCGATTTTAGCATTGTAAGATAACAGAGACTTTGCGTCTAAGCCCTGAATAAATACGTGCGTTAGATTATTAAAAACAATGGCATTATTGTAAGTCAAAGATAAAGATGATTAAAATGACCATATATGTGAGTCAATAAAAAAGCCTATAGATTTTCATCTATAGGCTTTTATTAAAGTGTAAAACTCCTAGGAGCAATAACTATGATTAATAGTTACTTCTTAGCTTCAGCAGCTTTTCTTTCTCTAACATCAGCGATAACTTTCTCAGCAATGTTGTTTGGACACTGACTGTAGTGAGAGAACTCCATAGAGAACTGACCACGGCCTGATGTCATAGTACGTAGTGTACTGATGTAACCAAACATTTCTGATAACGCTACGTCAGCCTTGATGCGAACGCCTGAAACGCCAGCCATTTGGTCTTTAATCATGCCACGACGACGGTTAAGGTCACCAATAACATCACCAACATGGTCATCTGGAGTGAACACGTCAACAGCCATGATTGGCTCAAGAAGCTTAGGATCTGCCTTTGGAATTGACTGACGGAAAGCACCTTTAGCAGCGATTTCGAACGCGATAGCTGACGAGTCAACTGCGTGGAAAGCACCATCTATAAGTTCTAGTTCAACGTCAAGCACAGGGAAACCAGCGATAGTACCGGTACCCATTAAGCTCTTGAAGCCTTTTTCAACGGCTGGCCAGAATTCTTTCGGTACGTTACCACCAACAACTTTAGAGGTAAATGTTAAACCAGTGTTGGCTTCGCCTGGACGGATGATGTAATCGATCTTACCGAACTGACCAGAACCACCAGACTGCTTCTTGTGGGTGTAGCTATCTTCAACAACCTGAGTGATAGTTTCACGGTATGCCACTTGAGGCTCACCAACAACGAGGTCAACACCGTAGGTACGGCTAAGGATATCAACCTTAATGTCTAGGTGAAGCTCGCCCATGCCTCTAAGGATGGTTTCGCCTGAATCGTCATCAGTTTCAACGCGGAAAGTAGGATCTTCTGCAATCATCTTACCGATAGCAACACCCATCTTCTCACTGCCACCTTTGTCTTTCGGCTTAACAGAGATAGAGATAACTGGCTCTGGGAATACCATAGCTTCTAGAGTACAAGGGTGCTTAGGATCACAAATAGTGTGACCAGTTTGCACGTTCTTCATACCTACGATAGCAATGATGTCACCAGCTTGTGCTGAAGATAACTCGTTACGCTCATCGGCTTGCATCTCAACCATACGACCAACACGCTCAGTTTTACCTGTGAACGAGTTAAGGATGGTGTCACCCTTGTTAAGTGTACCTGAGTAAATACGTACGAAGGTTAGTGCACCAAAACGGTCATCCATGATCTTGAATGCTAATGCTCTAAGTGGCTCATCGGCAGATACGATAGCGAATTCACCATTTGGCTCGCCTTCTTCGTCGGTAAGCGGCTGTGGATCAACTTCCTGTGGAGCTGGTAAGTAATCAACAACGGCGTCAAGCAGAAGCTGCATACCTTTGTTCTTGAAAGCAGAACCACAGTATGTTGGGAAGAATTCTATCTTACGAGTACCGGTACGGATACAACGCTTGATGTCTTCCATAGATGGCTCTACGCCTTCCATGTATGCTTCTAATAGGTCATCGTCTTGCTCAAGAGCAGTTTCGATTAGCATTTCACGGTATTCTTCTACAAGGTCAACCATGTCAGCAGGAATTTCTTCAATCTTGTAGTTTTCAGCTTGTCCGGTTTCGTCCCATATCCAAGCCTTACGAGTCAGCAGATCAACCAGACCTGTGAACTCATCTTCGATACCGATAGGAAGTACCATGATGATCGGGTTAGCACCCAGAACATCTTTAGTTTGCTTAACAACACGTAGGAAGTCAGCACCCATACGGTCTAATTTGTTGACGAAGATGATACGTGCAACTTCTGATTCGTTAGCATAACGCCAGTTAGTTTCTGATTGTGGTTCAACACCACCAGAACCACAGAATACGCCAATACCGCCATCAAGAACCTTAAGAGAACGATATACTTCTACAGTGAAGTCAACGTGGCCAGGGGTGTCAATAACGTTGAAACGGTGGCCGTCCCAAAAACAACTAACAGCAGCAGACTGAATGGTAATACCACGCTCAGCTTCCTGTTCCATGAAGTCAGTTGTTGATTCGCCATCATGAACTTCACCGATCTTATGGATTTTGCCGGTAAGCTTAAGGATACGCTCAGTTGTGGTGGTCTTACCCGCGTCAACGTGAGCAAAGATACCAATGTTTCTGTACTTTGATAAATCAGTCATTTTTCTACTCTATTGGAGTTACGTTCTAAAATTCCGCGCAAGTATAGCAATACTTTCCCATTTATTTTATTCATTTTTATCATTCAGGGGCATATTTCGCGAAATATCATGAAAAAATCACATTTTTTGACCTAAAAGGGCTCAGGGCAATGTTTCACAATGCTCCGCTTGGTAGATGGGGTTGCTCGATTATTGTACAGAGAACTAAAAATACAGTGACAAGCTAACGAATATTGCAGACCGCGCGGATCCAATAAACGAAGAGGATTCGCGGTGCTTTGGTACACTTCCAACGGTTATTCCAACGGCAATGTCAGTTGCAATAGTGAGTTCGAAAAATAGCCGTTAGCTGATGTCGAAGCCTAACAACCCGCATTTGATATATTGGCATTCAGTATTAATGTTAAATGCTAAATAAATAACATGAAAAGTGCGTGCTTCGGGTCTATTGAACCTACTTCAATGTAGAACGGACTCAACGACTCATGATTGCTCTTACCTTAATCGCATCGCTAATCGATTGAGCTTTAAAAAGAAATGCACCTATTTGTGATTGTAACACTGCTAACTTTCAATGATTGGCACACGCTTTTCGTGCACTAGCAGGATAAGCGGATGTTGTAAATAACACGTGAAATCTTTGGCTTATCTACTCATCTTACGTTGAGCCCGCTAGAGCAAGCGTTTCGATTCACTGAGGTCAGCAGAGCCGCTGGCAAAATCGGTTTATGAACATAAATTGCCCCGCGAAGATGTTGTTGCGAGTGCGAAGGTGCAAGGTGTTACCGCTAATGTATAGCGTGCCTTAGTCCAACAACAAGCCGAAACTCACACTGTTACTGATGATGGGCAGTCAAACGGCGATCATTAAAGAGCACGTCTATAATGCGTTAACATCAGCGCTAGAAGTGGCCCTTATGGGCTAAAGCGTAACCAAATATTTAGCACGGTTAGCGCTGGAATCGACGATTTTGAACGCTTGGGGTAGGCAAATCCAAATAGAGTGACTGAGCGACGCGGAAAGCCCGTGGCGAAAATATCGCTGACTCAATGGCACCCAACGCCACCAGAGCCACATTTTGTTGGCGTCGAAACCGTTCATGCTTTGTTACAGTCCTTTGCACAATAATTTGTCCCTTTTGCACTAGCATTACGTAATCCACCTGATTAGCTGAAAACTAAATAGAGTAAGGGATAGAATATGAAGGTAAAAGGGATGGTTTTTGCTATTGGCGGTCAACTCAAGTCGGTTAACTTTAGTGGCCTCATTAGCAGGCTCTTGCTTGGCTTCGCGATGGTATTCATTCTGCTGCTAGTGCCTTTAGATGCTTATAGTAAAGCTGAACGTGATACCACTGAGGTTTTGATTCAGCAATCTCATATCGAAAAAGCACAGCTACAGAAGATGAAGCACTGGCTTGAAAATGGCGTAAAAGTGGTTGAACTGACGTTAGGCCCAATGCCTGCCGACAGATTGAATGTCGAATTGGTTAAAAAATCATTTGCGAGTGAACCCGTCCCTTTTGCTCAAGTCATCCGGGGTGATCCCAATAAAGTTAAGCTGCAAGTTAATCCAACTTGGCCTTTGCAAAACTTTGTTGATGACTGGACCTTATATCATGAGTTATCACACCTATATCTTCCCTACCTGAACTATTCAGCGTTTTGGCTCAATGAAGGCTTTGCCACCTATATGCAGAATGTCAGCATGCTAAATGGTGGGGTGATTGATAAAAAGACATTCATGAACAAGGTGCTGTCTGGGTTAGAGAGGGGACGTAAAAACACGTTATCAAAACCGGGGAAACTAAGCGATATTTCCGCCGACATGTGGCGTCAGCACGCCTATATGCGGGTGTATTGGACCGGTGCAGCCTTTTTTGTTGAGGTTGACTTACTGCTGATGCAACAAGGAGGCAGTTTAGCGGCGGTGGTCGAAAAATACAGTCAGTGTTGTTTGGCACAAGAGAGTACGGGTGAAGCATTGATGCAGCAGTTAGATGCTATTGCTAATACTCGCTTATTTTATCAAACGTACCGCCGTTATATCGATAGACAGGATTTCCCAGTGATTAAAGCTGAGCAGCTGCAACGATTAGCACGGTATTATTCGTCACAAGGCAATCTACTAAGGCATTTACCAGAGCGTTCGCAAGCCCATTTAAAAGATGGTTCATTACAGAATTGAGTTTTAAACATTAAATCTTTAAAGCGATAAAAATATGAGCTAAGAAGATAATGCAACGCCAACGGCGATTACCGTCAGCGAGTTTATAGTTGTCCTAACCGTGACTGATAAACGCCTGTTTATCATCAGATAGCTCAATTTGGCTAGCGACGGTTTTCATCGCAGTTGTGAGCTTAGATAACTGCGAGGCTGAGATGGTATAGGGCGGCATGATGTAGATGAGATTGGAGAAAGGTCGGATCCAAACGCCTAAATCAACAAATTGCTGCTGAAGCTCAGCAGTATTCAATGTCGAATTCATCTCCAATACACCAACGGCACCGAGCACTCTGACATTCACAACGTTGCTATATGCCTTGGCGTCAGCAAGTTCAGATTTCATCTGTGACTCAATACTTGATACCTGCGCTTGCCACTGTTGTTGGTTTATCAGTTCAAGACTGGCGATGGCTGCAGAGCAAGCGAGAGGATTGCCCATAAAAGTAGGACCATGCATGAAAACGCCTGCAGGGGAGTCGCTAACACCTTTGGCGACCTTATCACTACACATTGTTGCAGCAAGTGATACATAGCCACCCGTGAGCGCTTTACCCAAACACAAAATGTCGGCTTCAATATTGGCGTGTTCATAGGCAAATAATTTGCCTGTACGGCCAAATCCAGTGGCGATTTCATCTAAAATGAGCAACACATCGTATTTGTCACATAAACGGCGTAATGCGGCTAAATACTCAGGGTGATAAAAACGCATGCCACCGGCCCCCTGCATGATGGGTTCTATCAATACCGCCGCAATCTGTTGGTGATTGTTTTCAAACATGTCACTAATAGAGACCAACTCTTCAGGATCGAACGTATCCCCGAAGCAAGAGGTTGGCGCGGGGGCAAACAACTGCTTGGTCACCAGCTCGCCAAACATGGTATGCATACCGCCGTCAGGATCGCAGACGCTCATCGCGGCAAAAGTATCGCCATGATAACCGCTCTTGACCGTAAGGATTTTCTGTTTATCGGGTTTGGCTTTACCTTGCCAATATTGCAGTGCCATTTTCATTGAAACTTCAACTGCGATAGAGCCTGAATCGGCTAGAAACACCTTTGTAAGGCGTTCACTGGTCATATTCACAAGCATTCTTGCCAGTTCAACCGCAGGGCGATGGGTGATACCGCCAAACATCACATGGCTTAACTGCTGCGTCTGCTGTTGCATCGCGGCCACTATTTTTGGATGGCTATAACCATGAACACAGGCCCACCACGAACTGGTGCCATCGATTAGCTTGTCACCATTTTGCAATGTGAGTTCGACCCCTTCAGCGCTGACCACACCAAAAGCCGGCAAGGCATTTTCCATTGACGTATAAGGGTGCCAAAGATGGTTCTTATCAAATTCTAGATCAATAGTTTGATCGGCCGATGGCTCGATTAGTTGTGTGGTTGAGTGCTTTTTTATGTTCATAATTTAACCGCTGGTAAACCTTTTAAACTGGTTGGCGTTGACAGGTTAAGGCTTGTAGGTATCCTAGGCAAGATAAATAATAACTAGATCACGCGATGCCTGTGGCTTATGTTACTGCTTAGTAAGGATATAATTTATAACCCTTACTTTTCCCTGTACATTTATTAGCTCAGTAATTATAAACACAGCGTTAGTATTGATACCAAAGCACGTTTTTTAATGAGTGTGGTAGAAAAGGATTAAGTATGTCTGAAGTACAAGTGAGAAATAACTGGCAACGCGAAGAGATAGAAGCCTTGTTTGCGTTACCTATGAATGATTTGTTGTTTCAGGCGCATAGCGTACATCGCCAAGAGTTTGATCCCAATGAGGTTCAAATCAGCCGTTTACTCTCTATAAAAACTGGTGCTTGCCCGGAAGATTGTAAGTATTGTCCGCAAAGTGCTCGTTATGACACGGGTTTAGAAAAAGAACGTTTAGTCGCAATGGAAACGGTCTTAACTGAAGCGCGCAGCGCAAAAGCGGCAGGCGCTTCACGTTTTTGTATGGGGGCTGCTTGGCGTAATCCTAAAGAGCGCGACATGCCTTATCTAAAGACCATGGTTGAAGAGGTTAAAGCTTTAGGCATGGAAACGTGCATGACGCTAGGCATGCTTTCATCCGATCAAGCGGGCGAATTAGCCGATGCTGGCCTGGATTATTACAACCATAATTTAGACACTTCACCTGAATATTATGGTGAAGTCATCACTACCCGCACTTACCAAAATCGACTAGACACGCTATCAAATGTGCGAGCTTCAGGAATGAAAGTTTGCTCAGGCGGCATTGTGGGGATGGGCGAGAAGGCAACCGATAGAGCAGGGCTACTGCAGCAGTTAGCCAATCTAGAGCAGCACCCCGATTCAGTACCGATTAACATGTTGGTTAAAGTCGAAGGCACGCCATTTGAGAATATTGAAGATTTAGATCCGCTTGTGTTTGTGCGGACTATCGCCGTGGCGCGTATTATCATGCCCAAATCTCGTGTACGTTTGTCAGCTGGTCGTGAAAACATGTCTGATGAATTACAAGCCATGTGCTTCTTTGCGGGGGCAAACTCAATCTTCTACGGCTGTAAGCTACTTACCACGGCAAACCCTGAAGAAAATGATGATATGAGTTTGTTTAAACGTTTAGGTTTGCACCCAGAGCAGGGCGTGGCAGCAACCAAAGAGCAAGATAAAGCCATGCTGGCTAAAGCTGCAGCACAGCAAGATAAAAAATCCTCAGCATTTTACGATGCAGCAGCGCTTTAATTTCCCGTAAAACAATATCAGGCGCTAACATTCATTTTTAGCGCCTCGTTTGGCTAACGTATTGATATGTTTTTATTATACTATGAGTACTTGGGTTCCGCTTTTCAATTGAGTCGAGTTAATGTCTGACGCTGCTGATCGAAATACAACACAGCCTTCACTGCAATCGAGAGTCATCGATAAAAATCGTGAACTCGATAATAAAGGACTGTTGAGAAAGAGAGTTAAGGTTATCCTTGATACTGAACATGCTAATTGCTTTGAAGTCGATGATTTACCTTACATAAATTTTAGCAGTAATGACTACTTAGGCTTGTCGAGGTCTGCAAATGTCATCGATGCGCTGCATAAAGGCGCGCAGGATTATGGTGTTGGCGGCACATCGTCTCCGTTGGTCACTGGCTATAATCAAGCCCACCAACAATTGGAGCAAGTCCTTTGCCAAGCAACAGGCCACGAAGCCGCATTGCTATTTTGCTCCGGTTTTAGCGCCAATAATGCCTTAATGAAAAGCCTGTTTAACGACAACGACACCGTACTGGCTGATAAACTGGTACACGCCTCGGTGATTGATGGATTACAAGAGAGTGGCGCTGTTATAAAGCGTTTTCTGCATAATGATTTAGCATCAGCAAACACCCATTTTGAGCGTCATGCTCCCTGCGCTTTATTAACCGAAAGCGTCTTTAGCATGGATGGCGACATTGCGCCTTTGGCTGAGTTATCGGCGCTGTGTCGACAGTATAATGCGTGGCTTATTGTTGATGATGCACATGGCTTTGGCATTATCGGCGACAAGGGGCTTGGCGCCAGCACACTTGCCGGCGATATTCATATCGATGCGCAGATAGTCACTTTTGGAAAAGCACTCGGCGGCCAGGGCGCAGCCATTTTAGGAAGCCGTGAGTTAATCGACTACCTCGTGGCCAATGCCCGTCATTATATCTATTCGACGGCGTTGTCTCCAGCCATGGCTTGCGCTGTTTGCGCTGCAGTAGAAGCAATTATCGAGCGTCCCTCACTCAATGAACAGCTGCAGCAGAACATTGATTGTTTTATAGAAGCATGTAAAACAAAAGATATCACTTTAACGGGCTCAACCACCGCGATTCAACCGATTATTATCGGTGACAGTGCGAGAACCCTTGCGATAGCAAAACGATTGAAAGAGCATGGTTTTTGGGTTGGCGCAATAAGACCCCCCACGGTAACTCAGGGAAGTGCCAGACTCCGAATAACCATAACAGCAGAGCATTGCGCAGAAGATATCAACGCATTTGTCGCCGTACTTGCTGATATTTTACAAGATGATTAAAGCGCTTGTTTATCAGTATGATTTTAATCTCTCATAGCGTTTAGGATCCAATGTCGTGAAAACAGGGGTAAACCAGTTAAAAAGTGATGTCGCTCATCGGTTCTCCGCGGCGGCATCTTCATACCATTCACATGATGTTTTACAGCGAATGGCAGCTCAGTATTTGTTCGAGAAAATGTCGCCTACTCAACCCTTACTCGATCTTGGTTGCGGCCCCGGAACCTCATTTACACGTTTTAATCATATCGAAGATGTTATCTGTGTCGACATAGCACAGGGAATGCTGCGCACGCTGAAACAAGATTTTCCAGATTACAAGGCGCTGTGTGGTGATGCGCAAAACTTACCCTTGTTGGATGATTCAATAGCGACGGTTTATTCCAATGTGGCACTGCAGTGGTGTAGCAATCTGCCACTTGCGGTAGCAGAAGCCAATAGAGTCCTTAACGTGGGGGGGGAGTTTAATGCGAGTATTGTGGCCGAAAATAGTCTGTACCAACTGTCAGATCTTCGCTTAAACGTTAACCGATTTAAAAGTGAGCGAACGATACAAGACTGCTTTAATGAAGATGTTTGGAGCATTGAGCATATAGAGACGCGTGCTATCACGGTCTATTTTGATGACTTTAAGTCGTTACTTCAGTCCATTAAAGGTGTTGGTGCATCTACCGTTGAGGTTAAAAGTCAGCTTAATCAAGCTCACGTCACATTGAGAGGGCGAGGCGATTGGCAAAAATTGCTTAATAAGGCAGAGTTAAGCCGCGGCCCGCAAGGGCTTCCTTTGACTTATAATATCAGTTTTATCAAAGCGAGAAAGACGCGTTAATAAAGGCTGAAAAACCTTGGAGTATGCATGACTTATTTTGTAACCGGGACTGACACCGACTGCGGTAAAACGTTAGTGTCTTCAGCATTGTTAACAGCAGTAAAGGGAGAAACGGTTGGGTTTAAACCTGTAGCGTCAGGTTGTGAGCAAACTGAACAGGGTCTTAGAAACAGCGATGCACTAGCGCTGATGGCGGCATCAAGCATAAAGCTTCCTTATGACGACGTTAATCCGTTTGCTTTTTTACCGGCCATTGCACCGCATATCGCAGCAAGTGAACAAAATATTTTGCTGTCACCGAAAAAGATCCAAGCCCAACTCAATATGGCGCAATATTTAGGGGCTGACTTTGCACTTGTCGAAGGAGCGGGTGGTTGGCGTTTGCCATTAGGCGATGGTCACTTCATGTCTGAAGTAGTGCAAGCGATGCAACTGCCGGTGATATTAGTGGTTGGCATGAAACTAGGATGCCTAAATCATGCGTTGTTGACTGCAGAAGCGATTGAGCGAGATGGCCTTGTTATTGCGGGCTGGGTTGCAAATCAAGTTGACGCTAACATGGCTAATCAACAAGATAACCTAGCGGCATTACAACAGATGATGTCAGCACCGTTTCTTGGCCATATTCCCTATATCGATAACGCCACAGCAGCAGAAGCTGCGTTGCACCTTGATGTAACACTGCTCGCTTAGGCATTGAACTCCTCGCTATTTTAGCCCTTTAAATGATGTTAAATTGTTCATTTTATTAAGGGCTATCCCTCTGTTAAAAAAGATTAATCTTCTTATCCTCCTATTCAGTAGCGATTTAAGATTAGATTAATAAAAACGGCATAAACTCGCAGCTCCTGATAAATAAAGCGGATCGTCTAAGATAAACGCAGTTGAACTGTTTTTTCCTTAGCGTCCCTTGAAATTCCAACTTTCGGACATATTATGTCTTTAAGAGTGTTTATCTGGAACGTATGAATCCTACAGGAGCTTAAATGAAGCGTATATTTTTACTGATTGCTACCAATATGGCGATCTTATTAGTGGCATCAATCGTGATGTCTATTTTGGGTGTGAATACTTCAACCATGGGCGGACTGTTAGTCTTCGCTGCTATTTTTGGTTTTGGTGGTGCATTTATCAGCTTGGCTATCTCTAAGTGGATGGCAAAGAAAACCATGGGTTGTGAAGTCATTACAACGCCTCGTGATAATACCGAGCGTTGGCTCGTTGAGACGGTTACGCGCCAAGCGGAGCAAGCTGGGATTAAAATGCCTGAAGTGGCTATTTATCAATCACCAGAATTCAATGCTTTTGCAACGGGTCCGAGTAAAAACAACTCGTTAGTCGCCGTCAGTAGTGGTTTACTTTATGGCATGAATCATGATGAGATTGAAGCGGTTCTCGCTCATGAAATCAGCCACGTTGCTAACGGTGATATGGTGACGCTGACGCTTATTCAAGGGGTGGTTAATACCTTTGTGATTTTTGCAGCTCGAGTGGTTGCAGGCATTATCAACAATTTTGTGTCTAGCAATGATGAAGAGGGTGAAGGCCTTGGTATGTTCGCCTATATGGGCGTTGTTTTTGTGCTCGATATGCTGTTCGGTATCTTGGCATCAATGATAGTGGCGTACTTCTCTCGTATTCGTGAGTTTAGAGCTGATGAAGGCGGTGCTAAATTGGCCGGTAAAGCGAAGATGATTGCTGCGCTCGACAGGCTTCGTCAAGGCCCGGAGACAGGCGCTATGCCAGCTCAGATGTCAGCACTTGGTATCAATGGTAAGAAATCAATGTCTGAATTATTGATGAGCCATCCACCACTTGAGAAACGTATTGCGGCTCTAAGAGCAAGTTAATTCATGTTTCACTAATAAAGCCGATTCGGAGGTTCAACTTCCGGATCGTGTTTTTACTACTCAAAATCAAGATGATAATTGAACGCTTTTGGGCTTTCATAGCGCAAGTGAGCCGTATAATTTGATGGAGCGCACGTTTTGCTATTTACCACAATGATATGATCTTCAAACTAAATTAGTTGCGAATTTGTCATTCCTTAGCTAAATTAAGCTAAGTCGTGCTAATAATATTGATCGCAAGATGGAAACAAACCTGACTGATAGCGTTTCCACTATGCGGACATTAAATGAGGATACAATTGTGAGCAAAAAACTATTAAGTGCAATCTTTGGTGCGGCTATCGCAGCGCTAGCATTATCTCCTGCTGTTTTCGCTGAAGGCCAAGAACTGGCTGAAATGCATGCAGAAATGGACGGCTGTGAAGCATGTCACGAAGACGGTTCTCCATCTGCAGATGGCGAGTACGAATTTGAGCAATGCCAATCTTGTCACGGTACATTAGACGAGATGGACGCTGTTCATCAACCACACGATGGCATGTTGATGTGTGCTGATTGTCATGCACCTCACGAAATGAACGTGGGTGATAAGCCAACATGTGACAGCTGTCATGATGATGGCCGTACGGCAGAGTCAATACTTAAGTAACCTAAACCGTTACCGATAAAAGCCAGCTTAGCGCTGGTTTTTTTGTGCCCAAAATTTGAGATTGATGTTTTTTAATCGATGTCAGGCGTTAATAGTTCCTCAATAGGGCCCCCTGATTCTTTTCCGTTGATTCGTCCTCTTTTTGTTATTTGTCTATAGTTTTAAATCCGCTAACTTCTTAATCACTAATAGATCTTTATGGTTACCCCACTGTTTTTTATCAATAGATTGCGTGATTTTAGTGCGTGAAGATGCACTCATGTAGCACATTAGATGAGTGCATCTGAGTTTGCTTTACTTATTTTATATATAAAACATGTGGTTATGCGTTGGCATAGGATTTGCGAAGTGATAGGCATGAGTTAACACTAATATTGAGAGATGCTAATGATGCCAAGCTGTAAAACAACCTGTGCATACTGTGGCGTTGGCTGCGGAGTTACAGTGAATAATCTTATCGAAACAGACTGCATCAGTTTTTCGCACCACCGCACGCTGACGGTTTCTGGTGATAGTGAACATTCGGCTAATTGGGGAGACTTATGCGGTAAGGGACTTGCATTAATCGATAGTTTAAACATTCCGAATAAATTACTGTACCCACGCCGAAGAAACCGCTCAGGTTTAGAGGCCGGCGATCAAAACATTAGCTGGTCTGCTGCGACAGCAGAAATAGCGAAAAATTTTAAAGATACCATCGCGGAGCACGGAGTCGATTCTGTCGCTTTCTACCTTTCAGGTCAGTTACTGACCGAAGACTATTATGTTGCCAATAAGCTTGCCAAAGGGTTTATGGGTACCGCAAATGTTGATACTAACTCCAGATTATGCATGTCCTCAGCGGTAAGTGCCCATATACGTGCTTTTGGAGAAGATGTGGTTCCTGGTTGTTATGAAGATCTGCAACTTGCTGATGTTGTGGTATTAGTCGGTGCTAATACCGCTTGGACCCATCCGGTTCTATTTAAAAAAATCCTCGCTGCTAGAGCAAAGCGTGGTACTAAAATTGTTGTAATCGATCCACGGCTTACCGCCACAGCGTCGCAAGCGGATCTACATTTGCAACTCACTCCAGGCTCAGATCTGCACTTATTTAATGGTTTACTCTGTTCCCTTGCCGATAAAGGCCAATTGAATGAGGACTATATACATCGTCATACCGAAGGCTTTGAACAAGCGCTTCATAGTGCGCGACAAGGTGGTGACACACTGGATAAGATTGCCGACGTCACCGGGCTTGAAGCAGATAAGATTGAATTTTTTTACGCACTTTACCAACAAAGCCATAAAGTGGTTACTGCCAGTAGCCAAGGTGTTAATCAGTCAACCTCTGGCACTAACACTGCTAATGCGATTATTAACTGTCACTTGGCGCGAGGTGATATCGGTCAAGTTGGTTGTGGCCCCTTATCATTAACGGGGCAACCCAATGCAATGGGAGGTCGTGAAGTGGGCGGTCTGGCAACCCAGCTAGCCTGTCACCTTGGCTTTTCGGAGCCCGAGCGGCAGTTAGTGGGAGACTTTTGGCAGACATCAGCGCTGCCAAAATCCAAAGGGTTAACCGCCACAGAGATGTTTGCCAATATGGCAAAGGGTAAAATAAAGGCGGTGTGGATCTTGGGCACCAACCCGGCGGTTTCAATGCCTGATACCCAGTTGGTCAAACAGGCGTTACAGCAGTGTGAGTATGTGGTGGTATCAGATATCACAGCAGACACAGATACCGCTCAATATGCCGACATGTTACTCCCGGCGCAGGGTTGGTCAGAAAAGTCAGGCACGGTCAGCAACAGTGAGCGAACCATTAGCCGTCAACGCGGCTTTATTGAGCCTCAAGGAGAGTCAAAAGCAGATTGGTGGGCGCTGTGTGAAGTTGCCAAGCAGCTTGGGTTTAATGATGAGTTTGCATTCAAAGACAGTGCGGAAATCTTTAATGAGTACGCTAATCTCACCGTCAAAGTGCAGCAACACTACCCTGAAAAACAATTATCCCTCGCAGGTTTATCAGCTCTATCCGCTGAGCAATATCAACAACTAATACCCACCCAATGGCCCGTTGAACATGTCGATGCGATTGGCCAAAAAAATATGCGCTTATTTACCCAAGGTCAGTTTGCCACTGACAGTGGTAAAGCTCACTTTGTAGAGACTCGATTGTCTCAAGCAAACAGTAACCAAGCCGTGATTGACCATCATTCCTTAAGCCAAAACCGAGTGCGCTTAAACAGCGGTCGTAGTCGCGATCAATGGCACACAATGACGAGAACGGGGCATATTGAGCAACTGGCAGCCTCTAATTATCAACCGGAATTGATGCTTGATGTGCACACTCTGAATAAGCATGGGCTAGAGGCTGGTGGGCTAGTGGCCATTAAAACCGATAATCTAGTGGAGCCGCTTATCGCTCGAGCGGTGATTGATGAATCACTATTGCAAGATACGGCGTTTCTTGCAATGCATTGGTCATCGCAATTTAGCAAAAGCGGTGGCGTCAATAAGGTGATTACCGCTCAAGTTGATCCTTTTTCAAAACAACCCGGTTTTAAAAATCAATGGGTTGAATTGCAACATCAGCAGGTGGCGCAGCAAGGGATCGAGTGGGGGCAGACGCTAATCGATCCTCAGCAACTCTGTTGGGATGTAAAGCAGCAGCTCCGTGGTGGGGTTTGCCGCCATATTGCGGCAACATCGAGCTTTACCTCTGAGATGATGGAGCTTGAACATCACAGTGAGGAAAATCTAAATTCATTGTCTTACCGCCGCATTATGCATTGGCGCGATCAAGACAAACAGATCTACTGCATCCTCAGCCAAGGTAGCCTCAAAAGCGTACTTATCACATGTGAGCAAGCGTTAGACATTGATGTTAACGCGATTCAATCATTCATCAATACTCCTTTTGATACGAAATTTATTAAACACTTACACCAGGTTTTACGTGCAGGCAGCAGCAAAGTGGTCTGCGCCTGTACTGGCGTGACCGAAAATGAAATTGAGCAGCAGATGCGGGTGAGTTTTGACGGTGGCGCGACAACTACGGCGTTGATTGTCGACGCGGTGCAGCAAACGCTCAAATGCAGTGCTGTGTGTGGCAGCTGCTTAAATCAAGTGAATGAGTTTGCCGATTCCGTTATTGCAGAAAAACAGAAGCTAAAGCAGGAGGTTGCATAATGAAACTCGATCATATTGGCAAGTTAACGCGATCAATAAAGCAATCAAATAGTGACTTAGTGTTGGCAAAGCTACTGCAGCTCAACGACGCCACGGGTAAAGATGACCCCAATACCGTGACGATAGTAGGGGCGGGCTGTGGTGATATCGACATGTTAACAATTAAGGCAGCCAGAGCGATTGCAGCAGCAGAAGCGATCGTCTATGACAATTTGGTGAGTAAAGATATTTTGCAGTTAGCCGCTGATGATTGCGACATGTATTACATGGGTAAAGGTTTTGGAAAACCCAGTACAACGCAACAGCAAATAAACCTAAAACTGCTGCAGTTAAGCCAACAAGGTAAAGTGGTTATTCGACTTAAGGGCGGCGATCCTAATGTGTTTGGTAGAGGCGCTGAAGAGGCCCTCTTTTTGGCTGAAAACGGCGTTAAAAGCCATTTTGTTGCTGGAGTGACTGCCGCGTTAGGCTGCGCTGCTGGTGCGGGGATCCCCTTGACGCATAGAAAGGTTGCGCGCTCGGTGACTTTTGTGACCGGACATCTTTGTGATGACACTGCAAGAGAGTGGGCGGGATTGTTAGCGGCAAAAAGCACCCTGGTTTTCTATATGGGAAAAGAGAGCGCGGCTGACATCGCCCATGGTTTACTGCAGGCGGGAGCTAAACTCGCTTTGCCTGTGGCCTTTATTAGCAATGGTGCCCGCGATAATCAATCGATAATGACCACCTCAGTGCAAGATATGGTGGATGTTGCGTTGAGTATCAACGTCGACGGTCCAACGCTTTTAATCGTGGGAGAGGTGGTTGGCATAGGGCAAGAGCTAGCGCAATGCTTGGCTGCTTGTGATATCACCAGCGATGTTAAAAGTGATGCATTTGAGCGTGCATATGGATAGTCACAATAATCTGCTCACTGGAGTGACGGACCCCGCAGAATATCGACAGCTTATTAAAACGCTTGGCCGAGGTAAAAAAGGTTCTCGTTCATTGACGTTAGTGGAAAGCTTTCAGTTGGTTCGTGGTTTTTACGACAACATTGGCACTGTTACCCAGCTTAGTGTGGCGTTAATGTTAATGCGCGTAAAAGGTGAGACCGCAGAAGAGGTTGCGGGGGCGGCACTTGCTCTGCGCTCTACGGTCGATAATCAATGGCAGCAACTTCAGGTCGATATTGACTGGCCCTGTTATGGCGCAAAGCGAGATCAGCTCCCTTATTTACTGCTGAGCGCCAAACTGTTGGCTGGTAATGGGTTTAAGATATTATTGCACGGCGATAATAGGGTGTTGCCCCATCGGCAACACATTGCGGGTTTCGTTGACGCAGTAGGGATCACCAGTGTTACTTCAGCGGCAGAAGCGGAAGTGGCATTAACATCAACAGGGATCTGTTATGTCAACGCCGATGTATTGTCCCCCTTAGTGAATTCGTTTACGGATATTCATCAGGAAATTGGCCTTAGAAGTCTTTATCAAAGTGCCATCCGTTGTATCAACCCTACGGGGGCAAGGCTCAGTCTTAGAAGTTATTTTCATCCGGGCCTAGATGATATTCATTTGAACGTGGCCAAGTTAATGGCTGAAAATTCGCAAGCGCTACGTAAAACGAATGTGGCGATATTTAAAGGCTATCAAGGAGAGTGCGAGTTAAACCCCAGATCGAGCACCAGAATCAATGTTTTCAAGCATGAAGGCCTTGCCCAGATTGAGATGACAACTCAACTCAATGCTTTAATAGGCCGTAAGGCGCAAGCGGCAGAGCTTCAGGCGCAGTGGTTAACCGCACTTTGGCATGGTGAGTCGTTGGGCGGCGATAGTCATGGCATTTGTATTCGCACTAGTACTAGCACTAATACTAGTACTAGCACTCGTAATTCAACCGAGTCTCTTCGGGCTCACAGCGCGATTATGACCAATGTCATGGCGATACTGATGTTAACTGATCTGTCCCTCAGCATTGATAGCGCTAAGAGGTTGGCGGGTGAATACTGGATGAATAGACATTCCCACTTTATGACTCAAGCTGCGATAGGTACTTTTAAGCCGTATCAATCGCTTATAACCCATTCGGAGGTGGCTAATGCGCATACTGAATCTATATGACATGACGGATCATGAGCCGCTATTAAACAGTGCCATCAACCGCAACCATGAGCTAATAAAATTTAACACGCTATCGGAATTAGAACGTTTTTCGCTAAAAACGGATAGCGATATTGTGCTTCTATGCGTTGACTCAATGACGGCGATGCACGTCCAGTTCATTGAACGAGTCATGATGTTTGCAGCGGTGCCGCTGATTATTACCTCAAGGCGTGCAGAGCCCTCGCAAATAGCGGCACTATTACAATGTGGACGAGTGACCTATATCCCGCAGCAATTTAATTTTGCACGTCTAGATAAAATTATAGAGCTCGCGTTGATACGCTTTAAAACAGCAAATCAATTGCATAATAAGCTGGCGGAACTTGAGCGAAGCCTAGAAGAGCAAAAACAAGTGCGTGTCGCCAAACATCAGCTACAACACATTGGCTTATCTGAGCAAGATGCACATAAGGCACTACAGCAACAAGCTATGAGCAGTGGTTTGCGCTTGACTGAAGTTGCTACTCAGCTTGGTAATCAGCCATCGAGCCGTTAAATTGCACCCAAATCAGCACCAGGTAACCACAATGGTGCAATGGCAGTGTGGCACATATCGAAATGCGTTGGCCTGGTTTTTAACTTTAAGATTAAAGTTAACAGTAACAGCACTTTAGGTTCGTCGGTAGGCAATGTGTAAACTGGCATACTCTCTGCAACATATAAATAGAACAGATAATAGCAGTATAGAAAACTAACAATTTTAATTTTTGGCAAAGGCGCCATCTCCTGCAAGGGAGATTGGCGCCTTTTTGTTGGCAAAAAGCCAGTGTGGATAGCGATAGGGGCGAAACATGAAAACAAATAAACCCAAGTTGGTCGTTGTGGGAAATGGCATGGTTGGCCACCATTTTGTCGAGCAGTTATGTGAACAAGAGATCAGCCAACACTATGATGTTGAGGCGTATGGCGCCGAAAAGATACCTGCTTACGATAGAGTGCAGCTGTCTAAATATTTTGTCAGCGGCAGCGCAGATGAACTGATGCTGACGTCACAGGCTGATTATGAGTCTAAGGGTATCACGCTACACCTGGGTCAGCAGGTTTCACATATCGATACCGCGAATAAATGCCTGACCGTTAATGGCGAGCAAACCCCATACGACAAACTAGTGCTGGCAACAGGATCTTATCCATTTGTACCGCCAATAAAAGGCAATGATCGCCGCGATTGTATGGTGTATCGCACGATTGACGATCTAGAAGCAATAGAGCAAGCAGCGCTCAATGCCAGCTCTGGGGTCGTGATCGGTGGGGGCTTACTCGGGCTTGAGGCGGCTAATGCGTTGAGCGCATTAGGCTTAAAGACCCATGTGGTTGAATTTGCACCGCAACTGATGTCAGTGCAGTTAAACGATAAAGGCGGTGAGCTACTGAAGCAGAAAATTGAAGCGTTGGGGCTTGGTGTCCATTTGAGCAAAGCCACTGAAGAGATTGTCGATGGGGAGACGGCGCAACATCGGCTTAAATTCAGTGATGGAAGCTTTTTAGAAACGGATCTGATTGTATTTTCTGCGGGTATTCGTCCTCAAGATACATTGGCAAGAAACAGTGATATCAGTGTCGGTGAACGAGGTGGCATCGTTATTGATGATAACTGCCAGACCTCTGTTAATGATGTGTATGCGATAGGCGAATGTGCTTTATGGCAACACAAGATATTTGGCTTAGTGGCCCCTGGATATCAAATGGCAAAAGTGGCCTTGTCGCAAATTACGCCGCTAATGCCGGGTTTATCGGTGGCCCCTTTGACATTTTCGGGGGCAGACATGAGCACCAAGTTAAAGCTACTTGGCGTTGATGTGGCGTCAATTGGCGAAAGTCGTGGCTTTGATAAAGCGCAATATGTTGAGTTGAGTGACGTACAAGCGGGCGTCTACAAAAAGCTGTGGCTTGACGAAACGGGTCTTTATCTTCGCGGCGCGGTGCTTGTCGGTAACGTCGATGAATATAGCCATTTGCTCAGTCAATACTTGAGCGGTGAAGCGCTTGAGGAGCCGGCGGTGACCTTATTGTTGACGGATGAGTCAGCGCCACTAACGCTAAAAGACAACGCCATAGTGTGTTCGTGTCATCAGGTGACCAAGGCCGACATTGTTGAAAAGGTGATAGCGGGTAATCATCAATTGGCTGAGATAAAGAGCTGCACCAAAGCGGCTTCAGGTTGTGGTGGCTGTTCTGCTTTGGTACAGCAGATCATTGATCAAACGATGCAGGCGCAAGGGTTAGAAACGGACTCCGGGATCTGTTGTCATTTTGATCATGACCGTCAGGCGCTATTTCACCTGTGCCAGGTTGAAGATATTAAAGACTTCGAACACTTATACCAACAGCACGCCGTCGCGAATGCCTCGCTACTGGCACTGGGTTGTGATATTTGCAAACCCGTTGCCGCCTCTATTTTTGCTTCGCTAGAAAATCAATACGTGCTTAATGAAAAGCATGTGGCACTGCAAGACAGCAATGACGCCTATTTAGGTAATCTACAAAAAAATGGCAGCTACTCAGTGGTGCCAAGAGTCCCTGGAGGGGAGATCACCCCAGACAAGCTAATCGCCATGGGGCAAATTGCCAAACGATACGATCTCTATACCAAGATCACTGGCGGGCAGCGCATAGATATGTTTGGCGCACAACTTTCAGACCTACCCGCGATTTGGTCAGAACTGATAGCACAAGGGTTCGAGACTGGGCATGCCTATGGCAAGTCACTGCGCACGGTTAAATCATGTGTTGGCAGTACTTGGTGTCGATATGGCGTGCAAGACGCTGTCGGCTTAGCGATTGCGTTGGAGCATCGATATAAGGGCCTGCGCTCTCCCCATAAGATTAAGTTTGCCGTGTCGGGCTGCACAAGAGAGTGCGCCGAAGCACAAAGTAAAGATATCGGTGTGATAGCCACCGAAAAAGGATGGAACCTGTTTGTGTGTGGTAATGGTGGCATGCGACCAAGACACGGTGATCTATTTGCCACCGATCTTTCTACTGAACAGTTAGTTCAGTACATCGACCGTGTATTGATGTTCTACACCAAAACAGCCGCTCGATTACAACGCACTTCGGTGTGGATGGAGTCACTTGCTGGTGGGCTTGAGTATTTGCAGTCGGTGATCATTGATGACGCACTGGGTGTGAATCATGAGTTAGAGCAGCAGATGGATAAAGTGGTGGCGAATTATCAGTGTGAATGGAAAACCAGCTTACAAGATGACGTTTTTCTGCAGCGCTTTAGTGAGTTTGTTAATCCAGAAGAGGCGCCGACGAACGCTGAAAAACACTATCAATATCAACGTGAACAAAAATTCCCAATAGCATCTGATGTGCAGACTTTTGCTGCGATAAATAACCGTGATTTAGGGGCGGGCAATATCGCTATCACCCTATTAGATAATGAGGATGCATTGGTATGAGTTGGGTCACTATCTGCGAAGAGTCGGCACTACCGGCAAACAGAGGGGTTGCCGCTTGGGTTGCTGGTCGAGCTGTTGCGGTATTTCATTTGGGAGAGGCAGGAATATTCGCGATAGATAATATTGACCCCGCTACCGGGGTTAGCGTGCTGTCGCGTGGACTATTGTGTGAACTCAATAATGAGCTGTTTGTCGCCTCGCCAATTCATAAGCAACATTACAGTTTAACGACCGGCCAGTGTTTGGAAAATGAAGCGCTAAGTGTCGATATTTTTGAAATCAAACGTCAGTCGGGCAACGTTCTGGCGCGTGCATTAGCTTAAGGATGAGGGCGCTATTATGTTCAAGGACAGTATGAGTTATAACAATGTAAGTCAGTCAACATTTAAGCTGTTTTCATTTTCAGGAAAAATGAAAATGATGCACCTAAGCTGGATGGCATTTTTCATTACCTTTATGGTTTGGTTTAATGCGGCGCCTCTGCTGGGGGTGATTGCTGAGAGTATTGGGCTGACGACAGCGCAAATAAAAACCCTGCTTATTCTCAATGTCGCCTTAACGATCCCGGCGCGCGTATTGATTGGTATGGTGACCGATAAGTATGGACCCAGATTGGTTTACTCCTTACTACTTGGCTTTTGCTCTATCCCTTGCTTTATGTTTGCCTTGGGGACGACTTTCGAGCAATTGGCATTAGCCCGTTTCCTCCTTGGGTTTATTGGCGCAGGTTTTGTTGTCGGTATTCGCATGGTCAGTGAATGGTTCCCTGCGAAAGAGTTAGGCACTGCAGAGGGGATCTATGGTGGTTGGGGAAACTTTGGTTCAGCGGCAGCAGCCTTTACGTTGCCGACGATTGCGTTAGCATTTGGGGGGCCAGATGGATGGCGTTATGCCATTGGTCTCACCGGTTTGATGAGTTTAGGTTTTGCATTTATCTACTACTTTAATGTGACAGATACTCCTAAAGGCTCAACCTATTTTAAACCGAAAAAGGCGGGGGCACTGGAAGTCACCAGTAAGGGCGATTTTGTGTTGCTACTGATCATGAAAGTGCCCATGTATGCCACGTTAGCATTGCTGACTTGGAAGTTATCACCCACCGGCGTGGTGATGTTTAGCCAACAAGTCACCAATGGCATTTATGCGCTACTTATCGCCATCTTTATCATTGACGTATATCAGACTTATCAAGTCAACAAACCAGTATTTACTGGCACTATTCCAGAGTTCGAGCGCTATGAATTTAAGCAAGTGGCAGTGCTCAATGTATTGTACTTTTCAACATTTGGCTCTGAACTGGCAGTTATTTCTATGTTGCCGCTTTTCTTTGCTGAGACATTTGAACTTGGTTTTGCACAAGCGGGAATGGTGGCGTCTTCGTATGCCTTTATGAACTTAATGTCTCGTCCTGGAGGTGGCTGGTTAAGTGATCGTTTTGGCCGTAAATCAACGTTATTGATTTTAACGGCAGGGCTCGCCATAGGCTATTTAGGGGTTGCGCAAATTGATGGCAGCTGGGCATTGCCTTTAGCCATCGTGATGGTGATGGCTTGCTCGTTTTTTGTTCAAGCTGGCGAAGGCGCTGTATTCGCGGCTGTGCCACTGATTAAGCGCCGTTTGACGGGCCAGATAGCCGGTATGACCGGAGCATATGGCAATGTGGGCGCGGTGTTCTTTTTAACTGCTTATTCAATGGTATCAACGCAAACATTTTTCTACATTATTGCGACTAGTGCGCTATTTGGCTTTTTTACATTGTTCTTGATGACCGAGCCCAAGGGCCATATCGCTGAAGTGAATGAGAAAGGTGAAGTGACCTTGATTAGCGTCAATTAGCTAAGAAGCGCGGCCCTTCGGGTTCATTTCAATACTTTTGGTTTCTACGACTAGAGTGCGTTACGAGCTTTCGCGCAAGCCTCGTACTAACCCCATTTTTCTTTACGGGTAAGAGTCGAACAAAAACGATGCTCGAAAGATCAACAGCCCCTAGGTAGACCTTGGATAAAATGGATGAACTCTTCAAAAGATAGCAATGCTATAGCCTCATTAAAGTCTGCTAATGGCTTAATGATAGCGGCGGGTCAGTATTCTGATAAGGGCATTAAAGCCACAAACGAGGATGCTATTGGGATCCGTATTCCAAGTGGACTGATGCTCACAACTAAGGGGGCGGTTGCTGCAATAAGTGACGGCGTGAGTACGGCCGAAAGTGGCGCTGCCGCCTCCGCCATTAGTGTGAGTAATTTCCTCGCGGATTACTACTCGACTCCTGATCTTTGGTCGGTAGAAAAGTCCAGTACCCAAGTATTAACGGCACTGAATCGATGGCTTTACGGATTAGGGCAAGATTACCGCGATGCAAGGCGGGGCTACGTATGTACCTTTAGCGCATTAGTCTTTAAATCCTGCCATCTACATCTGTTTCATGTTGGGGACTCAAGAGTTTACCGTTACCGCGATGGTACGCTCGATAAACTTAGCCATGATCACACCAGCCTTGTAGGGAAAAACCAGCAGTATCTGGCTCGAGCCATGGGGTTAGATGTCAACGTTGACGTGGATTACCGAATGCTAGCGATAGCCAAGGGCGATCTGTATTTACTCACCACCGATGGTGTGCATGATGTCATTACCGACATCGAAATTGAGGCAAGACTGCAGCAGTTTTCTCAAGGTCGCTGTGATGCAGAGACAAGTGCTGGATTTACCGATGAAGAGTGCGATCAGTTCTGTATGGCGATGGTTGATAACGCGTTTAATTGCCGCTCTCAGGACAATGCGAGTTGCCAGCTACTGTATATCGAGGCCTTACCGGATAAAAACATTGATGAGGTTTATCGAAGTCTATCTAAACTGCCATTTCCACCGCCGCTGAGTATTGGCATGACATTGGATGGTTACAAGGTGGTTGAGGTGTTGCACCAAAGCCAGAGAAGCCAAGTCTATTTAGTTAAAAATGAGCTAGGGAGTTTGATGTGCATGAAAACACCGTCTATTAACTATTTAGATGATGCGGCGTACATAGAACGATTTTTGCTTGAAAGCTGGATTGGCAAACGTATTAATAGTCCTTATGTGGTGTCGATAATCGATCGAAATAGAGCGAAGTCGGCACTCTACTATTTAACCGAGTACCTTGCCGGTCATTCGTTGAGTCAATGGATCAAACACAATCCAACACCCGAAGTTCAAACGGTATTAGAGCTGTTAAAACAGCTAGAGACGGGGATACGAGCGTTTCATCGTAAAGAAACGCTGCACCAAGACCTTAAGCCTGACAATCTAATGTTGACCAATGAGGGGCGGCTGAAGATCATCGATTTTGGCGCCTGTTTTATTAAAGGTATTGCTGAGATCAGCAGCCCCTTACCACGAGACCGAATATTGGGTACTGCAGATTATTCTGCCCCAGAGAGCATACTGGGTTATCAAGTTAATCAAAAAGCCGATCTTTATTCTATTGCGGTCATCGCGTTTGAGATGTTAACGGGTCGATTACCCTTCGATGGCAAGCAGTCGCACTGTAAAACGAAACAGGATTTTTTGCGGCTTAAGTATACCTCCAGTTATGACATTAACCCGCTGGTGCCAATCTGGATGGATAAAGCCCTTAAAAAGGCGCTTAGTGTTGCGCCAGAGCAGCGCCAAGCTGACAGTAGTGAATGGTTGTTTGAGATGACTCAACCGGTAACGCATTGGCAGCAATCAGCCATGAAATCGCCATTGATTGATCGTCAGCCACTGCTTTTTTGGCAATGTTTGACGGTGTTTTTTGGGTTGTTGGCCGTATTACTTGCGCTGTTTTAAGGTGAGTCACATGCAGTTGTCGTTAACATCAGTTTGCTATAGGGTTGAATGAATTGACGTCCCAAAGGAAGAGGCGGCTATAACAACGATGGGAGTCTTTTATTAACAGATTATCGAGGTGTGTAATCTGTATTTTCGATAGTAAAAAAAGTGTGAGTAGGATGAAGATTAAGGTTTTTCAATGTTGAATTTCTTTCGTTAGTTCATTATTTGAATTTTGTATTACACTTATACATACAAGGATGATCACCATATAAACATGGAGAGTTAAATGTTTAAAGTTATGCACTGGGTTATTGTAACCCGATCACAAATATTAGTCGATCTGCTCAATACTCGATGGCCTCAACAATTTTTAGTTAAAATTCATAATGTTATTCCAGATAATGTGATCGATAATTTTACTGAGAACAGAGTAAGCTTGGTCATTATTGATCTCTCTAGTGTCGATATCCCAAAAGCCTATCAAATTCAACGAAGGTTAGAGAAGGAGAGGAGTGGGGCTCGGGTTGTGTTCCTGCATTATCCTCAACAGGTAGATGCCAAATTCTTAGTGCAAAGTAATATTACAGCGGGACTATTCTATTCGGGCGCCTCATTAGACACTATTGGTTTAGGCATGGCCAAAATAGTTCAGGGGCTAACTTCTATCCCAGACGATTTTAATCAGCAAGATGTTCATAACGTCAGTACTGATGAAGAGTCAGACGCTCTGACTATCCGAGAACGTGAAGTACTGCAGGTCCTGCGTTCTGGGAGTACCAACATTGATATTGCAAATCAACTGTTTGTTAGTGAAAGTACGATTAAAACCCATTTATATCGCGCTTTTAGAAAAATTGGAGTTTCTAGCCGTGGCCAAGCAATCGCTTGGGCACAAATGAATACCCATGAAGTCATTCAATAAGCCTCTTCAATGGGATTAAGCTCTCATTGGCTTTACTGATATTGTTAGGCGCTCAACTTAAGTGCCTTTTTTGTTACGATCATCATAAGTAAACCCATCGCTATACACTTGTGTATTCATCTGATATTATCACTCTCGTGATTAAACGATGAGATTGAAAGAGATGAATATGATTAAAGTTATGATGTTGGCTATTACTATTCTATCGGTAATGTTTTCTGCTGAAGCGGCCACTGTCGGTTGTGAAAGGGCGGGTGGAGTGAAATGCCAGAAAGTTAATAAGCCCTACAAGCCCTATAAACGTGCAAAAGTGGTTGTCATTCCTAGAAGTCATCTCCATTACCATGCTTATCATACGCCACTGCTTTCAGCATTAGGCTTAGCTATTGTGCTAGATGCTGCCGGTAATGCGGTAACCAATAAAGGCGATAAAGTGGTGGTGCTTGGGGAAGGTAATGAAGTTAAAAACGTTTATGAAAAAGATGGCGTTGTTTACCTGATTAAGGAACAGAGTTAATCAGGAATTGGTTAAATACAGTAGGGATAATAAAAGATTTAGGCTAACTAAATGAACAAAGTTGATGAGTTTAAGCGACATCTAAAATTTTTAGATCACGCCTTGGTGATGATCGTTGCGCTGATGTGCTTTTCTGGGGTGATGTTTATTATTAAATCGCAGGGTTCTGAAATGAGTATTTTGACGATGGCAGTGACTCTGCTTCTGGCGTTAACGCTCTATATTTTCAAGCTGTTAATTGTTGGGTTGAGCCATAGTACGTTAAGTTTACTGGATCATCATCGGCAAGCGAAAGGCGTAGACATAAGGCCATTAGCCTTAGGTAAAGTGAGTGGTTTTGGACTGTGTACTTTTTGCAACGAATATGAAACCAAGAATACATTGCTTGGCCGCTATGTTTGCTCTGGGTGTTATCAAGTCTTTTTGAAAGTAAGAGAAACGTCGACAGCGACAGCATTGAATGATGAAACATCATTTGGCAAGAGGCGTTCTTTAAAGCGGGTCGTTTAGCGCTACGGCTTGTGCTGCCGAAGGGCCAAATCAACGGCAAGGCGTGTTATTTGGCCATACTCAACTGATTAAGATTAACATCGGTATTACTTATCTTGTTCACGTTCACTGTTTAAAAATTCAAAGCCTCTTTTCCAAAATATAAATTGCTCTTCATCAGGTAACTTTCTCACTTCTTTAAGCATATTGTTAAAAGCTGAGTCAATCATAAGTCGATCTGATAATTTGAGGTAACGATACACAACAGGTCTTAACACAACTGAAAAATTCCCGCTAAGATCTGAGTAACGTTGTTCTTCTAATGCATACGTATTCAATACCAGTTCACGCATGCTAAGTGCGGCAAGTAGTGAGTTCTTGTCACTGAATGACTGATATTGAGCGGCGCGTGAGTAACCGGCTCTTTTGTGAACGTCAGACATATTGAGCGCGATCATGCCATTTTCTTGTATCAGCTCGGCGGCAGCATTAAGCAGTGCGGTTTCTTTAGTGGTTAGCATGATGAGTCCTGTAAATTTTTTATTTATTTAAAATGGATATAGCCCTAAAGTCAATCATATTGTGTATACACCTGTTCAATCGGCACTCAAATCATGGCAAATAGACTTTTTAACCCTTAAAAACGCGAATCGCCAGATGCTGTTTTTCGAGTATACTAGGTTTAACTTATTCTTATGAGAGCAATAAAATGGCCGAAGAAACCATATTCAGCAAAATTATTCGACGTGAAATTCCAGCAGATATCTTATTTCAAGATGAGCTAGTGACTGCATTTAGAGATATCAGTGCACAAGCGCCGACGCATATATTGATCATTCCCAACCATCTGATCCCGACAATAAATGATATTAAGGCCTCTGATGAGAAAGCGTTGGGAAGAATGATGTCTGTGGCGGCCAAACTGGCTCGCGAGGAAGGGATTGCAGAAGATGGTTATCGCCTGATCTTGAACTGTAATGAACACGCAGGCCAAGAGGTTTTTCATATTCACATGCATCTAGTCGGAGGCCACTCTTTAGGCCCTATGTTGAGTAAAAAACGATGAAAAAAACTGCCGATGTTTTCCCGTTAACGGAGATGGCAAGTCGATTTGTTGGGCAACTTACTCAGTGCCAAAAATTAAAGCTTAAGGTACTAGAGGGCAGTGATAAACATGTGCTCATTGAGCTGCCTTATGATCCTCAACTTGTTGGTTACCCAGACACCGGTGTGATCCACGGTGGAGTGATAACAACATTGATGGATACGGCCAGTGGTTGCGCAGTAGTGTGCTCTATTTTTGAACAGTTTGGCGCTTTGGAGATCTCACCAACGCTTGATTTACGAGTTGATTACATGAAACCTGCTGAACCGTTTAAGCCAGTCTATGGTTTTGCAGAGTGTTATAAATTGTCATCCAGCGTCGCTTTTACTCGTGCTATTGCTTACCAAGACTCAATCGATGATCCCATTGCGAATGCGGTAGGCTCGTTCATGCGAATTAGTCCGGAAATGGTTGGCGAAGAGTTTAGACAAGCACTGATGGGAGAGCCGCGTCATGACTAACCCGAGTCATTCAGAATCAGATGCGACCAAGTTAGATTTCAAAAGTATCGTACGAAAAGCAACGGAACTAAATGATTTTGGTCACTTGCTTGAACATGTACCTTACGCCCAGTTTATTGGAATGGGTGTTGAGCGTTTTGGCGATGAGCTGGTTTTTAAGCTGCCAGCAAAAGATGATAATATCGGTAACCCAGTACTACCTGCACTGCATGGTGGTGTTATCGCGGGTTTTATGGAAATGTCAGCCATTGTGCAGCTAATGGTCTTTATGCAGACAACCAAAGTACCAAAAGTAGTTGATTTCTCGATAGATTACCTCAGAGCTGGCTACCATAAAGGCAGCTTTGCTGAATGTAAGATCACTCGCCAAGGTCGACGAGTCGCTAACGTGAGCATTACTTGTTGGCAGACTAATCGTAAACACTTGATTGCGACGGCAAGAGCCCATTTTTTAATAGACTAACTTAGCTATCTTTGTATTAACACTGAATGATTTTATTCTAGGGAACAAAATGAAAAAATTGATTTTAGGCTTATTTACAGCATTGGTTGTCGCGGCTTGTGCACCACACACTGCAGGCTTAATGGTGGGTTCTAAAGGTGAAATGCGTGTTGATAACAACAGCTTTGGTAAAGAAGTCACCGTGCAAAGCGTAATGGCGCGTCCTGAAGGTGGTTTTTTACAAGGCACTGGCACGATTATTAGTCAGGTCTCTACTGACTTGCGCTTGCAGTATAAATTCACTTGGTTTGATACCAGTGGCATGACGATTGATGATGAAGGCGTAAGCTGGAAGTCAGTAAAACTGCATGGCAAGCAGCAACTACAAGTATCAGCGGTTGCGCCTAATGTTAACGCAACTCGTTTTGAGCTATATGTAAGAAAAGCCTTTTCTAATTAATATGTAAACAATTAGACATTAATTTTGTTATGAAAACGTCAGTAAAGATGACGTTTTTTTATGCATAAAGATTGTAAACGTTAAGAAGTCTGTCATCAGCTTGTAAAATTGATGTATAATCCGCCGCGCCAAGGGGTGTTAAAGTCTATAAACCATAAGTTGGATATTGTGGACTTTAACTGAGATGTTGAAAAACGAACCCTTTGAACCTGATCCGGCTAATACCGGCGTAGGAATGGGCCACAATTCATTTCCCGATCGCTTCTTTATGTTGCCGGATCTCAAAATTTTTATTTGAGGTCCTATGTTAAATTTAAACGTTTATTCCCCTGTTGCGATTGCCGTCATGGCAGCGCTAGTGTCATCGCCTACTTTTGCCAATACTGACTCAAAGACTCTTGTTGATGAAATGGAAGTCATGGTTGTGACGTCTGATTTTCGTGGTACAACGCTAGACAAAATGCCATCAAGCGTCACCGTTATTGATCAACAGCAAATTGAAGATGAAGGTGCCCAGCACTTTGAAGATATCTTAAATTCAATTGCTAACTTCAACTGGTCTGGCGGTAGCTCAAGGCCTAAATACTTCCAAATTCGTGGTGTCGGTGAACAAGAAGAGTATCAAGGCGCACCTAACTCCTCTGTTGGCTTTATCGTTGATGATATCGACTTATCGGGTTTAGGCATGGCTTCAAGCATGTATGACCTACAACAAGTCGAAGTGCTAAGGGGACCACAAGGGACTCGATACGGCGCAAACGCATTAGCAGGCCTTATCTACCTTAAAAGTAACGACCCCACCGACGTATTTGAAAATGGTGCAGAGATCTCGCTAGGCGATGATAATTTGCAGACTTTTAGTGGCTTTAGCTCTGGACCATTAACCGACTCTGGTAACTTGCTTTACCGCGTGTCGTTACAGCAGCATCAGCAAGACGGTTATCGTGACAATCTTTATCTGGGTGAGAGCGATACTAATAATCGTGATGAATTTACCGGTCGCGCAAAATTACGTTGGTACGCGACTGAAGATCTAGAGATTGACCTGACCTACTTACATGCAAACTACGATAATGGTTATGACGCTTGGACATTAGATAACAACGGTTTTGATACGTTAACGGATGCGCCAGGCGTTGATAAACAGCGTACTAACGGTAGCGTTTTAAAGTTTACTTACACTGGTGCTGAAAACGTTGAACTGACGTCATTAACCTCTGTTGCAAAGTCAGAAACTCACCATAACTATGACGGCGACTGGGCTAACCCTGATTATTGGGACAGTCGAGATTGCGGCGGTAGCCCTTGTGAATATGAGTATAATTGGGATAAGAAAGGCGACAGACAGACCGTGACGCAAGAGTTTAGGTTATCTTCGACTGAATCAGGGCGTATTTTCGCGGGCAGTACCGACTGGCTGGTGGGTGTATATGCTATGGATTTACAAGAAGATAATGAGACTATGGATACTTATAGTCAGCTAAGTGCGGAATACGAAGCTAAAAACTATGCGTTATTTGGTCAGTTGGACTCAGATTTAGGCGCTAACTACGCGTTATCACTAGGCCTGCGCGTTGAGCGTCGAGACAGTGAATATAGTGATTCAGATGGAGACCGTTTTGATCCAAGCGAGACGATGTGGGGCGGCCATATTGCGTTAAGCAAAGCACTCAGTGAGAACCACGAATCTTATATTCGTGTCGCGAGAGGCTATAAAGCGGGTGGCTTTAATATGTCATTACCGCTCGAACTCGCCGATAAAAAAGAGTATGACACCGAAATTCTTTATAATTACGAAGTGGGATTAAAGTCGGTTTGGTTCGAGGGTCAAGCAAGCACCAATTTGTCAGTATTCTTTATGGATAGACAAGATCAACAAGTTGCGGCATCACAGCAATCGACAGTGGTAGGCGAAGAAGGTAATTTCATTCTCTTTACCGAAAATGCTGGCAGTTCTCATAACTATGGTGCAGAGCTTGATGCTAACTGGTATGCAACCGATAACCTAAAACTTTACACCAGTTTAGGTTGGTTAGAAACTGCTTATGGTGATTACGAATACGAAGATAAATATGGCACAGTGGTGGACCTTTCAGGCCGTGAACTAGCCCATTCACCTAACTTTACCTTTAGTGTTGGTGCCACTTATCGCAACGATTCTGGTTGGTTTGCTAACGTGAATACCAGTGGTAAGAGTGATTTTTATTACTCCGATAGTAATGAGTCGACATCCGATGCTTACCAAATATTTAATGCCAAACTAGGTTACGAAGCTGATATGTGGTCAGCCTATCTTTGGGGACGCAATCTATTTGATGAAAAATACGGCGTTCGAGGCTTCTACTTCGGTAATGAGCCTGATTTAGGCTGGGCAGATAAGCAATATGTACGCTATGGTGATCCTCGCCAATTAGGGGTCACCTTAAACGTTAAGTTTATGTAAAGCATCATTAATAAATAGATTAATATCTTTAATATTGTTATCAGCGATAAATGCTAAGGTCAAAAAAATGAAGTTAACTGCAGAAATTAGTTGCTACCCACTACAAGATAATTATTTAGACCCGATTAAGTGGTTTATAGGTCGAGTAGATACTTATGACAATATCCAGCGTGTGACTAACGCAATGGCAACACAGGTGTGCGGAGAGTACGCTGAGGTGATGGCAATGTTAGCCACCGAGATGGAAGCGGCTCACGAGAAGTGGGGAAAAGCGGTGTTTGTGTGTAAGTTTATCGGTGGTGAGCTCGACTTAAGCCACAGTGAATAACTAAGCTAACGTAGTGACAATTAGCCACAGAGTGTTATCGATACTTTGTGGCTTTTTATTTTAGGCTTTTAATAGCATATATTTTTAATAGAGAGACTTAAGTCAATGGCAGATTTCTGGCTATCGTTAGTCGACAGTTTTACATCAGCATTCGGTGAAGCGCAAGCGCTAACGGCTTGGGAAGCGGTTGCTGTGCTGCTGGCTTTAGCCTATTTGATACTCGCGATGAAAGGTAGCGTGTGGTGCTGGCCCGCGGCATTAACCAGTACTGCAATTTATACGGTGCTGTTTTGGAAAGTATCATTGCTGATGGAATCGGTGCTTAACGTTTATTATATGGCGATGGCCGTTTATGGTTATTGGCTGTGGAGCAAAGGAGGCAATGGCCATGATGGGATTAAAATTGTTTCATGGCGACTGTCGACTCACCTTAAATTGATTGCGATAACCACATTGCTGGCGCTGATTATTGGCTATTTTATGGCAACACAAACCCAAGCCTCATTTCCCTATTTGGACGCAGCAACGACCTGTTTTGCAGTGATGACAACCTTTTTAGTGGCTAAAAAAGTGTTGGAAAACTGGATCTATTGGTTTGTTATTGATGCCGTGTCTATCTACTTGTATGTGAGCAAGGGACTGATGTTAACGTCAGTGCTCTTTGTGTTCTATGTCGTTATGGTGGTGTTTGGTTACTTTATGTGGCGCAATAAAATGAAAACGCAGCAGCCAAGTGACAGTATGGCTGTACTGGCAGGAGCGACTTAAGTTGAGTGATTCGCTTAAGCAAGACTTAGCTCGCTATTTGACCCTGTCAGGTTTGACTCGGGTAAGTGTTATAGCCCCTTTAACGCAAGGTTTGAGCAATCAAAACTATTATGTTCGCGGATTACACCCGAGTAAGGCCGTAGAGTCTGAGTGGGTGCTTAGGCTTAACAGCTGGGCTAGCTCTCAAATCTGTGACCGAGATAGTGAAGTGCTTGCTTGGCGCTCTGCAAGCGATGCTAACCTCGCGCCTAAGGTGGTCTATATCAGCCCCGATAAGCAATTTTATTTGAGTGAGTTCTTATCCCAACAGCACCACCGTAGTTGGAGTGAGCTTATCAGTGCGAATGGGGCTCACCCAGTCACCCATACCCAAGAGGATTGGCCGGGTGCAGAACAATTGTTACTGCAATTACTCAATGGTTTAAAAGAGTTGCCCACTCCTGAAAATGTCATCGCAGTTGATAAACAATGGCAGATATATCACGCCCGTTTGTGCCAAATGAAGCAACAATTACTGAATAAAGACAGTAATAATCATCCAAGTATTGAGCCTTGGTTACAACAGTTTGATTGTTTACTCACACAAACAGATGCAATTAATTCAATGCTCGACACTCTCGATAAGTGCTTAGTCAATCTCCAGTTTAGCCATCGTGATTTAAATCCATTTAACATATTAATCGGGCAAGATAAGCTCCATTGCATCGACTTTGAATATGCTTGCAGCTCGCATCCATTATGCGATCTCGCCTCAGTGATCGCCAGTCATTCATTGTCGTCGAAACAGCGACATTGGTTGGTGGCAAATTATCTGCGACAGCAAAGTAATTTGAATCTACACGCATCGAATGCTGTACCTGCAGCCGTTGATCTATATTGGGTTTTTGCCGTCTGTTGGGCGCTGCAAATGGCGTTTGATAATATTCTAGCATTCGATGAAAACGGCCAAGCAATATCCTCTGATGAACAAGCAAGTAACTATCTTATTTGCGCCGAGCAATACCAGCATCTTATTGCCAGCTGTTCATAATTCAAGACTGTTTACGCCGTAAACCTGTCAATATATCCAACCCGACCTTGTAAACTCCCTTCATTGACACTTTGTAACCGTTCATACGATTGCGCATATTCTATGCTAGGTTGATATTAACGGTTGGGGGTTATATGAAAAAATTGATTTTATGGGGATTGTTATCGATTAGCTTAATTGGCTGCTCCACCAAAGTTGGTTATTACTTTTTGGATTGGGCAATTGAGTGGAAACTCGAAGAGTACGTTGCATTAGATGACCAGCAGGACAAACAATTTGAACTGGCGTTAGATGCATTTTTGGTATGGCATCGGACACAAGAAATGCCCCGTTATAAAGATCAGTTAGCCCTGCTCGCAGCTGAAATCAATCATCAACGTTTTAGCACACAATCTTGGAGTGATCATGTGGTTTCGGCTAAAGCACATTGGCTTCGAGTGTTTGATTTTGTTGAGCCATCGCTGATCCCAATCATAAGCTCTTTCTCAGATGATCAAGTTAAACAGGTGATTGCTGAACTTAGAGTCGAAGAAAAGGAGTTAAATGAGAAGTATCTTGGCAAGAGTCAACCGCAGTTGATTGAAATGGCTGATGAACGAATAGACAAACGGGTTGAAAAATGGCTTGGAAAACTCTTGCCGTCGCAAAAAAAAGCAATACATGCTTACAATGTTAAGCGCGGTGATACGTTAGATATGTGGCTTGAATACCGCCATGATTGGATCCGTTTATTCTCACAAGCATTAAAAAATAGGCAAAACCAAAAAGCGCTGTCACATAGCTTAAAGCTGTTAATGACTCAGCCTGATACGCTGAAATCAAAAGCCTATCAGACAAAATTGGATGACAACACGGCAAGATTCGGCGAGCTACTGATCAAACTAAACCGTTTAGCAAATCAAAAACAAAAACAGCGCTTTGAAAATAAATTGAATACACTCATTAGAGAGCTTACTGAAATCAGTGAAGATATTTAACCCTAGCATCTTGATATTATTGTTGCTGGATTGATTTTTATCAGTTGCAACTGAAAGATAATGATACTTGTTAAGGTCTAATAGGTTAACGGAATTAAAGAGGGATCGACATGCTACTTGGACAACTATATCAAAAATTTCTAAACACCATTCGCTATGCTGAAGGTATTGCACCGCTGGCGTTACGACTTTATCTCGCGCCGGTATTAATGCAAGCAGGTTATAACAAACTCTCCCATTTTAGTGACACGGCAGCTTGGTTTGGTAATCCTGATTGGGGACTTGGCTTGCCATTTCCTGAAGTGATGGTTGTCTTGGCAGCAGGCACAGAATTTGTCGGTGGTGGCTTACTCATTCTTGGTTTAGCGACTCGTTTAATCGCAATCCCATTATCAATTACCATGTTAGTTGCCGCTTTTGCGGTTCATTGGGATAACGGCTGGTTAGCAATAGCGGATGCGAGTTCATGGTTAGCAAACGACAAGGTGTTGGCATCGACAGAAAAACTTGAACGCGCTAAAGAACTACTACAACAGAACGGGAATTACGAGTGGCTGACCAGTTCAGGTAATATTGTGGTACTGAATAACGGCATCGAGTTTGCGGTAACTTATCTCTTTATGTTGGTGGCTCTGGTATTTATGGGGGGCGGCCGATATACCAGTCTTGATTATTACATTGCGAAGAAGAACGGCATTGCTTAACGAGCTCACTTTATTAAATCCCACCAAATAGGTGGGATTTTTTTTGGGAGCTTGATACTCTCAACTGAAGCAATTATTAATCTCAATTTATTAAGGATGATCCGTTGGACGCATTAACCCTTTTATTGACCAGACAATCCGCGCCACGCCTTATCGATCCAGGCCCATCAGATGACCAGCTTAAGAATATTTTAGACGCTGCGGCACGTGTACCCGACCATGGTGGTTTGACGCCGTGGGAGTTTATCATTGCGACGGGTGATGGGCTTGAGAAACTAGGGAACGTTTTTGCTGAAGCGTCAGCATTAAATGGTGCAGAAGAAGATGTTATCAATAAAACAAAGAACATGCCTTTAAGAGCCCCTATGGTCATCACCGTGGTGGCTAAAGTGAAGCAGCACCCCAAAGTTCCAGCATTTGAACAACAGCTTGCCGCAGGTTGCGCCGCAATGGCAATGCAGCAAGCTGTATTTGCACAGGGCCTGGGCGGGATATGGCGAACTGGTGCCTTAGCCTTTGATAAAAATGTGCATCAATTACTTGATCTTGAACAGACGGATCAGATTGTTGGCTTCCTTTATATTGGGACACCAGCACTGAAAGCAACAACTAAGCCGGTGAAAGAGGGGATGGGCTTCGCTCGATATTTATAGTGGATGAGCAACCCCTAGTGACTACAATTTAAAAGGAGATTGAGTTGAACGCACAACAAGTGAAAGACAATGCGCTGGTGGGTGAACACGTTGTTTTAGAACCTTTAACGTTAGCGCATGCTCCAGCATTGAGTATTGCAGTTTGTGATGGTGAGCTCTGGCAGCTGTGGTTTACCAAAGTCCCGCATCCCGACGATGTGAATGATTATATTAGCCAAGCTCTTTTAGCGGAAGAAAAAGGGGAAACACTGGCATTTGCGGTTCGAGATCGTCACTCTGGAGCTATTGTCGGTTGCACACGGATCTGTCATTGGCAGCAAAATCATCGTCGTCTTGAAATCGGCCACACTTGGTATGCTAAAAGTGTGCAACGCACTGCAGTCAATACTGAGTGTAAGTTACTGCTATTAGCCTATGCCTTTGAAACATTAGATGTTATCGCGGTAGAGTTTCGAACTCATATTCAGAATGAAGTGTCACGGCAGGCGATTTGTCGTTTAGGGGCGAATCAAGATGGTATTTTGCGCAACCATCAAATTTTAGAGAATGGCACTATAAGAGATACCGTCGTTTACTCGATTATCGACTCTGAATGGGGTGAGGTAAAAACCGCTCTGCGTAACAAACTCAATGTGACAATCTCATAAAAGCGAATACATCAATCGATGGTTTTTAACTCGTTCTAATTGTTAGCGTCTTTGCATCTTTTTTGATGTTACGCTTGATATTAAATGAAAGCTAAAGTAGAAGTAGTTAAATCGAACGAATATAAAAAGGGATTATTTTCATGTCTGGTACCACTTACGCAAGTACGCTAGCAATAGCCGTCGGTTTATTGTCTTTTAATGCTGTTGCGGGCGATGCTGAAGACGCATTGACTAAAGAGTTAACTGAATGTGCTGCATATTATCAGATAGCGTCGAATGCGATAGCAGCTATGAATGCACCACAAATGCAAGCAGTAGGTGATAGATTAAAACTCTCTGGCGAACAAGCGGTTGAAATCGCGAATAAATATCAAAGCACAGAGTATGTTAATCAGGCTGTTATTGCAGCTACAGAGCAACATAAAGCATCAATGCCTAACTCAAAGAGCTTAGGTCCTTTGATGGGGAAATATAAAGAGTCGTGTAAAGTGGTGATTAGTCAGCCAGATAAGCGGCTTGATTACTGGACCATGGCAACGATGTAATAAAAAGAGAGCGAAAGCTCTAATGCCGTTCACTTAAGGTGAGCGGCATTTTTGTTTCTAGCATATCGTTGAGGCCGTGGCTTTACTGTTCTGGGGAATGTTCTTTCCCGCCGGGGTTCAAGTAC
>NZ_JAKIKW010000006.1 GCF_023283945.1 Shewanella gelidimarina | reverse complement strand
AGAGAATAACAGTTAGTACAATTAGTAAGTCCCAGGTCGATTAGCTCAGCTGGGAGAGCACCTCCCTTACAAGGAGGGGGTCACTGGTTCGAGCCCAGTATCGACCACCATTCTCTGCTAAAGAGAATAACAGTTAGTACAATTAGTAAGTCCCAGGTCGATTAGCTCAGCTGGGAGAGCACCTCCCTTACAAGGAGGGGGTCACTGGTTCGAGCCCAGTATCGACCACCATATTTCCTCTCTAGATTCGATGTTACACACCATTTTTTTATCTATTCTTCTTCAGTACTTCTCAATTTCAACTATCCTTTAGTATGTTCTATTTTTGGATGAATCTCATGGCTGACGTTAGTCAATCGGCTTCACTTTCGAGTATTGCCGCCTACTTAAAGCTCACGTATCAATACGATCAACAAACTGCGCTTGTAGAAGCAAAAGAAGTCATGCAAAACTTAGTCAGAATGCGACAAAAAGGGTTTATCACGGGTTGGTATTTCGACGAGCAAGGTCACCTTGAGTTGCTTCCTAGCGACACAGTGATGCACCAGATAAATCCAACTAAATAATACTCATCATAAGTGGCATCAATACTGTTTAGCGATGCTAGATATACTTCAATCATCTGCGTCTACTTAGATGTAGTGGACGTCGATATTGCAGAAGTAATAAATGAACTATATCGACAAGATATTAAACCGCGATAAATGCTCAAAGGCTTACGGCAACAAGCATAAAGGAAGTCACTTTTTCAGAACACCTCACTATCTCGCTTCATATAACGACCTCAGCATATCTAAAAAGTATCACTTAACATTAGCGCTATTCACTTGATCTCAGGACTCTAATTTTCGATAGTATTTGACCTATAGCTGTTAACTTACCATCAAAGATGACATCTTCTATTCAGCACGTTAATTAAAACCCACATCATTAAGTAAACATTTTTATTTACTTAACTAGCTGTACATGTAATATTTAGCTTTATCATTACCAGATAAAGCTAAAGATGAAAGAGATGTCTACCTGCACGACTCAAGCTGAAGCAAAAAAGATACTGATGATCACTTTGATAGTGACGCTTATTAGTGTTGCTGGTATTGCCCTTCCCTACCCCATCTTAGCGCCACTGTTCGAACAAGGTGAAAGTGCATTAACTCAGTTTCAAGGTCTACCTAAAGAGCTATTACTAGGCATCGTATTAGGTGTCTATCCCTTAGGTATTATTATAGGTAGTTCTTTTATTGGCGCTTTATCTGATAGTTACGGTAGGCGTCGCCTATTAACTCTGACCTTAGTGGGCAGTGGTATTGGCTATAGTGCGACCGCTTTCGCTGCACTCTCTGGTAACTTTGCGCTATTTTGTATCGCGAGGCTAATGACAGGCGTGTGCGAAGGCAATATTTCGATTGCCCGTGCAATCGCAGCAGACCTTCACCCTATCATCGATAAAACTCGCAGCTTTTCTCTCATTAGTGCAATGGGCTACGGTGGGTATTTACTAGGTCCTCTTATGGGTGGCTATTTAATTTATTCGGGGATTGAAACAGTATTTATTGTCGCGGCTATTGCATGTTTCTTGTGCGCAGGGTTAAGTCACTTCCTAATGCCATCAAGCCTAAACGAAACGACCAATGCACCAAGCAATGCTTCAAGCCTTGTACTGCTGCGCCAAGTTGATTTACGCCGTTTTTTTATGCTGTACTTATTGTTAACTATGGGAGTCAACCTCTACTACGAATTCTACCCCCTATTTTTAGTCAGACAATTCAGCTACACCCCAGTAGATATTAGTTGGGCTACCGTATTCTTAACGGCATGTATGATTTTTACCAGCATTTGGATTAACCCAAAAATTCAGCAAACAATGTCACATGCTAGAGCAGGCTTAATGGGAGTTATTATCTTTGGCTCTGCCCTTACCGCGCTTCCCTTTCTCACCAGCCAGCTATATTTAATTTGTTTCGCACTCATGGGCGCAGGAATAGCCATTTATAACGGTTTCCTGCCAGTGTACTTATCGAATTCATACCACAACAACGCACAGGGACAACTGATGGGAATGTTGGTGACTATATTCTGCTTAGGTAACTTACTCGCTGCGGGGCTTGGCAGTATATTGAGTATACTTGATGTGAAATGGGCTTTACTCAGTGGGGCTTTAGTCACATTTTTTGCAGCTGCGGTGTTCTTTCATGGCCATTATCGGGCAAAAATATGGCCGCAACCTTCGAGTGCACCAGCTTAGAGAAGTTAAGCAGCAATAGGCCGGCAAGTCCGTATTTATCGAATGGTACTGAGAAAACCCAGTGCTCTTTAGTCGCTGGGTATTTCACATTGTCCCGATCCATAAAGATGGGCTTTAAAAGCAGCTCAGCATAAACCCCAGTATTAATTAATATATGTTAAGCAGTAAATGACACAGGGCTTTTTGCATTCGCAGGCGATATTAACTTATTGACGAGTACAGCCAGTACACTCAAGCAAATCATTGAACCGAATACAACACCTTGCCAACCCCAATGTTGCCAAAAAGGTAACAGATAAGGTCCGCCAATGGCAGCGCCTAGATAGTAACTGCATAAGTACAGCGCTGTGGCTTTTGCACGATGTTGCTTAGCGATAAACGCAACCCAAGCATTACAACTGCTGTGAATAAGAAAAAAACCGAATGAGGAGACCAGAAACCCTACGTAGATGGTAATCACACTATCAAAAAGGGTAAATAGTGTCCCTAGCATTAGCGCGAGAACTGACAAACTAAATACACGTTTAATGCCCAGTTTACTAATCCATTTGGCACTACGATACGATGCATATGTACCGCTTGAATAACAAAGGAAGATCAAGGTGACCTCAAAAGGTCCCTGCATGAAGGGGCTCGCCATTAAATGCAGTTGTATATAGCTAAACTGATTGACCATCACCATGAATGCGACGCCACCTACAAGATAAATTAATCTCAACTTTGGGTTAGCTAGATGATGATAAAACCCTTTTAAATCTGATTGCACAGCGAATTTTCCGAGTCCAAGCTTAGGCTTAACAAACTGACTGTCAGGTAACATCGTTGCAGCGAGTATCGTGCCAATGAGTGATAAAGCCGCCAACAGCGCCATTGCCTCATGCCATTGCAAATATTCAGACATCATACCGCCAAGTAACCTACCCGTTATACCACCAACACTGTTCGCTGCAATATAAATGGCCCCCGCTTTTAACAGCACATTGCCACCAAGCTCGTCTTTAAAATAAGCCATTGCCATCGCGGGCACTGAAGCGAGTAAAACCCCTTGTACCATTCGCAATGCAACAAGTTGACTGAAATCACCAATAAATATTGCAATTATATCCACAATAACGAGCAGATAAAGGCTAATAATGATCGGGCGTTTACGGCCGATACGATCTGACAGAACTGCAAACAGTAGCAACGAAAATGCCATTGTGAAGCTTGTCACCGATAACAATAAAGTCGCATGTGTTTTTGACACCCAAAATGTCTCGGCAATAAGCGGTAGCATTCCCTGAACAAGATACAAATTGATAAAAATAACAATCGAAGCAATAGATAAACCGCCAATTAATTGTAGTTCGCGCTTATCGTTAACCTGCACAGCAGTATTGCTCATAATAATATGACTCTTCACAACGTTGTCTCAGTCCGATGATCATAGCAATGCTAGTTACATAACGATAATAACTAAAAACAGCTCTATTCATTGATTTTTGTTATGGAAAGTTAACTTCAAAATTGGCAGTATAACCACTCGAGAACAAAACATTTCGTCGTTCCGCCTTAAATGGGTTTGCTATGGATATAAAACAGTTAAAACATCTTGATGCATTGATAACCTCAGGAAGCTTTACTAAAGCCGCGCAACAATTAAACATAGCGCAACCAGCACTGAGCCAGAGCATTAAAAGGTTAGAAGGCTCGCTCGGGGTTACGTTAGTAGACAGAGGCGCCCACAAGCGCAGTAAGGTCCTTTCTCTAACCGCTGAGGGACGCGCACTACATCAACACGCAACACTCATTATTAAAAACATGGCGCAAGCAGAAGCACATATCAAATCAATGGCAAATTTGACCAAAGGTGAAGTGAGGGTTGCCGTTCCCGGTATGTTGGGCTCTTTTTACCTGCCAAGCCGATTAATGGCTTTTAGGCATCAACATCCGGACTTGAAGTTATCATTATTTGAAGGTGGTACTCGTGACACGTTAAAAATGCTGCTACGAGAAGATGTCGATATCGCCATCATTACCGCCAACGATTTGAACGAAAACTTTGAAAGTCATCTTTTACTGCAAGAACAGATGGTCGTTGCCGTAGGTAAACATCATCCGTTAGCGGATCAAGCTTCCGTGCCCCTTGAACAGTTTTTTCAACACGATTTAGTCCTATTTAAACAAGGATACTTTCATCGAGAGTGGATGTTAGCACAGGCTGAGTTATTGGGCCTCAATGCCAGTATTGCATTTGAAACTAACCTTATAAACCTTATAAAACAAGTGGTTGCTCAAGAGTATGGAATTACCAGTGTGTTGGAAATGGTGATTGAACCGCATGACAACATTTTGGCAAAACCTTTTGATCCGCCAGTGTATTTAGACCTGCACATTGCTTGGAAAAAGCAACGCCCAATCAGTAAAGCCGATCGGGCGTTTGTCGAATTCTTAATGCAAAACCGCTAGAAATTTACGCGATTGCCTAACTTATGTCGCGTCGTGCTGATTCTCGGGAATCGCATCAATAAAGACTTGCTGAGCTAAACAATGTGCATTAACCCGTACAATATTGGGAAATGGCGTCATATCGACGTTAAATCGCTCTGCGTTATAAACTTGCGGCACCAGACATAGGTCAGCTAACGTGATGTTATCGCCAAAACAGAAATCACCACTATATTGTGCCAATTGCTGTTCTAATGCAGCAAACCCTTGATTTACCCAGCTGTGATACCACGCCGTTTTTGCGTTATCGCTAGTCTCTAATTCTGCCGCTAAATACTGCAATACTTTTAAGTTATTCAAAGGATGGATTTCACACGCTACCGTCAGCGCCATCGCTCTTACAATGGCTTTGTCAAAAGCACCGATAGGTAAAAGTGGGCTATTGCTATATCTATCTTCAAGGTACTCGATTATCGCAAGTGACTGCGTTAACACCCACTCTTGGCCATCTTCATCTGTTGTCACCAATGTAGGGACCAACTCCTGTGCATTCAAGGCAGTGTATTGGGACTGATGTTGCTCACCACCATTTTTGACTAGATGAACAGAAATGTGCTCAGCAGTGAGTCCTTTGCAATTCAGCGCGATACGCACACGGTAAGCCGCGCTTGAACGCCAGTACCCATATAATTTGATCATTCTGACTTCCCTTTTATATCAATAACGTTGACTCACAAGCGAGTAAGCCATGCCTCATCAATGCAACCTGAATTGAACAGATTAAGCGTTTCCGAATTAACCACATATGTAATTCCAACAGGCTTATCAAATACCAATTGCATTAAGTATTTGACCAATTCAGAGCGCCTCAGACTTTTCAATTCAAGGCGCATTGGTGAAAAAAGGGTTATTCCCTTTTAAAGCACTGCAAAGCAGAAGTGGAAAGTCTGAGGCACTCACGTAGTGCGGGTTTCAAAGCCCTTTAAGCTTCGCTGTGGGCTTTAGATATAGAATAACTATTAGCTTCAATCCCCCATCTCGCCTACAGGGCTTTGAATTCCCGCTGAATGGTCAAACTTTTAATCCAATTGGTATTAACGCAACAACCTAAAAAAAGAGTTAACCCTTACGAATTAACTCTTCATGTTGCTAATTGCATCAATGGCTTAGACTACAAATCAAGCTTTATACTCAACAACCTGCTGATCAATCGTACCAAATATTGAATGCTCATTTTCATCAAGCATTTCAATACGAACACGGTCGCCAAAGCGCATAAATGGAGTTGATGGCTTACCTTCTGCAATGGTTTCAAGCATACGAGTCTCAGCAAGACAGCTTGAGCCGGCACTGCGGTCATAGTTAGAAATCGTTCCAGAACCAATAATGGCACCAGCACCTAAAGGACGACTCTTAGCCACGTGAGACACCAATTGGCTGAAGTTGAACGTCATGTCGACACCCGCGTTTGGACGACCAAACAGCTCATTATTTAAATGAGTGATTAATGGCAGATGTACTTTACTATCTTGCCACTTGTCGTTTAACTCATCCGGCGTTACCGCTACAGGTGAAAAACTGCTTGAAGGCTTAGCTTGGAAGAAACCAAAACCTTTGGCTAATTCACCTGGGATCAAGTTTCTTAGGGACACATCGTTAACCAGCATTAGCAGTTTAATGTGCTTAGCTGCATTTTCTGTTGTAATTCCCATTGGCACATCATCAGTGATCACGGCAATTTCAGATTCAAAATCAATGCCCCACTCTTCACTCGCTAATAGGATGTCGGCTTTAGGTGCAATAAAACAATCTGAGCCACCTTGGTAAACTAACGGATCGGTCCAGAATGTTGCTGGCATCTCAGCCCCACGTGCCTTACGTACCAATTCAACATGGTTTACATAAGCACTACAATCGGCCCATTGATAAGCTCTTGGAAGCGGTGATAGACACTTAGCTTCGTCAAATGCAATGGCGTTATCCATCAAACCTTCGTTCAATGCATCATAAAGCTCAACCAACTGTGGGTTAAGTAGATCCCATGCATCTAGCAACTGCTGCATAGTATGAGCAATAGCTGGTACCGCAACCGCTTTAGTTAGATCTCGGCTAACTAACATTAACTGGCCGTCACGGCGTCCATTATCATAACTTGCTAACTTCATACTCACTCCTAATAAAATGTGGCTAGCTGATTATCCCAGCTTTTGCATGCTGTTTTAAATGGATCAAGCTTACGCCTAAATCTGCTTTTGCATATACCCGTTCTACTTGAAAATGCTCGCTTCAGAGGCGTTGTGCCAGTTCAATTCTAGGCGCATTAACGTAGAAATGGTGATTTCCTTTTAAGTTAATGCAACAACGAAGTGGGCTTGCACAACCCCTTCTTTGATGGGTTTTAATGGCCTTTACTCTGTGTTATTGATTTTACCAAGGGAGCGACCATTAGTTGCAATCAATGCCTTGATCAAAGCCCATTAAATTCCCACTGAATCCTGCAGTTTCAGGCAGAACGGGTATAGGAATACATTAACTACGGCAATAGTGGAATAGCGTGAGCCAAATCACATTTATGTAGAATGGCCCCTAGTTTGTAAACATATGATTACAGCCTATATGAAATAGGCTGTAATGGGGGTTATTGATGATTTTTTGCTGCTAAAGCAAGCAATGACTGGCAACCCGATGTTACATGGTTTTATGCTTACTTATTTTGTATTCACGCAACTTATTCGCAATAGCAGTGTGGGACACTCCTAACTTTTTAGCTAATTGACGTGTACTTGGGTAAGCAGGATATAATCGACGCAGTAAACTTGCTTCAAATTGCTTCATCGCTTGCTCAAGGCTTCCCTCGAATTGATGATCAAAATAGCCAAAACCTTCAGCGTATGATGGCAATTTAAGCTGGTCTACCGTCAATTCCGCACTGCCATCCCACATTGATACAGCTCTAAAGATGGCATTTTTAAGCTGACGTATATTACCAGGCCAAGCATAACCCAGCAGATGTTCACGACACGCACCTGAGATACGGCGAATAGGAATAGATAATTGCTGGCTGTAATGCTCCAAAAACATTTCCGTCAGTGGAATAACGTCAACTTTTCGTTCGCGCAAAGAAGGCACATGAAAGCCTAAGACGTGGATACGGTAATAAAGATCTTCTCTAAACTCACCACTTTGGCAAAGTTCAGCTAGATTTTTTTGCGTCGAACAGATAATGCGAACATCACTTCGCACCTCTTCATCGCCGCCCACACGTCTAAAGGTACCGTCTTGTAAAAAGCGTAATAACTTAACTTGTGCAGATCGAGACATCTCAGCGATTTCGTCTAAAAAGACCGTTCCGCCTTTGGCTTCTTCAAAAAAGCCGCGTTTAACCACGCTCCCATTACTAACATAGCCAAATAACTCTTCTTCGGCTGCGCTGTCTGGCATAGCGGCGCAATTAATCGCAATAAAAGGTTGATCGCGGCGCATACTGGCATCATGACATGCTCGTGACATCAACTCTTTACCGGTCCCCGTTTCGCCGGTGATCAATAATGGCGCGTCTAACTGAGCCATTCTCCGGGCCTGCACAAGCACCTCTTTCATCTTATCGCTTGTTGCTAATACATTTTCAAAACCTGCAGTTTGGTTTTGCAACGCATTAAACTGTTTACCTAAACGGGCCGGTGACTTTAAAGACACCACAGCACCAGCAAGAATCGGGGTTTCACTGCCGTCTGGTAAATAGATAGGTAACATTTCGGCCAGATATTCGTTCTCACCAATATTGACCCGGGTCGCTTGCGCAAGCACTGTTGATTCACTCAACCAACGGCTAAAATTGAAGCCTTGTACCCAGTGACCAATAGATTCTTCGATGACCTCATGTTCAGCCATACCAATAATATGCAAAGCCGATTCGTTCACAATACGAATACGGCCTTTTATATCGAGGGAAAATACAGAATCAGGCAACGTCTTTAATAAGGTTTTTAGCGCGTAATGCTCTTGTTCTGAAGGCATAAAGGAGACGGTTCGTACATCATGTACACCTTCTACTTTACGGATGAGCGGCAGTAACTCACTGAGCATATCAAAACTAACTTCAGCAAATTGCAGATACAGAAAACCCTGATTGCTAGCATCGATAGCAAACAAGTTGATCCCATAATCTTCCATTATCAATAATATATCTTTCGCTAGACCGACTCGGTCCAAACAGCTGACTTCCAAGCGCATACTATTGCAGTTCCCTTTTCTAAATAATTGTTATTGGGATAAAACTAATTGCATTAACTATTTAATGGTCTTTGAAGCTAATTTAGTGGCAGCATCAATGGACAAACACCGATCCACTTTCGACTAACATTAACGTAGACAATCAAATAGTTAATAAAACTGATAAGAAGCTAGTAACCAGCATTAAGCGACGCTAAGCTCTGATCTTATAAGAAGAACAGATAACTGTTAAGCATATTTCGCCTATACGTTAAAAGGTTATGAGGGTTGTGGCAAGGCTTGTTTACAGCAGATTTGTAACATAAAGAAAAAAGAAGCGTGCCAGCAGCGCTGGCACGGCATAAAACTAGTCAGCTAATAATCCATCTGTTTTGGCAGCCATAATAAAATCGTTCTTGTGCAGGCCCTTAATTGAATGAGACCACCATGTCACAGTCACTTTTCCCCACTCGGTCAAAATGCCTGGATGATGAAATTCAGCCTCTGCAAGATCGGCAAGTTTGTTGGTGAACGCCATTGCCAACTTAAAATTCTTAAACTTGTACACACGCTCAAGCTGCATAATTCCGTCACGCACTTCTACAGTCCAGTCAGGGATCATACGTACAAGTTCACCCAGCTCGGCATCACTCACTTTAGGTGCATCTGCTTGACAGGCTTCACACTTCATTTGGGCTAATTCAGTCATTATCTTTCCTTTAATTCTGTAATTTAAATCGTATTTAACCCGCTTTAGCAGGATACGTTGCTGCAAATAATCCAAGCTGCTGGGCTTTCTTTACCGCGCCCATAATATCCATTTCAGCGATACCATCGAGATCACTAATACTATTTATTGCATAATAGATGGGTTGCATAATATCGATACGATAAGGGGTTCGCATCACATCAACCAGATCGAACGGTCTAATTTCAGGCTCATTGCCCATCACAAAGAGTGTTTCACCAGGCGAGCTTATAATACCGCCACCATAAATGCTCAGGTCATTATTGGCTGCGCGTATAATGCCAAACTCAACAGTAAACCAATAAAGTCGTGCTAAGAAAACACGTTCTTCTCTACTCGCTGCTAATCCTAATTGACCATAAAGATGCGAAAAATGGGCAAACGATGGGTTGGTCAGTAATGGGCAATGTCCGAATACTTCATGGAAAATATCAGGCTCTTGCAGATAATCGAGTTCTTCACGACTTCGAATAAAGGTCGCTACTGGGAAAGATTTATTCGCTAGCAGTTCAAAAAACTTACCAAAAGAGATAAGCGCCGGTACTGCCGCCGTTTTCCATCCTGTCGTTTCTTGTAGAACCGCATCAATTTCACTTAGCTGCGGTATCCTATCGCTTGGCAATGCCAGACGCTCAAGTCCATCGATGTAAGCTTGGCATGCACGGCCGGGTAAATTGACAAGCTGTCTTGCATAGAGCTCTTGCCAGATATCATGTTCGTCTTGTGGGTACTGGATACGGCCACTTGCATCAGGCAAGTGAGCGATATACTTAGTTGGTTTGCTCATGGTGATAAAAACACTCGTAACTATTGCCTGTCTCCATAGTTAACCAAACTCGGTTTTTTGTTAACTAGATCACAGTTTATTCTTTACTCGTTACGGCCTACTGAATGTAACGAATAAGTTACGCATATCTATCTATGCCAATAAATGCTTTTATTAACAGTGAATTTAATGTACGCCTACATTTACACCTTGGTTGGATTTTTAACGCCAAACCATAAAATACTTCACTAAAAAGCGTAGAAGGGAGCTTTAATCCTGCACTGGCATAAATTACTGAGCAAAGAGGCTTAAGGAACATTGGATACTCGCTAAACAATATACGATGAAAAATTCGCCTTACAAGCTTCAAATTTAATAAATATCAATCAGCTTCGCCAAAATCAAAGCACACCTGATTAAATTTCAGTATAGAATAAAGCTAAGACATTAATCCGTTGATAGTAAAAGTAGGAAGATAATGAAACAACATAAGATTCTAAAAGCAGTTATCCCCGTCGCAGGTCTTGGTACACGGATGTTACCAGCAACAAAAGCGATGCCTAAAGAGATGCTGCCCGTTATGGATAAGCCCCTTATCCAATATGTTGTAAAAGAAGCTATCGCTGCGGGGATTAAAGAAATCGTTCTGGTCACCCACGCCAGTAAGAATTCCGTTGAAAACCATTTCGACACCAGTTTTGAGCTTGAAGCGCACCTTGAGCGCCGAGTGAAAAGACAGTTACTGGCAGAAGTGCAATCAATTTGCCCTGCTGATGTGGCCATTATTAGTGTGCGTCAGGCGCAAGCAAAAGGTTTAGGCCATGCCATTCTTTGTGCTAAAACCATTGTTGGTGATGCCCCTTTTGCGGTGTTATTGCCTGACGTTATTATAGATGATGCTAGCTGTAATTTAGCCAAAGACAATTTAGCACAAATGGTTGCGTTATATGACGAAACCGAAGTCGGCCAGATAATGGTTGAAGGCGTGCCACACGATCAAGTCGATCAATACGGTATTGCAGACATTGGTGGCCAAGAGCTAAAACCCGGTCAATCACTTCCGCTTACCCAATTAGTTGAAAAACCAGATGTTGATCAAGCACCGTCTAATTTGGGTGTCGTTGGCCGTTACGTTCTTCCAGCTGATATTTGGAAGTACCTAGCAAAGACGCCAGCGGGTGTAGCTGATGAGATTCAATTAACCGATGCGATTGCCATGCTGATGGAAAATCAAACGGTTAATGCCTATTACATGCAAGGTAAAAGTCATGACTGCGGTAATAAGTTGGGCTATATGAAAGCCAATGTAGAGCATGCACTGCGCCATAAAGATATTGGTCCAGAGTTTGCCAAGTATCTAAAAGACATAGTGAAAAGTCTTTAATACTTATTTCACTTCATGAGTAAAAAAGCAAAGTCGTAAAGGATATTGAGATGACAATTTTGGTAACAGGTGGTGCTGGTTATATCGGCACGCATACAGTAGTCGAACTGCTTAACAGCGGCAGCGATGTCGTGATCGTCGATAATCTAAGTAACTCTTGTGTCACTGCATTAGAGCGCGTCGAGACAATCACGGGTAAATCTGTGACCTTTTGCCAAGGCGATGTTCTGAACAAACCTTTTTTACAAAAGGTGTTTACCGACCACGATATTGAGTCTGTCATTCATTTTGCAGGCTTTAAAGCCGTAGGCGAATCTGTAGAGCAACCGCTTCGTTACTATGAAAACAACGTTACTGGCACCCTTGTTTTATGCCAAGTAATGCACGAGTTTAACGTCAAGAATTTAGTATTCAGCTCTTCCGCAACGGTTTATGGCGATCCGGCATCCTTGCCGATAACGGAAGATTTTCCAACCAGTGCGACTAACCCTTATGGGCAATCGAAATTGATGGTTGAACATATACTCGCAGATCTACACCACGCTGATTCAAGTTGGAATATTGCCCTTCTAAGGTACTTTAACCCTGTTGGCGCTCACGACAGTGGTTTGATTGGTGAAGATCCAAATGATATTCCCAATAACCTGATGCCGTTCATTACCCAAGTTGCGGTAGGAAAACGAGAGCAACTCAGTGTATTTGGTGATGATTACGATACCGTTGATGGCACAGGTGTGCGTGATTACATCCATGTGGTTGACTTAGCTATTGGTCATTTAAGAGCACTTGATAAACTCCGCACCCAGCCGGGTCTAGTGACTTATAACCTAGGCACAGGTCAAGGCTATAGTGTGCTAGAAATGGTTAAAGCATTTGAAAAAGCCAGCGGCACCGTCATAAAATATCAATTGGTTGCAAGGCGAGCTGGCGATATAGCCGCTTGTTATGCTAATCCACAAAAAGCCCTAACGGAGCTTAATTGGCAAGCAACGCATAATATTGATGATATGGCGCAAAGTAGTTGGCATTGGCAGTCAAGTAACCCTAATGGCTACAGCAGCTAAACAAACAATACGTTTAGTTAGTGATGCATTAACGCACTATCGACAAAACCAAGAGTACAGCGGATGAACAGTATCAATCAAAGTCGACGTCGTCTTTTTAACCGTAAAAAGAATGATGCAGTTCATCTTCCTTGGGTGAAAAAAGACATCGAATTTACTGATGAATGCACCCGCTGCAATAAATGTATTGAAGCGTGTGAAACCAACATCATCATCAGAGGTGATGGTGGTTTTCCCGAAGTCAATTTTAACATTGATGAATGTACTTTCTGTCAGCGCTGCGTTGATGTTTGTCCAGAACCTTTATTTACCGACACCAGCGCTGCGCCTTGGGAAGTCACCGCCTCAATACAAGACACTTGCATGGCCTATCAAGGCATATGGTGCCAAAGTTGTAAAGATGCTTGTGATGTAAGCGCTATCAGCTTTACCATGGCGATAGGCAAAGCGCCTCAACCTAACATTGATATTGATGCTTGCACGGGTTGCGGTGCCTGCGTTGCGCCTTGTCCATCCAATGCAATATTAATTAAGACCTGATTAACACGGATATTTTTCATACTAATATCTCTTGCCATAAATCCTTTTCTCCAATGAACACTAGTCCTCTCCCATGCTGAAGAGCCAAAATAATGACAGCGAGTGCCAAATATAAGTGGTTTTTAAATGTTTTTTTTCAAGGTAACATCAAGCTACCTTGACTAACAGCGGCGCATTTATGTTTAACAGAAAAAGAAGCGGTGGGCTCACTTATATTGCCCAAGGAACCAAACTGACGGGAGAGAGTGAATTCAGCGCAGAGGCATTAGTCTCTGGTGAAGTTTATGGTGACATCCAATCCACAAGTAACATCACCATTGAACAAGATGGCCTAATCGATGGCGTATTGAATTGCCAAGAACTGCGAGTATCAGGCACCTTTCGTGGCAAATTAAACTGCAATAAGCTCAATATAACCAGTACTGGTGTTGTTGACGGTGAAGTGGCTTGTCAATCGATGGAGATTTTTGAAGGCGGCCAGTTTATAGGAATGCGTGTTCGTGACGAAATAGCCTTTTTACCCGCCTCTTCAGTAGACAAACAAGAAGCCGTTAAACCAGCACAAATTGAAGATGCACAATTATCCACTAGCTGATAATTAGCTAAGAACTAAGTTTATAAAACAGCAAGGCTTTATAAACTTAGTTTTTATATCATTAGTTTTTTTAGCTCTATACTTTTATAGGTTAAGTATTTATCCGCTTCAATTAGCTCTATCGACCAAAGCCAATCTTTGATACTCGCGCACGAGTGCAATAAACTCGTCCGCAGGCCTATCTAAAGCATCTGTGGCGATATAAAGATGAAAACCTAAATGACTGCCCAATATACGGCATCGATGGCCAAACATAGCCAGTACGCCTTTATAACGACTATCGTCTTCAATAAAGGGCGTGAACTCTTCACTCATTTGGTTTTCTAATGTCGATAGATCTTCATCTTGCGCCGACGCAGTCATCAATAGCGGTCTTTGCTCGGTCAGTAATCCCGAAGCCAAGCGCAGTGAGATACAATCCAAAATGGGGCCTATTAACTTCAGCTTTAACCCTACATAGGGCAAAGTGAGTGTCTCCAGACCTTGAATCACTCTTGGCTGATCAAATCTTTGAATATTATCCCAATCTATTTTAACCTCACCACGGCGATGAAAGTAGCGGATCCCATCGGTATCAATACTTACCGTCACTTCAGGCTCAAATATCTTAGAGACACCGAGCACAGCTGAAATAGCACCGAAAGCGAAACATACAATACCAGGTGCAAATAGATGGCTGCCGTTAATAAAGAGTCCTATCCCGATAGTGAGCCCGGTGATACCGGCAAACGTCAGCGTTAATCCATTACGTTTATTCTCGGGTTTAATGAACAGCGGTTCTAAATTCGATACTTCCAATGTGGTGTCTACTATAAGTTGATTAACATAAAATGACTCTACAGCCATCGCTGACTCGTCGGTATAAAGAGTAACAATCTCGCCAAAATATCTGGCCTTAATATTCGCTCACAACGGTAAGATGAGTAGCCTTACTATGGACTTACACCGCGGCTCAAATTACACGCTTTAGTTTAAACCAAAGTAAACCGAGATACTCGTGGATAGCACGCTGTGACGATAACAAACTTTCAGCATCAAAATACCACCAATAGGTTTGTCTTTGAGCGAAATCCGTCGGCGCAGCAGTTACATTTAATCCTGCATGTTCAAATATCGCCATAGAACGCGGCATATGGCTTGCTGAGGTCACCAAGCGAAAAGGCGCATCTACCACTTCCCATTGCATATACTGTGCTTCTTCTATGGTGTCTTTTGCTAACGGAAACTTGATAATGGAATTTGGGTTGACTCCAAGCTCTACCGCAGCATCAAACATAACATCGGCATGGGCTCTTTTGTTAGTCCCCCCGCTCCAGCCGCTGACCACAAGCTTACAGTCTTCTCCTAATGAAAGTTGTCTTATCCCTTCACTCAAACGGGCCAGCGCCGTGTTTGATAACTGCTGCACCGCAGTATGATTATCAGCCTCATCATGACTGTTGCCTAACACCATCACCAAGCAACCTTTACCCATAGGCTCATTATTCACAGGGTATTTATCTTCTAACGGGACTAATAGTGTGTTGCTGCCCATGCTGCTGCACAGAATAATTAATACCCCCCCCGCCATCGCTAACAGGCTTTTTGCCAACTTTCGATTACGGATCACCACAAAGCTAAGGACAATGAAGATGATCACCAAGGGCACAGGCATAAATAGCTGAGAAACGATCTTCTTTAACAAAAACATGAGATGAAACCAGAAATGACTGAACAGAATTGCAAGTTTAGCATGCTTCTCAAGTGGTAAGGTTAGCGATTATTCTTGGCCGCCGCCTTTAAAAAGCCAACATGAAGCATGTAGTACAGAGATCAAAAAGCCATATACTCGATATGGCTTCGTCGTGATCTTTAGCGGTAAAACATCGCGCGCTCTATATCTCGTGCTTGCTCCAAAGCCAAGCTGCACCGCGAACGCCAGAGGAGCCACCATACATATTTTGCACTACAGGCGTTCGACATTCACCGCCAAGCACATATTTAGATAGAATATTTGGCAACAATGAATAGAGTGCTTCAATATTAGAAACGCCACCACCAAGCACTATCACATCAGGGTCTAAAATATTAATCACATGGGCCAGTGAACGCGCTAACCTATCGATGTACCGCTCAAATGCCTCTTTAGCAAGTATCTCTCCGGTTTCGATTCTTGCAGCGATTTCAATTCCGCTTGTCGCATCGCCGCCCGCCTGCTTATAGTCACGTACAAATCCGGTACCAGAGATGAAGGTTTCAATACAGTTTCGATTACCACAAAAACAACGGGTCGAATTAAACTCATCAGCACTCATCCATGGCAGAGGATTATGCCCCCATTCGCCACCAATGCCATTACCACCACCATGAGCTTTACCATTAATGGCAAGCCCTCCTCCGCAACCAGTACCAATAATCACGCCAAAAACCATGCCTTTACCGGCTGCTGCGCCATCCATAGCTTCAGACACGGCAAAGCAATTAGCATCATTAGCAATTCGAACTTCGCGATCGAGGCGTTGACCTAAATCGACATCCAGTGGATGGCCATTGATCCATGTTGAATTGGCATTTTTAACCAAACCTGAATAAGGTGATATCACACCAGGGATCCCCACGCCAACAGTACCAGTTTCGCCAAGTTGAGACTCGGCTTCATTAATCATGGCTTCTATCGCATCTAAGGTCGCCACATACTCTCTGGGCGTAGGCACACGTTTACGAAAAAGCTCTTCGCCTTCATGGTTCAATGCAACTAACTCAATTTTTGTACCACCAAGATCGATGCCAATCCGTAACATTTAACCCTCTCCCATAATCGTAGTGATCATTCTAATGATACTATTGAGGCAACATGCCTTAGTACACAAAGCCTTTAAGCGCTTTCTTATTGAACGCTATTGTTTAACACCAATGCCTAAAAGCTAATGCTTAGAGACTTAAAAGCTAATCCTCAAACATATGACTTAAACACTAATTTTTTTAACACTATTGTTTAATCATTAATACCTAAACCCAGTGCGGCGCATAAGCAATAAAGTATGGATTCAAAATATCTGACTTTTGATTGTAATCCAGTGCGGTTTCACTGCCATATTGCAGCACTTTTCCACCAGCACTCTCTAAGACAGCTTGGGCTGCAGCAGTATCCCATTCGCTCGTCAGACCCAATCGTGGATATATATCAGCTTCGCCTTCAGCCAGTAAACAGAACTTAAGTGAACTACCCACACTCTTCATTTCATGCTCGCCAAGTGCTTGCAAATAAGTTTGTAAACCTGGACTAATATGCGAGCGGCTGCCGACCACTCGTGGTACGGCTTGCTTATCCAAGTCTATTTTAACCAGTGGTCGTTGTGTACCTGCTTGTTTCAACCAAGCACCACCATCGTGACTGCCAAAGTAACATTTATCTAAAACAGGAGCGTAAACAACACCTGCTATCGCTTGCCCTTGATGAATAAAGGCGATGTTAACGGTAAACTCACCATTTCGTTTTATAAATTCTTTGGTACCATCCAATGGATCTATTAACCAGTAAGACTGCCATTGCTTTCTTTCATCCCATGCTATCGTCGTTGACTCTTCAGACAGAATCGGAATATTCGGCGTTAGCTTAGCAAGTGCGGCCACGATGACGTTATGGCTTGCTAGATCGGCGGCGGTAACAGGGCTATCATCCGATTTAACATCAATCGTAAAATCATCTGTCGCATAAACCGTCATAATTGCATCGCCTGCAGCGACAGCAATATCGACTATCGATTCCAACCAAACGGGATTGAAAATCGCTGTTTTACGGTTGCGTTGTTCTACTGACGTTTCTGTTTCAATCCGACTCAAGGTGTTCTCTCTTATGCTTAATATTTCCAGCCGACCATTATGCCATCGACCCAAAACAAAATTTAATAACCAATTGCTCAATCTCGGTCTAAAAGAGACTAAGCCAGTCTCATAAACAAAAATAGTGTTAGCGCTATGCTACATGCGTATTCAATCGCTTTATTCAAATTACATCTCGCGATACCTGGCATTTATCGCCACAACAATATCAACCTCTCCAGAGCTTAGCCATAATATACCCGTTCTACTTGAAAATGCTCGTTTCAGAGGCGTTTTCAACCGCTAACGCTTTGTTACTGGTGAATTTGGTATGAAGATAACAACACTAAGATTGTCGGTATCCACACTCTATCGACCAAGATAAGTTGGCTTGTTAAACGCTTAAGTTGTGATCATGAGAGTGAGAGTGATAGTGATAGTGATAGTGATAGTGATAGTGATAGTGATAGTGAATAATTGACTAGGCGATAAATCAACTCGATAGCCACCAAGGCCCGCTTTGGTGACGGGTGACTTACCAAGCTCAAATGACTGATTACGGGCACTGAATCATTGCTTGCTCATTATCATCGAGCGGCAGCATTTCAATATCGGCGAGGCTAACCGTTAATTTACCTGCTGTAGACAATGAGAATGGTGAGTTTACCTTGGAAAAATCAACACCTAAATCACTGAAACATTTAAGATCAATGCTAACAGACTGCCACTCATTTTGTGGTAAGGCCATTAACGCGTCAGTCACGTTTAATGGCTTGCCACAGTCAGTATCACAGCTCATAGCAATATAGACCTCATCACTAATATCACTGTCCACTTTTAGGGCAAAAGAGAGTACTGAGTTAGACTCCACGACCGCACTTAAATCTTTTGCCGAATGACTGCTAAAATTAATATAACCAAGCCCTTCACCATTAAACTCAACCCGTCTTGCATCTTCTTGTACAACTTTATCAACCGTCCGTAAATACACGGTTTCACTTTGTAAGACACTGCTGGTAACAGCGAGATGCTCGTGGCTATTGCCGATCGACATTATCCAAGGTGATTGCACTGAACGGATAAAGATAGCAACCCATTGCGGATTGTCATTGTTAAGCTCTGCAACTTCACTCAAGATCTCAAGCTCGGTGTTATCGTCGTAACTCAAACCATATCCGTAAGGAAACAATGGCTGATAGTTTTCATCAAAGCGATTTAACGCCATTTGTGTCGGGCTTTTTGGCCAAGAAAAAGACAACTTACCGCTCATATCGAACTGCGTCTTAGCATCGGGATCACTAAACAACACTTCAGCAACCCCAGCGCCTTCACTACCAGGTAACCATGCCGCGACAAAGGCATCTGCAGCATTCAACTCAGCATTGACCCACATAGGTCTACCGCTAATAAAAATGGCCACAACAGGTATGCCCTGCGCCTTTAGTTTTAGCAATAATGCGAGGTCCTGTTTATTACCATGCTGATACTCCAAATTATCAATATCGCCATGACCTTCGGCGTAAGGCTCTTCACCAAATACCACTATCGCCACATCTGGCTTAATCGCAAACTCGCCTGTTGGGCTTAGCATTGTTTTGCCACCCGCTTTTGATACTTGTGACTCAATGCCATCATAAATTGAGCTGCCACCAGGGAAATCAGCATTGGTATTATTAGTACCTTGCCAAGTAATCGTCCAACCACCTGATTGCTTACCGATGTTATCAGCGGCATCGCCCGCCACTAATACCACTTGGTTCGGTGATAATGGCAATATATTGCCATTATTCTTTAGCATCACCAGCGACTCTCTTACCGCTTGCTTCGCCACATCACGATGCGCCTTTGCGCCAATTAACTCCGTTTTACCCGATAACCTGCGCTGCGCTGGACTGGGTTTATCAAATAAGCCTGCTCGCATCTTAACTCTGAGTACACGCGTCACTGCATCATCAATGCGCGCCATAGGGATCTCGCCACTGTTAACCTGTGCCACTATATTATTAAACAATGGCTTCCATGCAGCCGTCGGCACCATATAGACATCTAGCCCTGCATTAGCAGCTTGCGGGCAGCTTTCATTACTGCAGCCTTTAATTTGACCGTGACCATTCCAATCCCCAACCACAAAGCCATCGAAACCCAGCTGATCTTTCAATACATCTGTTAGTAGATATTTATTACCGTGGTTTTTAACTCCGTGCCAGCTATTAAAAGACGCCATCACGGTTTGTGCGCCAACAGTTAATCCACTGATATAGCCTTGCGCATGAAGATCAAATAGCACTTGTTCTGTGACGATATTATCACCTTGGTCGATACCGTTGACCGTGCCGCCGTCACCCAAAAAATGTTTTACGGTTGAGATCACCCTTTCGTCACCCAAAAAATCTTGATCAGCCGAGCCTTGCAAGCCCTTCACGATTGATGCGGCATAAGCTCTGACAATGGCAGGATCTTCAGAATAGCCCTCATAACTGCGGCCCCATCTGTCATCACGAACCACTGCAACAGTAGGCGCAAACACCCAATCTATACCGGTAACCATGACCTCTTTTGCGGTAATGGCAGCAATCTGTTCAATGAGCTCGGTGTTATTGGCAGCACCAAGACCAATGTTATGGGGAAAAAGCGTCGCACCAATCACATTGTTATGTCCATGGACAGCGTCTGTGCCCCACATTGTTGGAATGCTCGAACCATCTAAAGAGTCATCCACCGATGCTTGATACATAGCTTCAGCTACCGCAATCCAGTCTCCAGCAGTGGCATGTTTGTCATCATTAGGGAATGAGCCACCACCATTAAGATACGAGCCAAAACCGTATGTGCGCATATCTTCGACTGTAATGTTACGGATCTCAGGCTGGATCATTTGCGCGACTTTTTGCGCTAACGTCATCTCACTGACCATTTTCGCGATGGTTTTTTCCATCTCTGCTTGTGGTTTTACTTCGAGCTGCAGTTTTGGCCATACAATCGACGCGTCACGGGGTTCAATCGGTGGAGAGTCTTTAAATGAACATGCGGTAATGCCTGTAATAATCAATGCCGTCGACAGCAAGATAATGACTGGGTTTTTAACTATTGATACGAGCACTTGCTGTTCTAACGTATTGTTCGTCATTATTTAATTCCCTTTAAATGCCCATGTATGGATAGTTAAACGACTTTGCATCATCAAACATTCCATTACAGCAACTCCCTGCTAGAAACCTGCTCAACATGGCTGCCTTTATGACCATAGAACAAAATATAGCCGTAGCACAGTAGCGGTAGGAAAAAAGCCAATTGAACAAGCATGCTATCCCCTAAGACTCCTTAGTATAAGAGCCATCATCAACAGCAAAAACCTTGAGATGCTAGGGAGCGATTTGGTGCCGAAAGCTAAAGAAGAAATTGAACATGTACAACAGTATGTTGACCTGAATGGTAAAACGCGGATGAGGTCTGCGCAGTCATCATTACGACCTAGACTGGCGGATAGAATACCGCCCAAACAGGCTAATGATTTATTCCGGTAATTGACTACACTCCAGCAGAGTGAACGAGCAGTGAGATGGGCTCAGGACATGGACCCTGCGCCAAATACAGGCCAACTTACAGCCAACCTCCAGCGATATAGAACCCTGCACGAATGGGTTTAGTCACCCTATGGCAATAAACCGATTTAACGATATTGATACGTCAGCAATCTAATAGGGAATTTAGAATGAAGTGTTCAACAACTGTTGTCATCGCCCTGAGTAGTTTTTTTGTGACGGCACCATGTTTTGCCGTCGGGGAGCTTGCTTCTAAAACAACTATCTATGATGAAGTCGGCCTAATAGAGCCTGTACGTCCGTTGTTACAATCACGCTTAACTCTGGTAGAACAAACCATTCAAACACTTATCCCGCAAATGACGTTAGAAGAGAAGGTGTCATTAGTGCATGCCAATGGCAAGTTCACCACTGCGGCAATTAAACGCTTAGGGATCCAGGAGATGTGGTTGTCTGATGGCCCCCACGGTGTGCGTCATGAAATTGAACGCGACAGTTGGGCCTCGGCTAATTGGACTACCGATGACTCTACTTATTTACCTGTATTGACTGCCGTTGCCGCCAGTTGGAATGTCGATATGGCGACCTTGCATGGCGCAGTGCTTGGCAGCGAAGCTCGCCATCGTGGCAAAGATCTTATTCTCGGCCCAGGCGTTAATTTAGCGCGGTTGCCGCTTTATGGTCGCAACTTTGAGTATTTGGGTGAAGACCCCTATTTAGCCGCAAAACTTATTGTACCGCAGATTATAGCGATTCAGAAAAATGATGTTGCCGCCACAATCAAACACTATGCACTTAACACTCAAGAGCTAAATCGTACCGCTGTGAATGCAAAACCTGACGAACGCACCTTGCGTGAGGTTTACCTGCCCGCTTTTGAAGCGGCGGTAAAGCAAGCAAACGTTTATGCCATGATGGGTTCATACAATCAATTCAGAGGCACTAACGCTAACCAAAGTAAACATTTGGTGATGGATATTCTAAAAGGAGAATGGGGCTATAAAGGACTGCTCGTTACTGACTGGAATGTCGATATCAATACTGTTGATGCCGCAATCAATGGCCTCGATCTTGAAATGGGCACCGATGTGCCTCACTACAACGATTACTATTTCGCTGAGCCACTGATTAAAATGATAAAGGCTGGCAAGGTACCCATAGCGGCATTAGATGACAAGGTCGCGCGGATCCTCAGAGTGCAACTCAGTATCGGCATGATGGATAACCATCGTCTCGCGGGTCAGCGAAATATCGCTTCCCATCGAAATGCTGCAAGACGAATTGCCGAAGAGGGCATAGTGCTACTCAAAAACAGCCGCCAAGTGCTGCCATTAGCTCAGCCAAAAGTAAGCAACATCTTAGTTTTAGGCCCTAATCTCGATAAAAAACATGCACAAGGTGGTGGCTCGTCAGAAGTAAAATCCCTTTATGAGATAACCCCTCTACAGGGGCTCAGAGACAAATTAGCGGATAACGTCACTATCACCGTTATGCGTGCCCAAAGTAGTCTATTGGCCCCTATCAGCAACGATTATTTAGCCACTAGACACTGGACTGGAACCCCCTCTTGGAACATCCGTTTTTTTGCCGATGACACCCGTCGAAAGCTCATCAACGAGTCATGGGTAGCCGACTCCGAATTTAAGCCCTCTAGTCTTATAGCTAAAGATACTCCACGATTTATCACCATGAAGGCGGCCATAAAACCGTTAAAGTCAGGTGTACATACATTAAAAGTGACCGCTAAAGGCAAGATTAATATAAAAATTGATGGCAAAACCGTGCTGCAAAATGACGGCTGTGCCGCTAACGTTTTAACTAAGAATATCTCGCTTATTCACCATAAAGAGTATCAGTTTGAAATCGAATATAACGGTACTGAAGGTTATACCCTAGGCTGGGATACCCCCAATAAACTGTTCAATAGTGAAGCTGAATACCTCAATGCCGCCAAGAAAGCCGATGCTGTTGTCTACTTTGGTGGCTTAAGCCATAGCGATGACAGAGAGTCTATTGATAGAACCGATTTGGTGTTACCCAATCAGCAAGATGAAATAATCGCTAAGCTCATTGAAGTTAACCCCAATACGATTGTGTTTCTGACGGCTGGAAGCGCTGTTGAAATGCCCTGGAAAGATAAAGTCTCAACCATCGTTTGGAACTCCTATAGCGGCATGGAAGGCGGACACGCTGTGGCAGATATGCTATTTGGCGATGTGAACCCCAGTGGCAAAATGCCTTTTACCTTGCCAAAAAATCTTGCTGATACCGCCCCTATCGCGCTCAACGATTATAACGCCATCGAGTCACTTTACTCTGAAGGCGTGTTTATCGGTCACCGCTGGTTTGAGCAGCAGAATATAAAGCCACTGTTTAGCTTTGGCCATGGCCTGTCTTACACTAACTTCACTCTAAGTGATATTACACTATCAGCATCAAGCATTAGCCAAGGTGAAACTCTGACGGTTTCAGTCACTGTCACCAATATTGGTAAAGTCGCCGGAGCCGAAGTGGTGCAACTTTACCTACATGATAAAAAAGCAAGAGTGACGCGGCCAAAAAAAGAGCTTAAAGGCTTTGCAAAAGTGATGCTACAACCCGGTGAAAGCAAGCAAGTTAACATGCAACTGAACCATCGAGACCTCGCTTTTTGGGACGATAAATCAAATAATTGGTTAGCAGAAGCGGGTGAGTTTGACGTCTTACTGGGATCTAGTTTGGACTACATTCATTTGCGATCTACTTTTACACTTAAGTAAATTTATTCTTGCGGATATAACTCGCACAGTAAACCGGTGATCCATTGATGAGTCTGAGTTTGGCTTGACCGTTGATGCCATGCAGCCACAACCTCAAAATGGGGTAATGGCTCAGGTAATGCGACTTCAGTTAATTTTTCATTTGGTAACATACGTGATGGTAAAAATGCCAAAATTCCCATTGCCTCGATGCAATCTGGCGCGGCTGAAAAACTCGGTAGTGACATAATTATATTACGCTGGAACCCCTTGGCAGCGAACCATTCGTCTGCCGAGCCCTTTAGACTTGCGCGTGAAGGTGAAATAATCAATTGTGGCGCAGCAGCGATTTCTTTTAAACTAAGCCCCTGATACTTATCTGCAATGCCCTTAGCCGCAACACAAACATGACGTTCTTCATACAGTAACATTGAAGGACAAGTTATCGGAATAAACGCTGGGAAGGTTAATGCTAAATCAATCTCACCTGTGGCCATTAGCTGATTTAAATTATCGGATTCAAATCGGCGAATGATTATTTTTAAATGCGGGGCTTGCTGTCTAATCTCCACGAGTAAAGACGGTAAGACAGTGCGCATCGCATAATCTGAGGCACTGATTTTATAGACCCCATTTAAGCGTTGTGGGTCAAACTCAGCCACTTCAGTTAATTCACCAATGGCCATTAATATCTGTTGGACTTTAGGGGCTAACTCTTGTGATTTTGGGGTTGGAACAACGCCATGGCTACCACGAATAAAGAGACGATCTTGGAATATATCCCGCAGTTTTTTCAGTTGTTCACTCACCGCTTGCTGAGTAATACCTAGCTTTGTGGCTGCTTTAGTTAAGCTATGTAGTTGTAATAGTGCAGCGAGTACCCTTAATTGTTTTATTTCCAGCTTACTGATATCAGCCATACTTGTTTCTCATACATGCTTCACTTGATTTTCATTGTACCTAAGCAAGGATATAGTTCAACTCATTCGCCACACCATGATAAAGACCATAATGAAAAATGACATTTTATTCACGCCAACTAAACTGGGCGCACACGTTTTAAAAAACCGTATCGTAATGCCACCATTAACACGTTCACGTAGTACACAACCTAACAATATTCCGAATGAATTAATGGCTAAATACTATACGCAACGCGCTTCTGCGGGGTTTATGGTCACCGAAGGCACTCAGATTGAACCTCGTGGTCAAGGTTATGCGTGGACACCCGGCATTTACTCCGATGAACAAATCGAAGGTTGGAAAAAAGTCACCAAATCAGTGCATGACGCAGGCGGTATTATCTTTGCTCAACTGTGGCACGTCGGCCGTGTTTCACATACCAGTTTACAACCCGATGGCACAGCCCCAATCGCCCCCTCTGCAATCAGAGCGGATAATGTGAAAGTGTTCATTGAAACAGGTCCAGGTGAAGGGGCATTAGCAGATCCAAGCATGCCACGTGAACTATCAACCCTTGAAGTCAAAGAACTCGTCGCACTTTATGCTCAAGCTGCTCGCAATGCCATGGCAGCCGGTTTTGATGGCGTTGAATTACACTGTGCTAACGGTTACTTAGTGAATCAATTTATTTCTGAGCACAGTAATAAACGCACCGATGAATACGGTGGTAGTTTAGAAAATCGTTTACGATTCTTAAAAGAAATCACCCAAGCGGTTGCAGATGAAGTGGGTAAAGAACATGTCGGCGTTCGATTTGCACCACTGTTTGCCACTACTGACGATGTACGTGTTTATCTTGGTTTAGTTGAAGAAAATCCACATGAAACTTATATCGAAGCCATTAAGACCATCGAAAGTATCGGTATTGGTTACTTGTCATTAGCAGAAGCTGATTGGGAAAACGCACCTGATTTACCTGACGCTTTCTATAAAGACGTTCGTGACACATTTTCTGGCATCATCATGTATGCAGGCAAGTACTCGGTAGAAAAAGCCAAGCATATCCTTAACGTGGGTTACGGCGATATATTTGGTTTTGGTCGTCCCTTTATTGCTAACCCAGATTTGCCTGCTCGCATTAAGAATGAGTGGTCATTTAATGAAGCGGACCCGGCAACGATGTACGGTGGTACAGAAGTGGGCTATGCCGATTACACTGAATACTCAGCTTAATCACAAATCAAAAAAGTCTGTTAAATGAGCATTAAGCCTATCGTTTAAGAATACTTGAACCATGTAACAGAGAGATCCTAACCCTCAATCTTATTGATGATATTGAGGGTTTTTTGTTTAAAAAATAAATGGCATGGGTTTATGGATAATTTAAAAGGCCGTACTGATGATAAGGAAAGTAGAAGCACATAAGCGTCAGCGGTTAATCTCAAACGTTAGCCGAATATATGGAAGCAATTAACTCTTCAGAATGGATATTGAATGTTGTTAATGCTAGAGCGATTAACAACCTTTCCCTCTGCACGTAAACCCAGCGGCGTAATCCTTTCGTCTACCTCATCAATAACGTCCTATTCACTGCTTATGTAATAACGATCAACAATATGAATAACTTGGTCACCAATTGTGCGTTATTAGCACTTATTTTGAATAACAAATCACTCTACACTGTCAGTGTATAGTTAAATACACTAGAATGCGCTTCATTGACATAAGGGATCCCAATGAAACTCAAATTATTAGCAGGACTTTTTCTTTTCGGTTGTAGTTCAGTACAAGCAGCTTGGTGGGTTGAACCCACGGACCTAGCACTTAGAGCTGATATCCAACTGCTTTCCGATACCGGGATTATTGTCCAACCCATTACCACCTACCCATTGATGTGGGATGGCCTAAAGCAAGATTTAGACAAAGCGCAGCCGGATCAACTTTCAGATCATCAACGCAGCGCCTTCGACAGAGTGAACAGTGCCTACGATAAAGATCATCGTGCATTTAGCACCAAAGTTGAACTTGCAGGCGCAACCGATACCACCAGATTCATTGGCTTTGGTCAAGACTATCGCGATAAAGGCCAAGGGACCGTTAGCGCCGAAGTCACTAAAGACTGGTTCAGTGGTCGTCTTTCTGCCAGCTATCACGCCGACCCTATTGACGGTAACAGTACCCGCTTAGATGACAGTTTTGCCGCGGTGATGTTGGGCAACTGGATCGTGAGTGCCGGTGCACAGCAAAAATACTGGGGACCGGGCTGGGACAGTGGTCTCATTCAAACGACTAACGCCAGACCTATGCCTGGAGTGACGTTGAGCCGTAATAACAGTCAAGCATTTGAAACACCTTGGCTTAACTGGATCGGACCTTGGACCTTTACCACAGCATTTAGCCAGATGGAAAGCGACCGTTATGTCCCAGACACTCAACACTGGGGTGCACGCGGTACCATCAGACCTATCTCAAAACTCGAAGTCGGTTTTTCTTGGACAATGCAATGGGGCGGCGAAGGTTATGGTAATGGCTTAGGTGATTGGTGGGACGGTCTGTTTAATGGCGGACAATCGGAAAGTGAGCTTGAGAACGGCCAAGAAAACATGTTAGCAGGATATGATTTCCGTTGGTCAGATACCGCCTTTGGTATTCCTTATGGGATCTATTACGAGCGCACCCATGAAGATTTCCATACTGAGAAGAATCGATTAATCAATGCGGCCAATATGGGCGGTATTGATTTTGTATTAACTGACTTAAACACTCGCGTATTCTTAGAGTACTCAGATACTAAAGTCTCTTGCGGTATTGACCCGCAAAAGTATAACTGTCTGTACGAACATGGATTCTACCAAAGTGGTTATCGTTACTATGGCCGTAGCCTAGGTAGCACTTATGATAATGACTCAGAAACATTCGTTATCGGCGGTATTACCCAGTTAGGTGGTGGTCAAAACATTACCAATAAACTGCGTTGGCTACGCCTTAATACCGATGGCATTGATAATGGATTACCTGAGGGTGGCAATCCTGTGTCACCTGGTGAGTATGAGCGTGTTTACCAATATGACACCAGCTACCATAGACCTTTCTATGAAGGCACTCTAAAAGTGGGTGGAACCGTGAGTTACAGTCAATATGTCACCTCTGGTGGCAATGACTGGGATACGACACTCTATGCAGGTTGGGAGCGAAGTTTCTAAGCGCTAACTATCTTTAGCTTAATTTATGTTGATGCCTTAAGCTAATATCTGAAAAAGGAGTATACCGTTAAGGTTTACTCCTTTTTTATTGCTTCACCTGCTCTATTCCCCAACAAGCTTTCATCACGCTAATAACAACTATCTCAACAACAGCTATCCCTCACTCAATGCCTGTACTGCTAACATCACTTTCAACTGTTCCTGCCATGAAGCGCGAATTAAACTGTCTTGCTCCATTGATATTTCAGCGAGTATTTTATCAGAACATAAGCCGCTATTCGTCGGTCTGGCGGCCAACGGATTAGGGTGCAGCTTTTGCCAACATTCCGTTGATATAGGGTTAATAGTGCAATGTGATTTGCTGCCAGTCTTACCCATTAACTCCTGAATACGTCTGGAAAAATCAAACCAGGAGCAATGTCCATAACCTGCGTAATGATAAATATTGTCGCCACAAGATAAAGCATCGCCGCTTAAGGAGCTCTTGTTACCTTGGTTACATTGCTTGCGTTCGTTCATGGCAATTTTAACTAATTTAAAAATGACCACCGCTAACGATTCACACCAGGTTGGACTGCCTCTTTGCGTATCAATCACACTTATGTTATCTCTGCTGCGAAACAGCTGTTGCATCGTTTTGACAAAGTTTTGTTGCCATGCGCTGTAAAGCCAAGCCGTTCGAATAATATAGGCCTGGTGACCTAAGATTTGCAGCACTGTATTCTCTCCCGCAAGCTTACTTTTACCATAAACAGAAATAGGCGATGGACTAACCTGTTCATCATAAGCCGAGCCTCTATCTCCTGAAAAAACAAAATCTGTTGATATATGGATTAAGGTAACCTCATCTCGCTTACATTGCTCAGCAAGTAACTTAGGCCCCTGTGCATTAATCTGATAGGCAATATCAACGTCGACCTCTGCTTTATCGACAGCATTATATGCAGCGCAGTTAATCAGCACATCTGGCTTTATGTGTTTAAAAGCAGCATCAATTGAAACGGGATCGCAAATGTCTAACTGTTGATGCGCGAGCAGGTATATTTCATCTTGTTCACTTAAACAGCTCGCCGCTTCAGGTAAATAACCAAGTAATTCACGCTGAGTACCAACGTTAATAGCTCCAGTGCTTTGGTCATCAAACGGACTCACTTTAACCTGCGCACCACTGAGTTCAGCGATTAACCCTAATGCATGAGCTAATTGCCCTCTGCCGCCTGTAACCAATATTTTCATAGCACAATGTTCATAGTATAACGTTCATAAAATCTGTTTTCATGGTGTGGATTTCATGCCTCGATGGGTGACATCATGGCCTATGTGTAGCGCTGATTTACCGTATAAACTTGAGTACTCAATAATAGAATACGTGGCAAATAAAACACATGGTTAAAAAAGCTTACTCAATTAAATCAGAATACTCATCAAGGGATGCATGGCCCCGCAATGATAGAAAGCACAACAAAGCTTCAGGGCTACGGTTAAGTAACCGTTCAATAGGAAACTCCACCGCCTCTATTATCTCAATGGCTTTTTCAAAGTTGCCTAAGCTAAAAGCGACGTGAGAATCAGAGCCCATAACCAGAAGTCCACCAGCCTCTTTGACTGCATTAGCAATGGCGGTACAGTTTGCTTCGCAGCCTTTTCTTGAAGTCAAAAAAGAGGAGTTATTAATTTCTAGCGCGACATTATGTTTGGCTGCGGCTGCAGCTACCTTTTTAATGTCTATCGGATATACCGTGTTACCGGGGTGAGTAATAATGTCGACATTACCGCTTTCAATACAGTTGATGAGCGCGCGAGTGTGAACCTCTTTAGTCGATGGTGGAAACACCGGTTCATGAAATCCCGCCAATACAATATCGAGCGTTTGCAAGTAATCACCAAAAAAGTCGATGTCGCCTGCATCATTTTTTATATTCGCTTCAATGCCACGTAACACACCAACACCATCAACGATGCGGGGCAATACTCGCATATTAACAAAATGCCAAAAATGAGGAGCATCTGCCATATCAGGCCCATGATCGGTGATGGCAAATAACTTGATGCCTTTCTCTTTCGCAACGCGAATATAATCATGCACAGTACTATAAGCGTGAGTTGAAGCTATGGTATGAGCGTGGGTATCGACTAGAAATTTCATGATTAATCTCGTTCTAAAAAACAAAAAGAGTAGACACGAAGTCTACTCTTTTAGCGGTGCTTTCTCTATCAACTATTGTGTTAAAAAGTGACTAGCCCTCTTGAGTTAAACTTGTCTCCAACTCTTCCCAACTCTGTCGTTTCCGGTAGATTGTCGAGGCACTAATATCCAGCAGTGCAGCCGCTTTGGGCACATTACCGCCACAAAATGCAATTGCATCTTCAATGGTCTGCTTCTCGGTTATCCATAGAGGGACAATATCAGCGGGGGCTGTTTGCGTTGCTACCGGCTTAGAAAAGTCACCTTCTACTTCGACAGTTCCTTTAACCACCGGAGGAGAATTAACATCTGCAAGCGTCGTCGGGCTGCTCTGCACTTTAGCCGCGATATGTTTAACGTTAGTATCTGCGGTCACCTGCATAGGTAGCATATCAAACTCAACCGTTTCAGCATCATTAAGCACCACCACTTGTCTAATGACATTTTGCAATTGCCTAACGTTGCCCGGCCATTGATAATTTTTAAGACATTGTTTAGTTTCAGCGCTAAAGCCTTTAAACTGCTTACCCTCTTCCTTGTTGTACTCTTTGAGTAATTTATTCGCTAGCAGCGAAATATCATTACCGCGCATTCTTAATGGTGGCAGTTCAATTGGGATCACATGTAATCGATAAAACAGATCTTCTCTAAAACGACCCGATTTGACTTCATCCCAAGGAGTACGGTTAGTCGCACTCACAAAACGGACGTCAACTTTCTCCTCTTTAGTGCCGCCAACGCGCTGAAAAACACCAGTCTGGATAAAACGTAATAACTTACTTTGCAGCTCCAAATCCATTTCGCAGATTTCATCAAGAAACAATGTCCCTTTGTGGGCGCGTGTTGCCGCACCATCACGGTGTGCTATAGCCCCAGTAAATGCACCTTTTGTATGACCAAAAATTTCACTCTCAATTAAGTCTTTCGGAATTGAAGCACAGTTTAATGCGACAAAGGCTTCATCTCGGCGACTACCAGCATGATGAATAGCATCTGCGCAGACTTCCTTACCCGTACCACTCTCGCCCACGATAAAAACAGACGCTTTACTATTGGCAACGCAGTCAATGGTTTTATAGACGGTTTGCATCGCCAGCGACTCACCAATAAAGCCCAAATAATGGGGTTTGGGTAAACTGCTTTCATATTTAGCCACCAAGTTAACCAGATGTCGTTGCTTAAGGGCATTTCGAACGGTAATTGATAAACGCTTAGCATCGAATGGTTTAACCAGGAAGTCAAAGGCGCCAGCGCGCATAGCATCAACCGCGAGACCAATCGTGCCATGAGCGGTGATCATAATAACGGTAATATCAGGATACTGTTTTTGAACAATATCAAGAATATCCATGCCGGACATATCGGGAAGTTTAATGTCTAACACTAACAGGTCCGGTTGCCACTGCTTTAACTCATTTAGCGCATCCTCACCATGATTAACATGAGTAACCTTCGCACCGTCCGCACGTAAGTACTCCGTGTATAGCGCTCCGAGCGACATGCTATCTTCTACGAGTAATGCACTGAACGAGCTCGTTATATCCATATAAACAATCAACCTTTAATAAATTATCGAACCTTAATATGTTGTCATCATCGCATCAATGACGCTAAGAGAGACAAAGGTTAGTGAGTAAAGTCTAGCAGTTATCAGTCAGTTTTCTTGCATGCTAGCGGATGACGTTACGCTAAACGGGCATTAAACACCTGTAGGGTTTTCTCGCCAATATCAATAACATCACTAAGTAACTGGACTACTTGATTAATATCACCCTCTTTGGCACTTAATTCAAGCCCTTTAGCTGCCACACTTAACGCTTGAGCACCAAAACTGCCCGCACTACTTTTTAATGTGTGCGCCTGTATGTCAACTTCATCTAGATCACATTCGCCTAGTGACTGATAGGCTTTTAACAGTGATTTTAATATACCGAGTCGCTCATCGGCCTCATTAATAAATACGCTGAACATTCTTGTCATCGCCTCTTCACCAAGCATACTGGTTAACTCTTTAAGCGTGGCTTCATCGAGTAATGGGCTATTTATCTCTTCAACAACGTCACTTGCTGACCCCTTCTCTAGTCCGTGTTTTTCAGTCAAACTTTGTCCCTCAGCTTGATAATTATCTTTGTTAAACTCTTTCTTAGGCTCTTGACTGATTGTAGACGCAGAACTCGATATTGATGCAGCCCTCTTTGATACGCACTCGATTGGATCTTTATCTGCTTGAGGCGAAGCGCTAACAGGATCATCCCATTCAGCCACTAAAGATTGACCATAACCGTTCACTTGATGATTTGCTTGGTAAGACGATCGAGTCATCGATGTATCCTTTGTCACCCACCGATTAACCGCTTTAATTAATTGTGCGCGATTGACTGGTTTAGGGACAAAGTCCTTCATGCCCGCATTCATGCATAATTCTACATCCTCTTTTTGTACATTCGCCGTCATAGCGATGATGCGTTGCTGCGGATTTTGCAGCAAAATATGTTCAGTGGCTTCAATACCATCCATTTCAGGCATTCTCATATCCATTAAAATCAACGCATATTCTTTATTCGCTGCCATAGCCACGGCTTCTTTACCGTTATTAGCGATCTCAACTTTAAAGCCCGATTTATTTAATAGCGCACTGGCCACAATCTGGTTTGCAGGGCTGTCTTCTGCTAACAAAATCGGTAATTGAGTTTGGCTTTCATTCATCAACATCTCTTCAGCGCTGTTTAACTCAGTATTAAAGCTGTGATCGCCACTGAGCATGCCAAGCATCATGTCTCTGCTTAGTGGTTTATTAACCACTTGCTCAAGACCAACCTCTGCCAATAATTTTGACGCTTCAGGCACAACCACCGTCATGAGTGCCGCCATTAGCGCCTCGTCATAAAGAAATGATTGTTTAATCTCTTTAGCCTGATCCACTTTGAGATCGACTAGGCAGTGCTCATCAATTAACACTAAATTAAAACGACCTTGCACCTTTAATACATTGAAGATGTTGTCGATGCTATCAACACAAATAGCGGTTACACCATATTGCCTATATTGTTTGGTAAACAATTCACAATAGGTCGTATTGGGATGTACCAGCAACACACGAGCATGAGCGGGTGTGACAGGAGATAACGGCACTTCTGTTTTGTCCAGCTCAAGTTTGACATCAAAACTAAAGCAACTACCTCTTCCTTGTTGGCTCCGTACTGCAATATTGCCTTCCATACGGTTGATAAGTTCTGCGCAAATGGCGAGGCCCAGTCCCGTGCCGCTATAGTTGGTATTGTACCCATCATGAACCTGACTGAACTCCTTAAATAATGTGCCTTGTGCTTCTTGGGGAATACCAATACCTTGGTCCGATACAGTACAGCATAACTGCACCTTGCTAGAGGTACCTTCAAGTAACCACATCTCGACAGCCACACAACCACCGGATGAAAATTTAATCGCATTATCAACTAAGTTTTGTAGCACTTGGCGTAATCTCTGACCATCTCCAATCAGACTTTCGGGTACATTACAATTGACAAAGCTGGCTAAGGTAACCCCTTTATCTTGTGCTTTAGGTGACAAAATCTGTAGCACTTGGCTGACCAGTTTTGCTGCCGAAAAGGCACTTTTTTCCAGTAACATCTGCCCAGCTTCAATTTTAGAGAAATCCAAAATATCGTTAATGGTACTTAACAGCGCCGTGCCTGCTTCTTTTGCCGTATTGGCATAGATACGTTGCTCTTTATTCAACCGTGAATCCAACATCAGCTCAACACTTCCCAGCACAGCATTAAGAGGAGAGCGAATTTCGTGGCTCATGGTAGCCAAGAATCGAGATTTTGCTTTACTGCCCTGCTCTGCTTGGTCTTTAGCCAGTTTAAGCTGAGTTTCGTACTCCATTCGTCTCGAAATATCACGAATAAACGCGGTTAACAGCATTTCGTCACCTAACTGCACCGGGATCAAAGTCAGCTCAATTGCGATAGGCTTGCCACTAAAGTCCGTCGCATGCATTTCGGTGGCATTTTTAATAGCTTTGCCTGCACCCGTACGGCGGTACTCTTCTAGCATGCCCCTAAACGCAATTTGCGTCTCGCCTCTAAACAATAGAGTCTCCATCAACTCACCCACTAAATCATGCTGATGGGCGTGAAACATTAAACAAGCTGAGTCATTTACCTCTTGAATTTTACCGGTAATATCGATAGTGACTAATGCATCTTTACTGCCCTCTAAGGTGGCTAATAAGATTGATTCTGTTCTTTGCGCCGCCACCAGCGCCCGCTTTACATCACTAAGATCTTTGACTAATCCTAAAAACAATAGCTCGCCATCAAGCATCATTTTTGAGATTGATAGCTCAATGGGAAACAGCTTCCCCTCTTTATGCTGCGCCAGTAACTCCCGACCTTTACCGATGATTTTAGCGTCACCGCTCTCAAGATAGTTACGGATATAACCGTCATGCATGGGCCTTTCAGATAAAGGTAAAAGTAACGATACATTTTCGCCTAATAACTCACTGTCTTTATAACCAAAAAGGCGACTAACGGCAGGGTTCACTTCGCTTATCTCACCACGCGTATTGATGATGATATAGCCATCTAAAGCGGTGCCTAAAATGGTACTCAGGCGCGTATTGGCATTCTCTAGCGCATGGGTTTTAATATCGACCTGTTCAACCATCTGGTTAAAAGCATGGGCAGCTTGGCCTATTTCATCCTCTGACGTCACCGGTATCTTGACTTGCTTCTCCCCCGAAAACACTCGAGTTGAGGCCAATTTTAACTGCTGTAGATTTCGGGTTAAATAGTGACCTAATAGCCAGGAGAACAGTGCAACAAGCAGCATTTCCAACGCAGCAATAAATAGAAATTGTTTGGTGGCATCAGCAATAAAGATATCAAGCTTTGATATTTCAACCCCAAGCTCTACTCTGCCATAAACAATGCCAGACTCGGCGACCATGGCCTCAATATCCAAAATGCCATCATCAACATAGGTCACACCGCTATCACGCGCGGCTAAATGAGCGCCATCAGTCACCCCAGCGGTCACTAACAGGTCATCTCTATTAAAGACATTCACATACAACACTTGATTAGTCGCAATAAGCTCATTGGCTAAATTACTCAGCGTTGATAAGTCGGTACTGAGCACGGCATCTTTTGCAGCAGCAGCAAACAATGATGCCGTAGATTGAGCACGCTTTTCTATTTCAGATTCATTAGAGGATTTTAAATAGTCGATGCTGGTATACACCAGGATCATTAACAGCAAGCCTTCAATAATCGCAATACCAAGAATCGTTTTTAATCTAAAAGACATTAGTTACCCTCCTTTAGCGGAATGGATAACTCACCCAGTTTTAATGCTCTAACATCATCCCAATCACTATCTTGAGCCGTTTTAAATGCACTAAAACCAAGCGTGTTGAGCAAGGCCTGACCTTGCGGTGACGCCGACAAAGCCTCTAGCTCTGCGGCCAATATTTTACGTGTGCTTGCAGACACTCTGGGATGTACAGCAATGGCGTGAGGCGTGTACTTTGGCGTGGTCCAAAGAATGCGCAACTTAGATTTAATTTCAACGGGTAAATTATTGAATGTTCTACCGACGCCGCCACCCGCTTCAAATAATCCCTGGGATACGGCTAAATAGACAGAATCATGCGAGCCCACAAACTTAGCCGTAAAATCGATATTTCGCTGCTTTAAGTTCGCCCTTGGGATCATACTGGCCGCAAATGCACCTGGTGCGGGAAACGCCATCGTCTTTCCGGCTAAGGCATCGAGATTGTGATAAGGCCCATCCTTAGCGACCACAATAATACCTTTGAGCTTTTTGTCTTTTTCTTTAACAAGAGCCTCATAACCCTGTGATTCATGAAACTGCGCATAATGGTAAGGATTCATATAAGCGATGTCATATTCCCCCCTTGCAAGCCTAGATTCAAAAGTAGGAATGTCGGGCGCCGTTGCAAAACGCAAATCAAGCTTTGCATTTTGCGACACTTCAGCCAACAGCGGTCCCCAGGCTTTAGCGAGTGTACTAGCCGCTTGCTGAGGCACAACGCCAAAGACTAAAATTTCCGTTGAGCGACGACTCTCAACCTCAGCAATACAGGTCTGTGCAAAGCATAGTAGCAAGCTAGCCATCACTATTTTTGAGCTATGCATCAAAAGCCTTTGTTCTTTATAGAAGAGTGAAAACATGCCGTTCCATCCTTGATCTAAATCTATTTTCATTTTACTAATACCAGCAATAAGTACGCCAAGATTAAAAATAGGCTAAATCAAACAGAGAATTTAAAATCTCTTTCTATGACAAAGACTTATTGTTTATTAATGCTTAACCTCAATATGGAACAGCCATTCGCAATTTGCAACAATCTCAAGTGCAAAATAGCACTGATGACGAGACCCTAAAAACTGTAAAAATACAAATAATCAATATATACAAATAGATAGTTCAGTATCATCGATAATGGCATAGCCTTTGCTGTCTCTCTGCATAGCCCAACAATTTTGCGAATTGAGTAATGACAGTGTTGACCGCTTCAGAAACAGAGCAACCGTTTAACATCATGCTTGTCGAAGATTGTGATAGCGAACGCTGCTTGTTAAGCGGTTTAATCACTGCGATGGGACTCAATAGCGTTGATTTCTCCGATGCAGAATCTGCTATTGATTACCTGAGTGATCACGATATCGACCTCGTGATTACAGATTGGATGATGCCAAATATGAACGGTATCGAGTTTTGCAAAATACTCAAACTTTCAATCAATAGCCCCTATACCATACTGCTCACCGGGAACAGTGATAATAGCCATATTGTTGAGGGGATAAATTCTGGCGCAGATGATTATGTTGCTAAGCCCTTTAATAGTGCTGTGCTCAAAGCGAGGATCAATGCCGGACTGCGGATCATAGAGATGCAGCGCCAATTGGCACAAAAAAATAAGACACTTAACCACTTACTTGAAAAAGAGCAACAATACCTCCGTTCAGTCAAACAAGATCTCGCGTTAGCAGCGCAGCTGCAGCAAGCGCTGCTGCCCGACAACGGTCTGCTCAATCAGCAATGGCAAGTGACCTGTGAATTTAAACCAGCACAGGATCTCGCTGGGGACATTTTTCAATGCTTCAATATCGACAAACAACATATTGGCTTTTATCTACTTGATGTCAGTGGCCATGGCACCGCAGCGTCTATGCAAAGCTTCACGCTGGCACAAAATTTAACCAATAACCATCAAGCGTGGCAGGCATTAGATGTGTGCAAACTCATCAACACACTTAACAATGAGTTTGGGGACCCACAAAATAGCGGCTGCTTCGCGACCATGGTGATTGGCATTGCCAACACAGTCACCGGCGCAGTGGAGTTAGTTAACGCAGGTCACCCAGCGCCAATAGTGATTAATGCGCAACAAGCCTACTTTGTCGACAAAACACCGCTCAAGATAGAACCTCAACTGCCTGTAGGGATCCGCAAAAATGTCCAATATAGCAGTAGCCATTTTTCATTAGCACAGCAAGAACACTTACTCCTATATTCCGATGGCATATATGAATGCCGTCACCCGAAGCATGGATTTTTTGGCCAGCCGCGTCTGCTCAAGATAGTCAATGATGCCAGAACACTCACGCCCGATTCATTACTGCATCACCTAACGCACAGTTGTGATCTTTGGCAACAGAAGCAAGCTCAGGATGATATTTCATTAATGCTGATCTCCGCACAGTCTGCGACCAATAACTCACTCACTTGCCAATTAAATTAATCAAGGAAAGAACATGAATAGCATACAGATAAACCTCAATAAATCCGTACTCGCCAAGCACTCTCTTTGTCTGGAAATAGAGCAGTTTATGTTGCAGAACCAAATAAGCTCCTCGCAACGATTTAAGATTGTCACCTGTGTACTCGAGGCTGTCGCAAACGTAATGAATCACGCTAACAACGGATCAGCAGATATGACGCTAATTTTGCACAATCGCGACAATAAAGTCATTGTCGACCTGCTGGATCACTCCGTATTACATAGCAGTAAAGCACCACAACAATGCCCTGATACTGATGCTCAGTCGGGTCGAGGTTTATGGATTATGCATAGCTGGATGGATAACGTGAGGGTACAAGAATCTGTCGCGGGTACTCATCTGCAATTGAGCTTATCAATCCAATGACACAGGCATATTCGCAAGCTAACTCAGCCTCAGCCTTAAACTCCAGCTCAAGCTCAACATTAGGGAGCAGGAAAACATCGTTGTGCTTTGGCTAACCAGTCAAGTCAGTGCTGTGCTGTGCACATAGCACAACGTATTGTTTTCTATGTTAAATATTCAACTATATTAACCTTTTTCTTACATCACATTGAGTTATTCGCAGATTGCTCATTATGCTTTGCATATTAAGAATCCCTTCCAAACGTACTCCAGCCAAAACCTCCAGAACAGATTAAACCCCTTAATAACAGACACTTAAAAGTTGGCACCAGAGTTGCAAATATCTATGTAAACCCAATAAAGATAAATGACAAACAAATCGTTATTTTGTCTTCATTAGCAACTATTCATTAGCAACCATGCCCAAAGCATATTAAGGAGCTTCCTATGAAATTCTCTCCACTAGCACAGAATAATGCCTGCAAAATCACCTTACCGGTCGAAATGGTTATGACACAGACTCCGACTCTTCGTGCCGCCATTTTGCAAAAAATCAACAGCGGGATGATTCAATTAGTTATCGACTTAAATCAAGTGCAATACATCGACTCTAGCGGCCTTTCAGTGTTAATTTCAGCGCTTAAAAAAGTCGAGGAGCAAGGTGGGGAAATTGTATTACTGTCACCCACAGCTGGCGTGCGTGCATTGATCGAGCTGACTCGTCTGCATCACGTTTTTTCTATCTATGAAGATGAAACAGCCGCTATTGATTATATATGCAATGAACTTGTTAGCTAACAAGTCAGGTATTAAGGAAGACGCTATGAACCCCAATCACAGCTTAAACTTATCCGCCACAGTCAAACACTCAGCATTGCCGCAGAATGCACAGCTGAGTCCAGTGATTAAGGTAAAGCAATTGAGTGCTTTATCTGGGCTACTCATCATCGCCATAGCGACGGCATTATCGGGATGCGTTCTGCCCCATCACCCAGAAGAAGCAGACATCTGTGACAACATAGAAGATGACATGACCCAATGCCACTTCTACGATAACGACACCCCTTACATGCGCAGCAAAACCAGCGAACGTGCGCCTAAAAATATAACTCAAAGAGCAAATAATCCCATGGGAACCACCTGGTTAATGCAAACGGGTCAAGCACAGCAAGCGCTACACTTGCCGCAAAATATTCGTTTATCGGTGGGTGATCGTTTGAACGTGAATGTCTTAAATGGACTCGAGTTCAGTGGTAAAGTCGAAGTCAACAACGACGGTTATATCTATCTACCTTACCTGCAACCCGTTCATGCCAAAGGGCTTGATGTTCAGCAATTATCAACCTCCATTGCGCAACATTTGGTTGAGCAAGACTTTATGCTCAAAGACAGCGTAAGGATCAGTATTACCCCATTAAAGTGGGCGCCAGTGCAGGTCACCGTTTCAGGTGGCGTATTTGAACCTGGACAGCACAAAATCAACAAGAAAACCGATACCGTGATTATCGATGATAGCGGCAGCCACAGTGGCGACCAAGCAGTAGAAAGAAGCATAGCAGCAGCGCTTCGAGCCTCTGGTGGAGTTCGCCCCGACGCGAATATAAGCGAAATTATTGTTATTCGTGATCAGCACAGTTTCAAGCTCGATCTTTCGGGTGTGATCCACGGCTACCCGGTGCCATCAATGACCCTCATGTCGGGTGACCATATTCATGTACCACAGCACGATTATTTTGATGATGCACTGGCTAGACCCTCGCAAATAACAGCGCCAGGGATCCGGGTGTTTCTGTCTAACCTCACGCAGCCAGCAAGCAGTAACTCGCAATCTGCAGTCGATACCGACGCCACTCGATTTCCCTATGGTACGCGCCTGCTGAGTGGTGCAATAGCGGCAAACTGTGTCGGCGGCGCGCAATCAACCAATGCCAGTCGACACTTACTACTGATCACTAAAAACCCTTTAACATCTGAAATGGATGTGATTGAACGCTCTATGGATTCGTTAATTAGACACTCTTGGGAAACGGGCATGAATCCAATATTAATGCCCGGTGACGGCATTGCTTGTTATGACTCACGAGTGACTAATATGCGGGAAATCGCGCGGACTATAACCGAAATATTGGTCCCTGCAACGCTACTTGAATTACTTTAATTGTCCTTAACGGAAAGGAGGCTATGATGGAAAAAAAACAATCAATAAGACCTCTACTGTGGATGAAGCGTTTGTTCGTCAATGGTAGCCAGATGCCCATTAAGCAGCGAAAAAGTGCTTATCTGAAGTTGACCTTTACACTGTTCGCTTGTATTTGGCTGCTGGTACTGCTGTTTATTCTCATGACCCCTAGCCGCTATGTAAGCCAATGGACACTCATTTTACCCGGCGCAGGTGCAGGCGCCGTAGTGAGTTTAGACAGTATCGGCCAAGCCAATAGTAGCGCTAGCTCACCCTATTTAAGCACTGCCATTGACCCTAGAATTAATTACCAGTCAATCGCCACCAGCAAAACCATACTCAATGCTGCGGCCAAAACCATGAACATTAAAAACAGCGCTTTTACTAAACCAAAGCTAAAATTGCCAAATCAAACGGGCTTGATGCAGTTCAGCATAAAATCAGCCACGGCTCAAGACGCACAACAACGAGCATGGGCGCACTATCACAGCTTACAAGCATTACTGTCGCTGCTGCGTAACGATGAAGTACAGCAACGAGAAGATGCTATCCGCGTAGGTATGGCGAGTTTTGCCAATAAAGTCAGCTTTACCCAAACCAAGTTACTTGAGTTTCAGTCGGAGCATGGTCTGGTCTCGCTTGACCAATTTAAAGAGCTAGCACTGACGATGGAGCGCCTAAAACATAGTAAAGTCACCTTGGTATCTGAGTATCAAGGCATTATTGCAAGCCAAAAAATGCTTGAAATACATCTGTCATTATCACCAAAACAAGCTGCCGGTTTGCTAACCCTTAAAAATGACCAGTTGTTTCAGCAATTACTGGTAAGCTATACCAATGTAACGGCAAAACTCACAGAATATTCAAGTCGATATGGTAAGCGCCACCCGCAGGTGGTTACCCATATAAATGAGCAAAAATCGATACTAGCGGCGATATCAAAGCGCTGTAAAGTACTGCTTGGTTATGCTGATAAACGCCTAATGTTAATGATATCAGTCGATGATCTTGATGGCCGAGCGCAATTAATGCAGCAGCTAATAACCCTCGATACTCAGGCCAAAGGGCTAAACCGTCGAATAGCCTCGCTGACGCAGCAGATCCATGACTGGGATCACCGCTTATACGACAGTAACGATGATGCTGCAAAACTAGAAGATCTACAAAGAGAACACCAAGTAGCCACCGCCGTATTCACCTCAGCACTGGCTAAAATGGATGTTGGTAAAGCTGATATATATTCGTCATTTCCTTTGATACAGTTAATGTCGTCACCAACAATGCCAGAGGCATCAGATAAGTTAGCATTATTGTTGGCATTGGTTGGCGGATTTGCCGCATCGATATCATTAATCGCAGGGATGGGAATGTTATGGATCCGCAAGCCTATACTCCAGAAAATTCTGATGAACGACTAGTTTGGTACTCCATCACAGGCACCTACCTATTTTGGTTATTGGGTGCCATGTATGTGGTCGCGCCGGTGATTGGCTGGATTTTATTGCTAAGGCTTGCCAAAAGAATCCTTGTGAACCAGCAGCAATTTGTTGTTTCAAATACGCAAAAATTCTGGATAGTGGCCATGTCGTTGATGTTACTCGCACTGGTCGTTGCGCATCTCACTGAAGGCTTGGGCGCTGCCAAATTAATTAAGTCGAGTATTGGTTGGGCCAAAGGTTGGGCGCTGTTAGCCATTTTCCCTTTAATTGGCTCACTTAATATCCGCCCACAAATCATCTATCGCGCCTGTTGCATCGTCTGCAAACACACCCTTATTCTACTGCCTATTTTTATACTCGCCTGGCTACTAAAACTACCCACTACGCTCTATACCTCACCGCTGAGTATTATTGGTGGACCTGGACCTGAATTTTTCAGCGTCAGTTTATATGAACTGGATCCTGCCAGCGGGATCCCCAGGTGGCGCCTGTTCACTCCGTGGGCACCGGCATTAGGCATGATGGCAAATCTGTTTTTTATCTTTACTACCCAAGAGCAATCAAAGCGGTATCGGTTTTATGGTTTCGCTGGCAGTTTGACTATGATTTTGTTGTCTCAGTCTCGGCTTGCGCTGGTGACTTACCTGTTACTCATTGGCTTTTTCATGTTCATACGTTGGTACCGTTCGCCATGGCTGTACTTTGTTGCTAGCCCAGCCCTGCTATTTCTCGGATTCTCTGGCTATAGCGTGCTTGAAAAAGTGCAACAAAGTGTCGACGCATTTAAGAATGCACGCGCAGGTTCAACCCGAGTGAGACAAGAGTTGGGCAACATCGCACTCGAACGTTGGGCTAACGAAGCCGTTATTTGGGGACATGGCATTGTTGAAAAAGGTCCGCATTTAGTGGAATACATGGTCATAGGTTCCCACCATACTTGGTATGGGTTGTTGTTTGTTAAAGGGCTAGTAGGCGCTTTAGCGCTAGCCTCAGCGATGTTAGTCACTTTCATTAGCCTACTGCGTTTTATTTTTAGCAATGCGATTTCAGCCGTAGCCGTTGCCATTCTGTTGCAGATGTTCCTATACACTTTTGGTGAAAACTTAGAGATCCTCGCCTACCTATTCTGGCCAGGACTCATCATTATCGGCATAGCACTAAAACAGAATAAAACTGCATAAAACAGCAAGCTAAAGTGACGACTCCACCCCAGCTCCAATCCGTCTCGATCCGGCCCCACCCCCAGCTCTTATCCGTTTCTATTCCGGCTCCACCCCAGCTCCAATCCGTCTCGATCCGGCTCCACCCCCAGCTCTTATCCGTTTCCTTTCCGGCTCTAATCCGTCTCTATTCCGGCTTCTATCCCTGCTCCACCCCGGCTCTATCCCGGCTCTATCCCGTTTCCATTCTGACTCGCAATATGCAAAATCCGCAGACACAATCCGTCCGAACATAGCAGCACACCAATACCGCCTTCATCCCAACGGATCAATCACAATACACTTCAAACACTTACATTCTTCCAGCGTTAAAACACAAGGTTGGCACGATATCTGTAACCCTCTGTATATGACAAGAGGAAAAGTCACCTCCAATAACCCTTAGCCAAAGACGTTAAAGCTAACGCTAAGAGTCGATGACAGATTACAGAAGAAGAGAGTGACGACGCGATTAACAGCTTAATCCTAGCCCTCTCGAATTGAATAACAGGTGGTTGTATGCAAGCTATTTCACAACTTAAAAGCACCCTAACCACCCTCTTAGGGAGTGCGCTTGGCAAGAGTCTATTTTGGCTTGGCTCCGCTCAAGTACTCGGTCGTATTGTGCGTTTAGGTTCTAGCATTATCATTGCTCGCTTACTCACACCGGAAGTATTTGGTCTGGTCGCCATCATTCTCACCAGTTTTGAAGTTATCTGTACTCCCACACGCAGAATATCATCCGCCGCATTAATACAAATGAATGATGAACAGTTTAACAATGCACTCACCAGTGCTAATCAAGTTAACTGGTTAGCTGCGATTACCGCCTTCGTTGCCATGAGCTTACTCAGTTTGCCGCTTGCATTCTATTACGATGACTTGCAGCTCATACTTCCTATGATACTCATGGCAACAAGCTATTTATTACTGCCGCTAGGCATGCTTTACGCCGCAAAGAACCTACGCCTCAACCGAATGAGGGTAGTAGGACGTGCCGTACTTTGGCAGACCGTTTTTGATGGACTTCTCACCGCAACATTGGCTTTACTCGGGTTAGGGATCTGGGCAATTATTTTGCCTAAGATTATTGTGATATTTATTTGGATTGGGGTTCATCGATATCACAATCCCCTTCCCGAGGCTTTATCAAAGACACTCGAATCAGCATCGAGTGCGATTAACTCCGGTCAATGCCAAACGAGCCCCCAAAAGCATAAACTGGGTTTAAGCCTACAAGCAATTGAGATCTTAAGGTTTGGTATACAGGTAGGTTTAGGTGACTTGGCAATCGCCATCCGCCAGAACATCGACTACATACTTGTTGGCTATTTCCTTGGCATAGAAGCATTGGGGATCTACTTTTTTGCTTTCAATGCCAGTTTAGGAATTAGTCTTGGTTTGATACAAAGCTATGGCACTGCGCTTTATTCGCATCTATGTCAGAAACAATCCAACGATGCTCAAAAGAACACTTCACAGCAGCAAAAGTACTTTCAATCACTCAAGTTTATTATGTTACTCACGGTGCCCATTATTACCGTGCAGGCTGCACTAGCCCCTTTTTACCTGCCGCTAATTTACGGTCAAAAATGGCTTGAAGCTGGCGCACTACCGATTTTTATTTTGCTTTGTCTCAGTGGTTTAGTCAGGCCACTTGGTGAAGCCGCTAGCCAATATTTAATTAGCTCAGGACAAAGTCGATTCAACCTTATCTGCAACAGTATTTTTACCTTAGTACTCGCAGTGACGATCACCCTCTGCAGTTTCTCAGGGCTCACAACGGTAGCACTGGGCATTTTGCTAGTGCATCTATTTATGATGCCCAGTTTCACTATTTACTTACAGCTAACCCAAAAGTCCGAGCCCGAACCTGAGTCTGACAGCAGCCAGATTACGCCTCCACAAACCGATGCAGCTTCAGCGGCCATCAGCACAGAAGTGACAGCTCAAGTGACAGCCAGCCCGCAATCCAGCATTCATAACCCTAATCAACCGACACAGCCGATAACCGTTGGCTCACGGGAGACACGCTATGACTTCTCATAACCAATACCACAAACCTTTAACTGCAAAAGTCTCTGTTGTTATGCCCATCTACAATGTTGAAGCTTTTGTAAAAGACGCTATCAACTCAGTATTGGCACAAGAATTTAGCCACTTTGAACTCATATTGGTCAATGACTGTTCACCCGACAACAGCCTTGCCCTGTGCCAGTCGTTTAGCGACCCACGTATTCGCATTATTAGTCATGATGTTAATCAAGGGTTGGCTGCCGCCAGAAATACCGGGATCCGCCACGCCATAGGCCGTTACGTCGCTTTTATTGATTCTGACGACATGTGGCACCCTGAAAAGTTAGCGCAGCATGTAGAACACTTAGATAATGCGCCGGAGGTGGGCATTAGCTTTTCTCGCTCACTGTTTATAGATTACCAAGGTAATGCCATTAATGTGTTCCAAATGCCACAGTTAACCGATATCAGCGCCAGTGATCTGCTGTGCCGCAATCCTGTTGGTAACGGTTCGGCGCCCGTATTGCGCCGAGAAACACTAGGTGATATCCGTTATCAAGCACTGAACAAAAGCCATCCCCATAGTTGCTATTTTGATGAAAACTTTCGTCAATCAGAAGATATAGAATGCTGGTTAAGGATCCTTGCAACCACCCATTGGAAAATGGAAGGGCTACCGGCGCCACTCACCTATTACCGCCTCAATAACCAGGGCTTATCAGCGGACTCCAATAAGCAATATGCTTCATGGGAAAATATGATCAACAAAGCCAGCCGCTACGCACCTGAGTTATTAGCCCAACACGAAAATCGCGCCCGCGCGTATCAACTGCGATACTTAGCGAGACAGGCCATTCGTAATAATGATGGTAAAGAAGCGGTGGTACGCATAAACCAAGCATTAAAAACATCACCGTCGATTCTTAAGCACGAAACCGGCCGTACCCTGGCAACACTTGCCGCCGCCTACCTGTTAAAAATATTGCCGCGCAGCGCCTATAAAGGCATTGAGCTATGTGCTCAAGCCGTTCTAGGACGTATGCAACGTGCTCGAATATCTAAAGACGGCGTGACACCCGAGCTAATGAACAGCTTATAAAGCAGAGCGACTCTCCTCTAGCAATGGCTTGTAAAAGCCTTGCTAGAGTCCATATATCCGTATACCGCCATATCCCCGTATATTCCCCTCTTCAACGCCCAACAATTGCCCGATTAAGAGTCATAAATCGTTTGCAGCACGCGATGCAAGTTGCAAACGGCTTAAAAAAACACAAGACAATACCTACTAGAAAACCCAGTAAACACCTGATTAAATTGAATATATAAGTGTTGGCCTATTACCTGCAATAACTCTTCATAACCTAGATTCATAACAGATACTGATAACCACGATTGATGACAACGAGGCCGATGATGACGAAAACACAAACGCGCGCTACCCGCACCACGGCATTCGCCATCCGTATTGTCGATGCACTTGCCGCAATCTTGATGATATTAATCACCAGTCCATTACTTGCTTATGCAATGCTCAGAAGCGCTGCCACGCATAACCATACGTTTGAGTCTGTGTTTATTTCTGGACCTAACAATAGTGTTATCGCGCTATATCAGTTTACTTACGCTGGACACTTTAAATCGCTGCCTATGCTATTGAACCTGCTCAACGGTGACATCAGCCTCCTGGGTAGCAAGATCGAATTTGCATTTGATGCAGAACAAGCTTGCCGTCAAACAGATAAAAACTACGCCATAAGCCCCGGAATCACCTCGATTGAGCAGATGAACAGTGCCACTGGCCTTGGCTTTGAAGCGGCACACCGCTCTCTCAACAAAGCCCACAGCAGCGTGATTAACTACATTGCAGCGCTAGTAAGAGCCTTATTCGTGTTGATTATCACCGGTATATTTATGCCAAAAACCAAACGTACAACCGCAACAATCTCTGTGTTTGGCATAGTGCTAGATAACTGGACCATGGCGGATCTTTTAAGTGATTTACAGCAACAGTGCCAAAGTGATACTCCATCAGTAATGAAACAATACAGCTTTGTGAATGCGGACTGTTTAAACATCAGCATGAAAAATGATGTTTATCGCCAGTGCTTACAACAAAGCGGACGCGTATTTGCTGATGGGATTGGCGTCAGGTTGGCTTGCTTAACCAAAGGGCATACGCTGAAAGACAATCTCAACGGTACCGACATGTTCCCAAGATTGTGCCAGCTCGCCGCCGAGCAGCAGTTGTCTATTTTTCTATTGGGGGGGGCTGATGGGGTTGCCATTGACGCTGCCAACAATATGCAAAAAAGCTACCCTGATCTAAAAATTGCAGGCGCTCATAGCGGCTATTTCAATATGAGCCACAAGCATGCCGACACCGGAGGCAACAACGCCAATAGCAAAGAGCCTAATAATAGTGAAAACAAGGCCGTTGTTGATTGCATAAACCAATCTCAAGCAGATATTTTGTTGGTCGCGATGGGCGCACCCCTGCAAGAAAAATGGCTTAAAGAGAACAAGCACCAACTCAACTGCCATGTTGGCATCGGTGTCGGAGGTCTGTTCGATTTCTATTCAAATCGGATCAAACGAGCCCCTTTATGGTTAAGACAAATGGGAATGGAGTGGACCTATAGACTACTGCAAGAGCCTAGCAGAATGTGGCAACGGTATATCATCGGCAATCCAACGTTTTTGCTACGAGTTTGGAGCGAAAACCGTCAACTGAGAAAGATGCAGTCAACGCAGCCGCAAAAGGTAAAGGCTAAAACAAATACTCACTACACCCCAAATTTTGATGCTAAGCGAGCAAATGCAAGCCGCGCAGCACATAACTTAGGTCGACGCTTAAACCGCGGCACTAAACGTATGCTCGATATTTCGGTATCAGCCACCTTACTTACGTTACTCATGCCTTTGTTCATTCTAATTTCACTCTGTATCCGTATTGAGTCGAAAGGCGCGGTGTTGTTTTGCCAAACGCGTGCAGGACGACATAACCAACCCTTCACCATGTGGAAGCTGCGCTCCATGTATCAAGACGCAGAGCAAAGACTCGCTGTGATGACAACAGACAATGAAATGCAAGGCGGTGTGCTGTTTAAGATGAAGCGAGACCCAAGAGTCACCCTGATAGGTAAGTTTATTCGTAAAGCATCAATCGATGAGCTGCCACAACTTTGGAATGTCTTAAAAGGCGATATGTCGTTAGTCGGTCCGCGCCCCGCGCTGTTAAGTGAAGTGAAGCAATACAGCCAGCATGATAGAAACAGGCTGCTGGTAAAACCTGGGATCACCTGTATTTGGCAGGTATCTGGACGCTCAAATATCCCTTTTGAGCAGCAAGTGGAACTCGACATCGATTATATCTACCAGCAATCAATCACTGCCGATGTTTGGCTATTGATTAAAACCATTCCAGCCGTGTTATTTGCTCGTGGCGCATATTAAGGAGCTGACTATGCAAGCAATCATATTCGCTAATCGAAATGGTAATGAACTCGCCCCCTTGCATGCGCATTACTGCCCTGCACTCTTGCCTGTCGGTAATAAGGCGGTGATTGAATTTACCTTGGAAGATTTAGCCGAAGCCCAAATTGACCGAGTGAGAATTGTTATCTCTGCTCAATCTGCAGCAATAGAAAAGCTCATTGGTAATGGCGAGAAATGGGGATTAAACGTTGAGTATTTTTTAAGTCGTGAGCAAGAAGCAGTATCCAACATTCTGCCACGGCTAGCGCTTAACCCAAATGAAGCAATATTGCTGGCGCGAGCCGATATGTTGAGAAGCCCTTGCATCAAATCATTCGTGCAATTTAGCCAACAGATGATGACTAGCCACGTAGTTGCAAAAATAGCGAACAAAAATGCAGGCCTAATGATGCTCCCTGGCGCCAAGCATTTTACTGAAGATCTCAACTGGCCATTAGCTAATAGCCAAAACGTGAATCAGAGTCCCGAGCAATCGCAAAGTGTCACTCAAATTCTGCACGGCGACTGCTTTATGCTCGATTCTCTGCAAGATTACATGAGTGCCAACCAAACGATTGCGTCAGCAAAGCTCACCGGCATAACCCCTAAAGGGCGATACTTTAGCAGTGCTTCCAAGGTACAGGGTTTTTACCTTGGTGCTAAAACCAAAACCGGCCAACTTAGAATGCACGACGCATGGGGTGTGATAGGTAAAAATACCTGGATAGATGAAAGTGTTGATATGCAGCAAAGCATTATCGTCGGCAAAAACTGCTTAGTAGAGAAAGCTTGCAGTCTAAATAACTGCCTTATTTTAGACAATACCTATATTGGTCAGGGGCTCAATGTCAGTAACGCCATTGTCTGTAAAGACTTACTGATCATGCCAGAAAATGGCGGCCACTTAACGCTCACGGACCCGAGTATTATCTCTGACAATGGCAAGCTCGCTAACCGTTTGCAGCCATTACAACACGTCTCCACATTGGATAGATTACAAGCATTGGTCATGTTCTCTATCGGCTTGCTGTTTGCGCCGTTATTGATGTTGATGTCGCTAATCACCCAGCCTAAGCAACCTTTGATCAGAGAATTTATTTTTATCAAAGGTGGACAAAAAGCAACTTGGCGTTGGAATCTAAGTCCGTTATTTATCGCCCGTCTACCGCAGCTTTATTGGGTCATTACCGGCCGACTCGCCCTATTTGGTGCGACGCCATTTGAGGCAAAAGTACAAACAACCAAACAGCCTAACCCAATCCGCTTGGCAACATCATTAGGGCTATACGGCCCATTGCAATTAGTTATCGACGCTGCAGCACCTATAGAAGAGCGTCAGTTTGTTGAAGCCGAATACCTTTGTATTAACCAGCGCAGTAAATATTGGTCGTTAGTCACCATGTCCATATTTGCCAAATCCGTTAAACACAAAATACCGATAAACACGGTTAAGCAATAACCATCATTAGCGAGTCATCAGTAACTGCTACGAATGTTGATTGATAACGAGTCCCTATTTAGCGCTCATCTAGAGAATATAAGAGAGAACATTATGAAAACGATTATTACTTACGGCACCTTCGATCTATTTCATTATGGCCATGTACGTCTGTTCAAACGTCTTAGAGCCCTGGGGGATAAGTTAATTGTGGCCGTTTCAACGGATGAGTTTAATGCGTTAAAAGGTAAAGCAGCATTTTTTAGTTACCTGCAGCGCGCTGAAATTGTTGAAGCGTGTCAGTACGTCGACATGGTGGTGCCAGAGACCCATTGGCAGCAAAAGGCCAAAGATATCTGTAAACACGATATCAGTATTTTTGGGATGGGAGATGATTGGCAGGGAGAATTTGATGAACTGTCAATACTGTGCGATGTTGTTTATCTAAGTCGCACTGGAGAGATCTCCTCAACCGAGATCAAAAATAGCCTTGCGGCCAAAATGCCAAATAATGACACTAATAAGGTGCAAAAATAATGCAGAATTCGGCTTTGCAGTGGGCTAAAGCAGCAACCAGAAAGCTGGTATATAGGCTATCAGCGCTTGCGCCTCGAAATGCAAATAAAGCCGTATTTGGCAGTTATAAAGAGCTATTTTCCGATAACAGTAAATACCTTTATAAACACTGGCAACAGAGCCAATTCATCCGCTGTATTTGGATCACTGCTAATAAAGATATTATCAAGCAGCTCCAAGGTGATGGTTGTGAAGTCTATTACCGCTGGTCAATCCAAGGTGCGTATCATGCATTAACCGCCAAATACTATTTTTACAACAGCTATATAGGTGACATCAATCAATGGCTGGCAAATGGCGCTGTAAAAGTAAACCTGTGGCATGGTCTGCCGATGAAGAGAATTGAGTTCGATATTACGTCAGGCCCAATGGCGAAGGTATTTAATCCAACATCACGATTTCAAACGTTTATACAGAGCATGCATGCACATCAACAACGGATTAAACCCGACCTAATGCTCAGCCCCAGCCCGCTAGTTGATGAATTGTTTAACAGCGCATTTAGACTCAAAAGTAGCAACTTACTTCGCTGCGGATATCCCAGAACCGATTACTATCGATTAACCCCACATCAGGCGCAATCCATCAAAACAGGCGTGCTACTGAAGAATGTAAAGTGTAGCGAAAGAGGCGCTGAAATGGGGAGTAAAACAGAGAGTAAAATGCAGAGTGAGGTTGAGAACGAAAGTATTCGGCAAAGCTATCAACAAGTCATTTTGTATGCCCCGTCATGGCGTGATGCTTTTGAAAGTAAGCGCTTTGAAGATGAAACGCCCTATACTGCCGCGTTTAACTGGGAAGCGCTATCAGAACAGCTGCAGAAAAATAATCAATTGTTTTTACTGAGATTACACCCGAATGAAGCCGAAATGGGCAATAAGCTTGCAAGTCTACCTAACATATTAAACATCAGTGCGATGGAAGATGTGTATGGCATATTGCATGAAATCGATTTGCTGATCACCGACTATTCATCACTGTTTATTGATGTACTACCACTCAATATCCCCATCTGTTTTTATCGATTCGATAAAGCGCAGTATCAACAAAACTGCCGCGAAATGTATGAGTATTCCAGTTCAATACCGACACTAGGACCAGAGTGCCTGACGTTCAACGAGTTATTACTTCAGATAGAACCCGCTTCGGTTAACGCTCTGACCAATAAATACAGCGCAAACTATCAAACAGCAAACAAGATGTTTTGGGGAGATGAAACCGAATCGTTTCGTGCATTAGAAGAGTGGGTGCAAGCTGGTTAAGAGCAGGGGAAAAGCCGAATAAGCTGAGAAGGTTTAAAGCCGAGAAGTACTGAGACGGTACAAGCTAAGATGGTTTGGAGCCGATCAAGAGCCGGTTGGAGCCAAAACGGTTAAGAGCGAGGGAAAGGCCGAACAAGCTGAGAAGGTCGGCATTTATACCGTCGCTTTGCTCTTTTCTAGTTTTTACCGTAAGCGAAGCGTTCCGTAGTGACGAAGTCGCGTGCCGTAAGGCCGTAGGCCCTTCGTCTAAGATTTTACCGTCTTTGCTAGTTTTTACCGTAAGCGAAGCGCTCCGTAGTGACGCAGTCGCGTGCCGTAAGGCCGTAGGCCGTTCATCTAAGATTTTATTTTTACCGTAAGCGAAGCGTTCCGTAGTGACAAAGTCACGTGCCGTAAGGCCGTAGGCCGTTCGTCTAAGATTTTACCGTCTTTGTTAGTTTTTACCGTCTTTGTTTCCCATCTTTATCCGATAATATCGGAACAATGCCCTTCGCTAACGGCCAATTGATGGCAATGTCAGTATCATTCCAGGCAATAATCCCCTCATCTTCAGGCGCATAGTAATCTGTGCACTTATAGATAATGTCTGCTGAATCACTCAAGGTTAAAAAACCGTGTGCGAATCCTGCAGGAATATACAGTTGCAGGCGGTTTTCAGCTGACAGAATTTGACCAACCCATTGGCCGAAAGTCACCGAACCTTGACGAATATCAACGGCCACATCAAAAATCTCTCCGGCGACCACTCGAATAAGCTTGCCTTGAGGATGGTTCTTTTGAAAATGCAGTCCCCGCAACACATCCTTTGCAGAGCGACTCATGTTTTCTTGCACAAAAGTGGGGGCTGTTAATCCTAGTCCCTCAAACAATTTGTCAAACTGAGATTGGCGAAAGGTTTCCATAAAAAAACCACGCTCATCACCGAAACGTTGGGACTCGAATAACAACACATCAGCAATAGCGGTAGAAATGAGTTTCATAATATCTCATGGTAAAAAGCGCGAAAAATAACTAAAGTACAGCAAAAGAAAAACTCGGTGCTAAAGTTCAGCAACAAGAGCAACAGTGGCCATCATTAAAATAACACTCATTAAGCACCTTTGCTGCCCGTTATATTTGCATCCTATTATATTTGCATTACTCTAGTTTAATCCATGGAAGGGGTTACCCAAACGATTTTGGTATAGATACGGAGATAAATATGCGAATAATCCATCACGGCGCAGTCAACGGCGTCACAGGATCTTGCCACCAACTTGATATCAACGATCACTCGAGTATTCTCATTGACTGCGGACTATTCCAGGGAGCTGAAACCGCGGGCAAAAGCGCCATTGAACAACTGCCGATAGAGTTCGAACTCAGTAATATCCAAGCACTAATTGTGACTCACTGCCACATCGACCATGTTGGCAGAATACCCTACTTGCTTGCAGCGGGCTTTAACAAACCTATCTACGCCACCGTGGCCACTGCAGCGCTACTGCCAATGGTTATTGAAGACGCACTAAAAATTGGTGTGACCCAAAACCACCGTATGATAAAGCTCTACTTAAAAAAACTGCAACAACTCATCACACCGATTGAATATAATCAATGGTTTGCCTTAGAACTCAACTCCCCTCTCAGCAACAACGCAGTGAATCACGCGAACCCAGGCCATCAAGCCAATACCTATAACCAAGCCAAAGCAAAATTTAAACCCGCGGGTCATATTCTTGGCTCCGCCTATGTAGAAATAGAGCTATCCAATAGTGCTGCCTCTAAAAATAAGCACACAAATAAGAACAAAGACAAGAGCCAAGACAACAACCAGAACAAAGCTAAGCACAGAGTAGTATTTTCCGGTGATTTAGGTGCGACTAATACTCCGTTGCTTGCAAGTCCCAAAAGCCCTTATAGAGCAGACACTTTAGTTATAGAGTCAACATACGGCGATAAGAACCATCAAGGACGTAAACAGCGGAGCGAGAGTTTAAGAAAGGTAATAGAAAAGTCTGTTGCAGATAATGGCGTGGTACTTATCCCAGCCTTTAGTATTGGCCGAACACAAGAGTTACTTTATGAACTAGAGCAGCTGATCCATCAATATCAGCATAAGAATGAGATGTGGCAACATATTGAAGTTATTATTGATTCGCCAATGGCCGCAAAGTTTACCGAGCACTACCTACAGTTTAAAACGCTGTGGGACAACGAAGCCAAACGCAAGCTCACTCAACACAGACACCCGTTAGACTTCGAGCAGCTTTATACCGTCGGCAGCCATCAAGAGCACCTAGCAACCATCGATTACCTGTGTAAGCGCAATAAACCGGCGATAGTTATTGCCGCGAGTGGCATGTGTACTGGTGGAAGAATTCAAAACTATTTAGCGAGGCTGCTCGGCGAGCCAACAACCGATATCATATTTGTAGGTTACCAAGCACAAGGAACAACAGGACGAGAGATCCAAACCTTTGGCCCTCGCGGAGGTTACAGCACCATAAATGGCAAGAGAGTAGCCATTAAAGCAGGAGTCCATACCGTCAGTGGCTATTCAGCCCACGCAGACCAACACAACCTAATTAACTTTGTAAAAGGCATGCGCATTAAGCCCACTCTAATCCGTATTGTACACGGCGATAGCGAAGCTAAAGCAGCACTCGCAGAGGAATATAAAAAACTACTCCCCAATGCAAAAATCGAGATAGGTGCGAGCGGAAACTGTACAAGCTGAGAAGGTGATAATCGGTTAAGAGCCGATTTAAAGCCGGATAATGCTGAGACGATAGAAGCTGAGACGATACAGGCTGTGATGTACAAACCAAAACGATGCAAACCAAGACGAAGCAAGGCTAACGGATAACAGCACATTCGATCTTACCGTCTTTGCTTTGTTCGGCCCTAAACCGTCTTTGCTCTTCCCTGCCCTTAATCTAATCTTTATCGGCTTTCATCTGCTCTACCCGGCATCTAACCGTCCCTAAACCGTCTCAGCCCTTCCCGGCCTTCAATCTTCCCAGCTCTAACCGTCTCTAAACCGTCTTAGCTTTTACCGGCTTCTAACCGGATTCTAACCGGCCCTAAACCTGCTCTCAACCGTCTTCCGCAGTCCCGACTCAAAAGATTCTTGCGGTTTCCAACCCAATTCTTTTTCGATTTTACTCGCGTCAATAGCATAACGTACGTCATGACCTGGCCTGTCGTTCACAAATGATATCAAGCTCGCAAAACCGTCAACACTCTTATCACTACCCTTCAGCGAATATGGGTTATCCGCAGCGACATCTTCAAGAATGTTGCAAATCTCTTTGACGACATCAATGTTCTGCATCTCTGTATTACCACCGACATTATAAGTTTCACCCAATGTCCCATGACACACTACCTGATAAAGTGCTCGTACATGATCGTCAACGTATAACCAATCTCTTATCTGCTTACCGGAGCCATAAATAGGAATTGACTTGCCTTCAAGTGCGTTTGATATAGTAAGAGGGATCAGCTTTTCAACATGCTGATATGGGCCATAGTTGTTAGAACAGTTTGATAATACGACTGGCAGGCCGTATGTTCTGTACCAAGCGCGTACAAGATGATCTGCGGCAGCTTTACTCGCAGAATATGGCGAACTAGGCGCATAGCTTGATTGTTCAGTGAACCTACCTCCATCAGGTAAATCACCATACACTTCATCAGTGGACACATGAAGGAAGCGAAACTTTTGCTGCTTATCACCTTGCAAGGCCGAGTAGTAATCTCGACAAGCTTCCAATAGTGTAAATGTGCCAACAATATTGGTCTGTATAAACTCATCAGCACCGCTGATAGAGCGATCAACATGGCTTTCAGCTGCTAGATGCATAATGGCATCTGGCTTAAATTGATCCAATACGCGTAGCAGTAACACCCGATCGCATACATCACCCTTTATAAATTGATAACGCGCGCTATGTTCAATACAGGCCAACGCGGAAGGTGAACTCGCATACGTGAGCTTGTCAATATTAACAACCTCATTTTGTGTCTGTTCAATAATAAAACGTACTAACGCAGAACCGATAAAGCCTGAACCACCGGTTATAAGTATGACTTTATTTGTCTTGCTATTTATTACCACAGCCAACTTAAAATACTCCATAAAAGCGCTAAGCTATAGCCCACAATAGGGCATGACTACAGAGCACAATTTAACTACTTTCAACTAAACCAAGAACTCAAAAACTAATTCCGCGTGGGGAATTTTGCCTCAACTACTTTAACAATCTCTTCTCACATACACCCAATGTCTTTGAAGAAGCACATTCCGTCTATATTATGAATGAACCTACACAATGAGGTTAGGTAAAAAACAGCCCTTAATCGTCTCAGCTCTAATCGGCTCTTAACCTGCCCTTCCCGGCTTTTAATCTACCTTTACCGGCCTTCAACCGTCTTTGATCTTCCCGGTTCTTAACCTGCTTTTACCGGCTTTTATCAGCCCTAAACCGTCTTAGCTTTTCCCGGCTCTAACCCTTCTCGGCCCTTACCGGCTTTTATCGGCTCTAAACCGGCTCTTAACCGGCCTTCGACTTTTCCGGCTCTAAACCGGCTCTAAACCGGCTCTTAACCAGCCCCTAACCGTCTTCGCTTATACCGATTTTTTTACCCCTTTAAAAACAAAAAAGGCCAACTCTAAGAATTGGCCTTTAAATAAACTTGAGGACGAATTAACAATTGGCCTTTAAATAAACTTGAGGACGAATTAAGAAACTAACGGGATAACTTTTGCAGTTTCTTTTATCGAATCCGTCTCTCTTGCTGACACACCTTGTTGCCATACCAAGTCGCAGATACCATCAGTTGGATTAAAGCCTGTCGGCGTAGTAAGCAAAATATCGCGAATCACTTCGTGTTGGAATGCATGACAAGCTTTATCAAGTCTTTCCAATATGATGGAGTATTCATTCCAACTCAAACATGACTCATTCGCAGTCATAATACGTTCGTGCTCAGTTCCGGTAACATCATCACCAATAAGCAACTCTTCGTAGAGCTTTTCACCAGGTCGTAAACCGCTAAACTCAATCGCTATATCACCATCTGGATTGATCTCGTTTCTAACTTCAAATCCACTCAAGCGGATCATCTTCGAGGCTAAATCTACAATTTTTACTGATTTGCCCATATCCAATACGAAAACATCACCCCCTTTACCCATAGCACCCGCCTGAATAACGAGTTGCGATGCTTCTGGAATAGTCATGAAAAAACGAGTGATTTCAGGGTGAGTAACAGTAACAGGGCCACCATTAGCGATTTGAGTTCGAAATAAAGGTACTACAGAACCTGATGAGCCTAAAACGTTACCAAAGCGAACCATGCAAAAACGAGTGTGCTTATTTTCTTTAGCGAAAGCCTGCAATACCAATTCAGCCATACGTTTTGTGGTGCCCATGACATTAGTTGGGCGAACCGCTTTATCTGTCGAAATTAAAACAAACGTTTCTACCTTGGCAGCAATTGCAGCTCTTGCGGTATATAGAGTCCCGAACACATTATTTCGAACTCCTTCCACTACATTGTGCTCAACAAGAGGCACATGCTTGTATGCTGCAGCATGGTAGACCGTTTGAACGCTAAAGGACTCCATTACAGCCTGAATTCGATTCTCACGCTGGACCGACCCCATCAGAGGGAAAATAGGTACATCTAAATTAAGCTCTAAAGCAATCGTCCTTAATTCCCTCTCTATCGCATATAAAGCGAATTCTGAGAGTTCAAACAAAACCAATTTAGCAGGTGATTGCTTTATAATCTGGCGACACAGTTCAGAGCCAATAGAACCTCCAGCTCCGGTTACCAGAACAACTTTGTTGGTAATATTGGCAGAAAGAAGATCCTCACGAGGAGAGATAGAGTCCCTTCCAAGCAAATCCTCAATCTCAACTTCTTTAATATCACTGTATAGCTTTTTGCCGTTCACCAAATCAGCCATCGCGGGGATAGTAAGCACTTGAACGGCCAAAGACTCGAGAGTTAACAAGATACTCTGACGCTTACTCCTACTAGCACTCGGTATCGCTAATAGCACTTTAGTTGCTGACTTTTGCTTGATAAGTTTACGAATAATAGAAGGTGAATGAACATGCACCCCTTGAATAACCGTTCCATGCAAACTTTCATCATCATCGACAAACGCAAAAGGATAATATTCGTGACTTTGGGCTAAAGAACTTAGAAGCTGACGCCCACTAACCCCCGCGCCATAAATGATCACGGGTTCACCAATACGCTTGATACCGGTTCCTACCAACGAGCGAACCATTGCTCGTGAACCGCCAATAAAAACCAGTGCAAAAGCGGCGTAAATAAGTGGGAAGGTTCGAGGAATATTAGCTTCCGTATAAAATGCTATCAGCACCAACGTTATCGTCGATACAACGACTCCGGAAGCAATCGCTACCACAGCTTGTAACCCCATATAACGCAATACCGCACGATAAAGGCCAAGTTTAGCAAACACGTACAAACTAACAGGCAGTACAAACAATAAAACCAGCCAATAATTGCGATCAGCTAAAACCGAAACGTCATCTAAACGAACTAATAAAGCACTCCAAAAAGCAAATAATAAAAATAAAGAATCAACTAACAAGCTCACGAAACGCTTTTGAGCGCGTGGTAACTTGAATATGCCTTGCAAAAAGTCCATTTTCCGCCCCAAATCCTTAAAGTTCATAAAATTCATAGTCTAAGATATCTTAAAATATCGACGCTATTATCTGTCATAGCTAAGGCTGGTGATTTTAACACAACCCACTTTATACATATACTCATTTAGCAGTACCCGAAAGGTACCCTCTTGGACGAAATTAGGTAACTAATTATAATCATCTGCATAAGCTGGAGGCTAGCTAGCTAGCTAAACTTGCTATATTCGCAGGGTTTTAGAACTAAAATCATTTAACACACCAAAAAATTTGCATTTAGTAGAATTAAAAAATGTTGTACCCTATTCTACACTTCTCCAAAAACCCTCTATAAATATCAATTATTCAGTTACTTATACGTGAACTTAATTTTAGCATGAGACATTAACTTGTCCGAGAATGGCTTTTTGAGACAGTTTGACCTCATCAAACACTGAGCTTAAAAGTTGATTTTAATACTTCAACATCAGCGTTGGCATTCGTTGAACGAACAAATGCCAACGCTCAGCCTTAGTACTATGCACAAAGCGTTCTGACTTACTCTATTAAAATTGAGTATAATAAGACGAGGGTATTAAGTTGGTATTTCTGAATGAATATAAAATCATCGATAAACAAAGAAGCTGCAAATAACAACACTAAAAAATCGGCAATTAATAGATCTTGCGCTCAAAAAGAGGAACCTATCAGTTACGATAATATCTTTGACGCTATAGATGAGGAAAAAGCGACATTCCTCAAAGATGACTCAGATCTGGCAATCGCCATCAGAGACATTTTGGCAGGAGGTAAAATATCTAATTCAGCCGAACATCAGTTTGCTCTGAAGCGAATAGAGCAATTGTGGGGAGCAAAGCCTGATACTGAATTGGCAATTGAGCTAAACAAGCTTGCTGATCTCATTTGTAAGTATGAAGAGAGATTTTTGAGTTAGTTCATTCCAAATGTCACGAGCAAGGTGATAAAATCACGTAACTCCATTTGAACATTATAAGCGGTATAGAGATTAACGGCGTTGTTGATCAAATCAGAGCGTTATAATCTTGCAGACTTAGCTTGGTGTACGCCCGTATTAAAGGAGGCCATCAATATCAACGTCGATTTCAGGTTGGTTTAATCTTGATTTGATCAACTCAACTTGCCTTTTCTTATCTTCTACCTCTGATTTAGCAAATCGCTCATTAAATTCAGTAAATTCGGGCGCTGTATCCTCATAACACTGAATGGGAGGCCACAACACATTGAGCAAAATCGCATAGCTGTCTTTGTAGTCGTCTGTCAGTTCGTCAGCTATAGCAAGTGCATGGGCGTACTCTTCGGGAGTAACAATCCCCTCGCGACCAAACGGTAAAGCGTTCTGTAATTCCTTAGCAAGAAACTTAATTTTTTTAATATCCACTGTGCAAACCTCTAGAACTACGGGTTAAGTTGAAGCTAAACCAAAGGAGTCATTTGGTAATTCCTTGTTATTATCAAAAATCATCATTGATTATGTCCAGAGACATGCCTGTGCGTAACTCGCTTTTGTCCGTGCGACCTGAAGTCGTATGAAGCGCTGTTCACCGCGATAAGAGTGAACCATCTGTATCACCAGATGACCCTAAGACTCTGAATAAAGCAGCGAGTCTGACAATGTAACGAAGTCCATTGGACGGGAGCTGAATCGTGAGAGGACGCTCCTCCTGATAACCACAATCGGGTGAGTGCTAGGGAGTCAGTATGATGAACGTAAGTGAATCCATGTAAGGTGCGTTATGCGAGAAACAGCGGAAGTGGTTTATACGCTGTGGCCAAAAGGCACGAGAGTTGGAAAGAGATTGGACAGTGCTCTTTCGTGATCAAATAACTCTCCGCACTATAGTGGGCATCTTATGTGGACTCCCCGGTGTCAACAACAAACAGGCACTCTTGAAGAAATAAATGCGAACTTATGTACGAGCTCTCAATTGAGTAGCGAACTCAGGCTCTATGATATTTACGCGAACCAGTGGATAAATCTAACCTGCGAGCTCAAGGCTCATTGATGCCGACTACCTTAACTGGCTGATTTTTAATCTTCGATTGTGCATTTTTGTTGTTTGAACGCTTTTTAAACTGAAATTAATTCTGCTTTATACTCTGTACCCTGTGTGAGCATGGCATAGGCGGTTCTGACCGTCTTATTGGCTAACGCCACAGCCGCACATTTTTTACCCCGTCACTCAACCAGAGCTTGGACCCAACGCTCCTTAGTCGTTTTGGCTTCTCTTTTGACTATATGACTGACCGCTGACAATGCGCCAGTGATTAACTGGCTTCTGAGAATGCTATTTTTAACGTGTTTTCCTATCGAACCCAGTTTGACCTTTCCACCTGAAGAATATTGAATCGGGGTCAATCCAATGCAGGCGGAAGCATCTTTCCCTCTGGAAACGACACCAATATCAGCGCAGCCCAATGCGATATAGAGATTAATCGCATTGATGGTACCCACACCTTCAATTTTTAATAATTTTTGAGCCTCTGGGTGAGTGTCAAGTGATTGTTCCAAACACAGATCATAAGTCTCGATGGATTTTACTATGGATAAATGATGTTGCCAGGCTGCGGCAAGAGCACCTCGAAATTCACAAGAAAAGTCATTTTCAGCATTTTCTAAAGTGGATTCAATGACACCACGCAAGCCGCCATTTCTGCTCGACACCACAATATTAAACTCTGCCAGTAACGAGATGAGCTGGTTACTCGACGCGGTTTTTTGTTTGATAGCAAGTTCTCGTAACCTCATGATGGATTGCAGTTGCTGCTGTTCGAGCGATTTACCCGTGATGAAATTGACCTCAGGTAACAGTGCGGCCTGAACAATCGCTAAGGCATCATTTTTGTCCGTTTTTTGATTTTGTCTGACGGCTGAGACTAACTTGGCCGAAATTAATTTAGCTTCATGACCAAATGATCCTGCTTTTTGTTTCCAGTAATTAGACATTCCACAAGCTTCAAAGACTATGGTTACGGGGGCTGAGTTGGCAAGCCAGCCAGTAAATTCATTAGGTGCCATTTCAGTATTTGAGTGCACCTTGTTATTTGTGAAGACACAAACTTGAATCACATTTTTAGCCAGATCAACGCCAATAATAGTACCTTTCATTTTGGACTCCAAAATCTCGTGAGAATTGAGATATAACGTAACTGATTAGAGAGTGGGGAGTCCAATTATCTATCCTGACACAGGGACATCCTTTAAATTAATGCTTTTTGAACCGCTTCAATATCCTTTACTCTAGCCATAAACACCATAGGATCAAATGTGGATTTTTTGAAGCCAAATCTTGTGTAAAAATCTTTGGCTGAGTCGTCGATAGCGTGAACAAGAATACCCGCTCCGACGACTACTATTCTGGTCTAATCGATCTGGACACCTTGATTGTGGATAATAGAACCAACGATTGAGGTGAGCATGAATACGAAAAGACAGTACCGAACTTACACCAAAGAGTTTAAAGAGGAAGCTTTAGGCTTAATAACCGAGCAAGGCTATAGCGTTCCACAAGCCGCAGACGCGCTTGGTGTATCATCAAACCTGCTGTATACCTGGAAACAGAAGGATGAGGAGCTAGAGAGTTCTAATGTAACTTCAGATGAGAGAGCCGAGCTTTTAGCCCTAAGAAAAGAGGTTAAACAGCTTCGGGTAGAGAAAGAAATATTAAAAAAGGCCAGTGCCTTCTTCGCGAAAGAAATGAAGTAAAGTTTCGGTATATCCGAGACAACCGCTCTCAATTCGAAATAAAAACAGTTTGTAAGGTACTGAAAGTCAGTCGCAGTGCCTATTATGACTGGCTAACGAGACCCGCTAAGATTATTAGCGAAAATGAGCTAAACCTGTACCGTACGGCAAAGCGCCTCTTCAAGCGTAGTAGTAACAGTTTAGGCTCACGTCAGTTAGCTAAAAAGCTCCGTGAAGAAGGCTTTGTTATTGGCCGTTATCGCACTCGTTCGATTATGCGTAAGTTAGGATTAGTGGTGACTCAGCGTCAAGCTTATAAAGTCACGACGAAACGAAAACACAGCGACAGCGTTGCAGATAATGTGCTGAGCCAGAACTTTAACCCGTCTCAGCCAAACCAAGCTTGGGCTGGTGATGTCACGTATCTGAGGACTAACCAAGGCTGGCTCTACCTAGCAATCGTAATGGATTTGAACTCTAGGCGTATCATTGGCTGGAGTCTATCTAAGCGAATGACGGTTAGCTTAGTAGAACGAGCATTACAGATGGCTATAACACTTAGACGACCAGGTAACGGCGTTATATTTCACAGCGACAGAGGCTCACAATATACGAGTAAACAGTTCCAAAGCTTACTAACTAAAAACGGAATGTTAGCCTCTATGAGCAGTGTTGGAGCCTGTTTGGATGACGCTGTAGTTGAGCGATTTTTTGGTAGTTTAAAACACGAGTGGCTGTTAAACATTGTGCATTTAACACGAGAGTCAATGAAGCAAGATGTTGAAGAATACATTAGGTATTACAACCATGAGCGGTTGCACACAACGCTCGATGATTTAACACCAATCAACTATGATAAATTACAAAGTCAGGTGTCCGGTTGTGCTTGACCAGAATAGCCAGCCGAAATACACTCATTCACAATGTATTGAATAAGCGGCTTATCAACGATCGGCAGCATCTCTTTCGGAATAGCTTTTGTCGCGGGCAACATACGAGTCCCCAGACCCGCAACCGGAATAACAACTTTCATAAATTATCCAAAAACGTGTAATATTATTAAGTAGGTTTTGACTGTTCGCTATCAATGAAGGCGGTCTGAATAATGAGCTATACAGTAGAAAATAAACTAAACAGCAAAACGAAGAAAAAAGCTTGATGAGTCAGTTTATCTCGTCTAAAAGCATTATTGAGACGAAAAGACAAACTGACATTACAACAAAATCAACAGACTAAGCGATAGATCCGAATAGATAGATCTATTTTACAGCATCACCAGCACCGCTTCCCGTGACTGTCATCATGATATACTTGAAGTAATCTTTAACATTTAGGGTATCAATCATCTGCTTATCGGTTTTTGCTAATAAGCCTGGCGTTGACATGTCAATATTTTGCACTTGTGCTAAACCCGTTACACCCGGTAACACATCATACACGCCTAACGCATCGCGTTCTTTGATTAACTCTTCTTGATTAAACAAATTTGGGCGCGGACCTACTAAACTCATATCTCCTTTTACTACATTAATTAGCTGTGGTAATTCATCAATTTTGGTTTTACGTAAAAAGTTACCTAGCTTAGTGATTGAAGCATTATTAGCTAAATGGCTAGCAACGGACTTGGTTTTAACCGACATTGTACGGAACTTAATCAATTTGAAGGCCTTTTTGTTTTTACCCACACGGATTTGAATAAAAATCGGCGAACCTGTATCAAATAAGCCAATAACCGTGACCACAAGCAGAACAGGCCATAATAACAATAAGCCAAAGAAGGCGGCGAAAAAATCTAATAGTCGAATCATTTTTTACTCTCTGAAAGTGAAGCCATTACTTGCTCCATAGTATAAGGTGGCGTCCAGCCTAAAGTATCTTGAACATTCGAAGAATCAACTTGTAAATTTCCCAGAAGTTGCTCTGCAATCGATGATTTCCCCACAAGACGGGCACCTAGTCTCATTAAGATAATAGGAACAGGGAGTTGAATTAGTTTTTTATTTAAACCAGTTGCAATACTATCGGTAAACTCTCTAATTGAAATGTCAAAATCATCGGAAATGCAAAAAATTTTATTTGCGGCTTTTGGATGATGAATACACATCTTAATAAAATCTATCAAGTTATCAACCGATATAAAACTACGTTTGTTTTTACAAAAACCGAAAGGTAGAAATGGTATTTTTTGAACCAACTTAACCAGTTTACCAACATTACCAGGTGCATCAATCCCATAGACTAAAGCTGGACGAATAATTACAACTTCCAAACTACTATTTTCAGCTATTTTTAATAGTGCATTTTCTGCTTTGCACTTACATTCAGCAGCGAAAGATTGTGGGAACATTATCGAGCTTTCATTGAAAGGTTTTTTAGATTTAATACCAAGCACGCTGATAGTACTAATGAATATAAATCGTTTGACTCCCATGTTCACAGCTTGTCTAGCAAGGTTAATGGTCCCTTTTACATTAACCTCATTGATATAATCATTAACATTTGAATTATTATGTGCAACACCAGCAAGATGAACTATAGTATTAACATCATCTAAACAGGCCTTCCATTCTGTGCTTCCTGAAATTTCACCAATCTCATAAGCTTTATCAATACAAGCAGATGATTTTAATTGCCGAACTACAGCTTTTACTATAAACCCATCTGAAAGTACACTGACTAATCGCTTACCAATAAAACCATTAGATCCTGTAACTAAAACTTTATCTTTCATATAGTAACTCTGTGCCAAGGCCTAATCAATTTCATTAGAATCATAACCTTTTATAAAGAATATTAAACATGCTATAGATAGCATGATTTTATGAAAAGGTTGCCGTCTACATTCCCAAGAAATAAAAAATAGCTGAAGCATTCCAAGTCTTTTATTAGTACTAATCAACCTAATTGGGAGGGATTGCTCTTGCCCAATAAAACAAGCCTGCTTCAATACCTTATCAAAACCACCTCCATTCATAATAGTTTTAAATCTTTGAATAAAACCTTGCCAACCTGAATTTGCTCCGATAACATTCAATTCATGCTGACGATACATCATCATTGGCTCAGGGTCTATATACCAACTAAAACCGTTATATCTAGCAAACGAATAACAATACCAATCATGCATCCAAAAAGTTTTACCTTTTTCTAATTTAACACGCAAGTGAGATTGCACTAATTCAGTTAAAGTACGCGATATAAGAAAGGTACATCCTGGCCCAGGAGATTCAAATAGATAGTCAAAATCAACTTGAGCATAACTCTTCTTTAGTAACTTTTTTTTCCCTGTCACCCAAAAAGCAGTAACATTTGAAGAATAAGCATCAGCACTATTCCTCTTCATCTCAGAGACAGCCCGCGACAACTTATTAGGTAACCAAATATCATCTTGATCTGCAAAAGATATGTATTGATAGGGTTTAAGATTCACTTCGCATAACAAACGAGTGAAATTATTTCCTGCTGAACCATACTTTTTACCGTAAGGAAGAATAAATATAATGCTTGGGTACTTAGAAGCATAACCATTAACAATCGACAGTGTAGAATCATTACACTTATCTACACTGATAATGATAGATAGATCTACACCTCGTTGATTAAGAATAGAGTCTAATTGTTCGCGAATATATTTTTCGCCATTATACGCCGCTAATAATACGGCAATGCTTGGTGGTGTATTCAAAATATTTGACCTAGAAAGTGGAACTACCTAAAAGGCATCATAATCATTACCTATTAGAAATAACACAATAGCCGACAATGGACACAAAAGTTAAACTAACTCATCCATCATTGATGACAACTGCGTACGCCAGTGTGTGGTATGCAAACCCGACACTTCTTCGGCACTTGCTTTGTCTATCACTGAAAAAGCAGGTCGCTTAGCTGGTGTTGGGTATGCGGAAGTCGGAATGGGTAAAACAGGAATAGCTTCACTTAACAAGCCTTTTTCAACACCTAACTCTTGAATAGCAATCGCAAAGTCATACCATGAAGCAATACCAGCATCTGTCCAATGATAGGTACCTATCACTTCCGGTTTGTCAGCAATTACCCATAACCATTGTGCAAGACCTTTTGCCCAGGTTGGCGAACCTACTTGGTCATAAATGATGCCAAGCTGAGGTTTTTCTTTCATTAAACGCAGCATGCTTTTAACGAAGTTATTACCGTTTACGGAATACACCCAAGCTGTACGTACAATAACACTTGATTCAGGTAAAATATCTTGAAGTGCGACATCACCTGCGAGTTTAGAAGCACCATAGACATTGATTGGGTTTGGTACAGAGTCTGTTTGATAAAGTGTCGTACTTGCACCATCAAACACAAAGTCAGTGGACACATGTAAGATGCGTGCATTAATAAGTTTACATGCGTTTGCTAAATATTTAGTGCCAAGTTCATTTACTGCATACGCTGTTCCTACATCTTCTTCAGCCTTATCTACTGCAGTATAAGCAGCAGCATTAATAACCAAATCAGGTTTATTATTAGCAATAAACTCAGAGACTAATGATTCATTAGAAATATCTAGTTCACCAATACCAACACTGATGACTTCAACCCCTTGGGGTGCAAGTTGCTCTAATTCACAAGCAAGTTGCCCACCTTTTCCTGTAATAACTACTTTCATATTTCGCTTACCTATCAATCAAATTTTGGTGCATCTTGAAACGAGAAACCTGTTACATCTTTCGTAGACAATTGTGGTAATTCACCATCGACTAACGGCCACTCAATAGCAATATCAGCATCATTCCAACATACTGACACTTCAGACTCCGGATGATAATAATCAGTACATTTGTAAACAAATTCCGCCGAATCAGTCATAACATAAAAGCCATGTGCAAACCCTTCAGGCACCCATAATTGGCGCTTATTTTCAGCCGAAAGTACAACCCCGACAGCTTTACCAAAAGAGGGAGATGATTGGCGCATATCCACAGCTACATCATAAACGCTACCAGATGTAACACGCACTAACTTACCTTGCGTTTGTATTTGCTGATAATGCAAACCACGTAAAATACCTTTCGTTGATTTACTATGATTATCTTGCACAAAAGGTCTTGCACCCGTTTTTTCCATAAATTCATCCGCACGAAAGGTTTCCATAAAAAAACCTCGTTGGTCTCCGAATACATTCACTTCAATAATTTTGACATCATCAATTTCGGTATCAATAAACTTCATTAAATCATTCCATTGGCAATGTTGAATAAATACTGGCCATAACCTGTTTTCTTCAAATTTTCAGCTTGCACAAGCAATTCATCCTTACTTAACCAGCCTTGCACATAAGCAATTTCTTCTAAGCACGCCACTTTAAAACCTTGTCGATGCTCCACTGTTTGTACAAATTGGCTAGCTGCTAATAGCGAGTCATGAGTACCGGTATCTAGCCAAGCAAAACCTCGACCTAACAGCTCTACATTTAAATCACCACGCTCTAAATAAGCAATATTAACATCAGTAATCTCTAACTCTCCGCGATGCGAAGGCTTAATAGATTTGGCAATATCAACGACATCATTGTCATAGAAATATAAGCCAGTAACCGCATAGCTTGATTTGGGCTGTTCTGGTTTTTCTTCAATGCTTAATGCTTTGCCACTTTCATCAAATTCGACAACCCCAAAACGCTCTGGGTCTGTAACATGATAGCCAAATACGGATGCTCCAGTTTTTACTTTAGCAGCAGCGAGTAATTTCTCAGAAAAGTGTTGCCCATAGAAGATGTTATCCCCTAATACTAAAGCAACATTATCATCTCCAATGAACTCTTCACCAAGAATAAAAGCTTGTGCTAACCCATCTGGGCTTGGTTGTTCTTTATAGCTAATTTCAATACCAAACTGATTACCATTACCGAGCAGTCGCTCAAAGTTTGGTAGATCTTCAGGTGTTGATATGATTAAAATATCTTTGATTCCAGCTAACATCAAAACAGAAAGCGGATAAAAAATCATTGGCTTGTCATAAATGGGTAATAGCTGTTTAGACGTACCTAACGTAATAGGATGTAAACGACTACCTGAACCTCCCGCTAACACAATGCCTTTGTACTTTGAAAGTGAAGAGTTAGACATACTTATTGATCTCCAATACGTTCTAATTGGTACTCGCCAGTTAAAACCCGCTTCCACCAGTTTTCATTATTTAAATACCACTCAACGGTTTTACGAATACCAGTTTCAAAGCTTTCTTCAGGCACCCAGCCTAATTCACGCTTAATTTTTGATGCGTCAATGGCATAACGCACATCATGACCTGGGCGATCGGTTACAAAAGTAATAAGATCTTTGTAATGAGTGAGGCGTGATGAGGAAGAAAAAGCAGGGTTACCAGAAATAGGCGCGTATTCGTCTAATAAAGCACATAAGGTTTCGACCACTTCAATATTCTTCTTCTCATTATGTCCGCCAATATTATAGGTTTCACCCACAACACCTTCGGTCACCACTTTATACAGCGCACGTGCATGATCTTCTACATATAACCAATCACGGATCTGACTACCATCACCATAGACAGGTAATGATTTTGCAGATAACGCATTCAAGATAATATGTGGGATCAATTTTTCAGGAAAATGATAAGGACCATAGTTATTCGAACAGTTTGTGACAATAACAGGTAAACCATAAGTGCGGTTCCAAGCTCGTACCAAATGATCGCTTGATGCTTTAGAAGCTGAATAGGGCGAACTTGGCTCATAAGATGTTTGTTCAGTGAACAGATCATCCGTGCCTTCTAAATCACCATACACTTCATCGGTACTGATATGGTGAAAACGGAAAATTGATTTTTTTTGATTCGATAACTTTGACCAGTAACTACGCGCGACTTCCAATAAAGTAAACGTACCAATGATATTGGTCTGTATAAAGTCGCTTGGTCCATCAATAGAACGGTCAACATGCGATTCAGCTGCTAAATGCATCACCGCATCAGGTTTAAATGCATTAAACACGCGTTCTAATTCAACACGGTTACAAATATCAACTTTCTCAAACATATAACAAGCACTAGACTCAATATCTTTGATTGACTCTAGATTACCTGCATAGGTTAAATTATCAACATTGAGAACACTATGATGAGTGTTTTTTATAATGTGACGGATAACTGCCGAGCCTATAAACCCAGCTCCGCCGGTGATTAATATATTCATATTAAAAATCCAATTAAAACAATTAAATTGTTAGACACATGTCTTCCCCTTCTACTTTATGAATGTCTAATTAAAGTTAAACAAAATTTAACTTTAATCAAAACATATACCCCCAAAGTAAATTTCTTATTTTGGCTTATGAATAAGCTTTGATTCTATAAAATGCCAACTACACAACGCCATAAACATTACAACAACACTTGAAGCGACAAAACCAATATAAATATTTTCAAACAAACCATACATAATAGAAATTTGAATCACTGGAAAATGCCAAATATAGATACCATAAGATATATCTCCAACTTTTTCGCTAACTTTAATGGGTTTTATAACATTAACGACGATATAAACAAATATTCCAATTAAAATACCATTCAATAAATAAAAGTGTTCAAACAAAAACAGCAATGGAATCACTAATGTCAAATGTTTCACTTTAAAGAATGAAAGATCAACGAAATTAAATAAAGCACCAACCATAAAGAATATCATCATTGAAGGAAGTTGATTATTCAAACTATGATTAAAACCATGATATTCAATTAAATAACCTATGGCATAATGACAACAGACAGAAATAATAGCTAGCGTTATTGTCAAACTTTTGTTACTTAAATACTTACTGAAAAACCCATAAATGATTGGAACGGATATATAAAACATCACTTCAACTTTAATAGTCCAAAGAACTCCGTTAACAGCTATACTATAAGGGTTATTCGTAAACAATTCAGGTAAAGACGGTGCTAAAAAATTAGCCAGGAAATAATTAGAGATTAAATATTTCAATGCACCATCGTCAATATAATTACCAAACGATTGAGAATAATTTATATAACCAATAATAAAACTTAATGTGATAACGATGAAATATAATGGGTATATTCTAAAAAACCTCGACTTTATATAGTTTTTCACGTCCATATTTCTTAAGTAACTTTTAACGATTAAATAGCCACTTACAACAAAAAAACATTGTACCGCAAAAGTACCAGGTAATTTAGATAAAGTATCGATACCAACTAGAGCTCCCATATGCATATAAAATACAATAGTCGCAAGTAGTATTCTTAATATATCAAAATTATTCTTAATCATTACTATGCTCTTTTAGATAGAATTTAATAATTAGAACAAGGTTACGAAATCCCGCATCCTGTAATAACTCGTAATAGGCACTCGTTATTCCGTTCTTCATTAGTTTTTTGGTTTCTACTTTTAACGATTCACTTGTATTCCGTAGATTCAATGCGATAATTATTAACGCAGTAATATTTTACAAATATATAAGTGTAAAATAAAGGAATACAACTAGAAATCATTTATTTTTTTCTGGCCAGGTTTTTCAACATGATTATATGTCATAGATGAGATAAATATAACCATTGCAATATATGGTATAAACAATAAATCATTTACCCAACCAAAACCAAGATCAATAATTCTTGAACCGTTAATCATGTGCATAAATTGATAACCCAGCATTTTATCTATTATTACGAACATAGCTTTCATTAAACTTATAAGCCAAGTATGAGTCATATAAATAGAGAAAGATAATATCCCTAACTTGGTAAATAATGGATTAATTAATACTTTAGAAATACAACCTTGTTGGTGAGAAAAGACTATTATTATTAATAAAAATAATATCGGCAATAGTAAATACCCCCAAACGCCATAATCTTGAACCCTAACTACAGAAAGTATTAATACAAGAAAGGTTATCGCAACGACTTCCATCCAAGAATTCACTTTTATATATGAATGTAATTTAAATGCTATTAGACCTAAGAAAAAACAATAAATACATCTAAAAATTGAAATGTCAAAAACATTCAGGAATGTGAATAAAGCGATAAATGCTAATGCAGATATCATTATAGGAGCAATAATTCCTTTTCGAAAATAACTATTCAAGCAAAAAAATGAAAATATAATATATGTGTAGAACTCAACACCTACACTCCAAGCAGGCATATTCCAGGTGGGTCCATCATGCAGACCAAAAGATTGAATAAAAAACAAGTTTGTTACAAATGAGTACAGCGAAAACCTGTCACCAAGATCTATATTTAAAATTATATTGGCTAAGGCAAAAGGAATAAACATTAACATCATAAATATATGTAACGGCCATAGTCTCGCAAATCTTTTTTTCATAAACAATTTAACATCGACTATATTTTTTAGACGCCCAAGATAGCTATAACTAATGACAAAACCACTTAAGACGAAAAAAAACTCAACAAACAAATATGAATTTCTAACAAAGTTAAGCTCTGTTATAAAGCCAACAACATGAAGATGATAAACCGCAACCATTAAAGCAGCTATACCTCTAAAACTATCTAATACATCAAATCTTTTATTCATTAAAAAACCTGTAATTTAATTTACTATACTATACGCTAATAAAAACATATTACTATTTGAGGAGAACAGTATGAGCATTCAGGACAATATAATGGATACCCGCAGCCAGTAAAGTTTCTGAGTACCTCCATTAAATAAAAAATCCGTGCCATATTTAAATCTATTTTATATTCTACTTGTAAAACCAATTCCACCTTCCAACAACTTAAAACTATTCCAAACATTAACTACGAGTGTTCCAGCTCGATTGTAGACACATATTTGTAGTGAGCCACCTTAAAGTCGGTATTCTGTAACCAATTTATCCACTCAACAATCAAATAAGACCGCGTCGGTATTAACATTCATGGTTAAATCAAGTTGTACACTTACTTAAACTACTTCTATTAATATTAGAGTTCTAATTCGATCGATAATAAATAACACTATGTCATATTCTTAGTAAAGAGATTAGGACGGAAATACGGATGAGTTATTTGGTCAAATTCTACCAAAATTAATGGCAATCGACTCATGGTCGTAAAAATTAATAGGAATGTTGATTTTTATGAACATGAGTTCGAAAAAGGTGTTACTACTTGTGAATCAATATAAGTTCCCAATAACTAAGTTTGTATTGCTTATCGTTGATATTCTAGCTTATAACCGGCCTGATAAGACTTTGTATAATTTTAACTTAACAAGATAAAAAAATTTGTTAGAATGCACTATATAACTCAACTTTTCCTTAAATGACAAACTAGTCAATAATATTTTGAAAAAATCATTATTCATACGTAAAGATTCAGACAATATTAATTGCTTTATTTTTCTTTGATTAACAATTTCATTCGTAAACCGGTTAATAAAATATTCATACGCTTTGTGCCTAATATTTAAATTGTGACTAAAATTTTCAAATGAAGATTGTAGCTTTATAGAATTATTTTCATGCTGACGATAAAGTAACCCTACATCATTGATATGAGCAACTTTTATAGGATAAAAGTCTATAAATGCTTTAAACCAAGTATCTTCATTCGGAAGTGTATTTGGAATAGGGAATGCTATTTTTGCCAGTTTTTTGTTCATAAGCATTGCACCACCACATTTAGCCCCACCATTGCCTTTAGGGAAGGTAATATTGTCTAAATCTTTGTTTTCCGAAAAAGTCCGAATTTTACACAAGGATATCATAGGTGAAGTTGTTGATGTTATAACATCAATGCGGCTTTGCAATACATTGGGAGCTAGAAGATCATCACCTCCAATAAAAACTATAAAATCACCTTCACTTTGCTCATATGCGAAATTAAAGGCATTTACTTTCCCTTTTATTGGTGTTTTGTGGAGTTTTATAACTCCTGGGTTCTCCAATTGAATCTTACACACTAATTGAAAAGTATCATCAGTAGACATATCATCTACAATTATGATTTCTAATTCAGCGTTAATTATAGAGTTTAATATAGAATATATACAATCTGAAATGTACTTCTCTTCATTATATACAGGAATCAAAACTGATATTTTTTTATTTATCAAAACAAACCTTATCAAAAACATATAAACTAATAATGTAGAATAGTAGAAGGAACATGTAAAGGCCTACGCTTCCAAAAAAACCTTCTCTCACAATTAATCTAATAATAAAACAATTGAATATTGCGTACATAAGCACAAAACGATATGGAGTACTATTCATAATATAATTTGATACTCTACAGTATATAAATATACACATTAAGACTAATGGAAAACCATAATAGCCTAGGTAGAGTGAATCTATAATGTAATTTGAAGCAAAACCGTAACCTCTATTAATATATTCTGCCATAAATGGACCTGAAAATGTATAAGTTTCATTTATAAGCAATCGGTACGGTTGTAACAATGCGAAAAACAAGCTAGCTATCACACCAATTACGGTACCATGTCCAACATAATTACCATCAAGAATTAATTTTGGTAATGTTATAAATGTTTCACCCATTTCCCCTAACAATATGATATGAGTAGGGATAAATGAATTTATTTTAGCTCGTAAAAGACCGACCAATAGTAAAATTAATATTAATATTATAGTAGCTATATATGGAATCTTTTTTTGACTGTAAATATAAATATAAATTAAGGTTAACATACATACTAATGCGGCACTCCGAGTTCCACTAGAAATATCTAATAAAATCACCGCGAACAAAGGAGTCAAAACAATAAAACTTCTTAATCTAAAATAAGTTAACACCACAACTGACACTGTAAAATATGCAACTGATTTAGAAAACTCATCTCTACTCAAAGCTGAATAGGTACCACTAAGAACACTAAAATCAATATCTTTCAATTTAACTAACAAGAATACACAAAGGATAATAAAAACAACAAAAATTAATGTTTTATTGTTTACATTAGGTTTTGCAGCCTTTAATGCATTGATATGTATTTTGTTTTTATCCGAGTTACTAAACACCAAAGAAACGGATAAGAATACAGTTGAAAAGGATACTAACAAATTAGAGAATACCATACTATCTAGGCTTATCCCCCAACGATAATACATATTTAGATCAGTAACGAAAAATGATGGTAAATTAAAATACAAAAGTGAAAAAACCAATATCAATAAATAACTATCAAAGAAAACAGTATAACCATTATGCTTCAGCTTATATAGAATAACAAACACTGAGAATATCGTAGAGACAATTAATATCATAATAGAAAAAAACATATTAGTGTTCCTTATAAATTTTATGACAATAAACAATCATTACAACAAATGTTGATATACTGTATGACATTGCTGCTCCGTAGCCTTCAAATTGAGGCATTAATAAAAGGCATAGCATAATATTAACAACCAAAAAGATCAGTGAAATCCAAAAATTTACATGCTGCTTACCTGACGCAGAGAAATGTCCTGATAAAATCCTAATTACAGAAAGAAAACAAAAACTAGGTAATAGCCACTTTACAATATTAAAAGCTTCAGTATATACCGCCCCAAATACGTATACGACTAACTCCCCTCCAACCAAATATATAACACCAGTAATAATACTCGTAATCAAGAATATAACTCGAGAATATTTAATCGTATTCTTCATCCTAATTGCTTTTGCTTGCTTTGTTAATACAGGAAGTAACACAAGCACAAAACTACTAGAAATAACTCCCATTTTGTCAATTAATTGAAATGCCAAATTATATTGACCAGCAACTTCACCACCGATATACATAGATACAGCTAAGAATTGAAACCTATAATTTATGATAGTGATTATATTTGTAACACATGAATATGCACCATAATTAAATATTTGCTTAATGATTAAGGCTGACTTTTTAATTTCATGAATATAAAAAGGAACACTTCTAATGCTAAGGCTTTTTTTCACATATAGATTCGAAATTAGCATTGAACTAAAGTAGGATAAAAAAAATGCTATTTCTACTTCCCAGAGAAGTACATCGCCTTCTCCATTCAAAAATGTTATACACAGTAATGATAAAAACACAATAGGTTGGATAAGTATAACAATATTTAAACTAGAGAACCTCTCTTTAGCTTGCAACACTGACATGAGTAATAACACATATGATGAAGAAAAACCGGTAATAACGGCCAACAGTAACTTACTATGTTCAAAACCAATGAAAAAAAGTATTACTCCTACTAATAGTACGAATAATATTGTTAAGTAAAAAAATATATCAATACACTTAAATGTGTCATTTAAAGATATATCACCTTTGGAAAGATAATATAGAATAGAAGAGTTTAAGCCAAATATTGCGATTATTGACACAAAAAGTGTGTATGTCATTAATAGCCCTAGCTCACCAAAATCAGAAGGCACGAGCCATTTCGCTGTTAATATAACAATAACTATTTGCAATAAAAGTGACAGCAACTGCCTAAACACTGTTAAAACAATTGCATTAGTCAAAATATTTTCCAATCGTTTTGGTATATAATTCTTTATAGTTTACTTTACTATTATATAGTTTAAAAATATGCTGACTTGCACTCTTAGATTTTAAGTTAACTTCTGTCTTGTTAAGTTTTTCAAAATCAACCAAAACTGATGCTATATCTTCACCGTCAATTTTATTAGACATAAGAAAGCCGATAGATGTAGAAGGTATCAAATCTCCAATCCCTCCAACGTTAGGAGCTACAGGGATAATACCATTCATCATAGCTTCCATAAGGGTGACAGGAACACCTTCCGATTCACTAGCATTAATTACAATATCATATGATTCATCTTTCAGGTGCTTTAATAGAGAAGAGTGTTCCATGAATCCAGTAAATTTATAATTTACATTATTACAGAACTTAAAACGCTCTTGAGAATAGTCTGACAAGCTTTTCAGCAAATCACCGCCTCCAATATGTGTCCAGTATATTGCTTTATTAGTATGTTTCGAGTACAGGTAAATTGCTTCAATTATTTTATCAACCCTCTTGACTCTTACGCAGTTTGATATTGAGACGATATTAACACTATTAACTTTTTCAACAATAGATTTACCGTCCTTGTTTTCTAAACAGCAATCAACACCCAATCTAGCAATAGATATATTTGAAAAATCATAATACTTAAGCGCATACTCTTTTGCCTGTTTAGATAACACTAATAACTCATCAAATAAGGAAGAAAACTGATATTTAAATGGCATATAGAAATACTTTCGACGCTCATGATATAAATCATAACCATGAGCTCTCGAGATACTAAATGTTTTCACTCCGGTAATATTTATCAATGTTGTTGCATAAGATGCATTTCCATTCCAGTAAGAATAGAACACTACAGACTTCCACTTCTTTTTCTTGATTAACGCTGTCAACCTGACTTTATAAAAAGCTATGTAATAAGCATTTCTTATTATAAACCCCACCGATAATGGTTGTTTTAATATCAACTTATAATTATTTAATAATTCCTTATAAAGCCAAGAACTGATAAACAAAAAATAAAAACTTATAATTGCATCTTTAATTGAAAACCCTGTAAGACATTTTGAATCAACAGCAACATGATCACCTATATCTCTACGTTCATGTTTCAATTCACACGGTAGAATCAAAAAGTCGGAGTTTCTGCAACCAGCCTGTCTAATTTCACTTTCAATAAACTCTTCTCCTGGAGAGAAAGGAAACGCATTAGTAATAAATATAACAGCGTCACTCACTTTTAACCTCCAAATACCCATGCATAGGTAGACTAAATACACTAATTGCTAATCTCTCAGCCACAGGGAAATCACCTTTTAAATAACCTAAATATTTAAATGCCGTTTGCTGATGCATACAAATACCATAATAAATTGCTGTAGGAAACCCTCTCTTTTTGTACTTAGCAATTTCCATCTCACGTTCTTCACTAACAAGCGTGTATTGTGCCCAAGAGCTTTCATAGCCATAGGGTACTTGTGGCGTTTGATATATGGAAGCTAACTGTTTTTCATAATTGGTGGAGGCTTTATTGCGATTAATCAGCTCTTGTGGAAACTCGGCTAGCTTCTCCAGCAGAACAGCTGCTTGAATTGTATCTAGACGACTATTAATGCCGATTCTTACGTTATCGTACTTGTCTGTGCCCTTACCATGTACTCGGTAAGATTTCAGAAGCTCTGCGTATTCATCATTGTTAGTGAATATTGCTCCACCATCGCCATAGCAACCTAGTGGTTTTGCAGGGAAGAAACTCGTTGTGGCAATATCACCAAAGCTACCAGCACGTTTACCATTGATAGAGCCACCAAACCCCTGAGCTGCATCTTCTATAACTTTAAGGTTATACTTCTTTGCAATTGACTCTATTAATGGATAATTAGCTGGCAGGCCAAACAAGTCAACGGCAACAATAGCCTTAACATTTAGTTTACCTTCCGAAATCGTTCTCAAAATCTGTCTTTCTAAATCCTTAGGGCAAATATTGAATGTCGATGCATCTGAGTCGACGAAAACCGGTGTCGCTTTCGCAAATGCAATAACTTCTGCTGTCGCAAAAAATGTAAACGTTGGGCAGAAAACAGCGTCGCCCTCTTTTATATCCAGTGCCATCATGCAAAGTGTTAACGCATCTGTACCGTTAGCACACGTTATCGCATGCTTAACACCTACATATTCAGCGAGCTTTTCTTCCAACTCAGCAACTTCTGGACCCATTATGTAATGTCCATGGTCAAGCACTTTTTGAATTCGGCTATCTATCCGCGTTTTAAGGTGCTGGTATTGGGCTTTCAAATCTATAAACGGTATGGTCTTTTTCATTATTTATTGCCTGCTCTTGTCACACAACCTTCGGCTAGCTTATAGAGGTCACCAGTATGCTCACAAATTGCGGTAGCGGTAGCACTATCGCCCGTAAGCGGTAAGTTTAGTTTCTCACCATATGCACTCATCCAGCCAATTTGCTTGGCGGGGACACCTACCACCAATGCAAAAGGCTTCACGTCTTTATTGACGACGGTGCCCGCCCCCACAAAGGCGTACTCCCCAACGGTAATACCGCACACAATCGTGCAATTAGCGCCAAGGGTCGCGCCTTTTTTGACTAACGTGTCTAAATACTCGTCTTTACGCTCTACGAGTGAGCGAGGGTTGTATACATTGGTAAACACCATACTGGGTCCACAAAATACCCCCTCCTCTAAATGGACATTATCGTAAACCGATACATTATTCTGAATCTTACACTTATCGCCGATAGTGACTTTATTACCTACAAAAACGTTTTGCCCCAACGATACTCCTTTGCCAATTCTTGCTCCACCGCAGACGTGAGCCCAATGCCAAACTCTTGAGTCACTGCCAATGACTGCGCCTTCATCAATAATCGCTGTATCGTGTTTCATGAAATTCATTTCTATAGGTCCTAAAACTGGCTTAAAGTAACTTTGACATCAATGGGTGATAATGCTCAACATTAGCAACAACGGCTTGGTCACGGATGCCTTCAACCGTCTCAATAGCGGTCCTATTTTCCTCTAGACCATAGCCATTACCCGCAAGAACATTTTCATAACTTTGAGTGTGCAAATCGGTAAAGCCACCAGAAAATTCAAGCTCTTCATCACCAATCATAATGCTACGATACGTTTTCTTCTCGCCTTGCACAGCGTTCTCAGGCAAGTTATTCGCATCTATAGACAAGAACCATTTAACGCGAGCACGCTCGTATTCTAAATAACCAGCAACGGTTTGCTCATCTTTATAATGTACTTCATTAAACGTGATATCGCCGAAGATGAAATGAAGCATATCAAAGAAATGAACGCCGACATTTGTCGCGACGCCCCCTGATTTTTCATCTACGCCCTTCCAAGACTTTAAGTACCACTTGCCTCGCGAAGTCATATAGGTCAATTCAACATCGAAAATTTCATCCGGAGAACTGTTTAAGACTTTATCGCGTAAAGCTATGATTGATGGATGTAAACGCAACTGCAGAATGCTGTTGACCTTCGCACCGTACTTTTCTTCGTACACCTTCAATGTATCAATTTCTTTAGAGCTTAATACTAATGGCTTCTCGCAGATAACATCGATACCATTCTTGAGTGCAAACTTCATCTGCGGCGCATGCAAGTAATTAGGCGAACAAATAGAGATATAATCCAGTTTATTGCCTCTTAACGATTCATCTTCAACATATGCAGCAAAGTCTTCAAACTCGGTAAAAAACTCAGATTCTGGGAAATTCATATCCATAATACCGACCGAATCATTCACGTCCATCGCTACAACTAGGTCATTACCAGTATCTTTAATGGCTTTTAAATGACGAGGTGCGATATATCCAGCAGTACCAATTAAAGCAAACTTTTTCATTACTTTGTCCTTCTATAAACGAATATCAGCAGCATCGAGTGGGAACACATACTTCACATCATAAACAACGTGATTGCTCTTCCCTAGTGCCCTGACTTTTTCAATGCCCATCTCTTTTAATTCGCTATGGTCAACCGCTAAAATAATGCCGTCATAGTAATTTTCTTTCAGCTCATTGATTAGCTCAACACCATATTCATGTTTGACTTCCACAGGGTCTGCCCATGTATCATTGACGTCTACATTAATATTAAAGCTCTGGAGCTCTTTAATTATTTCGATAACTTTAGTATTTCTCACATCAGGACAATCACCCTTAAAGGTGAACCCCATGACTAAGACTTTCGCTTCGTCAATATGAATTTTCTTACTAGAAAGTTTTTTAACCATCTGAGTGGCAACATAGCTCCCCATACCGTCATTGATACGACGACCCGCTAGAATAACTTCTGGCGTATAACCGACCTCTTTAGCTTTGTGCGTAAGGTAATAAGGGTCAACACTGATACAATGTCCGCCGACTAATCCAGGTTTAAATGGTAGAAAGTTCCATTTAGTCCCCGCAGCCTTCAGTACTTCTTCTGTATCGATATCCAGACGATTAAATATTTTGGCAAATTCATTAATAATGGCAATATTTAAATCGCGTTGCGTGTTTTCAATGACTTTTGCAGCTTCTGCGACTTTGATTGATGAGGCTTTATGCGTTCCGGCAGTGACTATTGAGCGATACACGGTATCAACAAAATCAGCGGTTTCAGGTGTTGAGCCCGCTGTGATTTTTACAATGGTCGTTAAACGATTAACTTTATCGCCTGGATTGATACGCTCTGGGCTATATCCCGCAAAAAAGTCTTTATTAAACTTCAAGCCTGATACGCGTTCGATGATCGGTATACAAACTTCTTCGGTTGCGCCAGGATAAACCGTCGATTCGAATACAACAGTATCGTTAGGTGAAATTATTTTACCTAACGATTCAGATGCCTTCTTTAATGGGGTTAAGTCAGGTGCATTGCTAGAGTCAATGGGTGTAGGAACCGTCACAATATAAAAATTACATTCTTTAATATCGTTTAATGAGGATGTGTAATTTAGTAAATGAGCCTCGCTAAGCTCCGCACTTGTGCACTCTAAGGTTGAATCTTTTCCTGACGTTAACTCTTGTACTCTTGGTTCATTAATGTCAAAACCTATCGTGTTATATTTTTTTCCAAATTCTACTGCTAAAGGTAAACCAACATACCCTAATCCAATGATACCTATATTCAAATTTCCAAGGGAAAAACTCATGACCTTAAGTCCTATTTATGTGATTTTAAAATTATATATTTTGAATTTTTACAGTTTTCAAACTCAACCTTTCAAACAAGGCTGAGACACTTTTTATCCATTTTGAGACAGTCGATATGTCGTCATCCCTTGTAAACCCTCGGTTTCACTGTTTTTCTTTAAACAGTCCCAATAGGCTGCAAAAACGTTTAGTTAACAGTCTACTGAACACTACGTTTACGGAACGCTCCGCTTACGGCATACGGTGAAAGATAAAACCTTGTTTTTACGGTTAACGGAACGTTTGCAAGCTCTCTTACGGAATGACCTTTGGTCACGGGATTACAAGATCGAAATCTTTCCGGGAGCGCTAGTTTAATCTTCTTTTCTTACGAAATGTCTTATGAGTACAAGCATTACCGCTAGCATGCCGCCGAGCATTGTTCCTAATACACAAATTAGTGCACGCTTGGGTCCTGATTTAACTTCAGGAATCAATGCTGGATCTATAGTTTTGAAAACATATTCATCTCTAACTTCTGCAAACATAATTGTTTTTGCTTGCTCTTCGATAAGCTTATAAAGAATTGAGCGAATATCAGCGACGTTAGTTAATGCAATTTGCTTATTTAAAAACTCACTACTACGATTTGCTTCAGCAACATCTCGCTTTTTCATGACTTTATTGATGTCTTCTACTAACCAGCTCACCCACTTTTGTGCGACTGCGGGTGATAAATGTTCAACCGATACGGTAACCATTGCGGTATCTTTAGCAGTGTTAACCGTAATCACTTTAGTAAACTCTTTATATGCCTCTTGCATTGAAGGTTCAGGTTTAAAGGGTGCTTTAACTTCGCGAACCCATACTTTTTTGCTGACATCATATAATTCATCATCGTATGCTAAGCTGTTGTCTTGCATGTTCCATTTTTCTGCGGCCATTAACTCTGGAAGAATGTTATGCTTTCGGATGAATTGACTGGTAAATTGACGAGACTTCATTACCTCTATCGCCATTTGAGTTTTATCAACACCTCCACCAGCGCCTAAATTTATGCCCGCCATGCTGGCAAGGCCGCCAAATTGCCCCGCTAACGCACTTAAGCCCCCGTTCTGTTCTTCACTCGCTGGTGCTAATAAAGCTTCAGATTTATAAGTGTTTGGCTGCATGACTGCGAATATCACTGAGCCTATGGCGAAAACTGCTGTTATAGCAATAATTAGCCATTTGCCTTGCCAAATTACGGAGAACAGTTCGCGAAGGTCGATTTCGTCGTCGTTTGTAGTTTGAGAGAACTGTTGATCTTGTGTGTACTTATTCATTTCATTGGACATTTAAAACTTATCTCATTATTTAAGTTTTCGAATACGGTTGACGGAACGTTCGCAAGCTCACTTACAGAACACTTCGTTTACGGTTACAGCGTCAAGCTAAGACGATTAATTGCGAGCTTTTATACTTTTAATCAATCCCGCTAACATAGCTGATACTCTCTCAGATTTTTTTAATAGCTCATCAACAAAGTCCGATTCAAAGTAACCTATATCTTTACCTATCATGGCCTGTGTCATCAATTCAGCAAGTGATGCTTTAGCAATGTACAAAAAATGTACTTGCTCTTTTATTCCTTGTCGCTCTATTCCCTCCGCTATGTTCGAAGGAACAGATAAACCAGAACGCGTTATTTGATCTTTGAAGCCCCAATCTCGCAGTTCTTTTGTTTCTAAATAAATAGAACATGAAAGTTGATAGCTAAGTTGCCAGACTTCTAACTTTTGAAATTTCATAACCATCCTTGGTTTTTAAATAACGAACGTTACACTTACTGCTAACAGAACGTTCGTAAACTAACTGACTGTGTACGGAACGGCCTTCGGCCTACAGAACGCTTCGCTCACGGTATGAAACGGGAACGCTTCGCTGACTGTAAGAGCTGTCAGTAAGCGTTCGTCCTGACTTTATAGATTTGCGACTGTGGCGAATGCGACTGCTGTGTTGTATATGATGCTGGTGACTTGGGTCCAAAGCGTTAGGCTGTCTTTGTATTCAGTATCTAACGGTACGATTATAGTATCGCCTGGTTGCAGGCTTGATTCGCTGCTGAACCACATTGAATGACTTGGAAGCATTACTGAACCGTCGGCTTTAATGACATACGTTCTGTCATCATCCGCACGTTCTCTAGCGCCACCCGACATAGCAAGATATTGGTCGATGGTTTGGCCGTCTTTGAATCGATGCGTGGCTGCGTGCTGGACTTCACCCATAACCGCAACAGTCTGCTTAGTCGATGGGATATACAGAACATCTTTATCTTCCAATTGTAGGTCTGCTTGCTCAATGCCTACGGATACTGCTGAGAGGTCAACCACTAAACGACCCACTGCTTTAATGGTTTCGAGATCAGTTAACATTAACTGCGCATCGCTGTAATTTACAACGTTACCGTCTTTCGAAACACCACGAGTAGCAATATCACGGCGTAATTGGTCAGCAAGCTTTTTAATTTCTAATTGCTCTTGTTGACGCACTGACTCGCGGACAAATACTGATGAAGGTAGGTATGCATATGAAGTAAATCCACCGGCACGATCTAGAACATCAGCTAACGTCTCACCGCGGCGGATATTGTAAGTGCCTGGGAACTTAACTTCTCCGCGTATTTCAACTGACTTATTTTCTTGCCAATCTGGGGTGGTCATTACCGTTAAGATATCGCGGCCTTTCAGCAACACATTTTGTTGTGCATCGCCATGCATGGCAAGATCAAGCGCTATATTCTTGTGGTTAATAGAGGAACCATCTGCAGTGGTGAACGTGCTTGTGAGTTCAGCGCGTATTGTATAAGCCCCTTCTTCTAGGCCTCCAGCAGCATTAACTAAGTCTTGAACTCGCGCATTGATTGCAAGGGGGTAAATACCAGGGTTATTCACTTTACCGTTAATGGCAACGGCCTGAACACCAGTACCCGCTCGACCTTGACTGTTGAGCTTCATAATGACTGGATAAAGCAATTCACTACGATTCATCACGCTGCTTAGCTTGATTAAATCTCTATCTTCAAACAGGTTGACCAACATTTTGTTGACTTCACCTTTAATCGCCGTGTTTTCGTTTTCTTCTGCTTTACTATTGATTGCGACACCGCCTAACTCTGAACGGTCGGCAAATTTTTGTTGATTCAGTTGAGAGAAGCCCGCTTTAAACAAATCGTTTCCAATAAGTGAATCACCCGCTAACGATTGTACTTTCTTAACGCGTTCTTTCACTAACTTATTCAGTTCATAGCGGTTCTGAGTCATATCACTGAAGTTAAAAAAGATGACCTTGTCACGCGGACGAAGCATTAGGTCTTGAGATGCTAACTTGCCGTTAATCGCTTGTGATGGCGAGAATTGATAAACCTGTATATCACCCTGCTTATTCATTTCGCGCACTATAATGGCGTACTCTAAATCAGCTGAAACCGTTAAATCGCCCCAAATAGATGGGACTAAATCACTGATTTTTTGTCCTTCAAACCACTGATATTTTCCAGGTCTGACAACCGCACCAACAACGGTGAGTGCGTCTTCATATTGTGATGCTGCACTTTTCACACGTATTACATCACCTGCAATAGCTGGAGTCGCTTTGCCTTTTTTGGAGGTAAGATCGACGTTAACGATGGTTCTAAGGCTATTACTATTAAATCGCTCTACACTGCTACGTTTTGGATAAGCGCCGGGTTTAATACCCGCCGACATCTCAATAACCTGCGCCATTGTTTCGTGCTTTTTAAGCTCGTAAATAGCAGGACGTCGAACTTCGCCAGTAACGCTGACTAATCCGCCTACCGATGGAATAAATACCACATCACCAGAACGCAGGCGCATGTCGCCAGAGGCATCACCACGAAGCAACAGATCGTACAAATCCATGCTGCCGACCAGTTTGCCAGCACGTTTTACTTGAATATTACGTAGCGAACCGATTTCATTAACACCGCCTGCGACAAATAAGGCTTGAGTAATGGTCGATAGGCTCGAGACGGTATACGAACCCGGCTTATAAGCATCACCCGCAACAAAAATGCGAATGGAGCGAAGTTCGCCCATGGTGATATTTGATTGAATACCAATCATCTGCTTTTTAATACGTTGGGATAGGGTTTTTCGTAACTGGCTAAAGTTTAATCCTGTTACAGTAATAGGCCCTAGTTCAGGGAATTGTATTACCCCTTCTCTGTTAATGACTAGGTCATATTCCTTGTTATCTTTACCATAAAGCTGGACTTTGATGTTATCGCCTGGACCCACAAGATATTCACTCGGGACAGGCACATCCGATACTGGCGCAAAGGTCGTCGGCTCGCCTGCAAAGAGGTCATAACCAAATCGTTTTAGTTCATTTTTTGCAGCTTCATCTTCAAAAGTAAGTTCTTTGTTTTTATCTTCTTCGTCTGCAGCTCTATTACCCTTACTACGTCCATCACCACGCGGGTTTACCAACTGAGGGCTTTCTAACTGTTGTTGAGTAGCGGCAGAGCCTCCTAGCATCGATGGGCTAATACCATATTGCTTAGCAAGACGTTGTTGTTCTGATGCTGGCAGAGTTTTAAATTGCTCTATCATTTGCGGAGATGGCATTGCCGCTTGCACTTGACCGCTTAATAACAGTAAAGCACTGGCGCCAGCTATAATAATTTTTTTGGTTTTATGTAACACCGCGATTAATCTCCGAAGAAAAGCAAAAATAATGAAAAAGTCAGCAATTGCTGACTAGCCAGGTCAATTTATAGTAACCCGATGTAATAGAACAAGTGGCCTTGCAACTCAATGGATGAGCTAACAGACAAAGCTAACGTATAAAGTGTTTAAAGTCGAAAAATCATATTGCTCATTCTTAATGTTCAAGCCAATAACTGAGTGAACACCAATGCTGAACGCTGAACCTCATGGAATGTTGAATCCCTGAGGGAAACGAACACAAAATGTAGCTGTGTATTGGATTTTAGACACGCTACCGCCCATGGATTACGGCTTCCAAAGTGCCCATCCGCGATGCGGACATTTCCAATTAGCTAACGACTATTCACTTACTAGCAACTTATGTAAGTGGCTAAATTAGTACTTAAGATAAGTTACTAAGTAAACTTAGAAAAAGTGAAAGGTTTGATTTCGTGAAACGTACTCCACTCAATCTGTTTTCCAGCTTTTCTAAATTAACTTATTGCTCTCTACCGTTTTACACAACAAATGTTAACCCTAGCGCTTAACATTTTTACAACTCGGCCACCAAGCTGAATAACACCTCAGAATCGCCTAAGGTCAACAATGCCAGCTGTAAATTTTCGTAAATACTATACAGCAATGAAAAGAGTTGAGCAGTAACTCTAAGAGCCTGCATTCGCCAAGTGCTCAAACATTCCGCTACCCACGCCATTAAAACTTGCAGAGCTACGGTTAACCGCCATTCTCTTACGTTAAAGATACCGTCTTAGATATCACTAACCACATGACTCATCGTATGAGCGGCCACATGTTCGACCGATATATCGTGTCATTCCACTTTGCTCAACAGGCTAAATTTATGGACTCATTCTAGAACGTACGCTTATTTATCACTAGTAGCACATAAGTTGTACTTATCGAAGCGCTATGGCCAATGTCCTACAAAAAAAATCGGATTTCACGTACAGAGTTCAAACTGCTACTTATGATACAAACATATTCAGTTTGTTATGTTTTTTACTTTAAATATCAATCTAAACGAGCAACACCAGCTTTATCGACAGCAACCCTTTGTTGCTTACCCATAATCTCGAAGAGTACAAAACAACGCTTTTCGCCATTTGTCTCTTCAAAAACACCCTCAAGTTCAGCGAAAGGCCCATCGACAAACTTCACTTTATCGCCACATTCAATCGCAACTTCCGCTGCATTTTGCTGTTCTGAGTCGGTGTTTGGTAGTAACTCGTTTAACCAACAATGTTCGCGCAGCTTAATGGCTTGAATGATACCGTCATCAACAGCTGTCATTAATTCTTTACAGCCGATGATGCGAATAACGCCTCTGGTGCTATGTATACGCGCAACGCTGGTGATTTGAGGATCAAAATGGACAAAGAGATAACTAGGGAACATAGAGACACGACGAACAGTTACTTTTCCTTTATGTAACTTTTCTTCTGGATAGGTAGGGATATAGGTTTCAATCTCTTGAAGTGCTAGGTTTTGTTGCGCTCGGACTTCGCCTCGAGGCTTACAATACAACAGGTACCAAGCTTTCATTAAAACCTCTCCAATATTAAACTATACAATAGTGAATTCCATTCACGGTGAGAGATTTTAGCAAAAAGCACAGTAAAAATGAAAGTTAATTCTATCTGTTTTTTCCAATACTGGTCGCAAATCTACCAAGATATAAAGGCAATCACTTAGAGTGGTTACTATGTCAGCAGTCACTTCCTTAAAATTGACTTAAGGCCCCTTAAAAGGGTATATAAGGTGGGCTTTATCGCATTTGGCGCTATTTTTAGCTTCAAATAATAAAAATTAGAATATAAGCCCGTAACAGTGCGATCAAATACGTTACATATAGATGCTGAAGATAACATTTACAGCGAATATATCTTACGCATTAGGTCTAGCTAATTTAAGCAAAACTATTTCTGTGGTTTTTATTAACCCGCAGGTAATCACAAGCTGAAGGTGGAAGAACAAATGAGCGGAATAAAACCCCAGGGGACGATGCTTGGGCATCCGAAGGGACTGTTCCTGTTGTTTACAACAGAATTATGGGAACGATTTAGTTATTACGCGATGCGCGCCATTTTGGTGTTATATCTTGTAGATAAAGTACAAGGCGAAGGCGGTCACGGTTTAGGTTGGACTAGTGCTGATGCCCTCTCTCTTTACGGTACTTTTACTGGTTTAGTCTATTTCACTCCTCTTATCGGCGGCTGGTTAGCGGATAATGTGCTTGGTCAACGTAAATCTATCTATATTGGTGGCGCCTTAATGGCCATCGGTCAATTTACTCTAGCTTTCCCCCATAGTTGGATTCCTGGTTCAGAAACTATGGCCTTTTATATAGGTCTAGGCACACTGATTATAGGTAACGGACTATTTAAGCCAAATATCTCTACCATGGTTGGCGATCTCTATAAAGAAGGCGATCATCGTCGTGATGGTGCATTCACTATCTTTTATATGGGTATCAACGTGGGTGCTGCACTCGCGGGCTTTGTTGTTGCTTGGGCTTATACTTCATTTGGTCAAACAGTCATATTTGAAGGACAGGAAGTCTTCATTAACAACTGGCAAGCAGGTTTCTTCTGCGCTGGTGTAGGTATGATTTTCTCTTTGATTATCCAGTACATATTTGCTCAGAAACTGCTTGGCGATATCGGTCGCTACCCTGCTGCTAAAGTTGATAAAGAAAAGTCAGCTGCAAGCGGTATTGTGCGAAAAGAACCGCTAACCAAAATTGAACGTGATCGCATCAAGGTGATTATGGTCATGGGTCTGTTCACCATCATTTTCTGGGCGGGTTTCGAACAAGCCGGTGGTCTACTTAACCTATTCACTAACGAATTTACCGACCGATCAATTGGTAGCTTTGAAGTACCAACGACTTGGTTCCAGTCTCTGAACGCTATTTTCATCGTTGTTTTTGCCCCAGTAATTGCTTCTATCTGGATCCGCTTGGGTAAGAACGAACCTAACTCTCCGGTTAAGTTTGCCCTTGGCTTAGTTCTACTCGCTGTCGGTTTCCTATTTATGATGGGTGCTGTTATGGAAATGGACGGTAGTGCCGATGTTAAGTCAAGCATGTGGTGGTTAGTCGGTGCTTACTTCTTCCATACAATGGGTGAACTATGTTTGTCTCCTATTGGCCTGTCTATGGTGACTAAGCTTGCTCCATTGCGTATTGCTTCGTTACTTATGGGTGCATGGTTTCTCTTTATTGCAGCGGCCAATAAGATTGGTGGTATTGTCGGTTCATTCATCGGGCACGATGGTACTAAAGAAGAACAATTGGCTAACGCCATGGGGATCTTTGCTGGTATAGCAATCACTGCAACAGTTTCTGGCATCATCCTTTACTTCATGGCTGATAAGCTTGTTAATTGGATGCACGGAGCTGAAGGCCATGCAGACACTGAAGAAGAAATTCTTGAGCAAGAGATTGCCGTTACTGCAGAGCATGAAGCTATCAAGAGATAGGTTTGAAGCCGGATAAAGCTGAGAAGGTTTAGAGACGGTTAAGAGCCGAATTAAAGCCGGATAAGCTTGAAAACATCAAAGCCAGAAGAATTTATCTTCTGGCTTTTTTTGGGGAAAGAAAGTCCGATTGTAAGATATGAGAAGGTTAAAAGCCGGTTTGGAGCCGAATGAGCTGAGAGCCGAATGAGCTGAGACGGTTAAGAGCTGGTTTGGAGCCGAATGGGCTGAGACGGTGGAAAACGGTTAAGAGCCGGTTAGAAGCCGAGCTAAAGACGGAGAGAGCTGAGATGATCGGAAGCCGGATTGGAGCTGGGAAAGCTGAGATGGTAGGAATCGATTAAGTGCCGGTTTGGAGCTGAATGAGTAGAGAAGGTTAAGAGCCGGTTTGGAGCCGAATGGGCTGAGATGATGAAAAGCCAATTAAGTTTCGGTTTAGAGCCGAGCCAAAGCCGGATAGAATTTTTGAGGTTTTTTGGTTAAGTGAGTAATCTTTTCTTTGTTCGAATAAGGGCTGCTGTCATCATTATTATACTTTCTGTTTCTCTAATTAATTGAACACCTGAATTAGATTCAAGGTAGCCGATTTTAACGCCTATTGTTAATTGGGTGATAACTTCAGCAGCTGAAGCCTTTGATATGTATAGAAAACGGATCTGCTCTTTTATTGACTCCCTTTCTATTCCTTCTGCAATATTGGAAGGGATAGATAATCCCGCTCTGGTGATTTTATCCTTAAATCCAAAATCCCGTGTGTCTTATTGGTTAAGTGAGTAATCTTTTCTTTGTTCGAATGAGGGCTGCTGTCATCATTATTATACTTTCTGTTTCTCTAATTAATTGAACACCTGAATTAGATTCAAGGTAGCCGATTTTAATTCCTATTGTTAATTGGGTGATAACTTCAGCAGCTGAAGCCTTTGATATGTATAGAAAACGGATCTGCTCTTTTATTGACTCCCTTTCTATTCCTTCTGCAATGTTGGAAGGGATAGATAATCCCGCTCTGGTTATTTGATCCTTAAAGCCGAAATCTTGTGTGTCTTTCGTTAACTCATAAATCGAACAACTGAGCGCACACGATCGCTGCCAAATTTCTAACTTCTTAAATTTCATATTATTCATCCTTGAATACCCAATCCTTATTTTTTTAATCTCAGCTTCTATCGTCCTAGCTTATCCGGCTCGTAACCTTCTAAGCTTGAATCGTCTCAGTCTGTATCATCTCAGCACTATCCGGCTAATAACCGGCTTTCAAATCTCCCCTCAAACCATCTTTTATCCGGCTCTTAATCGGCTCTCAAATCTCCGCTCGAACCGTCTTTAAACCGGCTCTTATCCGGCTCTCAAGTCTCCGCTCGTACCGTCTTAGCTTCACCGTCACTTAAATCGTCTCAGCACTATCCAGCTTTAAATCGGCTTTTCACCGTCTCTGCTCGAACCGGCTCTTAACCGGCTCTCAAGTCTCTGCTCGAACCGTCTTTAAATCGGCTCTTAACCGATTATCACCTTCTCAGCACTCTCCGGCTTTAGATCGGCTTTCCTCATCTCCGCTCGTACCGTCTTAGCCTGTTCCATCTCCGCTCGTAACGTCTTGGCTTCACCGTCACTTAAATCGTCTCAGCACTATCCAGCTTTAAATCGGCTTTTCACCGTCTCTGCTCGAACCGGCTCTTAAGTCTCTGCTCGTACCGTCTTTTATCCGGCTTCTAACCTTCTCAGCTCGTAACGTCAAGACGCCGAAAGCTGAATATAACCACCTGGGGGGGTGTTGGTGTCATGGATAAGGCCGTGGAATTGGTCGTTCAGCAGTTGTCGTTTGTGCTCACTGACGTTGGTAGATATACACAATTGCTCACCTGGCATCAAGGTTCGAAACTGAATAGAGGGGTTTCCCCAGTTTACCATTCCAAGTTGCAGTGTTTCGGCTAATGCCAGTGGCGACAACCCTTCACTGTTTCGCAGATAACAACGAAACTCTGCGCCAGCTTGGGCTATTGCAACGCGGTAATTACTGAGATTGATCACCACGTAAGTCATATCAACATAAATATCTAAACCGGATTTCAACATGCGATCATTGAGATAACTAAGCATATTAAAAGGCTCTGCGATCACTGTTGATAGCTTGTTCTGATAGCGTTTAAGCTTATGGTTTACAAAGCTCTTTAACAACACACTTGCAAAAGCTGCACGATTATCGTGAGGATGGAAATGTGCCATGTACATCATGATGTGGCTGTCGTCTAACATGGCAGTATCGATAAAATGGGCACTGACTTCGTTAGTATTAAACAGACTATAATCGATGGCAGCTTTACTGTACTCGATTCGACTTGGCGGGAAGAGTTGTTGCTGTACGCTTTTTGCCGCTTCCTCGCTTTGCTCTAACAGTTCAAGGTTCTGATTTAACTCCATGTAAGACAGCGATTCCAATTCATCAATTTGCAATGACTCCTCCAATGAGCCATTTAAACACTCTTGAATCGCATTTTCGATGAGGTACAGATCAGCTACAGGTTTTACCAGATAATCACTGGCGCCGTTTCTAAGCGCATCAACCACATTAGACATTGCTTGATTGCCAGAAATGATAATAGAGGGGGTACCGGGACGGTATTTATTCATGGCCTTTAGCATTTCTAAGCCGCCAAGGTTTGGCATACTCAAATCAGCTAGTACTACATCGAAGTCTTGTTTTTTAAAACAATTTAACCCTAGTTCGCCATCATCAGCTTCGATAATAATGGCACCTCGGCTCTCTAAAAAAGCCGTAACAATTTTGCGGAAGACCGGATCGTCCTCCACGAACAGAATAGTTAGTTCTTTTAGCGCCATTTGCTGCCCTTAACTCACCACAGCGTAAACTCACATCCTTGTTTTTATGTTTCCGCTTTATGCCGGCTCACTTTTCTATTCATGACCGACAATATAATTATTTACTCAAGTTCCTGCATGTATTCATCAAGTAGATCGTCGTCATCTTCATTTTGAGGAATATCACCATCATATACTTTGTAATCCATATGCTGAAAATATGCATCCTTGACAAAAATATATGGATCTAGCGCATTATCAACCAATCTCTCCTGATCGATTGCAGATGCCCTTTGGTGCAGGCTTTTAAGACCCCACTTCAACACTGTCTGCCAAAATGTTAGCTCTGATAAAGGAAAGTATAGATCATCAACCCAATCAGATGCGAGTTCTCTTGTAACATAGGGACCAATAAAAGGCGCCATGAAATAGGGACCGTTAGGCACGCCGTAATACCCTAGCACTTCGTTGAAGTTATCTTGCTTACGTGTCATGCCCATCATTTCAGCAACATCAACCACGCCTAATAAGCCTAAAGTGGTGTTGACGGTAAAACGACCACCTGCATTTGCGGCCCAGCCCCACTTGCCTTGCAACGTATTATTGACAATGCTGCTAGGCTCTTCGAGGTTAAGCACAAAATTATTAATGCCACTCTTAACCGGGCGCGGCACATAGTCGTTATAACCATGCGCGACTGGCCGATAAAAATATCGATCCAGATACAAATAGTTGAGATCCCACATGGCTCGGTTAAACCCTTCAATAGGGTCTCGCGGGTCATTATAGGTGACTGTTACTTCATTACCTTCCGTGGTGTTATCTTCTGCAGCTATTGTAGAAAATCCAACTATCGCCAGAGAAAGCACAATCCATTTATACTTCATAATTGTCTCTTTGAAAAAGGGGCTAAATTTCTTACTGCGACTGTTCGACTAAAGTCTTTTCAGTTTGCTGCCGATACAGTGATAAGACCGCATAATTAAGCTAAATCTAACGTTATTAACCATAAATATTATGATTGGCCGAGTAAGACGGCATAGGATACTCAGTACAGCCGCTAGGTCAAACATAATATTGTGATAATACATATCGATTTAATTGGGGTTCGTTTCAATATTTCTAGTCTTTTATGGCTAGAATGCGTTACGAGCTTTTCGCTTAGCCAGCTAAGCGTCATCGCTCAAGCCTTGTACTAAAATCATTATTATTTACGGGAAAGAGTCGAACAAAAACTAAGCTCGAAAGTTCAATAGCCCCTAACTAAAACAGGACCGACTTTTGGATAACGTTGTTAACTCAGTTTCAGCTGCTGTAAAAGTGGATAAGCCGTCCATAAATGTGCCGTTATCAGCCAGTTCAACTTCGCTTATTCCTGTCACTGCGACAATGAGCAAAAATGGTACGCTGCTGCAATTTTCTGGACAAACACATACCGTCAAACTGGAAACGCCGCATGCAGTACAATTGCTGACTAAAGCACATTCTTTCCTACTTAATATAGTGCAGCAAAGCCCGCTTGCCACTAATGCGACCCAGATGCAGTTGCTCACCATAGGCCAATCTATTTATTTTCCTATGCCTAAGGCGATGTTAGCGCTCGCAAACCGAAATAATATTTCTGAACGAAAGCTACTCAATCTTGGCAGAAAAGCAGAGGGATACTTGTTACCGAATGCTAAAAATCAAGGGACTGAACTGCAGTTTAATAATGGACCCAATCTAACGCTGCCGATGCTAGCCTCGCTACCCGATGGTGAGTACTCCGTCGCCATCAAAACGAAAGAGCAGCAACTATTACTCAAACTGTCGCCTATTCAAGCTAAGATCTCCATCAGTTTTGACGGTCAACTTAAGCATAATAACCTAAAGCTAAATGCACACGACTTGACTCAATCCGCTGTACCAACAGGTAGAGCTAAAACCAATGTTAACTATGAATATCAGCAACTATTCAAACAGCTTGAAAATACCCCATTGCCGAGATCACTTGCCTCATCACCATTAGAGTCCAAAAGCTCAGCAACTTCATTAGCAGTGAGTCATAGCAAAAACCAGCCCGATATGCAGAGTCAGTCAACGAGTCAAAACCACAACCGTTATTTGGCGTCAGCACTAGCAAAAGCAGGCGGGTTGCCAAGAGTATCCGTTAAGCACTGTTCGCCGCTAACAAGCTTGGCAAGTTCACTGTTTAAATTAATACCAAAACTGAACCCTGAATCGATACCATTGTTAAGTGAGCCTAAAAGGCTACAACAAGCACTGCTGAGCCTCACTAAACTCAACGTTGACCCTGCTACGTGGGATACGGCACCCACGACCCATATCAGCAGCTTAAGCTTACTGTGCCAGCTTATGCTCGGCCGTGCCGCGATAAACCAAGGGTTAAGCCCGGCATTGCAAGATAGACTGGCGTTGTTACAAGCCCAACTTGGGCTTTCACCGCAGTTATTGTCATTACTTGAAGCGACTAGTACCCATACCTCTTTGGCAAATTTACTTAACAACCTAAATCTATATCAGCAGCAATCAGGCACACTTGACGGTGTTAACCATTGGTACTTTGCCTTGCCCTACTCCATCAATCATTATCAAGAGCAGTTTGAAGGCCATTTTGAGCAAGTAGAGGATCAATCTAAACGCAGCGATAAATGGACACTTAGACTCAAATTTAACTTGTCTGGCGGTCCCTTATTAATCACAGCCACTGCGCATGCTGCTGAAACACCAAACCATCAGTTACGCTTATCGGTCGATTTTGCCAGTGATAGTGAAACACTGTTAAGCAAAGTTAAATTGCTCAGCCCAAGTCTTAGCAGTAAAGTTGAGCAGTTAGGAATATCAATTAGCAGCGTAAACACTCACAAGCAATCGGTACCAGCCACTTTACTTCCAGGTGAGCATTACCTCGTTAAAGTCAAAGTGTAATGATGCCAATAGAAAATAAAAAAGGTGTTAGATGAGTAACCATGAACAGCCAACCAAAGCCGTTGCATTAAAATACGATAAAGGCTCAGCTCCAACGGTATCTGCTATAGGCGAAGATGCATTAGCGCAAGAGATGATTGCTTTGGCCGAGGAAGCTGGCGTTTATATTCATCAAGATGAACACTTATGTGATTTTCTACACAAGCTCGAAGTAGGTGACGCGATCCCTAAAGAGCTCTACCTGCTTATTGCAGAGCTGATCGCGTTCGCTTATGTGCTTGATGGCAAGTTTCCAGAGAAATGGAACAACATGCATCAGAAAATAATGGAAGAGGTTTAAAGCAAAGACGGTAAATTCTTAGATGAACAGCCGACAGCCTTGCGGTACGCGATTTTGTCATGACGGAACGCTTCGCTTACGGGAAAAACGAGCAAAGACGATAAAGTCTTAGATGAACTACCGACGGCCTTACGGCACGCGACTTCGTCACTACGAAACGCTTCGCTTACGGGAAAAACGAGCTAAGACGGTAAAGTCTTAGACGAACGGCCGACGGCCTTACGGCACGCGACTCCGTCACTACGGAACGGAACGCTTCGCTTACAGTAAAAACGAGCAAAGACGATTAAGTCTTAGACGAACAGCCGATGGCCTTACGGCACGCGACTCCGTCACTACGGAACGCTTTGCTTACGGGAAAAACGAGCAAAGACGATAAAGTCTTAGATGAACGGCCGATAGCCTTACGGAACGCAACTCCGTCACTACGGAACGGAACGCTTCGCTTACGGTAAAAACTAGCAAAGAGCAAAGCGACGGTATTAATGCCGACCTTCTCAGATTGTTCGCCTTTTCCCCTGCTCTTGATCGGCTCTTAACCGGCTTTAATCAGCTTAAACCGTCTCAGTTTATTCGGCTCTAATCCGGCTCTTAGTCAGCTCAAATCGGCCCTTAACCAGCTCTTACCGTCTCAGCCCGAACCGTCTCAGCTTGTATCGGCTTTTAATCAGCTTTCACCCGGCCCTTCCGCCTCTTACCGGCTCTTTCCATGCAAATGGATCAGCAATTCAGCTTCAGCTTTCGGTAGTTCACACTCTTGGATCAGCTCGTCAATTCCAGCGCCAAGACTGACCATTTTCATCGCCCGGGAATACAATCGGGTTTGTGGATCTTGTTGATTGGCTTCGTCAAGTTTGACATCTTGCTGTTGTAGCTTCTTTTCCAGCTCTAGCACTCTGCGACCCACGCCAATAGTGCCACTTCTGAGCTCTTGAAGTTCTCGCTTAACCGCTTCTCTTTGCTTATCGCCATCTTTAACCAATAAGGTTAACGCCTCGACTTTTGTGCGCAGCTTTTCCGCCTGTTTTTGTAAAAACAGGCCGAGCAAGATACAGGTAACGACAAATAATATCGCAGCAGCGATAAGCAGTTCAGTTGTGATCATTAATGGCTCTTTTATTAAAAGGGATTAAAGTGAAGACGGAAAATCTAAGACGAACGCTTCGCTTACGGATAACGGAACGCTCGTAAACTCACTGACAGTAAAAGCTAAGAGGACACGCAGACCTTAACATCAACAGCATAAATGGAAATCGACAAAAAAACTATCTCAACTCGAACCATCTCAGCACTATCCGGATTTTAACCGGCTCTAAACCGGCTCTCAAGTCTCAGCTCGAACCGGATTTTATTTGGCTCTTTACCAGCTCTAAACCGGCACTTTACCAGCTCTAAACCTGCTCTTAACCGATTTTCACCGTCTCAGCTCGAACCGGCTTTAAAGCCTCTGCTCGAACCGGCTTTAAATCTCTGTCAATTCCATCCACTCTTCATCTGACAGTAACTTATCTAAGTCAACTAAGATTAATAGCTCGTTCTCACGATTACTCACGCCTTGGATGAACTTAGTACTCTCTTCAGTACCCACATTCGGTGCATTATCAATCTCTGAACGGCGAAGATAAACAACTTCTGCAACGCTATCGACCAAAATGCCAATAACTTGCTTTTCAGCTTCGATAATCACAATACGAGTAGCATCATTAACGTCTGCCGAGGCAAGACCAAAACGTGACCGCGTATCAATAACTGTCACTACATTACCACGTAGATTAATGATCCCGAGTACATAGAGCGGTGCACCTGGAACGGGAGCAATGTCGGTATAACGCAGCACTTCTTGTACCTGCATTACATTGATGCCATAAGTTTCGTTATCTAACTTAAAAGTCACCCATTGTAATACTGCATCGTCATTACTGCCTGCTACAGCTGCACTATTTGAACTTTTCATAATCGCCTCAATCAATAGCACTATGACTATCTATTTAAATTTCAGAATAAGCATATCTTTCTATGCACTTCAAACCAATCAATTTAATATCGAAATATTACCGACCTAACCCTTTTATCGGCCTTTGGTCGTATTTCTAAACTGGCATTTTAAAATAATGCCAGCCTACTGTATTTATCTTCAAACTAGCCTTGGCTGCCAAGGCCTGAATCTAGCATCGCAACCAAAGCTTCTACATTTAAAATGCCGCACATTTGCTCTTTTACCACGCCCGCAAGCCAAGGTCTTTTCCCTGCTTGGCTGCGCCAATTAACTTGAGACTTATGAATTTTCACGGTATTGACCAGTGATTCACACGTTAAGCCCCAGTTGCTGTCTTGCAGTACCACAATGTATTTATAGGCAACATTTTGCGCTAACGTTTGATCATACTTTTCAGGCATCACCCAAGCACAAGTATCCACTATATTAAGCTGCGCTTCTCGATGTTGCTGTACGCCTAAATACCAACGAGGTCGGCCCATCAAATGATTAATACGTTCAATATTTACGATGCCGCCTAAACTCACTAGCGGTACCGCTAATGTCAGCCCGGCAACTTTAAAAAATAGCACCTGGAACTCATCATCTAATTGCTCAATCAAGTCTGTAGTGATACTTGCCGCTGGTGACGACGCTGCAGCATGCTTAACTTGCTTGAGATCATTGCTTTCTGCTAATGGGTTGAGGGCCGTTTGTTCAGGTAACGCAGGCTTTTGCGGTTGAAGCATTGTTGCTTGAGCTGGATTTGCGATTGTATCTTGATGACTAAACTCAAGCTCTGGTTCAAATTCAGGTTTTGGTTCTATCTTGAGTGCTAATGCCGACACTGGTGCTAATAGCTGAGCTAGCGCTTGCTGATTGATACGTGCTTCAACCTCTACAGGAGCAAATTCTTGACTCAGCGCCGCCGTGTCACTTTGTCGCAGCCGACTTGGCTCTGTGGCTGCGTTATCAACCGTTGGAGCATCATTTAGCAGTAAATCGAAATAATCACATACTGCGTCATCAACCAATTTTGACATGGGAAAAATCCTTCGCGAGCAAATAATCAAGTAATCGCTCGTAAGCTTTAACGCCGCGGCTGCGCGGTGCATAATGTGAAGCAGGTAAATGGCTCAAGCTTGCATCTCTAAATTTAGTGTCTACGGGAATAACATCATCCCAAAGGTTGTCATGGTAATCTTGATTCAATTGCAGCAACGCTGCGGTACTTGCGCGGGTGCGTTTATCAAACATGGTTGGCACGATGGAATAGCTATATTGGACTTTTTTAGACCGCCCCATAAGGATCATGGTTTTCACCATGCGATCGAGCCCTTTAATCGCCAGATATTCGGTTTGCACAGGTACGATAATATGCTGACTGGCCGCTAAAGCATTCACCATCAACACCCCTAATACTGGCGGACAGTCGATTAATACCACATCGTATTGATCATCTAATAGCGCTAACGCCTTAGTTAAAATCAGTCCCATGCCCTCTTGATGACCCAAACTCCTATCTAAGGTCGCTAATGCCATCGTTGACGGAATTAAGTCGAGGCCAGGGACATTGGTTGGCACAATATAATTGCCAATATTTTGTTTGCTTAAGCTTTTATTCGCTAGGAAAAGATCGTATAAGGAACAAGGGATCTCCTCACTATCGATTCCCAAATAGTAACCTAAAGAAGCATGCGGATCGGTATCGACCATCAATACGCGCTTACCTCTTTTGGTAAATACGCCAGCTAAACTAGCAACAGTCGTTGTTTTACCAACGCCGCCTTTCTGGTTTGCTATGGTCCAAATTTTCAAAATGATCCTTATGATGGGTTGGCCATCGCCTTGAGAGGTACTTTAACTCGCACTTAACCGACTGTTACTCTTCTAGCGCTCGAGTTGTGATCCTGATCCCACCATGAGGGAGACTTATCAGTTTCACCCCATCTTCATTGATAGTTACCCGCTTGGCTTTTACAGGAGGAGTCAGTTGCGGAGCATCGAGTATCACCTCAGCACCTTTTCTATTGGCGTCTATTGTCGCTAACGGCAGGCTTGTCCCCTTAATATCAGCAGCGGCTGGATCTTTGGTCATATTTGTCGCTAACCTGTCGCTATCACTCGCTCGTTCACCGATAGTATTAGCGGTCACCTTTTGGATCATTTGTTCAGCAATATTCACAGCGCCGAGTTGTGCTGTTGCTGTGTTGATCGTGATAGCGTCAGTATCTGGCTCAACACTTTCTAAACGAGCTACACTCTCAGTACGACCATCACCTAGCGGCATGGTCGTTATCTCTCCCTTGCGGGCTCGCTCAGCATATGACTGCACAAAAGTGGGATTATTCGCCATCCATTGAGCCATAACATCGGCTTGTTCATCTGGCACCATAAACAAAATTTGACTGTTTTTTAACTCTGCAACTTCGCCAACGAGCAACTGATGTTTATATCTGAGTTCCAAATAAAGCGAACCCAAGGTAAATACAGCAATACTGAGTAAAAAAATCAGCAACAATGACACTGTATTAACCGCGCCTTTGATGCTTTTGTTACCCACTAAATGCTGTAATTGACTAGCCATGGAACGTCTCTCTGAGTATCGATTCCGCCATTTGGTCGATGCTAATAGACTTTGTTGAGATACCGCTATTCGTCACAGCCTGAGGCATGCCGTAAACCACACAACTTGCTTCATCTTGCGCCCAGATATTGGCACCCGCCGTTTTCAGCATGCGTGCCCCTTCTCGCCCATCTGCGCCCATGCCCGTTAATACCACTGCTAGCACATCGCCGCCAAAGACCTTAGACGCTGAGGCGAAGGTTATATCGACACTAGGCTTGTAATTCATCTCAGGCTTACCGGCCAGCACTTTAATACGGCCAAAACTGCCACCACGTTCAAGCATCATCTGCATGCCGCCTGGCGCCAAATAGGCACAACCTGCTCGCAGTTGATCGCCGTTTTGAGCTTCTTTGACCTCGATCTTACATAGACTATTAAGGCGAGTTGCAAAAGTCGGTGTAAACGCCGCCGGCATATGTTGAATAAGGATGATCGGGTACGGATAGTTTGCCGGCAGTTGGATTAACACTTTTTGAAGTGCTACTGGTCCGCCAGTTGAGGTGCCGATAAGCAAGGCTTTGTATTTCTTGCCACTTGCACGCGCAACGACCGTTGGACGGCTACTCGCCCGTTCAGCCACCACTGCAGATGGAGTACTCGCTGTAACTCCTGTGCGCGTAGGCGCTAGCGGTTGCACCGTGCTAGTGCGTGTTCTTGTAGTAACCGTTTGTGGCCTCACTGCGGGTCTGAATAAACGACGACGCCCTAAGGTTTTAATTCGATGCTGTAATAATGCAATTGCATCATCTTTATTGGTTGCGATGTCTTCAAAACGCTTGGGGAGAAAGTCGAGAGCTCCGGCTTCAAGTGCATCTAATGTCGCTTTAGCGCCGTCGTGAGTTAATGATGAAAACATCAAAATGGGGACTGGCCGATTAGCCATAATCTGCTTAACCGCAGTGATCCCATCCATGACTGGCATCTCAATATCCATTGTGATCACATGTGGATTAAGCTCGGCAGCGAGTTTAACGGCTTCTGCGCCATTGACTGCGGTACCCACGACTTCAAGCTCTGGATCCTGACTGACTATCTCACTAACACGTCGTCGAAAAAAACTCGAATCGTCGACAACTAGTACTTTAATGCCCATTTAAATTCCTATAACGCATGGGGTTACTGCTTTGCCACTATACAAAAAGGAATAAGTGAAAGTAGACTTTCTGCTTATTCCTTTATTGAAACGCTAGCTTTTATTGCGAGCGTAGTGCTTTAGTAGTCCTGGAACGTCCAAAATCAGCGCGATACCACCGTCGGAGGTTATTGTTGCCCCCGCCATTCCCGGCGTACCATGTAACAAGGTGCCCAGTGGTTTAATGACCACCTCTTCTTGTCCTATTAATCCATCAACTACAAATCCTATTTGCATAGTACCCAACTGCACTATCACCACGTGTCCATGTTGTTTGTCACCATGGGTCAACGTTGAGCGACTGCTCGCGAGCCAATGCTCTAAATAAAACAGCGGTACTGCTTTATTACGCACGATGACCGTTAGTTGGCCATCAACCACATTAGTTTTAGTAAGATCCAAGTGGAATATTTCACTCACGCTAGATAGCGGTAATGCAAATACTTGTTCGGCAACTTCGACCATAAGCGTAGGCATAATGGCCAGGGTAAGCGGCACTTTAATCTCTAAACGTGTCCCTTTACCTTTAAGCGAATCGATATAAACCGTGCCGTTCAATTGGGTAATACGGGTTTTAACAACGTCCATACCAACGCCACGACCGGATATGTCCGAGACTTCTACTTTGGTAGAGAAACCAGGGGCAAAAATCAGATTATAAGCTTCTTCGTCAGTCATTCGCGCAGCGGCATCGGCATCAAGCACACCGCGGCTAATGGCGATATCTTTAAGCTTTTGCGGATCCATTCCCGCGCCATCATCCTCAATTTTCAGTAGGATATGGTCGCCTTCTTGGCTAGCAGATAGCGTAATAGTGCCTGATCGAGGCTTACCGCTTGCTTCACGTTCATCTGGCATTTCAATGCCATGATCAACGGAGTTTCTGACCAAATGCACTAACGGATCAGCTAACGCTTCCACTAAATTCTTATCAAGGTCGGTGTCTTCACCCACCATAATAAGATCAATTTCTTTATTAAGGGTTCGGGCTAAGTCTCTGACCACACGAGGAAAACGACCAAAGACTTTCTTAATCGGTTGCATGCGCGTTTTCATTACCGCACCTTGCAAGTCAGCGGTAACCAAATCTAGGTTTGCCAGTGCCTTCGACATCTCTTCGTCATCACGGGAGACTCCAAGGCTCAACAAGCGATTACGGACCAGTACTAACTCACCGACCATGTTCATGATCTGATCAAGTCTTGAAGTATCGACGCGTACCGTCGTTTCCGCTTGCGGGGTATTATTAGCCGCAGGCTTAGCTTTGGCTTGAACCACGGGTTTTGTTTCAGGTTTGCTTAGCGGCTTTGGTGCCGGAGCGACCACTGTTGCTTGCTGTGACGTGGTAATGGCTTGCACTACGGTCGCAGAACTTGCTTGCGATGCTTGAGTGACTTCAGTAACGACTGTCGCCGCGCCTGGACTACTGCCAGCACCATGAAGTTCATCAAGTAAGCGTTCAAACTCATCGTCGCTAATTTCATCAGAATCCACAACGTGCGCGGGCTCTGCTACAACGGCTGGCGCTGCGGGGGCTTTAAACTGACCCGAGCCATGTAATTCATCGAGTAGCGATTCAAACTCGTCGTCGGTAATGTCGCTAGAACTTGCGCTCGCCACATTAACGCTAGCAGCCACGGTATTCGCGCTAGGGCTATTACCATTGCCATGCAAAGCATCGAGTAAAGCTTCGAACTCAGCGTCGTTGATGTCGTCAATACTGCCGCCAGTAGCAATGTCTACAGCTGCTATCGGGGTAACAGGAGCAACAACCGTTTCGATAATCGTTGCTTCTTCAACACCTGCACTTGTTTGATCCGCTTGAGCATCCGCTAACTCTGAAGGCAACAACTGCCCTGCACTGAGCGTTTTAAGCTGCGATAACAAGTTCGGATCCGCTGGAGACTGAGGCTGAGCCGCCTGAGTTTCAGCAAACATAGTATTGATGGCATCGACGGCTTGTAAAATAACATCCATTAAATTAGCGCTGACTTGTCGCTTGCCAGTACGTAATAGGTCGAAGGTATTTTCAGCTTCATGGCAAACATCTACCATTGGAGTCAAACTGAGGAAACCCGCACCACCTTTTACCGTGTGGAACCCTCTAAAAATGGCATTGAGCAGATCGGTATCGTCAGGGTTATTTTCTAACGTGACCAGTTGTTCTTGTAGAAGCTCTAGAATCTCACCGGCTTCGATCAAAAAGTCCTGCAGTATCTCTTCATCAACATCAAAGGACATTCTTTTGACTCCTTTAAAAACCTAAGCTCGAAAGCAGATCGTCAACTTCATCTTGACCCGTCACAACATCCTGACGTTTTTCTGCATTCATAATAGGACCTTCAGCTTCAACATCGAGCAAGGGTGTACTTTCTGCAATTGACGCAGGTTGCTCACCAAAGACGGTTAACATAGAAACCAAGCTACTTTCCACTTCTCTGACGAGTTCAATTACCCGACGGATCATTTGGCCAGTGAGGTCTTGGAAGTCTTGTGCTAGTAATATTTGATTAAGCAGTTCTCTGACTCGACTTGCGTCCGATTCACTTCTATCGACAAATTGTTGAATATCATGGCACAGAGCTTTAAATTCATTTAATGGCAGTTCACGGCGCATGAGTTTGTCCCAAGCCGGTTTCACTGCCTGAATATTATCACTTAGTGCATTTGCTAAAGGTAAACACTCTTCAACCGCATCCATGGTCTTATTAGCCGCTTGCTCTGTCATCTCGATGACATAAGTCAAACGCTCTTTGGCATCCGGTATTTCGGTATTCGCTAGCTCTACCAAGCGGTTGTCCACTTGAAAGTCTACGATAGCACTGTGAAGTTGGCGCGTTAAACGACCCACTTCATCGAAGAGTTCTTTTTGAATCGGCGAAGCTATTTCCCTCACCAATTCATCGGCTTGTGCTTGCTCGCCATCACGAAGTAACGCGACGAGACTCTCAGCTTGCTCGAGAGTAATGAGCCCTGAAGTATATTGCTGCATTGCTCATCCTTGCTTAACCTAAGCGCTCAAAAATCTTCTCTAATTTTTCTTTTAGCGTTGCTGCAGTAAAGGGTTTAACAACATACCCATTTACCCCAGCTTGCGCGGCTGCAATAATCTGCTCGCGTTTAGCTTCCGCCGTCACCATCAGTACTGGAAGGTGCTTTAAGTTATCATCGGCACGAATCGCCTTTAATAAGTCAATACCTTGCATTCCTGGCATGTTCCAGTCAGTGACGACAAAATCGAAATCACCCTTCTGTAACATAGGTAAGGCTGTCGAACCGTCATCTGCTTCTTGGGTATTATTAAATCCCAAGTCTCGCAACAAGTTCTTGATGATACGTCTCATTGTTGAAAAATCATCAACAACAAGAATCTTCATATTCTTGTTCAAGGTTTCCTCCGCGGAGCTTATTTTTTATGTTCGTTTATTGTTATGTTTGCGTCCAGTGCTTGAGTTTACCTTTGAGTCTTAGCATCGCCTGACTATGGATCTGGCTAACTCTAGACTCACTGACCTCAAGAATGGCCCCAATCTCTTTTAAATTTAATGCTTCATCGTAATACAATGACAATACCAGCGCATCTCGTTCTGGTAATAGCTTTATCCCCGCCACTAATGCTGAATGAAATTCAACTTTAGCTAACGACTCATAGGCTACATCATCTTGGTTATCGTCGTGGTTAACCACATCAACGGCAACGCCTAAATCTTCTATCCCGACCACTTTACCCACAGACACATCATTCAAAATTCTGTAGTAATCTTCGAGCGGCATTTCTAGTCGCTCGGCGATTTCGGGATCACGTGCATCACGCCCAAGCTCTTGGCCTAATTCATCAATCACTTGTGCAACGCGACGTTGATTACGATGTACCGATCTGGGTACCCAATCACCGCGTCTTATTTCATCTAACATAGAGCCACGAATTCTGATCCCGGCAAAGGTTTCAAATTTCGCGCCTTTACTACCATCAAACTTCGATGAAGCCTCTAACAGCCCCATCATACCCGCTTGCAGCAAATCATCTAACTGCACCGACGCCGGTAAGCGCGCCAATAAGTGATGGGCAATTCTTTTTACTAGCGGTGCATACTGTTCAACGATAGAGGTCTTATTATCAAAACGAGTATACGCGGCCGCTTTATTCACCAGACTTATCCTCTTGATAATCAGGACGTTGCACCAATCGCTCGACAAAGAACTCTAAGTGTCCGCCTGGTTGAGAAGGTATAGGCCAGCTCAATATTTTGTTCGCTAATCCGTGATAAGCAATCGCTGCTGGAGACTTAGGAAACATCTCCACAATCAACTTTTGCTTTCTAACCGATTTACGTAAATTCTCATCGAAAGGTACGGTCGCAACTAGCTCAAGGGCAACATCCAGAAATCTGTCTGTTACTTTACTTAACTTGGCGAATAGCTCCATCCCTTCTCGCAAACTCCGCACCATATTGGCGACAATTTTGAAACGGAACACACCGTGTTCGCGGCTCAATATTTTAATCAATGCATAGGCATCGGTAATCGACGTTGGTTCATCACACACCACAATTAACACATCTTGTGATGCACGAGAAAAACTCAACACCATGTCGGAAATACCTGCTGCGGTATCCACAATTAAGATGTCAAACTGGGTTTTCATCTCACTAAATGCACGAATTAAACCCGCATGCTGTGCCTGAGTCAGTTCGACCATAGATTGGGTGCCAGAAGTCGCTGGAATGATCCCAATGCCCTTTGGTCCTCTTAAGATGACATCATCTAATTCGGCATCTCCAGACAAAACATGAGATAAATTTTTATCTGCGCGCAAACCTAGCATCACATCGACGTTAGCTAGACCCAAATCCGCGTCCAAAACCACGACACGTTTGCCCTTTTCTGCTAACGCGACAGCCGTGTTAATTGACACGCTGGTTTTACCAACGCCACCTTTACCACCTGATACGGCGATAACTTTTACTTTTGCATTGTTTGGCTGATTCATCATACGTAAACCGCTTGCTTGATCGGGAGTCATGTTTTTACTCGAATGCATGGGTCATCTCTTGTGACCGTTCACTATTATGTAATGGTTCTAATTGTTCGTTATCTAACACCGCTAATGCTCGATTGGCTAAAGCTAATGTGTCAGCCACTTGCATATCTTCTGGAACGCGTTGTCCATCAGTCACATAACTCAAAGGTAACCCACTTTGGATCAATACACTTAGCGCTGGCGCTAATGACACTGATTCATCTAACTTCGTCAGTACCGCGCCGGAAAGCGGGATACGGGTAAATTGTTTTACAGCGTCTTCTAATACGCGACGCTGACCTGTGGCAGACATTACCAGATAACTACGAATAGGTATTCTGCTATTTGCAGTTAAATTATCGAGTTGCTGGAAGAGTCGCAGATCTCGCTGCCCCATGCCTGCCGTATCAATCAAAACCAACTTACGATTTCTAAACTGATACAGAATCTGTTCTAACTCATTAGAATCATGAGCCTGCTTAACTGGACAGCCCATTATTTTGCCATAGGTTGCCAATTGCTCAAAGGCACCAATGCGATAATGGTCAGTGGTTATCAATCCAACTTGATCTGAGCCATGATGTGCAGCGAATCTGGCCGCCAATTTGGCAATCGTCGTCGTTTTACCCACACCGGTTGGGCCAACAAATGCCACAACACCACCTTGGCGCACAATATCGTCACCTTGGTTGTCGAGCAAATTCGCTAAACTACGCGGTAAAGAGGCCACTAATTCTGCTGGACTGTAATGCTCACTCAAACTTGACAATTTTTTGGCGATTGCTGGCGAAAACTCAGCTTCGAGCAATTTGCTCTCTAACATCGCGCCAACGGGATCAATTCGTTTCTTTTGCTCAGACATTAAGGCGCTAACTTGATGAGTCAATAAGCTACGAATTGACGCTAACTCCTCTTTCATCACGTCCATTTCTGCACTGTTATTTTGCTTTTGAGGACTAAAACTGTCTGGCGCCCTATTCGGCGTAAACTCTGCCTTAAGCGGTTGCTTAGTTTGCGGAACTTGGGCTTGTAACCCTTTAGCCCATTGCGGCATATCAAGCTCTTCGCTGCGTGTTGCCGATGTTTGCTGGCTCATGCGGCTTTGCTGACGCTCAAGCAAGGCTTGCAGTGAATCAGGGGCCAGCGCTGGCTTAATGCGCGTTTCCGTCTTTATATTCGCCCGCGAACCTAAGGTCACTTTCTCATCGCTAAGGTCGGTAAACGCTGCAGGAGACGGCGCTGCTGCAGGGATCTGTGGTTTTGGATCGTCATAATCCACTGCCGCGACAATTTCAATGCCGCCAGTCACTTTCTTATTCGACATGATCACAGCGTCTGAACCCAAAGTTTCTTTCACTTGAGCTAGGGCCGAGCGCATATCTTTTGCAAAAAATCTTTTAATCTTCAATTACTCGCCCTCTACTGCCCAACAGCGGATACGATGCGTATCTGTTTTTCATCAGGTACCTCTTGGTAAGAGATCACCCTCAGGTTTGGAATCGTATGCTTAACAAATCTTGATAACGTTGAACGTAGCATGCCAGATGTTAATAATATTGCCGGCTGACCCACCATTTCTTGGCGCTGTGTGGCATCAACCAATGACTTCTGCATACGCTCTGCAAGGCTAGGTTCAATATTAGGACCGTCGCCTCCCGTTGCTTGCATAGACTGATGCAACATTTGTTCCAACTCTGGCGCCAAAGTAATGACAGGGATTTCCAATTCTGGTCCGCTTATCTCTTGTACGATCATTCTCTTTAACGCAATTCGCACAGCGGCAGTGAGCACTTCGGTATCCGCGCTCTTAGGCCCATACTCTAACAATGTTTGTACGATGGTCTTCATGTCTCTAATAGACACACCTTCGTTTAGTAAGTTTTGCATCACCTTAACCACGGTTCCCAGAGGCATTACATCAGGAATAAAGCCATCAACCAACTTAGGTGCGTTTTTAGCCAACATATCCAGTAGTTGCTGAACCTCTTCATAACCCAATAACTTAGAAGCATTATTGGTAAGCAGCTGGCTGATGTGAGTGGCCACTACCGTGGCAGCGTCTACGACGGTATAGCCTAGGGTCTGTGCATGCTCTCTAAGCTCTGGTGCAATCCATACGGCTTCTAAACCAAAGGCTGGATCTGTGGTTTCAATACCATCAAGCTTGCCAAAAACTTGTCCTGGGTTAATCGCTAGCTCGCAATCATGACGAATTTCGCCTTCACCTGATGAAACCCCCATTAATGAGATCCGATACGCGTTAGGCGACAGGTCTAAATTGTCACGAATATGTACCGCAGGCACAAGGAAACCTAACTCTTGCGACAACTTTTTACGCACGCCTTTAATTCTGCCGAGTAGCTCGCCGCCCTGACCTTTGTCTACCAGCGGGATCAAACGATAACCGACCTCAAGACCAATGGTGTCAACATGTTGAACATCATCCCAGCTGAGTTCTTTAGGTTGGGTATCACGCTTTTCAACGGGGCCAGTTTTCGCCAACTCCAATGCTCGCTCGCGATCAGTCTCTTTCTTTTTCTTAATTAAGTAAGCAGAGCCACCAGCAACAACAGCCAGCGATATAAACACCAAGTGCGGCATGCCCGGCACGATGCCCATTACAAACATAACGGCTGCGGCAATGGCAAGTGCTTTGGGGCTGTCAAACATCTGGCTCATCATCATTTCGCCCATATCGCCCGATTCATTTTGGCGAGTCACCATTAAGGCGGCGGCGATTGACAATAAAAGACCCGGGATCTGAGCGACGAGACCATCACCAATGGTGAGCAGCGTATAAATTTCGATAGCATCGGAAAAACTAAGCCCGTGCTGCGCCATACCGATGACAAAACCGCCAAGAATATTAATCACTAAAATCATTATTCCTGCAATCGCATCACCTTTTACAAATTTTGACGCACCGTCCATCGCACCATAGAAATCGGCTTCACGGGTCACTTCTGCACGTCTGACACGGGCTTCCTCTTGGCTTAACAGCCCGGCATTGAGGTCAGCATCAATGGCCATCTGCTTACCCGGCATGGCATCTAGCGTAAAGCGAGCACTAACTTCAGAGATACGGCCAGCACCTTTGGTCACTACCGCGAAGTTGATGATAATTAGAATTAAAAACACCACTAGACCCACGGCATAGTTACCGCCAATCACCACAGAGCCAAAGGCTTCAATGACTTTACCTGCGGCATCACCCCCATTGTGGCCTTCAAGTAATACCACTCGGGTAGAGGCAACGTTAAGTGCGAGTCGAAGTAAGGTTGCGATCAGCAGGACTGTCGGGAATGCGGCAAAATCAAGTGGACGGTCACTATAAATAGCAACAAGCAACACCACTAAGGCAAGTGCAATGTTAAACGCAAACAGAATATCCAGCAGAAAAGCAGGCATGGGTAAAGTGATCATAGCCAATGCGGCTAAAACCAATATAGGGGTACCCAATCCTTTAAAATGTGCGGGCTTTAATTGCTTTAATTGCCCTAGTCTTGCCTTAAGTTCCATTCACCCTGAGTCCAATCTTTGACGCTTGTTAGCTGTATTGCAAAAATAATACCAACACTAATAACATTGCAAAAATAATACCAACACTAATAACCAACAAGATCAATCTGCTCACACCATAGAGCGGCGCACACTATAACCTGAAACGAATAACCAAAGAATGGACAAGCAAACAACTGACTGTTTTTCATCCAATTTATAGCTTAGAAATGTGAGTTATGGCCGCTAGTGCTTCAACTCATCGGGAATAGGCTGTTTTGTGGGGACGGCATTAGGGCGACGCCCTTTACCTTTTTGGAATTGCCGGAGCTGAAATACATACGCAAGCACCTGAGCAACAGCGGTAAATAGACCTTCCGGCACCTCTTGGTCTATTTTAGTCGTATGGTAGATAGCACGCGCTAATGGTGGTGCTGTGACAATAGCAACATTATGCTCTCGGGCTATTTCGCGGATCTTAAATGCCACTTCATCGACCCCTTTAGCCACTACAAAAGGGGCTGTCGATTTAGTCGCATCATATTTAACCGCAACCGCGTAATGTTCGGGGTTAACCACAATAACATCGGCATTGGGCACTTCGCCCATCATACGGCGCTGAGCCATCTCTTGTTGTAATTGGCGAATACGTCCCTTAACTTCCGGTTTACCTTCGGTATCTTTATATTCGTCTTTCACTTCTTGCTTGGTCATCTTCAGCTCTTTGCTGTGATTCCAAATTTGGTAGGGAACATCAATGGCAACAATTAAGAATGTTGATGCGCACAGTAAGATGAAAATCCATGAGACGAGATCAAGCGCGTGATAAATATTGCCGGGCAAGTGATCTTGCGACAGCATCAAAATATCATTCAGATAAATATTAAGGACTAAATAAGCCGTTATTGCCACAACGGAGAACTTCGCGATACCTTTAGTCAACTCCACCACTGCTTGCACACCGAACATGCGCTTTAAGCCTTTAGCAGGATTCATTTTACTGGATTTTGGCATGCACGCTTTAGCAGAGAAAGACATGCCACCAAGTGCGATGTTGCCCACGAAAGCTATCAGGGCGAGGAATGCAATAAAACCCAACAACGGCGACGCTAACTCGTTACCGACCATGCTCCAGATATTCATCATTTGCCGCGTGTCAAAAATCTCTTCGCGGGTCATGACAAACAAGTTAGTCATAATGTTGTGCATCGCCTTGGCAATGCTCGGCCCAGTCATCACTAATCCCACCGCAGCCGCAATAAGCACTGCAGAGGTGCCTAAATCTTTGGAGCGTGCAACCTGCCCTTTGTCTTTGGCCTGTTGCAACTTCCTGGCGGTTGCTTCCTCTGTTTTTTCTTGGCTGCTGTCATTCTCAGCCATTGTGACTGACCAGAGTGTTATCTTTGAAGCTACAAGGCTTCAAAGTGCAAGGTTGCCAGCCATTAAGGCTTAATCTCTGTATAAGTCCCGCTATTAATGTCGCCATTAATTGATTGTGCCTTCTGAATTACACTGCAGCTCTAGTACATTACACAGCAAAATCTGCGTTTCACGCCAAACCTCATCAAAGTGAGCCATGATAGGCGTCAATGTAAGCCATAGAATAAACAGGCCGCTTACCATGGTGACCGGGAAACCAATAGAAAAAATGTTTAATTGCGGTGATGCACGGGTCATGACACCAAATGAGAGGTTGATGGTGAGCAGTGCGACAATAGCCGACAGCGACATCGTGAGCGCCGCGCCAAACATGTAACCGACAAATTCAGTGAACAGGCGATAACTGGCTAAGCTGAGGCCGTTCATCGACACTGGAATGGAGTCAAAACTGGCAACAACCATTTTAATTAAGACTAGGTGCCCATCTACGGCCAGAAATATCAGAGTGGTCAGCAGCAGGAAGAAGTTAGCCACTACGGGGGTCTGCTGACCTGAGCTGGGATCGATCATCGAAGCAAAACCCAAACTGGTTTGCATACCGATGATTTGCCCTGTTAACACAAAGGTCTGCATCAACAACAAAGAGCCAAAGCCCATTGATACACCAATAATGATCTGCTGGAAGGTAACAAAAACTGCACTTAATGAAAACAGTTCAATGTTTGGCATCGGAGGTAAAACAGGCACAACGGCAGCGGTAACGGCCAGTGACAGCATTAATCTCACTCGCGAGGGCGTGGTATTGGCGCCGAATACAGCCATCACCATAAACATACTGGATATGCGTGTTAGCGGCCACATGTAACCGGCAATTCCGCCCATAATAGTATCGAGTAAAATATCCATCGCTACAACACCACGCCTAAATGCCTATTAGGCATCGGAATAACATGTTGTCGTAGAGTTAGCATGATTAGCCTATGACCTGCGGGATCATATTCACCATCTGCAAAAAAAACTCCATCATGGTTTGCACCAGTAAATGGCCCATGAACATCAAGCCAAATAACGTCGTCAGTAGACGAGGTAAGAAACTCAATGTTTGTTCGTTAATAGAGGTAGCAGCCTGAAAAACGGCAACAACCAAACCCACAATCAATCCTGGCACAATAATCATCGATACCATGGTAACAATCACGGTAAGGGCTTCTCGAAAAATATCAATCAGGGCTTCTGGAGTCATAAGCTACCTTCAATAAACAAGCGAGAAACTATGGCTGCTAATGCTTCATGGCAGATATCTACAATATTAATGAGCGCCTCTGGAGTCATAGCCTACCTATAATCCGAAACTATTCGCTAACGTACCCATGACTAAGCTCCAGCCATCAACCAATACGAACAGCATGATCTTAAATGGCAAAGAGACAATCATCGGCGACAACATCATCATACCCATGGCCATCAAAATACTGGCCACCACCAAATCTAATACCAAGAATGGCACGAATAACATAAAACCAATTTGAAATGCGGTCTTAAGTTCACTGGTGATAAAGGCGGGAATGATCACGCTCATTGGCGCATCTTCAGGCTCATTAATGTTTTGATAGCCCGAAATTTCAATAAAGGTATCTAAATCAGTTAAGCGAACCTGCGCTAACATAAAGTCTTTCAACGGCCCCTTACCGGTATTGAACGCTTGTTCGATTGGCATTCCCTGTTCAATATAGGGCAATACTGCTTGGTCATAAATCTTATCAAATACCGGCGACATAATAAAAAATGTCATAAACATACTGATGCCGATTAAAATTTGGTTAGACGGTGCCTGCTGTAAACCAATCGCTTGTCGCAAAATAGATAAGACGACGATAATACGCGTGAATGAGGTCAACATAATGACCGCTGCAGGAATAAAGCTTAGTGCTGTCATCAACAGCAAAATCTGCATCGTCACCGAATATTGGGTCGAGCCATCGGCCCCTGTCGACACTGTTACCGCAGGTAAGATCCCCGTTGCGGCAAGGGCCGTCGGTGAGAGCAAAGACAGCGCCAGCCCAACAAACAACATACTCCATTTTATCATTGTGACGACTTCACTTGACGTAATCGATCCGCAAAAGAAACTTTAGGCTGCTCAACTGGCGTGGTGAGTTTATCGACCAAATTGACTTGATGTGGTGTGACGCCGAGCAGATATTGCTGGCCATCGACTTCAACTAACACCAGTTTTTCTTTTTGGCCCAGTGGCGTAACGGCGATGGTTTTTAGCACCCCTTGGTTACTAGGCACTAGATTCAGTCGCTTCACCATATAAGCTAAGGCAAAAATCAGCAATAAAACAACAATTAGGCCTCCCACCATACTGGCAAGCGTAGCAACACTTGAGGGTGCAGCCGACTTCTCAGCTGTAGCGGCAACGCTAGCAAGACTTGCTAATACCATCTGAAAACTCATTACTCATCCTTTCTATTTAAGCTTTTTGATCCGCTCAGTTTGGCTAATAACGTCGGTTAAACGAATACCAAACTTGTCATTGACCACAACCACCTCACCGTGGGCGATTAACGTACCATTGACCATGACATCTAATGGCTCGCCAGCAATACGGTCTAATTCAACCACCGAGCCTTGGTTTAACTGCAGTAAATTACGAATATTGATAAAACTGCGACCGACTTCCATCGAAATAGTCACCGGAATGTCCATTATCGCATCGAGTTTTGACGCTTCCTCTTGACTGAAATGAGCAGCATCGCTACTAAACTCATCAAGTTCAACTGCTTGTGCTTCTTCAATTGCTTGCTCAGCCATTGCTGCAGCCCAATCATCACCTGTATCTGTACTCATCGACGTATCACCTTATATCTCAGAACGTTCGCGTGGCTTACCTTTATGCGTAACCAACTGCAACTCTGTCTTAGCCGTTTCCGGTCTAGGAATTTTTTCGCAAATCTTTAATGCAAGATTCTCTTTTGTTTTCCCCATCTTACAACGATAAGTGGGAAGGTCTTCAACTTTTAAAACAATATATTCAGGCAGTTCAACGGGAATAACATCGCCCGCTTTGAACTCGAGCACTTCACGCAGGGTCAGTTGATGTTCCACCACGGTGGCATCAATACCCACATCTACGTCCATGATCTCATCTCGTAGCGCCTGAGACCAACGCATGTCGGTATCTTGAGTATCACTTTGCACACCTGCATCGAGTAACTCTCGGATCGGCTCAATCATGGAATACGGCATAGTGATATGAAAATCTCCGCCGCCGCCATCCACTTCGATATGGAATGAACTCACCACCACGACCTCAGTCGGGCTGACGATGTTCGCCATCGCGGGGTTAACTTCAGAGTCGAGATAATCAAACTCAACATCCATTACTGGCGCCCACGCTTCTTTATAATCTTCAAAAATGATCTTTAGCAGCAATTGAACAATGCGGCGCTCAGTTGGGGTAAATTCTCGACCTTCTATTTTGGCGTGGAATCGTCCATCACCTCCAAAAAAGTTATCAACCAAGATAAACACCAATCTCGCTTCCATGGTGATCAGCGCCGTGCCTTTTAATGGACTAAAGCGCACCATGTTTAAACTGGTCGGTACAAAAAGGGTATGAACGTACTCACCAAACTTGAGCATTTGCACACCATTGATCGACACTTCTGCCGCTCGGCGCATCATGTTAAACATGCTAATGCGCAAGTGGCGAGCAAAGCGCTCGTTAACAATCTCAAGCGTTGGCATTCGGCCACGCACAATACGGTCTTGGGAAGAGAAATCATAAGAACGGGCATCAAGCTCGTCGTCCTGAATCATGTCCTCTTCAACGTCATCTACACCGTGTAGTAGCGCATCAATTTCGTCTTGGCTTAATAAATCACTCACGATATTGCCTTTGCTTATATTAAAACGTTTGGTTTACAAAAAGCCGTGCACACTTACTGCATCACAAAGCCGGTAAATAATACTTTTTCAACCACTTTACGACCAATAATGGGCTGCAAGGTGTTTTGCACATTGAGCAGGGCTAACAAACGCATCTCATCTTTGCCTGCTTGGGTACTGAGTTTTTGCACATCCGCACCACTAAATGTGGTCAGTAGTGCATCTTCAATCAGTGGAATGTGCTTTTTAATCAATACATCATCGTCCTTGCCGCGCACCATCAACTGCACTTTGATTTCAACAAGTCGCGTGCGGCCGTTACCTGGCAAGTTAAATAGGAACGGTCGTGGCATAGCAGCGTAAAAGGCTTCTCCTTGATTTGCAGTCTCTTCTGCTGCGGTAGGTTGACCCTCCGAGTTCTGTTCAGCATCACCACCGCTCAATAACATCCATAACGTCGCAGCGATAACAATGAAAAGTGCAACTGCAATACCACCAAACAATATTAACTTTTTCTTACTTTTGGGCTCGTCATTAACCTCGAGCTCTAATGATTGTTCTTCTGCCATCTGCTTTCCCTAACTCGAGCATCTATGCTCTGCTTAACTGGTTATTGAGTCACATATTAAGCCAAATGACTTATCGTGCTTTATACCCGTTCTATTTCAAGCAGCTCTGAAACATGCACTTTGAAGTAGAACGGCTATAGGGTACCTGCTTATGCATAATAATCTATACCTGATGCGGCACTAGAAGCTAGATTTGTGCCACCAACTCGATCTTCTGCTGAAATTTCGTCCATTTCAGGGTGACTTTGGCCTTGGCTGTCTCTATCACCCTGGAAAGCTTGTTCATTGCCACCGTTACCTTGAGATACCTGACCATCGGTCAATTGCATACCTTGTTCAGCCAGCATTTCCCGTAATCTTGGCATTGCTTGCTCAACTAAATCACGTGTTTGATGTTGTGAGACTTGAAACTGTACTTGGGTGGTATCACCTTGCACCTGAATGCGTACAATCATGCTGCCAAGCTCCGCCGGATCTAAGCGAATTTCAGCGTGTTGAACACCTTGACTCACCATGGTGATTAATTGCTGCTTCATTACCGGCGAGAATCGCTGGATCATCTCCTGCATCTGTGTGGCTTGGTCCGCATACTGTTTAAGTGAAAGTTGTATTTGTTGCGGCTCAACACGGGTTAAACTTTGCTGTATTTGTAAATTATGTGCTTGTAATCCTGCGGCGGTTTTAATCTCTTCAGTCGATAACGTTGCACTGCCACTGGCGAGATTGGCCTCTAGCCCCATCTGAATAGGCGTTAACCTCACGGAAAGCTCGGCGCCTTTTAACTGCTCTGTCGCGGCTGTCATATTGTTAACATCGCCCAGCGCAGATTTTGCGCTCACCCCTTTTTCTATCTCAGCTCGTTGCGTTGCGCCCAGCTCTGTACCTGCTTGCATCGCCGCTTCTTTACCTAAAATATCACGACTATCGGCTTTACTTGTTGGGTTTGTCAGTTCATTACCCGTTTGAACGCCATTGGCGAGTTTTGCTCCATCAACACCGCCATTCAGCGCTGCTGACGTTGGAGCTGTTGATCCGTCGTTAATCGCTTGGGCTCTCGCGGCATCAGCTGACGTTGCTGCCAGAGAAGGAGCTGTAATAGCATATTGAGTTAATAGCTCACCATCAACATCCAGTATTTGGCTCTGTGCTAATAAAGCGTTGAGTTCTTGTGCTGGCATATTGCGAAGTGCAGCTTCAGAAATACCACTTTGAAAGCTTAACGCTTGCAATATTTCATCAGACATTTCATCGGACATGTCATCGGACATGTCAGTGCTCGTATCGGCAGGTAAATCCCCCTCTTTAACGACCTTTTCTTGCGCTATCTGCATATCATCGACTAACGGCAAGGTTTCGCCGTCAGCGGCAATCATCGATTGACTCTCTGCATCGCTTGGGAAGTTATTGGCAAGATTAATTTGTGCTAGCACTTGGCTAACGTCATCGCTAACCTCAGCATCTTCAGCCTTACCGTTTTGCACTGCTACCGTACTGTTTTGAGTGGTAGCATTTGCTGATGAAGTGTCAGTGTTACTTTGCTCATTTTTGTACTTTGTATTTGACGCCGGATCCGTTTGACTGGCTTTTTCTAAGGCTGCTGAGAAATTGTCGCCATCGACATTAAGTTCAGGCTGACTGTTAGGGCTCACCTTTTTTGCGGCAGCGGCATCAGCGCTACTGAGTAATATATTGGTCATCTGCTGCATAACTTCTCCGTCAGCGTTGCCTTAACAAGCACAAAATGTCTATCTTATTCTGCTATGAGTCTGGTATTAGGCGTCAAAATATCGGCTTGATATATGGCTTTCATTACCATACATAGCAATTATAATGCCAACAAAAGTGACAGAGGAAAAACTATCGGCGGGATTTTCGGTAAAACTGTTGCGATGCAAACTCGTCTACCATTTTTTGTTCTCTACGTTGCTCTGCAAGTTGTGCTGCATCGGCTTTTTTAGCCAGCAATAACTCTACCGCCTTACGTTTTTGTTGTTTCTCTTGCCAATAGCTTTGACGGTGTTGTTGCTGAGTGAGTGCTTCTTGCACCGTGTTAACTTGCTGCACAATGGCGTTATCAATTTGGCGCACAAACTGGTGGAACTGATGGTAATAGCTCGCGCTAATTTGTTTTCCTTGCTGCTGCTCCATCTGTTTCATGTAATCTAAACGATAGTCCTGCAGCGCCTTTAATTGCGTTTGCCTACGCTGCAGCTCTAACTGAGCGGTACGCAGTTGTAGCGATGCTTGCTCTTCCGCATCCTTAGTGAGCTTGAGTACGGTAAGAAGTGGATCGACTTTAGCCATTTTAGTATTTACTCATCAGCGCTAGACATGACATTGTGCACCGAGTTGGCTCAGCATTAGCTCACTGCTTTCGAAGGTAATGGTATCTTTCATGGTTTGTCGCAAAAATGCATTCATCGCAGGTTGCAAGCGGATAGCATTATCGATTCTAGGGTCACTTCCCTGAGTGTAAGCCCCAATTGAAATCAGATCTTTATTCTGTTGATAAAGCGAATACACCTGCTTAACACGGCGCATCGCTTCTAAATGCGCAGTGCTAATCACCATAGGCGCAACACGGCTAATTGACGCCTCAATATCAATAGCTGGGTAATGCCCTGAATCCGCAAGCGATCGTGACAACACAATATGGCCATCAAGAATGGCACGCGATGCATCGGCGATAGGGTCTTGCAGATCATCGCCCTCGGTGAGCACGGTGTAAAACGCCGTTATAGAGCCTTGCTTGCCGCCGCCGTTTCCTGCGCGTTCAACCAGTTTGGGGAGTTTTGCGAATACTGAAGGCGGATATCCTTTCGTCGCAGGGGGTTCACCCACCGCTAACGCAATCTCTCGCTGTGCTTGAGCATAACGGGTTAGGCTGTCCATCAGTAACAGTACGCTATAACCCATATCACGAAAATACTCGGCAATTCGAGTCGATGTTTCACAAGCGCGAAGTCGCATCAAGGGCGAAGTATCAGCAGGCGCTGCCACCACGACTGAGCGGGCACGCCCTTCTGGCCCCAAGATCTCTTCAATGAATTCTTTGACTTCTCGACCACGTTCGCCCACTAACCCCACCACAATAATGTCGGCGTTAGTCCCTCGCGTCATCATGCCTAACAGCACACTTTTACCCACACCAGAGCCTGCAAACAAGCCCATTCGTTGGCCTTTGCCGACGGTCAACATCGAGTTAATCGCGCGAACACCAACATCCAATGGCTCACTTATCGCTCGCCTTGCTAATGGATTGATTGCGGTTGTATGTGTAGGGGCTTTTTGATCGGTTTGTAGATTGCCTAAACCATCTATTGGTACGCCACTGCCATCGAGCACTCGCCCTAACAATGCCAAACCCACGCTCAGGCCTGATTGCTGACCCAATGGCGTCACTTTAGCGCCTGGCAACACACCGTTGAGTTCTTCAATTGGCATCAGGTAAAGTAAATCATCGTCAAAACCAATCACTTCAGCAACTAAGTCACCGGTCATGGTTTCGATGGAGCACAGACTGCCAACAGAGGCTCGGCAACCCGTTGCTTCGAGCGTCAAACCCACCACACGCACGAGCTGCCCGCTGGCTTCTGCAACAAAAGGGTTAACTTTTTTGTGGTGCTGCGCCAGTTTACTGCGCAGTCGGTGTTGGCGTGTTGGCATGTTCACCTTCGGTTACTGGAGGCTGATCTTGTGAGGGCTGTACAGTCGCAGTCGCGACTTCTGCAGCCGCTGCGGATTGACTGCTCAGACGCTGGTTAAGTAACGCCTCTTCTTGTTGCTCTTTGCGCTGCAACAGATCTTGTTGGCTTTTCTCTAGTTCAAAAAACACGTGCTGAATACGCGTATCCACGGTCATATCAATATGGCTACGGACACTATGGATGATGCAATCACCTGCCGATAAACTGGGGTCGGCTTCAATGTCCCATCGGTTACGTTCCAATTGCGCAGCAGTGTATAAATCGGTGACTAAAGATTCATCGTCTGGTGACAATCTAATGTTCACTTTCTGCTCTTTGATCGGCAGTGAGTCAACGCCTTGACGCAGTGCGCTCAAGATATGCTCAGGATGCGTTTTAAGCTCATGACCGATCACTGCCTTAGCCAAGCTCATTGATGTCGACAACAGCTCTTTTTCAATTTCGGTATCTAATATACTCAGCGGTTGTTCAAATTGGGTAAGTAACGCTTCGAATCTTTGTAGTATCTCAGCGGAGGCCTGCAGGCCCGCTTCGTAACCTTGCTCTTTTCCCTGCTCAAAACCTTCAGTATGGCCTTGCTCCAGCCCCTCTAAACGGCCCTTTTCAAGTCCTTCTGCATGGCCGTTTTCTTGACCCTGTACAAAGCCTTCTTGCTCGGCGTGAGCACGGATATCTTCAATTTCGGTCAGTGTTGGAGGTAAAATCGCTTCAATTTCGGTCTCATCGTCTACGTCAACATGCAAGCCATGTCGACCAAACATATTCAGCGATGAGCTATCAATCTCTTCTGTAATATCGGGAAGGTCCCAATGACCAAACTCATCAGTGGTATTGACGGTTACCCCTTTGGGCTCTTTAGGATCAGCCATTATAAGAACTCTTCACCGCTGCCGCCACCGAGCATCAACTCACCACTTTCACTCAGACGTCGTGCAATTGATAAAATCTCTTTTTGAGCGACTTCCACTTCGCTAATTCGAATTGGACCCATCGCCTCTAAATCATCACGCAGCAGTTCAGCGGCACGTTTAGACATGTTACTCAGTAACTTCTCTTTGAGTTGTTCATCTGTGCCTTTTAGCGCCTTCATCAACACATCTTGCTGCACTTCTCTAAGCAATACCTGAATACCCATATCGTCTACATCGCTTAGGTTTTCAAAGACAAACATTAAGTCTTGGATCTGCTGTGCCATCTCTTCATCAGACTCGCGCATGGTTTCCATCAGGTGACTTTCAACGCCAGTATCGAGGTAGTTCATGATGTTAGCAGCCGCTTTCAGGCCACCCATCTTGGCAGCTTGTGCGCCACCTTGGCCAGCAAACTGTTTCTCCATAATATCGTTAAGCTCTTGTAGCGCTGCAGGTTGCACCTCTTCGAGGTTTGCAATACGCATCATTAAATCTAAACGGGTATTTTCTGGGAACTGAGCAAAAATTTCTGCCGCTTGGTCTGGCTCAAGATAGGACAGCACAATCGTTTGAATTTGTGGGTGCTCATTTTGGATAATGGTCGCGACTTGGCGCGCGTCCATCCACTTAAGTGAATCGAGACCTTTAGCCCCACTGCCCATAATAATCTGTTCGATAAGATTGCCGGCTTTGTCTTCGCCAAGCGCAGCAGTAAGCGCCTTACGCACAAACTCTTCACTGTTAAAACCGATAGAGGAGTACTTTTGGATGTCATCCAAGAATAGCTTATGCACGCCAATGACTTTCTCTTGTCCAAAATCTTGCATCGCTGCCATTGCCATACCCACCTTTTGAACCTGCTTAGGCTCAAGGTGTTTCAGAATAGAAGCGGCATCACTTTCGCTTAGGCTCAGGAGCAATATGGCCGTTTTTTCAACACCCGTTAAATCTTGAGCTTTAAAACCTGCAGCAGGTGCAACGGTTTTGCCCTCTACACCAATATTATTTGTCATCTTCTAATAACCAATTTTTCACGACTTGAGTCGATAGTTCAGGTTCATTCGCGACAATGGCGCGGATGGCTTTAATCATGTCATCATCTTTATGCAGATCGGGGATTAAAATCGACCCATCATCGGCATAACTGTATTCAGCTTCGGGTCGCTCGAGCATGCCTAATGTGTCAGCGGCATACTGATCTTCAATCTCAGCAAGCTCATCACCTATCTTTGGCTCGTCAAGCATTTTGGCGCTATCAGGGTAAACAATACGTTTCAGCATAGGGCTGATGACAAACACCACAATAACCAGCGCAACTAAAGTCCCCAAGCCCAGCTTCACTCCACGCCAGAACCAAGGTTGTTCCCAAACTTCAACTGCTGGAGCATCTTCAATGAGTTGGTCCATAAACGGCACGGTAACCACTTCAATCATGTCGCCACGTTGAGTATTAAACCCGACGGCACCTTCAAGCAAGCGACGAATGTTAGCCAATTCTTGCTCGGTGCGTGGCACTCTGGTCACACTGCCGTCTTCGGCAACTGGAGCGTTTTTAAAATCAACAGCAACCGACACACTCACGCGTCTTAACGTGCCAACTTGTTGGCGGGTATGGCTTATGGTTTCATTGAGTTCATAGTTTCGGGTGGCTTCTTTATGGCTGTTACCAGATCTAACCGAGGTCGATTCGCTACCAGCCTCTTGTGGGATATCTGCGTTCATTGGTGGTTGGTTAGACAGCGCCCCAGGAATACCGCCACTGGTGTTGCCATTTGAATTATTTTCCACCACCATTTCACTGCGCAGTGCAGGTAAATCGGGATTGTAGCGCTTAGCGGTTTGTTCTACGGCAGTAAAGTCCATGCTGACGTCCACTTGAGAAGTAAAGTTCTCAGGCCCCAAGATTGGCATCAAAATAGACTCAACCTTGTTACGATACTCAGACTCTTTTTGCTGAACAATTTCGAGTTCGCGGCGCGCAATGGCCGATACGCCATCTTGGCTGCCGGAATTAAGCAGGCGACCGTTTGAGTCAGTCACTGTGACTTTATTAGGTTCTAAGTTATGTACCGCTGACGCCACAATATCGACAATTGAATCGACCTCTTCTTGGCCAAGGCCGCCACGTCGGGTACTCACTACCACTGTCGCACTCGGCTTTGAGCGATTGCGAGCAAATACGTTTTCTTTTGGTAAGGCTAAGATGACTTTAGCGCGGCTAACACTTTTTAACTCTTCGATGGTTCTTGCAAGGTTTTGTTCTTGGCTATGTTTAAGGCGGGCTTGTTCCATTCGCTGGCTCACGCCAAAACCACTGTCTTTACTTAAATAGTCGTCATTTGTAGCGGCTTGATCTAAACCAGCACGGCTTAGCATCATCTTCACATCTTGATATTTGTCTTCTGGGATCTTAAGCACATCCCCTTGGATCTGGTAGGGGATTTTATTCTTATCAAGTTCATCGAGTACTTGTACCATCTCCTGAGTATTCATTTGACCCAAAGGACGATATTCAGGCTCTTGCGCCCAAATCATCACAAAAACAGCCAATGCCAAACAGATCGCTAATGCCAAGATCATGGTCACTTGGCGTAACATATCGATATTACCAATAGAGCCCATCACACCAGATTTATGTTCCTCTTGAACGCCACCTGATTGTCCACTGGTTGCGACATTTGAACCTGTTCCTACGACCATTTCTGTACTCACAATTGCTACCTGCTGTTAGTTAGGCCTAAACAGGCATACTCATAATGTCTTTATAAGCTTGTACCAGCTTATTTCTTACTTGCACTGTTGCTTCAAAAGCAACGCTAGATTTCTCACGCGCAATCACGGTATCAGATAATGTCACTGTGGTGTCGCCCATATCAAGGCGAGTGGCCAAATTACCCGCATTCGATTGAAGTTCGCTCACATTTCCAACAGCTTGAGAGAGAAGCTGCCCAAAATCAGCACCTGAAGTGTTATTCACTTGGCGAGCAATACCGGTTTGGATCCCAGGTGAGCCAATTTGGCCGTTAAGTGACTGCATCTCTTGCAGTAAAGAATTAGCGCCGATTTGCATTACTATCTCCCAATGTCGTTTTCTTGACGAAAAACTTATATTGAACTAGATAAAGCAGTAATCGTGCCAGAGTTTAAATGAACGGTAAAAAGCGGGGAAAGCTAAGACGAACGGTGGAAAGCGAATAGAGCTAAGCCGGGACAAGCAAAGACGGACGCTTCGCTTACTGTAAAGCGGGGAGAAAGCTAAGACGAAACAGGCAAAGACGGACGCTTCGCTTACGGGAAAAGCAGGAAAAGCAGGAAAAGCAGGAAAAGCAGGAAAAGCAGGAAAAGCAGGAAAAGCAGGAAAAGCTTAAAACAAAAAGCAGCCAAAGTTCAACAAACCTCTTCCATAGCTGCTTAAATCATCTCAGCTTGAATCGTCTCAGCTTGTATCGTTTCAGCTTGAATCGTCTCAGCTTGAATCGTCTCAGCTTGAATCGTCTCAGCTTGAATCGTCTCAGCTTGAATCGTCTCAGCTTGAATAATCTCAGCTTGAATCGTCTTGGCATTATCCGGCTCTTAACCGATGTTCACCGTCTCAGCTTGAACCGTCTCAGCTTGTATCGTCTTGGCATTATCCGGCTCTTAACCGATGTTCACCATCTCTGCTTGAACCGTCTTTGCACTATCCGGCTTTAAACCGGCTCTTAATCGGCTCCTAACCAGCTCTTAACCGATGTTCACCGTCTCTGCTTGAACCGTCTTTGCACTATCCGGCTTTTAATCGGCTTTAAACCGGCTTTAAACCGGCCCCTAATCGGCCCCTAACCAGCTCTCAGCCCGAATCGAAATCGTCTTTTAAGCCGGTATTTTAATCCCAGAGTCGCGCATTTTAGCCATTTTATAGCGTAGAGTTCGAGCACTGATCCCCAGTTTTTCGGCGACGGCTTTACGGCTGCCATGACATTGAGTCAAAGTTTCTAGAATAATCACGTGTTCCTGTGCTTTAAGTTCAGTTCCTAAACCGTCAAGCTCTGTAGTCTTTTCCTCTTCGACAGGAAATGACTCTGCGTTAAGCGGAATATCGCAATTATCGATAATAATATCAGCGAGGGTTATTTCGTTAGACACATTTAAAATCAGCGCACGTTGTACCACATTGTCGAGTTCGCGCACATTGCCAGGCCAACGGTGGGTTAACAATCTCCGCGACGCACATTCAGCCAATACTGGTACTTCGGTTTTATTCATCGCTAAAGAGTGACGATTAATAAGGTGTCTTGCTAAGGGCAAAATATCCGCAGGACGTTGATTTAGCGCTGGCCAAGTGAGCGGGAATACATTGATCCGATAATAAAGATCTTCTCTAAACTCTCCCGATGCCGCCAACGCTTTTAAATCACGGTTTGAGGTCGCCAATACGCGTACGTCTAGCTTAATGGTCTTACGGCCACCGAGTCGCTCCACTTCGCGCTCTTGTAACACTCGCAGTAACTTCGCTTGCAAGCCCACTTCCATCTCTGAAATTTCATCAAGCAGTAGCGTGCCGCCTTGTGCTTGCTCAAATTTACCTGGGCAGGCTTGATAAGCGCCCGTAAATGCGCCCTTTTCATAGCCAAAAAGCGTTGCTTCAAGCATGTTCTCAGGAATTGCAGCGCAGTTTATCGCGACAAAAGCCCCTGTAGAGCGATTGCTGTGCTGATGAATAAAACGCGCCAAGACCTCTTTACCACTGCCACTTGGGCCCATGATCATCACAGATGCATCTGACGCGGCCACTCGTTGAGCCAGAGATAGCAGGGCTAAACTCTTTTCGTCGGCGACAACCGGGGTGCCCTCTGTCGATTTAGCGGGTAGGTATCTTGATACTTGGTTAAGCAGCACTTCGGGTGAAAAAGGTTTAGCCAGATAATCGACGGCGCCTAACTTCATCGCATTGACCGCGTTATCAATCGTTGCGTAAGCCGTCATCAATAACATGGGGACTTTAGGGTGATTATGTTGCAGGTAATTAAGCAAGCCTAAACCGCCAACCCCCTCCATTTGCACATCACTTATAACCATATCAAATGAATCATTTTTTAACGCCAGAATGCCCGCTTCTGCCGATTCAACATCTACGCACTCATATTGCGCTAGCATAAGCGTGTCTAATAAGGCTTCTCGTAATGAAGCATCATCTTCAACTAACAGTAATTTACCTTCAGACATGCGTTTAAGCTCCTACGACTGATTCAGTGATATTGGCTTTAGCCACTAAAGGGAATTTAAGCGAGGCGGTGCAGCCTTCACCAACATGACAACTCAACTGCATCATGCCACCATGATTATTCACCACAGATTGCACCACTGCCAGTCCAAGTCCCGTGCCTTGAGGCTTAGTGGTAAAGAAGGGTTCAAGCACTTGTTGCTGCATGTCAGCATCTAACCCTTTGCCGTTATCTATCACATCAACATGCAGTGCTGTGGCCGTATCGTAGGCCTTTATCTCTATCTTGGTCGCGCCAGCTTCAATGCTGTTCACCACCAGATTATTTATCGCTGAACTTAACGCTGAATCATTTGCGCGAATACCCTGTCTCGAATGATTGACAAAATCCAGCTGGCAGCCTTTTTGCGCCGAGATTGGTTGGCAGTTATTCAGTACGCTATCCATCACCTCTTCAATAGAGACAATCACGTCCAGTTCCTGCTTGCGGCCTTTTGCCATTAGCAGCATATCGTTAACTTGATGCTCTAACTCGTTGAGTCTATCGACCAGCTTTCCCTGAAAGCGCTTTCTTGCGGTATCGGAAATTTTAGGGTTGGCAAGATTGGAGGCATACAACAAGGCGGCACTCAGAGGCGTACGCACTTGGTGTGCCAGTGTTGCCACCATTTTGCCTAATGCTGACAACCTTTGTAGATGTGACAGGTTCTTTTGCAATAAACGGGTTTCGGTCAAATCAGTTAACACGATGAGCTGACCAGGTTCTGGCGTTAATGGCGTAATCGCAAGTTTAACGCGGCGCCCATTGCGCAGTGACACTTCATGACCATCATCATCTTTAGGTGAGAAAGCCTGATTGATCACTTTAAACCAGCGTAGCCCTTCTAATGGACCGCCAAGCAACTCGATTGCTACCGGATTTGCGTCTGTCACAATACCATCACCATTGATGATCACTACACCCGATGGCATCGCCTGCAGAATATGATCCATACGATTGGACATATTCGCGGCTTGCTGAACGTCGACCTGTTGTGGACGATGGCTTGTTAGTGCATCAAATTGTGGCTGAGGGACTGCGGACATTATGACTCCGTCAAAAAAACTGCATTTGAGGGGGTGAAGCAGGTTTTGTGCCAACTTAGGAAGGCACTAGGAAAGCAGAATAAAGCTAAGATGAAACAAGCTAAGATGAACGGTGAAAAAACGAATAGAGCTAAGACGAAACAGGCAAAGACGGACGCTTCGCTTACGGGAAAAGCAGGAAAAGCAGGAAAAGCAGGAAAAGCAGGAAAAGATTAAAACAAAAAACAAAAAAACAAAAAAAGCCAGGAGCTATGCTTCTGGCTTTCTAATTTTAAATCAGTGCTTATAATTAGCTCGTACCATCTCAGCTCGAATCGTCTTAGCTTGTAGCATCTCTGCTTGAACCGGCTTTAAACCATCTCAGCACTATCCGGCTTTTAATCGGCTTTTAATCGATTTTTAATCGATTTTCACCGTCTTAGCTTGTATCGTCTTTTAATCGGCTCTTAACCGATTTTCACCATCTCTGCTCGAACCGGCTTTTAATCGGCTTTTAATCGATTTTCACCGTCTCAGCTTGTACCGTCTTTAAATCGGCTCTTAACCGATTTTCACCGTCTCTGCTCGAACCGGCTTTAAACCGTCTCAGCTTGTACCGTCTTTAAATCGGCTTTAAACCGATTTTTATCGTCTCTGCTTGTATCGTCTCTGCATTATCCGGCTTTAAACCATCTCAGCTTGAATCGTCTTGGCTTGTACCGTCTTAAAACCGGCTCTTAACCGATTTCCACCGTCTCAGCTTGTACCGTCTTTAAACCGGCTCTTAATCGATTTTTACCATCTCAGCTTTAATCGTCTTGGCTTCACCGTCTTAGCTTGTACCATCTCTGCTCGAACCGGCTTTAAACCATCTCAGCTTTTACCGGCTTTTAATCTTTACCTAAACCATATTTACGCATTTTCTCAACCAGCGTTGTACGGCGAATACCGAGCATTTCAGCTGCGCGGGCAACCACGTTATCTTGCTGATCTAATGCTTGTCTAATCATGTCGATTTCAAGCTCAGCCAGCAGATCTTTTAAGTTAACCCCTTCAGGAGGCAGCTCACTTGGGAAGCGAGACTCAGGTATCTCAATAGGCTCGTCATCATTAAAGATAGAGGCTAGCGCATCACGCTCAAGCTCCTCTTCACTGACTTCTATACAATATTCTGGTACATCAATATGACGATACTTAATCGGTAAGTCATTAACATCAACCAGTCCACCGGGGTACAAGATGGTTAAGCGCTCGACTAAGTTGGATAACTCACGAACGTTACCAGACCATGCATGCTCTTTAAGCGACTCTATGCCTCTTTGAGTAAAACGCACTCGGCCACGGCCTTCGTTATACACTCGGCTAACCAGTTCTTGCAATAATAATGGAATATCTTCTTTGCGTTCACACAAAGCAGGCATTTCTATTGGAAACACATTCAAGCGGTAATAGAGATCTTCTCTAAAGCTACCCTCTTCAATCATGTTTTCAAGATTTCTATGTGTCGCCGCAACAACTCGAACGTCAGCTGCAATAGACTTACTGCCACCCACACGTTCAAACACTCGCTCTTGTAATACACGTAGCAGCTTAACTTGCATTTGCAGCGGCATGTCGCCTATTTCATCAAGAAACAGAGTGCCTTTTTCTGCTAATTCGAATCGACCTTTACGGGCACTAATTGCACCGGTAAATGAGCCTTTCTCGTGGCCAAACAACTCGCTTTCTAACAATTCTGCCGGTATTGCACCACAGTTAACTGGAATAAAGGGTCCATCGCGGCGCTCTGAAATATAATGAATATTTCGTGCTACAACCTCTTTACCTGTACCTGATTGCCCAAGGATTAACACTGTGGCTTCAGAACTGGCAACTTGGCTAATGAGGTGGCGCACGTTAGCGATACCTTCACTGCGGCCAACGAGGCTGCGAAACAGTTTTGTTTGATTGGCACTGGTAGGCACATCAGCTCGCTTCACTTGGCCAAAAACTTGGCAGAAGTGAAGTAACTCAGTGAGCTGAGGATAATTTAGTGGTTCTTCGATACAGCCAAGAATATTCGAGGCTTTAACATCGGCAACGTCACCCAGCAGCAAAAATGGCTGCCACGGAAGCGCTCCAGCCAAAGACTGAATAAGTTCTTTTGATTGAGCTTCAGCGGGCAAAACAATCGCACGAAAACGCGCTTGTTTTGTATGCAACTCAAGTTTATCGAAACCGACTAACTCGACTTGCTCACCTAAAAACTCAAAAACACATGACAAGCGATTAATTCGCTCTGACTGGTTACCGACAAGTAGAATTCGTTGATCTTTTTGCATCATTCCGAAGGCCGTTAGGCTTATATGTATCAGCGCATTAATTATTAGTGTTAGTTGCTTATTATTTAAAGCCGGTAGCTTCTCAAAGAAATACCTTCAAATCCACTACCAAACTGAATAGTGTATTATCGGCTCGCCATTAGCAAGCCTCTGATGAAGTTTATGATAAACAGGATCTATTTTGCTTAAAAACTCAGCACTCGCCAATTTGGCATCGACAGTATTTTGACAGATGTCAAAAAGGAGAGCCGTATTTTTCTTTCTCGTTAAGTAAAATCAGCTCATACCTGCATATGAATCAATGTGGTGTTTGTCTGAAGGTATGGCGTCCCATCCTTCTTTAATGGTTCTCAATATATCACTAACATCATCCAAAGCTTTAGCATCATTATTGGCGTTTGCTTCCGTAATACGACGCAACATAAAGTCATAAAGATCACTCAAATTTTGAGATACGTCTCCACCAGCATCCATATTAAGACTGTTATTTAGCCCCGTTATAATACCTATAGCCTTGCCAACATAAACTCCTTTACTTTGTAAGTCATTATTTTCAATCGCATAGCGACTCTGTGCAAGACGTTGTAGTGCCCCATCAAACATCATCTGAATAATACGATGTGGTGAAGCAACTGAAATTTCACTGTCTAATGAAACCTTACGATATGATTGAAGTGATCTTCTCATTAAAACCTACCTAATTTGTATCTATAGCTTTATAAACATTTAGCTGTCGTTTACTTTTACGTCCTGCATGCAATAGCGTTTGGCGATGTTTCAAGATGGTTTTTGCTTGTGCCTCAAATACTTTAGTAAGCCCAAGTTGCTTTTCCATCTCAATAGCATCTTCAATACTTGCATTTTCAAAGACACTCACAAGTAAAAGTTGACGCTCCCCCACCATAACATGCAAAGATAATACCAACTCGTCGCTAGTTTCATCTTCAACTGCTACAATCTGTAATTCTTTCAGTACTTCAACTAATTTAATATTTAACTCTGACAAAGATTGCAACTCACTTGCCTCCTAAAATACCTTACGATTTACGAACAACACCTGGCAGAGATTTTAATCTGTCCGTAAGTCCCTCACTCTGCTTATTGAGCTGGCCTACGATTAAATCCATCGCATTAAACTGCTTAAAAAGACGAGCTTCGAGCATTTCCATCTTCAATGAAAAAGATTCTCGCTGATCATCTAATCTGCTTTTATCACTGGTCAATGCATTGTCACGAGTGTCGATCAACCCACCCGTTTTTACATAGCTTTCCACCAAGCTGTCAAGACTGCTAGCGATACCTTTATCCGGGGTAGAGAATAACCCTGATACTAAATCCATATCTTCAGCAATTGCCTTATCAAGCCTAGTATCATTCACCGACATTTTGCCATAGCGATCGACTTCAACGCCTATGTCATATAAAGCAACAGTTTCACCATCCACATCGACTCGATTACTGATCATATTACGCATTTGCGATTCTATGGCACGGATCATTGAATCGCCTTGTAACGCTGCCGACACCTTTTTTTCAACGTCATAATTCGACAATTTATCGATAGATCCAACTAAAGTGTTATAGGCTTCAACAAAAGCTTTAACGTTTTCTTTAACAGCTTTGTCATCTTGCTCAATCTTGAGGATTGATGACTTAGTTAAGTCCGCATCAGTGAGTGAAAGAGTCACACCCGTAATCGCATTATCAACATCATTACTTTGCGAGGTCACTTTTTGGCCATCAATATACAACACCGCATTTTGTGCAGCTTGTAACGTCGATAAGTTGGCCCCACCAAACATATCATTTAGCCCGCTGCCAACCGTATCGGTTGCAGTGATATTGACCTGATTATCAACACCTGACTCATCAGAACTCAATACCAGACGGCTACCGCCATCACTGGTAATAATCGTCGCGGTAACACCAGGATTATCGGATGAATCATTAATTTTATTAGCCATCATTTCTAATGAATCTGTTGCCTCTACCGCCACAGAAAATGATTCACCGTTTACTGAGAGATCCAGCGAGCCTTGGCCAACAGGCAGGGCTGAGTTCGCAACATTAGCACCGGCAACTTTATGAGTCTTAGCAAGTTGTTCAACTTCAATCTGATAGGTGCCCTTCTGCGCCGATTCATCTGCGGTAGCGCTAAAGTAACTGCTCTCACCAGTAGACACTTTTCTAATATTAAGCGCTGCTGGATCACTGAGCTTTTCAAGCGCGTCTTGAAAGGTAGATAACTGACTCTTGAGTGTGCCTATAGCAGAGACCTTAGCGTCAATGGTTTGTTCTTTTTTATCGAATATGGCTTCTTTAGGTAATTTTTCAGCATCGACGAGCACACCAACAATCTTGTTAATGTCTAACCCTGAACCAATACCTGTTGCTGTTAATGCCATACTTGCCTCCTAGACAACATACAAATTTATTGACGCTAGTAATTACGCCTCTGTTTTAAGCAAGAACCCCGCCACTTCTGCAAATTTTTTGGCTAATTCTAGCGCTTCTTCATTAGGGATCTGACGGATCAACTCACCAGAGTCTACATCCATTACACTCACCACATTGCGGCCAGAGCGGTCGTCAACGGTAAATGCAAGTCCTTTGCGCATCAACGACATCATATCGGTAAGCTCAGCCGTCAGCGTATTGAGGTCTTCAGCATTGCCTGCTTCACCCTCTTTCCCCTGCAGCGCTTTATCGGCTCCAATGGATTGCTCGGCTTCATCAACGTTGGCCGGATCAAACGTACTGTCGTTATTTAATATTTTTGATTGCTCTACCGGCTTGCCTGTCGGTGCTATGTAAGCCGTTACCGCTATTGTGGAACCAGCGAAATTTACATCCATTGTCATACTTCACCTCAATAAAAGTTATTCTAGCTATGTCATTTAGACGGTTCTATCTGGAATATAAAACAATAAAGGGGAGATCCATGACGAATCTCCCCTTTAATACTGCCTAGACATTAATTCGCTATATTAAAGCAGAGATAACGCTACTTGTGGTAGTTGATTCGCTTGTGCCAGCATGGCTGAACCCGTCTGCTGTAGTACTTGGTTCTTAGTCATTGTTGCTGTTTCTTTCGCGAAATCCACATCAACGATACGGCTCTTAGCATCAGCCACGTTAGCCTGTGTATTAGCACTGTTACTAATGTTATGTGATAGACGGTTTTGAACCGCACCAAGCTCTGCACGTTGGCCATCGATTTTTTTAATTGCTGCGTCGATATTGGTTAAAGATGTTGTACGATCAGCTGCGGCTCCCACCGATAGACCACTTACACCCAGTGAAGAGGCCGTCATTCTATCGACCTTTACATCAATGTTTTCTCCATTTTGATGACCCACTTGAAATGATTTACCGGCAGTAAAACCACCCGACATTAATTTAGTGTTACCAAATGCGGTCGTATCAGCAATAGCGGTGATCTCTGACGAAAGCGCCGTTATTTCATTTTTAATCGTGGCTAAATCATCAGCACTGTTTGAACCATTTTCTGCTTGGATGGTAAGGTCTCGCATACGCTGGAGCATGTTAGTTTGCTCTTGCATTGCACCTTCAGAAATCTGTGCGATTGAAATTGCATCGTTAGCGTTACGCATACCCACTTCTAGACCACGCACTTGCGAGTCCAAACGGTTAGAGATAGCTAGACCAGCAGCATCATCCTTCGCACCATTAATACGAAGACCACTTGATAAACGCTCCATAGAGGTTGCCAAACCTTGACTAGATGCATTCAAGTTCTTTTGTGCTTTCATTGAAGTAACGTTGGTGTTTACTGTAATAGCCATAATTTGATTCCTCTTAAGTGCCTGGCTTTAAAACTTGCCTGTCTATTTACGCCAGGCGGGTCTATTGGGTTACAGTAACTTTAACGGCAGCATTTTTTTATTCTTTAGCTGATTTTAAATATTTTATTGTTTATTTTTTTATCCCTTTAAATACAATTACTTAATAGCAGCCGATTATAGCAAGCTCTAAAAAAGAAAACCCACACTCCCTGCTTTCGCATTGAGTATGGGTTATTTCATTAAACATGATTTTACCTATTAAATTGAGTTAACATACTCGTAATAGATATGGCTATAGATTAGCCTAGTAACGATAATGCCACTTGTGGCAGTTGGTTTGCTTGTGCCAGCATGGCTGAACCCGTCTGCTGTAGTACTTGGTTCTTAGTCATTGTTGCTGTTTCTTTCGCGAAATCCACATCAACGATACGGCTCTTAGCATCAGCCACGTTAGCTTGTGTATTAGCACTGTTACTAATGTTATGTGATAGACGGTTTTGAACAGCACCAAGCTCTGCACGTTGGCCATCTATTTTTTTAATTGCTGCGTCGATATTGGTTAATGATGTTGTACGATCAGCTGCGGCTCCCACCGATAGACTACTTACACCAAGTGAAGAGGCTGTCATTCTATCGACCTTTACCTCAATGTTTTCACCATTTTGATGACCCACTTGAAATGATTTACCGGCAGTAAAACCACCCGACATTAATTTAGTGTTACCGAAAGCAGTAGAGTCAGCAATAGCAGTGATCTCTGACGAAAGCGCCGTTATTTCATTTTTAATCGTGACTAAATCGTCAGGGCTGTTTGAACCATTTTCTGCTTGGATGGTAAGGTCACGCATACGCTGGAGCATGTTAGTTTGCTCTTGCATTGCACCTTCTGATATTTGCGCAATTGAAATCGCATCGTTAGCGTTACGCATACCCACTTCTAAACCACGCACTTGCGAGTCTAAGCGGTTAGAAATAGCAAGGCCGGCTGCATCGTCTTTTGCACTATTAATACGAAGACCACTGGATAAACGCTCCATTGATGTCGACAAGCCTTGACTTGATGTATTTAAGTTTTTTTGCGCTTTCATCGATGTCACATTGGTATTAACAGTAATAGCCATTTTTATATCCTCTGTCTTAATTGATTGCCAAGACTTCAGACTTGGCTAATTTCGGTTAATTTACATTCAAATTATTTAGGTGGTACTAGCTCTTAGATATAATCAAACAGCGATACAGTGCCCACCTTAGTAAATACGCTTGATGCAGCACTAAGAGCTTGTTGTTGCTGCTCTAACTGCGTTATCGCCTCGGCATAATCCAAATCTTCCAACATGGATAATGCTGAGTTATTTATAATCTTCTCATCATCATGTGACGTCCCATAGCTTTCTAAACTCTTTAAGCTATTTCCCGCAACACCCCTTGCAACATTGAGTTGATCCATACCACTATCAATATCATTCAACATTTGTGCCAACTCTGATTTTCCTGATTGAGTATTTACCTTATTAGGATCTTCAATCAGGGCTATGGCACTATTGATGGTATCGAGCAGGCTCACTTCAGGCTTATGATCCATAGTGAAAGCATCGCCAGATGCAGGCATGCCGTCGATCTTCACTTCGATACCATTAAACGAGACCGGTTTTTTGGGATCGAAATTGGTCTCTGTTGTCACTAGCGCATTTGTAGAATCTCTGACTTCTAAATCGTTACCAATCATAGTGAAGGTATATGTATCAGCAACATGTGTTATGGAATTTGTCACTTTAGCGCTTTGAACGGTGAACTCACCGGTTTGAGAGGCCAAATAATTGACGCCATAATCACCTAAGCTATTCGCAGCGTTCATAAAAGCTAAATCACCTGGAATATTGGCTCCGACAGTCACACCAGTAGCCACGATACTGCCTCGTACACCACTGTCACCGTTATAAATGGCATTACCACTGGCATCGAACTCAAATGGTTGATTATTAGTATTAAAGCCGCCGAATAGATAGTTACCAGACTCATCTTTGCTGTTAGCAATTGCCATTAACTCTTCTAAGCCGCCACGCATTTCATCGGCAACAGTTTGCCGATCGGAATCCGATAATGTGCCGTTTACCGCCCGCAACACTTGTTCTCTGATACTACTGGTCACAGTTTCAGCACTGCCAAGCTTACTTTCTGATACAGATAAGCGATTCGTCGCATAATCAATATTCTTTAGAAACTGATCAACCATTGCATTTTGTTGCTTCAAGTTATCTATACCGACAGCCGCCACGGGATCATCTCCGGCTGTATTGACCCTTTTCCCCGTTGATAACTGTTCAATGATCTGACTAGTTTGTGACTGTTTTTGCGTCACACTATTAATGTTTTGATGAAACATTTGTGCGGTAGAAATTCGCATAAACTTAATCCTTAAGTCCTGTATTTAGCTTCAGCATTAGCGCAATGCGCTAAACAAAGTATTAAATATTTCCGTCGCGGTAGTCATGATCCGCGCCGACGCTTGATAAGATTGCTGAAAGCGCATTAAATTAGCCGCTTCTTCATCAAGATTCACCCCTGACACACTTTGAACTCGGGTATAAGCTTGGTTGTAAATAGCCCCAGCTGAGCCCACTGATATTTCGGCTGACTTAGTCTTACCGCCAATATCGAGTTTGGTATTTTCAAAAACATCCGTGAGGGTGGTTTTACCGCCGTTCATCATTTTGGTTTCACTTAACTTCGCCATATTGATGAGGTTGCTGTTGTCGCCTTCAGCGGCAGGACTTCCTATGGCAGGAGCAGTCCCTGCAGCGGCAATGCCTTTGCCGTCGCTCATGGTGACCGATAACGCCGTGGCTGCACTTGAGGTGGGACGGATTTCAAATTTGTCACCACCTTGTAGCAATAAAGGATCATCGATATCGATACTAAAGCCACTCGCGCTAGACAAGGTATTGCCAGTAAGGTGGAGCTCCGTTTTCGTGCCTGTGCTATTGTCTTTTAGCTGATAAATGGGTGGTGTCGTGTCGGTATAACTCAGTTCATAGCTGCTGCCGGTAAGTGAGCCAACGTCATCAATATTGACGCTTAAATTAGCATTACCGGTATTGGTTGATAGCGCGCCGACCCGGCCTAGCTGCATTGAAGGGTCGTTAATATCGGTAAAGATATTTGCGCCCACTTGGCCATTGAGATCAAAACCTTGCGACTGTGCCTGATTAAATGCATCCGCAACGCCAAGCGCAAATTGGCCCAGTTCTAGTTGTGCGGGGATCAAGGTGTCATCACGGTAATCAACCAACGCCCCCAACTGCCCGCCGACTTTTGACGCATCAACCACTAAACTTTTACCACCCGCTGAAGCGGTTATTTGCAGCTCCTGCGCGTGAGGATCACCCGGTTTAGTGCCAATTTGCATTGATACTTCACCGGACACCAGCATAATTGAACCACCAAGCATGACACTCTTAGCGCCGGACTCTAATGGCACCACATTCACTTCGGCATATTCACTAAGCTCGAGGATCAGTGCATCTTGCTTATCAAGCAACTGCATATCTTGGCCCTGAGATTTCATTAGCTCAAGGTTTAGGCTGCCAAGTTCATTACTGATCTCATTGATACGGTCGGTGACGGCCGAAATTTGGTCGTTGGTTTGACCCATCTGTCCGTCAAGATGCTGCTGCATCTGATTAACGTTGTTAGCCAACTGATTGGCATTGGTCAGTAAAGAATCACGAAGTCCTAAGTCATCAGGAATATCAGCCAAGCTGTTTATACCCGCAAAAAAACTGTTTAGCGATGTTGGGACAGCTGAGCCGATTTGAGAAAACAGTTGGTCGAGTTCAGACATTTTTCCGTAAGTTGTTTGAGCTTCACTTACTGCTGTTTGGCCAATACGTAATTCACGCGCGGCGTAATCGTTATAAACGCGTTTTACGTCAGAGACATAAGTACCTGCACCATAAAATTCGCTGCCCATTTTTTGAGATTCTAGGCTCGATTGTGAAACTACCTGACGGTTGTATCCATCGGTATTCGTATTGGCGATATTGTTACTGGTAATCGCCAGTTGAGATTGTGACGCTAGCACCCCGGTGCGAGCAATGCTCAGCAAGTCCATTGACATTATTTACAACTCCCCATTACAAACGGTTGCAAAATTGGGTTTATCATTGCTTAACCCCTTGTAAAATTTCTTTAAAATCTCGAGTGATTGTTTTCATTACCTGCATGACTTTATCGGTATACTTTGGATCAGTGGCGTAACCCGCATCTTGCAGTGACTGCACAAAGGCTTGTGGATTGGCGGCCTTTTTCATCGCGTCTTGGTAACGTTCGCTATTGGAGACAAATGACACAAAATCGTTAAAGCTCTGGCCGATATCCTCATACACTCTAAAATCTGCCTTTTGCTTGACCGCAACGCCCTGTTGATACTCCAGTGTATTGACCTGGGCTTTGTCGCCCTGCCAACGGTTGTCAGCCTTGATATTGAATAAATTATTACTTTGCTGTCCAGCAACGCCCTTAACCATTTTTTGGCCCCAACCTGTTTCCAGTGCTGATTGTGCGATTAGCACTTCAGGGGTGGTGCCTAATTGTTTAGCGGCTTTTTCAGCATGGGGGTATAAACGACTCACGAACTCATCTTGACTGGTAAAGTCTGCTTGTGACTTGTCGGCATTCAGTGCTGCCGACGGCAAAATCTTGCCACTTAAGAGAGAATCTAATGTTTGCGGCGCGACGCTAGTGCCAAGACCCAAAGGCGAAGTTGCGGTGGTAACGCTTGCAGTATTACCCAGTGGTGGCGACGCTGCAGTTGTGCGTGAGGTTGGCATCTGCATCGCATGGCCGTCATCGAGTGTAAAACCATTGGATCTAGCAGAACTGTCACTGTCACCTCTTAATACTGAGGCCGGTGTCATTGGACTGTTAGTGGGGTCGAGTTGCTGCACCATCAAGTCAGCTAATCCGAGCATGCCTTGGCCTGAGAGGTTCAAAGACATCTGCTGATCATGCATCTGCTCGTAAAATTTGGTGTATTGGCTGTTCATCGGGCTGTCGGATTCAAACACAGCATTAGCATCTCGCATGCTCTTCATTAGCATTTGTACAAAAATACCTTCAAACTGTTGCGCCACTTCTTTTAGCGCACTGTTTTCACCTTTCTGGGCTTTGGATCTGAGTGAGTCTAATCCCCCCAGATCCAAAAATTGCGATGCATTCGACAGCTTATCCATGACTCATTCCCACTCAAACCGACAATTTTTAGATTATTATCAGTTCACCATGCAAAGCGCCTGCCATCTTTAACGCTTCAAGTATTGCCAGTACATCTGAAGGTGCAGCTCCAACGAGGTTAACCGCCCGTACTAACTCATCTAGCGTGGTGCCAGGGTTAAACATAAACATGCGACTATCATCTTCAGAAACATCAATGGTGCTATCAGAAGAGACCACGGTTTGACCATTACCGAATGGATTAGGTTGAGAAACTTGAGTTGCTTCGGCAATCGTCACCGTTAAGCCACCATGAGTGACCGCAGCTGGCAATAATTTGACGTTTTGCCCGACGACAATGGTGCCCGTCCTTGAATTAACAATCACTTTAGCTGACTCTTCAGCAGGTTCGATTTCGATATTTTCAAGCGTGGCTAGAAATGACACCCGCTGTGATACATCACGTGGTGCACTGACTTGCACAGACGCAGCATCAAGCGGTCTTGCCATGCCAGGGCCTAATAAGTCATTGATTGCATCTGACAATCTTTTAGCGGTTGAAAAATCAGCACGGCGGAGGTTAAAGGTAAGATAATCACCTGTCGAAAATGGCGTAGCAACCGTACGTTCAATAATCGCACCATTAGGAATGCGGCCAACGGTGGGGGTATTTTGAATCACTTTAGAGCCGTCTAGCCCTTCAGCACTAAAGCCACTCACGACCATGCTGCCCTGCGCAATCGCATACACATTACCATCGATCCCTCTAAGGAAGGTCTGTAGTAGCATGCCGCCACGTAAACTCTTAGCTTCACCTAAACTTGACACTGCAATGTCTAAGGTCTGCCCCGGTTTGATAAAGGGTGGCATGTTGGCACTCACCGCAACCACGGCGATATTTTTAATTTTAGGTCTGAAGTTATCCGGCAAATTAATACCAAAGTTCTTCAACATGGTTTTAAATGTTTGCTCGGTATAGCGTGTCTTTTCGCCGGTGCCAGGTAAGCCAACCACTAAGCCATAACCAATCAATTGGTTACTTCGTACCCCTTGGACATTGGCTATATCTTTAATACGCTGCGCCTGTACCGGTGAGGCAATCACTAATATCGCACAAAGTAATGCCAGTTTTATTTTCATCATGAAAAGTCCTTCGCTAATGCAAGCAAGCTTATTGCCGCTCCACAGCTGCCCTTACAGGCGGTTAAATGTCGCAATCCGCACGGCACCTTGGCTTATAATTGTTGTTATGAGTTATCAATGACGACCTAAAATGGCCACCAGCTCCCCATAAAGAATGAACTGAGCCATCCCACTTTTTGTACTTCGGCAAACGTACCCGTTCCGCTGTATTGGATCCGTGCATTTGCCACTCGCGGCGAGTCGATGGTGTTATCTGGACGAATGTCTTGGGCACGCACAATGCCAGTAATACGCACAAACTCATCGCCGTTATTAATGCTTATCCACTTCTCACCCCGAATCACTAAGTTGCCGTTATTGAGCACTTTCATCACGTTAGCGGAGATACTGCCTGATAAACTGTTGCTTTGGTCAGCGTCTGATTCGCGCTTAGTGTTCATGCTGTCTTTATAACGTAAATCGATGGGGTTGCCACCGATGGTAACGTTACCGCCGCCGGCATAAATCGGGTCAAGAGACAGATCGGTACCTTTTTTAATTTCGTTATTGGCACTCTTTTTAGCTTGAGTCGATTCCATCAGTATTACAGTAATAATATCGCCCACTTTCAATGCCTTAATATCTGAATAAAGGCTTGAGGCTTGACTGTCTTGATACATAGACCCGGTTGCGGCAATTTTTGTTGGCGGCGCTTCAGGGTAAACCGGTGCGTAATACGGATCGTCAGCAATCGGCTTTCCATTGGTTGAACTACAACCTGAAAGCGCAGCAATAACGATTAACATCCAGTAACGACTCATACAAAAACTCTCTTCACATTTAAGGCATATTCAATGCCATATACGTTGAAATTAACAGTGGCGAATAAGCCACTTAAACTGATTTTACGCTTACAAATTCTGGTTCACGTACGACAACATCTGATCAACCGCAGAGATAACCTTGGAGTTCATCTCGTAAATACGCTGACTTTCAATCAGGTTCACCAACTCTTCTGTTACGTTAACGTTTGAGGTTTCTAATGCGCCTTGGCGAATCGCGCCCATACCATCAAGTGATGCCGTACCCTGAATAGGCGTGCCGCTGGCTCCGGTTTCCATATAAAGGTTTTGCCCCATAGGATTCAGGCCTGCAGGGTTAATAAAGTCTGACATGGAAAGCTGACCAACTACTTGGTTTTGAGCATTACCCGGGGTTTTAACTGACACTTCGCCTTCAGCCGATACCGTAATACTGCTGGCATCATCAGGAATGGTAATGGCAGGTTGCACCACATAACCCGAACCTGGCGTTACAATTTGTCCGGTGTCATCCAAGCTAAATTGACCGGTGCGGGTATAAGCTGCTGTGCCGTCTGGCATCTGCACTTCGAAAAAACCAGGACCTTCGACCATCAAGTCTAACGAGTTATCGGTTGTCAGCATGTTGCCTTGGGTAAAGACTTTTTGAGTCGCCACCACTTTAGTACCGGCGCCGATGTTCAAACCGTTAGGTAATTTAGTATTTGACGCACTAATACCACCCGCTTGATTCACGTTTTGATAGAGCAGATCTTCAAAAACGGCACGGCTCTTTTTAAAACCAATGGTGCTGGCGTTGGCCACGTTGTTTGAAATTACAGCAATGTCAGTTTGCTGAGCGTCTAAACCAGTCTTACTTATCCATAAAGCGGGATGCATAGTCTTTCTCCTAGCTTATGCGCATTAATGAGGCGGAAGCTTTATCGATTTCTTCTGCTGTTTTCATCATTTTGACCTGCATCTCAAACTGACGTTGTATGTCAATCATCGATACCATTTCATGTACTGCATTAACGTTACTGCCTTCAACAGCACCGCTGAGTAGCCCAACGCTAGGATCTGCGGCAGCTACTTGACCCGTTATTTGACGGAATAAACCATCTTGGCCACGCATCAAATTTTCATTACCAGGGTTGACCAACTTAATACGGCCCACCTCTTCAATAACCTCAGCAGTGGCACCCGATGGGCGGACAGAGATAATGCCATCTTGAGATATTTCAATTTTTTCGATAGGCAGTGGCAACACGATGGGGCCATTGTCACCCATCACAGCCGTGCCTCTATCATTGCGTAAGACGCCGGTGGTATCGAAGCTTAAGCTACCTGAACGAGTGTATGCTTCGCTACCATCTGCGGCTTGAACCGCAATCCAACCATCGCCTTTTACGGCAATATCTAGATTTCTACCGGTGGTTTTTATCGGACCACTGGCAAAGTCAGCTGACGGGTTTTCGGTCATGGCGAACACGCGCGTTGGCAAACCTTCACCAAAGGCTTGCATCGAACGCGCCTGAGCGAAATCCGATTTAAACCCGTCAGTACTAGCGTTTGCCAAATTGTTGGCACTGATAGCCAACGCATTCATATTCTGTTTCGCGCCGCTCATGGCGACATAGAGTAACTTGTCCACTTAACGCTCCGTCAAACTTCCGTCTAACGTATTAGATAGCAAGCATCGTGCCATAAATGTAAGTGTTGCAATGGGATGTAAAAAGAGGGAGTTGCTGCAAGAATATAAACAATGGGATTAAAAGAGGAAACACGTTGCCGTGGCGGCAACGTGTAAACGTATAACGCGGCTAAAAACCGCGTTAACAGACCTTAATGATTATCGGATCTGCAGTATGGTTTGTTGTAGCGTATTGTTGACTTCCAGCGTTCGTGAGTTAGCTTGGAAGTTACGTTGAGCAGAGATAAGGTCAACCAACTCGGTGGTCAAGTCGACGTTAGATTGCTCTAGCGCTGAAGAACGAATGCCACCAAAAGTGCCACTGTTTGCCTCACCCGCTAATGCTGGGCCCGAATCAATGCTCGCTTTCCAAGAAGTATTACCCGCTTGTGATAAACCTTGCTCGTTGGCAAAGCGGACTAATGCTACCCGTGCCAATGGCACTGTTGAACCATTACTATAACTGGCGTTGACAAGGCCATCAGCCCCCACTTCAACGTTAGTTAAACGACCTACTGTAGTCCCGTCTTGGGTTAATTCTGTCACTTCAAATGGCGATGCATATTGAGTCGGTTGATTAAACTTAAGGTTTAATGTTTGCGTACCATCAGCGCCAGCGCCGAGAACATTGGCGCCGCCAACTCCGAGGGCTTCAGTCTTAATGGTTGCAGGATCACTCCCCTCATATCCACCCGTATCGTTAAAAGAGATTGCTGCGCCTTTCCAGCCACCCGCCGTTTCAGCCGGTGCCGTGCCATCTATCGTACCATCACCACTATTATCAACATTATAAGTGCCTGCAGCAGGGTCGACATTCACTTTTTTGCCGTCAACTGCGTAAAATGCAACCCAGTTACTTTCGCCAGTGTGCGCCGCATTGGGTGGGCGAACAAAATAGCTTGTCATAACATGTGGCTCACCTAATGAATCATACATGGTGACCGACGTTGAATTGTTGAATGTATCAGGGTCATCGGGGTTGAAATCTGCAGGGCTAAATGTCTTATCTCCCGCATTCAAGTTCATCTGCATACCGATATTTTCAGTTTTTACTGGGCTACCTGCCGTATCCGGAATTTTGACGGGCTGGGTGGTGGTCAAACTCACTGAGGTTGAGTTGCCATCTTTATCAACCGGGAAGGTTTGCAGAAAGTTACCTGCTGAATCAACCATGTAGTTATTTGAGTCAAACTTAAACGCACCCGCACGAGTAAATGAATGATCCTGCGAGCCCACTTCCGATGACGTGACGAAGAAACCGCCACCGTTAATCGCCATATCAAGTGAGTTATTGGTAAATTGTAAGCTACCTTGCTGGAACTGCTGCGCCACCTGGCTGGTTGCAACACCGCCACCGACGGTTGTTTTGCTGTTAGCAAAAATAGAGGTCGCGTAAACATCGGCAAACTCAGCACGTGATTCTTTAAAACCCGTGGTGTTAACGTTAGCGATATTGTTTGCGGTTGTATTGAGATCTTTTTGCGCAGCAGATATACCGCTCAGAGCAATGTTAAATGACATAGTTCACCTCTATCCTTGTTCAATTCGTTTTAGGAGAGGTTTATCTGCCTCTCTTATTAATATCTGTCGTGCGTTTACGATTCTGACACCGCTAATACATCACTAATCTTAATACCGCCAACGCCGCGCAAATTCAAAATAGCGCCGGTAGCTGCTGTCCCTAACGACACGCTCGTGACGTGAGCGTAAGTTGAAACGGGTAATTCTTCACTCTTGCCATCGACTTTACCTGTGACTTTTAGGGTGTAACTCCCTTCAGCAACGGGCTCGCCATTTTTACCCATACCGTCCCAAGTCACCTCAACGTTGCCACCCGCACTGCCATCCACTTGAAAACTAGATATCAGCTGACCAGATTCGTCTTCGACGCGAACGGTTAAGTCTTTAATCGTTTCAGGCGTACTGACGACAGCCCTTATGGCCGGTTCTTCAGCTGAGATATAACCGGTATCGGATGGGATAAGTACTTTTTGCCCAACCAGACCTGACGCTTGCAAGGCTTGGCTTGATGTCGTTAGCGCATTGAGGTTAACAATCTCTTCGTTAAGCTTGCTAATACCGTCAACGGTCGAGAACGATGCCATCTGTTGGATCATTTGATCATTGTCGACCGGCTTAAACGGATCTTGCATCGACAACTGTTGGCTCAAGAGCGAAAAGAAATCCTCTTGCGATAAGTCCTGACTATTGGCTTCAGGTATTGAATTTTCTGCAGGCAAACGCAAACTGTCTAAAAACGGATTACCCGTTGTCGGAGTCGACGTTGCTACCGCGTTACTTTGTACCGTCGTCTGCGTCGCAGCTTGCGGCGTAACAGTGCTAGCACTTTGTGGCTGGCCTGTTGCAGATTGCGTGTTATTGAGCGGATTAATAAGGCTCAAAATTTACCTCCAGCTTTCACTGAGTTTATTTACCAATTCTAAGGGTTTGCTGAAGCATCGATTTTGCAGCTTCAGTCACTTGTACATTCATCTGATATGAGCGAGAGGCAGAAATCATGTTGGCCATCTCCTCCATCACATTGACATTGGGCTTATAGATAAAGCCATCTGTGTCGGCCATTGGATGACCTGGCGAGTATTCTTTATTTAACGGTAAGTCACTTTCAACAATTCCCTTAACGGCAACGGCTTGTGAGGCACTTTGATGCTGTTGAGCTTGGTTCATTTCAGCTTCAAAAATAGGATGACGAGCACGATAGGTCTTACCCACACTGCTAGATACTGAGTCCGCGTTAGCAATATTACTGGCCGTGGTATTGAGTCTGACCGATTGCGCCGACATACCCGAACCTGCGACGTTGAAAATATTAAATAAACTCATAGTTATTCGCCTCTAATCGCTTTTTTCATGCCTGAAAACTTGCTGTCTAGAAAACCGAGTGACATTTGATACTCAAGGGCATTTTTCATGAAGGCTGATTGCTCCTCTTGAATGTCTACTGTATTACCGTCACCGGTGTCTGGCTGATTCGGTACCCGATAAGCGACATTTTGCTGCGTTAACGCGGCTAAATCGAAGTGCTTGCTATCGCTTTTGGTCATGGACAAGCCCGATTGACGTGACTGCGCTGAATTCATCGCTTTAGCAAAATCAACATCGCGGGCTTTATAGTTTGGTGTGTCGGCATTGGCAATATTTGAAGATAGGACCTCTGCACGTTGAGAGCGTACGCCCAAAGTGTACTGATGTACGCCTAATGCACTATCAAAATTAATCGCCATAAAATTGCCTCCTCAGCTCGATAGCTAGAATAAAGCAATTGGTGTGCCAAATTAGCCTAAAAGAATGAAAATAGACGATTTACTTAGGGAGTAGCGCGATAGCGGCAGGATGATGCGGATAAACAGGGTGTCAAAAATGCGTTAATTGCACCTCAACACCCACAACAATAAGCTTAAGTTCGTTTTTGGTAATAGATGCCAGGATTACAGCGCACCATATCAAACTCATCAGACAAACCAGCAATAGACTCTGACGCACCCAAGAAAAGGATACCTTTAGGGTTCAGTGCGGCAGCAAATTGCCGCAATATTTTCCGCTTTGCCTCTGGAGAGAAATAGATCAATACATTGCGGCAAAAGATAATGTCGAACTTGCCAAGCAAGGTATAATTTTCGAGCAAGTTGTGTGCTCTAAAACTAACCAATTGCTTCACATTGTTCTTAATCACCATATTGCCCGATGGCAATGCATCAAAAAAATGACGTTTTCGTTCATCTGACAAACCACGGGCTAACGCTAAATTGTCATACTCAGCATTTTTACAGCGCTCAAGCATCGTCGGCGACAGATCCGTCGCCAATATACTCGCTCCACCGGGCAGTGTCCCAGGTTTACGCTGCTGATATTCCAGAATCGTCATGCTTAAAGAATACGGCTCTTGCCCCGACGAACAGGCAGCTGACCATATTTTTACTGGTCGACCGAGTCGGCTGTAATTGGGCAAAATGGAATTAAATAGCAACTCGAAAGGATAACGATCGCGAAACCAAAGGGTTTCGTTGGTTGTCATTGCATCGATAACTTCAGTGCGAAGTTGACGCTCTGTGGGTTTCATTGAATGCTTTACAACATCCGATAAAGAGGGAAGATTATACTTGCCCATTAGCGGCGCCAATCGACTGCGCACAAGATATTGCTTGCTGTCACCGAGCACAATACCGCTGTGCTGCTCTAAAAACAGCCTGAATTGATGGTACTCGTTTTCAGCAAGTGATTTATTCGGCACTCTGTATCCTAAATATCAATAAAACAAGTCGCATAACAGGCGCAACTTTACAACAATCGCTGGGTTATACATTAGCCATCTCGGAAACACAAGTAAGACTTGGTTTCCTCTGGCTTTGCTGTGAACTTAACCCTACGCGTTATAAACTTAAATGTTTGTTTACCGCAGCGGCTAACTCATCAGGGTTAAACTTAGCAATAAAGTCATTAGCGCCCACTTTTTGCACCATCGCCTGATTAAACACGCCACTGAGCGAAGTATGTAACACCACTTTGATGTTTCTAAGCTTAGGGTCATCACGTATTTCAGCAGTTAGGGTATAACCATCCATTTCAGGCATTTCAATATCTGAAATAATCAACGGAATTTCAGTCGACACGTCGTCGAGTTCCGCCGCTATTGCACGTAACTTTTCTAATGCTTCTTTACCATCTTTGGCAGTATCGATTTGCAGATCAAGCGAGGCTAACGCTCGAATAATCTGTTTACGGGCCACCGATGAGTCATCTATCACCATAATGTGATAATGCTTATTTCTATCGATTGTCAGCTTCTCGTCTAACTCTTTACTGATGTTGGTATTGACGGGTGAAATCTCATCTAAGATTTTCTCAACATCCAAAATCTCCACTAACTCATTATCAATCTCTGTCACGGCCGTCAAATATGAGCCACGTCCGGCGCCTTGTGGTGGCGGCATGATCGCTTCCCAGTTCATATTGATAATACGTTCAACCGAACTGACCAAGAACCCCTGCACACTGCGGTTGTACTCAGAAATGATAATAAAGCTGTTCTCAATGTTCTCAATTGGGCGGCCGCCTGTTGCAGCACTCAAATCAATCACTGAAATGGTCATGCCGCGTACATGGGCAATGCCACGCACACTAGAGTTAAGTCTAGGTAAGCTTGTTAACGGAGGGCATTGCAGCACCTCTTTTACCTTAAATACGTTAATGCCGAATCGTTGACGTCCATTAAGTTTAAATAACAATAACTCAAGTCGGTTTTGCCCAACCAATTGCGTTCGCTTATTTACTGAATCAAGAATGTTCGACATAAAATTTGCCTTGTACTTACTTTTTATCGGTTAAATCTAAAAGATTAAATTTAGGTGTAGTTAACGCTTATTTCGTTGTTCTTTCGCATCCATATTGTCAATACTGATCAATATAAACTCATCCCTACATTTAGGCATACTACTTGCTTAGTTAGCACTATCTGATTCAAACGTTGCGACATCAGTCAACTTTATGACGCCCAACGATTTAATGAGTTCGCTACCGACATTCTACAATTAACACGACTTAGGTGCATTCTAGCGAATCAAGCTAATGTATTCATTATGAAAATAAATTTTTGGTTACTTTCTACCGTACTTTATTTCCCTGTAATCGCTATTGCAGATGCCAATCAGGTTGCTAGTGTTCCCTCTTTATCGACCATTTCTCGATTAGCTATAGCGGCAGTTGAAGAAAAAATTGAAGCGCCAGAAAAAGCGAAGGTCAATATCACGCCGCAAAACCTAGATACCCGCGTCAGCTTGCCTAATTGCTTTCTGCCGATAAAAGCAGAAATAGCCAGCGATCGTGCAATAAGGCGTAACAACACAGTCAAAATAAGCTGCGACAGCCCAGACTTGAGTTACCCATGGCAAATATTTTTATCGGTAAGGGTCGATATTCTCTACCCGGTAGTGGTGGCTAAAGCCACCTTAGGCCCTGGCGATTTAATTTCACAAAGCGATGTTGCCATTGACTATGTCGAGCAAAGTACGTTGCGAGGTCAACAGTTTGACCAATTAAGCCAAGTGGTCGGTGCGCGGCTTAAACGTCGAGTCGCACCACAGCAACCTATTTTTAATAACCATCTGTGCGTCGTTTGTAAGGGCGACACTGTTTCTATCATTGCGCGGTCTCAAAACTTCGAGATAAAAACCGTCGGCGAAGCATTACATGATGGCAATTTAGGCGACAAAATTCGGATTAAGAACAGCCATTCACAGAAAACCTTAAACGCAAAAGTCATTGCGGTTGGCCAAGTTGAAGTAAGAATGTAAAATAACATTAAAGTTAACGGTTATCGCGCCGATAGCATGTGTAAGAAAGTCTCTTTATTCAATGTTGGATACCAAAATGGCTATGGATATTAAACACGTAAATAGCGCTGCTACAGCGCGCATCAACACCAGTAATGCGGGCAAAGGTTCTGCAGCACAAAGCGCGACAGCAGCGCCAGTGCAAACTGCGGTGACACAAAAAACTGACTCGGTGTCAATTACACCGCAGGCACAACAGATCCAAAATGTGCAAACTAAGATTGCCGACATGCCCGATATTGACCAAAAGAAGGTTGATGAAATTAAGGCTGCAATCGCTGAAGGTCGTTACAAAATCGATCCAGAAAAGCTTGCAACTAATATCGCAAACTTCGAGAATGAACTTAGCGATTTAAACTAATGTCTCCGCAAACTGCGGACTAAGGCATAAAAGATAAGGCCATTATGACAAATTTATCTCATCTATTGAGCTCACAACATACCGTGTTGACTGAGCTTAAAGCCGTTATTAGCCAAGAAACAAAAGCGCTACAGTCGCAAGATGCTGACACATTGTTGTCACTTGCCAGTACTAAAGCGACCTTACTTGACAGCCTAAAGCATAACGATGAGATGATAGCGACTCAGCCAGATATAAGTACATTAAAGACCGACGCCACATTATCTCAGCAAGTTAGCGAAGCAAAAGCCTTGCTAGTCGAGTGCCAACAACTCAACGCTGAGAACGAGTCTTTAATTGAATTGAGCTTAGCCAGCTTAAATCGCTTCTCTCAGGCGTTGCAGGTCAGTCGTAATTCAGCCAGCCTCACCTATGATGAAAAAGGCCGCACATCCAGTATCTCTAGCTTAGGTAATAATTTAAGTGCTTAGAAGACGGTAAAATTCGATAAATGCCAAGACGGTAGATACCAAGACGGTAATGCTAAGACGGTAATGCTAAGACGGTAATGCTAAGACGATAATGCTAAGACGGTAATGCTAAGACGGTAATGCTAAGACGGTAATGCTAAGAAGGTAGATGCTAAGAAGGTAGATGCTAAGAAGGTAGATGCCAAGACGGTAAATGCCAAGACGGTAGATGCCAAGACGGTAATGCCAAGACGGTAATGCCAAGAAGGTAGATGCCAAGAAGGTAGATGCCAAGAAGGTAGATGCCAAGAAGGTAGATGCCAAGACGGTAGATGCCAAGACGGTAGATGCCAAGACGGTAGATGCCAAGACGGTAGATGCCAAGACGGTAGATGCTAAGACGGTAATGCCAAGACGGTAATCCCAAGACGGTAATCCCAAGACGGTAATCCCAAGACGGTAATCCCAAGACGGTAATCCCAAGACGGTAATCCCAAGACGGTAATCCCAAGACGGTAATGCCAAGACGGTAATGCCAAGACGGTAATGCCAAGACGGTAATGCCAAGACGGTAATCCCAAGACGGTAATCCCAAGACGGTAATGCCAAGACGGTAATCCCAAGACGGTAATCCCAAGACGGTAATCCCAAGACGGTAATGCCAAGACGGTAATCCCAAGACGGTAATCCCAAGACGGTAATCCCAAGACGGTAATCCCAAGACGGTAATGCTAAGACGGTAATGCTAAAACAGCAAACACCTAGACAGTTGGTCTTATAAGCTCGAAAAACCTCAAAGATGAATAACTAAAGCACTTTAACGACTTCTACACTCTTTTGATCTTCCCTGCTATTCCGTCTCTGCTATTTCGTCCTTGCTCGTACCGTCCCTGCACTATCCGGCTTTAAATCGGCTTTAAATCAGCATTTAAAAATAAGTGATCTCTTTTACCTTTTGCGGACGGTTTTGCTGCTGGTACAAAGCCCAAACTTGTTCAAAGTCCAATTCCAACTCAGTGACATAATGCTCGCCTGCAGGATAACTATTGACCACTCTGGCACCACGGATCACACCAGAAACTGAAGCTTTAATGTTATCGCTCGTCAACATCCAATCGCTGACTTGGCTTGACGCTGCCAGGTGTTGTCCGTAGACCTGCTCGGCCAACTCGCGATACGCCGCAATTTTTGAAGCTTGCATCGCCATCAACACCCGTTGAGCGGGGTCGCTTGAGGGTTGATTCGCCAGCGTGGCATAACCAATAGCCGTTAATGTCGGAAAAGACTCTGGCGCTTCAGTCTCGTACTGCACATAACGGTCCTGCGCTGAGCAGCCACCTAATACAACCAGCAATAACGCCGCACATACCATAATTGCTTTCATCTACTGGCCTCCTTCAATCGTTACCGTACGTTGCCCTGCACTTTCAGACCGATACAACAAACCGTTTTCAGACACCACTTTTTGCGAGTGGGTTAACATGCCCGGCATCGCGGCAATGGGGACAAAGCTCTGCGCCACAGACACCACACGGTTATTACTCACATCAACAATGCGGCTATAGATAGCCACACCCTCTTTGTCTGGGCTCATGGTGGTCACTACTACATGCCTAACGTCGATATCAGCGGGTAACTGCTGCCAATCTCGGCTCAGGATAAACTCACCGGCGGGCGTCACTCGTAATGTTTTAGCTACGTTCATGTCGACCAAATTAAACTGATGGTCATGCAATGCCGCAATCAGTCCTTGTTGATACTGTAAACCCAATTCATTGGTGGTCGCTAAATCTGACAGCATCACTGGCGTGGCCACTAATAACGGCTCTGTGGGCTTTAAACTATCATTTTGCCTAACTAACTCGTTCACCATCTGCTGTGACAGATAGTTAATCGATGCTAAGTGCGGCAAGCCATTGCCGCTCACGAGCATCTGCTGCTCAGATGCCGCAGGCTGCATATTTTCACACCCAAACAACAGCAGTAACGGTAGCAAGATTAATGTCTTATACATCTTTTTATTCCTGTTATACAGACACAGAGATTGGCCTATTCAACCCAAAGCGCTTTGCTTTAAGTCAGTAGAACGTACTTTGCTCAAACGGCGGCCAATCGAAACTAATATGTTTATCTAAAGCTGTTATCGGCGCTCGCATCAATAACTTTATGGCTAATACTCATTGCATTCGCTATCGCTTTATTCATTTCGAATCACTCAAGTATTGCACTGCTAGTGACATCGCCTTAAAGCAGACTCGCCATTATCTCGTTGATGCACCTTGAACTGAAAAACCTGTGCCTTTCTCAATTGACGACCAGTTTAATGCAATCGCTATCTATTTAGTCTAATGGCCGTGAATCTAGTACCATCAGCAATAAAGGGCATAGATATTGCTTGTTAGAAGCCTATCGATTCAGACTGTCATTTTGTCGGCAAACCATTGCTTCCTCTTTTTGGCAAACAGTCACCTTTATAATTGCGCCTTAATGTTGGCGTAAAGACTTGGAAGATTAATATGAAACTTGGCTCATGCATCATCAAGGTTATTCTCGCTTGCTCTTTGGTTCTCACCGCGCCCGTGCAAGCAAAGTGGACCCAAGCAAGCGGCCAAGCCAAGATTGTAGACAATAACCTCGCTAAAGCCCGAGAAGATGCCATAGAGCAAGCTGTAAGCTATGCCACATTAAAAACAGGCGCACACTTTTCAAGTGAACAGACCGTCAGTAATGGTCAACTCGTGAATGACAGCTTCACCCTAAGCCGCAATGCACAAAGCCAACAGATTGAGATGGTCAGCGAGCTGGTAGAAGGCGGCTACATAACCGTTAATATTCGCATCGACATGATTGAACCGTTTGAGCAGGCTTGCCAAGCCAGCAATCTAAAAGCCTCTATTCTGGTACCGCAAGCCTCAATAAAAGACCGTTCGCAACTGAGGTACGGCAACCTAGGCTTATTCGAGCAAAACTTGTCGGAACAACTCGCTCAAGTGATTGAAGCAAACTCAAGCAGCAGCTTTACCCACCTGCACGCAAACGAGCGCTTAGATGTAGACCAGACGTTAGTGGATGTTCGCGGTTATAGGCTGCCAAGCTGGTTAGGTGAAATCACCGACAGCCAATACATACTGCTGCCAGAAATCATCGATATATCACCCGAGCCATCAACCCGTACTTTTGGCTTATGGGAAAACGACCCCATGCGAGTATTTCAGTTTAAGTTATCGCTGTTTCATGCGATTAGCGGGGAAAAGGTCTGGAGTAAGCAATACTCGAAATCTGCTGAATGGGAGTTTTCACTGCAGCAAACTGTAAACTCCAATAGCGACCAATTCTGGCGTTCTGAATATGGCGCCATGATTAGCACTGTATTGCTCGACGCTAGCCAAGATATTGACCAAGCCCTTAACTGTCGCCCGCTGTTAGGCCAAGTCGTTGCTAAGCAGGCTAATAGGATCATTCTCAACATCGGTCGCCGCAACGGTATTCGTGTCGGCGATACACTGCAATTGGTACTACAACAGAATATGCCCGACAGACTGGATAACATGCGTGCTGTAGCAGGAAAGAGCAAAGCGACTATCACTATCGACCAAGTCACTGAAGAAAGTGCCACGGCTGTGCTTAAAGGCATCAGCGCGTCACTTAATATTCAGATCAATGATCTGGCCATAAAACTCTAACCGAACAATAAACAAGCAAATGAATTCAAAGACTTTATATGCACTCTGTTCATCTGGAGTAAAACCAGTATAATCACTAACGTCTCCCTATAGCTCAACAGGATAGAGCAGTCGCCTCCTAAGCGATCGATCGGGGTTCGAGTCCCTGTGGGGAGACCATATAAATTCGACTAAATTTACATATAAAGCAAACCTAGCGCCAAATTTACGACACTATATCCTACAAAATTACTGCGATTCATTCAGAAGCCTTATCTAAATTCATTTTTTCATCAGTTTTATTTCTATAACACGTTGATAATATAACTATTATACCTTTCCGCTTTAATCTTAAAGAATAATACTTTTTGGATCGCTGTTTTGGCTCAATTATTGCTAGTCAAGTAATAGATTAAAATCATTTCTAGCTAAGAATAATATAGAATCAAAGCCATATTTATTTAAAGTATGACGACACTCTATTTGCTGTTGAAATACAAAGGTTAGTGAGAAATATTATGACAAACACCTTGAAACTGATAGGCAGAGAAAAGCCTTTGTTTTCATCCGACATTAGCGACAATGGACTAGCGCTTTTACAAGCGGTGAGTCAATCACGCTTTCTTGTGCTAGGTGGCGCAGGCTCTATTGGGCAAGCAGTCACAAAAGAGATCTTTAAACGCTCTCCTCTAAAACTGCATGTTGTCGACCTCAGTGAAAACAACTTAGCTGAACTGGTTAGAGATATAAGAAGTTCATATGGCTATATTCAAGGTGACTTTCAAACCTTTGCATTGGACATCAACTCTATCGAATATGACGCTTTGATAGCATTCGATGGTCAATATGATTATGTGTTAAACCTGTCAGCACTAAAACATGTCCGCAGTGAAAAAGACCCTTTCACTTTGATGCGTTTAGTTGATGTTAATGTGCTAAATACTGATAAAACTATTGAGCAGTCTATCGCTTCAGGTGTAAAAAAATATTTCTGTGTTTCGACGGATAAAGCAGCCAACCCTGTCAATATGATGGGCGCCTCCAAACGGATCATGGAAATGTTTTTAATGAGACGCAGCAAAGACATTAATATTTCTACCGCACGATTCGCTAATGTTGCTTTTTCTGATGGTTCATTGCTGCACAGTTTTAGGCAACGTCTCAGCAAACAACAACCAATTGTCGCTCCTAACGATATTCGTCGATATTTTGTCACGGCAAAAGAGTCAGGAGAGTTATGTTTGATGTCATGTATCTTCGGCGATAATAGAGATATTTTCTTCCCCAAATTGGATGAGTCACTTCATCTAATATCTTTTGCCGATATAGCAAAAAGATTCCTTATCGCTCAAGGCTACCAACCCATTGAATGTCAAAGTGAGGAAGAGTCAAGAACCTTAGTTAAATCACTGCCTGCATTAGGGAAGTGGCCTTGTTATTTCAGTGCTAGCGATACCTCTGGTGAAAAAGATATTGAAGAGTTCTTCACCGATAGAGAAACACTAGATATGGAACGCTTTAAAGAGCTGGGAATAATTAAAAACACGCTTCAATATGAGCAAGCATTACTTGAACAATTTACCTCTGAAATTCAATCGATGAAAAATAAAAAAGCTTGGGATAAAGCCCAATTAGTTACTCTATTTCAGCAAGTGCTACCTGAATTTGGACATAAAGAAACCGGGAAGTCCCTTGATGAAAAAATGTAACTTAACGCCATTATGGATACTCAAATGTTAAGCCAGTCGCTAATCGCTTTTATTCGGGATACTTACCAAACCAATGAGTTTATCCCTCTGCATGCACCACAGTTTACTGGCAATGAACAAGCTTACGTTGCCGATACTATCGCAAGCACTTTCGTGTCTAGTGTCGGTATATATGTCAATAAATTTGAAAGTGAGATCGAATCTTTTACTGGTTGTACAAAAGCGACAGCGACCAGCAGCGGTAGCAGCGCTCTACATACCGCACTCTATATGGCAAATGTGCAAAGTAGCAACTTAGTGATTACCCAAGCGCTTACCTTCGTGGCAACCTGTAATAGTCTTTATCACATGGGTGCAGAGCCTATTTTTGTAGATATTTCTCCAAAGAGCTTGGGGCTTTGCCCTGTCGCTACTCTGGCCTATCTTGAGCAGCATGCCTATATCAATGCTCTCGGACTGTGTGTCCATAAAAAGACCAAGCAGATTATTAAGGCCGTTTTACCTATGCATACATTTGGACACCCCGTAGAGCTAGATGAACTAAAAGCTATTTGCCTTCGTTGGAATCTTTGTTTAATTGAAGATGCAGCTGAGAGCCTTGGCTCTTATTATAAAGGCCACCATACTGGAACCTTTGGTGACTTTGCCGCACTGAGTTTTAATGGTAATAAAATTATCACCACTGGTGGCGGTGGTATGTTGCTGGCGAATAATCAAGTTAATGGTGAGCGGGCTAAACACATTACCACTACCGCCAAAGTCCCTCACCCTTATGAGTTTTATCACGATGAAGCAGGGTTTAATTACCGGATGCCAAACCTCAATGCTGCGCTTGGTTGTGCTCAGCTTGAATCGCTACCACTATTTTTGAAGCAAAAACGCAAACTTGCCGAGCATTATCGAGACTTTTTTAGTGGCAGCGATCTGCAATTTGTACAAGAGCCTGATTATGCCCGCGCTAACTACTGGTTAAATGCGGTGATCTGCCCCGATAAGCACAGCCGTGAACAGTTGCTGAAAGCCACCAACGAAGAAAACGTAATGACCCGCCCAGTGTGGCAGCTTATGCATCGTTTGCCTATGTTCAAAAATGCGATGAGAGGCCCATTAAGTCACTCTGAAATGATAGAGTCTAGACTCATCAACTTACCGAGTTCACCAACCTCAATAGGGAGCAATAATGGCTAAGAAAATAGCAGTTTTTAGCGGCACACGTGCCGACTATGGGTTACTTTATTGGCTGTTAAAATCCATTGAAGCCGATCCCGAACTGCAGTTACAGTTAATTGTTTCTGGCAGCCATTTATCACCTGAGTTTGGCGAAACCTATCAGCAAATTGAGGCTGATGGGTTTAATATCGACGAGAAAGTAGAGATCTTATTATCGTCCAACTCTGCCGTAGGCACCGCTAAAAGCATGGGGCTGGGGATGATAAGTTTTGCTGAATCGCTGAGTCGATTACAGCCAAGTGCATTAGTGGTATTAGGCGACCGTTTTGAAGCCTTAGCCATTGCCCAAACTGCAACGGTATTAACTATTCCGATAGTGCATATCCATGGCGGCGAAATTACCGAAGGCGCTTATGATGATGCCATTCGCCATGCGATCACCAAACTTAGCCACGTGCACTGCACCTCAACAGAGATCTATCGAAAGCGCGTAATTCAAATGGGTGAACAGCCAAAGCAGGTTCATAATATTGGTGCTATTGGCTTAGACCATATTCATCGCAGTACATTGTTAAGCGTTGAAGCCTTAGCCAGTTCAATTAACTTTGCGCTGACGCAGCCTTATTTTGTTGTGACCTATCATCCTGTTACGTTAGCCTCTGAACCTGCTGAAGCAACCTTTAACGCCTTGCTTGAGGCATTGAACCAGTTTCCGTCGCACCAAGTGATCCTCACTTATCCTAATGCTGACAATGGTGGCAGAGGGCTTATACCGCTATTAGAAGCTTATGCCGACCAGTCTAATGGCCGAGTATTGGCGATCCCATCGCTTGGACAGATCCGCTACCTCAGTGCGGTAAAACATGCTGCGGTAGTCATTGGTAACTCATCTAGCGGTGTTATTGAGGTTCCTTCTTTTAATGTGCCCAGTGTTGATATTGGTGAACGCCAAAAAGGCCGACTGGCTGCGAGTAGCGTGATTAATGCAAAGCCCAACACTGAGGCTATCAGTGATGCTATTGCGCAAACCTTAAACATGGGTGCCGCTTTAAAAATACAACCTGTCGATAACCCTTATCGGCAAGGTGATGCCAGTGGCAGCATAAAAGAGATTATAAAGTCGATGACAACAAGCTCGGCTAAGTCCTTCTTTGATATCGAGGTAACTGACTAAGATGCCCCTAATTATTGCTGAAGCTGGCGTTAACCATAATGGCGATGAATTATTAGCGATGGCGTTGATCAACGCTGCGCATCGTGCGGGCGCTGACATCGTCAAGTTTCAAACCTTCAACGCCAAAAGCTTAGTGACGGCAGATGCTAAACAAGCTGAGTATCAGGTGACGAATACCAATAAGGTTGAGTCACAGTTGTCGATGCTAAGTCGGCTCGAACTTAGCTATGATGCTCACCTGCGTTTAATCGCCCATTGCCATCGTCTTGGCATCGAATTTATGTCGACCGCTTTTGATTTTCAAAGCTTAGATTTTTTAGTGCAGCAACTTAAACTACCGCGGTTAAAGATTGCCTCGGGCGAGATCACCAATGCGCCCTTTATACTGGCGCACGCCCGCACTAGCTGCGAATTGATTTTATCAACGGGTATGTCAACGCTTGCGGAAGTGCAATCGGCACTGAGCGTGATTGCGTTTGGGCTGGTGTCTAACGCCAATGCACAACCCAATAATGCCGCTTTCAACGCCGCGTTTAACTCAGCTGAAGGCCAACTGGCGTTAAAAGCCAAAGTCACCCTGCTGCACTGTACCACTGAGTATCCCGCACCTTTTAATGAAATTAATTTGCGCGCCATGAGTACTCTGGCCAACGCTTTTCAATTAGCGGTTGGCTATTCGGATCACTCTCAGGGCTTAACCATTCCGATTGCAGCCACTGTACTGGGCGCTTGTGTTATCGAAAAGCATTTCACCCTCGATAACACCCTGCCCGGCCCTGACCATAAAGCGTCGTTAGAGCCTGATGAGTTGACCGATATGGTAGATGCGATTCGCGCTGTAGCATTGGCACTGGGTGATGGCATTAAGCAGCCACAAGCATCTGAGCTTAAAAATATAACCGTGGCCAGAAAGAGTTTGGTGACCAGCAAAACGATTAGTAAAGGCGAGCGCTTTTGTGCAGACAATATCGAGATAAAACGCCCTGGCACAGGCATGAGCCCACATAGGTATTGGCAGCTAATGAACTGCATCGCCGATAAAGATTACGCTGCGGGTGAGGTTATTTATGACTAAATCGATTGTGCTACTGGGTGCCGGTGGCCACGCTTGTGTGCTTGCCGACATGTTACTGCAACAACAGCGGGAAATAATCGCTGTCATTAGCCCAACGGCAAGCCCGTACCCGTTGCTTAGCAGTATTGACCTGCTCAGCAATGACAATGATGTTTTGCAGTTTGATATCGCTGAAGTTGTATTAGTCAATGGTATTGGCTCGTTACCACAAGCCAACAAAGCGGCGTTACTACGTCAGCGTCTTTTTAACGAATTTAGCCAGCTTGGTTATGAGTTTGACACGACCCTTAGCGGCTCGGCTATGGTGTCGCCCTACGCAACGCTTGAGTCTGGCGCGCAAGTGTTTAACGGCGCCATTGTACAAACCTATGCACAGATCGGCGCTAACAGCATTATTAATTCCGGCGCGATTATCGAACATGACTGCCAAATTGGTTGCCATAACCATATCGCTCCTGGTGCAACGCTCTCTGGCAGTGTGCACACTGGCAACAATGTGCACATCGGCACTGGTGCCAGCATCATTCAAGGGGTGTGCATCGGCGCGAATAGTGTGATTGCCGCGGGCGCCATTGTCACCAAAGATGTTCCTGAAAATTCAATTGTCTATGGTCAGCGTTCACACACCAAGAGTAGGTTTTAAATGAGTGATATTCTAAGCAAGGTCATCCTATCGCCGCAGCAGTCATTAAGAGACGCATTAGCGTTAATAAACTCACAAGCGCTGCAAGTGGCCCTCGTTACCGATGCGAAACTACACCTGCTTGGTGTGATCACCGATGGCGATATACGCCGTGGTTTACTGGACAATTTGTCACTCGACGCCAAGGTGACACTGGTAATGAATACTGAGCCAAGAACCGCCTCACCGATGGTGTCAAAAAAGCAATTGCTGGCGCTGATGCAACAACACAGCATTTTGGCGATACCGATCGTTAAAGATGGGATTCTGATAGATTTAGAAACCTTAAAAAGTGTCCAACAACAAACCCAATTTGAAAACCGAGTACTGATCATGGCAGGAGGCTTTGGCACACGCTTAAAGCCATTAACCGACTGTTGTCCAAAACCTATGCTAAAAGTCGGTGATAAGCCGTTACTTGAGATCGCAATCAGCAACTTTATTCAGGCTGGGTTTTCCAATTTTTATCTGTCGACGCATTATATGCCAGAGCAGATAAGGGACTACTTTGGCGACGGCAGCAAATGGAACATTAACATCACCTATCTGCATGAAGATACGCCATTAGGGACTGGCGGCGCAGTGGGCATGCTGCCTAAAGAGACACCTGCGCTACCGACAATTGTGATGAATGGCGATATCCTCACCAAGGTCGATTTTCAGCTGTTACTCAAGTTTCATGACGAAAACCAATCTGATGCCACCATGTGCGTGCGCGAGTACGACTATCAGATCCCCTACGGTGTCATTAATGGAGAAGGCAATAGGATCACACAGATGACCGAAAAACCTATTCAGCGCTTTTTTGTTAATGCGGGGATTTATGTTATCAATCCAGAGCTTATCGGTAACGTTGAGCCGAATGTGTATGTCGACATGCCAAGCTTATTAGAGAGTAAAATAGCCGATAATGGCAATGTACTTATGTATCCTATTCATGAATATTGGCTCGATATTGGCCGTATGGATGACTTTAAACAGGCGCAAGTTGATGTTTGTACCTTGGGCTTTTAAGCATGAATAACATTGCAGTTATTGGCCTTGGCAACATTGCACTGCGCCACAGAAAAAACCTAAAACACCTCTACCCTGAGGCGACAATTATTGCCGTGTCAGCCAGTGGCCGCACACCCAATATACCCGTTGAGTGCGCCGACTTTTTTTGCAATGACATTGACACCCTGTTAGGTCTTGCTCCCGACTTAGTCGTAATTGCCTCTCCTGCGTCTTGCCATTTAGCACACGCAATGATCTTTATCGAGGCTAATATTGCGGTTGTCGTCGAAAAACCATTAAGTGATAGCTTGGATGGTGCGCAGCTGTTACTGGATCTTGCCTTACAGCAGCAAAGCCCTGTCCATATCGGCTATTGCTTACGCTATTTAAGCTCGGCTATTGAGCTTAAAAAGCACTTAGGCAACAAGATTATTGGCGAGATCTACCACTGCTCAGCCAGTGTTGGCCAATACTTGCCTGACTGGCGGCCAAATAAGCATTATTCAGCATCTGTATCGGCTAATTCTCAGCTTGGTGGCGGCGCTTTATTAGAGTTAAGTCACGAGCTCGATTATCTGCAATGGTTTTTAGGGCCGTTAACCTGCCAATATGCGCAGCTCAGAACCAGCAAAGAGCTGGCCTTAGACGTTGAAGAGATTGCCGATTTAGTGCTGACCAATACCCAAGGCACTGTGTGTAACGTGCACTTAGACTTTTTGCAGAAACAACCTCAGCGTGAGTGTACCTTTATTGGCTCAACGGGGCGACTGCATTGGAACTTAATCAGTAACACACTCACCCTCTACAGCGCAGCTGAAACAAAAATACTTTATCAAGCCGCAGACTGGGACAAGAATAAGATGTATATCAATATGCTGAATGACTTCACCTCTCGCATTGCGCGCAATGACGCCAACCTAGACTCAGTCAAAGACGCCCATCAAACGCTTAGACTTATTAGCCAAATAAAACAGCAAGCAACTTGGGGGAAAGTGCAATGAAACAGTACGCATTCATCTTTGCCCGTGGTGGTTCTAAAGGGCTACCTAGAAAAAACATTAAGCCACTGTGTGGTAAACCGCTTATCGTTTTCTCCATCGAAACAGCGCTGCAAGTACCTGGCATATCTAAGGTCTTTATTTCCACCGACGATGCAGAGATTGCTGACATCGGCGCGCGCGCTGGCGCAGAGATCATCCATCGACCTGCGGAGTTAGCCCGTGACGACTCGCAAGAATGGTTAGCATGGCAACATGCAGTTAAATGGGTCACTGAACGCTACGGCGAGTTTAACCAGTTTGTTAGCTTGCCCGCCACCAGTCCACTGCGAAGTGTGGCGGATGTCGAGGCGGCAATCACTAAACTGCAAGACAGCGGCGCTGATATCTGTATCTCTACGACACCTGCAAACCGCAGCCCCTATTTCAACATGGTAAAAGAGACAGCATCCGGCGGCGTAGAGCTTGTCAACAAGAGTGCATCAGGCGTGTTTCGCCGCCAAGATGCCCCTACGATTTACGATATCACCACCGTGGTTTATGCGGTAAAACCCGCCTACATCTTGCAGCAAACCGCACTCTTCGCAGGTGATGTGGTACACACTATTGTGCCAAAAGAGCGCGCCATCGACATTGATGATATCTATGACTTTAAACTTGCAGAAGCAGTATTGAGTACCCCTGGAGCCTTATGTTAGAAAATACAACCATTTTAGTCACAGGTGCAGGCGGGCTGTTGGGCTCGCAAGTGACGGCGGCCATTCTGGCGCAAGGCGCTCAAGTCATCGCCACCGACCTGAATTTAGCTGCAATGTCAGCTCGGTTAGCACCACTCACCAACATTGATGAGCCATCGTTGTCATTGGTTGAACTGGATTCAACCGATGAACAAGCGATGCAGCAATTTTTTGTGCAACAACAAAAAATTTGCGGCGCGGTAAACTGCACCTACCCCAGAAACAAACAGTATGGCGCCCATTTCTTAGACGTGAGTTTAGCGAGCTTTAATGACAATCTATCGCTGCACTTAGGTTCTTCGTTTTTGTTTATCCAACAATGTGCAGCCCAGTTTATCAAACAGCAGTCTCCACTGTCTGTTGTTAACATATCGTCGATCTACGGCGTTTGTGCGCCGAAGTTCTCTATCTATGAAAAAACTCCGATGACGATGCCAGTAGAGTATGCCGCAATTAAATCAGCACTGTTGCACCTCGGAAAATATGCGACCTCTTATGTTAAAGACAGTCGCTTTAGAGTCAATAGTGTCAGCCCTGGCGGTATTCTTGATGGCCAGCCTGAAGCCTTTATAGCTGCCTATAGAGAGAAAACTCATGGGCAAGGCATGCTGTCGCCAAAGGATATCAATGGCGCTATCGTGTTTTTGTTATCAGCGCAGGCACAATATGTCACTGGGCAAAATATTGTCATTGATGACGGATTTACACTTTAAATTATGTTTAAGAAAATACGCTACTGGCTAACCGCCAAACGCCTTGGCCCAGATATTCCGCTAACACACCCGCTATTGCATTCTCAGCGTTTAGGGGCAAAGTTATGCCGCCGAAAGTTTGCCCACTTTGGCACCAACAGCACTATGAGACCAGGAAGTTACGCCATAAGTACCGATCGAATAAGCATTGGGGATAGCGTAGTCATAAGACCGGCCACGATGTTATTTGCATCTCCGCACGGGGAAAATATAGTGAATATTACAATTGAAGACTTTGTCTCCATCGGCTCCGGAGTGCATATATATACATCCAATCATGAGTTTAGTGATACTACTCGGCCAATTTTCGAACAAGGTCATAGGGAAGTGCAGCCCGTTGTTGTTGAAAAGGGGGCTTGGATTGGAGCTAATGCAATTATTCTCCCCGGTGTTACCGTCGGCATGAATAGCGTTGTGGGTGCAGGCAGTGTAGTCACCAAAGATGTAGTGGCTTTTACTGTAGTCGCAGGCCAACCTTCAAGAGTTATAAAACAGCTAAAACAATACCGTTACCCTGTCACAATAGTGTGATTATTACATCTTATAAATTAGAAAAAATAGTGCTTTCCCGACAAATAATTGGCCATGAACGGTTGTGAAATACATAACGAGGAAGATATGCAGTTAGCTGAATCCAATATTCAAAATACTTTTTCAATTAGCCCTTTTAATGAGTATTACTTACCTAGTGTTAATAGGAATATGTTTGAAAACATTGACTCTAAAACTCAATTCAACAAACGCTTTAAAGCAGATTTCAACTTGGAAGACAAGTTAAATATCGTTGTTGGTATGGATTCTGGTTTATTGGTTAATTACCTTCTAGATCAAGGTATCCCTAACGGTAGTATCTTTATTTTCATTGAACTCAACGCCGTCATTGACTTATTAAAAATCGATATCCCTAAGGATCTTAGAGACAAACTATTTGTTTGTACACTAGAGGAATTCCAGCAAAACATCCCTTCCGATACGTATTCGCTTTATATATTAAAAAGTGCTTTCAAGCATCACCGGAGTATAGCGGCTACCAATAGCCACCTTCCTGAATACAGTATTTTAAACACAGAAGTTATTAGAATACTTGAGGCTGAATATACTGTTCTTAAATTAAATTCTTCAAGAAAAAAATACTACGAAGAACAATTTAGAAATATATCTGAAAACATCTCCCCTGCATCATTGTTGAACAATCTTTTTAACGGTCAAAGCTGCCTAATTATCGCAGGTGGCCCTTCGTTAGATGAAAGTATTGGATGGATAAAAAACAATTACAACAACCTAATTTTAATAGCTGTTTCACGTGTTGCGGGAAAATTACTCCAAGAGGGAATAATTCCTCATATCATTGTCTCTGTAGACCCCTTTGATTTCAGCTTTGAAGTCAACCGAGACATGATGCAGTTAGCCCCTGTTAGTTTATTCGTTAACTCATATCACGTCAATTCTAGGCTGCTTGGACAATGGCAAGGTAAAAGCCTGTTTATGGATAATAAATATCCATGGCAAATAGAGCCAACTGATAATGTATCAACAAGAGGCCCTACAGTAACAAATGCCTCTGTCCATTTAGCAACCAAGATGGGGTTTTCACAAATTCTACTCACTGGAGTGGACTTATGCTTTAGCGATAACGGCCACACACACGCGAAAAACTCCGTTGAGGCTAAAATAGGGCCCAATCTAGGGATTATGGGTGAATGGATTGAAACCTATTCTGGGAAAAAAGCCGAAACAGTTATCCCACTAAAAATGGCAATCGAGGCTCTTGCCCAAGAAGCCGAAAATAGCCCAAGTATTGACTTTATAAACTTATCCTCCAATGCTGCCAAAGTCCCTTTTATATACTACAAAAAGACCAGCGACATCAAACTCAAGCTAATAAACTGTTCGCCAAAGCAGTTGCTTGACTTGATTCCCACTCTAAGTAATAGTGCGAGAAAGAATGATATTTTAACATCAAGAAAGGGATGTCAAGAATTATCTAACACGCTAGAAAAAATTATAAAACTTGCAAAAACTGCAAAAAATATTAATTCAAAAATTCAAAATAAATCTAGACACAATGCTGAACACAGCAAAAGATTAGATCAAATCGAACAGCAAATTAATCATAAATATGCTCACACAGCTAAGCTAATTAAAACTTATGGTTTAGCCGAATTTTCAACATTCCTGACAACCAAAAAAACGGTTGACTGGGATGAACCCCATATGCGCCTGATGACTAGAAAGTACTATGAAGCATTTATTAATGTCAGCGAACGGTTAAACTTACTAACTAAAGAAACGCTACGAAGGTTAAATCACAGACTCTCCGAAATAACAGTCAATACTAACTTTAGTGATTTAGCTCATTATTGGAGGAAAGAGCAACAGCATGGCCGTGTCAATATTTGGCTAAAAAATCATCCTCACTGGGAAAGATATTATGACAATGCTCTGCAAATCGAAGAGACACAGCAACTATTGACGAACCTGTTGGCGGAATATGCTGAGCAACTCACTATTATGCCTAAACTGTACATAGATACCGTAAAAAAATCAGCCTCTATGCATAATGTATTTGAAAAAATCATGGTACTGATCCGCGATGAAAGTTACGACGGTCTAGTGAAAATGGCAAAAAACCTCAGACTACAAGCAGCAAATGATGATTATGTAAAAGTACTTTATCATCTTGCTTTTTGTCATCAATTACGATTAGAAGGTAATGATGTAGAGGCCTTAGACACTTTACTAGCTTTGAAGGTAGAGTTGCGAACCGAAATTATTTTAAAGCAGATTTGCACTCTAGCACTGAAGTTAAGTCAAATTGATCTTGCACAGAGCGCTTTGGATAGCTTATGTCAATTCAGTGATGACTACACTCCTCAGCATGCGCATATATTAAGGCTACAGGGTAAATACCAAGAATCGCTTAATCTATATCTGGATTATCTAGAAAAGTACCCAGAAGATGTATCAGTTTGGCTAAAGCTAGGTATTTTCATGATAAAAGTCGAAGAGTTAGACAGTGCCAAAGCGACTTTTCAGCGGGTTCTAGAAATTGACCCTAGCAATCAAGTAGCACTGCTACATCTTAATAAACTCACATTGTAGATAAAGCCGTCATAGTAAGGGGACTCACGCTATTTCAAATGATAATAGTGATTCCTTTTAGTTTTCGCAATTGATTGTATTCAATAATCATCTTAACTATTATTCTTGAATACTTGTATGGATAGAGCTGTTAATAATAGCCAAACCTATCGATAATGTGTCTTCAATACGTTAACTTTTTATCTTAAACTGCGCTGTAAGCGAGTTGAGTTGTGGTGACAACTGTTCACTGGTGGCTGCAACTTGCTCAGCACTGGCGGCGCTTTGTAATCCAGTGTCATTAATCGCAGTGATGTTTCGGCTTATCTCTTGCGTTACTAACGATTACTGCACCGTTGCGGTGGCAATCTGTTTAGCGTTGGCTGGAATGCGCTACATCTCTTCGATCGCGAGGATAATTGACTCTTACAGAGCCCTGCCGTCTTGATCGTCTTTTATGTCTACTCATTACTATGCTTCATTATTGTGATCGCATTTTCAGCTCTAGCTGCTCAATCATCTTTTCGATGTCCACCGTTGACAACTGAGTTTTTTTAACGAATTACCAACCTCATGGGCGACGACGGCAAAGCCTCAGCCCTGATTTCAAGCTCTGACGACTTCAATCGCGACCATGAGCGCTAACAAATTAGTTTGCTCTGATATGCCTCTAATCACCTCTAGAATATAGCCTATGACCTGACTCTTTGATTCAATCTCAGCAATAACCTCGGTAGTCTTTCTTAATTCTTCGATCAGAACATGTGCATCATTAATTGTATTTGCAACACTGCCACTAGCATGCGATGAAGTTTCAGCGGCCTTTTCGGTAATTTTGCCACCAATCCTGCGTTTGTAGAGACACTTTCAATTATCTCCGTCATTTCGTAAATGGCTAAAAACACACCTTAGATACTTGCTTACTACTCTTACAGACTGATATTGGCTTGTAAACAGATACTGCGGATTTGTTCTGCTGTACTCGACAGTTCAATAGTCGCGTGGCTCAAGGTGGTTATCATTTTCGTCAAGTTCTTACTCATCGCTATCGTCATTCCAAAACGCCATATGACCTAAATCAAACGAACCTTATTACTGCTTACTGATCGATAACCTCTCAGTCGCCTAGCGATAGCTATCTCTTGCTCTGTATCTAATTCGCAAGCAATACCGGATATCAGCAAACAAACTTGCGTCAGTTTAAGCATTGATGAATACCATTACACACTCACCAGCAGTCAAGAGTGAGTAAGCCTTAAGCCAGGAAACCGATAGTCATTAGCTAGAAGCGCATGTAAACAGAACAGGGCCACAATTATTAGATGAGCTAATGACACGATTCAGAGACATTGTGTGTTTAGGGGGGAGCGTTATTAGAATCCATTGTTGAGTACGTTAATGGTCTATTATATTGATTAAGTTAAAAATTTAGCTAACTTGAACCTCTGCAATTATAGTTATCAATAAATGACTAGCCTTCAAATTAATCATCTGCCGTGGCATCCAAACTCGCCGGTTCAGTCAAAAAATCAGTAGCCGAATTTAACCAGTACCAGCCTAATAACAATTCTATATTTTCCTCTGACTTCGCTTCATAACGGATCATTTCTTGTTTCGAAAACTCCCTCACGACACTCTGTAGCTCAATATAGTCGCTATTTTTATACATTTTAATCCACTTTTTAAATTGAACACCTAAATCGTCATCGGGTTGTAGAATAAGTAATTTATCACTGGTACGTACAAGCTCATTTAAAAAAATCACTTTCTTTAACTCAGGGCTAAATTCACCATCCATATCAATATACGGTAAATAAGCAAAGAGTATCCCTCTTTCTAAGGCACTATTGTCATCATTAATACACCTGATGATTTTCCTCTCTGCGGCTTTTATAGCACGAGTTTCAATATAGATTGGAGAAGAAGGTTTAATCAATGAAAAGAACACTAATGGGACAAACATACCGACAAATGTACTCATAACAACATTTAAATATTTTAAAAAATCGTAACTAGGAATATTATTAACACTTATGTAACTTGTCCAAAAGAACAAGAAAAACATCATGATAATCTTTAATTTTGGATCTTTAAAAAAAACGTAACTTGCAATATACATATAAGATGAAAACAAAATAAAGATGACTAATGGACTATCAATTTGTGGCATCAAAAAATACTGAGTGACAAAACCTAACAATATTACATAAAGAGTCCCTTTCGCTTGAAGGATGATAGTGTAAGATGCTGGCATAGGTATGGTAGGTAGCATTACAGCAAGGATTGATGCATTTAACAGAGCATTAAAACCATAATCCCAGTTAGTACCTATCACAAAAGCAAAGAGTGTCAGTAAAACAAATAGAGTTCTAATACCATTATTTAACCCTTTTACAAAACTACCAGGTTCAAATGTTGGCAATCTATCAATCGTATTACTTCTTTTAACTGAGTTCCCATTAACAAGCTCATAATATTGATTAAGTATCAACTCTATTTGATTTAAAAGAAGTCTCCAGTTTTGACTTGTTTGTTGTATCTTTAAAGGTTGAATAAATTTAAGACTAAATGGTCTATCATGATCTATGTTATTCACTTGTTCGATAAAATCATCAGTGAAAAGTGACATATCAATGTCTTTATTTCGACATAAACGATATAAAAGTGCAGAGTCGAATACTAAATCAATGAGGTCAAAAAATGAATAATCTTCAGTTTGTTTTTTATCAAAGAAAGGGTCCAAGGCCATCACTTTTTTTAAATCAACGTACGCCTTTAACGACTTAGCATAGGATTTAAAAAATGCAGCGGTGCCACCAGTAGATGAATCCGTTACAGAAGATAATATAAAAGCTCTTATTTCATCTGTTTTTCCTGATATCAATCCTTCAAGGTGTTTACCCGTAGATTCATGGGGAAATATAACAATGGCCATTTCACAACAAATAATACTAATGAAAATAGCGCTACCACGAGATTGAGCCAAACTAAATATTTGAAATTCAGATAAATTATTAAGTGCAGGAAAGGAAATAATGGCAATGGTTAAACCAACAACCGCCCACATATAGGCCATGTAGCCATTTGCGACGGTGGAAAGAAAAGAACATAACGATAAAATAAAAATCAATATGAATATAAAAACATTGGCGTCGCTGATAAAAAAGGGGGCTATCGTGACGACTAAAATACAACCAATCGCAGTCCCGATCATTCGTGATACCAACTTAGAGATAAAGTCTCCACTTGAAGGCATCAATGCAATAATCGCAGCAGACATCATTGCGGTATTTGGTGGAACATTTAACCTCATGGAGATAACCCACGATAGCATAATGCTCACTGTGACTCTTAGCGCTGTTAACGCTATTTTTTTATCCAACCAATACGTTTTCTGCCCAAGCATCGCTGTATTTTGACTTTCATTTTTACTCATGATTAATCCAATATTTCAACTGAACAAGTCGTACCATGTATTAATTGTGTATCTGACAAATCATCTGTAATTTTTATGCGAACAGGGATACGTTGGGATAACCGAACCCATGGTATCGTCTGTGTGACATTAGGTATTAACCCTGAATCATTTGCACTATTATCTTGAACGGCATGCCCTATGCTTTCAACTACGCCTTTGAACGGCGGTAATCCCGATAAAGGTGTGATCAACACTTCTCGTCCAACGATTACGTTCGGGAGCTTTATCTCTTCAAAATAACCCAGAACATAGAATGACTTTGTTTCTACTAACGCAACTAAAGGCTCATTGACGCTAACGTAGTTGCCTAATCGTTGATTGAGATTGGTGATAAACCCCTCTTCTGGCGCATAAATCTTAACGCGAGAGAGGTTTAATTTTGCTTGTTCTAGCATGGATTTACTTACATCTAATGCCGCTTTATTTTGTTCAACAGCCAAAATATCTGATGTTACCTCTTCAGCAGAGATCAAATTTTCGGGTAATTTCGTATCACGCTTTTCGATGTTTAATGCTTGATTTAACTGCGCCTGCGAAACTTTTACATTACTAAGTGCTTCATTGAGGGCATTTTGGTAATCACGCTTATCAATCTCAAACAGTAATGTACCTTTTTGAACTTTTTGGTTGTCCTTCACATGAATTTTAACTATGCGACCGGAAATGTCTGCTGTAATTTGAGTGATTTCAGATTTAACTTTTCCGTCGCGTGTCCACGCCGAGTGCATGTAGCTTTGCCATACATAACTTCCTGATACAGTAGCTAAAATAATGGCGATGATGGGGATCAATATATTAATAATTCGCATCTGATTTTAGTTCCTGTTGCTAACGTAATAAAAAGTAACTTATATTAACCAGCGTAATTAATACGCAAATATCGCAAAGATATGGATGAACAATACTACTGCTGTAAAGATATGATGAGTACGTCCTGCGGAACAGTAACCACACCGAAAACCCAAACACAAAGAATCTGGCATAAGGTGGAAAATAATAACCGCTTAGAATGACCCAATCAGACATACTCTAGTCCCCTCTTCTATTACTTATCTTTAGTTAGCAAAGAACAATTAAGCTTTCAATACTAACTAAAGTCATGAAAAAATACGCTTAATATACATTTCAGTAGCCTAACAATAGTCCACTGCTTATGTTCTTGGAATATTATTTGAATGAGTAAAACATAGTTTTTCAAGCGTTAAATTGACCGCAGATAACAACAAACCAGGACCCTTGATGAGCAATAATCATTCTGTTCTAGTCCATCTGGATACCTTGGTTTTAGATAATAGAACCATCAATCGAAGTGAGCATGAATACGGCAAGACAGTACCGAACTTTTGGTGCTTAATATTAGAAATATGCCAGATATCGAGTAGTGGCTCTTTGGCACCTGTAGTGATAAATCCAACAGGAGTCTCGCAGGTTAACGCTGTTGACAATGAAGGCTACCCAAGCCCAATAGAACAGATTTAAGCTCACACTCTTGGGGTCTCGGCATCTAAAACTGGTGTTTGTTCAACAAGATCCTCTTACGCCTATCTTTTAATAAATTCTTATAAATAAGCTTGAATATTAGGCGTTTACATTAGAGTCATTATTCAGGTATATTATCCATGACAAGGAAGCTGTCATTTCGTTAAAAGGATTTTAATAATATAAGAGGTGACACCTCTTGATGCTTTATTTTATCCAGCTTCCTTGATAATAATTTAAACAAGGAAGTCATATGAACAAGAAAACCCTATCTCTTGCAGTACTATTAGCGCTTGTCGCTACGTCTGCCAACGCAAACGATAACTCGAGCAATACTTATCAGCATGAAGCCAATGTTACTTTTGGTAGCCACACGGATAATTTTGATAACGGACTCTGGAGCTTAGATTATCGTTTTTACTTTAGCCCTGTCGATACTGATAATGGTCCCTACGCACTCAATGGTTTTCTAGCACAAGAATCTAATCTTGGCGCACAATACACTCAAATTAGCACACTCGATGACAGTGCACTTTATCGTATCGACGGCACTTATGTGATCGATTCAAACTGGTTTGTCGCCGCCAATTACAGCGAAGTCGACTTAGACGACCAAGGGGCGCAAATTATCTCTCTTGCGGATGATATCTCTGAATATGGGTTTAGCTTAGGCTACTATTTCAATCAAACGTCTGAATTTTCACTGTCCTATCAAACTAGCTCAGCATCTGGCAGTAGCTCTTTTGACAATGATATCTACTCCCACTCAGCGAGTTCAGAATCCGACAATAAAAAATACTCTGCTCAAGTACATAGTTTTGTTCCATTAGCATCATTTTCAGGCTTGGATTTTCTCGCCAAATGGAGTTATATCGACAGCAGCAATGATTACATTAGCCAAGTGATTAATAACAAAGGTACTAGCAACTATAACCAGAACTCTCAAGTAGATAGCAACATAGTGAACTTAACGGCTGATTGGTACATTACAAAGTCATGGTCTGTTGGCGCTGGTTATTTATGGGGTCAATATGATGCCGAGAATAAGTTCACCTCTACTGATGGTGATTATCATCAATACAGTATTGATGACAGTAACAGCTCCTACTCTATTTCAACCGCATATTGGTGGCAGATCTCTCAACTCTTTGCCGCTAAATTAAGCGCAGCAAAACAGTTTGGTTTAGATGGGGACAACACCCCCGATGGTTTTGCGATTGGTGCCTCTATAAACGGCCGCTTTTAATCCCAGTGACATCCCACCAACATTGCTAAGTTAGCGGGATGTCTTTTGAACCAGCATGCTATTCACTCCTACTCCTTACTTAGCATTTCGAATAACCTGAGCTGTAGCTCTGCCTGTTCAAGATAATGCTGTCAATCAAACATCAACTCTTTAGCCATCTGACAAACTAGATAACCGCAATAGACGGCTGCACAACCAGCTTACTCAGCGTGCCAAACAAACTGCCTCGCTCAAGACCGCTGCCAAACAGATCGGGAAATACAATAATCGTTATCGATTTACTGCTTGTTATCTCTTTTAGCAATCGAAAAAACCATTCAAAGGCCGGTTTAACATTCTGTTAGACTAGAGCCAAATACTTATAAAAAATGAAATGTCATGCTTGGAACACTCAGAAAAATGCGCAGTCACCTTGATGAGAATCAGTTGGTGCAATATCAATTACCCGTCGGCGATGAGTTACTCGATTTAAATCCACTTATTGGCTCTGAACTTACGCTGACCCATACAGGGAAGATCCTCTGCTGTAACTGTGGCAAGAAAACGAAAAAGAGCTACTCGCAGGGCCATTGTTATGTGTGTATGCAAAAGCTTGCCAGCTGCGATATGTGCATCATGAAACCAGAAACTTGCCACTTTGCGGCGGGAACCTGTCGCGAGCCATCTTGGGGAGAAGCTAACTGCTTTGTACCGCATTATGTCTACCTGTCTAACACTTCTGGCATTAAAGTGGGCATCACCCGCCATACCCAATTGCCAACACGATGGATAGATCAAGGCGCAACTCAAGGTCTACCGATCTTTAAAGTTGAGACCCGTTTCATCTCAGGTTTAGTCGAAATAGCCTTAGCGGAAATGATTGCTGATAAAACCAATTGGCGCACCATGTTAAAAGGCAATGCTGACAATTTAGATCTCAAGCAGCAAGCCGCGACTTTAATCCCACAAATCACCGAGCGTTTGGCTGAAATCACCGCTGAGCATGGTGAATTTGCAGTGTCAAAACTTGATGAGCCAATCCAACAGATCCACTTCCCAGTGAACGAGTTTCCCACTAAGATTGCCTCACATAACTTTGATAAGAATCCTGAAGTGTCGGGTATTTTAAAAGGTATTAAAGGTCAATATCTTATCTTTGATACTGGGGTGATCAATATTCGTAAATTTGGCTCGTATGAAATCAGTGTGGCTTACTAAGTTAGCCTACTGAACCTTGAGTGCTTATAGTTAGTACTGACGTGGGTACTTATATTAGTGCTTACATGATCGGCACAACTAAAAACGCCCTGCAATTGCAGGGCGTTTTATTAATTTGTTCATCGATTGGGTCACTTGAGGCAATTAACTCGCGCTACGTCACTCGTCTTTTGGCTAAGACATGACTCTTTAAAGGCGCTCACTTAGCGGCTATTGCTCAGAGGCTATCACGCAAAGTGAATCTTTATACTATCGGGATCGGTTTTAGCATTCGCGATAATAGCTGCTCAAAGCGTTGCTCTCTCTCTTCGGGTTTGTGATCGAGTTCGGTAAATCCTTGCGCTAATACTCGCCAAATTGGCATCGGGCTATATGGCGAAAAGAAAGCCACCAGTACCGAACCTTTTTCATATTTATCATCAACCCCTTGGGTTGATAATCCTGGCACTAAGCCCGCTCTTTTTAAGATCTCTTTATCATCCATTTCAGATTCAAGTGCTAAACCAAAACCAACAATAATACTGGGTGTTTCAAATTGAGTCGCAAGACGGTATCCCTTCGCTTCCAATGCTTGAGTAATGGCATGGCGCATATGTGCAATCACCACTTGATCATCAACTTTGTCACTCGCGTGAACCGCAAACATCGTTGGGTGCCAGCCGAATACTTTTGAAGAACTAGTAAGCAGAGATAGATCCCCGCTAGTGACCATAGTGGTCCGAGTTGTGGGGATATCCGTTGTTGCAGAAGTGCTGCAGCCCGATAACGCCATTAAACCCATCAATATAACTGCTACATAGTTTTTTATCATCGCGTTTTAAAATCCATCTCTAAGATTACGTCACAGATTAACATTTGAAACATTAACCTAACCTGACCTAAAAACAATTGCACCCATTATCTGTTCTAGCAGTCTCAATGACGCTGCCAATAACAGCATTTCACTGAGATGACTGGGCTTCGATACTTTGTCACACACCATAAAAAAACCGACTCATGTGAGTCGGTTATCTTTGGATACAAAAATCAAATATCAATAATGGCTTAAGTCACTATTTAATATCCACAACTAAGCTTGCACCGTCACTTGATGGTGCGCCATCTGCACTAATGTAGTACCAACCTTCTACCGGCGCTGTAATCGTAAGACTTTCTACGTTACCTTGGCTTTCAGACTTCACCTCATATGAGTTTGAATTCGCCCAAGCTTGACTATTTCCGTAAAGATTTACATCACCGGTACCATGGCCACTTGCCACACTAATCTCTTCTGTTCCAGAGGGTACATAGAAGTAGTAGCTTGAGTGCCCATCAGCAATACAGATTGCTTCGCCGAACTCAACACCACCGTAGCTATAGGGAGATTGGGTTGCACAAGCATCTGCAACGGCTAACGGATTTGTACCTGCGTCACCGTCAGTCAAACTAACGTTTAAGCTAACACCTTGATACTCTTCGCTAGCAACAAGGCTGACATAGACCCAACCACGGTTAGCAATTACGTTTAGCTGTTCATTATTGCCCACGGTGTCCGCTTTTGCGGTGTAAGCCGATGGCTTTGCCCAAATGTTTTGGTTGAAGTAAACATCAACATCACCTTCACCACCAGCAGTCGAGATATAAAGCGCGGTATTGTCTTCTTCGATGTAGGTATAGAAGTAGTTAACATCATCCCCACTAACACATTCGAGCTTATCTTTCGTTAAGTTGCCATCGCTAATGGTTGCCACGCCGCAGTGTTCAACTGGCTCAACAGGGCCGTTTGTGTCGGCATTATCACCAATACCGTCACCGTCAGAATCGGCCCACTCAGTGGGGTCACTTGGGAACGCGTCACCATTGTCACCAAAACCATCACCATCACCATCACTATCAGCAGTTTCATTCGGGTCGGATGGGAAAACATCAGCGTTATCACCGACACCATCACCGTCAGTATCCGTGGTTTCGCTTGCATCAAATGGGAATGCATCTTGGCTGTCAATCACGCCATCACCATCTGAATCCACGGGGGCTACAATACCAGTATCGATTGAATCGTCATTACTGCTTACCGATGCCAACCAAGTATTCCATTCACTGTTATAGTGTTGACCCACTGTATTGTCGATATAAGCCAACCAACCATCAGCGTCGCCGCCACGAGCAAGCACCAGCAGTGCATCTACGTCAGTTCTGTGATTTTCAAATAAGAAACGTACCGCTAAGTAGCCCCAGCTATAAACACGCTCCGAACCAGAGTCATAAGTATTAGACAAGATATCACTTAAGCTGTAAGCCTGAGAGCGGCCTAAATCGATGGCGCCGTCATTACGATTTTGCTTAGAAATATATTCAGCTAATCCTTCAGACCACCAAACAGATTTACCCGTATTAATATCGAAGTAATTGAATGCACCGTATTGATTAAATCGACCATCGAGGTAGTGCACGTATTCATGGCGCAGATTCCACACTAGAATGTCATCAGTCCACGTTGCCTCGTGAGCAATAAATCGAGCTTGGTTACCGACTTCAGATGGCGTGCCTTCTAAGTACATACCACCGTTGTCAGTGCTAATACCAAAAATCACACCCGCATACTGCGCATAATCATCATAGCTATCGAAAATGTTCACTTCTAGACTTTCATTTAAGTCATCGGCAACAGGCTGATAGCCCGTGGCTAACACATTGTGGAATAACGATTCTTCACTGCCCATTAAATCACAAGAGCTTTGCAGTTCGTCATTTGAGAGCTGCTGCGCCCGAATATAAATAGTGTCACTACAGCTGTAGTTGATTGGTAACGCTGTTTGTTCTAACTCTTTTTCCCAGCCACAAATACCAAACTGTTCACACTCACCGGGGTTGTAATAATCGAGGTAACCCGCCCCATCGGCCCACTCAGCCGACATGCGCTCAAATTTGCTCATGTATAACTGCACGCCCTCGTTAAGGCGTGTTTTTAGACTCTCAGGCAAGTTCCAGTACTCTTGATATTCATAGAAGCGGCCAAATTCATGAAATGCATCGGTCGATTCATATTGATAAGCTGAACTGTAAATATACTCAGAGGTGGCTATAGTGAGTAGCCCATCAATCAACTCATCGTGATCCATGGTCTTCTTATTGTATTCTTCTTCCCAGCTACCGTAATAAAGCGTAGTAAGTGCGCTGGTCAGTGCTGCACGGTGACGGTTACTTGCCAAAAAGTCTGCATTAAACTTCTGCAAATAATCGGTAATAACAGGCACACTTTCTAAGATATGATCGGCACTTGCCCATGAAGTGAAAAACTCCGACAGCGTATCGCCAGCCGATTGGCTAAGGTCAAACAGATAGGGGTTCTTAGAATACTCAATCAACGCACTGTAAATAGCATCTGCCGCTTGAGTGTCACTGTAAGTTAAGTCATCGTTGTAGAACTCAATGTAAAATGCACCGCGTAAGAAGTAAAAAAGGTTGCGCATTTCATCGCCGTTACGGCTGTCATAAGTCGCAGCAATGCTGCTTGTTTGATTAGCCACCGCAACCACATTTTCAGGTTGGTAAGCTGCAACGGATACTGCATCATTTCTTGAATAAAGCTCAGAGATACAAGAAAGTTCAGCTTGCCTAACAAAATCGAAAAGCGCCTGGCCACTTAAATCTGCGAGTTCGCTGCTACAGCCATTATCTTCAGCTTCCGCTGTTGGACCAGATACACCCATCGGCCCTTCAATCTTTTTTGGTTGCTTACTCTTTGCAGGCATCTGTCGCTGACTTTTCTCGGTGCCGTTTTGCTGACCGGGGATATTGGCCCCTTTTTCAAAACGGTTGTTGAGCTCTTTTCCATGCGCAGGCTTTGAAGCTTCTTTAGCTGTAGGTGCGATATCTCCGGTCGCTAGTGCAGCACCAGGGAAAATAATGGCTGAGCAAGCGAGTGCTAAAACGTGAATTTTAAACTTGCCTCGTTGAGCTTGAGACTTAGACGATTCTATTGACATGTTTGACTCCAATTATTCGCGACTATGTCGTTAAACCACCTAATTCAGGGAAGTGGTGAGCAGACTTTTATAGGGCATTAACGTTGAGGTTGTTACTGTATTATTTTTATATTGTTAATCTTTTGTTAAAAAGATAATTAGATTTATAATTTATACAGTATCCAAAATCAAGTGCGAAAAATGTACAGCCATGGATAGAAAGTCACATTTAACGATCTGCACTGAATGAACAGTCAAGAGTCAAAAAAATGACTGAGGTAGGGGGATTTTGAAGATGGATAGTCAGCACTTATAGGCCGTTATATTACGACAAGGCTGGTATATTTATAGAGCATCATACTTTCGTATTAACCCTGCTAGGACGTTTTTAAGCCATAAAAAAATCGTTAGTGCAAACCAAAAGTGATAAACAGTTAGCAATATTGTTTCAAATTAAAAGCTGATTATTTTCAATACCTTAACTTTGCATTGTTCCATTGCAATCAAGTGAGTAAACCACATCAGTTAAATCTTACCCAAAGTGTCATTAACCGATGTCAAAAAAATCACTCCTAAATATTCACTGCCAACATTCGCATAACAAATTAATGTTATCGACTTATTATGCAATATTGATTTTTTTGTATTTTGTATATAACAAAAAGATATGATTTAGTTGATTAACGGTGAACGGCCTTAATCCACTCATAATGGTTTTGATCGGTGCACACGATCACGTTAGAATACGCGCCTTTCTATTCTGATTTTCGGACCTATGGAACTCATTTTAACGATTGCATTATTTGCATTCTCATCGGGGATCACTCCCGGCCCAAACAATATTATGCTGATGTCATCAGGGGTTAACTTTGGTGTAAAGCGCAGTTTGCCGCATCTCTTCGGCATTTGCATTGGCTTTCCGGCAATGGTGTTAGCCATAGGCTTGGGCTTAAGTGCGGTATTTCAAAGTTACCCTGTATTGCATGTCATTATTAAATATGTCGGTATTAGCTACTTGCTGTATTTAGCTTGGCTGATTGCCAATAGTAGTGCCAAGATGAACGGTAAGGTTACCGTTGCCCCGCTCACTTTTATCCAAGCGGCGGCGTTTCAGTGGGTCAATCCTAAAGCATGGATAATGGGCATTGGCGCTATAGCCACCTTTACCACGATGCAACAAGCACTTGCGCCACAAGTTATCACCATTGTGAGTGTCTTTTTCTGTGTTGCCCTGCCCAGTGCGTTTGTCTGGCTAGGGTTTGGCGTGGCATTAAAACGCATACTAAAGAATCAAAGACAGCAAAAAATATTTAACGTCAGCATGGCGCTCTTGCTTGTGCTTTCAATCATCCCTATGATCGCGCCATAACCCGCTATAGGCAGTAAGTAATGACCAATAATATCGATCCAGAGCTGCAAGAATACGCGACGCAAACCGAGAATTGGGTTAAGCAAGTGATTATGAAGTTCAACATTTGCCCCTTTGCTCGCCGCGAAGTTGAACGCGCTAGCATTCGCTATGCGGTTATCGATGAATCAAAGCTGCAGCTAGTGCTACACGCATTAATCCAAGAGTGTATTTATCTTGATAAGCACACTGATGTCGAAACGACGCTATTTATCTTACCGCGCGGGTTTGAGGGCTTTTATCCCTATTTAGATCTTGTCGATATCGCCAATGACCTATTACTTGAGCAGGGGTATGAAGGGCAATACCAATTAGCCAGCTTTCATCCTGACTACTGTTTTGACGGCGAAGCACAAGATGCAGCCGCGAACTATACTAACCGCTCTCCCTATCCGACATTGCACATCATTCGCGAAGTCAGCATGGAGCTAGCGTTAGCGAACTACGATGACCCTGAAACGATCCCCGAGCGCAATATTGCCTTTGCCGAGCGCAAGGGCAGCGAATTTTTTGTACAGTTGCTTGCACACTGTAAAAAGAGCTAACAACAATAGCCCTTACAGGGCTGGTCAAGGATTAAAAATTAAATGGCAACAAAGTACTATGTAGTATGGGCAGGACGCGAAACCGGTATTTTTACTAGCTGGGATCACACCAAGAAACAGGTCGATAAATTCCCGCAAGCCAAATATAAGTCGTTTAAGACCCAAGCTGAAGCTGAAGCTGCATTTAAGCGCGTTCCCAGCTATGGCGGCGCGGCGCAAAAAAAATCGACAACGGCTAGCACGGGCCCAAAAACTGAAAAATCCAGTAAAGCAATCGACCTAAGCCAACATGACGTATCGATTTTTACTGATGGTGGCTGCGAGCCAAACCCAGGTAAAGCGGGTTCAGGCATTGCAATCTATCAAAGCGGTGAGCTAACAGAACTTTGGTATGGGCTATTCAACGCTAACGGCACCAATAACTCTGCAGAGCTTAATGCACTGCATCAAGCTCTGCTGTTAGCAGGCAAAGCAATTAAAGCTGATCAATCGGTACAGATCTTAAGTGACTCTCAATACTCAATTAATTGCATTACTAATTGGGCGTATGGTTGGAAAACCAAGGGTTGGAAACGCCAAAAGGCTGGTGATATCAAAAATCTCGATATCATTCAACAGGCTCATGAACTGTATGACAATCTTAAAGAACAGCTGTCAATTAAGCATGTATCCGCCCATGTGGGCATCGAAGGTAATGAATTAGCTGACCGTATGTCAATTTATGCAATTGATAAAAAAGACAGCCAATTTTGCCGTTATGAGCAACCGATCGTGTTATCCAGCATCCTCAGTCTACGCGCTGGTTAGCCTTTAGTACCCGGTCAGTTTAAAACCGACTAAACTGACCTTATATCACTTAATTCCCCCTTTAATTAATAGGTTTAATCTAGCTGCTATGCGACAATCGCGCCCATGAATATCTACCTGCTTTTACACAAGGCTCCTATTCGCGTTATCCGTATTGGAAGGCGTCGTATTTGGCTGCGTATAAAACTGGATATGCTGGTTGTTAAAGAAGCCTTGGCTCAAGAAAAGCAAGAAACCAAAGAGATGCTGGTGACTTACACACGCTATACCCGTAAGCAAGCCAGTAAAGAAGAGTTAGTCGAGGCTAATAAGCAATTCGCCGACTTACTCAAGGGCCTAGGGTTAGGAATATTTGCCGTTTTACCTTTTGCGCCAATTACCATTCCGTTGGTGTTAAAGCTGGGGAAAGTGGTTGGCGTTGATGTGTTACCTAGCTCGTTCAATAATATGTCTGAGCGAAAAGCGAATGCTCGCAGAACCTCAACCAAAAACCGAGTTAAAGCCCACAATACCCAGTCTAAATAACCTCAGCCCAAGCCACCTCAGTTCGACTTAAGCAATCTAAAACAATCACTGTAAAATCATCTCTTTTCTTTCTAGAAAGTGACTAGCCTGATATTCTTGGGGCTATCTTTTAAACTCGTCACTATAAAGAGTCCCTACATGAGTAATATCATCGTTTCAGGTGTTTCAGGCATTCCACTTTCCATTTTTAACAGCGAAACATTTTCACAGTGGCGCGAAAAGCAAGCTAAAAGCGTTATCAACTGGCTAACCACAACCCAGTTTTCAGGCAAAGGCGTATGCTTAATTCCCAATACTGAAGGTGAATTATCTGAGGTCATTTTTGTCAGCAACAATGACGATTCCTACTGGCTTTGTGGTGATTTAGTCAGCCAACTACCCGCGGGGCAATACCAATTAACCGCTGACGAGAAACAGATTAAAACCGCAGCCTTTAGTTGGGGCTTAGGGGCTTATCAGTTTAATCGTTATAAAAAGAGCGATAAGCAGTTTCCAAAGCTTGTGGTTCCAACACAAGCTCAAGCCGATGAAGCCAATAAATTCATCCGCTCTGTGTCATTAGTACGTGACTTGGTGAATACGCCTGCCGCCGATATGATGCCACAAGATTTGGCCGAAACAATGTCAGCAATGGCCACCGAGTTTGGTGGTCAGCTTAGCCAGATTGTGGGTGACGAACTACTTGAGCAAAACTACCCAACCATTCATATGGTCGGCCGTGCCAGTGATAATGCCCCACGTTTAATCGACCTCACTTGGGGTGACGAATCAGCGCCTAAAGTGACGCTTGTCGGTAAAGGTGTGTGTTTCGATTCAGGTGGACTCGATTTAAAACCTGGCGCTGGCATGCGCTTTATGAAAAAAGATATGGGCGGCGCCGCGCATGTTATCGGTTTAGCGCAGCTGATTATGGCCAACAACCTGCCTATTCGGTTACGCGTACTGGTACCTGCCGTCGAAAATGCCGTTTCAGCGAATGCCTTTAGACCCGGTGACGTGATCACCACGCGTAAGGGTATTACCGTTGAGATTGATAATACTGATGCCGAAGGCCGCTTAGTCTTGTGTGATGCACTTGCAGAAGCTAACAACGACAAGCCTGAGCTAATGATAGATTTTGCCACCTTAACCGGCGCGATGCGCATTGCATTAGGCACTGAGCTACCTGGATTCTTTAGTAATGACGACCAAGTGGCAGCCGATATTACCGCCTCTGGTTTAAGTGTCGATGATCCTGTTTGGCGCATGCCTCTGCATAAGCCTTACTTTGATCTAACTGGCAGTGATATTGCCGATTTGGCCAATTGTGGTAAAACGCCATTTGGCGGTGCAATCACCGCAGCCCTTTATCTAGAAGCCTTTGTTGATACAGACATTAGCTGGAGCCACTTCGATGTTATGGCGTGGAATAACCGTAAACTACCGGGTCGCCCAGTAGGCGGAGAAGCGTTTGGGATCCGTGCAGTATTTGATTACCTGCAAAATCGCTTCGCACCCGTTGATTGCAAGTAACGATGTGTAATAATACTAGTGCTTGTCATTTGACTGCCTATATAGGCAATCAAACTCCACTATAAAGCAGCGCTATAACACACTGTAAAGCCATCATCCTTTGCAGTGTGTTTCTTTAAATGTCCTTTATCTAAACGTAAAGCCACCTAAACTTTCATTAAGCCAATCGATTAGCTAACAACAAGTCTCTTACTCCGCGACGCACAACAACAACAACAACAAGAAGAATATCACCTCTTAATCACTCGTTTTCTTAAAGTAATTTAAACAGTAAAAACGTAAACGACATCAATCAAACACCCCAAATGAAAGTTAAATGTTAACAGTCAGTTGGGCGTATTGAGCAAAATCGGCTTGTATTAAAAAAATAATGTGACCTACACCTCACTCTCGATTCGACTGTTAATTAGCCATTGAAAATACATTATTTATTTTCTATGCTGGGATTTGGTCCCAAATTCAAATGTATCAATTCGTATCACTCATTTTTAGAACGAATAAATACATCAACGAGTCTATTTTGAAGAAATTCAGCAGTGCTTTATCTTACATTATTATCTTGATTGCCATATTCATGGTCGGTCAAGTTATGTCCAGTAAGAGCGAAGTCGAGATTGCTTCATCTTCAAAAAGCCAATCGTTACAGTCACTACATAAGCACGAAAACATATTGTTTACAAAAGGATTTTGCCTGCCTCAAATGGTGATCCTTGCACCACTTTGCCGCTTATTAACAATACCCGTTAATGATAAAGCCATCGCTAACATCGTTATTGGTATAGAAGATATTGATCTAAATACATTATCTATTGAAGCAGCATTTTATTGTCTACTGATCCTCTTTAGCAGCTATTTAATCGTTAAAAAATTAAAATTTAGAACCCCAAAAATTATTATAAATCTGATATCGATTGTCCTCAGCTGGATAAAGCCGATTAAAGGTTGCCCCACTTAATTCACCTCAAATTATGTGTTTGCTCTAATCCACGACTAAACACCTATCAATAATAAGTAAATAGTTTCTCGATAACTTGGCGGCTGCACAGTTAGCTGAACAAGTTATGCCATCAACAACTGAACTCTCATAGGATGGAATAATGCCGTCACTGAATAACTGTGCCTTATTTTCGAATAAGTCCCGTTCAAAACATAAAAACACCTTAATTTGCAGTGCCGCTATCGGACTTTCATTGGCATTTACGTCAACAGCCTTTGCTGATAATGAAAATGTATCCGCTGCGAATACGTCCAACAAATCCCATTGGTCCGGTTACATCAGCGCTACGGCAACGAGCAATATCTTTGAACAATCTGCACCAAGTTCTTACCAATCAATTAGCGGAAATGGCCGTATTGCTTACCGTGACGACTGGGGAAGCCTACGTGTATCTGTCGGTGGTGAAGTAGAAACGCACCACGACCAATCCTATTACTACGACACCTTTCTTGAATATCGTACACCGAGTAAGGAACTCGCTAATGATTGGACTCTGTTAGGCAGTGCCGGTGTATTTCTACCCACCAGCCACACCAGCCAAGAGAACAAACTGCAAGCGGCGCCAAGAGTCGCGGGTTACCTATTTTATAGACCGAGCAAAGACTGGAATTTTTACCTATCTCCCAGGTTTAAATACAACGCATATAAATATGAAACCGGACGCCAAGGCGAACATTTTGTAGAGCACCAGATTGACATATTAGCCGATGCGACTTGGCAGTTTATAGACAACTGGTATGTGGATGTCAGTGGCTCATATGGTATGGCAAAAAGCTTTAATACTAATCGATATGACAACTTATTTACCGCGAGCGAAGAGATAGGCTGGGAATTTTCTCCCAGTTGGATCATCGCAGTAGGCCATAACAACAGTGGCGGATTCTATGACCCAGAAAGAGGTCAATCACATAGCTTTGAGCTTTATGACAAGCAAAGCTCAGTCTTTTATTTGTCGATGACAAAATATCTATAACAGTAATTTGAGGAGAGGTTTTCATGAATAAATCGACCATAACGTTGGCCATCCTAAGTGCGTTTGCACTGAGCGGCTGCGGGGCAGATGAACCGTATCAAGAAGTAAAAAAAGATGAGAAAATGGTTTCAGTCCAAGATCTCAAAAATGCTGCGACTGACAATACCGTCACCACAGACAAACAAACAACAGCAACTTCGTTATCAGAGTTAGCAGTAAAGCAGCCAGAACGCCTGTTTCTGTATACTCGTAGCTTAGGCGATGCGCCAAGATATTCAGCTCCAATTCATGGGTTTTCTCAAGGTGATGAAAAGCTCGTGACCTTACGCATGACAGAGAATGGCATACAGGTCAGACAAATAGATAGAGACAACATAGGCTTAGGCCATGAATCTCGCTATGATAATGAGTATAACAAGGCACCTGTATTAACCATTCCAGGGAATTATGTTGATTTCCAATGTGAGAAAGACAACTGGGATGATTGCACCAACAAAGAGGAGGAGATCAATGACCGAAACGTCACATGGGATCAAAAGAAGTACTTCATTCCTCACTTTGAAGCCGCGAAAATTGCTGAAGAGAACTACACAGATCTTGTGACATTCAAACAATGCACCACTGAGACCGAATCTGCACATTTAGTGAAAGACGGTAACTGGCAAGGTTATGAAATGGACTTGAGCAACGGGGTGATCAATTTTGAAATTGAACATACTTATCAAGCTAACCCAGCCTGTTTTGGTCAATTTTTTAAAGGCAACTTTGATAACTTATCTTTTACGACCACAGAATATATTTCTATCGTTGCACTTGATCAACTCGCGAGCAAAGACTTTGACGTTGTGCCCTACAGTGAAGATGAAAACGGCAGCTATGGCTTCTTTAGAACCCAACATAATTACCGCGATGGCAACCACTCTGACGGTACCGACGGCTATGTACGTCAATACCTAAATCACTACAATCCTAAAAAAGAAGCTATTACCTATTACCTCAGTAATAACTTTTTTGAAGATAAAAACAAGCCATTCTTAGATGCTGCCAATGAAAGCATCACGGCGATGAATATCCAAAATAAAATGTTCAACACCGGTTTGCCCCCAATCAAACTAGCGCAAGCGAGTCAGCATCGTCATGGCGATCTGCGTTATAGCAACATCACCCTATTTGATGAGCCACTAGATAATGGATTAGCGGGTTATGGCCCATCTGCTGCCAACCCACTGACCGGTGAAATTGTTAGCGGTCGAGTCGATCAGTACAGTGCCAACTTAGAACAAGGATCAACTCGTTACTATCGCCGTGTTCAACTCGATTATAACCGCGGTATGCTCGATGCTAATTCAGTAAAAGCATTAACGGGTGTTGACTATACGTCGTCACCCGAAGCACTAGCGCGTGCAACCGCGGTTGCAGCCAATCAGTTAGTGGCTGAACAAACTGCGACAAATGACAACTCAATGGCGCAACAGCCATCGCAAAAAGAGCAGCCACAAACGTTAATCCCTGCACTTTCCACCACTGATGCCAATAACGCATCATTTGAAGAACTTGTTAGTCAACACAGTAAAACGGAAGACTTTTGGGCTGAACATAACCTAATGAGTGTCAACGAAGCCTTTGGTTTAGGTGGCGGTGCACTGCGAGAGTTGCCAGGAGGCATTAAAGGTCATGAAATTGACTGGACAGATAGCCAGTTCTGGGTCGATGGTAATGTCGGTGAACAGTTGAAAGATATAGAAAAAATGCCCACTGCATTTCAATCTGAGCTTGTGACTAAACTTGCGGCGCAGGCCTTTGCAGGCACCTTAACCCATGAACTTGGGCACAACTTTGGCTTACGTCATAACTTTGCAGGTAGCCGAGATCAAGCTAACTTTTTTAACGAACAAGAGATTACTAATTTCCAAACTGCCTTTGCCGCTGCTGGTTACCCCGAGTTAACCGCAAAAGCTGACTTTTCCAGTCAAATGGATTATAACGCCGATCGTTTTGCGACCACATATCAAAAGTATGATCTTGCCGCATTGCGCTTTGGTTATGCTCGTAATGTAGAAACTGCCGACGGGTCTTTAGTCTCACTAAAAGAGCAAGATACTAAACGTCGTGAAGAGTTAGCAAATGGCAATCTTACTGGCACAACACAATATGGTGCACTGCATAATGTTGCCGCGGAAAATGACCTGCGTTACTTTGCATTTTGTACCGATGGCCATGTCTCATTAAACAGTAACTGTAATCGTTTTGACGCAGGGACAAATAATGACGACATCGCGCAATATTATGTCGATAGATACAATGATAGTTACGACACAATGAATGTGCGCCACAATCGTCAAACACTTTTTGAAGATAATGTACTGCCCTACACCATTAATCGTTTACAAGGCTTTAATGATATTCGCCAGTTCGTTGAAGACACGGCCACTGCTGAAGAGTTGTTCGCGTTTGACCAAAATGGTTTAGCCGAATTCTGTCCGTCTCATCAAGCTTATTGGTTCTGTGCATCGCAGCGCGCAGTCAATAAAGCAGCTGATACATTTTTAAAAGTTGCAGGCTTGAATGACATTAATCTACATGTCACCTATAGAATGAAAAGCGACAACAGTGTTGGCTTAACCAAGGTTCATTCACTAGAAGATGTACTATCACGTATTTACCGCCTCAATGGGAGTAATCTAGCGGAAGGTATAGATATTGGCAAAATCATTACCCATTTCGACCAAGATCCACAGAAGCTAAAAGAGTTACTCATTAAAGCGGATTTAACGCCCGCCTACCAAGATAAAGTCATTGCTGAAGTAACGGTCAATAAAGGCCACCTACTTAATGGTCTGAAAGCACCACAGTCAAACCCAAATCATCCTTATGTGAATGAAAGAGATGTATTAGGAATGTGGCCTGACAAGCTATTAGCGGTTCGCCAACTACTGACACGTACGTCGCCAAGAAGTACCACTGGGCGCACATATTATGCACTGGCAGATACTGCTAAAGTGCATGACCAACTTGAGAATATGCTGTGTCAGATGACTATGGGAGATACTGTAAACTCAATTAACCGCTACTTAACTAACCCAGTGCTAACCGAATCCTGCGGTGACGTAAACCCTGAGTATTACACTCAGGATATTGATTATGCCGACCAACAGATTGAAGCATTACCCAACTATGCGACCTCGTTAGGTCGATATTTTGGATTTACTCATCGTTCAGGAGAGATGAAAGGCAAGAGTAATTTACTGCAAATGATGTTAAAGCAGGTTGTACTTGCTTCTCATGACAATGACTACCGCGGCGAAGAAAAAGCACGGGTGTGGCGCGAGTTTGCAGGTATTCACTTAGCCAATGATGCAGTAAGTTCAGTGGCGACAATTTCGTTGCAGGGCAAAAATTATGCTGCAACGGCTGAAAATACCTTAGCACTTGAGTTGATTGAGCAATTGACTAAATTGAATACTTTGATCACTGATAGCCCTGGCTTGATGAACCATGTGATGAACGCAGATGGTGCTACTTTCAAAGAGCTTATTGTTGACCCTCTTATTGCCAGAGATGAGCGAGTGTTGACCTATCTTCCAGTCATATCATAAAAAGCGACATAGATATTGGCATGGAGTGTTGAACAACATTCATCGCTAAAACAAAAACGGCAGTTAATCTGCCGTTTTTTTTATCGTGAATGAGTCACACTATTGTATGAACAAGATCTTGAACCACTAGCGGATCTCAAGACACAAAAAAGCCCGACGAATCGGGCTTTTCTTTATTGCTGAAAGTTACCCTTCAATACCTTTACTCGCAAGGAACTCATCATAAGTTCCTCTGAAGTCATTCACGCCAGTGGGCGTCACTTCAAGAATACGGTTAGCAATTGATGATACGAACGCACGGTCATGACTGACGAACATTAATGTACCTTCGTACATTTCAAGCGCGTTGTTCAATGACTCGATTGATTCCATATCCATGTGGTTAGTCGGTTCATCAAGTAGCAAGATGTTTGGCTTTTGCATAATTAGCTTACCAAACAACATACGACCTTTCTCACCACCAGAAAGCACTTTGACTGACTTCTTAATATCGTCAGAACCAAACAGCATACGGCCTAAGTAACCGCGTACAGATTGGTCATCATCTTCTGGTTTGCGCCATTGGCTCATCCAGTCAAATAATGTCATCTCGTTTTCAAAGTCTGATTCATGATCCTGCGCGTAATAACCAATCGCAGAGTTTTCAGACCATTGAATCGTCCCTGAATCTTGTGGGATGTCGTGTACTAATGTGCGTAACAATGTGGTTTTACCCACGCCATTATGACCCAAAACAGCAATACGCTCACCGACTTCAACAATCAGATTAAGATCTTTAAACAGTTGAACGTCAAAGCCTTTTGTTAGGTCTTCAACAATTAATGCATTACGGAATAATTTCTTTTCTTGTTCGAAACGAATAAAGGGATTCACACGGCTTGAGGCTTTAATATCATCAAGCTTAATCTTATCGATTAGCTTAGCACGTGAGGTTGCTTGCTTTGCTTTAGACGCGTTAGCAGAGAAACGTGCTACGAAGCCTTGAAGCTCAGAAATTTGTGCCTTCTTCTTAGCATTATCTGAGATCAAACGTTCACGTGACTGCTGTGCAGCCATCATGTACTCATCGTAGTTACCTGGGAATACGCGCATTTCGCCGTAATCCAAATCAGCCATATGAGTACAAACAGAGTTCAAGAAATATCTATCGTGCGAGATGATAATCATGGTGCTGTTACGTTGGTTCAGCATATCTTGCAACCAACGAATGGTGTCGATGTCCAAGTTGTTGGTTGGTTCGTCAAGTAGCAGTACATCTGGATCTGAGAACAATGCTTGAGCCAATAGTACACGCAACTTAAAACCAGGTGCGATTGCGCCCATAAGACCAAAATGCTGTTCGACACCGATACCGACGCCCATTAACAGTTCACCAGCACGAGATTCGGCGGTATAACCGTCCATCTCAGCAAATTCCATTTCAAGATCAGCAACTTTAATGCCGTCTTCTTCAGTCATTTCAGGTAAAGAGTAGATACGATCTCGCTCTTTCTTCACTTCCCAAAGCTCGGCGTGTCCCATGATAACGGTATCAATAACGTTGAACTCTTCATAACCAAATTGGTTCTGACTCAACTTACCTAAGCGTTCATTAACATCCAGTGAAACGTTACCAGACGTTGGCTCAAGATCGCCCGCAAGGATCTTCATAAAGGTTGATTTACCACAACCGTTCGCGCCGATAAGACCGTAACGGTTTCCGCCGCCAAACTTTATTGAGAGGTTTTCAAACAGTGGCTTAGCGCCAAACTGCATGGTGATATTAGCTGTAGTAATCAAAGTGGCATTCCGCTTTTGGTTATATGACTTATAGAGATCATAGATAAAACAAAAACCAGTAAATCAAATAGGGCCATTAACCCTAAATCAACTCACTGGTCGAAGACTCGCGCAAGTCCGCGCACAGCCTATAAAATTAAGCGCGATATTATAGCATTTTAGCCTAAATTATCAACTGTGATTAGGGGCTATTGATCTTTCATGGTTGTTTTTGCCGCTGTTTATTGGCGATTTTAACAAGGCGGAGGCTATGTCGTTTAGTCATTCTCCACAAATAGCCTACAACACAGTAAAAATAGCCAAGAAACGCGGCCCTTCGGGGGCGTTTCAATGTTTCTATTCTTTATACTATTAGACTGCGTTACGAGCATTTTCCTTAGCAAGCTAAGTATTATCGCTCAACTTTCATACTGAAACCATCGAATTCGAACAAAAACCAAGCTCGAAAGATCAACAGTCCCAACTTATGTCAGATGACAATCATATTTAAAAGTTCGCACTAGGTGATGCTAATACAAGATGATGCTCAAACAAGCTTGGTTTTGCGCAATCGATTGGCGTTACTCACCACGGTTAATGATGACATTGCCATGGCTGCACCCGCGATGACGGGGCTGAGTAACATCCCAGTAAAGGGAAACAATACCCCTGCTGCTAATGGGATCCCTAAGCTGTTATAGATAAAGGCGCCAAATAGATTTTGCTTGATATTTTTCATGCTGGCTTTTGCCAGTAATAGTGTTTCGGCTACTACCATGAGCCTTGCAGATAACAAAGTAAAGTCTGCACTTTCGATGGCGATATCAGTGCCACTGCCCATCGCAAGGCCAATATCGGCGCTCATGAGTGCTGGCGCATCATTAATGCCATCCCCCACCATAGCAACCACTTCACCCGCTTGTTGCAACTCAATCACTTTTTGCTGCTTCTGCTGTGGTAAAACATTGGCAAATACGTTGGTAATGCCAACGACATTGGCAACAGCTTGCGCCGTTTGCTCGTTATCACCCGTGAGTAGCACCACCTTTAGGCCACTCTTTTTCATGGCGGCTACCGCTTCAACGGCATCCTCTTTTATCGGATCGCTTATCCCTATGATGGCAATGAGCTTTTGCTCTCTTGCCACAAAGACAGGGGTTTGCCCTTGACTTGCAAGTAACGACACTTGCGCTTGATAAGCGGAAAAATCATCTAGTCCAATCTGTTGCATCAGGCTCATGTTACCAATGGTATATTCGATACCAGCCACAACCCCAGTTATTCCCCGGCCTGGCACATTGGTAAACTGTTCTGGCTCTTTAAGCAGGATAGATGACAGCTTAGCCTTGGCTATGATCGCGCTGGCAAGCGGATGTTCAGAGTGTTGCTCTAATGCCGCAATATCACTGAGTAAGTCATGCTTGTCCACATCGGATTGCAACAGGATAAACTCAGTCACCTCTGGCGCACCTTGGGTAATGGTGCCCGTTTTATCAAGCACCACAGTGGTGACCTTGCTTGCCGTTTGCAGCGCTTCGCCATTTCTCACTAAGACGCCCATTTTCGCTGCGCGACCCACTGAAACCATAATCGACATTGGCGTCGCTAGCCCCAAAGCACAAGGGCAGGCAATAATCAGCACACTGGTCAACACCACTAATGCATGTGATAGCGCAGGCTCTGGCCCGAATAGATACCAAATGACTGAACTTAACAGCGCAATAATGATAACCACTGGAACGAAGTAAGCTGAGATTTTATCCGTTAAGCGCCCTATTGGCATTTTAGATGTTTGCGCTTGCTGCACTAGCTCAATAATTTTGGCCAGTTTGCTCTCTGTTGCACCCGCGGTCACTTGATAGATGACACTGCCATTACCGTTAACGGTGCCGGCACTGACGCTATCTGCAGGCGCTTTGTGAACTGGCACTGGCTCGCCGGTTAACATGGATTCATTGATCAGTGTTTGCCCACTGACTATCTCACCATCAAGCGCCACTCTGTCACCAGGTCGCAGGCGCAGATGATCACCTAAGCTAATCTGATCAATTTCGACCTCTTCATCGCCGGTATCGGTAACGCGTATTGCGGTATTAGCTTGTAGGCCCAGTAAGCGCTGCACCGCTTCACTGGTTTTTCCTCTCGCTCTAAGCTCCAATGCATGGCCTAAGTTAATCAAACCCAAAATCATCACACTGGCTTCAAAGTAGACATGACGCGTATCAGCAGGGAACCACTGAGGCGCGATGACAACCAGCATCGAATAGATCCATGCAGCAGAGGTCCCCAATGCGATGAGAGTGTCCATATTGGCGCTACGGGCTTTTATTGCACGCAACATGCCCTGAAAAAAATGACGTCCAGTTGTGGCCATCACGACAAACGTCACCACACCCACAACGCCCCATGCCAGTTGCTGGTTGGCGTTGTTCACCATCATTTCACCGCCGAGTAAGCCCCACACCATTAACGGCACACCGAGACCTAACCCTATTGCAGCTTGTATCACGCGAGTTCGATACTCTTTAACCTCATCGGCCTCTTTTTTCTCAACGCCTTTTCGAGCATCAAGCAACTGTTCACTGTCGTATCCCACATTTTTGATGAGCTCAATTGCTTTTGCAGGTGTAATATCACCGAACACCTGCACTTGCTTGTCCGCAAGGTTGACTCTGGCGCTAATCGTATTGCCATTGCCTCCTTTAAGGTTCACTTTGGAAAAAGCGGACTCAATTTTTGCCACACAACTTGCACAGCTCATGTTAGGGACATATAAATTAATACTTTGCATTGAAACACTCCCGATTCACTAAGGTTTGTATCTTTAATGCACTAAGAGTAATGTCTCCTACAAGGGGAGAGTCAAACGTTAATTAACATTATTTTGAGTAGGAGAGATCATGAAAATTGGTGCTGTCGCAAAACTGACGGATTTATCAGTAAAAAGTATACGTTACTATCACGATATTGGTTTGGTGGAAACTCGAAAAAATGAGAATGGCTACCGTGAGTACAGCCAAGCAGAAGTGGATGCCTTATGTTTTATACAACACTGTAGAGCACTGGGATTTACATTAGAAGATTGTAAGGCGCTACTCGATCTACAGCAAAATACCCAGCGTAATGCGGCGGATGTAAAAGCACTTGCCCAACAACATCTCGATGATATTGAGCAAAGAATTGATCAACTGAGTAATTTGAAGCAGCAGCTGCAGCATTTAATCAAAGATTGCCAAGGTGGCAGCCAGCCCAACTGCGCGATTCTAAAAGGCCTCAGCCCCCGATCTTAACTCAGGCGCTAACGATTGCAGCTTATCTGCGTATTAAATGTTCTACATTCTCAATCTTGAGTACAGGAATGTCTCCTGCGGGGGTAAAGCCAAACACCTGACCATAGAATGACAGCTCAGATTCCAGTGCGCGCTTCCTACTTTGGGGGGAGACACGATTAGCAGCATCATCATTAAACTCAAGATAGGCTACAGGTTTACCCTTTCGTTTTATTGCATTATAAAGCTGCAACGTTTGCTCTGCAGGGATGAGTGAATCGTTAACCCCTTGAATAAGCAGTAAAGGTTCATTGATCCCAGAGAGGTTATTCATTGCTGAACGGCGCTTATAATTATCAAATCCGCCAATGAGCGTCTCTAAATAATGACTCTCAAACTTATGAGAGTTGCGCTTAAATAACTCCATATCGCTAATGCCTGAGTAACTTACCGCTGCGCCAAACGTACTGTAATAGGCCACCGCTGATAGTGCAGTAAAGCCACCAGCACGAGTCCCTCTTATTGCCAGTTTTCGGCCGTCTACATCGCCATTATTGACTAAATATCCTGCGGCTCTGACCGCATCTTCTACATCTGACTTCCCCCAATTACCGTAAAGGCGATTGCGATAGTCCCGACCAAAACCCGTACTACCACGATAATTGAGATCAAAGACGGCAAAACCACGACTGGTCCAATACTGGATATCACGCCTAAATGCTCGACTTGCCTGAGCCGTTGGACCGCGATGCAGAAACATCACTAACGGTGGCTCTTGTCCAGCTGGTGCTTGAAAATCTGGATTTGCGGGTTTATATAAATAACCATGGGCCGTATCACTATTACCCGTTGTAAAGCTGACACTTTCGGCTGTAGAGATAAAACGGGGGTCCATAACGGTCAGTTCTGGCGCATAGATCAGCTGAGCTGAGCGGCCTTGAACTTTATAAATGCCTTTTTCAGGCGTCTCTTTAGCCCCAACGAAAACCACGCCATAGTCACTTTTAGTCACATAGGTAATGTCTGCAAAATCAACCGCGATAGGATCGGTCACACCACTTTCAGTATCAATACGAATAAGCCCTGCTTCGCCTTCGTGGTTATAGCTTGCGATTAACGTATGTTCATTTTCGAATGCGTAATTGTGATGACCTAGTTGCCAATCAGCAACGGCAAACTCAGCTTCTTGCGCTAACACAACCTCAGTTTGCTCAAACTCGTTTAGGCGATAGATATTCCACCAGTTAGTGTAATCTGCGACAAAATAAAGCTGTCCATTAGGGCTAAAAAGAGGTTGCGTGATTGACCCCTTTTGCTCTGTAGCGACTTGTTTGACATTGACTACCGCGCCTTTGTTATCCAGTTCTGCGAGCCATAGTTTGGTGTTGTCCCATGGCATATTTGGGTGATCCCATGTTATCCACGCCAATTTAGTTTGGTCTGGAGAGATCACTGGAGTGGAGTAAAAATCCGCACCGGTAGCGAGTACGGTACCTTCGTCTGCATAACTTAAGTTAATACCCACCAACTGATTAACCACTTTGTCTGCATCTCGATGATCTTCCCTGACACAGATTAAACGCGACGCTTTGGAATTGGATATACAGTCAGCATGTCGGGTGCCTGCGGGGGTTAATGGAAACGGTGCTTGATTTGGTGCAATACGGTACAACAGCTGATCTGATTGCTTGGTGGCAAAGAGGCTATTTCCTATCGCCACAAAAGGGGCTCCGCCATATTCATGTACACGGCTGCCAATATCAAAATTGGAGGGAATGGCATCAACAACAGTCCCCGCAGCTTCTATACGTTTGACCCCACGCCGCCCTTCATTGCTCGCATCAAGAATGGTAAAATAGAGGCTACCTGCAGTGACTTGGATTTCACCTATACTGTCTGACAAATCATAAACATGCTCAGCGGTAACAGGAGATGTCCAGCTACCGAAATCCGCTATTTGTACGCCAACCGGTAATGATTCGGAAACGACGGCGTCCGTATGCTTTGGCTTAGATACATCGCAGCCAACGGTTATCAATAACGTTGCAAACGTCAGTATCGATGCAATTAAAAATCTCATTAGCTGCCTAAGTATTGTCAAAGTAAAATATAAGTAATCGAATGCCATAATGCTTTAAAGCGCTAATAGCAATTATTAGCTAACGTGACGATGATATCAACTCCATTAGGTATTGGTGAATACCCCTTACGTTAAATGCGCTTAATCCAAGGAATATCAGCGACTATCTCAAATAAAATCACTGAGGTCCGCAGAGTATGGGGAAATAGATGCAACACTTTCCGTAGAGACTTAAATGACAAGCTTAGGTCGCGCTAAAGGCTGTGTAAGCGCGGCATTATTTACGCGTAAACTTTTTAATAAACCACTGCTTTATCTCAAATTGAGTCTGTTTTTTTAGTCCAAAATAGATGCAAACCCAAGGTGATAGTAATATGTACCAGGGAATAATGGCGGTACTTTTGCCGCTAAACATCAAATAAAAAAAGCCCAAATAGATCACTAACACTCCGCAACAACCGACCACGAGCATCATCACCTTGGTTATTTTCTCTAACCAGTCCATTGTAACCTTGTCTCCTCTTTTAAAATAACCGTAATTTGAAGTACGTCTATTATGACGTAAATCCTCACTATTGTTCAAATTCAAACGCTTAATCACTCTCATAAAAAAACGGGCAAAAGCCCGTTAGTTGTTATTGAGTGAGTCGATATTACAAACGGATACCGCCATCGATCTCAAACACGCGGCCGTTGACATAATCGTTTTCAATAATAAAACGCACGGTAGACGCTATCTCTTCCGCTTGACCTAAACGCCCGACTGGCACCATTTTTTCAAGACGCTCAAGCGCTTCAGGTTTCATTGCTGCCGTCATTTCAGTTTCAATTACGCCTGGTGCTACCGCTGCGCTGCGAATATTGTGACGTGCAAGCTCTTTAGCCCAACCCACACTCATCGCCGCAACACCCGCTTTAGACGCTGAGTAGTTTGACTGACCCATGTTGCCTGCCCGAGCAACACTAGAGATGTTGATAATCACCCCCTCTTGCTTGGTTTCAATCATTGCTACTGCCGCTTCGCGGCCACACAAGAATGTGCCGGTTAAGTTGACGTTAATAACAGATTGAAACTGCTCATAAGACATACGGTCTGTGACTTGGCCATCTTTGGCTTTTACCATTAAACCATCACGTAAAATACCCGCGTTGTTTACCAGTACGTTAACTTGGCCGAAGTCTTCTTTAATAAACTGAAAACCCGCTACGACATCTTCTTCATCAGTAATATCTAATGCGTAACCTTGTACTTCAGTTGTGTCACCAAGGTTTGCACAGGCTTTTTCTAACTTCTCTTGGTCAACATCGATAAGTGCTAGCTTGGCACCTGCTGCCGCAAAATTCTCCGCCATCGCGTAGCCTAGTCCGCCCGCACCACCAGTAATAACAACAACCTTATCTTTTAAATCCATCGAATTACCCTTTGTTTTTTATCTGTTGAGTATTAGCAAACTGCTCAAAAATGCTCGAAAAATCGCGTTTACCGTGACCATGGCGTGCATGATTCACATAAAGACTGCGCGCTAAAGCTCCCATTGGCGTGCTTGAATTTGATAACAAAGCCGCTTCTTGAGAAAGTCCCAAATCCTTCACCATCAAATCGACCATAAAGCCGCCTTGATAATCGTTTGAAGACGGTACCGATTCCATAACTCCTGGGCAAGGATTATATTTATCTAATGTCCAATTACCCCCACTACTGACTTTCATAATATCTGAAAGCACTTTAGGGTCGAGCCCATGGTCAACGCCCATTTGTAAAGATTCAGATGTGGCAACCATCAACACTGAGAGCAGCATATTATTACAAATCTTAGCGACTTGCCCAGCACCCGGGCCACCAGCATGGAATATATTGCCTCCCATTGCATTAAGTGCACCCTGCGCGCGCGAAAATGCGTTATCACTGCCGCCACAAATAAAGGTCAGCGTGCCTGCTGCTGCGCCTGCGGTGCCGCCCGAGACTGGCGCATCGATAAACTCTAGGCCCTTGTCTGCAGCATGCTTTGCCACAAAACGTGCACTGTCGGCATCGATGGTAGAGCAATCAATGAGTAATGTCCCTTTTGCAACCACATCCACTATGCCTTTATTTTCGGCATCGCCAATGTAGAGGCTACGAACATGTTTGCCCGCTGGCAACATAGTCACCACAATGTCTGCGCTAGCGGCAGCGCCACAGGCGCTAGTTGCCGTGAGTGCGCCTTGTTCGGCCAACGCTTGCATTGCAGCGGGAACCAAATCAAACACTTTAACGGTGAAGCCCGCTTTAATCAGATTTACGGCCATTGGGCCGCCCATGTTTCCTAAACCAATAAATGCAACAGTACTCATCTTTTGCTCCTGTGCACTTTAACAAGTGCAATAACGTATCCGTGTAAACCAGTCGTATTATTTAAAGCATATCCCTTAAAGGGTGATCACTTTCATCCCAAGGGGAGATCATCAGTGATGACACTAAATCACTCGGTATTGAAGCCACATTGCTAAATAACCATTTAGGGTTTCTATCTTTATCAATCAGTAACGCGCGCACGCCTTCAGCAAAATCAGCTTTAGCACAGCAATTAACGCTTAGGCCTAATTCAAACTTAAACACGTCCGCTAAGCTCATCTCAGTGCCAAGCTGTGACTGTTGGTGTACCAATGCTAGGCTGATTGGGCTACCCGCCAACATCACTTTGCAGGCTTTAGCTAACCAAGGCTGCGCCTGTTTAAGGGTGTCATCCAATGCACTTACCCGCGCAACGATGGCTGTTAACTCGCCATCCATTAAGTCATCAATCAGTACTTGATGCGTTTCAAGCTGACTCGGCGCGAGCGGCGTGTCGCACTCGAGTTGCATGTCATCGATAAGGGCATGCAGCATCTCATGGTTAAACGCTTTATCGTCTGCCCATGCAAGCGTTGCCATCGCATCAAACAGTAACTCTTTATCATCGCGATTTAAGTAGTGATTACCGATGCCAACATAGTGTGCATCAGCACCATTCATGTTGTATGCGGTCATCCCCAAAAACAGCCCTGTTTTACCAGGCATACGATTGAGGAAATAACTGCCGCCGACGTCGGGGTATAAACCAATGGTCACTTCGGGCATCGCGATACGCGAATGTTCGGTCACGACTCGGTGACTTGCGCCCGCCATTAGGCCAAGTCCACCGCCCATCACAATGCCATCGCCCCATACCAATACCGGTTTAGCAAACGTGTGTAACAGATAATCTAACTGGTACTCTTGCTTAAAAAAATCCGTGGCTTGAGCAGTCACTTCACCTGGCGTTGCCAACGCGGCATGATAAATAGCGCGTACATCGCCACCCGCACAGAACGCTTTTTCGCCTGCGCCATCTAACACCACAGCAACGATATTGTTGTCACTGCGCCATGCTGTTAACTGGCTGGTTAACGCCTGCACCATCTCAATATTAAGCGCGTTAAGGGCTTTTTCGATATTAAGTGTTGCTACGCCAATGTGTTTGCCAGATGCGGTGCCCAACGTTTGGAACACCACACTGTTGCTGTTTTCGGTTGTCGTCGTTGCCATTAGCCGTTCTTCCAAACTGCTTTACGCTTATTCAAAAAGGCACTTACGCCCTCGGTTTGATCTTCTGTATCAAACAGGTTAGCAAACTCTTCACGCTCTAGCGGTAATGCTTGCGTTCTTGGCATAGTGCGACCCGCTTGGATCAAACGTTTACAAGCAGCAACACTGCTAGGGCTTTGGTTGGCCACTCGCTCTGCCAGTGCCATTGCGGCATTAAAGCTGGTGCCCGTAGCAACCACCTCTTCTACCAGACCTATCGCTTCAGCTTTAGCGGATTTAATACGTTCACCGCATAGGATCATCCGCTTAGTCCAGCCTTCACCCACTAATGCGGTTAAGTTTTGGGTGCCACCCGCACAAGGAAGTAACCCTACCGTTGCTTCTGGTAATGCCAATTGCGCTTGCTCTTCGCAAATACGAAGATCACAGGCTAAGGCCACTTCCAGACCGCCACCCATCGCGTAGCCATTGATGGCGGCTATTGATACGCCGCGAAAGGCACTTAGCGCCTCAAATGCTTCACCAAAATAACGTGCCATATCTGCCGCATTATTTTTATTACCATCGGCAAATAGCTTTAAATCAGCACCGGCGGAAAAGAACTTGTCTCCTTCGCCAGTAATCACCAGTGCATAAACGGCTTTGTTATCATTGAGTTTGAGCACTTTTGCTTTAAGTTCTTGTAAGCTTTCTGCAGTCCATGTATTCGCTGGCGGGTTGTTCATGCTAATAACCGCGGTATGGCCGACGATTTTCTCTAATAGTAGTGACATGGAAACTCCTGTTAAATGATCTTAAATCTGTGATGAAACGGTGTTCAAATAAACGGCTTATAAAATCGCGCCGGCGTTTTCATCCAATAAACGACGAGAGATAATCAAACGCATAATTTCGTTGGTGCCCTCTAAGATCTGGTGCACACGCACATCACGCACATAACGCTCTAGCGGGTATTCACGGATATAACCATACCCACCGTGGATCTGCAGCGCTGCATCACACACCTGAAAACCGATATCGGTAGCAAAACGCTTTGCCATGGCGCAATACGCCGTTGCTTCAGGATCTTGCTGATCCAGTTTAAATGCCGCCAAACGCACTAATTGTCTGGCTGCCACTAACTCTGTTGCCATATCGGCTAACTTAAACTGCAGTGCTTGAAAGGTCGCTAAAGGCTTACCAAACTGTTTACGTTCATTCATATATTGAGTGGCACGTTCAAGCGCAGCTTGCGCAGTACCAATCGAACAAGTGGCAATATTGATACGGCCGCCATCAAGTCCTTTCATTGCAAACGTAAAACCTTGGCCCTCTTCACCAAGCAAATTGCTCACGGGGACGCGGACATTATCAAAGGTGATTTGACGCGTTGGCTGTGCATTCCAGCCCATTTTATCTTCCGCTTTACCGTAGATAACACCTGTTGCGTCGGCGGGGATGGCAATGGCCGAGATCCCTTTTGGCCCCGCTTCGCCGGTACGGCACATCACGATTAGCAGCTCTGTTGCGCCCGCGCCTGAAATAAACACTTTAGAGCCGGAAATAAGATAGTCATCACCATCACGCACCGCTTTGGTTTGCAGTGAAGCCGCATCGCTACCTGCGCCTGGCTCAGTTAAACAGTATGACGCTAGATTTTGACCGGTAGTCAATGATTCAGACCATTCGCTACGCAGCGCTTCTGAGCCAAAGCTGGTGACCATCCAAGTGGCCATATTGTGAATCGTCAACATAGCCGTCGTGGCGGTACATCCCATGGAAAGTTGTTCAAATATAATGGAAGAGTCTAAACGAGATAAGCCCATGCCCCCTTCAGATTCAGGTGAATACAAAGAGCAAAAACCCAGCTCACCGGCTTTTTGAATAACATCTTTTGGAAAGTGGTGTTCGGCATCCCATTGAGCCGCAAAGGGCGCGAGCTCTTCTTTTGAAAATTGAGCGGCTAAGTCGGCGAATTGGCGTTGATCGTCATTCAGATTGAAATCCATCGGGTGCTCCTGTTGTACTGTCGAGTGCCTCAATATTTTAGCGCTAGCTAGTCACTCTAGGGTGGTCAGCGCTAACAAGGCTGTGGGTCTTTGCATGCGTTTATCGCTGCCGACCTCTATTCGTTATTTGAGCGGGTGCGGTGCAAGCCTCACCCTCATTAACGCTCATTGCCATCTAACGGTGTTAGATGGCAATCTCTGGCATTACTTAAGGTCAATCGTCATATTAGGCGCTGATGCAACCGCAATATCAGACTCAAACCAACGTGCTGTAATGGTTTTAGTTTCAGTGTAGAAACGCACTGCTTGCTTACCGTATGCATGTTGGTCACCATAGAAACTGCCCTTCCAGCCGGTAAATGAGAAGAAAGGTAGCGGCACTGGAATTGGTACGTTAATACCGACCTGACCCACTTCAATTTCATGCTGGTATTTACGGGCTGCAGCGCCACTGGCCGTGAAGATAGCCGTACCATTACCGTAGGGGCTACCGTTAACAATCTCAATAGCTTGTTCCAATGATTCGGCATTCATACAACACAGTACTGGACCAAAAATCTCTTCTTTATAGACGCTCATTTCCGTTGTGACTTTGTCGAACATGGTTGGACCAACCCAGTTACCCGACTCATAGCCTTCAACAGTAAAATCGGTACCATCGAGTAAGCAGTCAGCGCCCTCTTCAATACCTTTTGCAATAAGGCTCACCACGCGTTGCTTAGCCGCTGGACTAATAACCGGTCCGTATGCCGCCTCTTTGTCATCCCAAAGACCGGGTTTAACCTTGGCAATCGCTGCTTTAAGTTCAGGGATCCACTCTTTCGCGGCGCCAACAAAAATCGCGACAGACAATGCCATACAACGTTGACCTGCCGCGCCAACCGATGCGCCCACTAAGTTATTGATCACTTGCTGCTTATTTGCATCAGGCATAATAACGCAGTGGTTTTTAGCCCCTGCAAAAGCTTGTACACGCTTAAGGTTATCGGTACCTGTCTTATAGATGTATTGACCAACATTAACCGAGCCGACAAAAGAGATGGCTTTAATGTCTGGATGACGCAAGACAATATCCACTGCCGTTTTGTCACCATGGACTAGCTGTATAACGCCTTTTGGCGCACCTGCTTCCACAAACAACTCAATAAGGCGTTGCGGTGTCATTGGATCTTGTTCTGACGGCTTAAGCACAAAGGTGTTACCGCAAGCAACGGCAAGTGGGAACATCCATAACGGGATCATCGCAGGGAAGTTAAACGGTGTAATGCCCGCACACACCCCAAGAGGTTGGATGTAGCTATAAGTGTCGATTGAACGCGCCACGTTTTCAACCGTTTCGCCCATCATCATCGACGCGATAGTACATGCATGCTCCGCAACTTCGATACCACGCCAAACATCACCCTTGGCATCATCAAATGTCTTACCCGTCTCTTGTGCCAGAATGGTGGCGATCTCATCATGATGCTCTTTTAGCAAGTGCTGATACCTAAGCATCACGCGTGCACGCTCAGAAACAGGTACCTCTTTCCAAGTTTTGAATGCTTTTTTGGCGCTGGCAATTGCCGTTTCAACTTCGCTTGGTAGCGCAGCGTTAACGACAGCAATGGTTTCGTTATTAGCGGGGTTTGTGACGGCGATCTGTTGCTCGCCATTACCTAAGATCCATTCGCCATCGATGTAGTGCTTAACTTGAATAGTCATATCGCTTCCTAAATTTTCATCGCCTATCATTGATAGTGATGAGCAAAATGATGATTTAAGCGTGGCCATTATTATTCTATGTTGCGGACCATCACTGATGTATACCGCTGGCTCACTCTTAAATCGAGTCTTGTTGATTACAGTCTATCTATCACTTAATGAATAATTTATAACTCAATTGCCATCGCAGTGGCTTCGCCGCCGCCAATACATAAAGAGGCAACACCTTTGTTAAGGCCGCGCGCTTTAAGTGCATGGATTAGCGTGACCAGTAAACGCGCTCCTGAGCAGCCGATAGGGTGACCCAAAGCGCATGCACCGCCGTTGACGTTAACCTTTTCAATATCAAGTCCAAGCTCAGACACTGCCAACATGGTGACCATGGCAAACGCTTCGTTTATCTCGAACAGATCAACCTCTTCTTTACTCCAGCTTACTTTTTCTAGAAGCTTGTTCATCGCCCCTACTGGCGCCGTAGTAAACATTGAAGGCTCTTGAGCATGGGTTGTATGGCCTTTGATTGTTGCCATCACTTCAAGCCCGAGCTCAGTTGCCTGTGCGCGTGTCATTAGCATCAATGCTGCTGCACCATCTGAAATTGAACTTGAGTTTGCAGCTGTGATAGTGCCGTCTTTAGCAAATGCAGGACGTAGTGTCGGTATTTTGTCTGGGCGGGCATTACCTGGCTGTTCATCAGTATCCACCACGATATCGCCGCGACGGTTTTCCACAGTGACGGGGGTGATTTCCGTTTCAAAAGCACCGGCATTAATGGCCACATTCGCCTTTTCCAGTGAACTCAGGGCAAAGTCATCCATCTGCTCGCGGGTCAATTTGAAGTCATCAGCGGTGTTTTGAGCAAAAGTGCCCATAGCGCCACCGGTATAAGCGTCTTCTAAACCATCAAGGAACATGTGGTCTAACACTTTTCCATGACCCATTCGCATACCGCTACGGGCTTTGTCGAGTAGATAAGGCGCCTGGCTCATATTTTCCATACCGCCCGCAATGACGATGTTGGCACTGCCGGCTTTAATTAAGTCGTGAGCAAGCATTACGGTTTTCATACCTGAACCACAGACTTTATTCACTGTTGTTGCAGCGACAGAAAGCGGCAAGTCCGCTCCCAAAGTGGCTTGGCGGGCAGGCGCTTGGCCAAGACCTGCAGGCAATACGCAGCCCATGAGTACTTCATCTACCAGATCAGCATTTAAGCCACTGTGCTGCATTAACCCTTTAATCGCAGTCGCTGCAAGTTTTGGAGAAGCGACGCTTGAAAGTGCACCTTGAAACCCACCCATAGGGGTGCGCTTAGCGGCAACGATAACGATGTCTTGGTTTGACAGTTCTGAACTCATATATACTCCAGTAATACTTTAAGGCTTGTTTTTTGTGCTCGGTCAACGATGTACTTCAATGGTATAAGGAGACTTTATATACGCTATTACAGCGACTTACCTTAAGGTGATTCGCTCGGCATAAATACCGCATTGTCGTAAAACCGTTAACCCATTAAATGTGATCTCGCTCAACATTTTCACACTGTGACGTTTACGCGAACGTAAAGCAAGCCAAGTTAGTCAAACATCTACCAAAGTATAAGGTTTAGATGTCACTTAAAATTTACACAAAGCTGAGTGAGATAGGGAGCAAAGGGATTAATACTGGCGACAAAGCGTAACGGCGGATAATAGTCGGTGATGATGTTTATCAAAGTCGTAAAATTAAGACTTCAACTTGCCTTATCACCTCTCTACGCTAGCCTATTATTAGGTTGTTTTATTATGCAACAAAACGTGACATGACTTTAATGGCCAAAATAACAATCGATTAAGAGCAACGACTGCTCAACCAAAAAGAGAAGGTATGCTTATGAGAAATGTACTTTTGATGAGTTTTATCGCGTTATCATTGTGTGCTTGTATCGCTGTAGGTGCAGCAACATTAGGCGCCGTTACCTATTATAAAAGCGCAAAACATGAAGTTGCCACGGTTAATATTAATGCGACACCGGACAATATTTACCGAGTCGCCTTACAAACCATCAAGAGTAATTCGTTGTTGAAAATGGTGTCTCAAGACGAGAATGATCATTTAATTGAGTTAACTAAAGGTGACCTTAGTGCCAGCCTTAAAGTGTCAAGGATTGATCCACAGATTTCGCAGTTGCTTATCACCTCTGAAGTAAATGCAGACCAAAGTACTCGATTGGTATTAGACGGTGTATTTAAAATTTGCCAACAGTTAAAAGTGGATTGCACCTTAGTGGTGGATGGCAGTTAATACCCAGCAATATAAACCGCGGCTTTAGTCTTTAGACTCCAAAGGGGTAATGCCAATCATATCGTCCAAATTGTAAGGCGTTAACTGATAAACATAATAGTTTAGCCAGTTACTGACTAACAAACTGCCATGACTATGCCAGCGAGCGATAGGCTGTTGACTCGGATCGTCATTGCGAAAGTAGTTCTGCGGTACCTCAGGTGATAATCCTTGCGACAAGTCTCTAGCGTACTCATCTTTTAATGTCGATTTTTGATACTCTGGGTGACCCATGACAAATAAATTACGGCTATTTTTGCTGAGAACCATATACGCGCCCGCTTGCTCTGACTCTGTTAATACTTGCAACTCAGGATGCTCACGCAGTTGTTCTACATTCATTTCAGCAAATCGAGAATGTGGCGCGTAAAATTCGTCATCAAAGCCACGTAACAATGGAAAATGTTCACTGGTACGTTTATGGACAAAGACCCCTGCACGCTTAGATTTTAGCAGCGTACGATTGAGTCCAAACAGGTGATAGAGTGCTGCATGAGCCGCCCAGCATAAAAACAACACTGATGTGACATGCTGCTGTGACCAGTCAATAATCTCTCGAATGTGATCCCAATATGAGACGTCTTCAAATTCAACCTGACCTAACGGCGCCCCAGTAATGATAAGACCATCATAATTTTTATTTCGTACCTGCTCAAAATCACGGTAGAAATTATTCATGTGATCGATAGAGGTATGTTTAGACTCCTTATCATGAATACGCAGCAGATCAACATCAACTTGCAGTGGCGTATTACCCAATAAACGCAGTAATTGGGTTTCAGTTTCAATCTTGTTTGGCATGAGATTGAGAATAAGCACTTTCATTGGTCGTATGTCCTGATTCGCAGCGCGCGTTTCAGACATAACGAATATATTTTCAGACTCCAAGATCTCTGCCGCGGGCAGATTGTCAGGGATTTTAACCGGCATACAGCGCCTCTTATTCAATGAGAGTAATAACAGAAAGAGGCGCTTGTAATACTAGCTATGCTAGTTAATTTATCGCGCTACTTTCTGTAGCAAAACTGACATAGGCTCGGCAGAGTCCAAATCAATTCTATAAGCTTGTTCGTTAATAAAAATAAGCTTGTCGTTAAGGCTGATACGAGCCCCAACCGTATAAGTGTGCCCTGCCTCAAACTGATCTCGGTTGATCAAAAACTGAAAAGGCGTAGGCGTACTGATATCACTGCGTTCAAATTCTGCTATCACAACTGCAGGTGCATCCATTAACGACACGTCTTGCACTTTAATGCTGATAACAGCTTCAGCTGGTAATGCTATACGCTCTTTGTACCAAACCTCTCCTTGGATCTCGACCACGGCATTTGAGGTCGCACAGCCCGATAATAATCCCGCTGCGACAACAAAAGATAATAAAGGCTTAAAGCAGTTTTTCATGTTAACACTCCTAATAATACATCAAGACTTCTAGAAGTCTATATGTCCGAACTTGAATTTATATAACTTTACCATTAATATCACTGTTATTAGCTCGTGATCCTCTATTTCGTTTGGCTGAACTCAGCATCCTTGTCACAGCAACAAACAATTAATCTTGTTCTAATACACTTATGTTCCTATGATAAGTGACCTATTTGAAGTCGAATACTTATATGACACAAGCAACTGCAATAATTGTGGGCGCAAGCTCATTGCTCAGCCGTGAAATAGCAAAACAGCTTGCTGACGATGGTGTAGAGCTCGCCTTATTAGCTCAAGATCCACAATCTCTTATGGAGTTTAGCCAATCGCTTCCGACTAAGTCTGAAGTATTTCCACTGCAAATAGATGATCCTCAAGCTATTATTTCAACTCTTACCGCAGTTTGGCACTCTCTAGGTGGTGCTCATCTTGTACTGGTCAATACTGGCTTAAATAGCTATGACCCTGAGCTGCCTTGGCAGCCAGAGCAAGATATCATCACCGTTAATGTGCAAGGATTTTCAGCTATATGCAATACAGCTTTTAGGCTATTTCGTGATCAAGGTTATGGCCAACTAGCGGCAATTAACTCAATTGCAGGCCTAAGAGGCGGACCAAACGTTGCCTATCATGCGTCTAAAAGTTATGCCGAGAACTACTTCGAAGGGCTGTGTATGCATGCTCAGCGACTAAAGCTACCCATAACCCTCACTGACATCCAACTGGGTCTGCTCGATAAAGCTGCCTTACAGCAAAGCCGTATTTGGCTTTCTCCCCCAGCTGAAGTTGCCAGCCAGGTCATTAAAGCGATGAAAGCCGGTAAACGTAAAGTCTATGTCACTAAGCGCTGGCGCCTCGTAGCATGGCTGACCAAATTGCTACCTGAGTTCGTTTACAATACGCGCCATTGGAAAACCAAAGAACAAAAGCAAGCAGAAAAAGCCGCTAAAAAAGAATAGTCGACTCACGGGAAGTGCCGTTAATCGATAAAAAAGGAGCCTGAAGGCTCCTTTTTTTAAGGGGTAAATCCAAGTCAACCTGCTGACTAGAAAGTATAGCCTATGCTAACCATGTAAACCCATGGATCGATGTCAGTTTCAATGGTCACTGGCACAACAGTGCTCGACTCAAGTACCTTATAGTTGAAGTTAGCATCAGTGCTAATTTTTGCATACCAAACCGAAGCATTTACAAGCCAACTATCGTTGATTTGATAATCTAAGCCAACTTGACCCGCTATTCCCCAAGAGTTAGATAAACTCAAATCAGATAGGCGCCCGCCTACATCATTAGTAATTTCATTATCGTAAAAATTGGTAAAGTTAACACCGAGGCCGATGTAAGGACGTAATTTTGAATCCGCTGAACCAAAATAATATTGCGCAACTAAGGTTGGCGGTAACTGCTTAGTTTCAGCGACTTTACCCACGCCGGCTAGAGAGATGTCATGTGTAAATGGCGATGCCGCTAGCAGCTCAATACCAATGTTATCCGTTAGCATGTAACCAAAGTTTAAACCTAACTGGGTATTGTTGCTTACAGAAAACTGACCTAGATCTCCAAGATCTGGCGTTATGATATTTTGGCTTGATTCATTCGGCGCTACGACTGCAACACCTGCTCGTATAATAATATCACCCGCTTGGTGTGCTAGTGCTGAAGAGGTAAAACCGGTAGTCAATAGGGCTGTAGCAATCAATCCTGAAACGATATTTTTGTTCATCATATTACTCCATCAATACAACATGAGCTGCTGTTTTTATTATCAATATCCATACATTTGCGTGTACCCTGCCAGAATAATTCAGCCACGCATTTGATCCAGATCAACACCATGGCTAAATACCCAATTAGTGGTACGTACAAGTGATCGCGATCACACTTCCATAAGGTATATTGAAGTTGCAGCTTATGATTCCGTGACGAAAGACCACTTAGGCCGTATATCGCACGAACTAGCGCAACCGTTTGGATTAACAATTAATTAACCATTAAATATTGTAATAAGTGACAGAGGTTGAACCATTGATAAAGGTATTAGGCAGTGAATAGGGACTTAATGATGACATTATTGTCCATCAATTTTATGCAGATAATTAGTGGTAGATATTAGCGGTAATCATGAGTGTTAGTCGTTATAGGTAAGCAACGGTTGCAACTATGGCTTGAGTTCAGCATTCGCATTCATTCACTGATCACTTGCAGTAGAGGGTAATCTTGTAACCAGTGTTTGTTATTCACTCGATGTTGGAAGAGTTGCTTAGATTTTTTAGGGTTATGGGTTAACGTCAATTGAAATAACCTTTGGCTACCAAAGGGTGTCACGATTTGCAGCGCTAATGGTAAAGACGCTACTGATACGACTCTATTTTCCGCCATTGTCCGATTAATAGTCACGGCAATAGCCGTTTCTTTTTCTGGCCAAAAACTCATCGCATCAAAACAAGAGGTATAAGCCTGGTCATTATTTTTAAGGTGCATTCGAGCTTGGTTCTTAACCGACCAAGGGTAGTCGGGTGCAAGCGCACGTAACTGCTCTTCATACTCACGGTCTTGGCTCGCACAGAGATTGCTGGCATCAAAGTAGATAAGGTCAATATCGTTAAGCGGTCTAGGCGCTGTCTCATGCAACTTATCCCATACGAGATTACGCACAAAGCCTGCAGCCAACATCCATTGCGGTAATTGCAGTTTTTCCGCCATCAATAGGGCTTGATAGCGGTATTGATCCTCTCTAAGCCATTGAGCAATTTGTTGGCTCGGCTCAATCATGGCAAAAGCCTCTTTATCATTCAGAGTGAACCCACTTAACACGCTAGCAGTTCAACTATCATCATAATAAAAGGAGCCTAAGCTCTAATGCCGATCAGTTAGTCAATATTTGATCGGTTGACCGATCTTCTCAGCATGCGAAAATCCGAATGTATTCCTTACATTCGGATTTTTTATGGACGTATCTCAAGCACT
>NZ_JAKIKW010000005.1 GCF_023283945.1 Shewanella gelidimarina | reverse complement strand
GAGTGCTTGAGATACGTCCATAAAAAATCCGAATGTAAGGAATACATTCGGATTTTCGCATGCTGAGAAGATCGGTCAACCGATCAAATATTGACTAACTGATCGGCATTAGTGTCTAGTGTTACCTTTTTTACTTTGCTCGTTTTAGTGTGTATCTGCTCAACTGAATGACAAGCTGAACAATTAAGAGCTAGATTGGCGTTATGCTTTAAACTTTCAGCTGGGTGACAACTTAGGCAAGCTTTATCATTGGCTGTATCACTTAACCAATCGCTAGCATTGGGGAGTTCAGCTGTGTTTTCTGTGGCATGACAGCTAGTGCAGTCATAGGCGATTCTTACTTTTTCACCATGCAGAGTGTTGTGCCACTCGTGGGCGAATCCCGTAATAGAGCTAAGCTGTTCTCCCTTCGCCCCGTTAATATCATTGCCATCAGCATGGCAAGTAATACAACCATTGATGTCATTAGTATAATGGGACTCTCCTTCATAGCCATTCTTGGCAAATGCCAAATCGGTATGGCATTCATTACATGAAGCTGTAGTTACTATTTTTCGGGTAGAGGTCAATTCAGATCCATCAACCATAAAATCGATTGTTTTCGCGATTTCGGGTATTAAGTTCTCTGAATAAATCGTGTTGCCGTTATGTTTGCTTAACGACAATACAAATCTCTGTGGAACACTTTTATCATATTGGCTTTGCTGCTTGGAATCTGTAACTGTGTAGCTTCCATCACCATGATCTGTTAAGCAGCTATCTGTTGCTGTAGTGCAGTCTAGATCACTTAAATATTGAAACTCAGAAAAACCTTTTGGATTGTTTAGCAACTGAGCCTTAATAAAACTAACACTATTAATTCCAACTACAGGTAAATCTAGCTCGTTTAATACCTCGAACTTTGCTGTACTTGCACCGTCATCATTTATACTAGCGTCTAAATACTTTAATGATAGTTGCTCTGCAGATGTAGCAATAATTAAGCCGGGGTTTCCAGGTTTTCCATCTTGACCTTGTTTTCCATCTAGTCCCGGTTTTCCATCATCACCATCACTACAACCTGATAATAAAGACATCATTACCGCTGTATACACTAACGGTTGGGTGAACACTCTGTTCATACATCATCCTGTTATTTTAGTTTTTATGATTTACCAATTTCACCATCAATGAAAATTGGTTGGTCCGATATGGACCATTTTGCGAGCGTGATTAAATCATAAACTAGAATTTAGATCATTCGGCATATGACTAAGTCTTATTCGGAATGTGATTTTTGTTGGTGTTGTCAATAAAAAGGGACAACTTTGTTGACATGTTTTTGCGTGTATGTATTAAGAGTGCGGTAGATATAAAAAAGATACTTTTTATACTTAAACAACAGATAACAAAGAAGTTAAACGACAAAGGGACTAAACAAACTGATATAGGTGGTGTGTATCTTTTAAGTTAGCAGCGCTCTATACGGTATTAGCGAGGTTTTCAAATAACCAGTTTGTGACTGGCGGCAATACTTACTCGAGTTCAACGTAATTGTAGGCTTATATACAGTAATGCTAACTGGCTTTTAAACAAGGATGGTGTTCGTCATGGCCGAACTCACATGGCCAATTCTGTCCCTGATAGGATTTGGCATTGCCTCCGTCCATGGAGGCCAGAGTTACTCGCAGCGAGCCTCAGTGCGTCTGTACATACGCCGACCGTAGGTCATTGGAAGCACTTCGGTTTGAAGCGAACTCACTTACGCCTCAAAGTTTGTTAGTTGATGATTTAAATCACAACACAAATATATCAAGATACGTTTGATCAAGGTTGTGGCGCTTCACCCTGGCTGTTGCCTCTAATTTATTTTTGGATCGCTATTTCAATATGACAACCAGTGGAAGAGGTTTAAACGTGACGTCATTGCTGACTTAACGATGTTATTAACGATGGTTTATTGAGATGTTGTAGTATCTAATATGCTTGCTAAAGCGAGGTTTGATCCCTCTTCAGTATTTATCATTACCAACATAGTTGTCGCTTTGGGTTCGTTGCTCAAGCGGGCATTGGAAGAGAAAGACGAATATTCTTGTTCAGTATGAGTAACAATTAAGGACATTTTATGAATCCAGATGGTAATCAATTGACGTTAAACCCAGTCGAAAAGCACGTCATTATTCAGCGTAGATATGAACTGCTGGGTGCGATAAATGATTTACTAATAGCAGTGTGGTTTTTGATCGGCAGTTTTTTCTTTCTCACGGCCTCATTGGTTGAAAGTGGTACTTGGTTGTTCATCGTCGGCAGTGCTCAATTGCTTATCAAGCCAACATTAAAACTGATAAGTCTCGTGCATGTAAGCCGAGTTTATGACTCAAAAATGAGGGGGTGAGCGGGCTCTTTGAGTTTTAATGACTCAATATAACAAAGCCATTCAATCAGACCTCTGTGCGTTGGCTGCTGTCAACGTTACTGCTTTTCCAATTACAGTGCTAAGACCTGTAATTGGTTACTTGAAATAAATAATGAAAGATTGTTGTCACGATACTTAACACCATCTTATTGTGCGCCAGAAAGAACACGCTATTTTCTTTCGAGGCTGTTTTTTTATTGATGTAACACAAAAATGTTAGCTGCTTCCTGTTCCCTTATTGCTGATTGTTGTAAACTCCGCGCCAACAAAGGCTATGTTGGTAAGAGTAAATTTTACCAGACATTGTGTATCACAAATGTGTTCACACCAATACTCGCAGGTCACTAACGCTATCAGCGCCAAGTGGATCTCTCACCCAAGTCAATCTCGTTTGGGGCTCTACCTGCCATAGCCATATCGCCAATGAATAACCATTGGTTTACTGATATTTAAGAGATCAAAAGGTATAACTACTATGAAGTCTGAACAGACTCTCTCTAGCTCTAACTCTAACTCTAGCTCTGCCGCTGTGTCTGCCTCTGATTCATTTTTGGATCGCTATTTTAATATTACTGCCCGTGGAAGTACCTTAAAACGTGAAGTCATTGCTGGCTTAACCACGTTTTTGGCGATGGTTTATTCGGTAATTGTGGTGCCTAACATGCTTGGTACTGCGGGATTTGATCCAGCGTCGGTATTTATTGCTACCTGCTTAATTGCCGCGTTTGGGTCGTTGCTCATGGGGTTATGGGCTAACTTGCCGATGGCCATTGGTTGTGCAATATCACTCACGGCATTTACGGCCTTTAGTATGGTGCTGGGGCAGGGCATATCGATTCCTGTCACGCTTGGCGCTATTTTTCTTATGGGTATCGTATTTACCCTTGTGAGTGTCACCGGTATTCGTCAGTGGGTACTGACTAATCTGCCAAAAGGTATTGCTCACGGCACGGGCATTGGTATTGGTCTGTTTTTACTGCTTATTGCGACCAATAGCGTGCAATTGATTGTATCGAATGATGCTGGCTTACCTGTCAAGCTGGGTGATATTAATAGCTTGCCGGTGATCGCCACGATTGTTGGTCTTGCGGCGACGATAGGGCTTGAGCGCCGTGGCATGCCTGGTGGCATATTGCTGGTGATTGTCGGCTTATCAATCTTTGGTTTAATATTTGATCCTAGCGTAACTTACCAAGGCTTATTTGCATTGCCTGACTTGATGTCTGAAACATCAATGATCGGCCAGCTCGATATTATGGGCGCGCTGAACCCTGTGGTACTGCCGATTGTGTTGGCGTTGGTGATGACGGCAATTTTTGATGCTACTGGTACTATCCGTGCTGTTGCTGGGCAAGCAGAACTGCTGGATGAGAACGACAATATAGTGGGTGGTGGTAAAGCACTGACGTCAGATTCTGTCAGCAGTATTGTTGCTGGTGTTGTCGGCGGCGCTCCCGCTGCCGTTTATATTGAATCTGCAGCCGGAACCGCAGCGGGGGGTAAAACGGGCCTGACGGCGACCATTGTTGGCTTGCTGTTTTTAATGATGATGTTCTTGGCGCCATTAAGCTTTCTAGTGCCGGCTTATGCAACGGCGCCAGCGCTGATGTATGTTGGACTACTGATGCTAAGCAACGTGACTAAGCTTGATTTTGACGATAAAGTGGATGCGATGGCGGGTCTGACTTGCGCTGTGTTTATTATCTTAAGCTGTAATATTGTGACAGGGATAATGCTTGGGTTTGTCACCTTGGTGATTGGCCGTATATGCAGCGGCGAGTGGCGCAAACTGCGACTTGGCGTTATCGCCATTACGCTTGGTTTAGTGGCTTTCTATCTGGGCGGTTGGGCGATTTAATCCGTTTGCCGACTGAATATTGAGGCCAGCCCGTGAGGCTGGCCTTTTTGTTAGCAACGTAAGCACCGACTAACGACAAACATAAGGGACTAGATTACCGCCCCAAGTTCTGGTCGGTGACAATCAAAGTAGCGACTGCGTTTTTTGTGTTTCAATTTATGCGTATCAACCAACACCAAGCCATCGATGCAATCCCCAAACTCAGCATCAATGCCAAAATCAAGAAAGCTGACACCATCGTCATTACAAAGCTCGCCATATTGTTTATAGAGTGCAGGCACCGCCGTGCCCATACTGGCCATCGTTTGCTTGAGTAATTTAAAGCCTTCGGCATATTCAAGCTGGCCGTATTGGCGATTAAGTAATTGCAGTTTATCTTCGTTAAAAATAAACGGACTAAAAGAGTGCGCCAGTGGTTGCTCGCTGGCGAACTGCATTTTATAAAAGTGGATTAAGCACTCTTTGGCGGGTTCTGGCAGTTGATCACTTAACGATACGGGACCAAACAGGTACCGATATTGTGGGTTTTTAACCAAAAAGGCGCCGATGCCAATCCAGAGGTAATCTAAACTGCGTTTACCCCAATATTTGGGTTGCACAAAGCTACGCCCAAGCTCTAAACCTTGTTCAAAGTAGGGGGTGAAGTTGCTGTGGTATTTAAATAATGATTGGCTGTAAAGTGCATCATTACCATATTGTTGATGAACCTCTTTAGCACCGGCAAAACGGTATGAACCGACGATTTCCATATCTACGGGGTCCCATAACACTAAGTGCTGATAGTAGGAGTCGTATTTGTCGGTATCTCTGCGATTGCCAGTGCCTTCACCAACAGCCCGAAAAGCTATCTCTCTCAGTCGTCCTATTTCGCGCATAATCGGGTTACTTGCTTGGTGTTGATAGAGGTAAATCTTCTTTTTATCGCTGGTTTCGCCTAGGACCTCGCACTGTAAAAGTGCCGTTTGTAACTCACCGCGAGACTCAGGATGAGCAATGGCACTTTGGGTGGTAAACAGCGGACTGCGATTTTTGCCGATACGGTAGAGATGATTTTTTAATAGCTTAACTTTTGTTTTCAGTGGGAAATCTGAGCTATTAACCACCTCTTTAGGAATTAACTCTCCAATGCGTACGGGCATGGTTTTCTTGGCTTGCTTAAACATCTCTGTTACGAGCATCAAACTGGCCAGTGGTTTATACAGCATTGAGGCGCCGTAGAACGCTGCTGAGTTTTTAGCATCAGCGTGCATAGGCAGCAGCGGGGAGTTACAGGCTTTAGCGATCTTTAAAAAACCAGAATGCCAGTGCAGGTCAACCACGCCTGTTGGTCGAAGCCGTGACACCTCGCCACTGGGGAAAATCAATAGCGCACCTTCATCTCGCAGATGCTGATGGATATTATTGAGGTGCTGTTTGGGCGTGCCACCCGTCATATTACGAACCGGCAGCAGTATTGAGTGCAGCGGTTCAAGTGCCATCAGTAGTTCATTGGCGACCACTTTTATGTCGGGTCTCACCTTGCTGATCAGTTTTATCATGGCTAAGGCATCAAGAGACCCGATAGGATGGTTGGCATAGATGACAACCCGCCCTTCAATAGGGATGTTTTCTATTTCGCTATTGGGCACGCTGTAGTTGAAATTGAAACTATTGAGTACCTGCTCGACGAAATCAACCCCCTTTAAATAGGAGAATTGATTAGCGATGTCATTACACTCTTTCTCTTTGAGTAGGTAACGCAGCATCGCCTTGGTGGGCGTGGCTAGCCAAGGGGTTTTATCGAGCATGGGTAAGTTTTGTTCTACAACATTGTCGACATTGAAAATCATAATAAAACCCTATTGATGAGCTGCTATGAACAGATATGAGCCTAAGCTACGCGCTTTATCATTGGTGAACCTGAGTGGTGGCTAAATTGAATGACGCTGATAAGTCGGGCACAGGCTGTGGCTTCTTGCCATTTCAGCAGTTGGATATCACCCGCATCGGACTCCGCTATAAAAGTGCAGTTTTCCACCCAATCACCGTCATTGGCGTAAACCATATTGTCGGTAACCGTGAGTTCGGGCTGGTGGATATGACCACAAACGACAACATCCACTTCCATGCGCTTTGCATAGCGGGTGACGGCGCTGCGATAATTTTTAATGGCTTGTTGTGCTTTACTGACTCTGAGTTTGACGTAACTGGCCAGTGACCAGTACGGATACCCTAATTGGCTGCGTACCTTATGCAGTTGGCGATTTAGGAATAACAGGAAGTCATAAAGGTGATCGCCTAATTTGGCGTAAGCGCGGCCAATACACACTTCAGAGTCAAATTGGTCGCCATGTAATATCAACACTTTACGTCCTGACACTGTGGTGTGAATATGCTCTTTGGTAATGGTAAGGTCCCACAGACAAAATCCATCGTAGGGCTTTAGGGCTTCATCGTGATTGCCCGGAATGTACACAATACGTGTGCCTTCTCGTGCCATTTTGAGCAGTTTTTGTAGAACGAGATTATGTGATTGAGGCCAAAGGAATTTTCGTTTTAGCGCCCATATGTCAAAGATATCGCCGACCAGAAACAGGGTGTCTGTTTGGAGCGAATTTAACAGTTGCAGTAGATACTCAGCTTTGCAGTCTTTAGTGCCAAGGTGAACGTCTGAAAGCCAAATGGCATTATAGTGTTGTGCTTGATTCAATCTGGCGCTATTTATGGGCTTAACCGTGTCATTCTGCGGCGGTAGGCTGCGGCCTCCAAGCCTGTTGTCGAGTGCTGTTGTGGCAATTCCTTGCTGTTTGTTTTCCATTGTCCTGCCAGTGAAAGCGGGGATATGACAATAGAGTAAAAGTGGCAGTTGACTAGCTGATGAACTATTTGTGGCATGTTGATGACGAGGCAAAAAAAAGGAGCGCTTATGCGCTCCGATTATTGACCTTGACTGCTTCTCTATAAAAACTAGAAAATCAGGTGGGCGATCCCTGCAATAACAGGCAAGGTCACTAGTGTTCTCAAGATAAAGACCACTGCAAGCTCAAGGAAATTAACAGGGATTTTACTGCCCATCAATAGTGCGCCAACTTCACTCATATAGATAAGCTGCGTGACTGACAGTGCCGCAATAATAAAGCGGGTCATGTCTGACTCAATAGAGCTGGCAAGAATGGCCGGAATAAACATATCCGCAAAACCCACCACAATTGTTTTAGAGGCTTCAGCAGCTTCTGGTACTTGTAATAGTTCCAGTAGCGGGATAAACGGCATACCAAGATAGTTAAAGATTGGCGTGAATTCGGCAACCATCAAGGCGATGGTACCAATTCCCATCACCACTGGGATCACACCAAAAATCATATCAACTACGTTTTTAACACCATCGGTCAATGTATGTTTGATGCCGCCAGCGCGAGAGGCTTTGGTCAGTGCTAGATCTAAACCCCAAGAGAATACGCCATGGCCAGCAGGGATGACTTCATCATCTTTATGGCGGGGTGTTTCATCAATATAGAGGTCTTTTTTCCACGACAGGGGTGGCAGTTTAGGCACTATTATCGCTGCAACAAAACCGGCAAAACACACCGTGAGGTAGAAAGGGACAAATAGGTGCTCTAGCTGAACTTGCGAGATAACCACCAGTGAGAAGGTTATCGATACTGCTGAGAATGTTGTACCAATAACAGCAGCTTCACGTTGAGTATAGAAGCGCGCTTCGTATTGCTTGCTGGTCATCAAGATGCCGACACTGCCATCTCCTAACCAAGATGCCATACAATCAATGGCACTTCGACCCGGCAGATTGAAGATAGGACGCATGACTTTAGTCAGCAGTGTGCCTAATAGCTCCAGCAAACCAAAGTTTAGTAATAGCGGCAGTAACATCCCAGCAAATAAGAAGACAGAAAACAGTACCGGCAATAGGTCGTTGAGAACCAGTGCACCAGTGCTACCAGAGCGAATGGCTTCAGGACCGACTTCGAAGAAGGTTAAGCTGATAAAGATGGCACCGAGTATGCGGATCACTAACCAAATAGGGGTGACATTAAACAAAGAGTTTAAAAAAACGCTTTTAGTCACAAATTTAGGCTGTGCGACTTTAACGACTAATGATGCCAAAGCAGTAAAGATAACAATCGCGGTGACAATGCCGATGAGAGCGTCACCCAGCAGGCTTTGTAGACCTTTAGAGATAATCGCAATTGGAATGGTGATTGCGTCTTGATAACTGATTGGGGTCATGAATAAGAGTAGACCGATCAGTGATGGCACAATAAACGTAAGTATGGTTTTAATGTTATGGGTTTGTTTTTCTGACACTTTTTATTACCCTAAATATCGAGTTTTGCTTTACAGCGTTAAAGCTGAATTGGTACTTAAGCAAATAATGTATTGAATATTCATTCAACCGCTAGCAGGCGAGGTTACCGCCTTAAAACATCTAAGTAAAACGATTCTCTTGTTATATAGAACATATCAAGACTAGCGAATAGTTATTAACTCTAAATGACTATTTATATTGTATCGGAATAAGTAGCAAAAGCACAAAAATATTTTTTGTTTAAATTCATTTAAAACAATGGTTTGTTTATGTTTCGTAGTTGTTGATTGTTTTGTGTGGCAGATGTTGTCGCTACCCACTAGTGGTAACGACAACACTTATTACGGAGGGCAAACTAACTAAATGTTTTTCTCAAAGATTTTGCTTTTTCAGCATTAATTTTTAACGCTTTAACCGATGTTTCAACCACATCAATAGCGCCTAAATTTTCATTTGATGCTTGGCTAATGTGACTAATATTTCGGTTTATTTCACCGACAACCAAGGTCTGTTGCTCTGCGGCAACGGCATTTTGTTGCGCTAAATCGTGAATATTTTTTACGGCTTCAAAAATAGTGTCGACTTTTTGCGCTGAAACTTCGGCATCGTCAGTGCATAACAATGCTTGTGACTTACTCTCATCCATCTGTTTTGACCACTGAGTCAGCATGGTAAACATCTTATTGACACTCTTAGAGATGCTTTCTGTTGACTGTTGCGTGCGGCTCGATAGCGCACGAACTTCATCTGCAACAACCGCAAATCCTCGCCCTTGTTCACCGGCCCTTGCGGCTTCGATAGCGGCATTGAGCGCTAATAAATTAGTTTGTTCGGCAATGGCATCAATCTCAGACATTGCACTGGCTACTCGCTCCGCTTCTTTGTTTAGTAATTGTGCATTCGCCGCTGCTTCTGTCACTGAATCAGTTAGCTCACTAATGCTGACTGCACTTTGTTGCATTTTGTCACGGCTTTCATGGCAAAGCTGGTAAGTGTCTTGAATGCGTTTAGAGGTTGATTGAATATTTGAAGCGACCTCTGTAATGGTGGCGGCCATCTCCTCAGTAGCACTGGCGATTAGCTCTATTTGCTGGTTTTCAATATCCAGCCCAACATGGGCTTGTTGAGCGGCAGTCATTAATTGAGTGGATATGGCATCAATATTTTCGGCATTATCTTGAGAGCGTCCCAGCACGCCTTGCAGTTTGGCATCTTTCATCATTAACTGAAAATCAAGCAATGAAGAGGTGTCTCGACCGCAATATATAAAACGACTGACAGAATCATGCTGCTGTTTCAACTGCATTAATCGAGCAGGAATACGAAAGGCTTCGTCATAAAAGATGAGAAGGTTTACGGCCATTAACACGATACCGGCTAAAATTACGCCCCAACCCCAAATATAACCAGCAGCCGCTAAACCTAGGCTGGCACAAAATGCAGATAGTAGGCGTTTATTGGTTAAGCTAATAGGGTCGCTAACACGTTTATCTAAATTGAGTCGTTGATAAATTTTTTGCGCCTTATTGATGTATTCGACCTTAGGCGCAACACGCACAGATTGATAACCAATCAGCTCACCCTGTTCAAATAGTGGCGAAACAAAAGCATCAACCCAGTAAAAATGGCCGTTTTCACAGCGATTTTTAACCATGCCACGCCATGATTGTCTCGCTTCGAGTTTTGCCCACATCTCTTTAAAAGCCGCTTTGGGCATGTCAGGGTGTCGTACAAGATTATGATGTTGGCCAAGCAGTTCTTTCTCTGTATAGCCTGATACTTCGATAAATCGCTGATTAACGTAGGTGATAATCCCTCGTCTATCAGTGCTTGATATCAATTGATCTGAAGATGTTAGTCTAACTTCCTGGTTGACTATGTTTGCATTGTTTCTTGTCATTATTATTCCATGTGACTGCAAAGGGGATTACTCGATATGTTGGAAATGTACCAACATATATTGTGTGGAATATAGCATTAATACACTTATTTTTATTCAGGTTTAACTAATTTCTTTAACGAAGTATTAGCAATGCGTACAGAATACTATTTTTAGCTAACTTTCTGGCAGTATTGTCTTTTTCGGCGTTAATGTTTGAGTTGTTTCAGAGTTTTAACTTGAAAACAAATGACGGTAGACTATAAAAGTAACGTGGATGTTACGTATCTTGTGTTAGTAATGGTTGTTAAAAATCTGAGCTAGACCTCTTTAACTAAGGCTAATTCGATATATATTAGACGATGCCATTAAATAATATAAAAATAGGAATATATGGTAGCTCGGACAAACAATAAGGTTTCTACACTCGCATTTAGATTTGGTATGCTCGGGATTTTTGGGCTATTGCTAGGTTTGATGTTGTCGGTACTGACATTTAAGCTGTATGACGGTGAAGGCTTTAGTTTTTTGAACCACACGCTGAGTGAGTTGGGTCATTATGGACACTCCGACTTTGCGGTGATTATTAATGGTGGTCTATTTTTCGGGAGCTTGAGCGCGGTACTCTTTTGTCTTTTTTCATTGCAAATAGCGGACTCATCTTGGTCTTATCCCTTTTTTGCTTGCTTAGGACTGACATTCTTCTGTTTAGCGGCGGTCGGCTTGTTCCCTATCAATGTTTATCATTTACATATTGTGGCTATTAAGTATTTCTTTATCTTCGGCAGTGCCAGTTCGATGTTTTACGGACTGTATTTATTCGTTGGTAGAGGGCGCTTATTTTCACGTTCGACCAGTGTTTTAGCCATTATCGCGTTTGTGAATATGTCAGCTTTCTTATTGGTCCCCCTGTTAGGCTTCGAGCTAACAGAGGGCGGTAGAGCTTTCTATCATGAACTCTTGGTCGAGGTGCATCGCCCTGCCATTTGGTGGCCCGCCATTTTTGAATGGGTTGGTATCGCCAGTTTTGTGGCCTGGAGTGCTAGCGTGATGTTAAGCTTACGACCTAGAGTCAGCTAACATTATATGTGCACCAACCCCGCGGTTTGGTGCCAATAGCCGTTACAAGTTAGTGGCTCTGTTTTTGGTTTGCTGGTTAGGATACTCTCTGCCAGCGCAACACTCTTTAAGCTACTTGGCGAGACTCTAAAGTAGTTCACCCCCATCTGCTTCATTTGCGCTATTTCACTGGATAAATCTATCTGGCTTGCTGATTGAGTTTGAATACCATTGAGCCTTAATAACGGTTGCTGATCTTGGGTTTGCGCAAGCAAGCCTTTTGCATGCGATAGGCACACTGTTTGGCAGTTATCTTTGGGCAAATTCTGCTGTTTGGCGGTAAAGCAGCGGGCTGAATGTGCTAATGGTATGTACCCATGAGCAAAGACTTCAATCTCAAACGGCAGTGGGGCACCAGTGGCGGTAACCTCAGCTTCGATAACATGGTTTAACCAAGATTTTGACAACTCTATTGGCATCACAAAGCGTTGCATTCCCCACTGATGCAGTTTTTTTAGTGTCGCTAAGTTGTAATTATTGATGGTTGGTCCGCAAACAAAAGGTAGCCCCAGCTCTTTAGCTGCTTGCACGGCGCCCATATCATTGGCTTCAATGATAAATTCGCCATTACTCACCTGCTTTTTAAGCTCGGTATACTCAGATGGCGCTTCTAATAGCGCTAAGGTCGATAAGATAACCTCTTTGCCCGACTCTCGTAACATATGTGCCAGCGCAAGATAATCGGCAAATTTGAGTTGTCTTCTTCTGCTGCACACCGTTTCTCCAAGATAGACCACAGGAATGCTACTTTCAGCCACCTGCTGATAAAATTGATTAACTTTTTCTTTTGACCAGCAATACTGTAATGGCCCGAGAGATGTTTTCATTGGCTTTCCTTGTTGATAAGCAAATGGCCTATTGCCAGGTTCGTTCGTAAGCGCCGAGTGTTGTGGTTTGCCCTTCAGACACTTTTGCCAAGGCGACATTCCACTCTTGCTGTGTTTGGTATTTCTCAGGAGACGAGAGATAGCTATCGATTGCAGTGCGCCATACGCGAGTCACTTGTTCGACATATGCCGGACTGCGCTGACGTCCCTCAATTTTGAGTGACACAACATTGGCTTTGGCAAGCTCGGGCAGTAGGCTTAAGGTATTTAAGCTGGTCGGCGCCTCAAGGATATGGCTGGCGTTGCTGTTCTCATCGGTCGTGTAACGGCCTTTACAGACCACGGGATAGCCCATCTGTTCATCGACACCGGACTTATCAATGAGCACGTCGTTTAACCACGTCAGGCGGCTACCGCCATCTTCTTGCCAGCGTACATGTTTAGCTGGGGAGCATGAGCCACCAGTGTTGGGTGATTGCCCAGTCACGTAAGATGATAGATGACAGCGCCCTTCGGCCATGATGCACAAGCTTCCAAAAGCAAAAACTTCTAAATCGACAGGGGTCACTTTAGACAGATCTCTGACCTGCTTCATCGATAAGACCCGCGGTAATACGGCGCGTTCGATATTAAAAGCTTCTTTGTAAAGCGTGAGCGCCCCCAGATTGGTTGCACTGGCTTGTACCGATAAGTGCAGCGGCAGATGCGGGTAACGGCTGTGGGCATAATCTAATAAGGAAATATCAGCCATGATCAGGGCGTCAACACCAGAGGCTGCCGCTAAATCAATGGCTTGGTACCAGCGGCTTTCTTCGCCTGGCTTGGGGAAAGTATTAATGGTTAAGAACACTTTCTTGCCGCATCTCTTTGTATACTCAACGGCTTGTTGCAGTTTTTTAGGCGTAAAGTTCAGCCCTGCAAACGAACGAGCATTGGTATCATCTTTTAATCCTAGGTAGACCGCATCAGCGCCAGCATTGAGGGCGATTTTTAATGATGCGAGGTTACCCGCGGGGCACAGCAGTTCCATAGGTTCGGCTCCATTTATAAGGAAACAGGAGTTTAAAAGGGAATGAAGATCAAACTTTTGATGTAAAACAGGTTTGTGATCATAAAATATAGGTAAGATCGGTTTCTTTGTATCAATGCTGGAGCATTTTTAAATGCAAGGTGTACTTCCTAATCATTTGGCGGAAAAAATTCTGCAAATAGGCCCCAAAGTCTTGTCGAAGCCCTTAGCGCTTATTCCGTTTTCGCTTAAAGCGGACTTATTGAAACGTATTTTGGGTTTGATGCTTGCCGAGCAGGCAGCAGATGATGAGTTAGATTTTTTGCTCGACCGCTGGGTGGCGATCAATATTGAAGACTTAGGGTTAACCTTTGAGGTGAGTTACGACGGTCATTGGTTAGTCCGTCCGTTGCAAAGTGCTGAAGTGACCTTTAAAAGTAACTCTAAGGCACTGCTGTTAATTGCCGCGGCGAAAGAAGATCCTGATACGCTGTTCTTCCAACGTAAACTCAGTATTGAGGGCGATACCGAGCTCGGGCTTGAGATTAAAAACCTACTGCTGGGGGTTGAATTTGATTCTATGCCCACCGTGATCAGTGCCGCAATCACTAAGCTTGCCGAAGCGCTGCAGTCTTTGCAGAGAAAAGCAGAGCCGAAAATGGCTTAGTAAGACATAAAAAAAGGTGCTGTTAAGCACCTTTTTATATCAAACAGCTAAAAACCTATTTACCTGTAATCACATGGTATTTCACCAGCAGTTCATCATCCGACTCTTTGTGGTCTGGGTCAACGGCAATGCAATCGATAGGACAGACTGAAATACAGGTAGGTTTATCGTAGTGACCTTTGCATTCAGTGCAAAGCAGCGGTTCAATCTCATAGATCTCTTCGCCCATGGTGATGGCCTCGTTAGGGCACTCTGGCTCACACATGTCGCAGTTAATGCAGCTGTCGTCGATTAATAATGCCATCGTTTACTTAATACCTTTTCAAGGCGCATTATAAAGCGCCTTTTTGTTTGTTCAGTCTATTTCGCTGCAGCGTCAGCGGCTTGGTGCGGATTACGGGTATTTTGCCCTTGGGGCAGGTTACGCAGTAATACGGCTTTGTCTAGCTCTACGCCAGCCGGCACATCTAAAAAGACAAAGTGGCCAGAACCTAGACCGGCTTCAACGCTCTCGCCTTTACGATTAACCAATGAATCAATGTTGAGGGTTAAATTGCCCTGTGGCGTCATAATTTCAACGCTGTCGCCCACACTAAATTTGTTCTTTACATCAATCTCAGCTTGGCCTGCTTCATTGCATTCACCGGTAAATTCACCGACAAACTGCTGAGTATCGCTAATGGAATAGCCATAATCATAGTTCTGGTATTCATCATGCACATGACGACGCAAGAAACCTTCGGTGTAACCTCGGTGTGCTAGCCCTTCTAAATTGTGCATTAGGGTTCGATCAAAATCTTTACCTGAGGCGGCATCTTCAATCGCTTGACGGTACAGCTGAGCGGTACGGGCGACATAATAGAAAGACTTAGTACGTCCTTCAATTTTAAGTGAATTGATGCCCATTTTTGTTAAGCGATCCACATGCTGAATGGCACGAAGATCTTTAGAGTTCATGATATAAGTACCATGCTCATCTTCAAATGCAGGCATGTATTCGCCAGGGCGTCCGGCCTCTTGCAATAACACGACTTGATCAGAAGGCTCGCCGGCGCCGAGTGTTGGCGTCGCGATTTGCACCTCTGGGTTGACGGCAACGATATCGCCAGTTTCTGTTTGCTTAGCTTCATGTACATCGTATTTCCAACGACAAGAGTTGGTACAAGTCCCTTGGTTAGGATCGCGTTTGTTGATATAGCCAGAGAGCAAGCAACGCCCTGAGTAGGCCATGCATAATGCACCGTGAACAAACACTTCTAATTCGATATCTGGGCAACGCTGACGGATCTCTTCAATTTCATCAAGTGATAATTCACGCGACAAAATAACCCGTTTAATGCCTTGAGACTCCCAAAACTTAACCGACGCCCAGTTAATTGCGTTTGCCTGTACTGATAGATGCACTACTTGATCGGGGAATGCTTCTCGAACCATCATGATTAGCCCAGGATCAGACATGATTAGCGCATCAGGCTGCATTGCTACAACGGGCTCCATATCTTTGATATAGGTTTTTAGCTTGGCGTTATGCGGTGCAATGTTACTGACCACGTATAGCTTTTTATTTAGGCTATGGGCTTCCTTAATCCCCGCGGCAAGGTTTTCCATTTTAAAGTCGTTATTACGTACACGAAGACTGTATCTTGGCTGACCAGCGTAAACAGCATCAGCGCCATAGGCAAAGGCGTAACGCATATTTTTAAGGGTTCCGGCTGGGGACAGTAATTCAGGTTTAAACATAATAACTTCTCTGTTAACGGGTAAGGATTAGGCAAACGGCCGCACATTCTACTAAATGCTGAAAGGCTAATACAAGGCAGCAAGCCGCACATGATAAGGGCTATAGAGGCGTTCTGAGTCGTTTATCTTGGGTTCTTGTGACGCTGGTATCATTTTTGGCGTAATTTAGGTTTTATTAAAGCAATTATCTAAGTATTAACCCTATATTACTATTTTGCACGTGCCCGTATGCATTGAGCTGATATACTCGGCGAGCTGCAAATTAATACGAGTAATATAGGGAGTAAGGATGTCAAAAGAGCATCAAGTATTAGTGGGTTTGTTGAGAAAATTAAAAGCCGATTCATTAGTGCTGCCAACGCTGCCGGAAGTGGCTATGCGTGTTCAAGAAGTCGTTGGCCGAGAAGACACTAGCCTAAAAGATGTCGCTAATATTATTGGCCAAGATCCGGCCATCTCTGCACGGATCATTCGCGTCGCCAATAGCGCTATTTATAGCCGAGGTGTGCCGGCCTCAAATGTTAATGCTGCCATTAGCCGTATTGGACTTACTCAGATTAAAACGATTGTGACCTCTATTGCGATGGAACAACTGTTCATATCAACCAATGAGATGGTATGGGAAGTGATGGATGAAGTATGGCAATCCTCCATTAATGTGACCTCTGCAGCGGTGGCAATGTTACAAATTTATAATCGCTCTCACCCCAATAGTGGCCTAAATGCCGATACTATGACGCTAGCCGGTCTGGTGCACAATATTGGTGCTTTACCTGTGCTTACCGAAGTTGAATCCGATTCGGAATTAGTGAATGGCATTGACCAATTACGTGCTTTAGTGCGTAAGTTACAAGGGCCTATCGGTCGGGCAGTGCTTAAAAACTGGGCTTTTTCGCCCAGTGTTATGGAAGTCGTTGAACGTTGGGCTGATCTGTCCTATACCTCAGACCATGTTAGCTATCTTGATTTCATTCGAGCCGCGGCACTGTATAGCGGTGAGTTGCGCTCAGGTAATGAGTTACAAGAAAGGCTGGCTGCATTCAGCGCGAGGGGATTACCGGTATCACCAGAAGTGTTGGCCAGTGATGGCTTTTTAGATACCTATCACTCGATTAAAAATAGTTATGAATAACCTTTGCGATAGAGATTAGGCTATAGTCAAAGAGGTTGAGTATTGGGACGTAAATAGCTTCTTATTGCCTCCCAATGAACTCACTATATACAGTTTGCTACAACAGCTTAAAACACCTCAGATTGAAACGGTAAAAGTCATCATTAATGGATAGATTTGGATTGCTCTCGATAACGTGTATTGTGCTTATACTGCTGCTAGCTGCAGTATTTTGGCGTTTTTTAGTTTGTCGCCGCCAATTGATGAAATTGCGCTTATCGGCTAATCATCAACCCAATGAAAGTGATTTAACCGTATCGAGCATGTCCCAAGCGTTGCTGCAAAGTGAGCAAATGCTGTCGCAGTTACAACTGCAGTTACATCAAGCAGGACACGATAAATTAACGGGACTGGGTAACCGTTTAAGCATGAAGCGAAAGCTGGCTGAGCAGATGCCATTGGAAAAGGGCAGTTTAGTGCTGCTGGACATCTATCGCTTTCGCTATGTAAATGATCTTTTCGGCTTTAGCTTTGGTGATGAACTACTCAAACAAATCTCGAGTAGGATTGAAGCTAATTTTCTCGAACCCGCGACTATCGCAAGAATGAATGAAGATGAATTTATCATCTATTCCCCCTCAGGTTTTACAGACGCAGATTTAACAACGCTAATTGCGTATTTACAACAAGCTTACCGCGTGTTTGACAGTCCAATTAGCGTGCGTATTCAGCTAGGACACCTGGGACTTGAACGTTTTCATGCTGACATTAGCACCATGCTACGTCGCCTCGATTTAGCGCTTAAAAAAGCTAAAGTATTGGATATTGGCATCGCACATTACTCCGCCGGTGATGACGCCGTGCAGCTAAGGGATGTGTCGATTATTAATAGCTTGGCTAAAGCGTTACAAGACGGTGAACTTTATATGGTGTACCAACCTAAGCAAAATTGTGTCGCTAATAGTTGTACTCAAGTCGAAGCGCTAATGCGCTGGAAGCATAAAACATTAGGCGTTATCTCCCCTGCTGAGTTTATCCCGCTAGCGGAGTACGCCGGTATGATTGATATGGTGAGCCAGTGGGTGTTAGATCAAGTGGTGCTACAACAATCAAAATGGCGACAAATGGGCATCGTTTTGCAAGTGGCGGTCAACCTATCAACCCAAGACTTAAAGAATCAATCGTTGCTTGAAGAGATAGAAGCGAGGCTGACCAAGTATCAATTACCTGCCAATGCATTATCCATCGAACTAACTGAAAGCAAATTAATGGAAGATATAGATAACGCAGTGATTGCAATCAATAAGTTGCGTAATATTGGTGTTGATATTGCGATTGACGACTTTGGCACCGGTCACTCTTCTCTAGCGTATCTCAAGTACTTACCTGTCGACGAGGTCAAGATAGATAAAGCCTTTATTGAAGGCTTAGATACCGATGAGCATGCCAGACATATCATGGATACCAGTATCCGATTAGCCAAAGGCCTAGGCTTTAAAGTCACGGTTGAAGGTGTGGAAACTGAATTGGTACGGCAGATTCTTATCCCGATGGGGGTCGATAAAATTCAGGGCGACATATTTGCTAAACCACTGACTTCGACCGACCTTGAAATGAGGTGGCCACAGCTTAGTGGGATATCGCCCGGAGCAACTCGCTAGAAAGTGACCGGCTGAGAAAAAGCCTCTCCAAGTCGGTTTATCAATATTTGTGGCATTGGGCTCAGCTGACGGTTTTTATTCATACACACCATCTCAATTAACGCTGTTACCGCTGCTTTTTTAGCATTTGGACGCCAAATCTCTTGTAACCAGACTGTGCGATACTTACTTTCGAAGTAGAAACGCGTCCTAATATCGATAATATCGGCAAATTCAACGCCATCGTGGCACAACATATCGGTACGATAAACGGCAAACCCTAAATCGTGCTCATCCCATAAGCTTGCCAGGTTTTTTGCACCAATCACATGTTCACGAGCTCGTTCAAAATATTTTAAAAAATTTGGATGGTACACAACACCGGAGAAATCGGTGTCTTCATAGTAAATTTGTACCGGGAAATTAAAGGTTTTACTGTGTTGTACTGACTTAGTCGAGGGCATATTGGTTGTGGTCTAGTCATGAATCGTATCAAAGTGACACTAGCTTAGCATAGGAAGCGTTAACGGCTTAAATCCTATGCCAGAGCGATATTTTAATTAATGCCAAAAAGTGTGAGATTAATTTGAGTTTTAACCCATATATTCATTAGAATGTTCTCATTGAAATAAATCTAATGGAGATAAGTCAGTATGGCGGACAAAATTGTAGCAGTAAACACTCAAATGGGAGAGGGCTGGAAAGTCAGCGCACAAATACGAGAGCATCTACTGGTGATTGATCAACCGACCGCTGGAAATGAAGGTGCTAACCCACTGGAAACTTTTGTCTTCTCGCTGGCCGGATGTATCTCCACCATTGCAAAAATGGTAGCGAGGGAGCAAAAAATTGATTTGCAGCAGTTTGATATGTCGATGAAAGCTCAGCTTAATAGCGCTGGACTACTGGGCAAACCTTCAGATGATCCTGTCGGTTTTAAAGTGATCGATATTATCGCCACAATGGATGCGGTGAAAGATGATATTCAACTCACTGATGAGCAAAAAAGTACTTTTTTGGACACTGTTTGCCACCGTTGCCCGGTTCACGATAATTTGCTGAATCCAACCTTGGTAACCCACGCCGTTGCTTAGCGTTAGCCTATGTTAGTTTAGGTCGCCCTGTTGTCGAAAGCGCGGCGGGGCTGCCCCTAGAGTAAAGCTATGTCATATAAAAATGGATGCCACATAAAATAAGTTATTCCCCCTCATTCAAATCGGCGTTAATGCCCATTCTTCTGTGCCCCTAATTCCGTAATATATTTATCGGTTAAATATGTCTAAATAACTTGGTGATTTGATGCTGTTTTTCATTAAAACGCTGTGCGCTAAGCTCTTCTAAACATGTGTAGAAACGAATAATATATTAGATCACAGGGGCTAAAAGGCTTGAGTAAAAAATGGACAGGCGCTAGGGGATATTATTTCACCTCTATTCTGCTAGAATCTTAGTAACCCCTATTAAATTGTTTGCATGGATGAATCGTACTTTATGGATCAAAGTTTAATTTTTTCGCTTATTCAAAATGCGGCATTGTTATTAGCAATGGTGTTTGTTTATGACGCGTTTCCTCGCAGTCATAAACGAGAACTTGATGTGCTTTGGAGAATTGGGATCGGCGCCCTCGTTGGGGTTATTGCTGTTTCAGTCATGCTGAGTTCTTGGCAATATAGTGAAGGCGCTTTCTTCGACTCAAGAACGGTTATTCTCGGTATTTCGGGCATGTTTTTTGGTGGTATACCGACATTGGTTGCCGTGCTTATTAGCGGTCTGTTCCGTTTAAGCGAGGGCGGGATTGGCGTATGGTCTGGCATTGGATCGATAATGACATCGGCATTGGTAGGCTATTTGTGGGGAAAGTATCGTAAAGGCGATATCAGTGATATTCGCTTTAGAGAGCTACTCATATTCGGTTTTAGTCTTAATACATTGGTGTTGCTGTGGGGATTAGTGATGCCGCTAGACGCGGCTATTTCAATGCTTAGGCAGATAACGTTGCCTGTTTTAATAATCTTTCCAATCACTACTGCGTTCTTGGGAATGTTGTTATCCCGACGGATTGAAATAGAAAGAGACCAAAAAATAAAATTGCAAGATCACCTGTTGTTTAAGTCTCATTTTCAAGCGGGCAGCATGGGCATTGCGATTACCGATAATCAGCATCAGTGGATAAAAGTAAACCCAAATTTATGCCATATGTTGCAATACAGCGAACCCGAGCTACTTGAACTCTTGTGGTCAGACTTGATCCATCACAATGACTTTAACCTTTATCAGCATTACTTCTCAGAGATGTTGGCGGGGGATAACAACGAGTTCGAGCTTGATATTCGATTTATCGCTAACGATGATTCTATTGTGTATACCCACATGACAGTGGCTTGCCAAAGAAATCAAGGCAAAGTCGAATTAGTCATTATTGGTTTATTAAATCGAAGTTCGCAAAAACAAGCCGAAATGGCAATGTTAGCCAGCCAAGAGCAATTGGGTTTGGTGTTAGATAGCAGTGAGCTAGGTTTTTGGGACTGGGATATTGTTAATGATAAGGTCGAGCGCAACGAACATAGTGCCAACTTGCTTGGCTGCGATGTCACTACGCTCAATAATAACCCCAAGCTTTGGATGCGGGCAATTCACCCGAAAGACAGAGTAGGAGTGCTTAGCTCGATAGATGAACATATTAGTGGTGTGAGTGAACAGCATAAAATTGAATATCGAATGTACTCTCATACTGGCGAGATCCGCTGGATCTTGGATTCAGGAAAAATAGTGAGTCGAGACGAAAATAATAAACCGTTACGTATGTGCGGTGTGCATACGGATATTACCGACCGTAAGCGGGTTGAAGAGTCATTAAAGTTAGCGGCATCGGTTTATAACAACAGTAGCGAAGCGATGAGTGTGCAAGATGAAGCTGGCACTATCATCAATATAAATGCCGCGTTTACTGATATTACCGGCTATAGCGACGTTGAAATTAAGCAGCAAAACATTCAGGTTTTGCAATGTAACCGAAATAATCGCAGTGCATATGAGCAGATGGAATTGTCAGTAGAAGAAACAGGTCGCTGGCAGGGGGAGACATGGTTAAGGCGCAAAAATGGTGAAGAGTTTGTGGTGTGGTTAACCCTTAACACACTGTTTGATGCTGAAGCACAAACTGAACGTCGAGTGGCGCTGTTTTCCGATATTACCGATAAAAAACAGGCTGAACAGATAATCTGGAAGCAAGCTAATTATGATCCTCTGACGGGATTGCCCAATCGTCGAATGTTGCTCGACTATCTTGGCGCTGAGATTTTAAAGTCAGATAGGCGAGAAAAACACTTCGCATTGATGTTTCTTGATCTGGATTACTTTAAAGAGGTTAACGATACATTAGGGCATGACATGGGGGACTTACTGTTAACCGAAGCCGCGAAGCGCTTGAAGAGCTGTATTCGAGATAGCGATGTTGTTGCACGACTAGGCGGTGATGAATTCACTGTGGTACTTTCTGGTGTCACCGATATAAAAGGGGTGGATAAAGTCGCTCAAAACATTCTTAACCGCATTGCAGAGCCCTTTAACCTTGGCGAAGAGAGTGCGTATATTAGTGCCAGTATTGGTATTACCCTTTATCCTGATGATGCCGCAAGTATTGAAGGGTTATTGAAACACGCCGATCAAGCGATGTACGCCGCTAAAGATCAAGGTCGAAATCGATTCCATTACTTCACCCCGTCAATGCAACGTAATGCTAAATACCGGATGCGCTTAATTCAAGATCTCAGGTTGGCGATTTCAAACCAAGAGTTTGAATTGTATTATCAACCCATTGTCTGTTTAGGGGATAATCATGCGATCAAAGCGGAAGCGCTCATTCGTTGGAATCACCCGAAGCGTGGCCTTGTTTCGCCGATAGAGTTTATCTCTGTCGCCGAAGAGACAGGACTGATTATTGAGATTGGTGATTGGGTCTTTCAACAAGCCGCGCGTCAATGTGCTCTGTGGCGCGATCGATTTGGAATTGAGGTACAGATCAGTATTAACAAATCACCGGTACAATTTAGGGATGAAGGCGAGAGCTTTGAATCTTGGATAGCGCTGCTTAAAACGCTTAATCTTAGCCGACACTCAATTTGCATAGAGATTACCGAAGGCTTGTTACTTGATAGTAATGAGACGATATACCATAAACTCGCCCAGTACCGTGCTGCTGGGATGCAGATCTCACTTGATGATTTTGGCACTGGCTACTCCTCTTTAGCCTACCTTAAAAAATTCGACATTGATTTTTTAAAAATCGATCAGTCTTTCACCCAAAATTTGGACAGCAACAGTGATGACTCTACCTTGTGTGAAGCGATTATTGTGATGGCACATAAGCTAGGAATGAAAGTGATCGCAGAAGGTGTTGAAACGGATTACCAGCGACAAGTGTTATTCGACGCGGGTTGTGACTATGGCCAAGGATACCTGTTCTCAAGGCCTGTACCTGCGGAGCAATTTGAAACGAACTGTATTATTCCCGCGACCCAAAAGGTGACCGTTGAGGAACCACAAGAGCATAAGCAAAGTGCAGTTGAGGCTTATACTAAAAATAAGTGATGTTAGCTTACTGTTATCGTTTTTCCTTGAGTAGTGAATCGCAGCATAGAGAAAATGCGGCTTGTCGTGGCTTCACTACGTTTGGCTATATTAACTGCGCTGGGTTTTTGGTAGACTCCGCGCTCACTTTTATTCCCTGTACTGAGCCAACCATGAACTTTGATGCATTCGATTTACATCCCCACATTTTAGATGCTGTCTCTGCGCGCGGTTACCAAGCGTTAACGGAAGTACAGGTACAAGTATTGCCTGTGGCAATGCAGGGTAAAGATATCATGGCGTGTGCCCAAACGGGCACCGGTAAAACGGCAGCATTTGCGCTACCGTTACTGAATACCTTATCGAAGCAAATGGAGCTTCAGCAAAGCAATGAAGCAGAAACGGCTACCTCAAGTGAGCATAAGGCTGAGCTGAGAGTCTTAGTGTTAACGCCGACTCGCGAACTCGCTATCCAGGTTGCTGAAAATATTCAAGCCTATTCAAAGTTTTTGCCTTTTAAAACCGCGGCGGTTTACGGCGGTGCCAATATGAATCCGCAACGTAAAGCCGTGCAAGGTGGCGTTGATATTCTAGTGGCCACTCCTGGTCGCTTGTTTGATCTTATCGGCCAGTTTGGCTTGGACCTGTCCAATGTCAGTCATTTAGTGGTTGATGAAGCTGATCGTATGTTAGACATGGGGTTTGTTAGAGATATTGAAAAAGTCAAAAAGCTGGTGGCCCGTGAGCATCAGACACTCTTTTTCTCGGCAACGTACAGCGAAGACATTAAAACGTTAGCGCAGAAGATGCTTATAGCCCCAGAGTGGATTAATGTTGCCACTGCACCAACAGCGAGTAGCATCACTCAAGAGGTTTACTTAGTCGATAAACGCCGTAAATCTGAGTTATTGTCTGAGCTTGTGGGTCGTAATAACTGGCAGCAGGTTTTAGTGTTTGTCAGCACCAAAGAAGGCGCCGAACATTTACAAACAGAGCTTAAACTCGATGGCGTAAAAAGTGCGGTATTTCATGGTGATAAAACTCAAGGCTCTAGAAACAGAGCATTAGAAGAGTTTAAAACGGGCAAACTAAGAGTCATGGTGGCAACCGATGTTGCAGCCCGTGGTTTGGACATTGAAGCACTGCCATTGGTGATTAACTTTGAACTGCCTTTTGCCGCTGAAGATTATGTGCATCGAGTGGGTCGTACCGGTCGAGCGGGTTTATCTGGCCGTGCAATATCATTTGTATCTCCACAAGACAAAGAGATGTTACAAGAGATTGAGCAAATCATTGAGCTGACACTGCCGTGTATTACACTTCCGGGTTATGAAGAGGGCGCACCTTTACCTGCGCGCTATCGCGATGTCACCACAAAGGCTGTGAAAGAGAAGAGCCATAATAAGCGTAAATACCAAGAAAAAAGACGCAGTGATTCAAAGCCACGACAAGGTGATGGTGAAAAAAATCGTTATGGCCGCACCAATACCAAAGTGAGCAAATAAACGTTTATTAAAGCGCGAATAATATCGCTTTTAGAATAAAAAAAAGTGAACGCTAAGTTCACTTTTTTATGTCTGAATTTTAACGATAAAGCGCAGTAATAATTGACTACGCTTATCATTTTTATTAATCGTTAATTACAGTTCAACGTTGACCCATACTAAACGGTGATCTGAAGAGACCGACTTTCCGCCGCCGCCCCATTTCCCAACACGATCGTCGTTCATCATTAAGCGACCATCTTCAAAAGTCGCTGGCCAGAATACACCTGAGTCAGTCACATTTAAGTCACTTGATGGAATGACGTGGTCTAAACGTAACCCTGAAGTGCTGGTCACCATATCTGGGTATTTAGTCCCCCAGTTTTCAGAGCGACATTCGCCAGTCGCTAGACATTCAGGAGCGCCTAAACTGGTCGGCGCATAAACACCATGAGTCGCTAACTGGTTAACTTGGTCACTGTATATTAAACCTTTGATGCTATCTAAATAACCGTCACCACTTTCTGGGTCGGCATTTAAGTCGCCTAAAATAACAAATGATGCATCAGTCGTAATGCCACCTTTGTTGCCAGCATCATCATAAATGTAGCTGCCTTCACCAGAAATATAGTCATCCCAGAATTTAATTTCAGCGCGGTTAAGCAGCTTATTATTTTCGGTTAGGGTATCGAAAATAGGCGGTGTTGGGTGTGATAGCAATAAGTGGATCACTTTGTCGCCATTTTCAGTTGGGATGATGATAGGGGCATCAACGTGGTTTTTAGAAGACAATGGCTTTGCTGCCCATGCTTCTTTACTGTACCACTCGTCACCACATGCCATGCCAGCTGGAATAGGGTTGTTAGCATCTTCACAATTGGTGATTGTTGGATTAGCTTCACCTGGCATATCTTTCCACTTAAAGTTTTGGAAAGTACGTACGTTGTCAGTATCAATCGGGTATTGTGATAATAGACCGAATGCATATTGACCGTGGTAGAAACCAAAGCCCCAAGCATCCCCTGGTAGGGCAACGCTGCCGTTACGGTCTAAATCGAACTCACTGAGTAAGCCTGTATTAGTGGCAAAGCTTTCAGCGTAACCAAATTGGATTGGCTCAAGTAATGTGACTTCGTCAGAAGTAGACCCTAAAGCATTCTGTGGTACTGCAAGGTAGTTTAAACGAAAACCTTGAATGGCTTGTTGGTCTTCACCGGTGCCATCGTTGTTGAATTCAGCCATTAACAGCACAGCTGGACGTTCAGTTTGGATAATGGCCGCGATATTACGAATTTGAATCACTTTCTCAGCGACCGCTTTTTCAGTATCGGTTAATGAACCATCAAACCATTTGTCCATTAAGTCTTGTTGCTCAGTTTGAGTGAGCTTCATTTCGGTAACGAGATCGGCGTAGGTATTTCTGTCGAAAGATAAGTTATAAGTACCGATACGAACATTCGTCGTATCTGTAGTTGGATCTGTTGGATAGTAGTTGTTGGTTTCGTCGCTACATCCAGCTAGCAGTGCGACAGTAATTGCAGCGGCAGCTGCTGTTTTAAGTAATTTCATGTTTTGACCCATCAATAATAATTATTATAAAACGCTCAATTTTTTGAGCTTCGCAGGTATTCTATACAGCTGTAGATTTGATGAAAATGAATCTCGGTGAACTTGGTGTTTAAGTGTTGTTTTAATAAGCTTTTGTTGTTACTTGGTGATTGATTTTGGCTGTTAATGTTGCGCTGGTGTGTGTGATGTTAATCTCAGTATTGGTGGTCATGAGAGGGCAGTGGCATGAGCCAGTGGGATTGGAACGTGCGGATCACAGTTTCTTTTACTCATTGCTCAGATCATAATGCTGTTTTATAAATGTGTGGATGGAGATGATAATGAGTGTGCGTTTAGGAATGGCTATAGGGAGCGCTATATTGTTGTTTTGTGGGTGCAGCTCAACGAGTGAACTGCAATTGAGCCCAGCTTCGCAACTGCAGCAAACACAAGACTGTGACCAAACTTGGTTTGAAAAAGTTGAAATGCAGATATTAACAGGCGATGACAATGGCCATGGACCCGATTTAGGCTCACTTGAGTGGCGTTCTGTGGTGGAGTTTAAGTTAGGCGTAAGAGACGATGAGTCGTTGCCGGAAGTCAGCTCTGATTTGTGGTGTGACTATATCGATGAGCATTTTATCAAAAAGACCGGTATTAAATAGAGACATCAGTTTTTAGCGCTGCTATCAGTCTTGTACTCAACTCAACTCGACACACTCATTCATCTGGCAGTAGGTATAGCGCTGTGCAAGGTTAGCGTGAGAGCTTAGTGCTCTGCATAATAGTGGGTGGGCAAATCTGTTGTTTTTTAAATTCCTGCATCACTTTCAGTGTAATATCAGTTTCAAACAGCTTTTCGTATTTAGTGTCGAGAACGTAGGCTTTTAGTGTCAGTTTGATGGCAAAGTAACTGTCGCTAATATCTTGTTTGACCAAAACGACAATCGGTTTTGGCAAGTGGATATAGCGACTCGATGCAGCGGCTTCTCTGATGATGTCGGTCGCGAGTGACAAGTCTTGATCCAGCGCGACATAGAAGGGGATAACCACTTGCATGTCTAATGCGCCATAGTTGCCACTGACCACCACATCGCTTAGAAACTTACTGTTGGGAATGGTAATAATGTCATCAGTTAAGGTGCACATTCTGACCGAGCGAAGCCCAATGGTGATGATATCGCCATAATGTCCCTCAAACGTGACTCTATCCCCGACCTGAAATGGCCTGTCTATCATTACGGTTAACCCTGCAATAAAGGAGGCAGCGAGGTCTTTCATCGCAAAGCCGACTGACACTGCCAGTGTGCCGCCAATAAGCGTGAGTACTCTGTCATCGACTCTAAAGCTGAGCATGAATACCGAGATCCCAGCGGTCATATAAACAAAAAACTGGAAAAATGACTGTAGTTTTTGCGCTAACATACGCCTTTGTGCAAATTGACTACTGATCGAGTCGACAATGTTCTGGGTGAATTTCAACATCAACCAAGCAACAAAAAGTACTAATCCTGAAATAAAAACACCGCTCCATCGAATAAGACTGGCGATGTCAGTTAGGCTATCCAGATTGGGCGATAGATCTTCTGCTAATGGTTGAAAGCTAATAAATAGTGTCAGCAGAAGCAGTTTTGAGTATCGTTTTAGTATCATCTACTTCACCAGTAAGTGTTGGTTATGCAGTGTATTTGTGATGTACCTAAACCAATGTGAGGAGATTTTGGCTTTATCATCAATTAGCTCGATGAAGCCCCTATTCTGAAAGTAGCGCAGGGTATTTAGCACTTCTGCAAAACCTAGCTGAGTACAAGCGGATAGCTCTTCCGCCGACGCTACTTCTAACTGGACTATCGCTCGTAGCACTGCCAGCATAGGCTTTGGCATATTCTCAAGCTCCTTGGCATCGGGTGCTTTAAAAATCCTCACGAAGACCTCACCACTGCTTTTATCTTGGTGCAGTGACTGCCGGAAAAAGCGTAATGCAACACTTGGATTACCGTCTGAGTAGTCCCATAGAATACGATAAAACCCCTGTTCTGCTCGTTGCTTTTCCGTTAGCTCGTGTTCATCCCACTGTTTAGGCAGTTTTAATCCAGCAAAGCTGAGCGCATGCTCACCCTCCATACCAATACGGCTGCTTAATAGCGCTGCAATTTGAGTTTCATTCCAGCGGGGCATTGCTACCACCTTATCGAACAACAGCCTTTCCCCTCTTGCTCGGTCAACAAAGCGCCAAGCTGATTGCTCTACTCCAAGGAGTACACCGTGTTGATTACGGCCTCGACGTAATAACTTAGATAGTTTCATTAAGTCAATTAAGCCACCGACCTTAGGGCTAATAATTCGTTGGCAATCATCAATGCAGAACACAAACCGTTTCTCTGTACCTCTTAGCAGTTGCAGCAGTTCAGTCTCATCGGCGTTTTTAGCTAAACCCAGTGCAGTATTGATTTGTTGCACGAGTGGTTGATAACCACCATAGGGGCAGCTTATGTAAATAGCATTTTCGGAGTTTGCTCGGTAGATCACTCTTTTTAGTAGTGTTGTTAGACCTAAGCCTCGCTCACTATAAATTAGCGCCATGGCAGGAGTGGGGGCAAGTACATAGCGAGCTATTTCATTGAGCTCTGCGCTGGCGTAATTTTCGATAAGTTCGCTATCTTCGTGCCCTGGCTTTACGTAGGAAAAAGTATCTTCACCTTTTATTCGCACCATGTTGGCATTTTGTTTATCAGCTTGGCTTTGCTTAGCCACTTCAACTCGAAAAAAATAGGCGATGGCATGCTTAAAGGTTTGGTACTTAGATAGCTTATTAAAGAGTTCTTGAAATAGGCGCTGGGAAAAGAGTCTATATACGCCAATGAGCGTAGCGATAGGGGCTAAAAGAGTAACTGCTTGTCTTTTTATTGCCCAGTCAATATAAGCGGGGTGCTCTTCAGAATGGCTTAATTGTTTAAAGACCACACTACGCCAATTGGTTAATGTTTTAATTAATAGTATGAGTAATACCAGTAGAATTAAGGTTTGGACCCAAGTGTATATCGTTCCTTGATAGACACTCATCTCTGTTGCTTTAAGAATAATACCGGCTGCCATTAGTGTCCAAACCCAACGTTTTACGGTACTAACGCGCAGTTCGACTATCTCAGATTGATTGTTGTAATGGCTGTGGTGTGAGGTGAACTCAGTGATCAATCGAATGATAATGGCTGCCGCAAAACTCCAATTAATGACCACACTCAAATAGTTAATACTATCGAGGCCGGGCAAGCTAATTAAGGTGTTAATCACAATGCTTAAGGCTGCAAACCAAGCTAAAGGTGCTTGTACTTTATTGAGGTAACGCCAAATTATGTGGCTAATAGGCTCGCCAGATAGTGGCTTGCTCTTAGTGTTTTTTAATTGAGACACTATTAGTTTTGGTGCGGTTTTAAGCCACCAAGATAACAGTATGCCGATTAAACTGAGTTTGAAAATAAGCACTAATAATGGAAAGGGTGAGACCTTTAGATCTGTGGTGAATCTGACTAGGTGTCTAAACTGGGAGATCAGCTGATAATTGATGATCGCTTCGGTGACTTGTGCCTCGAGCAAAAGCTGTCTAACACCGTCTGGGCCAAAACCTGTAAACTGCTCATTAATACTGACCGATACATAGGTTAATAGTTTTGCTTTATTCTGGCTGAGGCTATCGAGCGATAACTTGGTTTGCTCAATAGCAGGCCAGTCATTAGGGTCTTTGGAGGTTCGAAACTGACGTAACTGTTGATTCAGTTGCTTGGCATGAGATTGTTGCTGTTCAAATGTATTGATTAATATATTCGCAGCGCGACTTTGATCGCGATTATCAGCGAGGTGTTGCTCGGGTAGGGCATTGACTTGGGTCGAGATGGCTTTGCTCTTCTCTGTCAATTCTGGAGTGTCAAAAGTAGACCAATTAGCCAGAAGGTCAAATGGTGAGAGTACTAGGGCGCAGAAAAGCAGTTTATTTAGCATCTGTTTTCGCAACATATAAGAGTCGTACTCCAGCTGCAGTATTCTAATTTCTCATTAATGAAAATAGCATAAGTGACAGATTTTGCCGAAATTTTAGTCTCGTATAATGTCGGCTTTGATAATCAGCAGTGTGGATTTAGCATTACGATTATGGGTTAAGCAGTGACATAGACCCAAGATCCCGATTAGAATCTCGAGCAACTTGTGCTTATGAGCCACTTTTATGATCCAAAAAATAATTCCTACTAACGTCATTACCGGCTTCCTTGGCGTTGGTAAAACGTCATTTATTAGGAGCCTGTTAAGCCAAAAGCCTGCAGATGAAGTGTGGGCTGTGTTGGTCAATGAATTTGGCGAGGTCGGTATTGATGCCAGCCTTCTAGGCGGAGAAACGCAGCAGATACAGATTAAAGAGGTGGCGGGTGGCTGTATGTGCTGTGCTGCAGGTTTACCGATGCAAGTGGCTATTAACCAGTTAATCGCTAAAGCTAAACCGGATAGATTACTTATCGAACCCACCGGTTTGGGGCACCCTCAAGAGGTGCTTAAGGTATTAACTCAAGCTCATTATCAGCAAGTGCTAGCGATGAAAACATGTATCACTTTAGTGGATGCAAGAAAGCTCAACGACAGTCGATATACCCAGCATGATATTTTTAATCAGCAGTTACAAGTGGCGGACCTGATATTAGCGAGTAAGGCTGATTGTTATGAAATGGCCCTTATGGAACCATTATCTGACTATATCGCGGCCTTAAATAATAGCGCTGTTACTCATGGTGCTGATAGCGACTCAAGTCATACCAATCAGCGGAAACAGCTTGCTATTGAACCCTGGAGTACTAAGCAGGTCGAGTTGTTAATGCCATCAATAATCGCACGACTCAATCAGCCACATGAGCAGATTGTTAATCCTCGGGGAATGCAAAAATTAAACGGATCACCTTTAGTGATACAGCAAGCTGCACGGCTTTTAGATGCTAATTATAGTCCGTTGTTCTCTAAAGAAGCTAAACCACAAGATGTTGAGTTTGACGGAGAAGGCATCATGCGTAAAACCAAACATGCTGAAGGGTTTTACAGTTGTGGCTGGGTATTCGATTTAAGTTATCAATTTGATTTTGATAAGTTGTTGCACTTGATTAAAAGCCTAAAGGTTATTCGTCTTAAAGCCGTGATGATCACCGAAGAGGGAATTGCTGGATTTAATAGTGTGGACTCCGAGTTATCTATCGTTGAACTTGACGATGCGATGGACTCGAGAGTTGAGTTGCTGTCTATGTCAAAAATAGACCGTGAGCTTATTGAAGATGCGCTATTATCGGTTTGTTCGCGATTCGGATCATAAAAATCAATTGAGGACAGTTGATATGCACTTTCACTGAGTACAACAGTTTAAGGTAAAGTCGTCCACGTGAACGTTATTATTAGCGAGGGCTAAACAGGTATTAACTTATTAACTTATTAATAATTAGCTGTGAAAGTAAGCGGTAAAAAAGTAGAGTGTGATAAAGGAATCGTTGTTATCGATAGACTGCTGACTTTTTTAAGTAATGGCAAGTTTATGATATGAAGTTTTATAAAACAGGATGTTAGAAATGAAATTATTCTCTAAAACGATATTGGCCACAGCATTGTCCGTGACTATGTTTGCCGCTAGCCCACTATCAGCCTCAGAGTTTGGCGATACCTATAAGGCCTACAATGAGGCAGTGGCAGCAGAGAACAGTGCTGATATTGAGACCTATGCGCTTAAAGCTTATCAACTTGGTAAACAAAAGTTTGCATCAGATAGCCTTGATATTGCCATGCTTGCCCTCAATGCTGCTGATGCATTAATCCTAAATGTTCCGAAAAATACTTATGTCGAAGAAAATGCTGCAAAGGCCAAGAAGCTCAAGCAGCAGGCATTTGAGCTTTATAAGGTTGCACTGGTTAACTACACCAAAAGCTACGGTGATGAAGCGGTTGAACTTATAGACCCTTTGATGGGATTAGCTGACTCCAGTAGTAAAAAAGACGCTCGTGAGTATTTAGATGATGCATTGGATATTGCCGAAGAGTCAGATGATTCAATGATCATTGCTGATACTCAGATGGCTTACTTTGAGATGCTGGCTAATAGTCGTTATTACACCCGTAAAGTGCGTAATTATGCGATTGATGCCTACACAACTTATGAAAAGTTACTGCCAGAAAATGCAATGAAACGAGTTTTAGCCGCTTTTACCGTTGGCTCGATTGAATATTCGGAGAAACATTATGATAAAGCGGAAACGGCATTACTCTATGTGATTAAGCAGTTTGAAGCTTTGGACTTTGATCATCCATATGAATTGGCTGCACATGCTAAGTTAGTTGAGATTTATGAAATCCAAGGCGAAAGTGATAAGTCCACTCAGCATTGTATTGCTATTGGTAGTATGACCCCTTGGAATGCCGAGCAGGAGCAAACACCGCTGTTTAGAGTGCCGCCTAAGTACCCTATGTCATCCTTGAAAAGAAGACAGGAGGGCTGGAGCCAAGTCAGCTTTACTGTTAATGAAATGGGTTTTGTGGTTGATCCGGTTATTATGGATTCTAAAGGGGGGTCAGCTTTTAATAAAAGCACACTTAAGGCATTAAAGAAATGGCGTTATGCGCCTAAATTTATCGACGGTAAAGCGGTTGCTGCAAACTCGACGGTGCAGTTAGATTATACAATACAGTAATTACAAACTGCATTATTAAACGGTATAAAAAGCTGAGGTGACTCAAAAGTGAGCACCTCAGTGTCATTATGTATGACTAGGTTAAATAAACATTCAAACTACAGGCGCCATGTGCGCCCACAACAAGTGCTTGCTCAATATCTGCCGTTTTAGAAGGTCCAGCGATAAACGTGCCAAACTCCCCTGGGGCTAATGTCATTAAACTAGTGGCTTGATGCATATTGGCAACAATGCTTTTAGCTTCTATCACTAGCAATAGATTTTCACAAATGAACGGGGTCACCCGGTGGCCCAGATTCTTGGTATTTACCCAGATAGCACCATTTTCTGCGACACCACAGTCGCCAGGGATCACCGCATAGTCGATATCACTTAGTTCATGAGCCGTAGCACTGACCTCACGGTTACCACTAATGCCCTCAACCATAGAGATAACTTGCATACCTTGAGCAATATGCTCATCGACAGTGGCTTGCAAATTAACTAAGCCACCTTCGCGATGAAGAGTACCTGCAACCGTTATTAAGTTAGCTTCGAACTGGCCAACTAAATCGTCAATACGTGGTGCAACATCAATAGTCGGCATAGCGTGTGGTGCCATAGCGGCACTTTTTAATGCATTTAAAATATGTTGTTTGCTAGACATGTTATTAGCCTCTATTTTTCTTAAACCAAGCTTCGAAGCTTGAGTTCGGTGCCACTGGGAGCTCGCGATATTTGCCCCATGCGCCTGAGAAAGGTTTTAGTAAACTGCCTGGGAGTATTTTTAACGCCATACGGGCAATACCCATTGAACAGTTGAGCGCGGTTTCACTGGCCATAAACTTACCGACTAATGGCATGTAATTGGATTTACCGTAAGGCAATTTACCGGCTTCAGCTTTAAGTCTTCTATGGTGGTGAATAATCTTGTCTAACGGTACTTTTGTTGGGCAAACATAGGAGCAGCTGCCACATAAGGTACATGCCCACGCGATAGAGTTAGTATCATCATGCTGAGCACCCACAGCGATACCGATAGGACCTGGGATGGTGTAGTTGTAACTGTGTCCACCAGAACGACGATAAACAGGACACGTATTTAGACAACCACCACAGCGAATACATTTTAGCGCTTCCGCGAGGATCTTATCTTTGAGCATATCAGTACGGCCATTATCGACAATAATGACATGCATTTCACCGCCGTCCTGTGGACCACGATAGAAAGAGCTGTAAGTGGTGACTGGTTGACCTGTGGCGTTTCTCGCCAAGGTGCGTAGTATTACCGCGGCACTCTCTAGGTTGGGTACAATCTTGTCAATTCCCATAGAGTGTAACTGCAATTTGGGTAAGTTAGCCCCCATATCAGCGTTACCTTCGTTGGTACATACCACCACGGCGCCTTTGTCTGCAATCGCCATATTAACGCCTGTCATTGCAGCATCGGCAGACAGAAATTTCTCACGTAGGTGTTGGCGAGCTGCACGCGTTAAGTAAAGTGGGTCTGAGGCGCCAGCATTAGTGCCGAGCTTCTCATGGAATAGATCACCCACTTCCTCTTTTTTCATATGGATAGCCGGTACCACAATATGTGACGGTGGCATTTCAGCTAGCTGAATAATACGTTCACCTAAATCAGTATCGATAACTTCAATGCCACGCTCTTCCAAATATGGATTCATGTGGCACTCTTCGGTGAGCATCGATTTAGATTTGACTACCTTCTTTACGTGATGCTTGGCCAAGATCTCATGCACAATACGGTTGTGTTCTGCGCCATCTTTAGCCCAGTGCACCTTTATATTATTCTTAATACAGTTTTGTTCAAACTCTTCTAAATACTCTGTCAAATGGGTCAGTGTATGCAGTTTCATCTCTGAGCCGATTTGACGTAACTGTTCCCATTCAGGAATGCTTCCGGCAGCACGATCGCGCTTTTCGCGAAGTGTCCACAATGCTTTAGAGTGCCAATCAACGCGAGATTCGTCTTTGCAGAATATCTCCGCTTTATGGGCATGAACGTTAGATTTTGAAGTCGACATGTCTGCTCCTATAGCACTGCGTTAAGAATTTGAGCGATGTGGCGTGTTTCGATAGGTAATTTTTGGCGTCTAACCATACCATCGATATGAAGGAGGCAAGATGGGTCGAATCCAACAGCATATTTTGCCCCAGTTGCCGCGTGCGCTTGCGCTTTATCTTTGCCCATTTTGGCTGATACTGCGCCTTCATCAACGGCAAAAGTTCCCCCGAATCCACAGCATTCATCTAGCTTATCTGGATAGACAATTTCGATTTCAGGAATCGCGGCAAGTACGGCTTCAAACTTGTTCTTGCGGGGTCCCATTTGCTCGCTTGGGGTGGCCAAATCAAGCATACGAATACCATGGCAACTCATCTGAAGACTAATTTTGTGTGGAAATGGTTTACTAAAAGCAGGGATCGGCGCGACGTCGTGTAAAAACTCCGTCAATTCATATAGCTTAGCAATCACGGCTTGTGCTTCTGGGCTATCGTCGAACTCGTGGAAATTTTCTTTAGCAGCCACTAAGCATGAGGCGGCAGGGCAGACGATGGCATCGCATTCAACACCTTTAAAGGCATTGAGTAGTTTTAATGTGGTTTTCTTGGCTTCGTTAAAACAACCTGAGTTAGTCATTGGTTGACCACAGCAGGTTTGACCTGAAGGCAAGATGACTTGATGACCGAGTTTCTCTAGTAGTTCAAGTGTTGCGATCCCGACTTCTGGGACCATCTGATTCACTAGACACGGAATGAAAAGTGCTATCTTCATTTTGCTTTCTCTTCTATTTGCAGACATTGTTAGCAATTTAGAGCCGTAAAAAGTCTGCAAGAAGCGGACTTTAATATAGACCCGGTATTCGCTTTAGGTTTTTCTCACCTGTTCAATATAGGCGCATAACCTTGTAAAAAGTAGTGCTAATTTAGCAAATAAGAGTGAGTATTTTTGCAAAAATGAAAATAAGCTAGGTGTTTGTATATTAAAGAGATATTGAGTTATAACTCTAATTTTAAATGGGCAGTTGTTAAAAGTGGAAAGTTGTTAAAAATGAATATCGGGGAGTCGGTGACTTCCAACTTGATGAAAGTGAAAAGAATTAGGGGCAAACATCGCCCCAAACTTTCTATAGCTTGATTACAAGCTGCCGATTAAAAGGACTCAATTAAAACGTCAATTTAGTCGGTTAATGTTCATCCCATTCTAGAGTTCTAACGCGTACACTCTTCGAGCAGGTAAGCAAGGTGACGATATGACATACCACTATGTTGGGTTAAGCCCACTTCACACATGCGGTTAGCGTAATACCCTTCATTGACATCAACTGGAATAAGCTTTTTGATGTTGCGCAGTGCACTGGCGTTAATCTCAGGCTTATAAAGCCCTTTCTCACCGGCATAACCACAGCAAGTAATTCCCGCTGGGCGAATGACTTTGTTGCTACACGCATCTACAATCGCTTCCATTTTAGGTTCAATCTTCATCTTACGAGCGCTACAGCCTAAGTGAAGTGCTACCGCGGGTTTTTTGCGGTTAATGGTTAACTTATCGAGCAATTTATCATGGATGAAATCAACCATATCGACTATCTCGACCTTGTCAGCTAACGATGTGTCACCGGCAAGGGTACGGTAGGTGCAAGACAGTGCGTCAATAATGACAGGCAGCTTACCGCCTTGAGTCATGGCAGAAACGGCATCAATTAACTCTTTCCGTTTCGCGTCTGCATTCTTAAAGTCACCTTTAGACTCCCACATTTGACCGCAACATAAGTCGCGCGTTTTCTCTGGCGTAATGACGTTATAGCCAGCACGTTCAAGTAAAGTAACCACCACCTCTGGCAGGGTTCTATTGTCAGGATCTTTCGGTGTTGGACCAAAGGTACGTCCACCACAAGCGGGGAAGTAGACAACGGTTTCTTGCCCTGGTATTGGCGCAGAAAGCTTAGGTAACTTGCCGCCTTTAGGGAAGTCTGGATTCCAATAAGGGACCTCTTTACTCACCACTCGACCCGCTTTCATAATGGCGCCAGTGATGCTGCTACCAGTGATTTTATGAATGGTGCCAAGGACACTGAATCCTGTACTGATAACTTGGTTCACAGCGCCAAAGTGCTTGGCTTGGAAGTCGAGTACTTTTTGTTCAGTAGTACTGATGTAGGGGGTTCTAAGCTTACGCACAAGATTCCCCATACTATTGTCTACTGGGCAAGCAATGGTACAAAGCTGACAAGCAGCGCAGGTATCGACTACATCGTATTTTGCCGCAGCACGCATTTCGCTTGCGGCTTGCTTATCACCTGATTGCTCTAGACGTTCAATTTCACGCAGTGTCGCAATACGTTGGCGTGGTGACATCGTTAACGCAGATGTTGGGCAGGTCTTTTCGCAGAAGCCACATTCAATGCATTTGTCGATCAAGTCATCAACTACCGGGCATGGCTTAATGTTCTTAACGTGAACTAGATTGTCGTCGTTCAGAATGACCCCAGGGTTTAGCAGGCCTTCAGGGTCAAATATCTGCTTAATACGCTTCATTAAGGTGTAAGCATCGCTGCCCCATTCCATCTCAACAAACGGTGCTACAGCACGTCCCGTGCCGTGCTCGGCTTTCATTGAGCCGTCGTACTTGTTGATAACCATCTCGGCGACATCCTGCATAAATGCCTGGAAGCGCTCAATATCAGCCTGAGAGTTGAATGTTGGTGTGATAATGAAGTGGAAGTTACCCGCTAAAGCATGGCCATAGATAACGCCTTCTGGGTAGTTATGCTTATGGAATAACTCCGTCAGATCGTTAGCGGCAGCGGCAAGATGTTCAAGCTCAAATGCCACGTCTTCAATAATAACCGAGGTGCCTTTAGGACGCTCACCACCAATAATGGGGAAGAGTCCCGAACGCATTGCCCAGTATTGACCAAACACGGCCGGGTCGTCACTGAAGGTAATAGGGCGCTCAGTTTCGATGTGAGCCAGCTTAGCAATGACATCTTGGGTATAGCGTTCAAGTGTGTTTTTATCATTAGCGCGAGATTCAATCAGCAGTATTGATGCGCCTTCAGGAAGCTCTGATAACCACAATGGCATCCCCGTTTTACCCGTTACGGCTTTGATTGATGCCCAATCGAGTAATTCTGCCGCGGCAACACTGTCACCGACCAAAGGTGGGATCGACTTTGCTGCATCTTCCATATTGAAAAATACAGCCATGGCCGAGGCTTTAAAGAGCGCTTCATCAACGGTGTTGTAGGTGACTTCTTCAACAAAGGCTAATGTGCCTTCTGCACCCACAATAAGGTGGTTGATAAGCTCAAATGGATCGCTAAAGTCGACCAATGCATTAAGGCTATAGCCAGTGGTGTTTTTGATTGAAAATTTCTTGCGAATTCTATCGGCGAGCGTTTGATTACTCAGTGTCATGTCGACCAAATCGAGTAACGACTTGATAAGTTCTGGATGAGATTTTGCAAAGGCGGCTTTTGATGTTTCACACCCAGTATCAAGTTCAGTTCCATCGGCAAACAGAAGTTTGGCTGAGGCGATAGTCTGATAACTATTTTGCGCAGTACCACAGCACATACCCGAGGCGTTGTTCGACACTATGCCGCCAATCATTGCTGATGCTAAGGTGGCTGGATCAGGACCTATTTTCTTATTTAGCGGTTTCAATGCAGCGTTTGCATCAGAACCGATGACGGCTGTACCTAAAGTGATTTGGCTAGCATCGTCGCTTACGACTAGCGTTCTAAAACCATCATGGCCTAAGATAAGCAGAATGCCTTCACCAATCGCTTGCCCAGAAAGACTGGTGCCAGCGGCTCTGAATGTGACAGGAGCACCATAGTTACGTGCGATGGCAAGCGTGCGTTTAGCTTGCTCAAGTGTATCTGCATGAACCACGATTTCGGGCACTATACGAAAATAACTTGCGTCAGTAGACCAAGCGAAGCGGCGCACTGGATCGTTAGTGGCTGCATCTTCACCAATTTGGCTACGTAAATCTGTTAATACAGCTTCATAATTAATCGACATTGATTTATCTCTACACTCGTACTTAAAGTGAATAAAGCCGCAGACAATGCGGCTTTCGATATTATTATTCTATTTTTATAGCGCTGGGATTAAAAACCACCCCAAACCGCGGCGATGGTGCCTGCTACTAAAGCATAGCCCAGTGCCACAGGCATCGTCTTACGGATAATTTCAGACTCTCGCCCAGCCATTCCCACAACGGTTGCAGCTGCGACAACGTTCATTACACACATCATGTTACCGGCGTTAGCACCAATACCTTGCATGGCTAATATTAGGGCATGGTTGGCACCAATATTGTCAGCAACGCTGTACTGAAGACCGGAAAACATCATATTTGAGAAGGTTGCAGAGCCTGATAGGAAGGCGCCAAAAATACCGACGATTGGGGAAACCCAAGCCCATACTGAGCCCATGCTATTAGCCAAAGTATCAGCAAGCGCGACTGGCATTGAGGCTAAGCCTGATGTGTTCTCACCAGAGTTGAGAAAAATTTTCACCATTGGTACTGATGCGCCGAGTGAGATAATCGTGGGTACCATAGACTTACAAGAAACGGTAATAGACTCTTTAATCGCAGGTGATTTCATTTTAAAGAGGAAGAAACCTAAAATGCACACCAATATAAAGAATGCACCTGGAGCATAAAACGTGGCAAAGCCTGCTTTTAGTTCAGTCCCCAACAAACCAGTCCAACTGATATTAAAGCTAGTGAGCCAGACTTTTAACGGAGTCACAATGCGAGATAAAACAAGCAGTGCTGCCATTATTATGTAGGGAGACCATGCGGCAATTTGCGAAAATTGTGCTTTCGTTGTGATCTCTTTACGCTCTTGCCCATCATTTTCGGCAAAATCATTCCAAGGTTCTTTCGGCAACAGGTAGCCTTTCTTTGCGACAGGGATGACAAGTGCCATACCGACGAGTGCACCGATAACGGATGGGAACTCAGGACCGGCAAAGTAGTTAATTAACCACGCTGGTATAGTGAAAGACAGACCAGCAAAAAGGGCAAACTTCCAAATGGCTAACCCTTCTTTAAATGATTTATTACGACCGAAGAAGCCAGTAAGAATCGCCACCATCGTCAATGGAATTAAGGTACCAGTCACCAGATCGATAGTGATCATGTGCATCGCAATAAATTGTGCGAAATCAGCAAAACTACCACCATGCTGCGCTATTTGCTCGGCAGCCATGTTCACGCCACCGGTAGTCAAACCCTGTTCCATACCGAATAAAACCGGTAAACCAATAGCACCAAACGATACGGACGTTGAGTCAGCAATTAGCGCGACAACAGCCGATGCAATCGGTGGAATACCTAAAAGAACCAGTAATGGTGCACCAATGGCTGCAGGTGTACCAAAGCCTGCTGAGCCTTCGATAAATGAGCCAAATAACCAACAAATGATAATGACTTGCACTCGGGCATCAGCACTAATATTAGTGAAGCCAGCACGAATGGTGTCCATGGCACCTGAATATTTCAGTGTGTTGAGTAGGAACACAGCGCCAAAGATAATCGTTAACGGTGTTAGTGCAGAAAGAAGGCCTTCAACGACTGATGCGGCAAGGAAAGTAGTATCCATTTGCCAGACAAAGACGGCTGCCAATCCGGTGAAAACCATCGAAATAGGCATGGCTCTTGATGCTGGCATCCGTAAAAGTACTAAAAATAGCATTACGCTGATAATCGGCGTTAAGCTTGCGAGTAGTTGAATAAAGGTCATGCTTGCCTCGTGTTATATGGGTTGCTAACTTCAATTGTTGTTACCCGACTAATGACTAATTATTGATTATGGCGGGCTGAGATGCGTACTAGACGTTAATTAGGCTAACCCTAATATGATCTAGATCAGTTTGTAGCTTAATTGTGGCTGATAATACTCGTAGTGGGATGTATTGCTGCTTGCTGGATTTTTTAGCGTGATCTGGATCGTTGATTATTGTTTGTTAAATGTAATTAAAGTTATATAAAAAGCTGAATACTGCTGATTATAGGTGACGTAACTGATAGCAGAGCTGATTTTATGAATAAAAGGCCTTGTTTTGATCTAGATGTTTCGGTTTCGATTGTTAGCTTGGATTGGCGTCATAAGTGGGTGTTGTGAGCATGATCACGTATTTTTTCATGCGCGGTGTCTCATTATAGTTGGTTTGCTTGTAATGCTATGTTATTTAAGGTTTTTAGTTTTAACACTGGGTTTGGAGGTAGAGTTGATGTGGGTAATCATTCGCATTTAGTCTGTTGCTATAAGACAATTTAAGCACTTAAATGACGGCCTAAATTTGCTTTAACGATATTTAACATCCATGAATACAGTTCTATGTCACTTTGATTTGCTTGGATGGATAGGAATGAAGCAAGGTCAGTGATGCCTGCCGGCCTTGCTTTTTGGTTTTAAAAGAGCTTGCTGCCCCAGCCTAATTTAGAACGTAACACATGGAAGTAGTTATGCCCCTTAGGGTGTATCAACCTCAAGGTATCTTGGCTGCGTTGGATGATAATCTCATCACCCGGTAGAACGGGTAGATTGACGTGGCCATCACAACTGACCTCCAAATTATCTCCATTATGAGGAGAGACGACTAACTTGATTATGCAACCCGCATCGACAACAATAGGTCTGCAAGACAGTGTGTGCGGAAACATAGGTACTAAAATCATCGCTTCTAAGTTGGGGGTGAGAATAGCCCCACCTGCTGATAACGAATACGCTGTAGATCCTGTTGGCGTTGATACAATCATTCCATCGGCACGTTGGCTGTACATGAACTTTTCGTCAATATAGACTTCAAATTCAATCATATGAGCGATTTTACCTGGGTGGAGAACCGCTTCATTTACCGCGGTGTTGCTTGATTTTAGCTCGCCGTGACGGTGAACTTCCGCTTCAAGTAAAAAACGCTGCTCAGTATCAAACTCCCCTTCAAGTACTTTGGATAACGCTTCTTCAAAAGAGTCTGGGGGTAAATCGGTAAGGAAACCCAAGTTTCCGCGGTTGACGCCGATGACTGCGATATCGAACCTCGCCAGTACTCGTGCAGCCCCCAGCATATTACCGTCACCACCGACCACAATTGCTAAATCACATTGTGCGCCAATTTCTAGTAAATCGACTGAATGAGTATGTGAGCCAACATCGGCGGCAACTCGTTCTTCAACCAAGACGCTATAGCCTTGCATTGTTAACCAGTGATGCAATCTCTTTAGGGTGAGATTGGTTCCTTCATGGTTAGGCTTACCAATAAGTCCGATAGTGTGAAAGGGATTGCTCATATTTGTGCTTGATCCGGCTTTAGGCCTTGAAACCTTAAAATTGATCCCCATAATATGCTCAGAGCATGCAGAAACAAAGCATTTTTAGCTGGAGCAAAAATGAGCAACGAAACAAATAAAGCACAAGAGAACCAAATCGACGAGCAAGTTGAATCAATTATTGAAGGTGAGTTACTGAGCGAAGGTAGCGATGAAACCTCTTTAATGGACGAACTGACTCAAGCGAACTTTCGCGTTGAAGAGTTAGAGAAGTCTTTGCAAGAAGCACAATCTACAGTGGACTCACAAAAAGATTCTGTGATCCGTGCAGCTGCCGAAATCGATAATATTCGTCGCCGCGCCGCTATTGATGTAGAGAAGGCACGTAAGTTTGCACTTGAGAAATTTGCTAACGAGTTACTTCCTGTATTAGATAATATGGAGCGCGCGCTTCAAGGTACAGACGCTGAAGCTGAAGCAACTAAAGCGATTTACGAAGGTGTTGAACTCACTGCAAAGAGCTTTGTGAATGCCGTTGAGAAATTTGGACTGACTCAAGTGGATCCACAAGGTGATACCTTTAATCCTGAACTTCATCAGGCTATCGGTATGCAACCTAGCGCAGACTTTCCTGCCAATACGGTAATGATGGTAATGCAGAAAGGTTATACCCTTAACGAGCGTCTATTGCGCCCGGCAATGGTAATGGTTTCTCAAGGTTAATTCACTCTGGGTAAATAGCTCAGAGGTAATCGCTCTGTCTCAATGAGTCAGAGCGATTAATTCGACGCTAGTATTTCGACAATAACATTTCGAAATTAACATCCCAAGAGTCATATTTTGAAACTGAAAAGGACTGCAAATGCAGTCCTTTTTTATGGGTTTAAGTTAATCGTCTTAGCGACATTAATCTTAAGCTAGATAGTCTTCAATTTGTTTTTGAATCCCTGCAGCGTCCAGTCCAATCTCACTGATGATCTCATCTGGCGCGCCATGCTTAATAAACTCATCGGGTAGACCAAGCTGTAATACCGCCTTTGGCAATTTTAGCGTTTGCAGTAACTCGAGCACCGCTGAACCTGCGCCGCCCATAATGGCATTTTCTTCAACTGTCACCAATACATCATGGCTTTCAGCTAACGCTTTGACCAGATCGACATCAAGTGGTTTAACAAAACGCATATCAGCAACAGTTGCATCAAATGCTTCTGCGGCGATAAGACTATTCGCTAAAGTGGTACCAAAGTTGAGGATGGCCACTTTCTTACCTTGGCGCTTGATCAAGCCTTTACCGATTGGTACCGCAGTCATGGTTTCGACCTGTTTAGCACCTGTCGCGCTGCCACGAGGGTAACGCACTGCTGTCGGGCCTGCTTTATAGCAATAGCCAGTATAGAGCATTTGTCGACATTCATTCTCGTCAGACGGCGTCATGATCACCATATTAGGCACTGTTCGCATAAAGCTTAAGTCGAACGCGCCTTGGTGAGTAGGGCCATCGGCACCTACAATCCCGCCGCGATCAATCGCGAATAACACAGGTAGTTTTTGCAGTGCGACATCATGAATGAGTTGATCGTATCCACGTTGTAAAAACGTTGAATAGATAGCAATAACCGGTGAGTACCCCTCACAGGCAAAGCCTGCTGCTAAGGTCACTGCATGTTGCTCGGCGATGGCAGCATCGAAATACTGTCCTGGAAAGCGCTGTGAAAACTCAACCATACCAGAGCCTTCACGCATGGCTGGGGTGATAGCGAGTAGCTTTTCATCTTTCTCGGCAACATCACAAAGCCACTTACCGAACACTTGCGAGAAGGTTGGGTTACTCGGTTTGCTTACCGGTTTTTCAAATGTAGAGGGATCAAATTTAGGCACTGCATGCCAACCAATAGGATCTTTTTCAGCGGGCTCATAACCACGACCTTTTTTAGTCATGATATGTAAAATCTGTGGCCCTTTGAGGTTACGCATATTACGTAACGTCTCAACTAAAGCATCAACATCATGGCCGTCAATGGGACCAATATAGTTAAAGCCTAGCTCTTCAAACATGGTGCCAGGAACGACCATGCCTTTAAGGTGTTCTTCAGTGCGTTTTGCCATCTCTTTGATAACAGGCATGCCCTTAAGGACTTTCTTGCTGCTTTCACGAATAGTGGTGTAGAAACGCCCCGACATTAGCTGTGCAAGGTGATTATTGAGTGCACCCACATTTTCAGAGATAGACATCTCATTGTCGTTGAGGATCACCAGCATATCGTTGTGAAGATCACCTGCATGGTTCATGGCTTCAAATACCATGCCGCCAGTCATCGCACCGTCACCGATAACGGAGACCACTTTGCGTCCGGCTTGCTCTTTTTCCGCAGTAATTGCCATCGCGAGCGCAGCACTTACAGAGGTACCAGAATGGCCTACGCTGAAGGTGTCATACTCACTTTCTTCACGCCAAGGAAAAGGGTGGATCCCACCTTTTTGACGGATGGTGTGCATTCTTTCACGACGACCCGTTAAGATTTTATGCGGGTAAGCTTGGTGGCCTACATCCCAAATTAATCGGTCAAATGGCGTGTTATAGACGTAATGAATCGCCACAGTCAGTTCAACTGTGCCAAGTCCTGAGGCAAAATGGCCACTTGATTTAGCCACTGACTTCAAAAGGAAACCTCGAAGTTCGTCAGCCAGTTGTGGCAGAACGGCTTGAGGGAGCTGTCTTAGCTCATCAGGGGTGTTTGCCTGTGCAAGCACAGGGAATTGAGAAATATCAAAACTCATAACGAGATTCTTTGTCTCTTTATTAAACTCTTCGCTCAATGATATAACGGGCGAATTCGGCAATTAACTGGCTATTGTATGGTAATTTAGCCAGCGCTGATAGTGCGTCCTCAATCAAACTAGTAGCAGTTTTTTGGGCGCCCTCTAAACCAAGCAACTTTGGATAAGTGCTCTTATTTGAATCTGTGTCAGAACCTTGAGGTTTTCCAAGCTCTTCGGTACTGGCAATAATATCTAATACATCGTCTTGTACTTGAAATGCGAGACCAATGGCATCGGCGAAATCAAGTAAAGCTTGTCGCTCTTCATCATTAACTTGAGCGGCAATAATGGCAAATTCGACCGCGCAGCGGATCAATGCGCCTGTTTTAAGCTGATGTAGCTGAATCAGTGTTGCCAGCTCTATCTGTTTGTTTGTCGACCTTAAATCCATCGCTTGGCCACCACACATGCCACTATACCCAGAGGCATTCGCTAAGGCTTTAACCATCGCTAAATTCTGTGATGGGGTGATGTTTTTGATGGGCTCACTGATGATTTCAAATGCAAGTGCCTGTAAAGCATCACCTGCTAAAATAGCCGTCGCTTCATCATAGGCAATATGCACTGTTGGCTGGCCACGACGAAGTGCATCATTATCCATCGCGGGTAGGTCGTCATGGATGAGAGAGTAGGCGTGAACACATTCGATTGCCGCAGCGCATTCATCCAAGGTCTCAAGCTTAACGTTTAGCATATCGCCAATAGCATAGACGAGAAATGGCCTAATACGTTTTCCGCCAATTAATGCGCCATGTTTCATGGCCGCTTTTAGACGAGGATCGGTATCGGCAAGTGCATCTATATGAGATGACAGCTGAAGATTAATGCGTTGTTGGTATTTACCAAGTGACTCTGCTAACAATTACTCACCCTCTATTTCATAAGGCTTTAAGGTGTCGACACCCTCATTTGTCATTAACACCGACACTTTTTGCTGTGCATTTTCAAGTTTACTCTGACTATTTCTCACCAGCTTAATTCCACGTTCGAACTGTTTTAACGCATCATCGAGAGATACATCGCCGTGTTCTAAGTCCGCAACGATTTTTTCTAGTTCGGAAAGTGATTCTTCAAAAGAGAGATTTTCAGGTTTTTTTGCCACGATGATGATTCCTAGAATTAAGCGATACACAAAGTATATCAGCAGGGCACAAGGGTCAAACTAAGCCGTTGAGTATTTGCGTGAAAGCACGCTTTCGAGCATAAATTCCGCTATCGGCTTGTTACTGCAATACGTTATTTCTGCAATTGGGATCTATTTTAACGGAAATAGCGCAACAATTGCGGTAAATATCACTCAAGAGATCTTAACTTCGGTCGCTATATTAAGTGCAATATAGAAAATTTGTACGCTATTTAGGCATTTGTTTAGTTGGTGCTTGCTGTCAAAGTGAAGGCGTAATATTGTCGCTATTGTTTTTGAGTAGACGCTAGCGTGTGAGTTTTTAATGCTGTTAGCGTTCGATTGAAGTTGTATAGCGAATAGATTGGTATTTGAGGAGCGGTTTTGGATTTAGCAACCCTAATAGGACTGATTGGCGCGTTTGGGTTTGTTATCATGGCGATGGCAAGTGGCGGCGGGATCGGTATTTTCATCAATGTACCTTCTATCTTAATTGTGATGATTGGTTCGTTATTTGTTGTAATGATGAAATATAACCTCAAGCAATTTTTAGGCTCTGCAAAAATTGCAGCCAAAGCATTTATTTTTAAAATCGATAAACCTGAAGAACTGATTGAACAGTCTATTACGATGGCTGATGCCGCACGAAAAGGCGGCTTTTTGGCGTTGGAAGAGGCAGAGATTAGCAACAGCTTTATGCAAAAAGCGATTGATATGTTAGTGGACGGTCATGATGGTGATGTGGTCCGAGACGCGCTTGAAAAAGATATATCGCTCACCGAAGAACGCCATAAAACTGGGATTGGAATTTTTAAATCGATAGGCGATGTTGCGCCTGCAATGGGCATGATTGGTACGCTAATTGGGCTCGTGGGCATGTTGTCAAACATGGATGATCCTAAATCGATTGGTCCAGCAATGGCGGTTGCACTGCTGACGACGCTTTATGGCGCCGTGGTCGCTAACATGGTGGCCATTCCAATTGCCGATAAATTATCGCTTCGAATGAACGAAGAGATGCTAAACCGTAATTTGATTATGGATGCCGTATTGGCGATTCAAGATGGTCAGAACCCTCGCGTCATTGAAGGTTTCCTCAAAAATTACCTCTCTGAAAAGTCTCGCACAATCAATACTATGGACGGGGCATAGCGCGATGGCTAAAAAAGCCAAATGTGAATGTCCACCTGCTGGTGCGCCGCTTTGGTTAGCCACGTTTGCTGATTTAATGTCTCTGCTAATGTGTTTCTTCGTGTTGCTATTGGCTTTTTCTGAAATGGACGTGATGAAGTTCAAGCAGATTGCGGGTTCAATGAAGTATGCATTTGGGGTGCAGAATAAAGTCGAAGTGAAAGATATTCCCAAAGGGACATCGGTGATTGCATTAGAGTTTAGACCGGGCCGCCCAGAATCGACTCCAATCGAAATTATTAATCAGCAAACCAATGAAATGACAGAACCCATGCTAGAGTTTCAAGCGGGTGAAGATGATAGTGCTGGCGGCGTACAGCAGCAACGCGGTCAACAGCGAGGCGGTGAATCATCGTCCACTGCGCAAGAACAAGAAGATGCAAAAGCGCAAGCTAAATCAACCGCCGATTCTGAAAGCGAAGCGAAAAAAGCAGAAGCTGCTGCGCAGGATAAAATCAATCAACAAGTTAAGAAGATGGCTCAAGAGCTCAACAAAGAGATTGTTGATGGTGCTATTGAAATTGAGTCGTTAGGCCAACAGATTATTATTCGGATCCGTGAGAAAGGCGCATTTGCGTCAGGTTCAGGCTTTTTGCAGCCGCGCTTTAAGCCGATTGTTAGGCGTGTTGGCGAGTTACTAAAAGATGTTCCCGGTATTGTCACTGTGTCAGGACACACGGATGATTTGAATATCTCAAATGAGTTGTATAGCTCAAATTGGGATCTATCCAGTAAACGTGCCGTCGCAGTCACCCATGAAATCATTAAAGTAGCAGGTTTTGATCAGCAGCGGCTAAAAGTGGTGGGGATGGCCTCGTCTGCGCCGTTAGTTGAAAACAACTCTCAAGCCAATAGAGCTCGTAATCGCCGTGTTGAAATTGCTATCGAACAAGGTAAGCCTAAAGAGTCAGACGAAATTCAAGTTTCCCTATAATGCTTAATTTTCATTTGGGCTAAGTTGCCGCTATTTAGTCCGCGGGCAGGCTATGTCATTTTACCCATTTTGGTGATTTTAGCAGGCTGCGAACGTTCTGGTTCTTATCATCGAGAGTGAGCGCTCACTTTATGGTTGTTATTGTTTGCACTGCACACAGAGTGGTTACTTTTGGCTACTTTCCTACCCCATTAATCGTCAACTTTATATCCTTATTGACCATAAGTGCGATATTGATGGTCTCAGTTTGCAATAATCGTGGATAATGTCTGATCAGATATACGCAATTGTGCTTGGATATTGTTATAATCTCGCCATTGCTGTTTAAACTTGTTCCCGCGGAAGACCAATGAAATTTATCGTAAAACTGTTTCCTGAAATCATGATGAAAAGCAAGCCGGTAAGAATGCGCTTTACCAAAATGCTTGAAACCAATATTCGTAATGTACTTAAAAAAGTAGATGAGTCTGCGAAAGTACAGCGCCAATGGGACAAAATCATGGTTATGGTGCCAGATGATAGACCCGATTTGGTTGAAGCCTTTGCTGAACGTCTGGCATGTATTCCTGGTATTGCGCATGTGCTTCAAGTCGACGTGAGCACTTTTGAGTCTATGGATGATATCTATCAGCAAACATTGGCAGTCTATAAAGAAGAGCTCGCAGGCAAGACGTTCTGCGTTCGTGTTAAGCGTGTTGGTAAGCATGACTTTAACTCAATTGAAGTTGAACGTTATGTTGGTGGTGGGCTAAACCAGTTTACTGAAGCTGCTGGCGTGCGCTTGAAAAATCCAGATATAACGGTCAATCTCGAAATTGATAACGAACAACTTTACCTTGTTAATAAGCGTATTCCAGGTCTTGGGGGTTACCCAATGGCCACTCAAGAAGATGTATTGTCATTAATTTCTGGCGGTTTTGACTCTGGTGTGTCGAGTTATCAATTCATAAAGCGTGGTTCTCGTACCCATTATTGCTTCTTTAATTTAGGTGGCGATCAACACGAAATTGGTGTTAAGCAGGTGGCTTACCATTTGTGGCAGAAATACGGTGAATCACATCGAGTTAAGTTTATCTCTGTGCCGTTCGATCCCGTTGTACAAGAGATTTTGGAACGCGTCGACAATGGACAAATGGGCGTTGTGCTTAAGCGTATGATGATGCGCGCAGCAGCCCGTGTTGCTGATAAAATGGGGATTCAGGCATTAGTGACAGGGGAAGCGATGGGGCAGGTTTCTAGCCAAACGTTGACCAATCTTAATGTTATTGACCGTTGCACAGAACTCTTAATATTGCGTCCGCTTATCGCGATGGATAAGCAAGATATTATTGATACCTGTCGCAGAATCGGTACCGAAGACTTTGCTAAAACCATCCCTGAATATTGTGGCGTGATTTCGAAAAAACCCACGGTGAAAGCGGTATTGGCGAAAATTGAAGCTGAAGAAGCTAAGTTTTCAGACGATCTGCTGGATAGAGTGATTGAAGACGCGGTTGTTATGGACATTAGAGATATCGCCGCTCAAATGGACACTAAAATAACCGAAGCTGAAACGGTTGCTGCAATCAATGCTGATGAAATCATCATTGATGTGCGTGCACCGGAAGAGGAAGAGAAAGATCCGCTTGTAATCGAGGGGATAGAAATTAAAGCGATTCCTTTTTATAAGCTGGCGACACAATTTGCCGATCTTGATAAAGATAAGACTTATTTATTGTATTGCGACCGTGGAGTGATGAGTAAGCTACAAGCTCTGTATCTACAAGACCAAGGTTATAGCAATGTTAAGGTTTATCGCCCTTAGCCATAGCAACGAGTCTTTCCCATCAAAAAGCGACTTTTAAAGTCGCTTTTTTTATGGAATAAAATTTAAAAGTGTTTCGATAGACACAAAAAAACCACCTTAAGCGGTGGTTTTTATATGTGATACCAATTGCATTAAGTATCTATTCATTCAGTGGGAAGCACTCACGCATTCCACTTCTGCTTTGCATTAGCTCATAAGGGAATAACCATTCTCTCGTCAATGCGCATTGAATTGAAAAGCTTGAGCGCTTCTGAATTGATTTGATACTAAGCGCAATTGGTATTTACAGCAAGACTGAGACTAGGCTCCATCTATGGCGAGTGCTTTAATGTCCTATTAAAGCGCGCTGAGAGCGGCATGCTGCGTAAATTACGAGTTTAATGGGCCATTGTGAGCAATAGCTTGTTAACTGGTTATCAGGGTATTAGTCAGCGAGTTGAATAGCAGCAGTTGCTTTATCTTCTTGCTTTTGCTCATCAGCAACCAGCATAGTGTTTAACTCAGTCGTTAACTGTGTCTGCATTAATTCCATGCTTTCTGCGAGGTTAGCCGTTAATGTAGCTTCAAGACCAGTAGTATCAATGGTGATCTCATCTGCGCTAACAGTGGCAGAAGCTGACAGAAGAGCGATAACAAGTACAGATTTTAGGTTTAACATGTTCGGTAGCCTCCAGGCTTTAAATTTGGGTTGTTAGACATTCCCCAATTACGTCGTAGAGGCTGTCCAACGAGTGTCATTTCGTTGGCGCAGAATTTAACCAAAATCACTGGTCTTTACAAACGATAAAATGTAACAATGAGCATTAGTAAAACTAATCCAAAAATGAGACTTTGATCACTATGGCTAGACGACTACCCCCCCTTAATGCAGTCAAAGCATTTGAGGCAGCAGCAAGGCATTTGAGCTTTACACGTGCGGCGGAGGAACTGTTTGTAACTCAGGCTGCAGTAAGTCATCAAATTAAGGCATTAGAAGAATATTTAGGGCTCAAGTTATTTAGACGTAAAAACCGCTCGCTGCTGTTAACAGAAGAGGGACAAGGATACTTTCTTGATATCAAAGATATCTTTACACAACTTGCCGATGCGACTGACCGTTTACTTGCCAGAAGTGCCATCGGTTCCTTAACTGTAGCGACTTCGCCGAGTTTTGCCATTCAATGGCTAGTACCTCGTTTAGCAAAGTTCACCGAGAAAAACCCTGATATCGATGTGCGAATTAAAGCGGTTGATAATGAAGACGGTTCTTTAACTGATGACGTCGATGTGGCCATCTATTATGGCTTAGGGGACTGGCCCGGCATGCGTGCTGATAAGCTACGTAATGAGGTGCTTATTCCGGTTTGTTCACCGATGTTATTGAATGGTCCTAAGCCGTTAGAAAAGCCCAGTGATCTGAAAAATCATACCTTGTTACACGACTCTAGCCGTGAATCTTGGCAGGCATGGTTTAGACAATGTGGAATTACTGATATTAATGTGAACCAAGGTCCCATATTTAGTCACTCTTCTCTGGTGTTGCAAGCCGCTGCCCATGGTCAAGGTGTGGCGCTAGGCTTCAGTGTACTGGCAAGGCCAGATATCAAAGCAGGTCGTCTGGTATGTCCGTTCCCTGAGGTTCTAGTCAGTAAAAATGCATATTACCTAGTCAGCCAACAGAATCATGCCGAGATAGGTAAGGTTGCTGCTTTTAGAGAGTGGATGTTAGACATGTTTGAAGAGGAGACCCGCAGTGAGCTCCTTACATGATAATTTAAAGCAAGCTTACTTAGATGGCAGGCTGACAAGCGCGGTGGCTGAGATAGGTATTGAGGATTTGGCATTTGATGCGAACCAATATCTACTTGAGCCTAGTTGTAGCAGCGAAAAACTAAGTGATTGCGATACGCTAGTGGTATTGATCCACGGTGCTGGCGCAAATATGCATCATGAGTTTATGACCACCATGGCGAACGGTCTAGCGCTTGGCCATGGCGGTAATTTACGTATTGTCCGCTTTAATTTCCCATACATGCGTGCCAATGCTATTGATGGAAAACGGCGTCCGCCAGATAGAGCCCCGAAACTGATTGCTGACTATGCGTTGCAACTGAGCATTTTTAAGCACCAATTTAAGCCTCGAAAAATCTATTTAGTCGGTAAGTCGATGGGAGGCCGCATGTCGGCCATTCTGGCTGAGAGTCTCGCTGTTGATGGCGTTGTTTGCTTAGGTTACCCATTTATCCCGTTAAAAGGCGGTGAGCCCCGTTTAGAGCCCATCGAGAAATGCAATGCGCCCATATTAGTTATCCAAGGTGAGCGAGATAAATTTGGTCATAAGGGTCTAGTTGAGACTTGGCCGGTGATGGATAAAGCACAATTGCATTGGTTAACGGATGGCGATCATAGTTTTAAACCAAGGAAGTCGTCAGGCACTACGCTAACCGCTAACCTAGATCAAGCTATCTCACTTATTCAGGCATTCATTAAACCGTAATGCTTTGAGATGGCAGTAAACTTAATCTTTCTCTCGGCTTGTATGCCGATGATATTTAGGAGGCTAAATGCGTAATGGTTTTTTATTGTTGGCAGCGTTGAGTGGTTTTATGTCGGTAGCGCTGGGAGCTTTTGCTGCTCACGGCCTTAAGAATGTGACGACGGCAGAGATGATTGCGATTTTTAACCTTGGTGTGGAGTATCAGTTCTACCATACGTTTGCGTTAATCGCAGTGGCTTTTGCGGGTCATTGGCTTAAATCTCGTTTGCTTGATTGGGCAGGTTACCTATTTATTGTAGGTACCATGTTGTTTTCGGGCTCACTATACCTCTATGCGTTGTTAGGGGCTAAATGGACCGGTCCCATTACCCCATTAGGCGGAGTGTGCTTGCTACTGGGCTGGTTACTTATTGCTGTGGCAGTGTGGCGTAACAGAGTAAAAGAGCTCGACTAAGCGAGGGAGTACTGGTCTTTCGAACCGAGTTCGATTCGATTGTTTGCATAGAAACAATAATGATTTAGTACAGAGCATGAATGCTTCGCTTAGCGGCTTAATCGAAGCATTCATAACGCATTGTGGTTGCAAAATATGAGCAGCATTTAAACCAAGCCTATAAACTGCGCTACTTGACTATTTTTGCTGTGCTCTAGGTTATGGGGCAGAATAACTAAGCGGTATAGCATCCTCCTTGCCAAAATAGCCAGCAAACAGTGGCACAAACAACGCTAAAAAATCGACGGCTGTAAAGCATTAACACACTGGCAGTACACTAGTGGGCCGTAAAAGTGTAAAATAGCGGGCAGCAAGTTTGTTGGCCGCTATTTTTATTTGTTATCTTCAGGAAATTCAATGATAAACCTATTTTTATTTTGCCGTGCTGGTTATGAGAAAGATTGCGCGGCAGAGATCCAAGTGCGTGCTGCAGAGCACGATATTGGTGGATTTGTTAAAACTAACACCAATGATGCCTATGTTATTTTTCAGTGCTTCCAAGCGGGCGATGCTGAAATACTGGCGAAGAAGATCAGTTTGGATTCATTGATTTTTGCAAGACAGATGTTTGCCGCCAAAGCACTGTTGAAGGGATTACCAGAGCAAGACCGTATCTCGCCGATTGTTGAGGCCTTAGCTGGCATCCAGTACGCGGGTGAACTACGCGTTGAAACGCCTGATACTAACGAAGCAAAAGAGCTGTCTAATTTCTGCCGTAAGTTTACGGTGCCATTAAGACAGGCGTTAAGAAAGTCGGGTACCTTACTGGATAAAGAAAACCCTAAACGGCCCATAATCCATGTCTGTTTTGTCGGACCAGGACAAGCCTATGTAGGTTTGTCGTTAAGTAATAATAGTTCTCCTTATTTTATGGGGATCCCGCGTCTTAAAGTAGCAGCCGATGCGCCAAGCCGTTCTACCTTAAAGCTAGATGAGGCCTTTATTCACTTTATTCCTAAAGAAGAGCATGAGACTCGTCTTAGTAGTGGTATGAGGGCGGTTGATTTAGGTGCTTGCCCTGGTGGCTGGACTTATCAACTTGTCAGGCGTGGTATGTTCGTTGCAGCTGTTGATAACGGCGCAATGGATGAAAAATTAATGGAAACAGGCCAGGTAAAGCATTATCAAGCCGATGGTTTCCGTTTTGAACCCCCGAGAAAGAACATCTCTTGGTTGGTTTGCGATATGATTGAGAAGCCAGCACGTGTGGCTGAGCTCGTTGAAGCTTGGGCGATTAACGGTTGGTTTAAGGAAGCAATATTTAACTTAAAGTTGCCAATGAAGACACGTTATAAAGAAGTGTCGACGATATTGGCGACGATGGCAGATATTTTGAAAGAGAATGGTATTAAAGATTTTAGTATTGCGGCTAAGCATCTTTATCATGACCGTGACGAAGTCACAGTGCATTTGTGCTTACGACCAGCCCAGTCTACTCATTAATTCTAGTCATTAATAAGTTCAGGCATTAAGGCATCGTCTTTAAGTCAGCTGAATAAAAAAAGGCCCCAAGTGTTAAACACTTGGGGCCTTTTTAGTGCGCGGTGCGCATGAAAAGTCTATTTATGAAAGACGTTCGATAACCGCTTGTGTGAAGTCAGTTGTACCGTGAGTACCACCAAGATCGCGAGTCGTACGGTCGCCTTCTGCAATCACAGCTGTGATTGCGCTACGGATAAGCTCTGCTTTATCTGACATGCCTAAGTACTCAAGCATTTGGATAGACGCTAGGACCACCGATGTTGGGTTTGCTAGGTTCTTACCGGCAATATCCGGCGCACTGCCGTGTACAGCTTCAAAGATAGCGGCATCTTTACCAATGTTTGCGCCAGGAGCCATACCTAGACCACCCACAAGACCTGCACAAAGATCTGACAAGATATCACCAAACAAGTTAGTGGTAACAATAACGTCAAAGATCTCTGGGTTCATCACGAGCTTCATGCAAGTTGCATCGACAATCATCTCTTCAGTGGTGATGTCTGGGTAACGCAAGCTGACTTCACGTGCCACTTTCAAAAATAGACCTGAAGTCGATTTCATAATGTTAGCTTTGTGAACGATAGTGACCTTTTTACGGTTCTCTTTACGTGCGAGTTCATAAGCGAAAGTGCTAATTTGCTCAGCGCCTTTACGGGTAATAATACTCGTGGCTTCAGCTGTTGCACCATCATCAGAAACAGTTTGGCCTAAACCTGAATACATACCTTCGGTATTTTCACGAACAGTAATGATATCGATATTGTCATAACGTGCTTGAGTACCTTTAAAAGACAGTACCGGGCGAACGTTGGCATATAAGCTAAATTGCTTACGCAGGCTGACGTTAATAGAGGTAAAGCCTTCACCAACTGGCGTTGTTAGAGGGCCTTTTAACGTAATACGGTTTTTCTCAATCAAATCTAATGTGCGTTGAGGTAATAGCTCACCGTGCTTTTCGAGAGCAACTAAACCTGCATCAGCAAATTCATACTCAAAATCACAACCCGCTTTATCGAGAATTTTAATCGCTGCATCGATAATGCTTGGGCCAATCCCATCACCAGGGATTACGGTTATAGTTCTTTTTGTCATGGATAGTCCTACCGCGCTGCGGCGTTACTGCAATTGTCTGACCATGTCGTAAGACACAGTAAGTGAATTAAGGCTTGTTGTTTGTAAATGCTGCACTTGAAGAAATACTGGCTTTATCAGCGATTGAGGCCCATTTAGACTCAATAACCTCTATATAGCTCCAGCATTTATTCAAGGGCAACAGCTTCCTAAAAAGGAAGAACAACATGCCTTAGTATTATTTTCTTTTTGTGCGACGTATTTTAAACACTTTTAAACACTTTTCACAGGATTTAGTGAGCAATCTCACGTTTTTTTCTGTAGGGTAACTTGCATAAATCAGCGCTTATGAGGATGATTGATCGTTAAAGGTTAAAAAAGTCTACTTTAGTCTAAGGGCTGTTTACCTTTCATGGTTGTCTTTATCGCTGTTTATTGGCTATTTTGGCAAGGCGAAGGCTAGGTCGTTTCGTCGTTTTCCACAATGGCCTACAACACCACAAAAATAGACAAGAATTGCGGCCCTACGGGTTCGTTTCAACGCCGCTATTCTTCTATGACAAAATGGGTAATGGATGATGTACTAAAAGCATTATTTTTTATCATAAAGAGACGAACAAAAACTAAACTCGAAAGAGTAATCGCTCCCAATATCAATATAATAATGAGGAAGACCTTGACGTTATTACCGAGTAAATCATTGCTGTTATTTACAGCGAGTTTATTGCCTGCAAGTTTGCTTGCTGCTGCCTCTCCTATTACTCCCGATGATATCATGCGATTTGAATCGCTCAGCAAACCAGTTATCTCTGATACGGGGAAAACACTGGCGGTAGAAGTCTCTCCGGATAGAGGCGATAGCCGTGGCCTCGTTAAAAACCTCAGCACTAAAAAAGAGTTTAGTGTAAAAGGCGGCACTAAGCCAAAGGTGAGTCATGACGGTCGTTACGTTGCCTTTGTTGATAAAGTGCCTTTACTTGCATCTGAAATGGCGTCAGCGAAAGAGAAGAAGAAGTTAAAGCCAGGAATGGTGTTAGTTGACACTAGCACTGGCGTTGAGCTTCGTTATGAACGTGTTAAATCGTTTGAATTTAACGAAACGGGCTCACATATTGCCATTTGGTATGAAGCGGAAGATAAGAAAAAAGACGCTAAAGTAAAAGATAAGCCTAAAACGAGTAAAAAAGACAGCAAAGTCGATGATTATGATAAAGGCACCACTGTTGAGCTTGTGTCGCTTAGTAATTTGAAATCCATAACGTTTAAAGATGTCACCGCGTTCAATTTTGATAAGTCAGGTAAGCACTTTGCATTAGCCATCAATAATTTCGCCGTTGATAAGCACGAACTGAGACTGGTGTCATTGGCTGATAATACCGCCAAAATAGTACACCGTTTGAAACAGCAACAGCTGGGCTCAGTGGCATTGAGTGATGATGGACAGTATTTAGGTTTCACTGCGGGTGATGCTCGCCAAGCGCCTTTTGGACGTGAATATCGATTATCTCTTTTTAATATCGTGTCTGGAAAAGTCACACCGACACCAACGTCGAAAGAATGGACTTTAAATCGATACACAGCACTGCGTTTCTCGGATGATAGTCAACGTTTGTTTTTCGGCCGCGTGCCACAAGTGAGTCAACAAATTGAATTAGCAAAGGTTGAAAAAGAAGCTGACCTGTATAATCAAAATATCATTACCGGTGAGAGAGAGTTACGTGTTTGGCACGGTGATGATCCGCGTATAAAACCTCATGAAGTAAAGCAGTATAAGAAAGAGCTGAAACGCACGTATCTTGCCGTGTTACACGTGGCCGGGAACAATTTGGTTCAGCTTGCCGATCTTAAAGTCCCTGACATGGAAGTTGAACAACAGACTCGTTTTGTACTCGCAAGCTCAGACCTTCCATATCGAAAGATGATCACCTGGGCGGGATTTTATCGTGACTTTTATTTGGTAGATTTAAATACGGGGCATAAAATCCCGGTGTTAACCCAGCAAAGCAGCGGTGCGGAACCTGAATTATCGCCAAACGAAAAGTTTGTTGCTTACTACCAGCATGGAAATGTTTTCCTATATGAAGTCGCCAATGACAGACGCATCAATATCACCAAAAACTTAGACGTTTCTTTTGCTGATGAAGATCACGATTATCCATCTAATGCACCAGGTTATGGTTTTGGTCCTTGGATTGCAGATGATTCAGGTCTGTTAATTTATGATAAATATGATATTTGGCAGTTGAACACGCTCTCTTATGAGGCCTTTAATTTAACGGCAGGCAAAGGGCGTAAAGCGGGGATTCAATACCGTCTAGAGGGTTTAGTTGATGATAAAGGTTACCCAAGCGTCCTAGCCAATAATGAACAAGTGCTGCTGCAAGGTTACAGTGATATCAGTAAAGGTGATGGCTTTTATCAAGCTCAGGTTGGCACTGCGGGTGTGACTAAGCTGATCGCTGGCGATTATAAGTTGAAGGTGCTTGCACGCAGTGAAGATGCAAAGACGATTGTTTTCTCTAAAGAGAGATATGATCTGTTCCCAGATCTTTATACTGCACAGTACGAATCGCCACAAAAGGCGACTCGTCAAACTGATCTTGATAAACAGAAGCGTGCATTTAACTGGGGTAAATCGGAGTTGGTTCATTGGACCAATGGCGATGGCAAGCCATTAGATGGTGTGCTGATTAAGCCAACCAATTATGTTGAAGGACAACGTTATCCTGTGCTGGTTTATTTCTACCGCTTTATGAGTGATAGATTGCATGCGTTCCCACAAATGAAAATTAACCATCGCCCTAACTTCGCCTGGTTTGCTGATAATGGTTATGCCATTTTCCTACCTGATATCCGTTTTGAAGTGGGTTATCCAGGTGATTCTTCAGTGCAAGCATTAACCTCAGGCGTACAGCATCTTATCGATATGGGCGTTGCGGATCCGCAAGCTGTCGGGATCCAAGGTCACTCATGGGGTGGTTATCAAACCGCATTTGCAGTGACTAAAACCAATATCTTTAAAGCGGCGGTAGCCGGTGCGCCAGTGACTAATATGACAAGTGCTTATAGTGGTATTCGTCATGGTAGTGGTTTAGCGAGACAGTTCCAGTATGAAACTGGCCAAAGCCGAATTGGTGATAGTTTATTTAAGTCGCCACAGAAGTATATTGAAAATTCACCAGTGTTTTACGTTGAGCGCATTAAAACGCCGATGATGATTATGTTTGGTGATAAAGATGATGCCGTACCTTGGGAGCAAGGGGTTGAAATGTATCTGGCAATGCGCCGTGCCGGAAAAGATGTGGTGTTGCTTCAATACCAAGATGAACCACATCATCTTAAAAAATATCCAAATAAACTCGATTATAGTATTCGCATGATGGAATATTTTGATCACTACCTAAAGGGTAAGCCCGCACCAAAATGGTTAACCCAAGGTGAAGCTTATACTGAGTATAAAAAAGCTGGCTAGTAATTAACCCAGAAATAAAAATGCCGAGATAGTTAACTATCTCGGCATTTTTTATGCCTTATCGAGTCTACATCAACCATGAGCGATAAATAGAATGCATGATAATAAATGGTGTCGTTGAAGTTGTTGATTTTCTTGGGTAGAAATAAAGATACCTCAATGGCACTTGTCTATATTTGGTTGATAAATGAACGTTTAAATTGCTGTTTTTGCTAAGCCTGATATGTTTATAAGGCAAGTCAGAATAAAGAGCTTCAGGACGTAGCTCTAAACTACAGGGAAGTAATAATGAAAAATATCAAATTGTTCAGTCATTTTATCTGTGTGTCGGGATTATTAGCACTATCTATGTCTGTTAATGCTAAAGCACCATTGGAAGGGGAGCCTGAGTGGGAAAATAAAGTAACTCAGGAACAGATAAAGGCGCAGCAGGAAAAAGAAAAGCTTGAATTGTTGCTGAAGCAGCAAGTGGAAGAAGAGAGCGAAAAAGAGAAAGAACCTAACTCAAAAGAGTAAAGGGTAATTTGTGTTTAATACCGGTTCTTCCATGAAAAAAAGCAGCTAATTAGCTGCTTTTTAGTTTGATTTATTTGACCGTCAATTCGGTGGCTCACTATCAATGGCTCTAGCCATGCTGGTTTTCAAAGTAACTTTCGATAATGAGCACGGCAGACATCGCATCGACTTGTCCTTTAGTTAATGCTTTATAGCCACCCATCTCGAACAGCCTTGCTTTAGCATCGGCTGTTGTTAATCGCTCATCTTGAGTCACTACTTTTATGCCGAAACGACCATTGAGCCGATTGCCAAATTTCTTGGCTCTAAGTGTTATCTCTTGCTCTGTACCATCCATATTGAGTGGCAAGCCGACGACAATAAGATCTGGTTGCCATTCGGTGATTATCTTGCCAATTTCTTCCCACTTAGGAATACCGTCAACGGCTTTTATTGACATTAACGGACGTGCGCTTGCTGTGAGCTCTTGGCCAATAGCAATGCCGATACTTTTTGTACCGTAATCAAACCCTAATACACTCTGATAACTCATATTACATTCCATTACTGTCGTTACAGCTTAAGCATGTCCTGCTAAATTGGACAGTTGCCAGATATCAAAACCTAAAGATTCTGCCGCTTGTTGCCAGCGGAGTTCGTGTTCAACATCAAATAAAAGAGCAGGTGTTGCAGGGACAGATAACCACACGTTGTCGGCGAGTTCTTGCTCTAATTGACCGCGTGTCCAGCCGGCATAACCCAGTGCGATAACAAACTTTTCAGGTGCTTTATCGGAACCTAAACAGCTGAGAACATCTTGTGAGGTAGTTAACATCAGCGAATCCGTAATTTGCTCACTGTTGCTCCAACAATCTTGATGGGTATGCAATACAAAGCCGCGTTCTGGGTTAACGGGCCCGCCGACGAGAACCTCTTTCCCTAGCGATGTCACAGGCTGTGGCTCTTCGGTTAATTCCATCTGCAGTAGAAGTTCATCGACGATAATACCGCTAGGTCGATTAATCATAATGCCCATGGCACCTTTTTCATCATGCTCGCAGATATAGATGAGTGAGCGCTCGAAAAAAGTGTCAGTTAAAGAAGGCATCGCGATAAGTAAATTGTTTTGTAAGCTATCCATAAAACATCCTTTGTACAGAAGCGACTAGCCGCCGGCTAGCTTGACTGTGTAACCTAGCTTTTCGATAAGTGTTTTAAGTTGTTCTCTATTATCAGTCTGAACTTCAACACAAAAGTCTTTAACTGTGCCGCCACAACCGCATTGCTTCTTTAATTTTTGTGCGAGTGCTTTAAGATCTTTCTCTGACAGGCCTAGCCCTTTAATCACTGAAACGCCTTTGCCTTTTCGGCCCTTACTGTCTTTATGGATCCTGACAATACCGTCACCCAGAGGTGCGCTTTGAGTGGCTTTATCTGCAGTGATTCTACCGCAATCGGTGCTATAAACTAATGAGACATTAGGATCGGATTTCATAAGTATGATTAGTGATTTACTGATTGAGCTAGTTTAACAAAGATGACGTTGAAGCGGGAGTGATAAAAAGAGGATATCTATCTCAGCGGATAACGAGTACAAAAACCGCGTTATCGACTAAGAGAGTTTACTTACTGACAGCTACAAATATAACGCCAGTTCTATCAGTAATGCGCCAAAGGTTAAACTCGCCATGACGGCCAGATATTTATGCAGTTGTGGTAGGGCTACGGCACATGAGGTCAGTACAAAGCCAATGGCTGTTCCTGCAAAAGGTGTCACTGGAGCACTCATTATGGCCACTACCATCCAGGTTAATATGGTGACGGGCAAAACGAGCAGTGAGTGCTGACTTAACTTATCTAGGAATGAGGTGGTGCTTTCAGTCCGCTCAACCACTTTTTCTGGGGTTAACAGAAACATAATACTCGCAACCGTGAGTGCAACAATAAACCAAAGCATAATAAAACCCAAGAAGGTAATTGATAATCATTATCATTAAGTTAAAGGCTTAAGTCAAGCTGAACAAGCGGAGTATTTTCTAAAATTGAGTTGTAGATTAATAGATTGCTATGTAAGCTTCTTTAAACAATGTTGAACGCCTTTAAGCGTGGATGGAGAAAACATGAACAAGTTATTGGTAATTATCGTTGCATTAGCACTTAGTGCTTGTAGCTCCCTTAAAACGAGCTCTGACTATGATCCAGCCGTAAATTTTACTGATGTTAAAACTTATGCTTGGGTTGAGAAAAAGACCGCTGATGCGACATATCACCTCGATGGGTTAATGGATCAGCGTGTGCGCGCCGCGGTTAATGATCAGCTGCTGCTAAAAGGGCTGAGCATGGTTAGTGCTGATAAAGCGGATGTGTTGGTGAACTACCTCACTAAAGTCGATAAGAAGATTAATGTCGACACCTTTAATACTAATTATGGCTACAACCCTTATTATGGCGCTGGTTGGGGTCGGGGTGGAATGGGCGGAGTTGGACATACTCAAACTACGGTCCGTGAATATGAAGTCGGAACTCTGATTCTAGACTTCGTTGATACAAAATCAGGCAAGTTGGTGTGGCGTGGTTCAGTGGCTGACACTATGCGCGATAAAGATACGCCAGAAGAGAGAGTGGAAGTCGTTAATATCGCCATTGGTGCGTTATTGCAAAACTATCCACCTCAACCTGAGAAATAAAAGATTCAATAACAAACGGTCGCAAGGCCGTTTTTTTTGTCTTTTTTTTGGATAGCAATGGATAGGTTAATCGCCAAAGTTGCATTTAGTGGTCAGTGTTACTGGTTTGTTGCGGCTTGCTATTGTTATCAAGTTGAAACGTGTTAGGTTTGGTATTAAGCGCCTTTTTAGAGGAGCGATTTGTTGAAGCACTTTATCTCGCCTGAGTGTCGATGTATCTATAGTCTAGAATTTGAATGTTTGTTGGGAGGAAACCTGTTTTATGGAACCACAACTAGTTGAAATAAAGGACTTTGTGTCTTTCACATTAGCGATTATTGCTTTATTTATTGGTAAGGCCATTATCTCTCGTTATGAATTATTACGTAAGTACAGTATTCCTGAGCCTGTCGTTGGCGGCTTTGCTTGTGCTGCAACGGTGGGGATACTGTATTACGCATTTGATATTCAGATTGAATTTAACCTCGCCGTTAGAGATACCTTATTACTCTACTTCTTTGCCGGAATTGGTTTGAAAGCCGATTTTGCGACGCTGTTAAAGGGCGGAAAACCCTTACTCATCTTAATTGTCTTAGCTAGCGTGTTTATATTTCTGCAGAACTTTACCGGTGTTGGTGTTGCGACCTTGTTTGGTTTAGATCCTAAAGCGGGCTTGATGTCAGGATCTATCGCATTGATAGGGGGTGTCGGTACCGCTATGGCTTGGACGCCGACATTTGTTGAAGAATTAGGGATTGTTAACGCCAGTGAACTCGGTATTGCATCAAATACGTTAGGGCTTATTTCAGCGTGTGTGATTGGTGGTCCAATTGCTGCTTATTTAATGAAGCGCCATCAAGTTAAAGCAAATAATAACGATGAACTCGATATTGGTGCTAGCCATCAAAATAACACTGCACATATGAAGGTCGATTATTTTGGTGTGTTACGTGCTTGGTTGTGGCTAAACGTGACGCTTATTATCGGTTACTTTATTGATCTTGCGATGCAAGAAGCCGGTCTGAAACTGCCGATGTTCGTTGCTTGTCTTCTCGCGGGTATTATCATCGGTAATTTAGGTCGAGTGATATTGAATCGACGTAAGAACAAAGACAGAACTTATATTGAAGATGCTTCGCGAGGGTTATCGTTAATTCAAGATATCTGTCTTGGTATGTTTTTAACCATGGCGCTGATGAGTCTGAAGATCTGGGAACTTGAGGGGAGTTTATTATACATTTCGGTGATTATGACGCTGCAAGTGTTCCTTTCTGTGGTGTTTACTATCTTTGTAGTGTTTCGTTTTATGGGCAAAGACTACGAGGCGGCGGTGATCTGTTCCGGCTTCGGCGGGGTGACATTAGGCTCAACCGCGACCGCAATTGTGAACATGACGGCGGTAACGCAACAGTACGGCGCGGCGCACAGGGCATTTATTATTGTGCCGTTAGTGTGCGGTTTCTTTATCGATATAATTAACGCAATGATTATTAACCTATTTGTCTATTTCTAATCAGATGCTATGTGATTAGGGAGCTTTTGCTCCCTTTTTTATTTTTAGACCTAGAGCTTCTCATTCACTGGCTGGTTATCAAAGAACCAGCCCTGTATCGAATATTTTCGATACAGGGCTAATGTCTCACCCTGTCATACCTTTTCATCTTGTTCAGCTAGAAAGAGTATTCTCAACTTTTAAATGAACCTTTTATCAATATCTATCGTCTTTAATACAAATGGGCTAATGGAGAGATAATCACACGATGCAGCAAGCGCAAATTGAGTTGTGGGTACTTGAAACTCAAGCGGGTAGTCAGCAGTCATTCTCTGCCTTATGTCGTCACTTCTATCCGAGCGCGATAGGCTTCGCAGTCAAAGTGGCAGGGGATATTAATTTGGCTGAAGATGCGGTGCAGGAGGCTCTGTTAAAGCTGTCGAGAACTATCCATAAACTTCAGGACCCAGCCACGATTAATGCCTGGGTGTTCAAGTTAGTACGTTGGCAAGTTCTGGATTTAATTAAACGGCAAAAGCATTATCAAAACATTGAAGATATTGAGGTTGTAGCGCCGATTGCGGATGTTAACGCTAATAATAGTACCGATGGCTTTAAAGCATTATTAGCACAGATCCCACTGGTAGAAGGTCAGGTGCTATACCTGTTTTATTTACAGGAATTTAGCGTCACTGATATTGCAAGAATACTAGAGGTCCCAATAGGCACCGTTAAGTCTCGTTTATTTCGGGCTAGAAAAATGCTCAAACAACAGATAGAGCAGGAGAACTAATATGAATATCGACAAAAAAATTCGTCAAGAATTGGCAAGAGAACAACAGCAAGTTAATGCAACACGCAGCCAAGACCCAACACTGTTTGGCATGCTAGGAGATGCTTACAAGGGGCGGCTCGGCGGCTGGATGATATTAATGAGTTTTATCGCTGTGCTACTCAGTGGGTTAATGTTGTGGTCGGGCTATCAATTCTTTTTCGTTGTAGAGAGCGAAGCTGCGTTAATTAAGTGGGGCGTGACACTGTTATTGAGCAGTATGATGCAGATAGCGATAAAGATGTGGACCTTCAATGAAATGAACCGTAACGCCATTCAGCGGGAAATAAAGCGCCTTGAAGTGGCGATTGAAAAACGGGATCAAGGCTAAATTTACTTTACTTAAGTTAAGCGCTTACCGTTAAGGTGACGGTTCTTCATTGCTATTTAGAACCGTTATTCAAAGCCTAAAGCAATTCTTCTACAATGAGTTTTAACAGGTATGTCTCACGTTCTATCGACATGCCTTTTTTAGGGCTGTTGGTAATGGTATGTTCATTGTGAGCAATGGCTTGGTGAATATTAATCCATAGAGGGCGCATGCCATTTTGGATCTCATGCTGCTCAAGTCGTGTTTCGCCCAGTTCCGGATGAATGGTGCATATATAGCAATATGACTCCATATGCACTAAATCAAAGTCATCTTTGTACCAAGGTCGAAACTCTTCATAGCAGCCAAATTCACTCAAAATATCGATATGATGTGCACCGGTCTCCTCTTCCAGCTCTCTCACTAGACCTTGGCGTAGATCTTCACCCTCATCGACGCCGCCTCCAGGGATGCTGTAGTCATGATAACGCTCGGTGTATAGCATGAGGATATTTTCGCCATCAAGGATAATGCCACGTGCGGCCTGGCGATGGAATCGCTTGCCCTTAAGAGAGGTAAGTTCAGGGTGTATGGTGGATTTTAATAGGCGCATAGTTCACTTTATCTAAGGGTTAGGTTACTTAAACCGAATGCTGACGGATAGGCATTGCAAAAGAGTGCAGATGATAACCTAACGAGCGATTGATGATGACTCTAATCTTTGGCGTTATATCAAGTCGTTTCAGTTTTGAGATCGTAATGCTTGATAAGTCTCGATGATCTGCGTTATCTCACTATTTTGGGCTTCATCTTGATTTGGTTTTTTTAATAACCCGACTTGAATACGTTGATAATGGGCTAAGGTTTTTTGTAAATAACGTTGATCAATTAGGCGAGTTAAATCCCACATCTTATCGCCAACCAGCGACACAGCTTGTTGAGATTGCGTCGATACATGCAGAATTTCATAAAAGCGTTGGTTGTCTTCAATGAGGTGTTCGTCGATTAACCCAAGTTTAAGTTTGGCTAATGCTTTGCGAACTTCAAAGATGTGATGCACAGGGCAAAGAATAAATTCAAGTGAATGCTGTGGATGCTTAGCTAAAATAGCCTGTACTAGCTCTACTAAAAGTTCGCCACCTATGCCTGCAATAATCACCAATTGGATATTCTTTTTGTCGGCTAATGGCAATAAAGCGACATCAATACAGTGGACTTTCCAGCATTTTACATCGCCATCAACGGCTGGGTAAAAGCGCTCTAGCTTCGTTGAAACCTCTTGCATTAAGTCAGGAACAACATCGACAAAATGGATGGTGTTAGCGCAATTGTTATCCAATAATTTTGCACCTAATAAGCCATGGTCGCAGCAACAATCCCAGATGTGGTCATAGTGGCTGTGCACCATGGTTACTATCTTTTTAAGTCGCTGGCTTATTTTCATTTGCGTGTGTGATGTTAGGTTTGAGAATGGCAGAGCATTCTAATCTATCTCACGATGATATAAACCCTATCGGCCTATAAATATGAAAATTACAACATGGTTTGGTTGTGAATTCTTATCACCTGTAAGTCAGTTGCGTTTGAATTTGGTGGGCATAACTTTTCGGGATTGTGCGCCATCGTTAACATGGCACTTGCCACACTGTCGCCAGAGATAGGTTGATAACGTTTTAAAGGCCCGATAAACAGCGGAGAAACGAGGTTGAAAACAGATTGCCCAAATGATTCAAGCGGTCGATGTTGAGAGCGCTCGCCTAAAAGTAGGCTAGGTTGAAATAAAATAAGCTTGGCGATAGCCCCTTTAGCTTGCTCGTTAGTGGCTAACGTAGACGCTAAGGCTAATTCGGTTTCACCTTTAATTCTGTTATAAAAGGTACTTGATTGGGGATCAGCACCCAGTGCCGTCACGACGAGGTTAGTGCTGGCATGGCATAATTGCACAAAGTCGATAACAGCCGTTTTATCCACGGCGGTAAATGCTTGCTGGCTTCCTGCTTGTTTGATCGTGGTGCCTAAACAGCAAAAAGCATGGTCTATTTTTTCGCCGACAGTTATAGTGGGTAATTGTGATAATTGGCAGAAGATAAATATGACTTCAGTCGCTAATGATGCTGAAAACGTAGGTTCAAGGCGACCAAAAACTAAAATTTTGTCATAGGCCTCTGAATCGATCAGCTTTTGCAGAAGTTCATGACCAATTAAACCTGTTGCGCCAATGATTGCAGCATTCATTAAATAACGTCTCTATCGTAAATGGTTAGCTTGCAGTCTAAGGGTAAACGACCTAGATTTGAATCCCTTAATCTTGTCTGCATGATTGCGCCTATGCATCAGTCACTGCAACAATACAAAACTCATTAAATTAATAACGAGTTTTGTATTGGAAGAGACCTGATGAGATCACTGCACTTTGAGTATTGTTGAATTTAGGCTAGCCTAGCCTTCAAACAACCAACCTTGCCAGCTTTGCATGCGCAAAATGACTTTACGGACAATTGAAAATGCTTTCCAGTTAGGAGAATAGACCGCCACATGTGCATCGGTACCTGCAGGTAAAGGCATATCTGCAATTAACTCTGGCTGATTTAGCTCGACTTTAACTAACAATCGCCCTGCTTGTGCATTTTGTTCCGGCTTTATTAGATTGCCTGATGGCATAACAGCACCTTGGGCAAAGATATCATTGACTTGCACTACGGTAGCGCTAAATGCGTGTCCAGGAATCGTGGCAAAGGTGATCTCTGCTTTATAGCCAGGCTTAATATAACGTGCTGGTGTTTGCTTAAAAGCGGCAAATATTTGTTTATCTTCAGCGTGAACAAAAGAAAGATTACCTTTAAATGGTATCGTGCGACTTTTCATTCCGGGTCTGAGTGCTACTTGAGTGACATACCCGTCAGTCGGTGCTCGAACCGTTGTGCTATCAAGGTTAAACTGCGCTTGTTTTAAGTCAGCTTGAAAGCCAATTTTTTGCTCTTTTGCTTCAATAAGTTGAGTACGTAAACGATCGACTTGTTCCTGAGATGAATATTGATATTTCTCTAAATCACTGTAGCGCTTTAGTTCTGTATGGATGAAACTTATTTTTGCTGATATCTGCTTAAGTTGCGCGTCTAGCTTGTTAACCGTAGCTAAAAAAGGTGTTTTATCAATTTGATAAAGTGCTTGGTCTTTTATCAGTGGCTTATTCCCTTCGACATACACTTCAGTCACCAAGCCACTCACCTGTGACGTTATTGGCGTTGTTACGCTATACACTCGTGCCATACGTGATACCGGCTGGTACATGGCCATATATAGGAAAATCCATCCCATAAGAATCAGACCGATGACACCCGCAGTGGTCAAGGTCCATTTATTCTTAGGTAATTTGAATACCTTAAACGCGACGACACATAAACTGATGTAACTCAGTAAAATTAACGTTTCCATTACTGTTCTCCCACTTTACTTGCTAACGCATGAACATCGGTTTGTAGTTGCGTGAGTTGTAGTTGCAGGTTTTGCTGTTCACCAAGGCTTAAGCCTTTTACTGCTTGGCCTTGCGTTTTTGGATCGTAGTACATGGCCCAGACCCACAGCAATGGCCAAAGCGCATGCATAAAAAACAAACTTATCCAGCCAGTGACATGGATAGCTTCTTGTTGTGGGTGATTGCGTTTTACGGCTATTTCGTAGGGAATGTCGTGAATTGCGATTAGGCCATAAATAAAAATAAGTATGACAAATAGGAGTATTCCTAGGGATGCATAATCTAAAGCTAAGTTCATATTTACTCTCTCAAAGTAAGTTTAATTGGGGTGGAATTCCTTTTCCAGTTCTTTGAGAGAGTCTTCCGTAATCGGTGACCGTAGTGACTATAGACTCGCTTGATTGAAGGGCTATCGCGTGCACTATGACGGCAGATAGTTTCAATCGGATAGACTCTCTCTTCCTACTCGCAAATCTGTTATGACAGCGAAGTCGTATAGTAGAATGACAGAGAGAGTTGTTCGATAATGCAACACTTAAATGTGGATTAAGATTAAGTTAATCCACATCTGCTTTTGATAATGAGATGGTTAAATGGACCCTGTAGGGGTTTTAATTTTACGTTTGCTCTAGTGCCGTTAATCTCGCTATTTCAATGAGCGTTCGACTGGCTTTTTCCATTGATTCGAGACAGACATATTCATGCTTGCCGTGGAAGTTGTGCCCGCCGGTAAAAATATTGGGGCAGGGTAATCCCATATATGAAAGACGAGCACCATCGGTACCGCCGCGAATGGGCTTAATGATGGGCTCAATATCAAGGTTGCTCATTGCTTGCTTAGCAATATCGATAATATGTGGGTGAGGTAAGATCTGCTGCTTCATGTTGAGATAAGAGTCTTGTACCTCAATAGATAGCTGGCCAATAGAGAGGTTTTGGTTATATTTCTCAACTAAGTCGACCAACCAGCGTTTTCTCTGCTCAAAAAGGGTTAAATCAAAGTCTCGGATGATATACGTAAGCGTTGCTTTTTCGGTGACACCTTCCATGCCGATAAGGTGGAAAAAACCATCATAATCGCAACTATATTCAGGCGTGTCTTTTAATGGCATTTTAGCATGGAAGCGTGCGGCCATCGTTTGGGCATTGATCATTACACCAAATGCGGTGCCAGGGTGACAATTGTTACCAGTAGCGGTAATGACTGCGGTTGCGGCATTAAAGTTTTCATATTCTAGTTCGCCAACTTGACCGCCATCTACGGTATAGGCCCATTCAGCGCCAAAACCTTCCACATCAAAATGGTCTGCACCACGACCAATCTCTTCATCTGGGGTAAAACAAAGTCTTATTCTGCCGTGAGGGATATCTGGGTGAGTGATGAGGTGATGTAGCGCAGTGATAATTTCGGCAATTCCGGCTTTATCATCAGCGCCGAGCAATGTTGTGCCATCGGTCGTAATAAGCGTCTGGCCAACATACTGATTAAGACTATCAAACTGGTTTGGAGAAAGAACTTCCTCTAAACCTAGATCAATGTCTTTACCATTATAGTTTTCGATGATTTGTGGAGAAACTGCATCACCAGAGTAATCTGGAGCGGTATCTAAATGAGCGATAAACCCAATACAGGGGACGTTATCAATCGTTGCCGGTACCGTGGCCGTTAAGTATCCCTTATCTGAAAGTTGCACTTCATCAAAGCCTAAACTGACTAACTCTTGGCGTAGAAATTGGGCAAATACAAATTGGTTATGAGTACTTGGAACACTATAGTGTTGGCCGTCAGATTGAGTGTTAAAACTGACATATTTGAGGAAACGCTCACGTAGATGTTGTTTCATATTCAAGTTTTTTAATATCGAAAAGTGGCCAGAGTCTACCAAGGCGCAAAACGAATTCATTAGATATTGATCAAGTTTTTTTGAATTCCAAACTAATTATACAAATTGATGATGTTAAAAACGTGACTGTACAGGTGTAAATGTATGTTTAATTTGCCGCTAGTTTGTTGTTTTCATTACTGAGTATAGCGTTGAAACATCGCCATTATCCCGTATTAAACCTAGTCATTTTTTTTAGATGATTTTATTGAATTAGTTACCTTTAACTGTCCATTGCGATTATATTGCCCTATTGCTGTTTCAAAACTTAATAGAAGAGCTGTATGGATATTAGCTGGTGGCAATTGGCAAGTTTTATGATTATTTTGGTCGTTCCTGTTGGTATCGAACGTTATTTCAAGCTGGGGCTCAGCAAAGACATGCTAAGTGCCGTGGTGCGTATGCTGGTGCAACTCGTCCTCGTGGGAGTTTATCTGCAATACCTGTTTGAACTTAATAGTTTGTCGGTCAATCTATTATGGTTATTACTGATGCTACTCATTGGTGCCAGTGCTATCGTGAGCAAGGCAAAGTTGTCGCGTAAGTTACTCTATCTCCCTGTACTAGCGGGTTTATCATTAGGCTTATTTCCAGTGCTTTGGTTGATGATTGTTTATTTGCTAGCACCTGAACCTCTTTATAGCGCGCAATACCTGATCCCCGCAGCGGGAATGCTGTTAGGTAACTGCTTGAGCGGCAATATCGTTGCTTTACAGCGTTTGTTTGGTGCTTTTGAAGATAGAAAAACTGAATATGAGGGATCATTGGCATTAGGGGCTACTGCCTACCAAGCCGCGCTACCTTTTGTCCAATCTGCAATGCAACAATCTTTTGCGCCGATACTTGCGTCAATGGCAACAACGGGCTTGGTGACACTGCCTGGGATGATGACTGGGCAGATTTTAGGTGGCGTCGATCCTCTTATTGCCATTAAGTACCAAATCGTTATTTTAGTGGCTATCTTTGTCACCTTGACGGTATCGGTATCGAGCTCACTATTATTGAGTATTAAAACCGCCATCACCATTAATGGGCGAGTAAGGCAGTCTTAATAGATGCAACATTTTGCTAATACTTAGGGTCTGTAGATCTTTCACGGTTGTTTTTACCGCCGTTTATTGGCTATTTTGACAAGGCGGAGGCTATGTCGTTTAGTCATTCTCCACAAATAGCCTACAACACCGTAAAAATAGCCAAGAAGCGCGGTCCTTAGAGTTCGTTTCAATGCTTTTAGTCTTTTATAGCAAGAAGGCGTTACGCGCTTTCGCTTGGTCAGCTAAGTATTGTCGCTCAATATTCGTACTAAAGTCATTATTCCTTTCGGTAAGTAATCGAACAAAAACTAAGCTCAAAAGTTCAGCAGCCCTTAGGACCTTTAACAACGATTGGCTATAGGGAAACACGGGCAGCGATATTTTTTCGTAAATCATTGCTGGTGATATGAGTATTATCTAAAAATTCTACTAGGCTTGTTACTAGCTAATACAGCGTTAATTCATAATCTTAAGAATAGTGGATTAGGCTATTCATAAACCGTTATTGGCTTATCTTTGATTACAGACTGAATGGAAATGGAATGCCTATGTTTAAGTCGCTTATATTTAAATCACTCATGTCATGCTTATTAATGTCACTTTTGTTAGCGAGTCATAATGCAAAAGCTGAAACTTGGGCATTTGAAGTTACCCCCTATTTATGGCTTGTTAATCAGCAAGGTCAAACCGGTTATGTCGATGAAAATGGGATCCCTATTATCGTTGATATGGATATGTCGTTTAGTGAGATATTTGAAAATCTAGACGGTGCAGTGTTATTGAATTTTCAAGCGAACAAAGGTAATTGGCAGTTTGGGATTGACTTGGTTTACATGAAACTTAAATATGATACCAAGACCGATGTTGCTTCCGCTGAATTGACTGCGAAGCAAAAGATGCTCGATATAGTGGCTGCTTACCGTTTTTCAAAGCAAGCTAATATTGAGTGGTATGCTTTTGCTGGCGCTCGGGTTATCGATATCAGTAATAAGTTGGAGGTCAGTTTTGTTGATCAGCGTCGTGAGCCAAATTTTGGTGATGATTGGTATGACCCGCTTATCGGTATTAAAAATAAGTGGAGCTTTAGTGACGGATTCTATCTTGTAAGTCGTGCTGATGTGGCTGGTTTTGGCGTTGGTTCTGATTTCTCTTGGTCATTAAACTTAACCATGAATCAAGATTTGTCAGAAAATTGGGCGCTTAAATATAGCTTCAGGTATATAGACGTTGATTACGATGATAACGATTTTATATTTGATATGGCATCAAGTGGTTTTGGCTTGGGGATCACTTACCAGTTTTAAAGCTTTAAGAAATAAACATCGAACCCAAATATCGGTTTAACTAGGCTGCTTAACAATCCAAACGTAACCGTGGATTAGAGCAGCCTAACTATTTATTCAGCCGATATTTGACCCTTTATAGAATGATTTCCATATCAAGTTCAATATCAGTACAACCCTTCTTACAACGGATCCCTGAAACGGTTTTGTCTTGGCCTTTAACCGGTAACTTCATCTCTAGTACTTGCTTGCAAGTCTGACAAAGTACGGTATTTCCCTTGAACACTCGCTTAATAAGATTCTTTTGCTCGTTAAAAGATTTAGCTGTGGTGTCATTTATTACTGAGAAATCCATCTTTGCCATCGGGCGTCACCTTAAGTATTTTGTTGATGTTGCTTATTGATAGTGCTTATTGGTAATGAGTATATCTAGGCGACAAGTAATGTGGAAGCGAAAGATACTATCTCTGTGCACGCTCAGTGCCTATATTTATGAACTATTATTCTTTTACACGATTAAACAGAATTTTGGCTGTTAATTTTACGTTTTAGGTCGTGGTGTTAAGTCTTTGTACAAAAAGGCTGCTAGCCATCAACCTTGATATTTGGCCGTTTATTATGCTTTTTATTGCAGCCAACATACTAAAGCCTTATTTGAATGTTCTAGGGCGCAGGATGCCATGCTGCGATGAAGGAATAGCTTTCAAGCATGATAATATCCCCTAAGCGTGCAGGCAGCTTTGCTGCTATCTTAGAGATATTGCTCGTCTTGTCTGGAATAAAAAGTCCCTCTAATCCTTTTAGCCTCGTTTATTTATTTTTGAGATGATGAATGCCTGCACGATGTGACTGTTAACCTAGGGGCTGTAGATCTTTCACGGTTTTTTTTACCGCCGTTTATTGGCTGTTTTGACAAGGCGGAGGCTATGTCGTTTAGTCATTCTCCACAAATAGCCTACAACACTGTAAAAATAGCCAAGAAGCGCGGCCCTTAGGGTTCGTTTCAATGCTTTTAGTCTTTTATGACTAGAATGCGTTACGCGCTTTTCGCTTAGGTGGCTAAATCATCGCTCAAGCCTTTTAGTCAAATCATTCTTCTTTACGGGAAAGAGTCGAACAAAAACTAATCTAGATTAGGTGTTTCATTTTTATCTGTTCTGTTTTTTGATCTTAATCACGATAGAATAGAACACCTTAAGCTAGGCATCGAATGACAGAGGTTAACGTGTGAGTGATGGCGAAAATGAATCAGGCTTGGCAGCTGCGCCAGCTGAAGTTAAATTGGCGGTAGACCTTATTTTCCTTTTAGAATCAAATAATATAGCACCTGACGTTGCGCTTGCAGCGCTAAAGATAGTGAGTGCAGATCTAGAAAGTAAGCTCACGGCTTAATCTTGCTGCTGTGTATTTCTCTGTTTAGCGAGGGTAGACCTCTATTTTTCATTCGGTGCTCATGAGAGTGTTATGACTATTTCAGTATTAGATGTTATTGCAATTATGACCTTTATTTTTAGTTGGGTCGGCTATGCCCGCTTTGCAAAAAGTAAGGCTAAAACCACTAATTGTATTGCCCGTTGTTTGCATCAACATCGTATTCACTGGATGTATGAGTTGATCACTCGAGAGATCCGAGTCGGTGAGGCCGCACTGCTAGCCAACCTAGAGCGTAATATCTCTTTTTTCGCTTCTACGACGATGTTAGTGCTTGCGGGTGTATTAACCCTCTTTGCTCAGGTTGAGCGGTTGGAAGTGATTATTGCAACGATCCCTTATGCAGCGGATCCTAATCATGCACTGGTGCAAGTTAAATTGGGGGTGTTAACCTTTATCTTTATCATGGCTTTTTTCCAATTTACTTGGTCGATGCGCCAATATGGATTTCTCAATGTGATGATTGGTGCAGCGCCTTATGATAAAGAGGGGCGTAATGAAAACCTACGTCGCTATGCAAAACAGATGGCAGTGGTGCAAGACCAAGCCGCTCACTCATATAACTACGGCTTACGCTGTTACTATTTTTCAATGGCAGCGCTTTGCTGGTTCTTTCATCCGTTACTGTTTATTGCCGCTAGCATATTTGTGGTGGTGACTTTGTACCGACGTGAATTCAAATCAAAAGCCGTATTGGCGATTACCGAAGGCCAAGAGTTGCTCAAAGCGGAGCGTAAGATTAAGTATCCATCGTAAAAGGGGATGCCTGTAACTGTGTTTCGAACAACTGCTTTACGTTGACCTTAGCGCCTATTTTTGATGCTAATAAATACAAGCCTGCTAGCTTTCTGTGAATAAATATCGCATCTGCTGGTGGGCTATGCCATTCGTTACGATCCATGCTCATTGCCATGCCAGCCTGCTTTATCCTTTTCGCTAGTGTATCGTCACTAAAATCATAATCCCCCTCAAAGCGTAATGGCTCACAAGCGAGATAGAAGACATCTAACACCAGAGACTTTTGCTCTTTAGTTATCGCATCTTGGAAAAAACCGATATTTTGAGCCGCATTTTCCATTGTTTTTCTGTCGTTAATCATACTGGCAGCCATAAGCTGCTTATATTGATCTGATAACGCGGTTGGAATTGCACGGGTAGCACCAAAATCAAGCAGTACTAATTTGTCAGACTCAGCTTGGTATTGGTAGTTGGCAAAATTGGGATCGGTTTGCATGAGCTTGAAAGCAAATAGCTCTTTAAAGAATAGTTTGAGTAGTCTTGTGGCGATATTGTTTCTGGTCACTTGCTCCAGCGTATTGATGGAATCAATACTTTGTCCATCGATAAACTCCATCACTAAAATATTTTGATTACAAAGTACTGGATAGGTTGTAGGAACAATAAATTCATCCGCATTTATCTCATCGCTGGCAATAAGAGATTGAAAACGCTGCAACATGGAGAGTTCATTTTGATAGTCGGCTTCAACATGTAGTTGTTTTCTTGCTTCAGCTAGCAGTTGGTCAAACTGAACGTTACTCGGGATAAGCTTAGACAATTTAAGTATCGCAGCAACATTGTCGATATCACTGTCAATACTATTACGGATCCCTGGATATTGCAGTTTCACTGCCAGTTTTTCGCCTGATGCTAACGTCGCTAAATGCACTTGACCAATTGATGCCGCAGCAAAAGGGTTAAGCTCGAAATGGGCGAAAGGGTCTAGCCAATCATTCCCCCAGTTTGTTTTTAATAAAGTGACCAATTGTTTGTGCGGCATCGCCTTAGCGTCAGAGCGCAGTCGTGACAGAATATCACTCAATTCTTTTGGTAATAGCTCACCAGAGTCCATCGACAGCATTTGACCCACCTTCATCGCAGCGCCACGAAGTTCGGCAAGTTTGTCCGCCATATGAGTAATGTTATTGGGGGTCATCACTAATTCATTTAGCGACGGCTTCTGACCTTTGCTAAGCCTTTTAGCCCCCTCTACCAATACGTTGCCAGCAAGGCGAGATGCTAGTCCTCCTAAGGAGGAGAATCGGGATAAGCGACTGGTAGGGACTTTAGCCGTTTGTTTATGCTTCATTGTACTTAACCTTAGTCTCTGCCAGTAAGCAGATAGTCGTGATAGCGTAAGTGAGGTCATTAATGTTATTTGATGCTAAAGCAATACGTTAGAAAGTAAATATGGATCAGCTAGGAGGGGCAATTTATAATCCTGTTAATCGTCGCTTTCTCATTTTTCTCGAATGTATTACCATTGCCGCCATTTTGAACATTCGGTAGGGCAGTAAATTTTGCAGACATTGGCACAGTTAACATCAGGCGAGTTAAAAGGCACTAAACGATTAACCCTTTCAGAGAATTTGACCGTATTTCCTGAGGCTATTTTTTCGCTCGCAGATACCTTAGAGGTGTTAGATCTCTCTGGTAATCAGTTAACTGAACTTCCCAATGACTTTGCTCGATTACAGCAACTGAAACGGTTGTTCCTCACCAATAATCATTTTGAACAGATCCCCACAGTGATAGCGGCTTGTCCTCGTTTAGAGATGATAAGCTTTAAATCTAATAATCTAACAGCCGTAGCGCAAGGTACATTGCCTTTGCAAACTCGCTGGTTGATATTGACTGACAATCAAATAACATCGTTACCTGACGATATGGGGTCGTTACATCAATTACAAAAATTAGCACTTGCGGGCAATAAACTGAGTGCTTTACCTGCCAGTATGGCTAATTGCAGTCATTTAGCGTTAGCGCGCCTATCCGCGAATCATTTCACTCAATTTCCTGATTGGTTGTTTCAATTACCAAAGCTAGCTTGGTTAGCGTTGTCAGGTAATCCGCTGAGCAAAGAGGGTGAGGGCGCACGTGTAAGCGCTAAGCTGCAATCGAAGCCGATGCAAACCGTCGCATTAACCGATATCCAATTGGGTCAAGTGATTGGTCAAGGAGCCTCTGGTGTCATTTATAGTGCCAAATGGTTAAAGCAACCAGAGTCACTCTATGGTTGCGATCTCAATATTGCAGTGAAGCTCTTTAAAGGTGAGGTCACCAGCGATGGTTACCCAAGTGATGAGCTTGCGTGTTGTTTACAATCTGGGGACCATCACAATCTTATTAAGGTTGTCGCTCAAATTAATCAAGCTGATCAACTTGGACTGGTGATGGAGCTCATTCCGAATTCATTTGCTAACTTAGGTTTACCGCCATCGCTGGACACGTGCACCAGAGACACTTTTGTTAAAGGCGAAGAGCTTGGATTGCAGCAGGTGTTATTTGTGCTGACGCAAATGGCAGATACCATGACCCATCTACATCAAAATGGCGTAAGTCATGGTGATGTGTATGCGCATAATACGATGATTAATCTTGAAGGCTCAATGCTATTTGGTGATTTCGGTGCATCGTCAAATTTGAGTTTATTGCCTGAATTACAAAAAGAGGCGATGGAGAGTATCGAGATTAACGCGTTGGGATGTTTAATCGATGATCTTGTTGAAAACAGATTACAACTAAGAGCGGATCAGCTTGATTTAGTGGCTGGACTGAAGCAACTCAGTGAAGACTGTCTACAGATTGATTTGGCATTACGCCCACGTTTTAGTGAGATGTTAGCATCGCTTAACGCCCTCCAAAATAAGCTCAATGCAGCAGTGGTTAGCTAAAGTAAAAATCTCAACTCCATAGACGGCTGATGGTCTATGGAGTTGTTTCGGCCCTAATTCCTATCTCTTTTCTGCTGGTGATGATTCGTCTTTGAGTTGTTGTTGCCCTGTTTGTGGCTGCGCTGGTTTGTTGCTGGCTGACGGCTTTTAACCTGCTGATGGCTCTTCACTTGTTGATGACTCTTAACCTGCTGATGGCTCTTCACTTGTTGATGACTCTTAACCTGCTGACGGCCCTTTACTTGTTGATGACTCTTAACCTGCTGACGGCTCTTTACTTGTTGATGACTGTTAACCTGCTGATGACTGTTAACCTTCTGACGGCTCTTTACTTGTTGATGACTTTTAACCTGCTGATGACTTTTGACAGGTCTGCCGTTTGCATAGTGAGTATTACGCTGAGTGGGTTGCTGTTTTAATTTATTAGCAAACTGCATCTCACGGCTTTTGTTCACATGATGCGTTTTTTGACCTCTAATTACCTTATTGTGTGCACGGCTTGGACTATGGCTGTTGTACTTGTGTCTCAATGCATTATTACTATAGGCGACGCCGCGTCGATGTTGTGGCTTGTGTGCCCATCGCTTGGCACCGTGGCTGGTGACAATACGGCCATGATGGCGGTAGTGGCGTGAGTTCTTATGATGCACCACCACGACCTGGTGTCTGCTCCATTGAAACGCACTGAAATAGTAATTGAAACTAATATGTACGCCACTATGCCAGTAGAAATGGCCATAGCTAGGCCTAATGTAGCCTGGATACATCGTCCAATAAACGGGTGGATAGTTATACCAAGACCAAGCGCCATAGACGACTCTTGGATCATAATAGGGGACGTAAACAACTTCCTTTCTAACGGGTTCAATAACGATTTGGTTATTGGCACGAGTCACCTGCATATTTTGCATATCCTCAAGGTTATTCGCATTATCCGCTTGCAGGCGTAAGCTTTGAATACTGGCAAGCACTTGGGCTTCATTCTGTAAAAATGCATCGCCTAGTGATTGAGTCCACTGCAGATCCTCACTCAACTTTTGTAACACGGTAGGGAAAGCGACTAAGGCTGTCACACTCGGATCCCATTGCATTGCTTCTGCTTTGTTTACTTGACGTTCAGTACTGAGTTGTTGGTTTTTCTGCTGCCAGCGCTGCGCTTCTACCACTTCTAAAGGGTAGGTTGCCGCAATCAAAATATGGGTGAGCAAACTGTCTGGATAGAGTGCAATTGGGGCTAGCATCTGTGCTAACTCGCCCTCGCTCAGTTGAGTCTGTATCGTACTATCATAATCTTGTGCGCAGACGCTCGTCGGCGTTATCCATTGCAAAAGGATTACCAGAGACAAGCCACAGCATTGTTTGAAAATGTTCATATGCTTTCCTATCGATAATTGACGATGTGGTTATTATAGGAAGGCCAAGATGAACATAAGCTGAAAGCAGAAAAACAGTGGTTATAGGCTGGTGTTGTTATTTTTAGTATTTGAACGTAATGGTAAAAGAGGCGCCTCCTAAAAGTTGAGATTGACCAATGGATAGCTGACCATGGTAGCTATCGACCAAATCGCGCACTATGGCTAATCCGATCCCGTGGCCCATTTTGTAAGAGTCGGCCCTAATCCCGCGCTCAAATATTTGCGCTTGTAGGGTTTCATTTACGCCACTTCCGTCATCTTCCACTTGCAGCACTAGCGCCGCCCCATTCTGAGTGATGTTGAGCTGTACCGTGCTAGCCGCTGCTTTACAGGCATTGTCGAGTACATTACCCAAAATCTCAGAAAGATCAGCTTCATCACCCTTAAAAATGGCCTCACGGTCAACGTTCTGCTTAATGGTGATGAGTGGTTGGCAGTATATTTTGGGTAGGTTTCGGACCAGTTTATCTGAAATGTTCACTACTGGAATACCAAGATGCCAAGCACTGCCTGCAGCTGATTGGGCACGTTTCAGTTGGTGGCCAATAATACGGTTTATATGAGTGACTTGCTCAAATGACTCTGGGCTTAAATCGGTCTGACTTTGAATAACGGCTAGCGGTGTTTTAAGGCTATGAGCAAGATCTGCTAATGCATTTCGGTAACGTTTACGTTGATTTTGTTCGGTGCTTAGCAAGGTGTTTAATTGCTGCGCAACAGCTTGTAGTTCCGTTGGGTAACGATCAGAAAGCTGATTTGCTTTGCCATTTTCGATTGCACTGAGCTCGGTTTCTAAACTCGAAAGCGGCTTTAACGTCCACCATAGCCAAGTCATCTGTATGGCAAGCAATAAGCCCATAAGGATCATTAACCAGCGCCAAAGTTGCTGAGTAAATTGATCGACCTGTTGTTGAAACTCTGTTTGATCTTTAATGATATGAATGGTGATCGGGAATCGACTATTTAAGTGCTGGCTTTCACTATTTATTGCTGTTGGCAGTTCGAAACTGACACTAAAGCTGTATATCAGGTGTGGCTGGCCATTGAGCTCTATTTCACTGAATTGGCCTTGCCCTTTATTGGGTGTAGGCAGCTGATTTGGCAGTTCTATACCCAGTAATGAGTCTGAGCGCCAAGCGATTGTTTGATTGTCTTTTGAAGTAATATTGGTGCTGTTTAATGGTGTTGCTGGTGGCGATGTTTCAATAATCTTTGCATTAAAGGCTGCACGATTCTTGCTCTTAAGCACTGATGTATTTGGAGTGCTAATGGCGGCATATAGGCCTGATTGAATCACATTGAATTGGTTTTCGAGTAGTACTTCAGGCATCAATACGCCGTCACGGCTCACTTCTGTCACGGCTAAAATAGCGTAAACGTAGGCTTTCAGCTCATTCATTGATGCACTTTTTACTTGTTGTTTAAAGGCATCGTTGAGGGTGAAACCAATCAAGGGCATCAATATTAAAATAAGCAGCAGCGCACTCACAATTAGCCTAGCTTTGAGCGAGTGCATTACTTTGGGTAACCGCTTTACTGAGAGCATGGTTATGATGACTTCTTAGGTTCAGGGAGCGGTTCTAGTTTTGTTAATCGGTATCCTTGCCCCCGTAAAGTTTCGATCATTCCAAGTTGGTTGTCAGGATCGAGCTTTTTCCGTAGACGCCGAATGAAGACCTCAATAACATTGGAGTCGAGATCAAAGTCTTGGTCATAAATATGTTCGGTGAGTACCGTTTTAGATTTAACTTCACCAATATGCAGCATGAAGTATTCAAATAGCTTGTATTCTGAGCCACTAAGATTAATCAGTTCACCATTTTTAGTGAGCTCTAAGCTACTGGTATTGAGTGATAAAGGACCGTTGTTGATCACTGGACTGGCTTTTCCTGCGCTGCGACGTATCAAGGCTTTTAGTCTTGCAATCAACTCCTGTGGGTGAAAAGGTTTAGTGAGGTAATCGTCTGCTCCGGCATCTAAACCTTCGACTTTATCTTGCCAGCTATCACGAGCCGTTAAGATTAAAATTGGAAATTCAATCGTAAGCGCTCTGAGTTGAGTGATAAGCGCTATACCGTCAAGTTTGGGAAGTCCTACGTCAATAATCGCGGCATCGTAGTTGTACTCCTGCCCTTGAAAAAGACCTATTTCGCCATCATCAGCAGTATCGACAGTATAGTTAGCGGCTATCAAGTGCTGCTTAAGATTGCTCTGCAGTGCGAGATCATCTTCAACGAGTAACAGTCTCATATTTATTCCTTTTTTGTTGCAGTTAGTTACGACGCACACGGCCTGTTTTGGCATCAACGGTGACGTAAAAAACCACCCCATCTTTTGAAAGCAACTTGACTCGATAACCTGGATTACCATTAACACGAGCAGACTGAACTTTGAGGATCTTTCCTGGATACTGGCTTTTAACTAATTGTGCTGCTTGTTGTGAACTTTTCACTTTAAGTGATTTGGCCCCATTATTAGTCGCCATCGCCATGGAGGCTAACGAAATAGTGGCGTAATGCCCGCCAGCATAGGCGGGTAAGGAGCCTAGCGTCAGTAGCGGTATTAATATCAACAGTAGAACAGCTTTCATTAAGAGCACCAAAGGGTTGAGATGTTACCAGTTTAAAAGATCCCGCTAGATTAGTCATCATTCCTGCATCGAGAGCGCGTTTAGGTTGTTAGATATATCGTTTTTAAGATGAACCCAACCTGAATAGCCCAATGGGGGGGAGCCGTTAACTCGCTGATTTTTGACGTTCAGCTTGTGTTCATTTGAGTTGGCCTCTAATGACCTCAACCAAATGAATCGCTAGAGGTGATGATGAAACAATTAAAAACCCTAACCAAGCTATTGCCGCTGTTTCTGAGTGCGTGTTTATTGCCGATGGGCGCAGTAGCACAAGAACGTAACCAAGCTAGCAGTATATCTACGGGATATATGCAGGATAAGGCATTCACAACCTACTCAGATCAGAGCCATCAATTATCAGCAGCTCAGCGAGAGTTATTATCAGCGCAACGCTTGCAGGTGAGCCGAAGTTTACTAAGCCCAATGAGCAGGGAGCAAGTGATCCAAACGCATATCGATAAAGCGCAGAAGGCCATCATCAAGCGCCAAGCGACAGCATCACCCGCCTTATTTGCCAATGGCATCTATCGAGATTTCTATATTTACGATGCTTACAGCCGCTTGTTTGTTGATAATGACGTTGATGGTTTTTACCAGACCTTTAGCGTGACCTTTGATGCGGACGTTAATGGGGTATACCTCAATGAAAGAGCGGATGTGTTTGCGGAGCTTTATCTTAGCCGCAATGGTGGTCCTTGGGAGCATTATTACACCACCGACATATTCAGTATTGTTGGTGATGCCACCAATGATGACTTTGAGGTCTTAACCACGTTGGATGTGGGATTTACTCCAGATCATTACGACGTGCTTATCGATCTCTATGAAGTAGGCTACGGTGATATTGTGGCGACAGTAAGCTCAAATGATTTTGATAGTCTCTACGCCTTACCGCTGGAAAGTACCGATTGGGATAATGACTATATTGAGGCTGATAGCGATTATGCGGGAAGCACATCTTGGTGGGCACTGCTTGTTATATCGTTAGTTGTTCTTATGCGCAGGACGCGATATGACAATAACGATAAATAGTGTGTTTGGAGATAGGCCCCTATAACCATAAACATTGATAGTTGATTTGTGGACTGACTATCAATGTTATAACCGAAATGTGAGCTGTTAACCGAACATTCAGCGAGGCTTTCTAGCAATATAAAGCAGTGATTTTTGACTCTTTAAGTTTGTTAATACTCTCTATCTATTCTGCTTGATTATTGTTCATGCTACTTGTAAGGAGTGAAACTGGCTTTGGCTGGTTACATTTTGAATATGTGATTCAAGTCACCTATCTTATTGCTGCATATAGATTTTATCGCAATTTACTTTGTAAGTTTTTCATATAAAATCGAGCAAAAACAATCACAAACAAATCTCCTTTGTATTAGTTGTTTAAATGCTGGTTGCAATGTTAATGTTAATGTTAATGAGAATGGTTATCATCTCGCCGCATAATACTTAAGTAGGGTTTGAGATGAAAGGTTTTCGTTATTCCATATTAGCAATTGCATGTGCATCCACATTTTTACCGACAACAATTTATGCAGCAGAAACCGTTGAAGCGAACAGTAACATTGAGCGGATAACGGTCTATGGCAGACAAAACCAAGTTGTGATGAACTCGGGCCTCGCAACAAAGTCTAATATGTCACTCATGGAAACGCCTGCGGCAGTCGTTATTGTTGATGAAGAGCTGATTCAAGCACAAGGTGTGGATAATCTACAGGATTTGATACGTAATATTAGTGGTGTTACTCAAGCAGGTAATAACTATGGTATCGGTGATAATTTAGTGATCCGTGGTCTAGGCGCTAATTACACCTATGATGGTATGTATGGTGGTGCTGGACTGGGTAATTCATTTAATCCTACTCGCTCATTGACCAATGTTGAATCGGTAGAGGTCTTAAAAGGGCCTGCGACTGGGCTTTATGGCATGGGCAGCGCGGGGGGGGTGATTAACCTTATAGAGAAAAAACCACAATTTGAGTCTTCAAATGAGTTTACTGCTGAAGTGGGTCAATGGGACACCTATGCATTTTCTGTAGACAGTACCGGTGGGATCACCGACAACTTAGCCTATCGAGTTGTGGCTAAAAGTGCTCGTAGTGATGGTTTCCGTGAGATTGGTACTGATAGAGATGAGGTTTACACTTCTTTAAAATATATCATGAGTGATAGCCAAGATCTTATGTTATCAGCTACTTATATTAAAGATGCTATTGCTGTTGATTCTATTGGTCACCCCATACGTATCTTTAATGCAGATTCTGTAGGCGGTAAGGGCGCTGGTGAGGTTAGTTGGGAGGACTTGATTAACGATCCAAATAATGCAGGGCTTCAATTAACGGATGCGCAGCGCCAACAGCTAGCGGATTCGCTTTCCAGTAGTGACGGCCAAACCCCTTATGCTTTTGGTCATGCGGGAATTATCTCTCCAATGGCAAAAGATAATGAAGGCGAAGAGCTACGCTTTAAGTTAACCCACAATATCTATTTAAACGATAATCTCTTTCTAAATCAACAATTACAATACCGTGACTATACCTCGGGTTTTGCTCGTCAAACAGGTGCATATAACTATGTTTATTGGGATCGACGCGGCAAGATAAATGAAGATCCACGGGCGCCACTCGTCGAAAATGGCGTGTTATATCCATTTGCAGGGCGTCGCCAGGAATATCGTAAAGTAGAAGCCGATGAAACGTCTTGGCAATATTTTGCCGATCTTCGTTATGATTTCGAAATTGGCAATATGGAAAATGAATTATTAGTTAATGCTAACTTTGAAGATAGAGATATCACTGTTAAACAATATTCAATATATGATGCTGATAAAGCGATTAAGAACAAAGCAGGTGACACTATTTATCAGGGTGCTCTGCCTTATATTTATGATATTCGTAATCCAAACTGGGCGAAAGGGAGCTTTGAAGATCATGATCCTTTGATGACCAGTAATTATACTAAGAAGGTTAATGCTTGGGGCGTAGGTCTGCAGCATGTTGGCTATTTAGGTTATGGTTTTACCACTCGTATTGGTGTGGCATTCAATGAGATAACACAGTCTTACCAACATTTGGGGGTAGACCCACGTTATTCAGCAAGTAAAGCCGAACCTAGAGCTGAAGCTGACACAACCGATAACGGCGTCACTTACAATTTAGGGGTGACTTACATGCCTACGGATGACTTGTCTTTCTTTGTAAACCACTCAAAGGGGCGTACTGCATATAGCATACTCGGTGGGATAGACGGGACGGGAGACGATCGAGCGGATTCTGAATCGGTTAGTGATGACTTGGGAATTAGATACAAAGCGTTTGAAGATCAAATGCTGATGTCGTTAGTGTTCTTTAAGAGCGCGCGGACTAACTTACAGTACAGTAACCCTGACTATGAAGAGGGTGTATCAGCACCTGGTGTATCTCAAAGTTTTTATGATGGTAAAGAGGAAACAACGGGTGTTGAACTTGATTTAAATGCACACATTAGTGAGCAATGGATGGTAAACATCAATGGTGTTTACCAGGATGCCCGAGATAAAAAAGACCCTAACAGAAGCAGTTTCGATACACGTCAGAAAGGTGTTCCTTATGTAACAGCGAGTGCGTGGGTAACCTATGGAGCAGATTGGTTCACACTAGAAAGCCCAGTCAACATCAGTTTAGGTGCTAAATACGTTGATGACCGCAGCACTAACTCTGATTCATTTGGGATCCCTGATGGTTATGTGCCGAGTTACACCGTGCTGGACTCTGCTATTAGCTATGATGTAGAACAATGGAAAATACAGCTCAATGTTAATAACCTCTTTAACGAAGAGTATTACAGTAAAGCGATGTTCTTAGGCGGAATGCCAGGGGAAGAACGTAACGCCAAGTTGTCGTTAACTTACCGTTTGTAGCCGTAAATTAACCCGATAAAAATGCAGCCTTATGGCTGCATTTTTATTAATTAAAACGCTACGAGCGTTATCATTTTAGCCAAATTCCTTACCATTTTGTTTTCATCTGCCTAAATGAGTTGTGCGGTGTGTTTTATATTGGGATTGGTTTTCGCTCTGTTTTGATTTCGCACTTTAATAATCCCTATGTTAGCTTAACCTTTAAATAACCGTTTGAAATGGATAGCATCGTTATGACAATCTCTTCGAAAACCCCCATTGCACTTAGCTTATGCTTGTTGTTCACAGTGGCATTAAGTGGTAACGCCGTAGCTGCCAGCTTGAGTGACTCTGTTGATAAAGCGATGCCGAAACTTGAGGCGTTGTATCTGCATCTACATCAACATCCAGAGCTGTCCTTCGAAGAAAAAGCCACCAGTGCCCGCATGGCAAAAGAACTCGCCACGCTGGGGTTTGAAGTGACTGAGCAATTCGGTGGATATGGCGTTGTTGGGATATATAAAAATGGAGATGGGCCGACGGTCATGATAAGGGCCGATACCGACGGACTGCCCATCATAGAAGAGACGGGTAAGCCATACGCTTCGATAGTGACGACTAAAGATGCGAGTAATAACACGGTAGGCATTATGCACGGCTGTGGGCACGATATTCATATGACCAGTCTGATTGGCACCGCGGAGCAGCTGGTGGCTAATAAAGCTGACTGGAAAGGCACCTTAATGATGGTGGCACAACCCGCAGAAGAGGTGGGTGGTGGCGCAAAAGCGATGCTTAAACAGGGCCTTTTTACTCAATTTCCCACGCCTGATTATATCATCGGCTTGCATGTTAGCGCGGGGATCCCAGCCGGAAAGGTGGGAATTGCTCCTGGGTATGCTTTGGCTAATGTTGATTCAGTTGATATAAAAGTAAAGGGCAAGGGCGGACACGGCGCTTATCCCCATGCAACCAAAGATCCTGTAGTGTTAGCCTCTAGAATGGTGCTGGCACTGCAAACCATTTCGAGTCGAGAGATCTCACCGCTTGAGCCAAATGTGATCACCGTGGGTTCTATTCATGGCGGCTCGAAACACAATATTATTTCAGACGAAGTGAGGCTGCAGTTAACACTGCGGTCATATAATCCAGATGTACGCTTGCAGCAAATAGAAGCGCTCAAACGCCTTACCAGAGGGATTGCTATCAGTGCGGGCTTACCAGATGAGCTAATGCCAGAAGTGTATGTCCATGAAGAGGAAAGAATTCCCTCTACCTATAATGACCCCACACTGGCTGCCAATGTACAAGCGAGTATTGAGCAAGAACTTGGCGTTGAAAATGTGCTCAAGTCCGAGCCTGTAATGGCCGGAGAAGATTTTGGCTTATATGGTCTTACCGCTGAAAAGCGTCCCATCACCCTCTTCTGGCTAGGCGCTGTGGATCCAGACTCGTACCAAATAAGTTTGGATAAGGGATCCACATTACCTTCATTACATTCGAGTCAATTTGCACCCGATTATCCACTGACGATCAATACCGGCGTTCGGGCCATGAGCCGCAGTGCGATGAACCTTTTTAATCATCATTGAGATTGAGCTAAAACGTTACCTAATACCTTGGCGTTTGTTCTCTACTTTAGTCAGTAATGCCATGGTTTCAGGCTTTAAATCAATAAGGTCTTTTTGAGTAACAATCGCTACTGAACGTTGAATACTTTTATAGGCTTGTGAGTAGTTATGCTGCAGCAGCGCCAGTTGGGCCAAGTTATTCAAACCAATAACTTGGCCTGGTTGATAACCGACCATTTGATGATAGTCAACTGACAGCTGATATTGCTGTTTAGCGGCGGCATAGCGGCCCAGGCGTTGATTTACATGTCCTGCCCAGGCAGCGACATAAGCAAGATAGAGCCAGTCTTGTGAATTTGCCGCATTCCTTCGGCTCTGAGATAGGGTCGATAGTGCGCGGGCTAGTTCCCCCTGCTCAATATAGCCTTTTGCCAACGTTAACCCTAACCGAGCTGACTCACGGCGGTTACCGGTTGATTCTGCTTGTGTTAACGCTGCCGATACGATGTTGTTTGCCGCTACAAATTCTTGCTGCTTGAGCAGTATTTCTGCTGTTTGTCTTTGGGCGATGAGATTGCCAGGATCTGAACTTAATAAAGTATCAAGAGTTTCACTCGCAGCAGTGGTTTCACTGTATTGCAGTTGTTTAAGGGCTAAAATAAGTAGCGGATTATTAAAGTATGTTCGGCTTTCAATGCTGTTTGTATTAGCTTTAGCTTGGGTTTTATTATTAATAAGCTTAGCTAAATCAAGATACAGTGATTCAATATTGTCGGCTTGTATGCTGCCATTTTGGTGCTGGCTAGGACTATATAAGTTGAACTCTAGTTGGTAACGGTTATTGTGTTCAGTAATGATGGATTCCACCACTAAAGAGGCACCCGATAAGGTGAGTAACTTGGTTACCTGCAAAGGGCGGCTGTCTTCAATAAAGCTTGAGCTTTGAAGTACAAAGTTGATGACATCTTCAACTTGTAGAACAGGAAAGGCATTAGAATTATGGAGTTGAGCAATGAGACTTTCTTGATGGGCATATTGTTGCCAAAGAGGGTTGGTGGCACTCTGAGTTATTTTTACTGGGAGTATAATAATGGCGCCATTGTCTAAAGCCACTTGCTCATTGTGTGGATAATAAATGAAGCTTAAAAGTGCAATAATCGCCAAAGTCGCCATTAATAATGGGATAGCTAACTTGCGTTTTTTTAGTGGTTCTGGACTTACAATCATAAATGCCTTTTATTGATTTTATCACTTAAGTGTAACGTGTCAGTGGTTAAACAATGACTTTAATAAAGAGAGCTAACGTGATCCTATCAAGAGCCTTCTCTCTAAGTTGAACTCGTTAATTGATTTTAATATTAACTTATTGAAAACTAGCGTAACAATATTAGCGGGATGCGTCTTTCTATTTTATTTGAGTGAATACTATTAGCGCAATGAGGTCTGTAACGCAGCAGTTAAAGTACTAAGCCAATCTGAGTTAAACCCATTCAAAAGACAGTGTGTCTATCTTATTGTTTAATAATGGTTATATTTTTAAGTGTTGTAAGCAACCCGTTTTGCTGCGTTTAAAATACAGCAGAATAGTCAACCTGTTAAAGATCAACTATCCCGAGAGCAATTTTTAAACGTTCCAAGGGTTCAGCGGTAACTTATTAGCGTCTTTATTCGCTTTGCTTTTTGAATCCTGTTGGCCGGTACGCTTTTTATCTGCTGCAGTATTTACGCTACGTTTAGGTTCGCGTTTTGCCGTATCTTTACTTTTTTCAGTCATTGTTTTGAACTTCGGTTTGAAATTCAATACCGATATTGGCACATCTTTTTGAGGAGTAAATCCCTCAATTTCTCTGCGCTCTATTAGCTGACCCAGTCGACTTTCAATCATGCATAAGTTTTTGAAATCATCTCTCGAAACCAAAGATACCGCTTGGCCATTGGCCCCAGCTCGACCTGTACGGCCAATACGGTGAATGTAGTCATCGGCTGGATAGGGCAGATCATAGTTAATCACCAAAGGTAATTCATCAATGTCTAGACCACGGGCTGCAACGCCAGTGGCGACGAGTAATCCAATGTTGCCGGCTTTAAAGTCGGCCAATATTTTTTCTCGAACCTCTTGGCTTCGGCCGCCATGGATACACTCGGCAGTAATGCCTCGCTTTTCGAGTTGGCTAACGAGTTTTGCAGCGCCTTGCTTGGTTTCGATAAAGATCAGCGCTTGCTGCCAATCATTTTCTTTAATTAAGTGGCTTAATAATGCTGATTTTTTATCTTTATCAACAGTGATGAGCCATTGTTCAATTTTGGGCTTGGAATCTGTATTGGCGATGACAGATATTTCAACGGGTCTGTCGACAGTGGTTTTCGCCAGTGCCTTAACTTGATGGGACAGCGTGGCTGAGAACAGCAGACTTTGTCTGTCTGTTGGCAACTTATCCATGATCTTGTCGATGTCTTCGATAAAGCCCATATCGAGCATTCTATCGGCTTCATCGAGTACTAAAATTTCTAGTTCATCAAAATGAATTGCCCGTTGGGTATACATATCAAGTAAGCGACCCGGTGTCGCGACCAGTATGTCTACGCCTTCTAACAAGCCCTGTCGTTGTGGTTCGGCATCTACGCCGCCATACATCGCCATTGAAGTAAGGTCTAGGTGTTTACCGTACTGAGCAATATTCGCTTCAACCTGCACAGCCAGCTCGCGGGTCGGAGTGAGGATTAACGCTCTAATACGTTTTTTGCGCTGAGTTTGCGATTGGCTGAGTATTTGCAATATCGGTAATACGAAGCTTGCGGTTTTACCGGTACCTGTTTGCGCAGCTGCAATCAGATTTCGGCCGCTTAAGATCACCGGAATACTCTTAGCTTGGATTGGGGTTGGGGTGGTGTAACCTTGTTCGGTTACAGCGGTAACGATTGGATTGCTTAATCCAAGCTTTGAAAACGGCATGGTGAGTCTCAGTTATCTGTTGTGATGTTGCTTATTGCAGTTAAAGGCGGCGTGATGGCACAGCCACCGTCTTTTATTATAACAGTATGTCGCGACTATCGGGTGATATTGTTATCTCAACATCGGCTATTTCATGGTGACCTTACCGCCAACAAATTTATAGGCTGGGGCGCCGCGGACGAGGGTGTCTCTGGCAAACACTTGTCCGCATTGAGGGCATGTACAGGGTGCGTTGGTATAATCGGTCACAATACGCTCTTTGAAGCATTTTACTAATGCACCTTTGCCCCCTTTTCGGTACTTATATAATAGCACTCGACACTTAGCGCAGAATATCTCAACGGTTTGTGTCGGTCCTTTCTTATTTGGTTTTGCCATTCGTCATCTTTACTGTTTGCCCTTGTAGACAATTCTGCCATATCGAGCGATAAATACCGCTATTTATTCGTTTTTAAATAGGTCGTTAGGCTAGAGGCTGTTGATCTTTCGAGCTTGGTTTTTGTTCAATTCTTTACCGTAGGGAATAATGATTCTAGTTCAAGGCTTTAGCTATGATGCTGAATAAATTAAACAAGACTGCTAACGCACTCTTGTAATAACAAATGGTAAGCATTGAAACGAACCCGACGGGCCGCGCTTCTTGGCTATTTTTACGGTGTTGTAGGCTATTTGTGGAGAATGACTAAACGACATCGCCTCCGCCTTGTCAAAATAGCCAATAGACGGCGGCAAAAACAACCGTGAAAGATCTACAGCTCTTAATTTCAAATGCTTGTTTAACAATTTCGTAACCCAGTTTATGATGGTATATACCATAACGTCTGAAAAGAGCAGCTTTAAGCCGTTTGGGTATGCATAGGAGTGTTAATTAAACGTCACTACAGGAACGTAATGAAAAAAATAATAAAAATAGCAGCCGTTGGTTTGCTTTCTATCGTGTTTATCGCCGCCGTAGTCGTTTATCTATTACTCTTTATGAGCTTACCAAAGCTGGATGCATCCATAGAAAGTGATGCCGTAAGTGATAATGTCAGTATTGAAAGAGACCGTTTAGGTACTGCAGTGGTCACGGCCAGTCATCGCCAAGATGCTGCTTACGGCTTAGGCTATGCTCATGGGCAAGATCGTTTTTTTCAAATGGACCTCTTAAGACGTAATTCTGCTGGAGAACTATCAGAAATCTTTGGAGCAAAGGCACTTGAGTTAGACAAGCGTCACCGTTTTCACCAATTAAGAAAGCGCGCGAATAATATTTTAAAAACGTTGCCAGAGGCGCACTTAAAGATCTTAAATACCTATGCTCAAGGCGTGAATGACGCCGTTGCTGCTAAATCTATGAATGCTTTCGAGTATCTGGTGACAGGCGCAAAGCCTCGTCCATGGGAGCCAGCGGATAGTTTACTGGTGATCTACAGTATGTACCTTGATCTGCAAGGAAATACGATTAAACGGGATTTGACGCTTACCTATATACAGTCGATATTTGGCGCTGAAATGGTGGCGTTTATTATTCAACCCAGCCAATATCAGGCGCCACTCGATGGCAGCCTAATCAGCTTAGCGCCACCCTCTATCCCTCTGCTTTCGCCATTATATATCAGTCAGGCACTGCCAAAAGAGATTGCTGTACCGCTAGATATCGGCAGTAACAACTGGGCCGTTACAGGCGAGTTGACCCAAAATGGCAATGCTATGTTATCCGATGATATGCACCTGTCTTTTGCTGTGCCTATCATTTGGTATCGCGCTCAGCTTAATTATCAGCATAACGGTGAAGATATTAGTATTACTGGGGTTTCACTTCCAGGCGCTCCAGCGATTGTGGTTGGTAGTAATGGCCATGTGGCATGGGGGTTTACCAATGCCTATATTGATACTGCGGACTGGATTGAAATTGATGATGATACCGAACTGACCTTTGAAGATGAAGAGATAAGACTGCCTGATTCATCAGTGGATTATAAGATCCCGATGTCTCGATTTGGCCCGGTAAAGCGGGTGTCTGAAAAGCGTTATGCACTCTCTTGGGTAGGACATCAGGATTACGCTGTCGATATGTCACTCGTTGAACTCGATAGCATCAAAGATGTGCAACAAGGTATCGCCATTGCTAGTAATATTGGCATTCCGGTGCAAAATATGATGCTAGTTGATACCGCCGGTAACGCAGCATGGAAGCCCGCTGGCGCTTTTCCATCAAGAACTAATCCAAGTGAGGTAGCAATAGCCGAGTCTGACTATCAAGCTGATAACTGGCTTATAGATCAAGTGGCTTTACCTGAGGTTATTAATCCTGATACTCATCGGTTGTGGTCTGGAAACTCGCGTGTGGTGTCGACCAAGCAACACAAAGCATTAGGCAATGGAGGTTACGCTCTTGGTGCTCGTAGTACGCAAATTCGAGATCGACTCTTTGCGGGAAAAGACTTTACTGTCGATGATTTTTACCAATTACAGTTGGATAATGAAGCACGATTCTTACAGCCTTGGCAGCAACAGCTAATCACGGTGTTAAGTACTCAGCCCCAGCGTTTCGCTAAAGATATTGCTTATCTAAACAATTGGAAAGCCTGTGCTTGTAGTGACTCTGTGGGTTACACCTTAGTCAGGCAATACAGACAACAGCTTATAGATACTACCTTTGCCCCTCTCGAAACTCAGTTGGCTCTTTCTTCACTAAGTTTATCGCCAGTTAAACGCGACCTAGAGCCTGCCATGTGGCAATTAATCAACGCACAACCAAAATTTTGGTTGCCAACAAAATACTCAAGTTGGTCAGAGTATATGCTCAATATATATCAAGAGAGTAAACAACAACTGTTGGCCAAACATAGTCAAGATGACAATATGGATGACTTAGCATGGGGGAGTGTTAACGAGCTAAAGATACAGCACCCATTTTCGAAACAGATCCCGATATTAAGCACGCTGTTAGATATGCCCACCGTCACCGGATTTGGTGATAGCTATATGCCCGCTGTTCAAGGCGCATCTTTTGGCGCTTCTCAACGCTTTATCGTGCAGCCGGGTGATGAAGCCAATGGAGTGTTAGCGATTCCCGGGGGGCAGTCAGGCCATCCTTTATCAGACTTTTATCGGGCTGGTTTTACCGAGTATGCTGCCCAGCAACAGACGCCCTTACTGCCAAGCAAGCGACTGCATCGAATAGAGATCAGTGCAAAGTGAGTTAAGTATTAATTGATGCATTCAAGTCATTCAATAAAGGCACTTCGGTGCCTTTATTTTCTGCTTAATAGGTAAAAGCGGCGATAAAACCAGTAGACAGATTTATGTTCTAAATAAATTAATCAAAAGTCATTTGGTTGCGATGAAGTCGTTTGGCTCTGAGAAATAAGCAGTAAAAATTAATACTCAATCGATGTGAAAACTGGATCCATCACCGCTTGATTGCGAGATTGATGTTGAGCTTACAAATGAAGGAATTTGATTTAAGAAAGATGAGGTATTGACTCATATCTAATTTTCCTCTCGATATATCCATTTCTAAATGTATCAATTTTTCCATTTTTGAGATTAATAACATGCAATGCTGTTTATTCATTTCCAGCTTTAACCATCGTCATCTATAATACTTTTACGTCCTCATTCAATCTGTAAATCATGTGCTAAGACTTATTCCATCCTTTATTGTTTTTATGCTTTCCTTTTTGACCTGCTCAGCTATGGCTGCCGAAGATGACCTTCGTCAAAACAGCTGGGGACAATTCATCTTTGAAAATGATGCTTTCGGTGTGCTAGAACCCACTGATGACGGCTACAGCAACGGTGTGGGTTATGCCTGGGGAAAGGCGCCTATCGCTAATTTTGACGATATCGATATGCCAGATTGGGTGCGGTGGACTAGCGATTGGACCTATATTAACCAAGCTGATAGAGGTCAATACACTTTAAGCTATGCCATTTTACAGGGGATGTTTACCCCATCAGACTTAGAAGACAGCCAACTCATCCCTGATGATAGACCGTACGCTGGAGTACTACTTTGGCAGGTCAAATTACGCCAGTTTGAGGATAATGTTGCGACCAGTTTACTGCTTGATGTCGGTGTGGTTGGCCCTGCTTCATTAGCGGAACAAACGCAAAGCATCATCCACGGTATGATTGGTGCTAAAGATCCACAAGGGTGGGACAATCAAATTGATAATGAGCCTGTTTTTCGTGTCCAATCTGAGTATTTATATCGTTTTGCTCAATTAGCACTATCAAACAGTGTGGCAACTGACGTGAGCTTTTACACTCAGGCCGGAATCGGTAATTTACGCAGCGATGCGGGCTTTGGATTAACGTTTAGAGTCGGCAGTGGGCTTGATGAAACCTACGCCAGTATTAACCCTACTGCATCTCATAGCGCCAACCCTTATGCCTATATGTCTGATCGAGGTTTTAACTGGATGTTGTTTATGTCAGCTTACGGTCGTTACGTGCTGAATGACATCACCATCGATGGTAATACTTTTAAAGATAGCCACTCAGTGGAACTCATCCATGAACAAGGTCAGCTTAGCATGGGATTTGCCATGCGCTGGGGAAGTTGGGGGATTTTATTCTCTACGCTTCGAGGGAGTCAGCAATATGAAGGGCAGATACCCGATACTAACTATGGTGCGGCCAGTATTAGTTATCATTATTAGCTGTAATGGTCACTTTATAATACTGGTTCCTTCCACTTTTCTTGGCTTGGTAAAGCGCTTTGTCTGCCATTTCAGTGATCCGTTTTCCGCTAATAAAGGTCTCTGCACAATATGATTCTACTGGCGCTGGTAAGACTTGGCATACCCCAAAGCTCACAGTGATATAATCTGCCACATCTGAGCTTGGATGAGGTAAGGCTAAGGTTTGCAGTGACTCTAAAATGCTTGCTAGCTTACGTTCAAGCGGAGCGAATGGAATATCACTGTAGAGCATTATAAATTCTTCTCCGCCAAAGCGTGCGCACATATCCTCAGCACGTTGAAAATGTTGGTCCAATAAAGCGGCCACGGTTTTAAGTGCTTCATCACCCGCGACGTGCCCTAATGTGTCGTTATATCTTTTAAAATAATCGATATCAGCCAATATCAGTGTGAAGCCAATGTTCTGCCGTCTTAATAATTGAATCTGAGCTTCTAAGTGCAATTCAAATGCGCGTCGATTAGAAATTTGCGTTAACTCATCAACATAGACTTGCTGACTCAATAATGTATTTTGCCTCTGCACTGTGCTCATAAGTGCATTGAAGTGAAATGATATCTTTCTTAACTCCGTAATAATGTAGTTTTTAGGCAGTTCTTTGTAACGTTGCTTCTTGTCCATGGCTTTTACGTGTTTTGCAAGGCGTTGAATTGGGCCAATAATGAACCCTGCAAGCAGCAGATAGACTGTGATTACCAGTACTATCATCGCAAGCACTAAGCTGAGCATACCAACGCCCCAAATGGAGGGAGTTTGGCTATTGGTATGATACAAGGTGATTTTGAGGATCGGTTCCCCGTTAGTATTGCGGATTAACCTGTGGGTGAAAGGGGCTATTTGGGTCAGCTTCACTGCTGCGTTCCAATCTTTGATCCCGTCAATTTCTATATTACTGCTGACTGGCGTCATAAGCACTGGCGTTGCTGTAAACAGTGATACTTCATCTATTAGCTCTTGGTTAATGAGACGGATAAATACCAGAAAACCATTAGAAGCTAAACTTTTGTCAGAAAGTAAAATAGGGGTAGAACTGTAGAATGCCGCCCCTGATTGGGTGGAAATAACGCCCGTTTTAGGGATAACTTTTTTGCCATTATAGGGGGTGTCGATTAACACCCTATTTTCAGGGGCATCCTCAAAGTTATGCAAGTTAAAACGGAGTTCTTGTTTGTTTTTATGGTGGTAACCTTTTGAGTATAAAAGCTTGGATTGGTTGTTGAAAATAAATACACCGTCAATTTCTAATCTGATGAATGTATCATTGAGATAGTTCTCAATTAAGTAACGCTGACTGTGTGGCGAATTAGGTTGCTGCACAAATTCATAGGTCTCATCCCAAACGGCATAATCGTAATTTAGGGTGACCATGGGTTTATTAATTCGATTAATAGCAAAAACCAAGCTATTTAACTCTCGTTCAGACAGCTTGAGCATGGTGGTTTCAAGTTGTGGGATCTGAATGAAAATGCGATAGCTGAGGATCACCGCAGTGAATAATACGACGATGAGCGTAAACACCCTAACTTGAAGTTGATTGAAACTCAGTGTTTTCAATATATTTAGGTCCCTATTATAAATAGCCTTGTTAGCGCTAAATAGGGGCGATAACTTAGATTAATTGTAGCAGTGGCTAGATAATTTGCTTTTATTTGGTGAGCTAAGCTGTTGTAAGCACTATTTTAGTATTAGCTAAGCGTTTCACTTAATACCAGCGTAGAGGCTGTTGTGGCATTTGCGGTGTTGGTTTCCAGCGTAGCAACTGTGTTGGCAGCTTAACGCTTTACGAGGTTAAGTTGTTTGCTCGGTTGAGATCCGCATGGCCATACATTAGGTGCTTATCCACGTCGACGGCATTACGGTCTTGCTTGTTTTCAAAAGGAGTTATCTAAATTGCTGCCTTTAGTTCATTGGTTGAATGCGGCTAATACTGGACCCGCCCTGATCTGGTAATCCATTTTGCGAGCCGCTTCATCTGAGTTTTGCCCCCGCTCGAATGCCCCAAGTACCAACGGAAGATAAGTACTATCTTACGCTTGCCTTCAGCGTGCTCAATTTGCTTAAGATCACGTTGGTTAAAATGTGGGACCGTACCTACTCAAATATCATCTAGGTTCGAACGAATACCTGTTGTTTTTAAGTTTTCACTCTCATTAGCTGGAATCGCTTTGATAGGGTCATAAAGGGGGACTGTTTGTTTGCACTCATCGGGTCAGTGTATAGCTTTAAGTCGTTCTCGGTGGCTATGCCGTTCGTATAACGAGTGACGACTCTTATTATGGTTGGTTGCTGAATCAAAGTGAGGTTCGTTTTCAAGGAGTGCAGATGGGCTATTTTCGAAAAATGAAGGGGAAAATATCAGCTAGTACTTTCATACTAAGCAGTGTTTATTACTGTTTTACCTCCTTTTTAAGTTAATTATTATCAATGAGACGAGTTACCTAGCCTGACTTTTTTTTATACAACTCTTGTGTATACTCTATGTTAACTAACCGCTTACATGTTACCAGGGTGCAACGCAATGATTACAATTCTTAAGGGGTGCTCTCACTGCTTGTTGATGATTTTTCTGCCTGTCGCACTTTTTGCTAGCGGTTTCACTGCAGCTTCTGAAGACCGCAGCGCAAATTCATCAGTTGAAAACAACTCCTCACTTAAAACTGAGTTATCCCCTGCATATTTTTATCTAGGTGCAGAGTTAGGGTTTAACTATTATCAGCATGGATGTGAATCTTGGAGCCTAGATTGTGATCGAAACAGTAACGCCGCAGGTTTTTTTGCTGGTTATCAGATAAATAACAATTTTGCTTTTGAAGCTGCTTATCTTGATTTAGGGGAAGCGAATGCCACTTATTTAGAGGGGGCTGTAGCACAAAAGTATCAAGGAACCATGCAAGGTTTGAATTTGTCAGCACTGGGATCTATTGAACTGCTCGAGGACTTATCTATTTTTGCGAAGGTGGGTGCGTTCAACTGGCATGGTGAAAACTCAGGGCCATTCTCAACCGTATCTGAAAATGACTGGGCGCCTAGCTTAGGTGCAGGAATAAGTTATCAGCTAACGGATTCATGGCAAGCCCGGTTTGAATATCAATATTTTCATCAGTTAGGTAATGACATCTTAGGTGGCACCAATGCCCATGTTACGGCTATCGGAATAAGTTATCAGTTTGGCCGAACTAGAGCGGCGCCAATGACAGAGTCCCCAATGACTGAAACTGGCGTCAATGACACAAAAGTCACAGCCGCCGTGGTGGCCACGCCTCCGATCGTATTGGAACAGATAACGTTCCCTTATCTGTTTGACTTTGATAGCAGTGAATTACACTCGAGCGAGCCATTGCAAGTCATCGTTGAACGTTTAACAAGATATTCGCAAGCACAGGTTATTTTACGTGGATACTCTGATTCCAAAGGAAGTAGTGCATATAACTTAGCCCTCTCTGAGCGACGAACCACGAGTGTCTATCAATATTTGATTGCTCAAGGCGTCAATGATAAACAGATTGTTAGTGAGCATTTTGGTGATCAAAACCCAGTCACAGATAACTTGACAGAAGAGCATAGACATTTGAATCGCCACGTTCAAATATTGCTGCCACAACTCACGATTCCCGAAGTCATGCAACAGCAGGAGCAATAATAATGAAACTATTATCTGTGATTAAATTATATATTGCATCACTGTTACTTATCTTGCTGTCGGCTTGTGGTGATGGCAGTAACTCAGGCTTTCCTACCGCTGATTGCGGCGGCAGCGATGACCCGTGTATCAGTGCCTTTACCATTACTCCAAACAAATCCGCCATACTCCTTGGGGATACACAAGCATATCAGGCGGTAGCGACGTTAACTGATGGCAGTGAAGCGGATATCACAGAGCTCGTCTCATGGAGTGTTGAAGACACTGCTATTGCGGTTATTGATCAAGATGATAGCTCAGTTGTCGCCACTGGATTAGCTAACGGTGTAACGATTATTGCCGCAACTTATCGAGGGCTTAATGATACCGCTGTGCTCTCTGTTGGTGCTGTCACTTTTGGCATTATCCCTAGTCAAGCCAGTATTCTTACCGGCATGGTGCAGCCCTATCAAGCGTTTGCCATATTACCCAATGGCGTTCAGTTAAATATCACTGAGCGTGTTAACTGGACATCAGACCATCCGAGTATTGCGACCATGAGTGTCGATGGTGCTAATGTTGTTGCCACTGGGCTTGCTCATGGCCTTGCTGTTATTTCTGCAGAATATAATGGCCGCAGTATTGTCGCCCAGCTCACCGTGATCAACTCAGCCCCCGAAAAATTAGTCATTACTCCAGCCAGTTTGGTGATGTCGGTTGGAGCGGCAACGCAATATAGTGCCCATTTGACCACGGTAAACAATGAAGTGGTTGATGTTACCTCCTGGGCAACTTGGCTTGTATCTGATACGGATATAGCCAGTATAGATGCGAGTGCTTGGCTAACCGCTGCGGCTATGGGGGATACGCAAGTTAAAGCAACAATCGTGCATGATGGCGTAACGCTCAGTGATAGTGCTGCATTAACCGTTAATCAAGCGACTCTTAGCAATTTAGTCATCAGTCCCAATAATGGTAAATTTCCGGTGGGTAAAATGGGTGTTTACCATGCCGACGCTTACTTTTCCGACGGTAGTGTTATCAATGTGACTCGTGAAGTCTCATGGAGTATTGCTGACAGTAAAATTGGGAGTATCGTCGGTTCAGGCATTTTTGGTGGCGATAGCATTGCGCTCATTCCTGGTGAGACCACAGTGAGTGCGACATTATTATCGATGACTGCGAGTACTAATGTTGAAGTCACCGCGGCGGAACTCAGAGCGATTAGCCTTAGCCCACATGATGAGAAAACGCCAGCGGGTACCGTTATTAACTACCAAGCACATGCCTTTTATTCTGATGGTAGTAAGCGAAACATTACCGAGCTTAGCGCGTGGTCGAGTAGCGATCCGAGTATTGCCGCTGTCGGGTTTCGTGGAGGTAAGTCAGGTCAAGCGAATGCGTTTAATGTTGGCGTCACTGACATCTCTGTCACTTATCAGGACATAACCAAATCGACCTCACTTACTGTTAGTGATGCCGTGGTCACTAAGCTACAAATAGCACCGCTATCACCAGAGGTGCCAGTGGGCATAGAAGGGCAATTTAGTGCAATAGCCTATTATTCCGATAATACCACTTCAGATGTTACGGATACGGCATATTGGGTCGTTGACGACTACTCCGTGGTGACTGTAGTGCCTACTGGCGATTTAGGCGGTTACGCTGAAGCGCTAGCTCAAGGTTCAACTCAACTTACGGTTAGCTTTGATGGCCAGAGTGCTAATACCAGGATTACTGTCACAGCGGCGGTACTTGAGTCATTATCGTTAACCCCACCTCAAGTATCTGTACCTGCTGGCACTACGCAACAGTATCAAGTGTTTGGTGTGTTCACTGATGGCACAAACCACGATTTAACCACGTTTGCGAGTTATCAGAGTAGTGAACCCCGTGTGGCATCTATTGATAGCTCAGCACTGGCAAGTGCCCATATTAAGTCTGAAAATGAGGTGACAATTACAGCCTCATATTCCGACATGCAAGCAACGGCATCGCTGTCTGTGTCTGATGGTGTACTTGAATTTATTAAGGTGATACCAGCTGAGCAAAACATATCAGTTGGTCATAAGGGGCAGTTACAAGCATTCGCATTTTATACCGACGGCCTAAGTCATGATGTAAGCCAACAGGCAGCTTGGAGTGTCGAAAATGGCGACATTGCCTCGGTAGACAATACTAATGAAAACGCTGGGGCCGTACTGGGAATTAGTGAAGGTGTTGATACCGTCACAGCCAGTTTTAAAGGTGAAATCGCGACGAATATCACCACTGTTACGGCAGCTGTATTAGAAAGTGTAAGCATCACACCAGTATCCAAAACCGTCGCAGCAGGTTTGACTCAACAGTATCGGTTATTCGCCCTATTTTCTGACCGTACTAGTCGTGAAGTGACTAATATAAGTGATTGGCTGTCATTAGACCCCTTAGCAGCTACGATAGATTCACAAGGGCTTGCGACGACCTATCAAGAGTGGCAAACCGTTATCACGGGAACTTATCAAGGGTTAAGTGCTAGTGCGTCACTAACTATCACAGATGCTACGCCAAGTAGTTTACAGATCACCCCGCTTAATCCAAGTAAGCCGCTAGGCACAGTGAGTCAATTTGTTGCTACGGTTTATTACACCGATGGTTATGCTGCAAATGTGACTCAGAGTGCAACTTGGACCTCAAGCAATACTGATATCGTACAGATAACCGCTAGTGGAGTGAGCGGAGGTTCTGCGAGTGCTGATAAGGTTGGGGTGAGTGAAATAACCGCAACAATTGAGGGGTTATCAGCCAAAACGAATGCTAGGGTAACAGCAGCCGTATTGAGCGATATTTATATAAACCCTGTTATTAGCTCAACAGATATAGGTGATAGGATTAACTACCAAGCCATCTGTAAATTTAGCGATGGTTCATTTCATAATTTGCCAAGTAATGGATTGTGGCAAAGTTCAAATATAGATGTTGCCACCATTCAGGTTACAGGGGTTACCAATGCCTTAGCGACTGCGATTGGTGAAGGTACAACAATTATAACTGCCCGTGTTGGCGATATTGTGAGCAATGAAGCTGTACTAAATGTTACACCGCTAACACTAACCGCTATTCAAGTCACACCCGCAATAGCAAATGTTGCGATTGACGCTCAACAACAGTTTATTGCAACGGCCTATTATTCAAACGGATCAAGTGGAGATGTTACCACGCGGGCTACTTGGCTTTCTGATAACACTGATATCGTGAATATTACTCCCATTGGTGATAATGGTGGCTTTGCTCATGCTATAAGCCCCGGCATAGCGAATATTACTGCTGTATTGAATACTGTTATTAGCAATAGTGCTCAAATTACAGTGGCCAGTAAAATTCTCGATAATGTCCAAATTACGCCTAATAATAAAAGTTATATAATGGGTCAAACTGAGCAGTATAAAGTCAGTGCTATCTATGATGATTTGTCCCTTAAAGACGTCACTGCTTATTCTCAAATACAGAGCTTAAGCCCAAATGTTGCCACTTTCGATGCAAATAACATGATGACGGCGGTAGGGAGTGGGACCGCTGAGCTTACAACCGTTTATCAAGGGGTGACCAGTGAAAGAGAGTTCTTACATGTTTCAGCTGCCCCGCTAATCTTGCCAATTATTGAGATCACGCCCGTAAATATTGATGTGCCGCAAGGAACCTTAGGTCGCTACACTGCCACCTTGTATTATGGGGATAATACGATTAAAAACATCACTCATCTAGTGGCTTGGTCTTCTGTAGATACAAGTATTGTTAATATCCTGCCCACTGGCGAAAATGCTGGTTTTGCTAGGGCTGTTGGTATCGGTATGACGACGATTAGTGCTAATTTTGAGGGACTAACAAGTAATACTGCGACCATTAGCGTTAAAGAGAAGGAGTTGGTTTCAATCGAAATAGTGGTCGAAGATGATGCGATATTTCCGAAAGGAACGACCAAAAATTTTACGGCCTTTGCGACCTATAATGATGAAAGTGTGGTCGATATTACTCGAGATGCCACATGGAAAGTCGATGATACTGCGGTAGCCGTCGTGATCAAAGGCTTAGTATATGGTGTGAATATTGGCGTTACTAATGTAAATATCTATTTCGGAGGCAAAGAGAATAGCCAAGGACTCACAGTCACTAATGCAGTCGCCACCGCGTTAGCAATCACGCCTAGTTACTATGAAATGGCTGTACATACGACCTTAGACTTGACTGTCATCGCCCGTCTGTCAGACGGCACTACCGAGAACGTCACTAATGATGTAATTAAGAGCAGTTCAGGGACTGCCGACATTGAAATTATCGACCAAGAAGAGCTGTTTGTTACTGTTGAGGGGAGCACAACAGGTAATGCCATCGTCAAAGCGGATTATGATAACCTCAGCGCTAATGCCAACTTGGTGATCATCCCAGCGACTTTGGACTCGATTAGTATCACACCGTTAGACGAAACCATTTCGCTGGGCTCGACGCTACAGTATCAAGCCAAGGCTTTATATAGTGATGGTAGTGAAGTTAATGTCACCAAAGATACCAGCTGGAAAAGCATGGATACTAGCATCGCCTCAATACAAAATTATAGCAACGCCGGTATCGCAACAGGAGTATCGGCTGGGGGCACAAGAATCCAGGCAACATTTAAAGGTGTCAGTACCTCAACTAGCCTTACCGTGGGGGCAAGTTGTGGTAATAAGAAGCCTGATACTATCTATATTCGACCAGAGAATGCAATAATCAGCTTAAATACCGAAATGCAGTACACCCTTTTCGGGCTCTGGCCGAATGGCTGCACTGCAGAGCTTACAAAAGACAATGCGGGTAATTGGTCAAGTAGTGATAACAAGCTTGTTGCTATCGGGAAAAAGAATGGTATCGCTTTAGCTAAAAAAGTGGGAACGACTAAAATAAATGCTAATTACCAAAGCTTAACGGCGACGTCCGTTAATGTCACTGTGACTAATGAGGAAGTGTTGTCGGTCAGTATCCAGCCTGCGCCATCGGCAATATTGGCTAAAGGCGGGTCGCTTAACTATCTCTGCTCTGCAAGAACTGCAATTAATGGCATTGAGCAAGCTGAAAAGTTCGTTACGGGCCTCGCAAGTTATAGTTCAAGCGATACGAGATTAGCGGTTATTGGTAGCAATGACGGCACGTATCAGACAATTATCGCCTTAAACATTACAGGAATTACGACGATTACTTGCAGTTACGGTGGTAAAGATAGCCAGTCTAAACTGACTATTCAGTAGTAAGGTAAAGACTAAAAACACTGGGTTTTCATTAAAGTAACATGCAGATTAACAGCCGTTTTTTCTCAGATGGTTCTGAGCTGAAACTGTTGTTGAACAAGTCAAATCCCACAATGGTCTACATCGCTTATAGCCGATGCTACAACGACTATAGTATGCGATTTTTACTCGTCTGCGTTAGGATTAGGATTCTGGTTTTCATCTATTGATGAGACCCCTTAAAGCTTAAGTTTTAAGGGGCCGAAGTTCTCTAGCGCTTTCTAGTAATGCCCTTAAGCTCCTAAGCCATGCGCTGTGTTGGTTTCCAGCGTAGCAACTGAGTCGGTAACTTAACGCCTTGTGAAGTTAAGCTATTAACGCGGTTAAGGTACGCTGCGCCATACATCAGGTGTTTAGCCACATCAACGGCATTTCGGTGTTGGTAGTTATCTAAATAGCTGCCTTTAGCCCATTGGTTGAAAGCGCCTAATGCCGGACCCGCCCAAATTTGGTAGTCCATTTCACGGCCGACTTCACCAGAGTTTGACCAGCGGCTAGAAAGCCCCAAGTACCAGCGGAAGATCAATGCCATTTTACGCTTTGGGTTACCTTCAGCGCGCTCAATCTGCTTAGGATCACGCTCGTTAAAGTGTGCCACTGTACCTGCCCAAATATCATCTAGGCTTGAGCGGAAAACTTGCTTTTCAAGCTTCTCACGTTCAGCTGCTGGAATCGCTTCGATAGAGTCATAACGTGTGTAGAGCTCATACAGCTTGTTCGCACGCATTGGGAACAAGGTACCGCGCTTAACCACTTGCAGTTTTACACCCATCTCGAACATGTCAGCGGCCGGCGCCATCGTCACATCGGCCATCTCAGTGGTTGAAAGTAACTTACGTGTATGTTCACTGGCACCTGCTTCTACGCAGGCTTGGTTGACTGAGCCGGTAACGATATAAGCCGCGCCCATGTTAAAGGTTGCGAGCGCTGCATCGGGGGTTCCAACGCCGCCGCCACAGCCGACGCGAATGGGTATTGGGTACTGGTATTTATCTTGAATTTCTTCTTTAAGCGCCAAAATAGTCGGTAACAGTGTCACTAATGGACGGTTATCGGTATGACCGCCTGAGTCTGCTTCTGCTGTAATGTCGTCTGCCATTGGCACTGTGAGTGCAAGTGCCATCTGTTCGGCAGTGATTGAACCATCATCAACCAACTTCTGTAGCATCTTAGCGGGTGCTGGCATCATGAATTTTTCAGCCACTTCAGTACGGCTCACTTTGGCAATTACCTTGTTAGCGATAACCACATTTCCATGGCTATCACGGCTAAGACCCGCAGCGCGGTAATAGACGATTTGTGGTGTCAGGCCTAAAAAGGCCGATGCTTCAACGGTGCGCACTTTATGCTTTAAAAATAGCTCAACGCTGCCACGCTCTAACGCTGGCTCACTTGGGCTATGAATAAGGTTAAACATGTAAGGGCCGTTTGGCAGCGCTTTTTGAATGCGGTTGATGGCAGCTTCTACGCGGCTAGGGATCAGACCTGCTGCGCCAAACGAGCAAAGGATACCGGCTTGACCGAGTGCGATAACGAGCTCTTCTGACGAAATACCATTAGCCATTGCACCGGCGTAATAAGCATACTTTACGCCGTGAACGCGGCGGAAATTGCTATCACCTAAGCTTTCAGTGCCAAGGGCGGGAGTGAATGCTGCGACAGGCAGTGCGTTGCTGTTAGCGGCGTGTTCGGAGACTAGGTCGGCAGTCTGAGCTATACCAAAGCCTTTATCACTATGATTGACCACATAGCAGCCACGGCTAAAGTCTTTAAGCTGTTGTTCCATGACTTGCACGTCAAAGCTGATGTTGGACTCATTTACAGCCCAAGGCCACGGAGATAGCATTTCGTTTGTTGTCGTAGGATTCATTATATTTAAGACCCTTAATTATTTGTTTTGAGCTACTTGTTCTATTTAAGCTCTTTCTAAATTTTTTCTTATCGCGCGATATTTTAATGGCTGAGGGCGATGCTAGTTCGTCTTGCTTCTAGGAGAAGGCGCGCAGCCTATATTTATAGGTGAGCACCTTCGACAAGGAAGCATGGTGACAATAGCAAGCTAATCAGCCATTAAAGGGCTTCTTCGATACAGATGGCAATATCAAATACTTCATAAATACGCAGACCATCTTTACTTAGGCTGGCATTACCAGTGATGACCTTCTTGCCATCACTGTCATCCTTGACTGAAGTGATGCTGACATCCATAGACATCTGCTTGTTCAATGGGTTTATCTGACCACGATACTTCCATTTGATGTTCGACAGAATTTGGCCAAACTTTGGATTTTTAAAGCCTGCACCCAAGTCTTTGCTAATCGCATAAGTTTGCATGGTTTCAATAATCGCTTCAACACCTAGTGAGCCTGGCATCACTGGATCTTGATGGAAGTGGAACTGGAAGAACCAATCACTTGGGTCAATCGTGCGCTCAGCATACAGATAACCTAAACCTGCAGTGCCGCCGTTATCAACAATCTCGACACTGTCGATAAAGTTAAGCTGGCCACCGGCCAAACGGTAATGCGGTTGGCTTGCTGGCGCATTAAAGTGACGAGCACCTTTGTCCAATAGGTTGACGGTGATGTCTGCAGCAATCCCTTTAGCAACATGCCAAGGTTGAGTCACTTTACCGTTATCCAGACCGAGCTGATCTTTCAGTGCTTCACCTTTAAAGTAACCAAATACCGCGGTGCCGCGATAGAAAGGTTCACCGTCGGTACTGAGTTCGAAGCTGAAGCTTTGGATGATGTTGGTGCCGGCCATTACCGTCGAGAGTAAGCGTGAGTCATTGCGAATAGTTTTACCGCGTAAATCCACTTCTCGCAGCAATTCACCTGCGCCGTCTAAGTTACGGAAAAACAGCTCAAGTCCTGGGAAACCTAATGTGGTGCCCATGTAACCTGAAATAAAGCCGTTAGGTTGCAGTGAAATTTCCATCAATATCGAGTATGGCATGGTGGATGCGTGATTATTCTTGTCGAAATACCACGCGTCGCTTGGCACTTCATACTCAGCGATACACGATGAAGGCTTTTTAAACTCGCCGCGTTTACCGTTAACTTCAATGACGCGAGTCGTCACTTGTAGATCGCCACACGGAGTGCGTGGTGGGATCATGCCGCGGTAGATTGAAAACTCTGGGCCGAAGCAGTTTTCAATGTTACCCGTAGCAAACTCAAACATGTGATACGGCGTAAACGGCACTGTATCAGGCACTCGATTTGGATAGTCTGGCGTGATAGGCGCTTCGACGTGTGAAATTGGGATAACGCCTTTGTTTGGTGCTTTGCTCAAATCAGGGATTTGCGCCATCAGCGGGGCATTAACCGATGCTGGTTGGTAGCCTTGTTTAATTGATGCACTCGGCACTTGTTTCTCTGCCGTGCGCTCTAAAAGAGGGTAGCGAACACATTCATCTTCCTCTTTGATCATCACGCCTAGGTTTTGGAAATCAACCACGGCTTTGCCGTTAAGCAATATGTCAATATTGGCTTTGGCATAGGGACGCGGGCTAAAGCCAATTTCAGTCACTTCCATGCGGTAAGTCAGTACGCCAGATTGTGGCAGCACTTGTCCGCGACAACGCACTTGCTGCGATGCATTTTCAAGGGGTTGGAAACGACCGTTTTGCGTTTGAGTGTGCATACCCAAATGCAGCATGTAAAACTGCAGTAACTGGCCACAACCTTCGGCCATCAGCGAGCCTGCCATCACTTGGTCACCTTGGAAGTGACAAGGGAAGTACCAATGGTTAGCTTCAAGTTGCTTTTGGCCTTCGATAAGCCCTAAGCCCCATGTGCCGCCGTTGCGCTCAAGCTTACTCACTTGCTCGATCATCAAGAACTTCTCTGCTGCGAAACAAAGTGACGGTTGAGCAGCACCTTTGTGGCTTGGACCAAAACAGCCTTCGATATCTGCGCTAAGAAGTTTATGGATCTCAGGGTAGCTAAAGCTAGTTTTCGGGCAATCTAGCAGTGGGTTAAAGGTTTTCTTCACTACTAAGCTACGGGCTTTTATCTCATCTTCGGTGCGAATAACACCTTTGCCATCAGCCAGTTCTTCATCAGTGAAGAAACCAGCACAACCACCGTCCATTTTAAGGATCATGGTGTCGTCAACAAAACACTCGTAAGAGAAGAAGAACAACAGTGTTTCGCCGTTACGGGCATAGTTGTTGATCTTAATATCGTAACGCAAGGTATCGCCGCCACGTGGCAAATCGCCAAGGAAGGTCAGGGTACAATCGAGTAGGCGATAAACACGCTCACCTTTGTTCTCAAAGTCGATACCCAAATAGCTGATCAACATTAAGTCACATTGACCAGACTCTACCGCAACGGCCCACGGGATCTGACCATCGACTAAGTAGGGCGCATCCACAGGAATGTCATACTCGGTGGTCATTGAACAAGGCTTGTACTCGTTCATGGTGGCATCAAGTTTGGTGACACGTGATACCAATAGGTAATCGGTAGTGGGTAGGCGAACGCGACGCGAATAACTGTCGATGATGGCGTAATCACTACCAAATACATTGCCAATATCGCCTTCTGCATATTCCACAAGATCGGCGTAGTTCCAGATACAAGGTTTAAGCGCAGGATTCGGTGCAATATAAGACGCGACGTTGGCATGATCCGGCGCAATGACGGCGACGTTAGCAGCGCTTGCTGGCACAGCTTGTATAGTGGCCGGTGCGCTTAACACTGGCGCTGGCTCAGATACTTGTGTGCTAGTTTGCCCGGTCACTTGTGCCAATTGCTGCTTTAATAGTGCATCGGCAACCTGCATTCCCGCAGAACGGCTTTTCAGAAAGGCATGATGCGCTTGCTGCGCTAATTGCTGATTCTGTTGGAACGCGGCTAAGTCACCTGCAGATACATCAATTGCGGTGACAGTATTGGTTGTCGTCGGTTTAACTTGAGTCGTCATAGATGAAGTGCCTAATGCTTGAGCCGAAACCGCCGCCGTTACTTGAACGGGGACGATTGCAGGATTCATAGGTAAGGTAGATTGCTGAGCTGTCTGTTGCGCTCTGGCAATAATAGGTTTGATTTGCATGGCAGCAACGCTAGAGGCGCTGCCGTTAGCAAGTTTGTTCTGAATCGAGGTTAAGTCAGCTAACGGTGCATCATAAATATGCTGGTAAATGTCGCGCCCCCCAAGGGTGACTTGTCTTACTAGCTGATGCTTAGCGTCCGATTTAAGCTCACTGCTTAAACGTGAACGCAGCGCTTGTTGCTCGCTATCACTTTGGCTTATGAGTAACTGAGATACTTGGTTCTCACTGATGTTAGTCACTAAGGCCTTACGCGTAATGGCATGAGAGGGCGCGCTGCGTGATGCGCTTAATAAGCCATGGAGTAAACTGGCCATACCCGCAGCGGCAAAACAGTGGCCAACGCGGCTATCGGCGCTAGTCGAAATCGCATTCGGGAAACCAGCTGCTAATGTCGCTTTCGCGGCTGTTGTCGCTAAGCTGCCAGGGGCAATATTGGTTTCAACCACATTAACGCTGGCGCTATTCGTTGCCGCTTGGCTTAAAAGCGTATCGGTAACTTGAGATAATTGCTGCGCCTGACCAAAAGCCAATGCATCAATTTTCCCGTAAGCACGACCTGATGTGCTTTCATCTTTTACCAAGACGAGTGCGCCTGCGCCTTCACCGACATTCCAACTATCTTGGCTAGCAAGCGCGCTATTTGGCGTTAAGGCCACAGGCGCGATACTGTTCTTTAAGATCACCTGCTCGAAGCTGCCAGATAAGTCGACCGCGGCAATCACGACGGCATCAAGGTTATCTTCAGCAATCAGGTTTTGCGCAACATCGATACAACGGCTTACTGATTGCTCAGCCGCAGAGATGGTAAAGGCAGGGCCATTAAAATCCCATAGCGATGACACGCGAGATGCCATTATGTTGCCAATAAAACTGGTGTACTGATTCAGCTTCGCCGCATCCAGTACACTGTCCATCGCGATAGCTTCGAGTGCTTGGTACTCATCTGCACTTAAGCTCACGCCAATCGCGGCAAGGCTTTGTTGAAGTTGGGTGTGTAAGTTAACGCGGCCGCGGAACTGGTGCAGTTCAAGCTCGGTTTCCATTGCGACTAACACGGCCACTTTTTGGCCCGGTTGTAGCTTGGCATCACGAATGGCTTCGTCGGTGACTCGCATCAACATCAGTTGTTGGGAGATCAAGCGATCATCTTCATTAGGCGGCAGCTTAAAGCGTAGAAAATCCAACTCGAAGTTATCGATATAAGCCCCTTTCGGCGCTGCGCTGAGTCCAAACTGAGCTAACAATTCAGGGTGTTTCTCTAAGCCTTTCCAACGCTTGGTTGGCAGGGTTATAAAGGCGTCGCTATTGGTGGCAATGGCGCTATCAAGCTGATTAATATTGCACAGCGGACCAAAGTGTGAACTTAGGCCGACAATTTTCAGTGGCGCAGGGGGCGCGGCTACAGCGGGATTTTTCTGCTGGGGTGTTGGCGATTTTTGTGTATAAGATTCAAGTAATAGATGCGCGTTGCAGCCACCAAAACCAAATACAGAGACACCCGCATGGCGAGTTTTAACCCCTGCTTGAGTATTACTGGCTTTATCGGGCCAACCTTGCACTAAGCTCGGCAGTGTTGCTTTACCAAATAGCTTATTAGGCGATGAAATCGCATCGCTAATATTAATACTGGGCGGCAGTAAGCCCTCTTTCATGGCAAAGATCATCTTCATGATCCCTGGCATGCCTGCGGCAGTGAGCAAATGCCCTAGGTTTGATTTTGCCGAGCCGATAAGCGGCGCATCTGCGCCCTGTAACTTATCTTCAAAAAAGGTCTCCATTGATGTGAGCTCAATTTTGTCACCCAGAGGCGTTCCGGTGGCATGGCATTCAATCACTTCGATGTCTTTTGGCTCAATATCACTGGCGGCATAAGCGCGCTCAAAGGCTTTGACCTGACCTTTAGGGTTCGGGCTCAATACAAACTGACCTTTACCGTCATTAGACAAACCAACGCCACTGACAACGGCGTAGATCTTGTCGTTGTCACGCTCTGCATCTTCAAGGCGTTTAAGCACCAATACGCCAGCACCTTCGCCAGCGAATAAGCCTTTACTATCACCATCAAATGGCACTGATACGCCATGATCCGGGTAGGCATGAAAGATAGAGAAACCCATGTTAATAAAGAACGGGTCTGCGCCTGATACTGCGCCAGCAAGCATCACATCTGCTTTTCCGGTGCTTAAGTAATCACAGGCGAGTTTGAGCGAGTAAACCGAGCTGGCGCATGCAGCATCCAGACTGAGCTGAGCGCGACCAAGGCCTAACGCATCAGCAACCACTTTAGAGGTGTTGTGGGCAATTGCGCCGTTGGCACTTTCTAGCGTTGACTCCTTGTTAGCACGTTGAGTGGCCGCATTGGTTGGGCTGAGTTTAAAATGGTGGCTGCCCAATTTATCTTGCAACGCTTTTTCTACTGCGCTGTGGTAAATCGGCAAAAATAGGTCATTTGAACGCTCTGTCGGAAAAGACAGTGCGCCCATGATAACGCCAGTGCGGCCCAGTAATTCATTGTTATCAAGTGAAATACCGGCATCTTCTAGCGCTTTACGACTGGTGTCTAGTGCCCATAAAAAGCTATGGTCTAAGCCCGCTAGGCTATCTGCTGGTAGTTTGTAACCCGCTGAGTTAAAGCTGAAATTTTCAATGTAGCCACCTTTATTGCAATAAAAGCGGTCCGATTGACCTTGTACACCTTGATAGTCGGCGCTATTGGCACCCAGTTTTTTATCGGTCAAGGTGCTACGTGAATCTCGTCTTTCGAGTAAATTCTGCCAAAATTCCTGCGGGCTGTTAGCGTCTGGGTACAGAGTGGCTAAACCGACGATGGCGATCTTGCTCTGCTTGCTGGAAACGTGGTTAGAAGTGTTGTCTGTTAAAGACATTAGACTTCCCCTTTGAGTGATGTAGTGTCATAGGACGAAGCGATAGCGTTGCGGCTATCTTGTTGGCCTTGGCCAGACTTGCTATTTAGCAGCTTGGTACGCGCGATTTCGCGCGCGAGTCCATCAATTAGTGGTGTTACCGACAGTGGCACGCCGTGGCTAATCAGTTGCCCTAAGGCTTTGATGAGGTTGACAGCATCGCTACTGCCTTTTGCATTCATCGGCACGGTGCAACAAGGTGCGTTTTTAAGCAGTACTGCTGCGTTTTCATCCTGACTGTCTTGCTTAGCAATCTTGTCGATTAACGTGCAGTTTTGTCTGTCTGCACCAAGTTCAATAAATAGCTTTGCGCCTTGACGTTGGGCGCTATGGATCAGCGCGGTAAAGTCTAAGGTATGGCAGAAGGTATCGGCAATTGATTGAGCAACGACTTGGCTATCAAGCGGCTTTACGGCTTGATGGCGTGGCGCCATTCCGGCGAGGCTAGCAGCACTGATAAACTTGATATCATCTGGTAGCTCGTCCCTAAGGGGTTGCTGGTAAAAGTTAACCACATTGCTATGCTCTTCCATTGCCGGAGGCGTATGCATTGCGGTAACACGATTGGCGGCAATACCCCGTTTTCCAAGTTGTGCCAGTAGCGCTTTGCATTGACTTTCGCAACCTGCAATCACGCAAGTGTCACCTTGAATGATGGCGATATAAGCGCGAGGGTGAAAGGCTAGCAAGGCTTGGATGGGGGCTGCAGGGCTGCGGACAACAAAACTGTTCCAGACAATGTCTGGCTCATCAACGCTTAGTTGCCATGCTTGTCTCACGGCGGTCAATTTACCTGAAATAGCAGAGGTGAATAACGGGTCCGTTTGGGTTTTACTTATCAAGTCATGCGGGTTCTTCCACACACCAAGACTGGCCCACATCGACGCTTCACCCATAGAGTAGCCCAGTGCAAAGTCTGGACTAACCTTAAATTCATCGGTTAATAGTTGCGTGAGAATATAACTGCTGCCCACCCCTGCAATGGCCAAATCGCCTAAATCCATCGCGGCGGCATGTTTAGGATCAACATGGTAAATATGCTCTGCTTGCAGCATCGATTTTAGATCGCCTTCACGCTCAAGTTTGGCGTATAGCGCGGGGAAATACTCATGCAGTTCACTCAACATATCGGCATAAACAGTCCCAACGCCCGGGTACACAAAAGCGAGCCCTGATTCAGTCTGGTTACCCAACGCATGCGCGGTGAAGTAACTGCCGCTTGGGGTTTTATACTGTGTTTGCGCTGCAATGGTGTTAGCTAACGCAGCCTTTAATGCATTCAGTTCAAGCTGCATGGCCTCAACAGAGTTTGCATTTAGCACCGCACAAAACTGAGCTTTGCTGCCGGTTTGCGCATGTAGGCTTAAATTGTTCACCATCGCTTTGAGTACGTTGATATCGGCATGCTTATCGATGCGCAGTGATTCAAGATTTGCACTGAGTACCGTAATCGCCTTGCTCAGTTCAGCTTGATTGTCACCGAAAACAATAAATTGTAGACGCTGATAATTAAGCAAAGACTTAGCGGCGATAAAACCAGTGCCTTGAGCAATCACAAAGCTCACCGATTGCGGGCCATTGTTAAAGCTAATCGCTGCAACGCGCGCTTGATGGTACTCGGTAAACCAATAGTGACTGTTGGCTTGCTTAGGCGTTAACGCAACACCGTTATTAAGCTTATTACGATAGTGAGTGCGGCTTGCTAACTGGCTAATAAGCTGATGCACCGCAGCGAATTGTGCTTTGCTATCAAGCTCATCATGTTGCTCATGCTGACTTAAATGGGCGGTTTCGCGTTTTGCTTGCGTTAACGCACGAGTGATACTGCAATCCGATTTATCATTGCAGCGCTGCATTGCCGTCAGCTGTGCATGGGGATGTATTCTAAGTTGCGCCGCTTTTAACGCGGGCATCATCAATAAAGCATGCTCAGCAGTAGTGAGCTGAACCAGCTTACCGTCATTAATAGCGCTAATGGTGCGGTCTAACTGCTTTTCAAAGCTGGCGTTTGCAAAATCGTCGACGGTTATTTTGACAATACTGTCGAGTAACGATGGCTGCGCTGAAGGGACCAGTTCTGGCAGCAGAGTGGCCAGTTCGGCGGTGCTTAACTCAATTGACGGCAACACCAAAAGTGCGATGCGCAGCGGCATGGCACTTTTGTCGATGGCTTGTTCAACGGCAGCGTTTAGTGGTTGATGGGTCACTATTTCGCCTCGCCTAGTGCACTGCTGCTGTTTGTATTAGCAAGTAAGGCCGAGGCATTAAGATTGCTGTCACCCGTGTGAGTCGAGTGGGCAACAAATGCATCATTCAAACTTTTGCTAATGGTCACTTTAGCACTCGTCATCTTGGCACTGAGTTCACCATTTTCATGGTACAGAGCCACGTTAGCCGCTAGCGAACGAGCGCTAGTTTTAACCACGTCTAACTTAATAAAGCCGCGCTCACCAAATGCCATTGGACTGTTGACCACAAACTCACCAATTGATGAGGGCAGGCTAGCCGCGCCATGTTTAAGTCTGGCCCACACTAACATCGCTTGCAGTAACAAGTCTTCAGCAAAGGGCTGGCAGCCACCGATATGTGATTGTGCAACAAACTGACCACAGTCATTAGCATCAACCTCAGCGAGTTTCACTGTGGTGATTAAACTGTTGTCATCAAATTGCGTCACTGTGTCAATGCCCTGCAAACGCGGTCCATGGAACAAGGTACCGTTGGCATACAGGGTTGCCGCAGTTGTTACCGCTTGGCTTGCATCTAACGCATACATAGCTGGTGTTAGCGGCTCTGCGCGGACCGATGCATCGTCAAGGTCGCTGTCACTGCTGGCGATGAGTGTCGCTTTATATTGCGGGCGACCTTGGCAGCTAATGAGGGCGCTAAACGTCTTGCCATCATCAGTTGGCGTTAACGCTAGCGTCATCTCTTGCGGCGCTAAGTCGTCAAATACAATGCCTTTCAGTAATTTGTAATCAACTACTTTTACGCAAGTACCTAACATTTCACTTGCCGCTTCGCGCATCCATTGGATAGCACACACTGTGGGTAGCACAGGGTTACCGCCAATGCGGTGGTCTTGGATAAAGACCAATGCATTGGGGTTAAGGCGACGAGTGAGTGTGACTGCGGTTAGCTGACCGTGGCCGAACTTTTTTGCATCATGCTGCGAGCGCGATGCAGTTTGCACCTCACCCGCATTAAGCTTTTTTACAGATGCAGCTCCAGTCGAAGCGTCAGCGCCTTGCATAGAGGTACCAACTAACAACTGTGCCCCCGTCTCACTGAGTAGCTGAGTCGCAAATAGTTCAGCGCCGGCTTGCAAAGGAATGACATATACACCGCGGTCGGTAAACATCTTCTTCAATGCCGCGGTAACCATGCCGCCATCCCAAGGGCCCCAGTTAAAGCTCATGACTTTAGCTTGTGGGTTGCGTGCAGTGAACTGCAGTGCTGCCTTGTTAAGGATGTCGTTAGACATGGCGTAATCACTTTGGCCAGTGTTACCGTAAAAACCTGCAGCCGATGAGAACATCGCTAGCAGTTTGATGTTACTTGGCTCAAGTGCAGCAAGCAGTGCTTTAAGGCCATTCACTTTAGTGCCATAAACTCGCGCTAGCTCTGCCAGTGTTTTGTCTTGAATATGCTTATCAGCAAGTACGCCAGCACCATGTATTAGACCGGTTATTTCGCTTGAACGGCCTTGTAGTGCGGCGCTAATAGCGCTGGTGTCGGTGACATCCATGCTGACGTATTCAGCTGATGCGCCGACGCTAGCAAAAGCGTTTAATGCAGTGTTGATTTCAATGCTGCTCTGCACTGGCCACACTAGGGCATCGACTTGCTTTGGCGTTGGCTTTTGACCCGTTGCGATAATATGCGCAATAGCGGCAGATTTAAGCTCGCTGGTTTGCTTACCCGCAGCCCAACTTGGCAATGCTTGTAATTCGCTACGACCCGCTAAGATAAAGTGAGACTGAGTGCGACGGGCTAGGGCAAGTGCACATTCGAACGTGACGCCTTTAGCTCCCCCGGTCACCAGTATTTTATCTGAACTGTTTAGTTCTGCTTTCGCTGATTTATTGCTCGCTTCGCCTGCAACTAGGGTTACGCGGCTAATATCGCCGTGCTTGTCTGTTGCAATACCAACCTCAGGTAACTGGGTATTGGCATCAAAAAGCTCGTTGGTAATAGCATCTGCGAAGTGCGTTGCATCAACATCGGTGGCGATATCTAATGCGCGGCAAAAAACAGTTGGCCATTCGTGACCAAGTGTTTTAGTTAACCCTGCTAACGCGGCTTGGTTAAGCTCTGCAGCTTGTAATGCTTGAGTATTGAGGTAGCCAAAGCCGCCATCAATACGACTGACTGTCACGAAACAACGACGGGCATTGTTACCGACAGTCAGCTTTGGCTGTAGCAGTTTTGCCCATAAGAACGCTTGGCTCAGGTGGTTAAAGCTTTGCTCATTAAGGTTAACAGCATCGCCTTGATTACTATCACTGGCTTCTGGCTGCAGGTGAATGAATCCACCGATTGCACCGAGTTGTTGCTCGATTTGTGCAATGACAGCGTTAATACCGACTTCGTCTGCTGATGTTGCTTGAAAGCTTGCTACATCGCTTGAAAGCGGTGAATGAGCATTGCCTTCAGGTAGTCGAACAACAGCGACTTTTAGCCCTTGTTTAACCAGTTTCTCTGCTAGTACACCTGCGTTGTGGCCATCATCTGTGATCACAACGTTTGTGTCTGCGGCGAAACAGTTTTCAATCTTGTCCGCCGCGCTAAGCTTTTTTAGCGCCACCTCGCTATGGGGTGGAAGTTCAACACTTGGTTCAGCAGAGACTGCAGTTGTTTGAGTTGCAGCAGCACTTCTAGAAAGTGCAGAGCCTTCAGCGGCACTTGTAGAGAGTTTAGAACCATCAGCCAGCTTAGAGTTCATATAGCTAACGATTTCGCCTAAGGTGCGACACTCGGCTAGATCTTCAGGATTGAGTTCAGGCAAGCCCGGAAGCTCATCTTGTACAGTCCCTAAAATCTCAACGCGCTTGATAGAGTCGATACCAAGGTCAGCTTCCATATCCATGCTCAATTCAAGCATTTCAGTTGGGTAGCCAGTCTTGTCGGCAACCACTGACATCATGGTGGCTTGTACTTTCTCTGCACTAAGACCGACAGAAAGTGAGCCTTCAGCTGAACTTGTATTAGTCGAGCCTTCAGCGGCACTTGTAGATAGCTTGCTGTTCATGTAGCTAACGATTTCGCCAAGAGTACGACACTCAGCTAGATCTTCAGGGTTGAGTTCAGGCAAGCCCGGAAGCTCATCTTGTACCGTTCCGAGAATTTCAACACGTTTGATAGAGTCGATACCAAGGTCAGCTTCCATATCCATGCTTAGCTCAAGCATTTCGGTTGGGTAGCCAGTCTTGTCAGCAACCACAGACATCATGGTGGCTTGCACTTCTTGCGCGCTCAAGGCTGTCTCAGCATTAGTATGAAGAGTCGCCACAGCCCCAGTAACAGTAGAGCCTTCAGCGGCACTTGTTAACTTGCTGTTCATGTAGCTAACGATTTCGCCAAGAGTACGACACTCAGCTAGATCTTCTGGGTTAAGCTCAGGCAAGCTAGGTAGCTCATCTTGAACAGTTCCGAGAATTTCAACGCGTTTGATAGAGTCGATACCAAGGTCAGCTTCCATATCCATGCTCAGTTCAAGCATTTCAGTTGGGTAACCAGTCTTGTCAGCAACGACAGACATCATGGTGGCTTGGACTTTTTCAGCACTCAAACCGTCAGATACTGTAGAAGCTGCAGGTGCTGTATTCACAACTGGTGCAGCTGAGGTAGAAAGCTTAGAGCCATCAGCCAGCTTAGAGTTCATATAGCTAACGATTTCGCCAAGTGTACGACACTCTGCTAAATCTTCAGGGTTAAGCTCAGGCAGACTTGGTAGCTCATCTTGCACTGTACCCAAGATCTCAACGCGCTTGATAGAGTCGATACCTAAATCGGCTTCCATATCCATTTCAAGCTCGAGCATCTCGGTAGGGTAACCGGTCTTTTCAGCGACAACAGACATCATAGTCGCTTGTACTTTCTCAGCAGAGAGTGAGCCTTCAGCGGTTTGTAAAGGTAAAGAGTCTGTGGCTATTGTTGCTGTTACTGCGACTTGAGAAGTACCAGAAAGCTTAGAGCCATCAGCCAGTTTAGAGTTCATGTAGCTAACGATTTCGCCTAGTGTACGACACTCAGCTAAATCTTCTGGGCTTAGCTCAGGTAAACCTGGTAGCTCATCTTGCACAGTACCCAAGATCTCTACGCGCTTGATAGAATCGATACCTAAATCGGCTTCCATATCCATTTCAAGCTCGAGCATCTCGGTAGGGTAACCGGTCTTTTCAGCCACAACAGACATCATGGTCGCCTGTACTTTTTCTGCTGAGAGGCCATTAGTTACTGGAGCTACGTTCACTTGAGGAGCAACACTTGAAGAAAGTTGAGAGCCTTCAGCGGCACTTGTTGAGAGTTTACTGTTCATGTAGCTAACGATTTCACCCAGTGTACGACACTCGGCTAAATCTTCTGGGCTTAGCTCTGGTAAGCCTGGTAGCTTATCCTGCACAGTACCTAAAATCTCAACACGTTTGATAGAGTCGATACCTAAATCGGCTTCCATATCCATTTCAAGTTCAAGCATCTCGGTTGGGTAACCAGTCTTTTCTGCCACAACTTCAAGCATGGTCGCTTGTACCTTCTCTGCAGACAGAGTCGCGCTGACTGTAGGAGATACTGGTGCAGCGACAACTGGCGCGGCAACAGGTTCGATACGCGCTGCGGGTGCAGCTTGGCGCTGAACTGGCGTCGCTGTAACGTGTGGCGCATTCACTACTGGAGCAACTACAGGAGCCGCTACTCTTGGCGCAACGATTGTTGCAACAACAGGTGCTGCTAGAGCAGGTGCAAGATTTTGAGTAACAGGCGCATAAACTGGGCTGACAATCGCAGTGCCGTTAAGCATGTTAAGCGCGGCATTATTGTTGCCTGCTTGCATCTCTAAGAATTGAGTATGGCTTTGTACTGTTTGTGCTTGTAGCTGATGGAACTGCTCCATCGAACGTTGCAAGCTTTCAGGTAAAGCAACACCTGCGCCAGCCAGTTTAGTTTGCTCAGTCATTAAGGTGGTAAACGTCTCACCATATTGCTGTGGAATACTAAGGAATTGCTGATGCAGCTCCGCAGCTTGTTGCTGCGCGGCAAAGAACAGCGACAATGCATCAGTGCTAACACTGACGGTTGCTGGCTGAACTCTTGCTGCCTGAACTATGGCAGGTTGTGCGGCTGCACTTGGAACGATTTGGCCATTAGGCGCTACATGCTCATTAGACATTGGTACTGCAATCTCCACGATCTTCTCTACTTCTTTTTCAATAACAGTTTGCACTTCGACGATTTTTTCAACTTCAACAATCTTTTCGACGATTTTCTCTTCGATGATGGTTGTGCTTGTAACTGTTCCAGTCTCAAGCGACTTAGCCATTTTAGCGCGAGTCGCTGGGCTAATATGGTTAGCGGCATTGAGCGAGATATTCATCGGTGAGCGTTTAGCTGGCGCGGCAATATCAGCTTGGTATGGATCGATATTATCAAGTTGCACACCCGCAACGGCAAGTTGCACTGCAGCTTGTTTAAGCTGTAAGTCACTGTCGCCCTTAGGGCTAGGGTTGACCGAGATGATGCAAAGTTCGTTTAACTTGTCGCTCAACGTACCCTGTACTAGCTTTTGCAAAATGTTCTTCGGACCAAACTCAACAAATACTCGCGCGCCAGCATCATACATAGCTTCTAGTTGCGCAGTGAAACGCACTGATTGAAGCATATGTTTCTTGAACGACGCCTTAACCTTGGCAGCAGTATTGTCGTAGAGTGCGCCCGTTGCGTTTGAATATAACGCGCGGCTTGGCTTGGTAAACTTGGCGCCATCAATTGCTTTAGCGAAAGGCGCTTGAGCGTGACCGACAAGTTCGGTGTGGAAAGCACCTGACACAGGCAAGTTAATTGCTTTATAACCTAATTCACTGAGTGCTTTTGCCGCGTCGCCCGTTGCGGCTGTTGGGCCGGCAATGACTGATTGTGTCGGCGCGTTATAGTTAGCCACTTTAACACCATCGAACTTAGCGATAGTACTTTCAAGCGTGGCTAAATCATCCGCTTTATGGATGATGGCAAACATGGCGCCAGTGTCAGCTTCAACACCGTCTTTAGCCGCGGCTTTAGTTGCCATGGCATCACCACGGGCAAAGGCCAGTTTGTAGTAGTCGTCAGCTGAAATAACGCCAGCAGCACATAATGCGCTTAGCTCACCAAAGCTGTGACCCGCAACCATATCGGCATTAAAACCAGCTGCAGTAAATAGTGCGTATTGACCCATTGAAACAGCGCCGATAGCGCTTTGCGCATTAGCGGTATTAGTCAATACGGCTTCTTGTGTCTTCACATCATCTTTATTAAAGACAGGTTTTGGATACAATATTTGCGATAGAGGTGTTTTGTCGTTGGCGGCAAACACTTTATCTGCAGTGACTAATTGCTGACGCATCTCTGGGTAGTAGCAAGCGAGATCGCGTCCCATGTTGAGGTACTGCGAACCTTGACCAGCGAACAATGCCGCGACTTTGCCTGAGGCTTTGTTTGCAGCATCGACAATGGCGCTAGCACGGTAGCTGATGCCACCCGGTAGTTGCCATTGAGTGTCATCACTATTTGATAGCTTAGCGACGGTTTGCTTAATAAAGGTGGTTAATTCTGCAGCGTTATTGGCGACAAGGCCGATACGCGGTGCGTTGGCGGCGAGCTCACGTACTGCGAAGTTTTCAGCAGCATCTTTAAGGTTAAAGGCAGATTCAGCGCTTGAGGCTGCTAATGCATTCAGTTCTTTGATGAGTGCATCTTTGCTTTGAGCACTGACTAGGAAGCTTTGCGCCACTTGGCGTTGGCGATATTTTGCTTTTTCGCTGTCGATACGGCTATGTTCTGGTTTGTACTCTTCTAATACAAAGTGGAAGTTAGTACCACCAAAACCAAATGAGCTAATACCCGCACGGCGCGGCGTACCATCGACACGTGGTAACCAAGGGCGTGTTTCAGTATTGAGATAGAAAGGCGAGTTTTCGATATCAAGCTTTGGACTCGGCTGGCTAACGTTAATCGTCGCTGGCAATACTTTATGGTGTAGTGCTAAAGCCGCTTTAATCAGTCCGGCAGTACCCGCGGTTGATTTAGTGTGGCCAATCTGCGATTTCACTGAGCCAAGAGCAATGTGCTGCTTGGTGTCATCGCCTTCACTGAAAACTGAACACAGACCGGCAAATTCTGCGGCGTCACCTGCGGCAGTACCTGTTCCGTGCGCTTCGATAAGGCCTAAGGTATGCGGCGCAAAACCAGCGTCGTCATAGGCGCGGTTAAGCGCTTTTGCTTGACCTTCAGGGCGTGGTGCATAGATAGATTTAAACTTACCATCTGATGAAGACCCCATGCCTTTAATGACCGAGTAAATTCTGTCGCCATCGCGTTCAGCATCTTCAAGACGCTTCAATGCGATCATGCCGATACCTTCACCAATCATCATCCCTTTTGAATCGATATCAAATGGCTGAATCGTCTCGTTAGTGGTGAATGCGGGTGTCTTTGAAAAACTCATGTACATAGAAGGCGAGTTGTCGGTACAGACGCCGCCAGTGATCATCATCTCTGAGCGACCTTCAACAAGTTCACTAAGCGCCATACGCATAGCGGCTAAAGAGCCTGCACATGCAGCGTCAACCACGCAGTTCATACCACCGAAATCGAAACGGTTAGCAATTCGGCCGGCAATCACGTTACCGAGTGAACCTGGGAACGAGTTCTCTTCCCAATGTACATATTGGTCTTGGAACTTTTTGATCAGCATTTCGCTGTCTTCGTCGCTAATGCCACTGTTGGCAAATACTTTCTTAAGCACAGGATATTGCAGACGCGCTGTTAAGCTGTGGCTGATTTTTTGTCCGCCACCCACGCCTAGCGTAATACCGATTTTGTCTCTGTCGTAACCTTCAGGCAGGTTAGCATCGGCAAGGACCTCTTTTGCGACAATCAAAGACAGTAGCTGTGATGAGTCAGTCAGTTCTAGGATATTTGGCGGCAGGCCAAACTCCATTGGGTTGAAATCTACATCCGGTAAAAAGCCGCCGCGCTTACAGTAGCTTTTATCTGGCGTGCTTTTGTTACTATCAAAGTAATCTTCTTTCTTCCAATGCGTGTCTGGCAACTCAGTGATAGCATCAATTTTTTCGCTGATGAGATCCCAAAACTTGTTTAGGTAACGCGAGTTGGCAAAAATGCTCGCCATGCCCACAATAGCGACAGGCATATCTTTTAAACGTTTATTTAAGCGAATATCAGCTTGCGAGTCTTGTGCTTGCTCTGGTGTAGCTGATGATTGTTCAGGTTTAGAGGTCTGGCTCATTATGAGTCTCCAGTGGATGCTTGTTTTTCAGGCATCTTATTGTTTGTTTTGGGCTTATCTTTGGAGGTGCGGCGGTTTGGCGTCGCACCAGGAAAGCGCTGTATAAAACTTTGATAGTTACTGACAAGTAACTTTCGTAAATGGAACGGCCCATGTTTAAGCACATAGGCCATGTATCTGTTGGTTGCTTGGGTATTACCATCCTGGTAGATGTCGAGGTAGATCCAGTCACTATGAGCATCGACGCCAAGCAAGATTGAGCTGGGTTGTTGTTCGGTTAATTGTGGTGGGATAGTCAAGGAGACGACTTGCACCACATTATCTGCATCTGGGCTTGGCAGCGCTAAAGTCTGCGCTAGCGTTTCATAATGCAAGGTATAGGTTTTTACATCACTGCCTTGTGTAATTGGCAGCTGATTAAAATAGCGCATCGGTACATGCGGGCTTTTTATATCGCCAACACGGGAGACCCCGTAGCGCTTTAAGCAGCGCGCTAAGCCCGAACGAGAAACATTAGGGTTAATAAATTTCTGCGTGGCTGTCAGTAATCTATCGAGTGGCATTTTTAGCTGATATCTCAATCCAACAACAACATATTCCTGTAGCGGTGTTAGTGTCGTGTTGAGATGGTGCGGCGTATTGGGGGTATTTTCTATCGAATCACGCTTACGCCACTTACGCACTGTAGCTTCACTGATATTCAGCACTTTTGAAAGTTGGCTGACACTGAAGTCTGACTCTTGGATGAATCGACGCATCTCTGGTGTCGTGGTGGCATTGCTGTGCCGAGTTTCAGTGGTACTTTGCGTACGCTTATTCGAATTGGTGCTTTCCGAACTTACACTTTCATTAACTTGCTCAGCCATCAATTTAGCGGTATCCGTTAATAATCTACTGGGACTTGATTACGTTTTTGTGACGAATGAACTTCGCGGGAATTCACCGTACATCGTAATTTAATCGGTATAATTTGACTACTGGATGAGCAGACTACATCAGGTTTCAGGGCAATACAATCACCTGGGACTTAATAATTACAGATACGACCAGATTCAGCGAACACTTGTAAGTTAAAGTGTTGTTTTGTGTGCCAAGTAGCATAGATAGGTTAAAGAGTGACCTAGGTCAAATATTGCACTTTATTACAAGTTTATACTTGGTGTTAACAACTCCGGAATATTGTCTTATTGAAAACACCTAAGTTTAATAATGTGATAAAGGAGGCCGTTATGGCTGAGTTCAACACTGAGCAGATCCGCAATTTGGCTGTGCTCGGACACACAGGATCAGGAAAGTCCTCGTTATTAGAAGCATTGCTGTTTCGTGCTAATGCGATAACCTTAAAAGGCAGGGTGGATAAGGGCACAAATCATGCTGATTTCACTGCCCAAGAAAAATCTCACCACCACAGCCTAGAACCCTCATGTCTAAACCTTGATTATGCCAACCACCACATCAATCTCGTCGATACTCCAGGCCTGCCCGACTTCTTTGGCCGTGCACTGTTGCCTCTGCCAGGTGTTGAGTCGGTGCTATTGGTGATCCATGCGGGTGTTGGTATTGAGACTGTTACCAAACGCGCATTTGAAGCAGCGCGTAGTCAAGGCAAGGTAGTGTTGATTGCGATTAACCATATTGATGGACATGAAGCTGGATTGGCTGAATTACTGGGCTGTATTCAACAGCAATTTGGCCATCGTTGTCTGCCGGTTAACTTACCCAATGTCGCAGTTGACCAAGTCGTTGACTGTTATCTCCATTGTGAAACTCAAGCTGAAACTGCCTTTATCGGAGCGCAGGCCGCACGGGATGAATTAGTCGATACAGTGCTTGAAGAAGATGAGCAACTTATGGAGTTGTACTTGGAGCAAGGTGAGTCGTTAACGCCGGAGCAGTTGCATGCTCCGCTTGAGACTGCATTGCGTATGGGACATCTAGTGCCTGTTTGTTTTACCAGTGCAGAACTCGATATCGGTATCGGCTCGTTGTTAGAGCTGTTAGTCAAATTGATGCCTAATCCACTTGAAGCCAATCCACCACAATTTGTTAAAGGCTTGGGCAAAGAAGCTGTACCGATTGATGTGAGTCAAAGTAAAAATGATCACGTATTGGCACATGTTTTTAGGGTATCAATTGATCCATTCTTCGGCCGAATGGGCGTATTTAGGCTTTACCAAGGCACGATCAATCTTGGAATGAAATTGTTTATTGGTCGCGGGCGTAAGCCCTTTAAAGTGAGTCATCTAGCTAAATTACAAGGGAATGAACTGGTCGATATTAGCCAGGCTATTCCGGGTGATATCTGCGTGATAGCCAAGATTGATCAACTCGAAGTGGGCGCAGTGTTACATGATAGCCACGATGAAGATGAGTTTCATCTACCAGAAATCAACTTGCCTCAACCCATTTTTGGCTTAGCTGTGTCGCCAAGGCGGCGCGGGGATGAGCAGAAGATCTCCGAAGTACTGCACAAGTTAGTGGCTGAAGATCCGAGTTTACAGATAAACCGAAGTGAGGCGCAGGGGCAAACCGTTTTACAAGGGCTGGGCGAACTCCACCTGAAAATTGCATTGGAAAAAGCGCAAACCTTGTTTAATGTTGATATGGAAACTGATATGCCAGCCGTTGCTTATCGAGAAACGATATTAGCAGAGGCTACAGCCCGTTTTCGCCATAAAAAGCAATCTGGTGGTTCAGGCCAGTTTGCTGAAGTCGAACTTAAAGTTGAACCACTGCGGCGCGGAGAGGGATTTGAATTTATCAGCAAAGTGGTAGGGGGGACTATACCGAGTCAATATATACCCGCAGTTGAAAAGGGAGTTCGCGAAGCCATGTTTACTGGCGCGCTTGGCGGGTTCCCGTTGCAAGATATAAAAGTGACAATACTCGATGGTAAGCATCACAGTGTCGATTCCAAAGAGATAGCATTTGTGATGGCGGGTAAAAAAGCTTTTATTGATGCAGTCGCATTAGCACAACCAGTAATTTTGGAGCCTATTGTCGATATGCAGATCTTGGTAGATCAAAGCCAGGTAGGGGACATTACTGGTGATATGAGTGCTTCTAGAGGCATTATTTGTGGTACTCAAGCTAAGGCTGGCGGCACGGTTGAAGTTAGTGTAGAAGCGCCATTGGCCAATGTTGGTGATTACTCCACACGGCTTAAATCGATGACGGGGGGGGATGGCGTTTTTTCGATGAGTTTTAGTCGCTATGGCATTATTCCTGATAAAGCATTTAAGGCTTTGGCGTTAAGTAAATAATCAACACGTTATGTAACATGTTACGGGGCTGCCAGCTATTTTGTGGTATGCCCCTCTGTTGTTTTACGGTAAAAGAGGCCACACTAACCCAATAACTTACTGTTTTGAGCTCCCATTGTCGTTTTATATCTCTAATCCTTCCTGCGTAAACTTGTATTTCTGCCCGTTATCATCTTCATTGATAGAGAATGAAATCGCGACGACAATTCGCTCATGGTTACCACAAGATGAAATAGACAAGGTCGATCGTTATATTCAGCAAACGGCTAAAGTACAAGGTTTGATGGTTCGCGGATATCTGCGGGCATTGTTGTCGTGCCACGGAAAATTAAACCCAGCTGATTGGCAGTTTGAATATGGTGAAAAAGGTAAACCGCGTTTAACGCAAGCTCAGTTTGAGCGAACAGGAATAGATTTTAATCTTAGCCATAGTGGCGATTGGTTGCTGTTAGCTATCCATCAACAGCCTGTAGAGGACAAGGTTCCATTGACACTGGAGCTGGGAGTCGATATTGAGCGCTGTCGCAGCAGTACCAATATCCATTCAATATTAAATCACTACTTCTCTGAGCCAGAAACCGCCGCGTTACTTGCTTTACCCAATGAGTTACAGCGTGATCGCTTCTTTGATTTATGGGCATTGAAAGAGTCTTATATTAAGGCCAAAGGGCTGGGGTTGGCGCTGTCGCTTAAATCATTCGGTTTTGACTTAAGCACAATGCAGCAGGGTGTATTGACCCTTAAATCGAGCGAACACACTAAATTTGGACGGCTAAATTCGGAATCTAATCAGCAGATGGTGTTCAAGCAAAGGGTTGCTTTACAGCTCTTTAGCAACAAAACAGAGGCTATGACTGCTACAAATGACGCGCTGGTGGAGGAAGCGGCCAATTGGCATTGTGCTTTGGGACATTTGGATGACGATTATCGCTTTGCTATCAGTGTTAAAGGGCGAAGTTGCCAACACGAACCCATCGAGTATGACGCCGAAGTGGCCACGATTAATGATGTTGTTAAAGCGATGGCTTAGCGCTGGGAAGCGGTGTCAATATGGCTGATAGAGAAGGGACGCGATATGCGTCCCTTGTGATGTTTTAGCTTTCTTGGCTCGTTATTTCTTAGGTGTTGGCACAATTTCAAATTCTGGATTGAATTCGACTAGGCTGCCAGCTATTTTACTAAAGGCTGTTTTGTCGCCTGTAATTTTGGCATCACCCGATGCAAGTAGTGCTTTGAGGGTTGTCTTGCCAAGTAGGATTTGGGTCACGTCTGATTTATTGACGATTAAGTTAGCATCTGCTGTTTGTTCATCATCCACCACATTGTTACTCAAGTTACCGTTGCTAAGCTCAATGTAGAGAATATTCTTGGTATCTGGCGTGATGATGTTCATCTTCACTAGACCGTGTTTCGCTGCTTTTTGGCTATCGATTTTCACGGCTAAAAAATCGAATAAGGTTGGCATATCCATCTCACTAATCACATCTGCTGATGCTGTTTTAGGAGCCCCTTTTTGAATGCCTACCCGCAGCTCTTGGGCGCCGGTTAAGTAGATGTTTCTCCAGCCTGCACCTTCTGATTGATAACCCAATTGCTCATAGGTATCGGCTAAAAGTTGTCTTGCGGTATCATTACTAGGATCGGCCATAATGACTTTGTTTAATGCTGTAGCAACAAAGCGATACTCCCCTTGGATGTAGTCACTTTGGGCTCGTTTAACCGTTGCTTCTGCGCCCCCCATGTACTCAACAAACTTGGCAGATTCTAACTTTGTTGTTAATGGATTTAAGTTGGCAGGGTTCATATCAAAGTAACCTAAGTACTTATTGTAAACCGCTTTGGCATTATGGCTATAGGTGCCGTGATAACCGTTGGTGTGCCAGGTTTTATAGACAGTCTCAGGAATAGTTGCTTGTATTGCATCGCCAATATCTTGAATGCCTACGCCATTATTGGCTAGCCTTAAAGTTTGGTTATGTACCAGACCATAATTATCACGTTGTAGGCGCAAGAATTGATTGACCTCTTCATTGCCCCAAACTGGCGCCGAATGTGCAGAAAATAGCACCTCAACTTTGCTACCAAAGGCAGTGATCATTTCGTTGATATCTTTTGACCATTTTAGTGCGTCCCGCACTTTTGCCCCGCGTAAGGTGTAGATGTTATGCATACCTTGGTAGGTCAGTTCGCCGCTCCAAAGTGCATTCTTTGAGGGAATAAAAGTTATCATCTCAGATTCTGCTTCAGTACCTGATGCATCCATAAACACCATTTCAAGTCCATCTATCTTAAGCGTTTCCCATTTGCCTTTACCATTTAAGGTGTAGTCTGGTGCGACATAGGTGATTTCACCTTTTGATAAACCTTTGCCCAACGCGGCATCGACAATACCGTGGTTATGCTTACCTAAAGTGGCCCCATATTGATAAGCAGCGCGGCGACTCATCGCGTTTCCAGCCAGTACGTTTTCATCAACAATCTCTTTGGTGATGTTGTGTGACCCATAGACTTTTACGTCAGGAAACATCTCTTGAACGCCGCGAGCGCCACCAAAGTGGTCAGCATGACTATGAGAATAGATCATGGCTACCACAGGAAGATCACTGCCTTCTGGCAAATGTTTTAGTGCGAAGGTCAGTGATGCTTTAGCCGCTTCTTTAGTCAGTAATACATCGTAAGCAATCCAACCAGAATCGCCCTTAATGAGAGTTAGGTTTGATAAGTCTGTCCCGCGTACTTGATAGATCCCGTCGCTCACTTTATATAAACCATTAGGCACCATATTCAGTTGAGCTTGACGATAAAGTGATGGGTTGACCGAATCGGGTGTTTGCTTACCAATAAAAGCAAATTCAGCTCGCAGAATGTCTGCAGTCGCTTTATCAAATTTTGCGATGAGATTCTTAGATGATTGCTCAAATGCGGTGGTATCTGCGAAGTTGAGCGTCTGGGCAACGGCTTGGTTATGCTTAATCGTATCTGCAGTCGCGGCCTTGCCCTCATAATGCACGGTTATATGGTCGTGTTCATGCTGTGCAGCATTTGCAGTTGAAGACAGACCCAGTGTTACGCTGCTGATGATCGCGATTGTAAGCGGAGATATTTTCATTGTGATTCCTCAAAGGTGACTCGTAGCTGGTTCATCGCTCAATTTTGGCCAGAACCTCGTCAATACAAATTGAATTGAGGCTAGTGTAGAGTGCTTGTGTTATTTAGTAATTATCGCTAGATTGCTAATTAATATTCACACTGTAAATAGTATTGAGAAATATGCCGCAAACAAAACAGTTTGACCTTAATCTATTTCCGGTATTTCTTGCCGTATATCGTTGCCGCTCATTTAGCCGAGCCGCAGAACAGCTAAATTTAACCCAGTCTTCGGTGAGTAATGCCATTAACCGTCTTAAAAAACAGGTTGATGAAGAGTTGTTTAATCGTGTTGGACGAGGGGTGGAACCTACAGCTGCCGGACATGATTTATATCAACAGCTGGATCAGCATTTCAATGCTATTGATGGTGTTGTTGCGGGTTTGGAGAAGTTTGACCCTAAAATACATCAGCGTGAATTCTACGTGTATGCCAACGAAGTGATAATGCAACTATTACAAGCGCCAATAGATAAGCTGACTGCTGACTTAGCGGTTGATATTATCTTTAAGGAGCCGCCATCCAATGAAGAGCAGTTACAGTCTGACTTGCAGTTTGAGCGTATAGATCTGGCCGTTGACATAATGAGCCAAATTCCAGTGGCGTTAAATGCAGTCCTGTTGATGCGCGATAAGTTGGTCTGTGTGGCGAGAAAAGATCATCCAAGGATCCAAGATACACTTAACATTAATGCCTATTTTGCTGAAAAGCATGTCATCTTCAAAATGCGGCGTTCAAATCTAGCAATCGCGGAGCTTTATAGCGAAGCCGTCATGCCGCAACGTAAAACCTATAGTGAGCAATCGTCGGTACTGACCATGTTAGCCACAGCATCAAAAAGCGATGCTATTGCCATCGCTTCCACTCATTATCTTAAAGAGTATGCAGAGCTGTTTAATCTGACGCAATACCCATTGCCTTTTGATACAAGGCCAATTGAGTACCATATGATTTGGAGTAAAAAGTTGCAGAGCAATAGAGCCAATGCTTGGCTAAGAGAGATGATAGCTTTACAAATGCGGGCGCTAGAGACTTAAAAAATAAAACCGAGCACTAAGGCTCGGTTTCGTTATTTCTTATTGTCTTGCTAAGCGTTGGTTCTCAGCTGGGTTTTCAAAATCGCTACGGTAAGGGTTGATATCTAATCCGCCACGTCGGGTGTAACGCGCATAAACCGTTAACTTAGTACATTGGCAAAAACGCTTTAGATCAACAAAGATACGTTCGACACACTGCTCATGAAACTCATTGTGCTGTCTAAATGAGATTAAGTATCTAAGCAGCTTTTCACGATCGATTTTGGGCCCTTGATAGCGAACCATTACCGTACCCCAATCAGGTTGAGAGGTAATTAAGCAGTTTGATTTTAATAGATTAGAGGTTAAGGTCTCGGCAACCATAGCTTTGTCATCAACACTGTCGACAAGGTAGTCGGGGTTAAAGCTATAGTCATTGACTTCAATATCCAAGTCATCGATACAGGTGCCTGGTAGCTCTACAATACGCTGATGGCTAAAGTTTTTTGGTTCAATCACTTTTACACTCACATCACCTTGCGCGCATTGGCATAGATCTTTGGTCAAGGTAGATTGTACTGCTTGTACATCATCAAATTGAGTTTGGTTAAAGCTGTTTAAATATAACTTAAACGACTTAGACTCAATTAGGTTGGTACTTTGAAAATCTAGGCTAAACTCCGCGATGGCGACCATTGGCTTACCTTTGGCATTTAGCCATGAAAGCTCATATCCGGTCCAAATATCACAGCCGTGAAACGGCAGTTCGGTAGTCAGGCCGATAGCGTCACGGTTCAACTTGCGTGGCACGCCCTGTAGTAAAGACGCATCATAATGTTCTTGGTAGCCTGTGGACTTTCCTAATGTAAGCTCTGAAAGTTCGGGTGCGTCACTATAGGGATCATGATGTTGTGTCATCAATACGGTTTCCATGGCAAAATAGACTCTTATTATAACTGATTTTGGGATCGGCTTAAGTGTCTTCTTTACCTGCTCTGGATATTTTTTTTAACGACTACCAACAAGCCTACTTAGACGCGTTGGGAGAGTACCCTCGATATTATGCGCAGCAACAAGCATCAGAGTGTATTTTGGGCGATGTTGACGTTGGTTCTGAAGAAGCATTGCAATGGAAATCAGTCTCGCGTGAAGTGCCTGGTGTTTTTGATAATGTCGAACATGCACTAGAGCTATCTTTACATGCCGATCTCAGTGCATTTTATGGGGCACATTTTGCAGCGCCATTGATGTTTGACTCACCTTGGGGAACGGGGGAGTTATTGCAGGCGTGGAGTCAGACTGATTTCGAGTATCTGCAGCAAAATATTATTGGTCATCTCATGATGAAAAAGAAGCTCAAACAAGATCCTACCTGGTTTATTGGTGTGTTTGATGATGAAGATAAAATGATCACTATTAACAATGCCGATGGCAGCGTTTGGATTGAAATCCCTGGGGAAAATCAGAGTGAAAAGTTAGCAGATTCGTTAAATGGTTTTATCGCTGAGCTGACGGCGCGAGTGACGCCACCGGTTAAGCTGGTGGAAGAAGATATGCCAGTACTCGATCACCCTGGTATTTGGCAACGTATGAAAATAATGTGGCAGAACTTACGTGGGAAATAGCGGCTAAAGCTTGGATATAAGAGCTTAAATATAACAAATTGGTTAAAAAGGTCGGAATAGTCATGCTACTTCGACCTTTTTAGTTTCGTTACGTTAGAGATGATCCCAAGAGATATTAGAGACGATACGGCAAGGTTTGCAGCGAAAATGAAACATATCTAATAACGGCTCATCTAGTAGCCAACTATCACTACCACATTGTGGACAGCAACGTTTTTTCTCATTGGCTAGGCTTTCTCCGCCAACGCGATAGAGATAGTAATAGGTTGGGATCTTTGTCAGGAATTCAACTCGGCCACGCAAGTCCCAGCCGCGTCTAAACAGGTCACTTTTGTGGCTGGTTAGCTGCTCAAGTGCTGCAAACTCGGCTTTAGTCCCCGCGGCCATTTGTATTTCATCACAAGCTTGCCATTCGGTTTGCCAGCGGATCAACCGTTTATGATCGCCATTGGCTGTCGCTGGTACTTGGTAAAGTGGAATTGGCTGCAGCGTATCACCATTTCTTAGTGGCGAGCAGATATGCACATAACTGGTATAAAGCAGCTGCCAACTTGGTGTCTCTTGGCTAGACACTTCTGAATTGATATCTTGGCCAATATACTTCTCGCGGGGAGCAAGTAGCTTAGCGTCTGTTAACTCAATTAAGGTTTTCTCGACCCAAGGGCTATTGAATCGCTTGGCAAGGCTACTTTTTTCAGGCATTAACAAACGAGCTCTAAACTCACCATCATTGAAAGCGACCGCAAATTCTCGACCGAGTATTTGGCCATTGGCGCGATAAGCTTCTAACAAGCCATTAATGGCTTTTTCGGCGGCAGTGATAGTCGTGTTATCGAAGCATTCAAACCTTAATTCAATAACATGCATTATTTCTCGGCTCCACTGGCATTAAGCGATGCTGACTCAAGCGCTGTTAATCTGTTGATCACGGCTTGATAGTTGGTTTTAAGGGTTAACAGTTCCTGTTCAAGTTGCGCAATTCTTTGTTGTTGTTCAGTGTTGGTTGGAAGTTGCTGAGGTTTTTGCGCTAATGCAGTTAACTGCGCTCTAGTCGGGATTGCGGCTTTGTCTGCCGCATTCATCGATTTGTACTGTTGTAAGCCTTGGATCAGAGTCAACATGGCAACACTGACTGCTAACTTGGTTTTAATTAATGCAAGAGTAGGAGTTCTACCTTCATCGCTGAGCTGTTTTGCGGCGCAGAGTACTTGGTCTAGAGGGCTCATCGTTGGTTAAATTCCTTACTCATTAGTATATTTAGTTAATTGACTGTAATAAACGTCAATTAAACCGTTATAAAACAACGCATTAAATTATGGCATGTAGTTTGCTTTGATGATGTTTATAAAATCAATATAAATACAGGAAGTTAATGTGAAGAATAATATACTAAGTTTAGCGTTTTTTGGGATAGCAAGCATAGGGTTAACTGGTTGCGTGATCAATGTAGGTGATGGTGAATCTGATTGGGATAACAATGGAGCTTGGGAGAAAATCCAAGAAAGTAACCGTGACGGCCTGTCGAGGATCTCACTGGGAATGTCAAAAGAGCAGGTGACAACGCTAATGGGGACTGCTGATTTTAATGAAGCCTATATCCAACAAGATAAAGAAGTGCATGTGCTGTTTTATCGCACACAACGCGTTAAGGGGGACGGCAAGACAACCAAAGATGAGTGTACTCCCGTGGTTATTAGCAATAATGCCGTTGTTGGATGGGGCGAAAAGGCCTACACCAAAATATAATTAGCTCTCTATATTTCTTTAATATCGTGAAGTTACTTTCTTAACAGGGTGTCTAAATGGTCAATTAAATCAGACCATTGGGCATCTTCCGCTAATGCCTCTGCTAGAAAGTGTTGCTGTGATATTGTCCAAAATCCCGCTTGATGAATAAGCAGCCCTTCAGTAATCGTATGTTTTCGTATAAACAGTTCAACTGCTTTAGCATCACTTGGTAAACCGAGCTGTTGAAATAGATGTTCTAGATCTAGAGGGGTGGTGTCCATGATTAACGCTCCGTTGCTATCGTGTTGCTTCCAGTATGGTAGAAAACGACTTAATCCTCCAAGTTTAGTATCGATACTTTTCGACACCCAATGACTCATCCGACCCTCGTCTTATAACAAGATTAAATTTCTGGCAAAGTGAATATTGATTATTATTTGCACTTTTCTACGGGCTTGTTACATTGGTGTTTATGTGATCTAGGTCAAGGAAAATAACAATGGAAAATCAAATCATGGAAGAGTGCCGAGCGGTCTATCTAACGGCTGAAGATTTACGTATTGCCGCCTCAATTCTTTACAATGCTTATCACGATGATCCATTTTTTATGGATGCACTCTATCATGATGACAAGGTGCAATATGAGCAAAAACTGCGTGGCGCTATTCGTGAAGAGTTAAATGAGTTGTGGCAACAGGAACAAGGATTAATCGGCATGTTTTCTGGAGAACGACTCATTGGGGTTGCCTGCATTGCCACTCAACAAGTCCCGCTTGGTGAAGCCCGTTACTGGCATTGGCGTTTGAAAATGTTGATAAGTGCAGGCTGGCAATCGACCCAAGCTTGGATCAAAAAAGAACACCAAATAATTGAAAACCTGCCCAATAGTCGTTGCGGTATTTTACAGTTCATTGCTATAGCAACAAATGAGCAAGGCAAAGGTTACGGTAGTCAATTAGTTAAAACTGTATTGAGTTGGTGTGATGAACAGTTGCAGCTTGATGGCGTTGGTGTGTTTGTTAGCGACCCAGCACATATCGCATTATTTTCAAATCATGGTTTCGACAAATTAGAAGATCTAGAAATAGGCAAGGTGACGGGGGAATTGATGTTTTATAGAGGCCAGACGAATGACTAAACGTTTTAGTAATTTCGCTGAATTCTATCCCTTTTACCTGTCGCAACATCAAAATATAACGTGCAGAGCGCTGCACTATATCGGTAGCTCTCTGGTTATCTTAGTGACTATTTTCGCGCTCTATTCAGGGCAATGGTTACTGTTATGTTTGTTACCCGTCATTGGTTATAGTTTTGCTTGGATTGGACACTTTGTATTTGAAAAGAACAAACCGGCGACATTTAAATATCCCATTTATAGTTTAATGGCTGATTGGGTGATGTTATTTGAAGCCTTTTCAGGCAAGAAGAGATAAAAATATCGGATTCGGATGTCCTTGGCGTAAGAGATCTCTTACTTTTATGTGGGACATCAAATGGCAATATTATTAATATAGTCACTATTGACAGTCTTAGTTCATTATAATCAGTACGTTATAAAAAACCCCTTAAGTTGCATAAATGTTACAAGCTTGGGTGTTTGCTAAAAGACAGTCGCACTGGACTGATAAGCGTATAAAGTTAATTCAAGTAATCAATTGGTAAGCCTTGTGAGTGATAGATTTCGCTATACATCATCATTACCGTTTCGATTCTCAAGTTTAAATATTTAGTGAGTGGATAGGCCAGCTGCTAGTTTAAGGATAAGTTAGCAGCGATTGTATATAGATATTTTAGCCATATCTAAAATCATGCTTGATAGTTAAGGCTAACCTTATTAAACAGTTAGGTATTTGCAGGATGCAACTAGGACAACCTCAGGATGAGGATTTTGGCTTAGGATAAGCTAATAAATGGATTTAGTACGTTGAGTACAAGGATATAAAAGGACTTACAAGGAAGATGCAGGATGCACGTTAAGCAAGGATGATGCAGGGAGCACATATATAGCGGGAAAGCTAAAAAGAAGCTAGATCAGGGCGTACCGAAAGGTACGCCCTTTCTTTTATCTTTGATAAATTGCTCGGATTGATGTGAGAGATCTCTTACAGCTTCGTGCGAAATAAGGCTGATTACTTGCCGGTAACGAATGAGTATTTAGTTAAATCACTTTTTAAACAGCAGTTTACGTAATTATTGTTGTATGACTAAAATGTGACTGCATGTTAAATGTTGCTTCTTGAGCCAATTTTTATCGGGTTTTAGTTTATTATTTGATTGTGCAAGGAAGCATGACAGAAAGGATTTACAGATTAGGATGATCTGAGAGTGACGGAAGGATCCGCACTTAATATGGATAACTATCAAGGACGAGGCTTTCAAGGAATGATTGCCAGAGCGACCAAGGAGTGGTTAAACATTCCAGGATGGAAAGTTTTACTACCTAGGAAGGTAGGATGCTACGGATAGTGAATGAATGGATTCTCAAGGATGATATTGGACACGCTTAGGATGAGCAAGCTTAGTAAAAGGATTACTGAGTAGCAGGGATGAGTATCGAAAGATACAAGGAAAGAAAAGGACACATGGACGACGCAGGGAGCACAGTTACGCATGGATGGTGCAAGGAGCATTAAAATAGCAGGATGAGCTTACAAAAGAAATAGCGAAAGCGCGTCTCCTATGGAGCCGCGCTTTTTCTTTGTCCGCAATTTGTGCTTTAGCGCAAAGATGAAGGCAATGGGTACTGTTTAACCTAGACCGGGAATGCTCTCCGTCTGGTTACTTACACCCACCAGAACTACAATTGCTTTTAGAGCGACCACCACCACAGCTTCCGCCGACAGACCCACGAGATTCTGGTGCATCATGCCATTCAGGTTCTGGAAAAATAGGCCACTGTACTTTGTGGATTTTTTTACCGTGCATCCACAAGCTTCCGCTATATTGATTAATGCCATCGGTACTAAATTCAAATAGATATTTTACTTTCCAAGTGAAACCAGTACTGCCCCCGAAGCTTGGTTTTGCTGTTTCCTGAGCGATGGCAAGCAGTTGTACCTTTTGTTTTTGGCACTCTTTGGTCGCAAAAGTACGGCTCATTTCTGCCATTTGCCTTAACTGCCAAAAAAAGGCCGCGATAACAACTACCGCTACGATTAATAAGAAATCTGTCATCATGCTTTAATTACCTTAAATAAGCCGCCAATAGCTGCAGAAAGTGCTGCACTTCGGTTAGGGTTTCGCAATTGAGTTAACAGTTGTGTGCGAATTAATGGAATAGCCACAATATCAGCAAAAATCTGGTTAAAGAAGTGTTGTTCTTGTTTGGCAAGTGCTTCTAAGTAGATACTGAGAGTTGGCTCATCTTTTAACGCTGACCAATTACGAGCAGCAATGGTAATCAACATATCTGCAGATAAACCATTGCAGCTGGCCAAATACGCGATTGCCTGCTGGCTCTGCTCAGGGTGAGATGCTAATGCCCTTAAAAGGTAAGCTTGGCTTTCTGTGGAAGCTGCAGCAAACTTTTCGAAAAGTTGTGTTGCGAGTGCATCATCGATAGTTAAGTGCTCTAGGCACTGGCACATAGCAATTTGTACTTCTACAGCTGCGCGATCGAAACTGGCATTAATATGCTGTTGATGATCAAGTTCAGCCGCTCTAACACAAACATCTGCAATGCCCTGCATTCCAATGCTTTGCCAGTTTTCAGCTGGATGTTGTCCAGATAAATATTGATGGGCAAATTCATATTGGCTAGAGGCTTTTTCACCGAGTTGCTGTCGCACTAACGCGTTAAATACGGCTAACTTTTCTTGAGAAGGCTTAAAGTTAAAAGGGTGGTTAGCGAGTTGCTCTTGCTGGTGGTCGGTTAAAGGTTGGGTGGGGTCTCTGCCTAAGGCTTCAATTATCATCTTGATGAATTGAGTTCGCGGCGCTGGTGAAAGCAAGCCACGTTCATCGAGCGCTAATTTTATAAACCAAATGTAGTGTTGTTGGCTTGCATCCCAAAAGACAATCGCAAACTGAGCATGTCCCTGAATTGGAGAGGGATAAGGCGTGAGTAACGCTTCAATTTGCTGAAACGCCACCATATCGATATGTTGAACTCTACGGCCCATATCATAAACTTGGAATTGGGTTTTTGCCGTTTTAAGAAATTGGCTAAGGGTCGTTATTTCAGTCATATCGCTATCGAGTCAGTATTAATTAATCCACATTATAGGGATAACTGCGGCTAGATGGTATGATCTGATGCTAAATTTCATTTAGTCGTTTAAATTCTAGTTGGCGGTAGTTTATTGCACTGGAAGTGAAGGTGCTAGAGACGAGATTACGCTAGTACGGTCTAATAAATACTCTTTCTCATAGCACTATTTATTCTCAATTCCCCCAGTGAATCTGTACTTATGATAAGCCTAAGTTAACCCGCAGAAAATGTTCTAAATGAAAAAGCTAAATGATATCGGTCATTTTGCAGACCTATTCATGCAACAGGAGTGTTAGCCTTGTTAACCCATTTGACCCGACACCAGCTTATTAAATTGCAAGATGAGCTTGTCAGTGCTGCATTATGGAGTGCTACTCTACCGTCAGAAAGTGCGATGCAAAGTAGCGCGCCGTTTGCCTGTGATACCATGGCATTTGAACAGTGGCTACAATTTATTTTAATCCCTAAAATGCATTATCTACTCGATAGTGCGATGCCGCTACCAAAAGCGATAGCGGTTGCCCCCATGGCGGAACATGTATGGGCAGGCAAACCTGAATTTTGTCGCATAATTAAAACCATTACAGAATTAGATGAGCTACTAAGTGAAACAAACTAAAGCTGAATTAACCCAAACTGATGAGATAGATGAGGCGCAAGAGCTTACTGAGCTTGAAGAGTTAGGCCTAGAAGATGAGCCTGCTCCTTATATCGAGATCTTATTTGAAGATGATGATGTTGTCGCTATTCATAAGCCTGCTGCCTTATTGGTTCACCGCAGTTATTTAGCGAGGCGAGAACGGTTTTTTGCTATGCAGTTAACGCGGGATAAAGTGGGGTGTCATGTTTTCCCTGTGCATCGCTTAGACAGGCCCACATCGGGTATCTTGTTATTTGCTAAAAGCAGTGAAATGGCTAAGGCATTGTGTGAACAGTTTGCCTCTCACACTATTGATAAAGAATATTTAGCCATTGTTCGCGGTAATATGTATGACGCTGCAACCTTAGACTATGCCCTAAAAGTGGAGTTGGACGAGTTAGGTGATAAAGATGTAGACCCCAATAAAGCCGCGCAAAATGCGGTGACTTCATATCGCCCTATACTCAATAGCGAGATCCCTTTTGCCTCAGGTCGTTACGCAACGAGTCGATACGCACTGGTCCATCTTTCTCCACACACTGGACGTAAACATCAATTGCGCCGTCATATGGCACATCTACGCCACCCTATACTTGGGGATACAACGCATGGTGATGGTAAGCAGAATAAATTTTTTAGAGATCACTTTGGAGTGAATCGATTGTGGCTCATTGCTAAAAAACTCAGCTTTAACCATCCAAGAACGGGCGAGCGAGTTCATATTGAAACCGAACTTGAGCAGGAATGGCTAGACTTGTTTGAAGGGCTCGGATGGCAAGAAGAGGCATTGTCTAATGCTAACAATGCCATACAAATTGCAGATAATTAAGCAGTAGGCTTAATGCTGTCTTTTAACTCAATAGTTGAAGTTTGTTCATTACTATACGAGGCTTTCAAATATTCTAGTTGTTTTACGGTATGGAAATAGCACATTCTTCTAATATGTGCTGAACGATTGAGGTGTTTACGGTGTTTTTGTCTGCAAGAGTGTCTCATTACGGCTGGTCCTCGTACACATTCACTTTTAATTGCTGCGAGGCTTGCAGCAATGTTCATCGATACAGTATGTTAAGGATATAACTAAATGGCTTTTAGGCGAAGTAAAACATGAAAAAAGTGAATCTAGTTTTTGGAACAGTTTACGGTGGTGCGCAATATGTCGCAGAAACTCTACAACAGGCATTAACAGACTTGGGGCGTGAAGCTGTTTTGTATCAAAGCGACGAACTTGTAGGTTTTGTTCCGCCTCAAGATGAATTGCTATTGCTGATATGCTCGACAACAGGCCAAGGCGATCTTCCTGATGAGATCCAGTCATGGTTTTACGATATGCAGTCTAAAGCCCCATATCTGCCCGAGCTAAAGTTTGGCGTAATAGGGTTAGGGGATTCAAGTTATGAAACCTTTTGCGGTGCAGCTGAACAACTAGCAGCGCTATTCGAAGAGCTTGGCGCAACACGATTAGGTGATTTCTTAAAGATTGACGCCGGAGAAACCATGGAGCCAGAAGTCGAGGCGTTAGCATGGTTGCCTAGCTGGAATGAGCTCATTGATAAAGACCTAGCGGCTTAACTTTGTTACCCGTCGCCAAATAGGGCTACCCTTTGGCGACGGGTCACTAAATTAATGCTTGATCACGCTTCGGTGATCACAGAACATCAAATGCTGAGGTCATCAACGGTCAGTTGCATGACATTCTAGATGTAAAAAAATTCACTTTCACTCAATCGATTATTCAGCTAATTGCACCTCCTTTTCTATTGTTCAACACTTTCTATAACAGCTTTCTGACCTTATTTCTGTCGAGGTTTTTACGTTTTACGTGCAGAGATTGAGTGATTAAGTGGCTTAGTAATCACTGACGTTGTTATTCCATTCGCGCTATACATTGATGGTTATTCATTAAAGCAGCCAAATAACGAGTGCTTTAATAATCGATTCGCTATTTGTCGGTTTATTATTTAGGCAAGGTTGTTTTCATCAATCAAGCCATTTAAGTTGAACTTGGCTCATGTCACTTAAGATATGCGCAATCTGACGGCGAGAAAACCTATGGAACGTAAGGTACTGATTATTGACTGTGCCGATGCGCCAGGACTTATCACTAAGATCACGGGGGTGTGCTTTGCTCATGGCCTCAATATTGTTAAGAACAGTGAATTTGTAGATAACGCTCAGGGGCGTTTTTTTATGCGAACCGAACTAGAAGGGCTGTTTGAACCCGTTAGTTTGTTAGCTCAATTACAGAGCGTGTTACCAACAAAAAATCATACTAAGTTGGTTGATGTCGGTAAAAAACGTATTGTGGTGATGGTGACTAAAGAGGCACATTGCATTGGTGACTTGCTGATTAAATCGTATTCCGGTGCGCTAGATGCTGAGATTGTTGCTGTTGTAGGTAACTACGATCTGCTGGCCCCTTTGACGGAGAAATTTGATGTGCCATTTCATTATATTAGCCATCAAGATATGAATCGTAACGAGCATGAGCAAGCGATGTTGGACGTTATCAATGGCTATCAACCCGATTACGTCGTACTCGCCAAATTCATGCGGGTATTGACGCCGGAATTTGTGGGCCAATATCCCGATAAGATTATTAATATTCACCACTCATTTCTACCCGCTTTTATTGGTGCGTCACCGTATAGACAGGCGTGGGAGCGAGGCGTTAAAATTATCGGTGCTACTGCTCACTTTGTGACGAACTCATTGGATGAAGGTCCCATTATTAAGCAAGACGTTATCCCAGTTGATCACAGTTATAGCGTGGAGGCACTGTCGAAATGTGGCCGCGATGTCGAAAAAAGTGTACTGAGTAAGGCATTGCAACTGGTCATTAATGAGGATGTGGTGGTATACGGGAATAAAACGGTGGTTTTTTAGCGTTCGTGGACAATAAAAAAGAGACCTTTGTCTCTTTTTTATGCCAGATAAACAGTTTAAAAATTAACAACGTAAAGATCGTTATCTTGCTCCGTTTGTGCAATATCCTTAATTGTTACGGTACCTCTAGCATAGGGCGCAATTTTTGCTGCTGTTTTATCAGCACCAGCATTAAGCGCAAAGTTGTAAAATGATTCACCATTACAAACCAATTTTGGGAATATTCGGCTTTTATTTATGTGGTAACTCTTCATAGTGTAGTTGAATTGATAAATGCGGTTACTGGCTCCTGCTTTACAGACAGATACGAGTGCGGTTTCCATTTGAGATGTCATCGCGGCATTTGCGCTAAAAGTCATTGCTAGCGCGGCGCCTGCTATCGCTAAAATCTTGATCATGTCCTGCTCCTACTCTTCCATTGGGGTTCACCATTGAGTAAAGCTCATCGTGTGCAGAAAATTGTTACCATTGTGTAGCTAACTGTATCAAGGTGTGGAGTCTGGATCATTGTATGACTCTGGGTAACAAAATGTTTCATTTGAGCAGGGATTTTAGCAATGCATAAAAAAACCCACTAAAAAGTGGGTTTTTTCATGGTGTAATCGAACACGTTAATCAACGATGCGTAGTAGCTCGTTAATACCAACTTTACTGCGCGTCTTAGCATCAACTTTTTTTACAATGATAGCGGCATACAAGCTGTATGTGCCACATTTAGAGGGGAGGTTACCAGAAACGACGACAGAGCCAGCAGGCACTCGACCATAATGAACTTCACCCGTTTCACGATCAAAAATACGCGTGCTCTGGCCGATGTAAACACCCATTGAGATAACGCTGCCTTCTTCAACAACCACGCCTTCTACAATTTCTGAACGTGCGCCAATGAAACAGTTGTCTTCAATAATGGTAGGACCGGCTTGTAGTGGCTCCAAAACGCCGCCAATTCCGACACCACCTGATAGATGTACATTCTTACCAATTTGGGCACAAGAACCTACAGTCGCCCATGTATCTACCATAGAACCTTCATCAACATAGGCGCCTAGGTTTACATAAGAAGGCATCAATACAGTGTTACGACCAATAAACGAGCCTTTACGAACTGCTGCAGGTGGCACTACTCGAATAGCTTCTGCTCTGAAGCGAGCTTCATCATAGTCGGCAAATTTCATTGGAACTTTATCGTAGTACTTGGTTTCGCCGCCATCGATAACAGCGTTATCAAAGATACGGAATGAAAGTAACACGGCTTTCTTTAGCCATTGGTGAACATGCCATTCGCCATCAATTTTTTCTGCGACTCTTGCTTCGCCTTTATCTAGCATTGCAATGACTTTCTCAACATCTGCGCGAACACTTGGTTCTACTGATGTTGGGGTTATTTCAGCGCGAGCTTCAAAAGCCGCCTCTATACGTTGGCGTAAAGCCTCCATTTACTTCTCCCGGTATTATTGTTTATTAATATGTCTAAAGTGCACTGGTGAGTGCTTCTCGTAATTTTATCTGCTGCGCTTCATTTAACTGCTCGCCTTCGACAGTTTGCAATAGAAAAAAATCTTCTGCTCTCTCACCTATGGTAGATATTTTTGCGGCTAATAATCGAGTTTCACAGCGATACAAGACTTCGCCAACTCTTGCCAGTAAGCCTGGTGAATCTAATGCAATGAGTTCCATCATACTTGTACCATGACGACGGGTAGGAGGGAAACTGACCTGAGTCGCAACTTTAAAAGGTTTCATCTTTCTTGACAGATTTCTGAATTTTGGCAACTTTGGTGTATCACTGCTTAAGGCTTTAATTAACGTTTTCTTAATACCTTGGATCCGCGATAGCTGCGACACTGGCTTGCCATCTTGTTCTAAAATAACAAAAGAGTCTAGTGCATACTTATCTTTCGAGATCATGACTGTAGCGTCATGCACATTAATATTTTTATTGTCCAAAATTGCCATGACAGTGGCGAATAGTTTGGGTTTATCCTTACCATAAACAAACAGTTCAGTGCCGCCTCGGGTAGTATGTTTAGAGATCAATACCAAGGTTTCGTCATTTTTGTGCTTAATTATCGATTCGGCGTGCCATGCTATTTGGTTCGGTTGGTGACGCAAGAAGTAATCAGCTTTAAAGCGTTGCCATAACGTATCTAAATCTTTCTCTTTAATACCACGGCGTATAAGGTCCTTTTTAGCTTTAGCTTGGTGTTCACGTACACGCGCTCTGATATCAACGGGTTTTTCTTTGCCTCTTGCTAATACCCGTTGTGTTGAAAAATAGAGGTCACGTAATAGTGAACCTTTCCAGCTATTCCAAGTTTTTTCGTTAGTGGCACATATATCCGCCACCGTCAGGCAGTAAAGGTAACTGAGGTGAACGGTGTCACGGACTTTTTCGGCAAAATCACCGATGACATCAGGGTCTGATATATCTCGTCTTTGTGCAATGAATGACATAACAAGATGGTTCTCTACTAGCCAGCTGACCAGTCGTCCATCATGGTCGTTGAGCCCATGCTGTTTGCAAAACTCCAGAGCATCAACGGCGCCTAACTTACTATGGTCGCCACCACGACCTTTACCAATATCATGAAAAATAGCCGCTAATACCAGTAAACCTTTTTTAGGCAGTTGGTTGATGAGTACCGAACCAAGCGGAAACTCTTCTCTCTGCTCTTGTTGAGAAAATCGGTCGATATTAAGTAGCAGTCGATGGGTGTGTTCATCTACGGTATACGCATGAAAAAGATCGAACTGCATCTGTCCTTCGATACGTTTCCAAGCGGGTAGGTAAGCAGACAAAATACCATGATTATGCATGAGCGATAGCGATACAATACCGCGTGGATGGCGCAATATTTCCATAAAGAGTTTACGGCATCGCTCATCGCACATTAGCGGTTGTGTTAGCGTTCTTCTGGCCAGTCTTAGGCTGCGTAAAGTCACCGCGTAAATAGATTTCACGTTTGAATTTTTGGCAACGCATAGGAACAATCGAAGAATGTTTTCTGGCGTATCGAACAAGTCCGGACGAAGACTTTCTATGAATGCTCCTCGTCGCTGGAATTGTTTATCAATTGGTATGACTTCTAACGCTTTAATATGGCCTAGCGTTGCGCGTTTAAACAGCTGCAAAAGCATTTGATTAAGTTCCATTACCCGCCTGACAGTGCGGTAATAGCGCTTCATCATCTGCTCTACCGCGAGTTGGGTTTGGTCCTCATATCCCATTAAATCTGCAACTTGTCGCTGCAAGTCAAACAACAGTCGGTTTTCATCTCTGCCTGATATTAAGTGTAAGCAGCAGCGCAGTTGCCACAAGAAATCTTGGCATTCGAGTAACTCAGCTAACTCATGAGGCTCTAAAAAGTCATATACGACAAGATCTTCTAGCTTGTCAGCATTAAAATGCCGCATCGCTACCCAGGCTACGGTTTGAATATCGCGTAAGCCCCCAGGGCAACTCTTTAAATTGGGCTCCAAATCAAATGCGTTGGCTTTGGTGTGACGGGCTATCTGTTCGTCACGTTTAGCGACATAAAAGTCGCTACTGGGCCAAAAATCATCTTGGCGAATATTATAATAAAGAGTGTTAAATAGTGTTTGCGGACCGCATAGCAGACGAGATTCAAGTAGATTGGTTGCGATAGTAATGTCAGAGCGACCTTGCGAAAGGGTTTCGTCTATGGAACGTACACTGTGACCGACTTCTAGACCCGCATCCCAAAGGAAGGCGATAAAGGCACTCAAGGCTTGTTCAGCATTGACGGTTAATTCACCGTCGGTAAGAAACAGCAAATCGACATCGGATTGAGGGTGTAATTCGCCGCGCCCATAGCCACCAACTGCAATGAGTGAAATAGGAAATGCTTGTAAACCATGTGTAAGCCACTCTTTCTGTAATAGGGCATCAACATGCTGGCTGCGCTCACTCACTATCGCACGAATATCTGATTTATCATTAAACGAATCTAATAATGTGCAGTTTAAATCGATAAGAACGCTTTTTGCTGTTTGGGCACTATTCATTATTATTTTCTTTAATGCGTGACTGTATTAGTGTGATTATCTATGCAATAAAACTAAATTTGAAGAGCTTTATGACTATAAATCATATCGGGATAGTGAAGAATGAGATCTTAAGGACAACTTACTTAGGGTTCGTTTCAATACTTTTAGTCTTTTATGAATAGAATGCGTTACGAGCTTTTCGCTTAGCCAGCTAAGCATCGTCGCTCAAGCCTTGTACTTAAATCATTATTCTTTACGGGAAAGAGTGGAACAAAAACTAAGCTCGAAAGATCAACAGCCCCTAGCAGAGAGCTTAGTAGAAAGGTTGGCGACGGTGTTTATTAATACAAAAATAGGCGTGATAAATCACGCCTATTAAATTTATTGTATTTAATTATTTAGTGATTAATTATGCGAGGTAAATCTTTTTCTTCTTCGCGTAAAGTCAGCACTTCTACACCGGTTTTAGTGACAAGCAATGTGTGCTCCCACTGTGCAGAGTTTTTGCCATCTGATGTGGTTACTGTCCAGTTGTCACTCTTATCGAGGATACTGGTGTGACGTCCGGCATTGATCATTGGTTCGATGGTAAAGCACATACCTGGGCGAAGCACCGTTTTGTCATTATTCTTATAATGCATGACTTGTGGTTCTTCATGGAAGACAGCACCGATACCGTGACCACAATAATCGGTCACTATGCTGTATTTTTCTAGCCCCGTTTTTTTAGATTTAATGAACTTTTCTATTAAAGTGCCAATTTCACCTAACTTCATGCCTGGGCGGACTTTTTTAATACTGGCATAAAGGCTTTCTTGAGCGATACGGCAAAGACGAGCATTTTTAGGGCTAACATCACCGATTAAAAACATCTTTGAAGTATCACCATGGTAACCATCAACTATCACAGTGATGTCGATATTGAGGATGTCACCGTCAGCGAGGGCGGTGTCATTGGGAATACCGTGGCAAATAACACTATTCACTGATGTACATATAGATTTCGGAAAACCATGGTAATCAAGTGGTGCCGAAATAGCGCCGTTATCTTCAGTAAATGTTGCGCAAATTTCATTTAGTTCGTTGGTTGTCACACCGGCTTTAATATGCGGCGCAATCATTTCGAGTACTTGGGCTGCAAGTTTCCCTGCGACGCGCATTTTGTCAATTTCTTCAGCTGTCTTGATTACTATGCTCATTCTTATGTCTCTTATGTCTTTTGATTGGTCGTCTTGCTTTGGGGGGATTATACCGCAAAAACTCCGCAAATATTTGTGCTTTTTTTCTAAATATGGTATAAAGCGCGCCGTTATGGTTGACTCTTGACGTTCCACTTCATGTGGGAAGCAAAGCGTTAATCTGGCCGCCATTATACATGGCTAATGCTAAATACTAAATCACACACATATCGACACGTTCTTCGGGGTGCCCTTAACCGGGTCGAAGATATGGGATATGTGGAGGTCTAACCCCCAAATTATTTAAAGGTAAATAAAATGACTACAGTTTCAATGCGCGACATGCTTCAAGCCGGTGTTCACTTCGGTCACCAAACTCGTTACTGGAACCCAAAGATGAAGCCTTTCATCTTTGGCGCACGTAACGGCGTTCATATCATTAACTTAGAGCACACAGTGCCTATGTTCAATGAAGCACTAGCGTTCATTAGCAACATCGCTTCTAAAAAAGGTAAGGTTCTTTTCGTTGGTACTAAGCGTGCTGCGAGCGAAGCTATCAAAGAATCTGCTGTTTCTTGTGACCAGTTCTACGTCGATCACCGTTGGTTAGGTGGTATGTTGACTAACTGGAAAACAGTTCGTCAATCAATTAAGCGTCTTAAAGATCTTGAAAGCCAAGCTATTGATGGTACTTTCGACAAGCTTACTAAGAAAGAAGCGCTTATGCGTACTCGTGAACTTGAGAAACTAGAAAAATCTCTTGGTGGTATTAAGAACATGGCTGGTCTTCCAGACGTGATCTTCGTAATCGGTGCTGACCATGAGCATATTGCGATTAAAGAAGCTAACAACTTAGGTATTCCAGTTGTTGCTGTTGTTGATACAAACTCTTCTCCAGACGGTATCAACTACATCATTCCTGGTAATGATGATGCTATGCGTTCGATCCGTTTATACACTGAGTCTGTTGCTACCGCTGCTAAAGCTGGCCGTAACCAAGACCTAGCTGTTCAAGCTGAGCAAGACGGTTTCGTAGAAGCTGAATAATAAGGTTGATGATTTTCATCTCCCCTTATTAACCAAGATACTTGATTGGTAAACAGGGGCCTCTGGCCCCTGTTTTATATCTATTGAATTTGACGAATTATCTGTAGAGGATTTAACAATGGCAATTACTGCTGCCCAAGTTAAAGAACTTCGTGACCGCACTGGCGCTGGCATGATGGACTGTAAGAAAGCATTGACTGAAACTGATGGTGACATCGAGCTTGCGATTGATGCAATGCGTAAGAGCGGTGCTGCAAAGGCTGCTAAAAAAGCGGGTAACATCGCTGCTGAAGGTACAATTCTTATTAAGAATGGCGAAGGTTTCGCTGCACTTTTAGAAGTTAACTGTCAAACTGACTTCGTTGCAAAAGACGCAAGCTTCCTAGCATTTGCTAACTCTGTTCTAGAAGTTGCTGCTGCATCTAAAGTGACTATCGAAGAATTGAAAGCACAGTTTGAAGAAACGCGTGTTGCACTTGTGACTAAGATCGGTGAAAACATCAATGTACGTCGTATCGAGTACATTGATGGTGCAAACCTTGCTACTTACCGTCACGGTGAGCGCATCGGTGTTGTTGTTGCTGGTGAAGCTGACGAAGAGACTCTAAAGCACATTGCAATGCACGTTGCTGCTTCAAAGCCTGAATTCGTTAACCCTGAAGATGTTCCTGCTGCTCTTGTTGCAAAAGAAGAAGCACTTCAGATCGAAATCGCTATGAACGAAGGCAAGCCTGAAGAGATTGCTAAGAAAATGGTTCTAGGTCGTATGAAGAAGTTTACTGGTGAGATATCTCTTACTGGCCAAGCTTACATCATGGAACCTAAGAAAACAGTTGGCACTATTCTTAAAGAGAAAGGCGCTTCTGTTTCAAACTTCGTTCGTTTAGAAGTTGGCGAAGGTATCGCGAAGAAAGTAGAAGATTTTGCTGCTGAAGTAGCTGCAACTCTTGCTTCTACAAAAGGTTAATCTCCTTTTGTAGTCAACATAAGACCGTAGCAACTGCTGCGGTCTTATTGTATTTACTGAAATAACTTTATGATGTAAGAGATGAATACTGCATTGTGAGGCTATTTGAGTATACAATTCCCTAAAGCCATTATCAGGACTAATAAATATGAGTACCAATCCTAAACCTGCTTATCGCCGTGTTCTTTTAAAACTAAGTGGTGAAGCGCTAATGGGTGAAGAAGGCTTCGGCATCGACCCTAAAGTGCTTGATCGCATGGGACAGGAGATTAAAGAACTTGTCGAATTAGGTATTCAAGTCGGTGTTGTCATAGGGGGTGGTAACCTGTTTCGTGGCGAAGGTTTAGCAAAAGCGGGTATGAATCGTGTTGTCGGCGACCATATGGGTATGCTGGCTACGGTTATGAATGGTTTGGCGATGCGTGATTCATTGCATCGTGCTTATGTAAATGCACGTTTGATGTCAGCAATTCCATTGAAAGGTGTTTGTGATGATTACAACTGGGCAGAGGCTATTAGCTTGCTAAAGTCAGGTCGAGTCGTTATTTTTGCTGCGGGTACCGGTAATCCATTCTGTACTACAGATTCTGCAGCGTGTTTACGCGGCATTGAAATTGAAGCAGAGATTGTGATTAAAGGAACCAAGGTTGATGGCGTTTATTCCGATGACCCAGTGAAGAATCCTGAAGCCGTTAAATATGATCAAATGGTCTACAACGAAGTACTCGACAAAGAATTAAAAGTGATGGATTTGGCCGCATTTACATTGGCCAGAGATCACAATATGCCAATACTTGTTTTCAACATGAATAAACCTGGCGCATTGCGTCGCGTGATCATGGGCGAGCAAGAAGGCACACTCATTAACGCTGGTTAATTAACGCAGTGATTATAGCCCATCGTGGGTATTCAAGCTGTAAGTAAACAGGTTTCGACAATGTGACTCTAGGTTGAGTGCTACTCTGCATTAGCAGATGCTAGCCTAGGTAACATTGTCACACGCGACAAGGCATGTGTAGTACTTTAATCATACACTTGATGTGTTTTGATTATATGCTTTACAGATTTTTACTCGTCTGGCGCAAAGAAACGAGTCTAATAGGCCTCAAAAGGCAATTAGCTCCTAGTGACTAAAAAGGACATATAACGTGATAAATGAAATTAAAACTGATGCAAAAACACGCATGGACAAATGTATCGAGTCTACAATAACTCAAATGGCTAAAGTGCGCACAGGCCGTGCCCACCCAAGCTTACTCGATACTATTAAAGTACCTTATTATGGCTCTCTTACGCCGCTAAAGCAGGTTGCAAGCGTTTCTATTGGTGATGCTCGCACACTCAACGTATCGGTATTTGACCGTACTATGATTGCTGCTGTAGAAAAAGCGATCATGAGCTCAGGTCTTGGTTTGAATCCAATGTCTGCCGGTGCCACTATCCGTATTCCTCTGCCTGCATTGACTGAAGAGCGTCGTAAAGACCTCATTAAAGTTGTTCGCGCTGAAGCTGAGAATAGCCGTATCGCGGTTCGAAATGTACGCCGTGATGCAAACTCTGATGTTAAAGCACTAGAGAAAGATAAAGAATGTACAGAAGATGAAGTTCGTCGTTCAGAAGATGAAGTGCAGAAGTTTACTGATGCACACATCAAGAAAATAGATGAAATTCTAGCGGGAAAAGAAAAGGAATTGATGGAGTTCTAATTTTGAGCGCTATCAGAGTTTATAGCGCTTTCTTAAAACGTGTAGTACGTTATCGCTCACGCCTTAGGCTAAAAGCTTAATGGTTGAGTGAATATTGAGCGTGAAAGAGAAACAGGCTATAGAGTTCAGACGCCGTGTAGAGTTATACTACACGGCGTTTGTCTATTTTAAGGGTTGTAATAGATGTCATTCGATTCCCAATCTGACACTGATATGTCAGAGGCATTACCAGAAGCGCTTTCTGCTTTGGTAAAACAGTCTATACCTAAGCATGTTGCTATCATAATGGATGGCAATGGGCGTTGGGCACAGGCGAAAGGGAAACCAAGAGTCTTTGGTCATAAGGCGGGTGTTAAGGCGGTTAGACGTGCGGTGAGTACAGCGCGAGCCTTAGGGGTTGAGTCACTCACTTTGTTTGCCTTCTCCAGTGAGAACTGGCGTCGACCGGATAAAGAGGTCAGCTTGTTAATGGAGCTGTTTTTTACGGTATTGCAACGAGAGCTGAAGTTACTTGATAACAATGGCGTGCGACTCAATATTATCGGTGACATAAGTCGCTTTTCAGCGCGGCTACAAAAGCAAATCGCAACAGCCCAAGAAAGAACCTCTGGAAATAGTGATTTAGTGTTAAATGTGGCGGCCAATTATGGTGGTCGCTGGGATATTATGCAAGCAGCACAAAAGCTAGCGATGAAAGTTGAAACGGGTGAAATGAGCAGTGAGCAGTTCACCGAAGAAGCGTTAAATGAGCAGCTATGCATGCATAACCAATCCGAAGTTGATTTAATGATCCGCACTGGTGGCGATTATCGAATCAGTAATTTTGTCCTTTGGCAGGCAGCATATGCAGAGTTAGTCTTTACTGACACGCTATGGCCAGATTTTGACGAGGATGCTTTCAAAGATGCCGTCGTTAAGTTTGCTAGCCGACAGCGCCGTTTTGGTTTGACTGGAAATCAAATTGATACTATTCGCGCTTTGTAATAATAAAATGAGGGAAGTTTTTTGCTAAAACAACGAATAATAACAGCAATATGGTTAATCCCCTTGGTTTTTGGCGCCATATTTGGTTTGCCAACTGAGTACTTTTCGTGGGCACTATTGGGCGTTTTTCTCATTGCCGGTAAGGAATGGGGCCGCATCATTGATAGTCAGTGTGAAATGACTCAATGGAGCTTTACCATCACCATTGGTGTGTTGCTTATCGCGCTTAATATTATGGTGCCCGCTGACGAAATATGGGTTAGAGGCATGATGCACCCGATATTTTTAGGGGTGATAGCGATGGGCGGTCTGTGGTGGTTTATCTCATTTATGATGGTGATTACCTATCCACGAGGTGCTGGGTTCTGGAAAAAGAGCCACATGCTTAAATCAATGTTCGGTCAGCTTACCTTAATTCCATGTTTTGTTTCTTTACTGTCTCTTAAGGCGTTAAGCACTGAAGCATCGCCATACTACGGCGGCACGCTAGTGTTTCTGGTGATGTTAGTTGTTTGGGCTACTGATTCTGGTGCTTATTTTGCAGGTAAGGCCTTCGGTAAGCGAAAGCTAATGCCCAATGTTAGTCCCGCTAAAACCATTGAAGGTTTATTAGGTGGACTCGCAACAACCATGGTGATTGTGGCAGGCGTAATGTATTTCTCGCCTGAACAAGAGCTAGGCCTATTGATCGCAGTGACTTTATTTACAGCGATTGCCTCGGCCGTTGGTGACCTATCTGAAAGCATGTTTAAGCGAGTCGCTAACATCAAGGACTCTGGTACGATTTTACCGGGTCATGGTGGCATATTAGATCGCATCGATAGCTTAACTGCCGCGTTACCAGTATTTACCTTAATTTATATAGCTTTTTGGATGTAACTATATGCAAAATATGGTGATTTTAGGCGCGACAGGATCTATTGGTGCTAGCACGTTAAGCGTTGTAGAGGCGAATCCAGAGCAATATTGTGTATTTGCATTAGTAGCGAATACCAATGTAGAAAAAATGCTTGAGATTTGTATTAAGCATCGCCCTAAGGTTGCCCATATGGTCGATGCCAAAGCCGCTAGTCAGCTTAAACAGCAGCTACCCAGCCATTTAGCCGTTGAAGTGACAACAGGCGAAAATGAGCTTTTTTCACTTGTGAGCAGCGCTGAAGTTGATACTGTCATGGCGGCAATTGTCGGCGCGGCAGGATTGCCGTCAACCCTCGCTGCGGTTAAAGCCGGTAAGCGAGTTTTACTGGCGAATAAAGAGTCACTGGTGATGTCTGGTGAACTCTTTATTAACGCGATGCAAACATCTGGCGCACAAGTCTTACCCGTCGATAGTGAACACAATGCCATTTTCCAATGTTTATCTGAACGCACTCAGCTTGAGATTGGTCGATGTGATTTAAATGATGCAGGTGTGTCACACATTTTGCTAACAGGGTCCGGTGGACCTTTTTTGACATCTGAACTTTCAACACTCTCATCGATGACGCCGGCGCAAGCTTGTAAACATCCTAATTGGTCGATGGGGCGGAAGATTTCTGTCGACTCAGCGAGCATGATGAATAAAGGCTTGGAATATATAGAAGCACGTTGGCTGTTTAATGCTCGTGCCGATCAGATAAAAGTGGTTATTCATCCACAAAGTCTTATTCACTCTATGGTGCAGTACCGTGATGGCTCAGTTATCGCGCAATTGGGTAACCCAGATATGCGGACACCGATTGCTCATTGTATGTCTTTTCCACAGAGAATTAACTCAGGAGTTGAACCTTTAGACTTTTTCAAAGTCGGACAGTTAAGCTTCTTAGAACCTGATTTTAATCGTTTCCCTTGTTTGGCGTTAGCGATAGAGGCTTGTCATCAAGGACAAGAAGCGACAACAGTGATAAATGCTGCCAATGAAATTGCAGTGCAAGCATTTTTAGATGGCAAGATACGTTTTACTGATATAGCAATCATCAATGAACAGAGCTTAAAGCAAGTAACAGCTGATTCATTAACCAATATTGACGATATTATGGCGCTCGATAGTCAGTCTCGTCGATATGCATTCGAAGCGGTTAGCAAGCTCATTTAGTTCAAAGGAAGGGAATGATAGATTTTTTTTGGAACCTAGGTTCTTTTATTGTTGCACTTGGTATTTTAATCGCCGCACATGAGTATGGTCATTTTTGGGTGGCTAGAAAATGTGGCGTTAAAGTAGAGCGCTTTTCAATTGGCTTTGGTAAAGCGATTTTTCGCCGAACGGGTAAAGATGGCACTGAATATGTGTTAGCAATGATCCCTCTTGGTGGCTACGTAAAAATGCTTGATGAGCGTGTCGATGACGTGCCTGAAGCGTTAAAAGATCAAGCCTTTAACCGCAAAAATGTTTGGCAACGCATTGCTATTGTCAGTGCAGGCCCAATAGCAAACTTCATATTCGCCATTATCGCACTCTATGCCATGTATCTTATTGGCGTACCGGCAATTAAACCGATCATTGACTCTACGATAGTAGGCTCTCCAGCCGCACAAATCATTGTAAAAGAGCCGTTACAAGTGCTGTCTGTCGGCGGACAAAAAGTTAAGGACTGGGAAGAAGTTAATCTCGCACTTGCTGGTCACATAGGCGATAAGCAAGTCAACATTTCTGTTGCACCGCTAAGTCGCCTAGAAGGCAGTCGTTCAGGGGAGCAAGAATACACTTTAGACACGAGTGAGTGGACATTCGATCCAGAAAAAGAATTACCGATAACGGCTATTGGTTTGGGGATGTACCGTCCACAAATTTTACCAACACTGGCGTTAGTTAGTGAAGATGGAGCCGCAGGGCTTGCCGGCATTGAAGTGGGCGATATATTAGTTGCTGTTGATGGTGAGCGGTATACCGAGTGGCCACAATTTGTTAACCTAATTCAGCAATCAGCAAATAAAAGTATCGATCTCACGGTGAGAAGAGATGGCGAGCAGCTAACACTAAAGGTGACACCTAAGTCACGTGAAAACGCTGCTGGTCAAATTGAAGGTGTGATTGGGGTTGCTCCCACATCTGAACCTTGGCCAGAAAACATGAAGTTACAACTGGAATATGGGTTTATAGACTCTTTTCCAATTGCAGTGGATAAAACATGGCAACTTGTCTCCGTCAGCATTAAGATGATCGGCAAGTTATTAACTGGTGATATTTCGGTTAAAAATCTGAGTGGGCCTATTTCTATTGCACAAGGTGCGGGAAATAGTGCTAATGTCGGATTGGTTTACTTTTTAGGTTTTCTTGCTTTGATTAGCGTGAACTTAGGCATTATTAATCTTTTGCCTTTGCCAGTGCTAGATGGAGGACACCTTTTGTATTACTTCGTTGAAGTGATTACAGGCAGGCCTGTACCTGAAAAGGTTCAGGAAATTGGATTCAGAATTGGGGCAGCTTTGCTGTTGATGTTGATGAGTGTAGCGCTCTTCAATGACTTTTCCCGACTCTGATCAAGGACAGACAAATAATTAGAAGTGCTCTATGAGATTGAATAAAATTTTTGCCTCGATGTTATTAGTCGGAGCGTCTTTTTCAGGGAACGGTTGGGCAGATACATTCCAACCTTTTGAAGTAACTGATATCCAAGTTGAAGGTTTACAGCGAGTCGCACTTGGTGCAGCTTTGCTAAATCTACCTGTTAAGGTAGGTGACACTGTTGATCAATTAAAATTGCAGCAAGCGATTAAGAGCTTGTACGCGTCAACTAACTTCGAAAAAATTGAAGTGTTACGCGACGGTAATGTTTTGGTGGTGAAAGTCACCGAAAGACCGACAATTAGCTCTGTTACCTTTGAAGGTAACAAAGATATTAAAGATGAACAGTTGCAAGAAAGCCTTGACGGTTCCGGTGTTAAGATTGGTGAGTCGCTCGACCGCACCATGCTATCTGGCATCGAAAAAGGTCTACAAGACTTTTATTATGGCGTTGGTAAGTACGGCGCTAAAGTCAAAGCGGAAATTGTAAATCTACCGCGTAATCGCGTCGAACTTAAGTTTACGTTTACCGAAGGGCTTGCCGCCGAAATTCGTCAAATCAACGTCGTTGGTAATAGCGAATTTAGCGATGAAGAGCTTATTGGTATGCTTGAGCTTAAAGATTACGTTGCGTGGTGGGATCTGTTTGGCGAACGTCGTTATCAGAAGCAGAAGCTACAAGCCGATTTAGAAACCATTAAAACCTATTATCAGAACCGTGGTTATATTCGATTTGATGTGACTTCAACTCAGGTAGCCATGACGCCAGACCGTAAAGGTCTTTATATCACTATTAATGTTGATGAAGGCGAACAGTATAAAGTTAAAGAAGTTAACTTAACTGGCGATTTGATGGGGCGCGAAGAGTTACTTCAAACCATTTTACCTATCAAAGAAGGCGATATGTATAACGGTGGCGATGTGACATTTACCGAAGAGATGTACGGTAAATATCTTGGCCGTTATGGTTACGCTTACCCAGAAGTGAAGACTTACCCTGAGATTGATGACGAAACAAAAGAAGTGACGTTAAACATCAATGTTAAACCGGGTAAACGTGTTTACGTGCGTAATATTAACTTCACTGGTAACACAGTTACTAAAGATGAAGTGATGCGTCGTCAATTGCGTCAAATGGAAGGTGCTTGGTTAAACTCAGCTCAGGTTGAGTTATCAAAGTCTAACCTTAACCGTTTGGGTTACTTTGAGACCGTAGATACAGAAACGGTACAAGTTCCAGGTACTGACGATTTAGTCGATGTCGCATTTAACGTTAAAGAGCAGCCATCAGGCTCGTTTAACGCTGGTGTTGGTTACGGTACTGAATCGGGTCTTAGCTTGCAGTTTGGTGTGCAGCAAAGCAACTTCTTAGGAACAGGTAATCAAGCGGGTATTAACTTGAATACCAACAAGTATTCTAAGAACGTTAACCTGTCATTTACCGACCCTTACTTTACTAAAGATGGCGTCAGCCTCGGTGGAAGTATTTATTGGAGTGAGTTTGATGCCGATGAAGCTAACCTTGAAGCCTATAAAAACAGCTCCTATGGTATTTCATTAAACTCAGGCTTCCCTATTAATGAATATAACCGCATAAACGGTGGTATTGGTTATCGTCATAACGAAATTTCAGAGATTTCTGCATACGAGCAAGCCATTCGTTTCTATGATATTTACCGTGACTCGGAAGATCCAAATGCTGGATTGAGTTTCGATAACTTTGAGATGAACCTAGGTTGGTCACGTAGTAACTTGAACCGTGGTACTTTTCCATCAGACGGTTCATCGCAACGCCTAAATGGTAAAATGACGGTTCCTGGTTCTGATCTACAATATTTTAAAGCCGATTTTGATACTAACTTCTACTTTCCAATTAATCGAAGCCAGAGTTTCGTCGTGTTGGCACGTGGTCGTTTAGGTTATGGTAACGGTTATGGTGAGTTTAATAATAACGACCAAATCCTGCCGTTCTGGGAAAACTATTACTCAGGCGGAAGTAGTTCATTACGTGGCTTTAAATCGAATTCGGTAGGTCCTCGTTCTTTCTACCTTTACCGTGGCAGTGAGCCTTGTTCGCCAGATCCATCAGGTAGTGGTTGTTCATTACCCGGTGATCCAAATCAAATTCAAGTTAGCTCGGGTCGCTCAATCGGTGGTAATGCGATTGCGACAGCCAGTTTAGAATTAATTGTCCCTACGCCATTCTTAGATGAAGCGTATACCAACTCGGTACGCACAAGCTTCTTTGTGGATGCGGGTAACGTATGGGATACTGAGTTTGACTATGAGTCGTATCGTTATCTTCCTGTTGAAGAGTTTGATAAACTTGAAGATTATAGCGATCCGAATCGTATTCGTGCCTCTTGGGGTATGAGCGTGCAATGGTTATCACCGATGGGACCTATGGTGTTTAGTCTTGCATGGCCAATCAAGGAGTATGAGGATGATGAAACAGAGATCTTCTCATTCAATATTGGTAAAACTTTCTAAAAATAATTTAAATGTAATCGGCAAGTTTTGCTGAGATAAAGGAGTATGTTTTGAATAAGATGTTAAATCGCGCAATGATGGTATTGGTTCTTTTAGGTGCACCACTAGCAGCGCACGCTGAAAAAATCGCAGTAGTTGATATGCAGGCTGTATTTGAGCAACTACCTCAGCGCGAACAGGTTAACGAAACCTTGAAAGCTGAATTTGGTGACCGTGTTGCCGCAGTACAAAAAATGCAAGAAGAGTTACGTGGTTTGCTTGAAAAACAACAACGTGATGCAGCATTAATGAGTGACTCTCAGAAGACTGATATGGTTCGTAAGATGGAATCAATGAAGGCTGAGTTACAACTTAAAGGTAAAGCGTTGGACGAAGATATGCGTCGTCGTAACGGTGAAGAGCAAAATAAGCTGTTACTTGAAGTTCAAAAGACAATCAACACCATTGCTGAAAAAGAACAGTATGACATGGTGTTACAACGTGGCGCAGTTATCTACGTTAAGCCATCTGCTGATATCAGCAACAAGGTTGTTGAAGCACTCGGTAAAGGCAAGTAAATAGATGAAAAGCTATACTTTAAGAGTACTGGCTGACCATTTAAATGCAGATGTTCAAGGTGACGATTCAGTTGAAATTTCAACTGTCGGCACTTTGGACGGTGCAGGTTTAGGTCAAATCTCTTTTTTGGCGAATGCAAAATATCGCTCGCAGCTGGAAACAACGGCTGCGTCGGCGATCTTGATGACGCCTACAGATGCCGAAGGTTTTAACGGCAATGCCATCTTACTTAAAGACCCTTATGTTGGTTTTGCGCGCATTGCACAACTTCTCGATACCACTCCCAAGGCGGCTGAAAATATCCACCCTTCAGCACAAATTGCAGCTTCTGCTATGCTAGGGGATGACGTTGCGATTGGTGCTAATGCGGTTATTGGTGACAATGTTGTTCTTGGGAATAATGTGCAAGTCGGCGCCGGAAGCGTGATTGGTCAAGACAGTATTATTGGCTCTAACACCTTATTATGGGCTAACGTAACTGTTTACCATAATGTGCACTTAGGCCAAGACTGCATCATTCATTCGGGGGCTATATTAGGCTCTGATGGATTTGGTTATGCTAATGAGCGCGGCCAGTGGATTAAAATTCCACAAACGGGCGGTGTACGCATTGGTGATCGAGTTGAGATCGGTGCTAATACGACCGTTGACCGTGGTGCAATAGAGCATACAGAAATTCATGATGGGGTTATTTTAGATAACCAAGTCCAAATTGCACACAATGATATTATTGGTGCAAATACCGCGATTGCGGGATGTACCGTTGTTGCAGGTAGTGTCACCATTGGTAAACATTGTATTATTGGTGGTAATTGTGCAATTTCAGGTCATTTGAGTATTTGTGATGGTGTCCATATTACTGGCAGCACGAATATTACCAGTATTATCCGTGAGCGTGGAGTCTATTCTTCAGCGACCGTTGCCATGGATAACAAGGTGTGGCGTAAAAACACAGTTCGCTTTAGACAGCTTGATGGGCTTTTTCAGCGCGTTAAGACGCTAGAGAAAAACGTAAAGTAAAATGATTAGCTGCCTTGGGCAGGTTAAGGAATAAGTTTCGTGTCAAATCAATTGAATACAATGGATATCAAAGAGATCCTAAAGTTTTTACCGCACAGGTATCCGTTTTTATTGATTGATAGAGTGTTGGATTTTACTCCGGGTGAAACCTTACATGCTATCAAAAACGTCACTATTAATGAGCCATTTTTTCAGGGACATTTCCCGGTTCAGCCAGTGATGCCAGGCGTATTGATTTTAGAAGCAATGGCGCAAGCTACAGGTCTTTTAGCATTCAAGACGTTCAGCGATGAACCTTCTACTGATGCACTATACTATTTCGCCGGTATCGACAAAGCACGTTTCAAGCGTGTTGTTGAACCAGGCGATCAGCTGCATTTTGAAGTGAAAATGATTAAAGAGCGTCGTGGGATCGGCGTTTTTACCGGTGAAGCCAAAGTGGATGGCGTAGTTGTTTGTACCGCCGAAATTATGTGTGCTCGTAGAGAGATTTCGAAGTGATCGATAAATTAGCTTATATCCATCCAGATGCCAAGATTGGCAACAATGTCACCATCGGTCCTTGGACTTATATTGGCGCAGACGTTGAAGTCGGTGACGACTGTTGGTTTAGTTCCCACGTTGTGGTGAAAGGCCCAACTGTTATCGGCAAAGGTAACAAGTTTTATCAATTTGCCTCAGTGGGTGAAGATTGCCAAGATAAGAAGTTTGCGGGTGAAGCAACCCGTCTTATCATTGGTGACAACAATGTGATCCGTGAATCAGTAACGATACATCGTGGTACGACTCAAGATAATTGGGAAACACGTATTGGTTCAGATAACCTGTTCATGGCTTATGTGCATATCGCGCATGACTGTGTGGTAGGTAATAATGTGATTATGGCTAATAATGCTTCAATTGCTGGCCATGTACATGTCGGTGACTGGGTTATTCTTGGTGGCATGACGGGTGTGCATCAGTTTGTGCATATTGGTGATCATGCATTTACGGCGGGTTACTCATTGGTTCTTAATGATGTGCCGCCTTTTGTGATGGCTTCAGGTCAACCCGCTGTACCAAGAGGGTTGAATAGTGAAGGGCTTAAACGCCGTGGGTTCGCTAAAGAATCTCAGCTTGCTGTTCGCCGTGCATATAAAACGCTGTATCGCAATGGTTTAACCGTTGAAGAAGCGGTAGAACAACTAAAGGAGGCCGCGGTTGACGATGAACAAGTTAAACTGTTGGTTGACTTTATTGCGTCCTCGACCCGAGGCATTGTTCGATAGCACTAAATAAGAACCCGTTATCATTCAACGGGTTTTTTCTTTGTCATTAATCATCAAAATAGACTCTTCTCTATGAGCATAAACACTCCTCGTATATTTGCCATGGTCGCCGGAGAAATCTCGGGTGATATCCTTGGTGCTGGCTTGATTAAGGCGCTTCAAAAAAGCTATCCAGATGCTCGATTTGTCGGGATCGGTGGTCCGCGTATGGGTGCATTAGGCTTTGAGTCTCTTTTTTCTTATGAAGAGTTAGCGGTCATGGGGATCGTTGAAGTGCTGTCACGTCTACCCCGGCTTCTTAAAGTACGGGCGACGCTAATTGATGAGTTGATGCAGATCCAACCTGACTGTTTTATTGGTATCGATGCCCCAGATTTTAATATCGGCCTTGAGTTAAAGCTTAAACAACGTGGTCTTAAAACCGTTCATTATGTCAGTCCGTCAGTATGGGCTTGGCGACCAAAGCGGATTTTTAAAATCGCCAAGGCCACCGATATGGTGTTGTCTTTGCTGCCTTTTGAAAAAGCCTTCTATGATAAACATGACGTTCCTTGTACGTTTGTGGGTCATACGCTTGCTGATGATATTGCGCTAGAAAGTAACAAAGCGGATGCGAGAACGTTACTTGGACTCGATCAAGATGCTGAGTATTTGGCCGTCTTACCCGGTAGCCGCGGCGGGGAGCTAAAACAGTTAGCCGAACCATTTGTTAAAGCTGCAAATTTAATTAAGCAGCGTTATCCTGATCTTAAATTTGTCACGCCTCTTGTCAACCAGAAGCGACGAGAGCAGTTTGAATTAGCGCTGAGCATTCATGCGCCGGATCTAGAGATCGATTTAATTGAAGGTCATTCTCGAGAGGTCATGGCAGCAGCAGATTGTATTCTACTGGCTTCAGGCACAGCAACACTCGAAGCGATGTTAGTTAAAAGACCTATGGTGGTCGCTTATCGTGTTAGCCCTATTACCTATAAAATCGCCAAAGGAATGATGCTAACAAAGCGTTATTCGCTGCCTAATTTACTCGCTGATGATGATGTAGTTGAAGAGCTTATTCAAGCTGATTGTACTCCCGAAAAAATTGCAGATGCCGTCTCTGTGCAACTTGATAGCGATTTCACTCCATTACATGACCGATTTATGGCGATGCATAAGTCGATAAGACGCGATGCTAGCGCTCGCGCAGCAGATGCGGTGATTAAATTAGTTGAGACTGTTGAATTAGTTGAGGAGCCAACATAATGGCTGTTATAAAAGAGATTACCCCTGAGCAAATCACCCAACTCTGTATTGGACAGTACGCCGGAGTCGATGAAGTGGGTCGTGGTCCATTAGTGGGTAATGTTGTGACTGCCGCAGTCATACTCGATCCTAATAACCCAATCACAGGGCTTAACGATTCTAAAAAGCTATCAGAGAAAAAGCGTGAGTTATTGTTCGTTGAGATCCAGCAAAAAGCGTTAAGTATCTCTATCGGTTCTGCATCACCTGTTGAGATAGATGAGCTTAATATCTTACACGCAACCATGTTGGCAATGCAGCGTGCAGTAGCTGGGCTAACGATTAAACCCTCTTCAGTATTAGTCGATGGGAATCGTACGCCAGATTTTGGCGTGCAGAGCCACGCCATCATCAAAGGTGATGGCCTCATTGATGCAATCAGTGCAGCATCGATTATTGCAAAAGTTGTGCGCGATCGAGAGATGGAAGTGCTCGCTGCTCAACATCCAGAATATGGCTTTGAAAAGCACAAAGGTTATCCAACGAAGGTGCATTTTGAGGCTTTAGCCAAACATGGCGTGTTAGCTGAACACCGTAAGAGTTTCCGACCTGTTCGTGAAGCAATGTCATAAATAGCTAAAAAGTCGTCCATCTGCTTGCTGGGTTGGTAGTTTAACTTGTTTGCTGCTAGCCCTTGTTTTACTCTGTTAGATTCATTATTTGTCGTCATCTACCTAAAAGAAAGATACTCCCACTATGTCTGATCCTCGTTTTGTGCATTTGCGCGTCCACAGTGACTATTCAATGTCTGATGGGCTGTCTAAGGTTAAGCCTATTCTTGCTAAAGCAAGCGAGTTGGGAATGCCCGCGGTCGCGTTAACCGATCAGACCAACATGTGTGGGTTGGTTAAGTTCTATGGCGGTTGTCATGGTGCGGGTATCAAACCGATTATCGGTACTGATTTTTGGGTACAAGTCCCCGGTTTTGATGAACTCTGTTCTATTACCGCGATAGCGATGAATAATGAAGGCTACTCCAGCTTAACATTGCTGATCAGCGATGCTTACCTTCGTGGCCATATTAAAGATAAAGCCGTTATCGACCAAGAATGGTTAGCTAAATATAATGATGGTCTTATTTTACTGTCTGGTGGACGTCAGGGGGATGTGGGTCGTGCTCTTTTAAAAGAGAATCCTGGCCTGGTAGCGTCATCAGTTGAGTTTTATCAAACACATTTTCCTGACCGCTATTACCTTGAGTTATTGCGTACTGGACGCCCAGATGAAGAGCGTTACTTGCATATGGCTGTTGAGCTCGCGCAAGCAAAAGACCTGCCGGTGGTTGCCACCAATCAAGTCGTCTTTAATAAACCTGAACAATTTGAAGCTCATGAGATCCGCGTGGCCATTTCAGATGGCTTTACATTAGCCGATCCTCGCAGACCCAAAAAATACAGTGACCAACAGTATTTTAAAAGTAGTGAGGAGATGTGTGAGCTGTTTGAAGATATCCCCGAGGCGATACAAAATACGGTTGAGATAGCCAAGCGTTGTAGTGTAACGGTACGTTTGAATGAGTATTTTTTGCCTAACTTCCCCACCGGTGAACTGTCGATTGAAGACTTTTTGGTTAATGTATCGGAAGAGGGTTTGGAAGCCCGTTTAGCGTTTTTATTTCCCGATGCTGAAGTTAGGGCTGAGAAACGCCCCGAATATGATGAACGCTTAGAGATCGAACTTAAAGTTATTAACGAAATGGGCTTCCCTGGTTACTTCCTTATCGTAATGGAGTTTATCCAGTGGGGGAAAGATCAGGATATACCTATTGGCCCAGGTCGTGGTTCGGGTGCGGGTTCATTGGTGGCTTATGCACTTAATATCACCGATTTGGATCCGCTGGAGTACGATTTGCTGTTCGAGCGATTCCTTAACCCTGAACGTGTCTCAATGCCAGATTTTGACGTCGATTTCTGTATGGATAGACGTGATGAAGTGATAGACCATGTGGCCGAACTTTATGGTCGTGATGCTGTGTCGCAGATTATTACGTTCGGTACTATGGCGGCAAAAGCGGTTATTCGAGATGTGGGTCGTGTATTGGGTCATCCCTACGGATTTGTCGATCGTATTTCTAAAATGGTGCCTGCTGAACCGGGTATGACACTGGCTAAAGCGTTTGAAGTTGAACCTGCGTTGCAAGAGTCGTATGACGGCAGTGAAGAGGTCAAAGATCTCATCGATATGTGCCGTATTCTAGAGGGCGTGACACGTAACGCCGGTAAGCATGCCGGTGGTGTGGTTATCGCACCCACCAAAATCACCGACTTCTCTCCTATCTATTGTGATTCAGAAGGCCTTAACCCGGTTACCCAATTTGATAAAAACGACGTTGAAACCGCCGGTCTGGTTAAATTCGATTTCTTGGGTCTACGAACGCTCACCATTATTGATTGGGCGTTAAAGATGGTGAACAGCGTTAAAGATAAAACCGGTGAAGAACACATTCGCATCGAGTCAATACCGCTCACCGACCCTAAATGTTTTAAGTTACTGCAAAAGTATGAAACCACTGCGGTTTTCCAGTTGGAATCTCGTGGTATGAAAGATTTGATCAAACGTCTTCAACCGGATTGTTTTGAAGACATGATTGCACTGGTAGCGCTGTTTAGACCCGGACCTTTGCAATCAGGCATGGTAGATAACTTTATTGAGCGTAAGCATGGCCGAGAAGAGGTTTCCTATCCGGATGCTGAGTATCAACATGAGTCGTTAAAAGAGCTGTTAGCGCCAACTTACGGCATTATTTTGTATCAAGAGCAGGTGATGCAGATTGCACAGGTGCTAGCCGGCTACACCTTGGGCGGCGCGGATATGTTGCGTCGTGCGATGGGTAAGAAAAAGCCTGAAGAGATGGCCAAGCAGCGCGGAACCTTCGAAGAGGGCTCTATTAATAATGGTGTCGATGGTCCGCTATCGATGAAAATTTTTGACTTGGTAGAAAAGTTCGCTGGTTACGGCTTCAACAAATCACACTCTGCTGCTTATGCATTGGTATCCTATCAAACGCTGTGGCTAAAGACCCATTACCCAGCGCAGTTTCTGGCAGCGGTCATGTCAGCGGATATGGATAACACCGATAAAATCGTGATTCTGGTTGATGAATGTGAACGTATGGGCATACCGCTTATTCCACCTGATGTGAATAAAGGCTTATTTAAATTTACCGTCGATGACGAACTGAATATCGTTTACGGTATTGGCGCGGTTAAGGGGGTTGGTGAAGGTCCTGTCGATTCTATTTTAGCCGCGCGAAAAGACGGCCCATTTACCGATCTATTTGATTTTTGTGCGCGAATAGATCTCAAAAAACTCAATCGCCGCGTCATCGAAAAGCTGATTTGTGCAGGTGCGCTCGATAATCTAGGGGCGCACAGAGCCTCGTTAGTCGCAACGCTGCCAGAGGCTATACGGGCAGCTGACCAACATGCAAAAGCTGAAGCTTTAGGCCAGCATGATATGTTTGGATTGCTCAATAGTGAGCCTGAAGATGACAAGCAGCAATTTGTTGCATGCACCCCGTGGCCTGAAAAAGTGTGGTTAGAGGGTGAGCGCGACACCTTGGGCTTATATTTAACCGGGCACCCGATTAATCAATACCTTAAAGAACTTAAGCATTACACTTCTGGGCGTTTGAAAGACGTACATCCAACGGAGCGTGGTAAAACAATGAAGGCCGCAGGTCTGGTCGTTGCAACGCGAGTGATGATGACCAAGCGTGGCTCGAAAATGGGCTTAGTGACCCTCGATGATAAGAGTGCCCGTCTAGAGGTCATGTTGTTTACTGAGGCGTTTGAAAAGTATAATCATCTGCTTGAGAAAGACCGGATTCTGATCATTGAAGGTGAAGTTAGCTTTGATGACTTTGCCGGTGGTAACCGTATGACGGCGCGCAACATTATTGATATAGGTGAAGCGCGTAGTCATTTTGCCAATGCGGTAGAAGTTGACCTGCAGTCAGAGGATATTAATGCTGAATGGTTGAACCGTTTCCAATTAGCCGTCACGCCTTGGAAAAACGGCGCGGTGCCCGTGCTGATTAATTATGCTCAGCCAGAAACTAAAGCGCAGTTTACGCTGGGTGATGAGTGGCGGGTGAATCCAACGGATGATTTGATGCTAGCGCTAGAATCATTAACAGGCTCAGACAAAGTCAGGATTGTTTTTTAGTCATGAATATTGCTCAGCTCATCGGCCAGTGCGTAAATGACTTGCCTGTTATCGCGCCGACAGCGGCGCCGCGCAAACTGGTACTTGCTTATAGTGGTGGCGTGGATTCAGAAATTTTAGCGCACGGATTAGCTGAGTTTGCCAAGCTGTATGCTCAGTTCGATTGTCAGTTGGTGCATGTGCATCATGGATTGAGTGTTAACGCTGATGAATGGGTTTTACACTGCCAAGCACAAGCTGAGATATATCAACTTCCTTGTACTATAGCGCGCGTAAAGGTCAAGCTTGCGCCAAGAACCAGTGTCGAGGCCGAAGCTCGCTCAGTGCGTTATGAGGCCTTATTGGCTCAGATGTGTACAGCAGATATCTTGATGACAGCGCACCACCAAGATGACCAACTCGAAACTATTTTATTAGCATTAAAGCGAGGACTCGGCCCTAAAGGTTTGTCGGCGATGGGGAAAGTACAATCCCTCGACAACGATAAGTGGCTTATTCGGCCGTTACTCGATTTAAGTAAAAGTGATGTTGAAGCGTATGCTAAAACACGGGACATTCGTCATATTCAAGATGAGAGTAATTTTGATGAAAAATATGACCGAAACTTTTTACGCCAATCAATCATCCCAGCGTTAAAGCAGCGCTGGAGCGCCATTGCTGCCACGGCGAGCCGCAGTGCCGAACTGTGCGCAATGCAACAAAGTGTTATTGATGAAGAGCTGGCTGCGCGATTACCGCGAATTCAAATAGAGCTGGGCGGTGAATGTGTTATAAACCTTGCCGATTTAGCGCAATACTCCAAAGCGTGGCAAGCATTACTGCTGCGTGGTCACATGGATTTTTTGGGGTTTGCTCCGCCGTCAAAAGTACAAGCCGAGCAAATTATTGCACAGTTACTTGATGCCAAAGTCGATGCCAATATTGAGATAAAATTAACCGATGTACTGATAAAACGCTTTAAAGGCGCTGGATACTTTTTGCCGATGGCAGCGTCAGCACATTCGGCGAATATCGCAGTATCTTCAATCGATGAGCTGTTAGAAGCGGGGGTGAACTATGGTCATAATAAGCTTATTCAAGCAACCTTAGCCATTAATGCCGGAGTGCGTTTTCCCCGTCCTGACGAAGAGGTGACTATTGAGTTTTCCTTGCCGGGCAGCACACGTTGCCAACCACAATATCGCAGTAAAGGCAGAGAGCTAAAGAAACTTTGGCAAGAATTTGAAGTGCCACCGTGGACAAGAACTAATGTCCCATTATTGTGTTATAACGGAAAACTGGTCTGTGCGATAGGCTATTGGAATGAGAAAGCTTTTCTTTGTGTTGAAAATGAAACAGGCCTCAACTTTAAGTGTTAGTTGGAAAATGCTCCCAGGGATAAGTTAACTTTCAGTTGTTGTATGCTATTTATGCATCGTTGGGCTGAAAAATACTATAGCACTGCCTTCCCGCCGCTTTTGCTTGGTACAAAGCGCTATCCGATTTTTGATACAAGCTTAGCGCTGTATCATTTTGTAGCCAAGGTGCAATGCCTAAGCTCGTTTTGACTTGATAGCCGGCTAAGTCGGAATGCTCTTCTAGTGCAATTAAAATTCGCTGACAAAGAATTGCCGCTGCTTGTGCATCCCCTTGAACCAAGATCGTAAATTCATCACCACCAATCCGAAAAGCTTGATCGGTATTTCTAATGACACCCGTTAGCATGTTGGCAAATGCAACGAGCGCTTCATCGCCAAGTTGATGGCCGTAGCGGTCATTGAGCTGTTTGAAGTTATCAAGATCTAAGGTCACTAAAGAAAAAGTGCTCTGGGTTCGCTGAGCACGAGCAATCTCTTTCTTTATTTGCTCAAGATAGTAGTGACGATTACCTAAATTGGTGAGTGCATCAAACATGGCTTGTTTAGATATTTCTTCGAACTGAATGGCATTAAATAACGGTTGTAACACCAAGCCTTGTAGCTGGTTTAAACGCTGAGTTTGCGACGGCACCAAAGGCGCTTTTAGGTTATAGTTAACGTTAACACGCGTGCCAGAGAGGGTGAGATGCTGCTCAATGGCATAGCCATCCTGACAACCCCATTGAAAATGGTATTGCTTATAAGTGAGCTGCACGCCGTGAAGCGGCAAGTATTGCCCCATGATTTTGCCGAAGCAGGCAAAGACTGTCCGCGGATCTAAGTGTTGGTGTAGTTGCTGGATAATATTGACGAGATCAAGATCTAACGCGTAGGCTGATTCAACATCAGCTTGTACACGATATTCGTTAGGAAAAAACTCGGTCGCTAGGCCAAATTCCATGTTCTCGACTCCAAATTAATTAACAGCATCAGCTATTTTAGATAAAGCAATAATTGTGCCGAAACATTCGTTAATAATATTTGTCTTTATTTATCTTTAGTTGTCATTAAGTTACTCTCTTTGTTAGCAGAGCTTTTTTGCCGTGACAGTATTTTGACAAGAGGTTACTCATCCTTCATGGTTGTTTTTTTGTGCCGTTTATAGGCTATTTGAGTAAGGGGGTTTAACTATTCAATACTGTTCGCCATGACATCATAAAATAGCCAACAAGCTCGGCCCTCGGGTTGCTTTAATGCTTCTCTTCTTTGACACCAGTGAACTGTTATTAACGCTTTACCTTGTACTACAACTATTATTCTTTATGATAAATAACCGAACAAAAACAAAGCTCGAAAGTATCACAGCCCCCTAGGAGCGAATTACACGTATGGAACACAGCTTTTTGATCCAAATATTGCTTATGCTGGTTGTAGCAATTGTCTCTATCGCCATCCTTAGGCGTGCTGGGTTGCCTGCCATTTTGGCCTATTTGGTGACGGGGATTATTAGTGGTCCAAGCGGGTTTCATTGGTTTTCACAACATCAAATGCAATCAGTGGCAGAACTCGGTGTGGTGTTATTGATGTTTAGCTTAGGTCTGGAGTTTTCAGTCCCTCGACTGTGGGCGATGCGTAGAACCGTATTTGGCTTGGGTAGCGCTCAAGTGATAGTGACAGCAGCATTGAGTATGGTCATTGCTTTACTGTGTAATTTGAGTGTGACCGAATCTATAGTGGTAGGCTCTGCTATTGCGTTATCTTCAACCGCGATAGTATTGAAACTGCTCAATGAGCAAGGGTGGCTACGGCGCCGTCATGGTGAGCTTTCTGTCAGTGTGCTGTTGTTTCAAGACATTGCCGTAGTACCTTTGTTGATTTTATTGCCGCTCTTAGCCAGCGATGGTGCGCCATTACTGTTGAGTGATGTCGCCTATGCGTTGTTAAAAGGTATTTTAGCCTTTATTGCTTTAATGGCCTTTGGCAAATGGGCTTTGCCAAGACTATTTGATGAAGTGGCGCGCTCTCGTTCAAACGAGTTGTTTGTGTTATCTACTCTTGTAGTGGCATTAGTTACTGGCGCTATTACCCAGTGGTTAGGTTTATCGATGGCACTAGGCGCCTTTATGGCCGGTATGTTGTTGGGTGAAAGCCAGTACCGTCGCCAGCTAGAAGCCGATATTCGCCCTTTTAGAGATCTGCTGATGGGGCTATTTTTTATCTCAATCGGTATGTTGCTCGACTTCCAGCTTGTGGCGCAGTTTTGGTGGCAGATCATTTTATTGCTTATTACTGTGATTTTAGGCAAAGCCTTAGTCGTCTTTGCCTTGTTAAAGCTCGCTAAAGAGTCATTTCGAGTCTCAGTATCGACCGCGCTGAGTCTAGCGCAAGTGGGTGAGTTTAGTTTTGTTGTATTGGCATTAGCGGTTAATTATCAGTTGCTTGACGTTAAAACGAGTACCACTTTAGTGATGGTAGCCGTGTTATCAATGGCGCTTGCGCCTTGGTTGGTTCGTCACAGCGTCGATATCGCCAGAGTACTGCAAGGGCTTAAACCTAAGCCTGAAAAAAGTGAACCTATTGTGGTTAATGTTGATACAGCTGACGATCTTGTTTTGATCCTAGGTTATGGACGCGTTGGACAAACGATTGCCAGATTTATGAAAACCGAAGCTATCCCTTATATCGTACTGGATTTAGATCCCAAACGAGTCTCGGAGGCCAGAACCGCAGGCGAACCCGTCTATTTTGGTGATGTCTGTAAGCGCAGTATCCTTAAACAAGCACATGTACGGCACGCAAAACTCATTGTTATTACCTTTAGTAGTGGGCGTATTTTAGAAGAGGTATTACCGCTGTGTCGCCAGTTGGCGCCAGAGGCCAAAATACTAGTACGTACTCGTGATGATTCTGGCATGGAAGAGCTTGAAAAAGCAGGTGCTAGCCAAGTTATTCCTGAAACCTTGGAGGGGAGCTTAATGCTAGTCTCACAGGTGCTGTATCAATGTGGCGTGCCGTTAGCCAGAATTTTAAAACGCTTGGAATCTGAACGTCGTAACCATTATCAATATCTGCATGGCTTTTTCTCGGGAGCAGAAACAGACTTTACACTGGAGTTGTTGCACGCTGTGGCATTACCCAAAGGCGCGAATGCCGTCGGGCAGACATTGGCTAATATCCCCTGGGAGAAGCTACGAGTCGAGGTACGCGCCGTTAGGCGAGCGGGTGCAGAAGTCGAAAACCCTGAATTAGATTGGCAGATAAAGTCCGGTGATATTCTTATTTTACTGGGTAAACCCAGACGAATAGAGAAAGCCGAAGCCTATTTACTGCAGGGCTGATTCTAAGGCACCGGTCTGGGAGATGACTTTTGCACAAGATTATATTTATTCTATTATTGCCGCTTATGTTTATTCAAGGTCGGCTAGTTAAAAAAAACACCCCTAAGCTGCCGGAGGCTGCAGGGGCGCGCGTTGGCGAACTCGGCTCAGGACCTGAGGTTTCGTTATTGCTCTTGGGTGATTCTGCCGCAGCAGGCGTTGGTGTTAGCAAGCAGCAGCAAGCGCTCAGTGGCACTGTGACCTCTGGATTAGCAGCTCACTTTAAGGTGTCTTGGCAGCTCTTGGCAAAGTCGGGGGCTAACACTGAACAGACGCTAAAAATGCTTAAAAAGAAGCATAATGAACACGCTTTGGATTTTGACATTGTGGTGGTCTCACTCGGGGTGAATGATGTACTTAGTCCTATTTCTGCTCGGCAGTGGCGGCAGAAACAAGTAGAACTGGTTGAGTTCCTGACCGTGGTAGTGAAGTGTCGTCAATTAATACTCACGCAGGTTCCGCCTATGGGCGGTTTTCCTGCATTGCCGCAACCTTTACGTTGGTTTTTAGGTAAACGTTGTGATGAGTTCAATCAACAATTAACTCAGTTGGCAACGACAGCGCCGTTAATATTGCTCGATTTTGGCGCTGAACTTCAACCCGAGTTGATGGCCGTCGACGGGTTTCATCCCGGGGTTCAAATTTACCAACATTGGGGCAAAAGTGTCGTAGACACTATCTTGCTTAAGCATCAAATGTCAGTTTAGTCTCAAAGTTAATATAGCCCCTAGGACTGTTTTGTGAAGTATAGGGTAAGGTCGGTCGCTAAGTCGGATGACAGTGCTAGGGCTATTTAATATCAAAAAACGTTTTGATATCGTCAATTTGGCACATTGCATCTTCATAGCCCAGTTCAATTAGCGCGCTACAATAACTCTGCTCAAATAACAGATAAGATCCAATACTTGAATCTGAGTGTTCATTGATCCCTAACGCCTTCATCATCATCTTGATAGCAAAGGGCATATCGTGAAAATAACGAGAGGCAATCGCGCTTAAGTCCTCACTCGGTTTAATCACTAGCGTTTCGATCTGTTTTAAGGGCAAACCTTTACGGCTTTCCTCTGGAATGAGTGACAAAGTACTATTGATCCGTTCTAGCCGCTCCAAATCGCTGTTCAATGTATCTGAAAATATAGTATCAAGCAGGTGGCCGGCAATGGTGGCTGTTTTAGGGTGGTGTTCAAGCTCTCTTGGTTGCACTTTGTGCGGGCTTTCTAAGTTGATCACCATAATTTTGTCAGCCCCTAAATGAATCGGACTGCTCAAGGGGGCTAGCTGGTGGACTGAGCCATCGCCATAATATTCTTGGTTGAGTCTTACGGATGGAAATACCAAGGGAATAGCGGAACTTGCCAATAGATGATCCGTATTTAGACGGGTGCGTTGACCACAGCGGCGTGCCCGCTGCCAATCCTCAATAAGAGGATTGCCTTGAAAAAACGTGACCGAACGAGAGGTGTTGTAGCAGGAGGTATCTAAGCTAACGGCATCGAGTGCTCCGCTACTAATGTTGCGACCAATACGCTCAAAACTAATCAAGTCGCTAAGCAAACCACGTAGCGGTTCACTGTTAAACAGGCTGCCAGCGCTACGAGAGGCGCCATCACTTTGTACGCCTTTAAGTGCCATTTTACCCAAATGACTTAATACACTGCCAATAGAAGCTTGATAGACTTTTTCTGCATGAACATGACGCCAAACCCATTCGAGTTTGCGAACGCCTAAATGAAAACAGGATGCATGAGTGGCCATGGAGGTGGCGTTTATAGCGCCCGCCGATGTACCGCAGATAATTTTAAAGGGGACCCCGTGATTACGAGGGTAAAATTGTACGATAGCTTTGAGGACACCAATTTGATACGCAGCTCTCGCGCCACCACCACCTAATACTAATGCAATTTTATCTGACAAATTGGCGATCCTTATCAATTGAAAAACAAAACTTATTCAACAATGGTCCCTCAATTTAGAATATGTGAGAGTCGCTTTATGTACAAGCTTTACCCGTAAATTAGTCTGCCAATTTCTTTTAGTCGTGATGTGTCGCTCCCTCTTAGCTAGGTGTTACGGTGACTTTTTACCTTCTTTTTTGACCGTAAGTTTGATGGGTGTTGTTTAGCATTATCTAGAGGTGAAAGCACCGCAGTTGACTTATCAACGGTGAACTACAGCATTGTTGTCATGTGATTAAGAATGCATTTAGCTTCTTCAACGAGGGTATTGGTCAGCTTTTAAAGGCTATCTAGCATAAATATTTAACCGTTAACCTAGTTAATAAGTCTATGTTGTTGCGGAGTAATGATGAGATTTAAATATGTTTATCAGACTATCTAATTGTAATTAAAGTGTTAAATCAATAATTGTTGGCAGGGTAAAGGAATAGTGACAAGTTGATAATAAAAGGTAATGGAGTAGACTGAAAAAATGAACATATGAGGGATCAAACATGTTACAGCCACTAAAAATAATAATAGCTGATGACCATCCATTATTTAGACAAGCACTGGTCAACATATTAACCACACACTTTGATAATGTAAGATTATTTGAAGCTGAGACGATTGTAGAGCTCGATGAATTATTAAAGCAACAAGATGCAGATCTACTGTTACTCGATCTTAATATTCCAAAAGCTCATGGCTTTAATACCTTAGTCAATATCCGTAATTGTCACTCCCAAATGGGGGTCGTTGTGATTTCCGGGCAAGAAGATAAAGTCACGGTAGGTAAGAGCATGTCATTTGGAGCGGCAGGGTTTATTCCTAAATCCACTTCAGTTGAGAGGATGGTCAAAGCCATTAAAGCAGTACTCGCAGGACAGCAATGGATGCCTGCGGGCTGCAGTAATGTTGAAGCAATAGAAGCTGATAGTATGACAAGTAAAATCATCAGCTTATCACCGAGACAGCATCGTATATTAATGATGTTTGCTGATGGTCTACTCAATAAACAAATAGCTTATGAATTGGGGCTTTCTGAAGCCACCATCAAAGCCCACGCCAGTGCAATATTTTTAAAATTAGGGGTGCATACACGCACTCAAGCTGTGATTGCCATGAGTCAACTGCAGCTCGATAAAACCTCACTAACTGCTTAATAGATTAAACTGGAAAGATCTTCTATTACACATTAAGCGGACATACCTATGTCGGCTTAATTGTCTTCTTCGCTGCAGTAATGAGTGGTTGCGGATGCTGCATAGTTTGTCCGTAAGCTTGTTGCTAACGTGGCACTCATCACTGCACGCAGAGCGATAGGTTTAATTATCTTGCGTAGATAACCATAGCCTTGCTCCTTGGCTCTATTGACGACAGCTTCATCAATCGTCGCGGTGATCAAAATAGCGGCAATAGGTAAGTCTGATTGACGTTGCAACTCGACCATTAAATCTAACCCATTTTGATTATCTTCAAGCTGATAGTCCATCAATACAATGTCAATTTTATGAGCGTGTTTTGAAAACTGTGCTTTTGCTTGTAGCGCAGATGCCGCTTGATAAACGTGGCATTTCCAACCTTGGAGTAACTCCACCATCCCCGCTAATACATTAGGGTCATTATCGACACACAGTACATGGACGCCATTAAGAGTAAGGATATCGGCAGGGGCTTTAACGATGGACTCTGCTTTTGCTAAAACGGTTTTTAACTGAAGACTGAATATGCTACCGCGATTAACTTTCGAAGACAGTGCTAATTGATGCGATAGCAAAGAGGCTAAACCCTGCGCAATATTTAGACCTAAGCCGAGACCATTCACACCTTCATGTCCTGAGTGCTGCAATCGAGTAAATTGTTCAAAAATCATCGCTTGTTTTTCTGCTGGGATCCCCGGCCCATCATCAACGACTTGAATCGATATACAGTCTCCGATGCGTCGATATCCAAGCAAAATTTTACCTTTACCCGCATACCGAAATGCATTGCTGATGAGGTTCTGCAAAATACGCCTAAGCAGCACCTTGTCACTGCGAACCCAAACCTGGGTGTTAATATGTTTGAATTTTACATCTTCCGTTGCGGCAATAGCACCAAACTCATCGACGAGTGAATCGATCACCTCTTGCAAGGCAAACTCGGTAATTTCGGGGATTATGATGCCACTTTCTATACGGGAAATTTCGTTTAAGTCTAGTAGCAGCTCATTGGCAACCTGTAATGAGTTGTCGATATAACCCATTTGTTGTTTTTGTTTATTCGACAGTTGACCATTCTGAACAAACGCAGAGGAAAATAATCTTGCGGCTGACAATGGTTGCAGTAGATCGTGACTACAGGCTTTGAGGTATTGGCTCTTCTTTTGGTGTGCTTGTTCAACCTTTTGCAATGCGACTGCTAACTCTTGATTAGAATGCTCAAGACTAAGATTTGCTTGCTCCAGTTTTTTAGTGCGCTCATAGACCCTGGCTTCAAGATCCAGGTTCTTTTCTTTTAGTAATTTCTCCGCTTCTCGATACATGGTGATATCAGAAAATATCATCACAAAGCCGCCGTCAGGTATCGGATTACCCTCAATCCTGATGGTTTTACCATCGGGTTGTAGTCGCTCTGTACTGTGGCGGCTACCTTGACGTAGATAAGCCAAACGACGTTCAACTTGCTGCGCTAAATCATGCTTAAAATGCTGGCCATGACTCAGGTTATATTCAATAAGCTGTTTGACTGGACAGCCGATATAAACGAGATTGTCTGGATAATTAAAGAGCTTTAAATAGTGCTGATTCCAAGCGACTAAGTTGAGCTCTCTGTCTATCACAGAGATCCCCTCACTGGCATTCTCTATTGCGCTGTGCAGCACTGAGCGACTAAATTCTGTGCGGTGACTAGAGGCTTCTTCAACTAATTGTGCCACATCTTCAATCGCGATCCCGCGACCATTGAGAGCACAAGAGATCACCAAGCGCGCAGAGGCCGATCCCATGACACTGGCGAGCATATTCTCGGTATAGAAGATCAGTGTTTGGTTGTGAGCCGCTTTATCAATTACAGGCTGCTCTAGGCTTGAGTAAAAAGCTTGAAAACCATGTGCGGCCTTATCTTTACCGACAAAGCGGGCGACTAATAACTCTAACTCCGTTGGGTTGATATACTTAGGGACTGCGGATTGCTGCTTACCCAGATCTGGTCGTTCAATAAAGTGGGCTATTTGCATCTGCTCATGCACACTTTGTCGAGTAAACGAAGAGACTATCCATATCATAATGATATTGACAAATAGCCCTACCAACGTGGCCATTGTGGTCATGGAGTATTCACTCGCCGCAAAAGGATGGTTGTAGAGGCCCAGTTGTGGCAATAGATTGAGTGTTAACCAGAGTGAAAAACCACTGATGATCCCTGCAAGTACACCAATAAGGGTCACTCTGCGCCATAAAAAGGCAGCGAAGAGGGCGGGGCCAATCTGTGCGATAGCACCAAATGCAACCTCCCCCAATGATGCTAGCGTATCGGGTGGCGCTAGCAGAAACATGCCATAACTTAAAAATATTACTAATAAAATTAATCCTTTGCGAATATTAAGCAAGTGGGACCTAAATTTATTGAAATCGGTACTCTGTATATTACTTACTTTAAAAAGTGTCGGAAAAACCACCTCATTACTGAGCATGGTGCTCAACGCAATGGTTGAGATGATAACCATAGAACTTGCTGCTGATATTGCCCCTAGAAAACTAAACAATCCGAGCCATGCTTGGCCACTAAAGGCGGGGAGAAACAATACATAAGCATCACTTTGCAGCGAGTCTCCATAGAGGATATTGCCCGCTTGGCCTAACGGAGTGGCAAAGAAAGCAAACACTAAGATATAGAGTGGAAATGTCCAGCGGCTCCAAATGGCATGTTTTTGCTCTTTGAGTTCAACAATCAATACTTGGAATTGTCGCGGAAGACACAGAAAAGCTGACATAACGATAAAGAGTAACCCAAACATCGACACCATGTTGGGGTAGGTAAACTCAGCCGATACCGGCGAAGCCTCATTGGCTTGACGCCAAATGTCCATCGGTGAATCAAACAGAAAGAAAGACACGAAAATACCAATGGTGAGATAGGCGATTAACTTGACGAAAGATTCAAAGGCGATAGCCAGCATCATTCCTGGGTGACGCTCGGTGACATCAATGGCCCTAACGCCAAATATAATGGTAAATCCCGCCAAAATTAAGCTAACAACAAGGCCGAGTTGCCAAGATGATAATAGGTGATCTTGTCTTAAAATTTCATAGGAGTTCACAATCGCTTTTAGCTGTAAGGCGATATAGGGCAAGGTGCCAAATAGGGCGACAAAGGTGACAACTATCGCTAACAGTTGCGACTTACCAAATCGTGCCGCTAATAGATCCGCGATAGAGGTAATATTTAATTTGAGACACACTCTGATAATGCGCTGAATGAAAGGCCAAGCGAACATAAACAGTAAAATGGGAGCGATATAAACTGGCAGGTATGAGAACGAATTACTCGCGGCTTGACCCGCGGTGCCAAGAAAGCCCCAGGAGGTACAATAGACACCAAGAGAGAGTGAATAAATGATGGTATGTTGCTGCTTAAAAAGCTTTTCTCGGTACCTATCACCTAGAAATGCCATCAAAAAAAGCAAACCAATATAGCTAATACTAATCGTAACCAATAGCCAATTAGGAAACATGCTGTAGCCACACCTTCTTATTGGGAAATGTTAGCTTTATAGCTATTTAATCCCTTAATTGTTATGGGAATTAACATATCATATTTTGACTCTATTAGGTCGGCAAAGACTATCGACTTAAGTCTTAATCTATCGGTATTAATTCCCATGGGCTAATCCGCTCGTATTACAGCTAACGTATTAAGACTCCTGCACTAATACCATTTCACAATTGAGCAAACCCTTTTATTTCTTCATCTTAAGTGCAGACATTAAAGGGGATAAAAGATGCTTATTTCAAAAATAAAAAAAATCACGTTAGCTGCTTCACTGTGTTTATTGGCGGGTTCTGCCGCTGCAAGTTATGAATTTGACGTCGGTGACGATGGCAAATTAACCTTCGGTGGCTACATCAAAGTTGATGCTCGTTATGTCAGCGGCGATGTTGCTTATCGTGACTTTTGGATTGGTACCGGTGCGCCACTACAAGAGAGTGCATCTCAATTTCGCATTTTTGCCAACGAAACACGTTTTAACACCAAATATGTTCATGGCGACGTGATGGGCTTTATTGAAATGGACTTTCTAGGTGGCGGTGGTAATCAGGTGGTATCTAACTCCGCAAACCCAAGAATACGTCACGCATTTATTAAATATGAAGGGATAACAGCGGGCCAGACTTGGACCACCTTTATGAACACCAGTGCCATTCCTGAGTCTGCCGATTTTGCTGGTGCAACTGTGGGTCTAGCCTTTATTCGTCAAGGGCAGATCCGTTACGACATTGGTGATTTCCAAGTTTCTATAGAAAACCCAGAAAGCGTTGGTGGCGATACCACTAATGATGATCTACCCGATGTCGTTGCGCGTTATAACGTTAAAGGTGATTGGGGGAACATCTCGATATCGGCACTCGGCCGTAGTCTCAATACCGACTTAGGAAATAGTGAAACAGCCCTCGGTGGTTCTATCGCTGGGCGGATAAAAACATTTGGTAAAGACGATCTGCGTTTTCAATTCCATCAAGGCGAAGTTGGTCGCTATGTCGGTATCGGTGTTGCCAGAGATTTAGTCGGAGAAGAGGTTGAAAATACCACCTCTTATTTGGCGGCATATCGCCATTACTGGACCGATACCTTAAGAAGTACTGCGCTATATGGTCGTGTTGAAACTGATATTGGCAATGCGGAGCGCAGTCAGTGGAGCGTCAATTTATTCCAAAACCTGACACCTCATTTAGCCATTGGTTTTGAAGTCGGTAATTTTGAAATTGGCGACCAAGATGTCGACTCTGACTACGCTCAGCTTTCATTCCGCTACGCACTTTAACCTTTTGATGGCAGTTGAGATAACGCTTCTGCCGTCGTTTTTTTTGCATAGCATCGCTGGTAAATCCCGTGATTGGTTACCCATGACAGTCGTTTAACGCTAATGCTCAACCTGGTTTGAGCATCACGAACAAAACGATATGTGCAGTTTAAAGGAGTATGGGTGTGACAGATAAAATATTAAAAGTTGATCAAATCTCTCTGGCGTTTGGTGGTGTTAAAGCATTAACCGACGTTAGCTTCGAAGTTGAGAAAGGGGCTGTGTTCTCGATTATTGGTCCTAATGGCGCTGGCAAGACCTCAATGCTCAACTGCATCTCAGGTCGATACCGTCCCTATCAGGGCAGCATTCAATTTGATAACCAAGAAGTGACCCATTTACGCCCAAATGATCGTGCCGATTTGGGAATAGGCCGTACCTTTCAAAATCTTGCGCTATTTGGCCATATGTCGGTACTCGATAACATTATGGTTGGTCGACATCACCAGATGAAAAACAACTGGTTAACCGGGCCACTTTATTGGGCTTCACCGGCTCAAAAAGAGGAGCTCAAACATCGCCGTCAAGTGGAAGAAATCATTGATTTTCTTGATATCTCCCACGTCCGTAAATCAGTTGCCGGAACCCTGTCTTATGGCCTGCGCAAGCGCGTCGAATTAGCCCGTGCAATAGCGCTTAATCCCAAGCTTATTTTATTAGACGAGCCCATGGCAGGCATGAACCTAGAAGAGAAAGAGGATATGGCACGCTATATCTTGGATCTCAACGAGGAGTTCGGCATTACCGTTGTCATGATTGAGCATGACATGGGGGTGGTTATGGATATTTCACATCAAGTAATGGTACTCGACTTTGGTAAGAAACTCGTGAGTGGTTTACCCGATGAAGTGATGGCCAATGAGCATGTTAGACAGGCTTATTTAGGCTTAGATGACAACGAGCAATTACAAGAGGTGGGCTAATGAAAACGGACATTAAATCATCGGCAAATCGCTTTGATATGGGTGACATGGATACCTTTCCAAAGATATTACGCCACAACGCCACTTTGTGGGGGGATGATATTGCCATGCGCGAGAAAGAGTTTGGTATTTGGAGCGAATTTAGTTGGCTCGATTATCACAACCGCGTGAAGTGGCTGTCACTGACCATTCGTCATTTAGGCATAGAAGCTGAAGCGACGATTGCGTTACTGGGTGATAATAGACCTGAATGGGTATGGGGAGAAGTTGCGGCCCATGCACTGAGTTGTTATTCGCTGGGGATCTATCAAGACTCAATGCATGAAGAGGTGGCATACCTACTTAATCGCAGCAATGCACAGGTGGTGATCGCTGAAGACGAAGAGCAATGCGACAAATTACTCGAGCTTGGCGATCAAATTCCGACGGTAAAATATATCATTTATTGCGACCCAAGAGGCATGCGCAAATATAACGACCCTCGATTAATCAGCATCGAAGACATATACAAGACAGGGCGCAAGCTAGATAAGCAAAACCCACTAGGTTACGACAAGCTAGTCGATGCAGGGAAGCCTGAGAACATCGCTATCTATTGCACCACTTCAGGTACCACTTCCAAGCCAAAAATAGTATTGCTGCAGGGCAGTAAGTTTATTGAGCATTGCTGCTCATATTTACGCGCCGATCCTAGAAAACCAGGTGATAACTATGTATCGGTACTGCCACTGCCTTGGATCATGGAGCAGGTTTATGCGGTTGGGCAGGCGTTAATCGCACGACAAATCGTTAATTTTGTCGAAGAGCAGGAAACCATGATGGCAGACTTACGCGAGATAGGTCCAAGCTTTGTACTGCTAGCACCGCGAGTTTGGGAAGGGATCTTAGCCGATGTTCAAGCGCGAATGATGGATTCCACTCCGCTGAAAAAGAAGCTATTTGAATTTGCGCTAAAACGCGCCGAAGCGGCACTTGCTAAGGGGAAGCGTTCGACCTTCGCTGATCTTATTTTAATGAAAGCATTGCGCGATAGATTAGGCTTTTCATTTCTAAAGTCTGCGGCAACAGGTGGCGCAGCAATGGGGCCCGATACCTTTAAATTCTTCCAGAGTATTGGCGTGCCACTGCGCCAGCTATATGGCCAAACGGAGATGTGCGGTGCATACACCATTCATCATCAGGATGATGTCGATTATGACAGTGTAGGTGTAGCGTTCGATACCGCGCAATTGCAGGTGATCAACACCGATAGCGAAGGTGTGGGTGAAGTTATCGCCAAGACGGTGGGTATGTTCAATGGCTATTTGGGCGACCAAGCCGCCTATGACGAAGATGTTAAAGAGGGTTGGATGCACACCGGAGACGCTGGTTATTTCAAACCTTCTGGGCATTTGGTGGTGATTGACCGGATCAAAGATTTAGCCAAAACCAGTCAAGGGATCCAGTACTCACCGCAATATATTGAAAACAAATTAAAATTCTCTTCATTTATCGGTGAAGCGGTCATTCTTGGTAAAAACAAACCCTTCCTTTCAGCCATCTTGTGTATCCGATTTAGCATCGTCTCAAAATGGGCTGAACAGCAAGGGCTGGCGTTTACCAACTATACCAATTTATCGAGTTTACCTGAGGTGTATGAGCAGCTCACTAAAGAGATTGAAATTGTTAACCAGTCGCTGCCTGATGCACAAAAAATCAATAAATTCATACTACTGTATAAAGAACTTGATGCCGATGATGGTGAACTTACCCGTACCCGTAAAGTTCGTCGTGGCGTTATTGCTGAAAAATACGCTGACATTATCGAGTCCATCTATAGCGATAAGTCCCATGTCGATATTGATACCGTGATTACCTTCCAAGATGGCAGCAAATCTCGTATTCAAACGCAGTTAAAGGTGGCCACTGTTATTGAAGCTAACGCGGCATTGGACACTGACCTTTCTCAAAGGAGAGCCTCATGAATTTTGAATTGTTACTGCAGCTCATCATCAATGGACTGATTGTCGGTCTGTTATACGGTGTGGTGGGGATGTGTTTTGTCCTGGTGTATAAATCGACGCAGATAGTTAACTTCGCTCAAGGTGAGTTCTTGCTGATCGGGGCGTGGGTATGTTGGGCCTTATTAGTCTATTTGGAACTGCCTTTCTTTTTAGGTTTTTTCCTCACGCTCTGCTTTATGGGGGTGTTTGGTGTGTTTTTGCAGATGATTGTCCTGCGCCCGATGATTGGTGAACCTATTATCTCGGTGATCATGGTGACCATAGGTTTATCCATTTTTTTCCAATCGCTGACTAAGTGGATCTTTGGTGTGTCACCACAGAGTTATCCAAAAGTTTTCGATACCCAATCTATCGCTATATTTGGGCTTAATGTCGAGCTGGCTTACCTAATGAGTACCGTGATTGCACTCATTATCATGGTCAGTTTTTTCTTGTTTTTTAAATATTCTAAGCACGGTTTAGCCATGCGGGCTACGGCGTTTGACCAGCAAGTGGCCCAGAGCCTCGGAATATCCGTTAAACAAGTCTTTGCCATGAGTTGGGGAATTGCAGCCACGGTGTCTGCTACCGCAGGGGTTGTGATCGGCATGGTTAATGGTGTCTCAGATTCACTCTCCTCTATTGGTATCAAAGTTTTTCCTGCCGTCATTTTGGGTGGTCTTGATTCGATTGTCGGGGCCATTGTGGGGGGCATCATGATTGGTGTGCTTGAGAACGTGGCCGAGTTTTTCGATAGTCAGTATCTGCATATCGGCAATATGTATGACATCGCTCCATTTTATGTGCTGTTGATTATTCTCTGGTTTAAACCCTACGGCCTGTTTGGTACCCGTAATATCGAGCGCATTTAGATTATTCACTAAGTTATGTTTATCAGATTTTTTTAAGGAGTTTTTATGTCTAGCTTAGCGATGCGACCGTGTGGTGATTTCCGCACAAGCTATAAGGCCGACAATACAATATTTGAAACTAAGACCGTTCGGTTGATGATGATTGCGGTCATCGCCATTGCCTGTGGTGCACCCTTGGTGCTGGATGGTTACTTTTTGACCCTGTTTATCCAAATATCTTATCTTGGTATTGCGGCATTAGGACTCAATATACTGGTCGGTTTTACCGGGCAGATCTCACTGGGCCATGGCGCATTTTTTGGTTTCGGTGCATTTGCCTCTGCCTGGTTAAATACCAGTTTTCAAATCCCAGTAGTGCTTTGTATCCCTTTAGCGGGCTTTCTGACCATGGCCGTTGGCATGATGTTTGGTATGCCAGCAGCGCGGATTAAGGGGCTGTATTTGGCGATAGCCACCTTAGCGGCTCAGTTTATCATTGAGGACTTTTTTGCTCGAGCAGATTGGTTCTCTGGCGGTTCTTCAGGCTCGATGGCGGCACCGGTCAATCTGTTTGGGTTTGAGTTTGATACCGATCAGAGCTTTTTCTACATCGCACTATTTGCCTTGGTGTTTATGTACACCTGGGGCTGCAATCTGATGCGTAGCCGCGACGGACGTGCTTTTGTTGCGGTACGTGATCACTACCTTTCAGCCGAAATAATGGGGGTTAAGCTCAACAAGTATCGCTTGTTATCTTTTGGGATCTCCTCGTTTTATGCCGGTATTGGCGGCGCATTATACGGGCACTACTTGGGCTATGTTTCCGCAGAGGGCTTTACTATCTTAATGTCGATTCAGTTTCTAGCCATGGTGATTATTGGTGGGCTGGGCTCGATAAAGGGCACCTTAATGGGCGTGGTGTTTATGGTGTTACTGCCTGAAGTGCTTGAAACCATGGTCAGTCTGATGAAGTACACCGATTGGGGAAATATTCCCATGGTGACCGACGGCTTAGCGTATATCAAAGAGATGGCGATTGGATTGGTCATCATTCTGTTTTTGATTTTCGAACCAGAGGGACTCGCTCATCGATGGGCGCAGATTAAGAACTATTGGAAATTTTACCCGTTTGCTTACTGATTTTTTTCGAGCTGTAACAGCAGCGGTATACAGCTTTCAACTTTGACTGAACATTTGAAGGATCATAACTATGCATAATAATACTAATAATAACGGTTTGAATAAAGTGAAATACTTAAAGTGGGCGCTGGGTTCAAGCATCGCGTGTTTAGCCACAACAGCCAGTGGTTTAGCTCACGCAGAAGAGACTATTTTTGTTGGCCACTTAGCTGATATGTCAGGTCCTACCGCGTTTGTGGGTAAGCCCTATGCCGATGGTGTGCGAGATTCACTTGCTTATATTAATGCCCATGGCGGTATTGATGGCACCAAGCTTGAGTATGAAACCATTGATTACGGCTACAAAGTGCCTCAAGCGATAGCCTCTTATAAAAAGTGGCAATCACGTAAAAATATGGTGGCTATGCAAGGCTGGGGCACCGCAGATACCGAGGCGCTGATCTCTTTTGCAGCGAAAGATAAAACCCCTATTTTTTCAGCATCCTATTCTGGTCACTTAACTGATCCTCAAGGCAAGAACCCCAACACTAAAAAGCCGGCACCTTATAACTTTTTCTATGGTGCATCTTACTCAGATTCTTGTCGTGGACTAGTACAGTGGGCTGCGGATGACTGGAAAACAAAAGGTGGCGAAGGTAAACCTAAGTTCACCCATATTGGGGCTAACCATCCATTTCCTAACGCCCCCAAAGCGGCCTGCGCTGAATATGCAGCAGAGCTAGGTTTTGATGTTCTGCCTTCGGTGGTTATTTCAATGAAACCGGGTGACTTTAAGGCTCAGTGTTTAAGCCTTAAAAGCTCGAAAACAAACTACGGTTATATCGGTAACTTAGGCGGTTCAGTGCAATCACTGATTAAGTCGTGTAACACCGTTGGCACCGATATTCAGTTTATGTCGAATATCTGGGGTGGCGACAAATTGGTCTTTAAGGCGGCTGGTGAGGGCGTTAAAAACTATATATTCCCCACCATGACACCATTTTGGACTGATGATGTCCCGGGGATGAAACTGGTACGTGAGATCTCAAAGATGTCCGACAGTGAAGGGAATAAAGAGCGACTGCATCACTATATCCGCGGAGTGTGTTCAGTTTATTTTATGAAAGAGTCTATGGAGTGGGCTAAAGCCAACGGTGGTGTCACTGGTGAGAATGTTAAAAAGGGCATGTATGTGCGTAATAATTGGGTACCGAAAGGGCTCGAAGGTGTGTGCTTAGCGGCAACATGGACGCCGGAGGATCACCGCGGTGTTAACCAAGTTAACATCTACAAAGGTAACTTTAATGGTGGTGATGTACGAGTTGATAAAGTGGATCAGATAACGCTAGAGCGTCGCGTTGACTGGTTAGGTTACTAAGCCTTACTTGCTCGTTGAAGTCCGTTTATCTGCCTAGTAAGTCAGTATTTTCTTGCTAGGCAATAACATTGAAAGTTGGAGTTGTTATGACACAAGCTGTGCAGTTAAAGCCTGAAAGTCCTCTTTTATCGATTAATAACATTGAAGTGGTTTATGACGATGTTATTCAAGTACTACGTGGCGTTAGCATCGATGTTCCTCAAGGCGAAATTGTGACCTTATTAGGGCCTAATGGTGCGGGAAAATCGACAACCTTGAAAGCGATTTCTGGCCTACTTAAGAGCGAAAATGGTGAAGTATCACGCGGTGATATCCATTTTATGGGTGAGCGTATTGATGTCAAAAATGCTGAGGATGTTGTACGTTCTGGGCTTTTTCAGGTGATGGAAGGGCGCCGGATCATCGAGGACATGAGCGTTATTGAGAATCTAAAACTTGGCGCATATACCCGAAACGATGGTCAGGTGAATCAAGATATAGACATGGTGTATAACTATTTCCCTCGTCTTAAAGAGCGCACTGGGTTAGCGGGATATTTGTCTGGCGGTGAACAGCAAATGTTAGCGATTGGGCGCGCATTAATGGCACGGCCTAAGATGATCTGTTTAGACGAACCGTCTATGGGGTTGTCACCGCTACTGGTTAAAGAGGTATTTGGCATTATTGAGAAGATTAACCGTGACCAAGGGATCACCATGTTGCTGGTGGAGCAAAATGCTAATTATGCGCTAAAGGCGGCAAATTATGGCTACATCATGGAGTCAGGAAAAATTGTGCTAGATGGATCTAATGAGCAGCTATTAAATAATGAAGATGTGAAAGAGTTTTATCTTGGTGGTGGCAAAGAAAAGCGTAAGAGCTTTAAAAACTTGAAATCTTATAAGCGCCGTAAACGCTGGTTGTAATAAGGAGCGATACCCATGTCATTTTTTAGTGCACAAGAACAACAAGCTGCGACGCTAAGAGAAGCGTCATTAATGTCTCGTTTGAGCGATTTTTTATGTTTTGCTCAGCAGTCATCTGATTATTACCACCGTGTGTTAGCGAATATCGACCTAAGCCAAATCAACTCTCGCTCAGCACTGGCTGCGCTGCCGATCACTCGCAAGTCAGATCTGATTAAGCTTCAAGCGGCAAATATGCCGTTTGCGGGTATGGTCCCGAATATGAGTGGCGTGGGGAGGATCTTTCAGTCGCCAGGGCCAATCTATGAGCCGGAAGCCGATGGCCACGATTGGTGGCGCATGGGGCAAGCATTTTTTGCCGCAGGGTTTAGGGCGGGCGATTTGGTACAAAACTGTTTGTCTTATCATCTTACACCCGGTGGGTTTATTATGGACTCTGGTGCTAAAGCATGCGGTTGTAGCGTGATCCCAGCAGGCCCTGGACAGACGGAAATGCAGCTCGATATCATTCATAATTTACAACCTAACAGTTACTGCGGTACGCCTTCATTTCTTAACATATTGCTAGATAAAGCTAAGCTTCAGCAGCAAGGACAATTGCCTTTTAGTAAAGCGTTAGTGACTGGGGAGGCGCTGACGCCCGCGCTTAAAGCCGTTTTTGACGAGGCTGATATTGAGGTTAAACAGGCGTATGCCACCGCAGACATTGGCTTAATTGCCTTTGAGAGTGTTGCTGATGCGGGTTTAGTCGTGGCTGAAGATATTATTTTGGAAATTGTTAGGCCGGGCAGTTTAGCGCCGGTCAAACGAGGTGAAGTGGGAGAGGTCGTGATCACCAGTTTTAACCCAAACTATCCATTAATTCGTTTTGCGACTGGCGATCTAAGTGCGCAGTTAGACAGCCCAAGTGACTGTGGCCGCACTAATATGCGGATCAAGGGCTGGCTTGGGCGGGCCGATCAAACCACTAAAGTAAAAGGTCTGTTTATACACCCTGAGCAGGTTGAACGAGCCCGGCTTTATCATAGTGCCATCAAGCGAGTGAGACTGGTGGTCAGTAGCGAAAATGACAATGACAAGATGTGCTTGCTGTGCGAAGTGGATGATAATGCAGGGCTTAACATCGACATTGTGGCGATTCAACAATCGATTCGCGCGGTGACGCAACTCTCTAGCGAAGTGAGCTTAGTCGCTATAGGCAGTATGCCCGACGACGGTATTGTGATTGAAGATCAGCGTTAATGGTTTGAAGGCACTGCAGAAACAAAAACGCCGATGAATCATCATCGGCGTTTTATTGTCGCTGGTTTAGCTATCTCAAATTGCGCTAGCTAAATGGACATAAGCTCAATTAACCTAACTTAAGCAGAGAAAGCCTAAGCTTGTTGCGCTTTTAAGAACTCAACAATTTGCTCGAATGGCACTTCTTGTTTCTCACCCGTACGACGATTCTTATACTCGAATACACCGTTATCAATGTTACGGTCGCCAATAACCACCACGTGTGGCAAGCCAATAAGTTCCATATCAGCAAACATCACACCGGCACGCTCTTTACGGTCATCAAACAAGACTTCCATACCCGCGTCGGTTAAGTCTTGATAAAGCTTTTCAGCGCTATCTTTAACACGGTGAGATTTGTGCATGTTCATTGGTAAAATACCGACAGAGAACGGTGCAATGGCTTCTGGCCAAATAATACCGCGATCATCGTGGTTTTGCTCAATAGCGGCTGCAACCATGCGGCTCACGCCAACACCGTAACAACCCATTAGTAAGGTCTTAGACTTACCATTGTGGTCGAGTACGTTAGCGTGCATCGCTTCAGAGTAATTGTTGCCCAACTGGAAGATATGGCCGACTTCGATACCACGAAGCAGGGCAATAGTGCCTTTACCACATGGGCTAGGTTCACCTTCGATGATATTACGCAGATCAAATGCTGGCGCTTCTGGTAGATCACGCTCCCAGTTGATACCAAAGTAATGCTTGTTATCTTGGTTAGCACCGGCACCAAAGTCACTCATTACCGCGACGCTATGGTCAATAAAGACTGGAATATTAAGACCGACAGGACCAATAGAGCCAGGACCTGCGCCAATCGCTTTACGGATATCAGCTTCATCGGCAAATTCAAATGGAGCCAGTACCGCATCAATCTTTTCAGCTTTGACTTCGTTTAGATCATGATCGCCACGAACAACAACCGCCACTAACGGCGCTTCTTCTGTTGCGCCTTTAACGATAAGTGTTTTAACTGTTTTCTCAATCGCAATGCCGTGTTGTTCAACGAGCTCGGCAATGGTTTTAGCATTCGGAGTGTCAACAAGCGCCATCTCATTGGTGGCTGCTTGACGAGTGTCTGTTGGCATTGGTGTTTCACATTTTTCAACGTTGGCTGCGTAATCGCTCTCAGTTGAGTATGCGATTAAGTCTTCACCACTATTAGCCAAAACATGGAACTCATGTGATGTGCTGCCACCGATGGCGCCAGTGTCTGCCATTACAGGGCGGAAAGCTAAGCCTAAGCGGGTCAAAATGTTGCTATATGCTTGGAACATAGACTCATAAGTCTCGTCCATGGTTTCTTGATCTAAATGGAAAGAATAAGCGTCTTTCATCAAGAATTCGCGTGACCGCATCACACCAAAGCGTGGACGCACTTCGTCACGGAATTTAGTCTGAATTTGGAACAAGTTCAGGGGCAGTTGCTTGTAAGAGTTTACCTCTTTACGCACGATATCAGTGATCACTTCTTCGTGAGTTGGGCCCAAAACGAAGTCACGGTTATGTCGGTCTTGGAAGCGCAGTAGCTCGGGGCCAAACTTTTCTAAGCGACCAGATTCAACCCAAAGATCCGCAGGTTGAACCATCGGCATAAGGATCTCAACCGAACCTGCCTTGTTCATCTCTTCGCGAACGATAGCTTCAATTTTACGCAGTACACGTAAACCTGTCGGCAACCAGCTGTATAAGCCTGATGCATTACGACGGACCATGCCCGCACGTAACATTAACTGGTGACTAACTACTTCTGCATTAGCCGGTGTTTCTTTTTGAGTTGATAGCAGGTACTTGCTTACGCGCATTACCGAGTGTCCAAAATTGAGTTGAATGGGCGCCATTTTATCACTTGTTGAAGTGATGTCACCTACCCATTTCGACATTCGTTAAAATTGTTGGCTTTCACTGATAATGCAGTCGATAAGCGAAAGTATTTCAACCGATATAAGGCCTAATATTAAAGGTTTATAACAGGTATCACATTTGCTGTGATGAGTCGGATTTTGCTGAAGTGTTAGCGTGAATATCATCTCCAACGGTAGTGGTATTCGATTATATTGAAAATAGTGGAAGCCAGGTTTGATTCTTTAGTTTAAGAGCTTGTTAACTAACGTGACTTAATTTAACGTGTTTGTAGTCTCTAAGGTGAACATTTGTGGCGTCAGTGTTGTTGCTGATCAAAGTGAAAGATAGGCAGTTTATTTTTTGCTTATCACCATTGACGGCATTGCGCGGCAATTCAAGTGTTTTTAAACGGTTATTTGGGCTGCAAAGCGTCTTATCGTGACCCGTTTGGATGGCTTTGGTCGTTTTATGAGATATTGTGATATACGTATTGACTCAATATTGAGTGTAGGAATTTATAACAACAAGGAAAGTCCACAATAATGGATTATTTTATTGGAGCTTTAAAGAAGTACGCAGATTTTTCAGGGCGGGCAAGACGAACTGAATTCTGGATGTTCATGTTATTCTATATGATTTTTTGTTTCGTACTGGGTATTATTGACGGTATATTGGGTCTTGGCGTGCTAACATTTATTTTCTCGCTTGGAATGATCATCCCTTCGCTAAGTATTAGTGCGAGACGACTTCATGATACTGGCAGAAGTGGCTGGTGGCAGTTGATTGGGATTATTCCTCTGATTGGTCTTATTGTATTGATAGTCTTCTATGTACAAGACAGTCACGATGAAAACAGCTACGGTGATAACCCTAAAGGTGTTGCTGCAAGCTAAGCGATAGCATTACTGTTTATCTATTTTTAAAGGCCGAGATCAGCAATGACTTGGCTTTTTTTTCACAAGAATAATGGAATGTTCATTTAATAATAAAACAAAGTCATCGTCAGAGTATTTTAAACCGAATTTGTACTGGTTCTATAAAGTTTGCTATCAAACTTACTGCTATTTCTGCTTTTAGTGTTTAGTCTGGACAAGTTAAACAATACCTTTATTTTTCGGCTTTCATGATTTAAATCGATATCACTTTCTGGTTGGGGGTTTTTAATATAGGGGTGGCAGCATGATTGAGTATGGGTTAAAAGTTAATGAGCAATGTAGATTATTTGTTGGCTAAATTATAAAGGGGGAGTGAGTAGGCAAATTTGGTGATATTGACTTATAAGTGCTGCTGCATTTATTCAACCATGTCGCTTAAATCACAAGATCTAAATTGGCCAGATATTTATTGAGATAGATAAAAACAGCTGCTGGTTAATGTCTTTAGTCTAGCTGGATACTGGACTGAAATCCGCTCCACTCATCATACTCTTTGGACCATCGTATTTTACCTGAGCGATTACCATTCAGCGCTTACATCTGCTTACTTGCGGGTTACACTTGGTTACACTACAGAATTGAGCTCAGTGATAGCCTAGCCTCTTTAGCCATTACGGTGCTTTATTTCTGTATGAAGAGTCGAGAAGAACATATTAATCCTTTGTATTATTTACAGAGTAATATTAGCGTTAATCAGCTGGTTTGTATTACTGCATTATATTTTACCTTAGTATTTAACTTTCCATTTTTAAAAGAAGTTTGGGCTGTTGTAACAGCGCTGCCTGAATATAATCTCGGTTTCTTATATAGCATACCTCTACTGGTTTTTTGTCTATGCATACAGGTTATCAATCTGCTGAGTTTGGGCGGTCATCGATACTTGTTAAAGCCAGTGCTTATTACGTTGCTGCTGCTATCTTCATTAGCGTTTTATAGCAAGCTAACTTATGGTGTGGTGTTTGATTACGGTATGGTACAAAACTCATTACAGAGCCATAGCTCTGAAGCCATGATGTACCTCAATCAGTATTCAGTGTTTTTCTTTTTAGTGAGTGGGTTATTACCAGCCATTTTGATTGCTCGTAGTGACGTCCATTATTTGTCGATGGGTAGAAATGTGGCCCATAGTGTAAAGCTGAGCCTCATCAGTCTCGTTACTATAGTGATGATTGCTTACTTGTATTATCCCAATTACGCCTCTGTTGGGCGCAATAATAAGTTTCTACAGAAGTCCTCTATCCCCTTTCAATATCTAGTCGCAACAGGTAAATATGCACGCGACCATTATTTTTCGACCCCACTTGAATTTAAGTTACTAGATAGTGAACCAAAACTGCGTAATCAACATGCTGGAGCTAAGCGGGTTCTCGTGATGCTAGTGGTCGAAACGGCGAGGGCAGATCACTTTTCACATAATGGTTATTCAAAACAAACTAACCCGTACACTCAAGTGCAACCTGTGACCTCATTCAAAAACATGTATTCCTGTGGTACTGCAACTGCGGTGTCGATTCCCTGTATGTTTTCTGCATTAAGCCGAGAGGAATACGATCACAATAAAGCGAACTCACAGCAAAATTTACTCGACTTAGTCTTACTGGCTGGAGTTGATGTGTTGTGGGTGGATAATAATGGCTGTAAAGGGGTATGTGAGCGAGTACCAACAGTGACCATCGACGTTAAATCAGACTCGCCACTGTGTGATGGTGATTACTGTTTCGATGAAACATTACTGGCTCCACTAGAGAATAAACTGCAAAACCTAACGGCAAGTACCACTTTGATTGTATTACATATGATGGGGTCTCATGGTCCTACTTATTATAAGCGTTATCCTGATAATCAACGAATATTTAAAGATGATTGCCCACGCAGTGATATCCAAAACTGCAGTACAGCGACGTTAATTAATACTTACGATAATACTATCGCTTATACCGATTGGGTGATCTCAAAGGTGATAGATAAGCTAAATAGATTACCCATTAACACTGAATCGGCAATGTTATATGTCTCTGATCATGGTGAGTCACTTGGTGAGAACGGGGCATATTTGCATGGTTTTCCTTATGCATTGGCACCGGAATCGCAAAAACATGTACCCTTGTTAACTTGGTTTGCCGAGCCAATGAAAGTTGATACTAAGTGCCTAAGAAAAAACGCAGAACAAAATGAGTTTAGCCACGATAATATCTTTCATAGCATGTTAGGTCTATTGCAGGTCAGCTCTAGTGTATATCAGGCCTCACTTGATCTATTTTCATCCTGCAAGGGAAGGAGCCTGACGAGAGTTGCAGCTGGAAATTCGGCCATTAAGCAATAATGGCCGAGCTGACATTCTCTTAAAAGCGAGTGCCAACGGCTTAGTTTTTGTCTCGTCTATCTCCAATCACTTGTGCTGGATTACCTGCCACAATGGCGTACTCAGCAACATTTTTAGTCACGACTGCGCCCATACCAATGACGGCGTGGTTACCTATAGTGACACCATCAACAATGCCAGCTTGCGCGCCAATCCATACATCGTCACCAATCACCACACCTTTAGAGTTTGAGGCTTGCTGGTAGATGGGCATGTCGGGCGCCATACCGTGATTAAAGGCATAGATAGTGACATTGTTAGCGATACGAGTTTGGTTGCCGATGGTGATACCATGGCGGCCGCCATCGAATGAGCAACCGTGATTGATAGCAACTTCATCACCCAAGGTTATCGGGCCATGTAAAAAGCTGTCGGCGGCAATCATGCATTGCGTACCCATTGCAATATTGCGCCCAGGCTCGGCAAACAGGTTTGCCTCAGGGGCCACAAAGCAGTTGTCACCAATTAATATTGTTTCTACGGCGGAAAAGTGTGCTTGCACCTCATCTTGCCAAGGTTTAGCCCATAACAGATGTTTCTCTTTTAATGAAAAATACAGCCATGGCATGTAAGACAGGCGTTTTTTATGCTGAGTTTGGTAATCAGGTTTGGCTGCTGTGGTCATTATGGCGTGTCCGAGGTATTGGCCATACCCACTTGTGAGGGGATTATTTCGAGTACTTCAATGCCTTGTGGCAGCATTTTCCACAGTATATCTAAGTCATAGAGGGCGACTTGATAGAGCTTAGGGTCCTCCTTTGCTTTTTTATAAGCAGGGCGAGGGTCTTGTGCTAATACGCCCTCAATAAGCTCTGCTAAGCGCGAATATGCGGGGTTTTGCTGATATTGCTCAAGTTGTTGTTGGGCTGTTTCGCAAAATGTCACACTTGCCAACTCTGGTGCCTCTTGGGCTATGCCGCCGTGTGCATCATCAATCGCATCAGAAAAGGGGATATAGGGTTTTATATCGACAATAGGGGTGCCATCGAGCAAGTCCATGCCTGAGATCTCAAGTCTGACTTTACCATTGTCAGTATGTACCGCATGCAGTTTCACCACCGATTGACCTATGCCATTTGGCCTAAAGGTTGATCGCGTGGCAAATACTCCCAGCTTTTCATTACCGCCCAATCTTGGCGGACGAACAGTGGTTTTCCAGCCCTGAGCTAAGTTCTCATGAAAACAGAACAGCAACCACACATGAGAGTACTGCTCTAGCCCTCTAACGGCATCAACTTGATTAAAAGGGGCGGCAAGTTCAACAAAACCACGTGCTGCGGACACTAAGCCTGGTTGGCGTGGGATGCCAAATTTTTGTTTATAAGGCGTTCGGCAATACGCGACAGCTTGGATCTGGTTAGTAAAGGACATTGGTTACTCTTGGCCTGAGCCGCTGTTATTCTTGTACGCTGGTGGTGGTAATAGCTTGACCAACACAAAGAGCACTCGTGACACAATTTGGTGTTGATGCTTCGATTAATAGGCAATTTTTAATGATCAAACCATTAGCGTGTTTATCGGCAGCTGCGCGGCGAGCTAATGTGCGCGCTTCAGCGATAGACGCGGGGGCATCGTTTTTACCCATCTGGCACGTTTCACCTTCAACGAGTCCTTTAATTTCATATGGGCCTTTAGGTTGAACACTCCCTTCATAGACGGTGACATCAGAGGCTTTAAAATAGTCATTAATCGCATCGCTATCGAGATTACTGTTGAAGGCATATTCACCCGCACAAGCGCTGAGTAAAAGGATGAGAGATGCGGGAAGTAGGTATTTCATAATGATTGCCTGTTATATGAGTTGCTGGGGCCAGTGAAAGGCATTGATATAAAAGCCTAACATTAAAAAGGGCGTTCAAAAAAAGTGCCCATAAAGAGCACTTTTCTATCTAACTATTTTACTAGCGCTATAAGTTTGAAATTCTAGCGCTTTAGGTACTTTTGATAAAGCTGTTGATGACGATTATTTAAATCAATTTTACGGCCGTCAATGTAGATCGATTCTATTGCGGCTTGCATAGGATCTAATATATCGCCAGTGGCGATAATCATATTGGCTCTAAATCCTACTGCAATGGCGCCCATGTCATCTATATCGAGTATTTTTGCCGCATCAAGCGTGATGCTTTGCAGCGCTTGTGACTTGGTTAATCCATAAGCAACAGTCTGCCCTGCTGCAAAAGGTAAGTTACGGCTGTTCCAGTCAGATGAGAAACCCAATGCAAAGGGAATATTGGCTTGCTTAAGCAGCGCGGGGATCTTAAAGGCAAGATCAATCGGCTCATCCTTGCGCTTTGGCAAACTTAACGTCTGGGTGTAAATAACCGAGGCATTAACCTCACGTAAAGCATCCGCTAAACGCCACGCATCATATCCGCCAACAATCACTATCTTAAAGCCATAGATTTTGCTTAATGCAATCGCTTCCTCTATCTGTTTCTGTGATTGAGCATGGACAAACAGCTGAGCATCACCATCAAAAAGAGGGGTGAGTGCTTGCCAACGTAGGTCGGTTTTAGCCACTTTCTCTGCTTTCAGCGCCATTTGATAACGATGAGCATCGGCAAATGCATGGTGCACTTTGTCGACACGCTTACTGAGATCATCAAGATGCTCTTGACGCTTATCGGCATCAGATGACATCCAACGAATATGTGGCCAATAGAGATGGAACTGTTTGTTGGTTTTTACCAGCGCATCTTCAATCGTCCAGCTATCCATGGAAACAAGTGCTGACTGACCAGCAAGCCCATCACCTTGCGGTACAATTTGAGCATGTGTAATACCGTTAACCCGCACGGTGGGGATGATCTCCGAGTCGGGATTAAACGCGGTTATCGCTTCAAGTTGCGGGTTGATAAAGCCAACTTCATAAGCATCATTACTTGGGCGCATCATCTCAATTTCAATTAGCCCCATGGTGGTATCAAGCGCAATAAGGCCGGGATAGATGTGCTTATTCGTCGCATCAATAACAACCGCATTGGCGGCTAAAACAGCCGTTGCCGACGACGGTTTGCCTGCTTCGGTTGCAGCCTTCGTTGTATTTGTGGTCTCTATTGGTGCCGGCGTGGCCAGTTTTTGGCCTACCGCCACAATTTTTCCGTCGGCGACAAGTACGTCAGTGTGCACGAGTGGGCCATGAATCACGGAGTGAACGGTGGCATTAGTAAAGAGCACCGCGCCACTTTCCTTTGGGGCGGGCAGCATATCGTGGGCATAAACCGCGCTGCTAACGATACACGCGCTGACAACACTAAGCAGTGAATAAGCGTGTTTAGTGGATTGAGTAAACATCATTACAGTGTTCCTTGCGCAGTTTGTTGCCAAGCATTGAAATGGGTATCGCAGTGCCATTCTGGTTCTGTTTGCTCAGTACTGCTTTCACCCTGTTTGTGGGCGTCATCGCTAAGCAATACTTTTTGAATTAAGGCGGCGCGCTCTTTTTCAACCTCAATCTGAGCCCGCTTATCTTGCTCACGGTTAAAGTAACGACGGCCTTCAATCCAAGTTGATGTCACTTTGGCATAAACTGACAACGGTGAATCGCTCCAAAGTACGAGATCAGCTTGCTTACCTTCGACGAGTGAACCGACTTTTTCATCAATGCCAAGCTGTATTGCAGGATTAATGGTGATCATTTTCCACGCATCTTCTGCTGCCATACCGCAATACATTATCGATTTAGCGGCTTCTTGGTTAAGTCGACGCTGCATCTCATAATCATCAGAGTTGATGCTAGTGAGCACGCCTTGGTTTTGCATTAAACAGGTATTTTGTGGAATGGCGTCATAAACCTCAAATTTATAAGCCCACCAATCAGAAAAGGTCGATGCATAAGCGCCATGCTTAGCCATTTCGTCAGCGACTTTGTAGCCTTCAAGAATATGAGTGAAGGTACCAACTTTAAAATTGTAAGCTTCAGCGAGCCTGATAAACATCAAGATCTCAGATTGCACATAAGAGTGAATATGTACGCTACGCTTCTGCTCTAGCACTTCAGCGATAGCTTCTAAGCGGTAGTTGTATTGCGGCGCTACAGTACGTCTGCGTTCGCTAGAGCGCATGTTTTTATAATCTTTCTGTGCTTTTCGGTAGGCTAAAGCTTCGTTAAAGGCTTCACTAAAGAGTGATTTAACCCCAATGCGGCTTTGTGGGAAGCGACGATTAAACTTATCTCCCCAGTTACTCTGCTTTACGTTTTCACCCAAAGCGAACTTAATGCTGGCGGGGGCACCGGCAAATTTTAGCTGCTCAGCGTTATCGCCCCACTTAAGTTGAATAACTTGTGCTTGGCCACCAATAGGGTTGGCGCTGCCGTGTAAAATTTGTGCTGTGGTCACGCCGCCAGCAAGACCACGGTAGATGGCTATATCGTCGGGGTTGATGACATCGCCAATCCTAACTTCAGAGGTGATGGCATCGGTGCCTTCATTGGTGCCGCCATTAAGCGCAATGTGCGAGTGCTCATCAATGATCCCTGCCGTTAAGTGCATACCGGTGGCATCAATAACTTGGTAACCCGACGGTGTACGCAGTTGGCTGCCTATCTCTTCAATGTTACCGTTCGAGATTATTAAGTCGGTATTTTGTAGTACACCGCTTTTATCGGATGTCCAAATCGTGGCATTCTTTATATGAAGTTTGTCTTGAATTGGCTGTTGTTGTAGACCGTAAGCTACATTAGGTGATGTTTGCTTGGCTATTTGACTCTGGGCAGTTTGTTGCTCTTTTTGCGGCTCTGCGTCATCGACAACGGGCTCAAGTTTGCTTCCGCCAAAAGGGATAGTTTGGCCATGACTGTCCAGTAGGCGACCACGCAGACCAGCTTCATCAAACCACAATGTAAAGCGACTAATGCCAGTCATTCCAGCGTCAGTTAAATCTGCACTGAAAGTCATTCGACCTTGATTAAAGGTAACATTGCCGAGGGTTATCTCTTCTTCTCCGCTGGATAAGGTGCCGCTTAAACTGGGAGCTTGTGCAATGTTAAGATCAAAGGTGAGTTCGTTGATTTGCAATTGGTAAGGCTGAGCCAGCATGGCAAACTCACGATTGATAAGTTGACGCTCTTCACCTTGTAACCAGATACTGGTTATTTTACCATCTTCAAATACGTTACCATTACTAATCACCAAGTCTGCCATAAACCCAGGTTTTAGTTGCCCCACCATATTGCTAATACCCGCAATTTCGGCCGCTTCTGTTGTTAATGCGGCGAGGGCCGTTTCTTCATCTAAGCCGCGCTCTATTGCTTGTTTTAGTCGTGGCCAAAACGTGTCTGCTTCAATGCCATATTGCGTTAATGCAAATGGCACATCCGCTTTTGCTACCATCGCAAGGTTACTCGGTGCGCTTTCCCAATGTCTCAATGCCGCTAAACTGACATCCCGCGAGCTGTCACTGTCACCGATTGTCGGAGCCGCTGGGTAATTTAACGGTAGCACCAAACTATATGGATAAGATTTTAATTCATCAATTCTGGCATATTCATGACCATTACCAAGCAGGCTGCCTTTTACATTTTGTTCATTTAATAATCTGGCTGCTCTTATTTGATTATTTAGATTTTTGGTCTGAAATATAAAGCTTTGCTCTTCAAGACCCGCTAGGCGCTCTAATGCAATGTTAAACTCAATGCTGTTAGTGGTATTGGAACTCTTACCTATATTGTCGTTATACCAACGTGCATCTGAAAACGTTTGTCTAATAAGGGCCATACTTCCCATTAATGACTGAGGGTAGTCTTGAATAGAGCTTCCCTTATCAAATGCCATAAATTGGTTTGTTTTAGCCTTGTATATAATATTGTTTGCTTTTTTGTCTGCTAAAGATAAGCTGACTCCACGGCCTCTAAAAATGCCATCTAAATAGCTAGATTGGACACTTGTAAAGCCATTGTTAATCCATTTCCCGGCTTGCTCTTTATCTGGATACACATAATTGAACCATTCTTTTTCTGAATGAATTGCGCCATTCTCAGCGTTACCGCCAATTCGCTTTATTTCATAAACCGGATCATCGCTATCTTCATTTTCTGCTTCATACTCGATGGCATATTCAGTAAATGGGTCAATGAAGCCTGGATAGATAATATGACCCACTAAGTTAATTTCGAGCACACCTTCGGGAATGTCATTATCTTTAATAATCGACTTGATTCGATTATTTTCAATTAACAGTGTGGCATCTTTCAGCATTTCACCGGGTCTAAGCATAAGGGTTGCATGACTTAATGCGGTGATTTTTGGTGTGTTATCGGTCAATTGGTCATTGGCTAGCGCGCCATGACTGGTTAACGCACTAAGTAGAGCGACAAGGGCTTTTATTTTATGATTATGCATTATCGTACTTATGTTTGTTAGAAGAGTAGGGGGGAAGTGTGAGAGTACCTTAACTTAATAGCAATTACTAAGCAGTAATTGTAACGCCGAATGTAATTACGTGATGAGTATTAACAAAAAAACCCAGCAAGCGCTGGGTTTTTATAGGAAGTAAATGGAAACTTATATAAGAAAGTCTTCCATTGTACGACCTTTTTCTAATTCATTTTTGAATACGGTTGGCATACGGCCTTGGCCAGTCCACTGAACCATTTCACCATTGACTTCAATTTGGTATTTCGCTGGACGTGGAGCACGTTTCTTAGGTGCTGCTTTAATGCCTACACCACCAATATCGTCAACTGATAAGCCAATCGCTTCCATTTGTTGACGAATTTCTTCAATTTTAGCATTACGTTCGGCCATAGCTTCACTTTCTGCTTCAGCTTGAGATGCTTTTTCTTCGATAATTTTTTCGAGCTTCACAGCAAGATCTTTTAACTCTTCAAGAGATAACTCTTTAACCGCAGCTTTAAAACGGCGACCGTGGGTCAATATATCTAAAAATTCGTTCATAGTGATAGATGTCCAATTAAGATAGAAAAGTATTTTTATATTCTGCCCCAAATAATAGGAACTATTTCGATAAGGATCAAATAAAATTTCAATTTAATTGAGAATAAAATATATTAATTAAGATTAATTTGTAAAAACAGTGATTATATTTCTCAAATGTTATCGGTATCGGTCAATTACTGCTTATCTATTTAGATTAATGTGACAGTCGTTCGGCTGCATGTTGACGTTAACGTCAACAGCACGTAAAGTGACTCTAATTTCTGTAATAGTTGCTGTGATATATAAGTAGCTATTCGCATAATCCCGTTCATTAAGCGACGTAAGAAGGAAGCCCTATGAAAGTATTGGTGCCAGTAAAACGTGTCGTCGATGCCAATGTAAAAGTCAGGGTTAATGCTGACAATACGAGTATCGATACCGCAAACCTAAAAATGGCGATTAACCCGTTTTGTGAGATTGCAGTAGAAGAAGCCGTTCGTTTAAAAGAAGCGGGAAGTGCTTCTGAAGTGATCGTCATGAGTATTGGACCAAAAGCTTCGCAGGAGCAATTGAGAACCGCGCTAGCATTAGGTGCTGACCGCGCTATTCATATTCTGACTGATGAAGACCTTGTGCCTTTGTCTGTGGCTAAGCTTATACATGCGGTACAGAAAAAAGAGCAAGTCGACTTGGTCATTTTGGGTAAGCAATCAATCGATAGCGATAACAATCAAACAGGTCAAATGTTAGCGGCTATTGGCAAAATGCCACAAGCAACGTTTGCCTCTGAAATCAAGATGAATGCTGATCAGCTCACGGTCACTCGCGAAGTTGACGGTGGCCTGCAAACACTGATGCTACCTTTACCTGCAGTGGTTACCGCCGACCTACGTTTAAATGAGCCTCGTTACGCAAAATTGCCTAACATCATGAAAGCTAAACGTAAGCCACTTGAAACACTGACTCCTGCAGATTTCGATGTGACCTTAAAGTCTCACCAGACAGTCCTTAAAGTGACTCCACCCGCTGAACGTAGCGCGGGCGTAATGGTGTCTTCTGTAGAAGAGTTGGTTGAAAAGTTAAAGAATGAAGCGAAGGTGATCTAATGGCAATTTTAGTATTAGCAGAACACGATAACGCCAGTTTAAAACTGGATACCGCTAAAGTGGTTGCTTGTGGTCAAGCGATTGGTGGCGACATTGATGTATTAGTCATCGGTCACAACTGTAATGATGCGGTGAGCAGCGCACAACAGCTCAATGGCGTACGCAAAGTCTTAGTTGCCGATGCCGCTGTTTATGCCAATGGCCTAGCAGAAAATACTGCCGATGTAGTCACCGACGTTGCAGCGGACTATGAGCATGTTCTTGCTGCGGCATCAAGCCATGGTAAAGATGTATTGCCTCGCGTTGCAGCTTTACTCGATGTTAACCAGCTATCAGAAGTGATCGCAGTGGTGAGTAGCGATACGTTTGTCCGCCCTATCTATGCGGGTAGCGCGTTAGCCACAGTCCAGAGTTTGGATGACAAAAAAGTGATGACGGTACGCTCAAGTGCATTTGATGCGGTTGCAAGCGATGGTAGTGCTGAATTAGTGACACTGACACAAGAGGTTGCACCTCAAGTTGAGTTCATATCTCAAAGCCTAACGGTATCAGAGCGCCCTGAATTGGGTAATGCTTCTGTTATTGTGTCCGGCGGTCGAGCAATGGGCAACAGTGAGAACTTCGGTATCTTAGAGCAACTTGCTGATAAATTAGGGGGTGCATTGGGTGCATCTCGCGCTGCAGTCGATGCAGGCTTTGTACCTAACGATCTGCAAGTGGGTCAAACAGGTAAAATTGTTGCGCCAGACTTGTACATTGCTGTCGGTATTTCGGGTGCCATCCAGCATCTAGCTGGCATGAAAGATTCAAAAGTGATTGTGGCTATCAACAAAGATCCAGAAGCGCCTATTTTTCAGGTTGCTGATTATGGATTAGAAGCGGATCTATTTGAAGCGGTTCCACAGCTATTAGAGCTGTTGTAACTCATTAGCCATTATAACCGTGACAAGCTAATAACCGCCAAGTTGTTTGCGTTAGGTTACTAGGCTGTTATCGGCCATGTGTTTGAGTTGGTAATATTTGAGATCTGTGTCACGATAAGCGGCTTTAGGGTAGCATCCCTAAAGCCGCTTATGTTTTTATGTCACTCACGTTAATTAGCTCAGTCTATTTAACGTCCTTAGAAGTAGAGGTGCATTCAATATTAGTACCAATAAGTAGGGTGATGCCTATGACTTGTTGAGAAAGGATTTGATGCCGAAGTGACATAGCATATCGAGGCTTGTTGCTGGGGCTGTTACCAAATAGGAACAGCACTGCCATAGTATTTCTTATCGGGAAGATAAGAAGATTTTATATTGATGTCGAACATTAATATTACTGTGGAGCGCTACTGATAGGACAGGTGTAATCAGCTCTCAATGCTATATCCCACCAGTTCAGTCGGCCTCCATTCGTACTTAGCGAAGATAATAATTAAATGACAATTTTAAGTTATGCCGATTCGGCACTTTCGTTGCTGCCTCCGGTAGTGGCAATCGTACTGGCGATGTTAACCCGTCGTGTTTTACTTTCTCTTGGGGTGGGGATCCTACTGGGTGCGTTACTGCTGACAGATTTCTCTGCCGCAAACACTGCCCAATACGTGGGTACAAAAGTCATGTCACTGGTGTGGGATGATGGCGCACTCAACAGCTGGAACCTATATATTATTGGCTTCCTGATTGTGCTGGGAATGATCACCGCGCTCATTACCGTGAGCGGTTCGGCTCGCGCGTTTGCTGAGTGGGCACGCAAACATATCCGCAATAAGCGTGATGCCAAGCTGCTGACCATGTTCCTTGGTTGCGTGGTGTTTATTGATGACTACTTTAATAGCTTAGTGGTGGGTAGCGTCGCAAGACCGCTAACAGACCGTTACTATATCTCGCGTAGTAAGCTTGCTTATCTGCTGGATTCAACGGCTGCACCTATCTGTGTGATATCTCCGGTATCGAGCTGGGGCGCGTACATTATTGCCTTGATTGGTGGCATATTAACAGCACATGGATTTACTGATACAGGACATTTGAGCACATTTGTGCAGATGATCCCGATGAACTTCTACGCTATTTTCGCGTTATTACTGCTACTGTGTGTCGCACTCATGGGACTCGATATTGGCCCTATGCGTCAACATGAGCTTAATGCACAAAAAGGTAGCCTTTATGATGAATCTAAAGGATTACCACCGGGTGCTAGCTCTGGATTACCAGAAGCTGATACGGGTAAAATCATCGGCTTGTTTTTGCCTATTACGGTACTGGTGTTTGCCACATTCTACTTTATGGTCAGTAGTGGTGGTGATGCGCTTGCCGCTAAAAACGAAACCTTTAGCCTGATTGGCGCGTTTGAAAATACTGACGTTGGTTCATCACTATTCTTTGGTGCTTTAATTGGTTTAGCCGTGACGCTAGCGCTTATTATTTACCAAGGTGTAGATAAGAAGATGATCGTTAAAGGCTTGGTCGAAGGCATTAAGTCTATGTTGCCAGCAATCTATATATTGGTATTTGCATGGACGATTTCAGGCGTTATTGGTGAGCTTGAGACCGGCAAGTATATGGCGAGCTTAGCGACCGGTAATATTCCGTTTGCGATGTTGCCAGCAGTCCTCTTTATCTTGGCAGGCTTAACAGCGTTCTCGACGGGAACGAGCTGGGGCACATTCGGTATTATGTTACCTATTGCCGCTGATATGGCGATGGGCAGCCATACGAGCATGATGTTGCCAATGCTTGCAGCTGTGCTAGCGGGTGCTGTGTTTGGTGACCATTGTTCACCTATTTCTGATACCACAATTTTGTCGTCAACCGGTGCAAACTGTCATCACATCGACCATGTGATGACGCAGTTACCTTATGCACTCATTGTCGCAGGTATTAGCTTAGGCGGTTATATCGTACTCGGCTTCACTGAATCAGTGTATGCCGGCTTATTGACCTGTAGTGTGCTGTTTGTGATTAGCGTGATAATACTGCGGATTAAATCTTGCCAGCGAACCACGGCTTAGTTAGCGATAAAAGTTTAAATAGCTTAGATAGCAAAGTGTAGCGATAAGCCGTTAGTGTGTTGATTGCGCTTATCGTAAGGCATTAAAAAGCCGCTCTCAGTTGAGAGCGGCTTTTTTGTGGGGGCTATTTAAGTCTTAGTCGTTTAGGCCACGACGCTTAAGCAATGCTTCAGTGGTTGGCTCTTGACCTCTAAAGGCTTTATAAGCATCCATCGGCGGCACAGTATTACCGACTTCACGAATGGTTTTTCTAAACTTCATCCCTATTTCACGATTCAAGCCACCTTGAGTTTGCACATATGCAAAAGCATCTGCAGCCAGGATCTCACTCCACATGTAAGCGTAATAACTGGCTGAATAGCCGCCCGGGAACGCATGAGCAAAGTAGGTAGACTTATATCTTGGCGGCACAGCGGGTAGGTCAACACCGTGCTTTTTCAGCGCCGCGGCTTCAAAGCTGGCGACATCTTGCAGTGGCGCAGCAGCGTTAAGTGAGTGCCATTCTAAATCAAGCAGGGCGGCTGACATATATTCAAGCGTATCGAAGCCTTGGTTAAAGCTACGTGATTTAAGCAGCTTATGCAGTAACGCTTCTGGAATGGGCTCACCGGTTTGATAGTGTTTGGCATAATTGGCTAACACCTTAGGGTGCGCCGCCCAATCTTCTTCGAAGGTTGATGGAAACTCAACGAAATCGCGTGAAACTGCAGTGCCAGAAAGCGTCGGGTAAGTGACCTTAGAGAACATACCGTGAGTGCCATGCCCCATTTCGTGGAACATGGTGGTCACTTCATCGTAGCTGACAAAGGTCGGTTCTCCCGCAGGTGCCTTTTTGATGTTCATCACATTGACCACAACAGGCTTGCTGTTTAGCAGTTCAGATTGGGTTACAAACGAGCTCATCCAAGCGCCGCCACGTTTTCCTTCACGCGCAAAATAGTCGGCGTAGAAAATAGCGATGCTAGTACCATCTTCATCAAACATCTCGTAGGCTTTAACATCTTGATGGTAAACGGGTAAGTCTGGACGCGGGGTTAAACTCACGCCATAAAGGGCGTTAAGGGTGAAGAACACGCCGTCTTCTAACACGCGGTCAAACTCAAAATAGGGGCGAATAGCGCTAGCGTCTAGATCATACTTATCTTTACGGACAAGCTCGGCATAATACGCCCAGTCCCACGGAGCCAGTTCAAAGTCACCGCCTGTTGTTGCTATCATCGCTTGGATATCGGCTGCTTCTTTATTAGTGTTAGCCACAACGGCTGGCACCATAGAGCCAAACATTTTATACACCGCTTCTGGTGTTTTGGCCATTTGTGGTGCAAGGCGATAATCAGCCCAGCTATCAAATCCAAGCAGTTCAGCGCGCTGCGCTCGTAACTGCGCTAAACGCGCAACAAAAGAAGCAGTTTCGTTTTCGCCCTCAAGACCTCGATTGGCCGAGGCTTGCCACACTTGCTGACGTAACTGGCGATTATCTAACTGAGTCAGCACCGGTTGGCGCGTAGTGTTAGTGATGTTGAGTTGGTACTTACCGTCGTGGCCATTGGCGTTAGCATCTGCTGCAGCTGCACGAATAGCGCTATCAGACAAACCGGTAAGTTGCGCTTTATTGTCTACAACAATCGCGATCTCTTTGGTCAGTCTCATTAAGCGTTGAGCAAATTCATTTGTGAGGGTTGATTGTTCTTCGTTTAGTGCACGGATCTGCTGTTTTTGACTATCGCTGAGCTTGGCGCCTGCGCGCACAAAACGCTGATAGTAAACCTCAACTAAGCGGTTAGCCTCTGCTGACAAGTTAAGATCAGCTCGGCTGTTATAGATACTCTCTACGCGAGTAAATAACGCTGGATTGAGATTAATATTATCTGAATGCACTGCCATTTTTGGCGCCATCTCACCTTGTACTTGGCGTAACGTTGGGTTGCTGTTCGAGCCAGTCAAGTTATAGAAAACCTTTGAGGTGCGGTTTAACAGCTCGCCACTTTTTTCCATCGCAACAAGGGTGTTTTCGAATGTTGCCGCATCTGGATTATTGGCAATGTCGAGGATCTCTTGATAATGCTCGCGGATCCCAAGTTCAAGTGCGGGGGCAAAGTGCTCGTCTTTAATCAAGCTAAAATCAGGCGCTTGATATTGTAAGACACTGGCTTGTAAGAAAGGATTCTGAGTTTGGACCATAGTCGCTGCCGTTGGATTATTTTTAGTCGTTGAGCAGGCGCTTAATGCGAGCGTTGCAGTAATAGCGGCTGCGATGAGTGTTTTATGCATCGAGTGATAATTCCTTCATTATAGTTATTTGTTCTGATGAGTCTGCAAGTGACACTAGCAATTGTTTGTTAACTGATGCTTAAGAATGGAGGGGAATTGATTTTGTGTTTGATGCCTTTCTTGACGATTGATATGGATTTAAAAGGGTCATTTTGTATGGCAAGTGCAGACTGGGGGGGACGTGGTTAATCTTGCCCTAAATAATGTTGAGTTAAGTGGATTTTAAAATCGGTGTTAACTCGCTAGCTGGCCGCTATTGTCTAGGCGGTTACGCTGCGTAGAGTGATAAAAGCAGTGATAAACATAACGGATGATCAGCCTCACTATATCGTGGGTTGTGGATGATTTTTGTTAGCGAACAATGCTAGACTAACAACGAATTCATCCTTAAGGACTCTTGGTTTGGCGCAACTCTATTTTTATTATTCGGCAATGAATGCCGGTAAGTCAACTTCACTATTACAGTCTTCATATAACTACCGCGAACGCGGCATGAATACTTTAGTCATGACAGCGTCAATCGATAATCGATATGGTGTAGGTAAAGTGTCCTCGCGTATTGGCATTGAGACCGAAGCGCAGGTATTTGGCAGTGGTGATGATTTAACCAGCATGATCAACACGGCTCACCATGAGCAAACGCTGCACTGTATTTTAATCGATGAATCTCAGTTTTTAAGTAAAGAGCAGGTCAAGCAGCTTACTTACGTGGTTGATATTCTCGATATTCCAGTGCTGTGTTATGGCCTTAAAACCGATTTTCAAGGTGAGTTATTTACGGGTAGCCAATACTTACTTGCATGGGCAGATAAGTTAGTCGAGCTGAAAACGATTTGTCACTGCGGTCGTAAAGCCAATATGGTGGTGCGTCTAGATGATAATGGCAAGCCAATGCGAGAGGGTGAACAGGTCGCTATTGGTGGTAATGAAAGCTACGAGTCGGTTTGCCGCAAACACTTCAGAGAGTTTATCTGGGATTAATCTCTTGTTGTTCTAACATCAATTGAGACCCTTTAGAAGCCAGTCGCTAACCGCCACTGGCTTTTTTGTTGTGTCTGTTTAACCATTTGCTAGCCATAAAAAAGCGGCAAGCTTTAAGGTTGCCGCTTATTGTTAGACTAACAAGGATTAGGATCGCTATTCGATGTTGGCCGACGTCAGAATAACCAGTAAGGTTAGTCTACTAATCCACGATGCTTGAGTAGAGCATCTACGCTGGGTTTTCTGCCGGTAAATTTGATGTAATCTTGCATCAAATCTTCACTGTTACCTTTAGAAAGTACATTATCGCGGAACTTGTTACCGTTCTCCAATGACAAACCGCCGTTATGGCTCATGTAATCGAATGCATCAGCGGCAAAGACTTCGGTCCATAGATAGGCGTAGTAACCAGCAGAATATCCACCGGCAAAAGCATGGCTAAAGTACGCTGATTTATAACGTGAAGGCACCGGTGAAAAATCGATACCGTGTTTAGCTAGCGCTTGATGTTCAAACTTTTCCACATCATCAATTTTAGTATCTACTGAAATTGAGTGCCATTCCATATCCAAAATAGCAGCAGCGAGATATTCAGTGGTATTGAAGCCTGTTCCAAACTTGTTAGCAGCCAACACTTTAGACAAGAGTGCGGCCGGAATCGGTTCACCCGTTTGGTAATGCTTAGCGTAGTTGGCAATCACCTGTGGATCTATTGCCCAGTCTTCATTGGCTTGAGATGGAAACTCGACAAAGTCACGTGGAGTGGCCGTGCCCGCTAAACTTGGGTATTTCACATCAGAGAATAAACCGTGAACGGCATGACCAAACTCATGGAACATGGTGGTCACTTCATCGAAGGTCATCAGGGTTGGGCCCGATGCGGGCTTTGGAATGTTGAGCGCGTTATAGACAACGGGTTTAGTGCCTAACAAACCGCTTTGCGTCACAAACTCATCCATCCATGCGCCGCCACTCTTTCCTTCTCGAGCATATGGGTCGAGATAAAAGATGCCGATGGATGAATTATCTTTATTGAAAATTTCGTAAGCTGACACATCCTCATTCCACACAGGTAAATCTGTACGCGGCTTAACCGTAATGCCGTACAGCTTTTCCATAGCGAAGAACATGCCATCGTTTAGTACACGGTTAAACTCGAAATAGGGAGTGACTAGACTCTGGTCTAGATCATACTTCTCTTTACGTACTTTCTCGGCAAAATAAGCCCAATCCCAGGGAGCTAGCTCAAATGTCGCACCTGTTTTGGCTATTTCAGCTTGAATATCGGCCGCTTCCTGTTTCGCTTTGACTACCGCTTTAGGGGCCAAATCGTCCAAGATCTCGTACACGGCGGTGGGTGTTTTGGCCATTTGGTCGGCAACGGTATAGGCAGCCCATGAGTCATAGCCGAGTAACGCGGCTTTCTTGGAATGCAGGTGCGATTGCTTAATAATATTGGGACCGTTGGCATCCATTGCACGATTTGCTGAGGTTTCCCATACACGTTGGCGCAGAGCACGGTTGTTGAGGCTAGAAAGAATAGGCTGGCGAGTGGTGTTGACTAGGGTGATTAAATACCCTTCTTTGCCTGCGTCTTTAGCTGCTTGTGCTAAGGTCGCAATTTCGGCGTTAGACAAGCCATCGAGCTCGGCTTTATCGGTGACGATAACCACTTCATTTTTAAACGCGTTCATCACGTTTTTTGAAAACGCGGTAGTCAGGCTGGCCAGCTGGCCATTGAGGTCGCGCATTGTGGTTTTATCTGCATCTGATAACTTGGCACCAGCGCGATCAAAATTCTGGTAGTAGAATTCCACTAAACGCTTATCCGTAGCAGATAATGTATCACGTGACTGATACACAGCTTCAACACGAGCAAACAGTTCGGGGTTGAGATAGATATTGTCCCAATGTGCCGATAACTTCGGGGCTAACTCTGCTTCTAAAGCTTGTACTTTATCGGAAGAGTTAACACTGGCAAGGCTAAAGAACGTTTTAGAAACTCGAGTCAGTAAGCTGCCTGCTTTTTCCATCGCCACTATGGTGTTGTCAAATTCCGGCGCTTGCTTATTGTTCATTATTTTAGCAATGTCGGCATCATGCTCAGCGATCCCTTGTGTAAAGGCGGGAGCATAATCAGCGAAGGTAATTTGATCGAACTCTGGTGCTTGATACTGCAAACGACTCTGCTGCATTAATACATTGCTCACTTTTACCTGTGTGTTACTGACTTCTGTTGCGTTCATGGCTGGTGGAGTAATATCTTTGTTTCCAGAGACTTCTGAACAACCGGTGATCGTTAAACTGGCCAAAATAGCCGTAGTGAGGATAGACTTACGCATGGAGATTCCCTTTGTGATAACGCACTGCATTTTATTGACTAATTGTTATGAGTAGCGAATACCACCATACCAAGTGGATCTAACTAACATCAAACTCAAATTTTAAGTTTCAATTAATATCGTGCTGTAATAATGGGAATAACAGTATTATTTTTTCATACTAAGCAGTTTGGGGCCGTTGGTTTAACAGAGTTTTAATTGTTAACGTTTTGCGTCACTTCGCTGCGCTTAATATCGCATTGGATACAAGGTGTTGATACACATCATATTAGCGATTCTCATTGAATTATCACTTTAGCAACATGTCGCCATAAATTATCTGATATACAAATAGTGCACTTTTGCTGTGACTCATCATTCTTATTGCAGCGATAGCGACATTAAATTTTGTTCATTTTAAGGGCAGCCCCTAGCCATTGATGTTGACTGTTTAGATTTCTTATTCTTATCGTGAGTATACAACAGCCTCACATTGGGTAAGCGTTGGGTCTGGAGGCATCTTTACTCGCCAGTTTAGTGTTGCTATGCCCGAGGTTGGCGCATTACTGGATTTGGATTGGCTATGCTGCAGGGATTAAGTCTGGCAGGGATCCTGGTGCTTGCGACTTTGGGCGCTAGAGATACAACAAGTGCAAAGTAATACCAAGCTGGTTGAAACCGTTAAGCAAGTGGGATTATATATCACAGTGGGAGGGTATTTACTGAGGATGATTAGATTGCAGTTCACTGTCGAGTCGATTTAAAGAAGCTAAGCCGCCAGTTAAAGTTAGGGCAATTCATTACTAAGAGTAAATGAACTGCCCTCTACAACATACTCCAGCAGCAAGGCTGCAGGGTGTTGTGGCGGCTGGAGGTTAAATACTCCCAGCTACCCGATCAAGTGTCATCGATTAAACGGCAACAACTTTATTAGCACATGGACCTTTCTGTCCTTCGCCAACTTCGAACTCAACCGCTTGGCCATCATTCAATGTAGCGTATTGACCGCCAGCTTGAATTTCTGAATGATGAACAAACAAATCTTTGCTTCCGTCTTCTGGAGTAATAAAACCGAAACCTTTATCGGCGTTAAACCACTTGACTATACCTTTACTCATAATATTCTCTTTATCTTCGGTGAAAAATATAATTCTGATGTGCTATCACCATTACAAAATCAGAACGTTAAACTAGTTTAGCTTATAACACTTTTATACGCGCCTTGCGCGGCTATTAAGCTCGACCGCTCAAAGCGTGTACTAATAATCAATTATTTAAGGATTATCTCACACACCTTCTAGAAAGGCGAGTATACAGGCTTTACTTGCCTCATATTAGCTGAAAATTGAGAATATATGCTTTTAGTCACCAGAATTTGTGTTTTTTTTATTATTCACTCAATAACCAGCGGTGCACTTAGCCATGTCACTGAGAGGATATTGGCGAAATCTAAGCATACTGTATCAAAATATCACTAAGGGTTAACTAAACGTTATCGCACAATCGATAAGGTTATCTTTCCATGGAATGAGAAAAAGTATGGCAAACAGGTGGATGCTCTATTGAACTCTGAAGTGGCTTCTATGGTTAACGCTGATGAATGTTGATGAGTCCATGCTTATAGTCGGTGAGTATCTGTTGTGACCCGTTCAAATATTAGCACTTTAAGCTATAACTTAAGGGGTATTACTGTCTTTGCGCTGAATAGTTCGAATTATATTAGTGATCTAGCGCTAATAAATACGCCCCGCTAATTCAACTTATTTACATTCCATTGTTATATTAATAACTGCTAAAGATAACAACCATTCTCAGCTAGATCATATCTTACTGAAATTTATAATTATTTTGTTTTTACCACTTTTAAACTAGTATTTAAAGCGCATCTTTATATTGTGACCTCACAAGCGATTTACCCAAAAGTATGGCGTAAGCCTCAACTCGTATAACAGTTTGTATGCGGTTGAACCAACAGATGTTCAAGCTCTAAAATACCCCTATCGATATACAACAGGTCTGAAATTAATGTCCTTCATCAATACCATAAAGTCAGTGAATTTTATGGCCAAGTCAGTGGCTACGAGTTTACTCACATTAATCATTATTATTTTACCAGCCCAAGCAACTCCTTGGAGTTCTCTTGATTCTGATCAATTAGAACAAAAATTAACCGAAAAGTTTGCTGAGGGTAAGTACTCTTCTAAAGGCGCAGACTCTTGCCTAATGTGCCATAAGAAGAACGCTAAGGTTATGGCGATTTTTGACGGTGTTCATGGCGACATGAATAGCAGTAAGTCTCCAATGGCAGGCATGCAGTGCGAAGCCTGTCATGGTCCTTTAGGTAAACATAATCGTGGCGGTAAAGAGCCGATGATTGGTTTTGGTGCTGACAGCAAGCTATCAGCAGAAACGCAGAACAGTGTGTGTCAAGGATGTCATAACGACCCTAAGCAGATGGCGTGGCATAACAGTACTCACAACCTTGAAGAAGTCGCTTGTGCAGATTGTCATAGCGTTCACGCTGCTAAAGACCCAGTGCTTGACCGACTCATGGTTAACGATACGTGTACCTCATGTCATACCCGCGCTAAAGCGGATATGAACAAACGCTCATCGCACCCAATGAAATGGGACCAGATGACCTGTATCGATTGTCATAGCCCACATGGTTCTATGTCCGAAAGTGCGTTAAACAAGCCAAGCCTTAATGAAACCTGTGCTAGCTGTCACGCCGATAAACGCGGTCCATTCTTGTGGGAACATGCACCAGTAATGGAAGATTGCTCTAGCTGTCATACAGCGCACGGCAGTGTTAATGACGCCTTGCTCAAAGCGCGAGTTCCTCAGTTATGCCAGCAATGTCATGCCGATGACGGACATGCAAGTCGTATGACTTCACAAGTGGGTGTTGATGCCTTTAGCGCAGGTAAAAGCTGCCTTAACTGTCATAGCAAGATCCATGGTTCTAACCATCCTGCTGGCAGTAACTTTGCCCGTTAAGACTTGGAGTGAGTATTATGCGTTCAACTAAATTATTTTCTTTAAATTTGATTACTCTTGCCTTGTTGGGAACAGCAACAGGTGCGATGGCTGCAGATTTTGGTGTTCAGCAAGCCAATACTGAGCACTTAAAAACAGCAAACTACCAGTGTAAGCGTTGTGTTGCTAATGATGGCTATTCTGGCACCGTCGGTGCAAGTGTTGGCGTTATTGATGCTGACGATGATCATGCGATTAATCAGCTCGGTACCGGCTCTGATGGCGCAATAGCGGGCGTTAATGCCGATGTGGCATACCAGCAAAGTGGTTACCGCGCTAAGGTTCAGGCTCACCAACTGGGCATGGACAATGGTTTTATCAACATCGAAGCAGGCAAAAGCGAACAGTATAAGCTTGATGTCGACTTCCAAACGATTACCACTAATCAGCACAGCAATGCGCAAACTAACCTTTGGCAAAACAACGGTATGCTCACCCCGAGTGATCAAACTCGTGTGCTTGATCTTAATTTGCAACGCCAGCGTAGCGGTATTGGTTTTGAGTATGACTTTTCTAAACTAACAGACCTTAGCCTTAACAGTTATGCCCGTTATGACCGTGAAGACAAAACCGGTAACCGTTCTGCAAGTTTGATGGACCCAAGCCCAGTTAACTTTGCTGAACCCGTAGATGAAACAACCGATAATTTCAGTGCCGGTGTGGTGCTTGATGGCGAAAATTGGTTATCAGAACTGAGCTACTACGGTTCTCATTACGAAAACAACATTGACAACTTAAGTCTGCCAAATAATTACGACGTATACAGTGCAACGCCAGATAACCAAGCACATCAAGTGTCGTTATCGGGTCAGTACCGTCTTGCGTCAAGTGTCTTTAGTGGCCGCGTGGTGTCGGGTCGTATGATCCAAGATCAAGACTTGGTGCAGATGAGTGGTAACCCGGTTCAAAACTGGGATGGCCAAGTAGACACCTTTACCAGCAATCTGGCGGCGAGTACGCGAGTGAGTAATCGCTTACGTCTTGGGGCTAGTTATGACTACAGCAAGCGTGATAATCGCTCTTCGGTATTTGATTTTGCCCAGTATGAATATAACGCCATGTCAGGTGCATATAAGCAAAACACCCCAATGGACATTGAGCGCGAGACCTTTAAGGCCAACGCTAGTTACCGAATTGCCAGTGGTTACCGTCTGCAAGCCGGTTACAACTATAAGCAAGTTGATCGCAGCTATGGTGAGCGTGAAGAAACTCAAGACAGCGAGCTTTGGAGCAAACTCAGCATTCGTGCTATCGACAAGTTAACCCTTAATTTGGGTTTGAGTTATGGCGAGCGTGGTGGCAGTGATTACCAAGCTGACGAACTCACATCAGAGGAAACCGAGTCGCTGATGCGCAAGTATCACTTAGCGGATCGTAATCGCACTGAGCTAAATGCTAGAGCAAGCTACACACCGCTTGAGTGGTTAAGCATTGATGTTAGCACTCACTACGCCAACGATGACTATGATGCAACAACCATTGGCTTAACTCAGGCCAAAGACTACGGCTATGACGCCAACGTTCAAGTGCAGTTAACTGAGCCATTATCACTTTACGCTTTTGCAGGCCAGCAGTGGATTGATTCAGACCAAAGTGGCGATCAAACCGCTATTTGGCACACTGAAATTCGCGACGAGTTTATTAACTTAGGTCTAGGCGCGACTTATTCAGGCCTTCTGGAAGACAGACTGACGTTAGGCATGGATTACCTGTTTGCCAACTCAGAAAGTAACACCGGCGTGAATCCATCAAGTGACGGTGCTTACGGTGCTTACTATTCGTATAACCACAGCGTGAACCTTTATGGCCAATATCTGCTTTCACCTCAAATGGCACTAAAACTGGCTTATCAGTTTGAGCGCTATTTCGATACAGACAGTGCAATGGTCAGCGCCAATAGCAATTCAGGTTTAATCACCCTTGGTGAACTAAATCACAATTATAACGCCCATCAACTGATGTTGACCTTCAGCTACAAGCTGCTTTAAGTCGAGTCAGTCACATTTTAAGTTTGAGGAAAACGAGATTATGGAACGTAGAAGTTTCTTAAAAATGAGTGCTGCGCTGGGCTGTGCAGCAACGGTTACAGGCTGTAATTCCAGCTCTGATGATGCCAATGTTATTCCGCCTAAGCCGCCAGTGGGTGAAGAAACCATTACTTGGTCTGCGTGCCTGGTAAACTGTGGTTCAAACTGCCCCGTTAAAGTCTTCAGTCGTGACGGTGTTATTACCCGTGTTGAAACGGATCATGACATTGTCGATGGTGATGATATTTACCAAGTGCGTGCCTGTGCCCGTGGTCGTTCGTTACGCCAACGTACCTATGCCGTTGACCGTCTAAAGTCGCCAATGAAACGTGTTGGTAAGCGTGGCGAAGGCAAGTTTGTGCCAATCACTTGGGACGAAGCCGCAAAGACCATTGGTACTAAGCTATCTTCAGTGATTAATGAGCATGGTAACAAGGCTATTTTCCGCAGCTACGGTTCTGGTGCTTACTATGGTTTTGCATCAAACGCGTGTTTTAACCGTTTATTCAACCTAAACGGCGGTTGCCTGAATGCCTACGGTAACTACTCATGGGCGCAGCAAATGGAAGCGGCGAAGCACACTTTTGGTACTGGCAGTACTGAAGGTTCTTCAACGGTAACATTGGCTGAAAGTGACTTTCTATTGGGCGTGGCATACAACCCAAGTGAAGTTCGCCAGTCTGGCAGCGGTGAAGGTTACGATTACTTAAAAGCACTGCAAAAGTCTAACGGCTTAAAAGTGGTGATGATTGACCCTCGTTACACTGACTCTATGTTAGGTAAAGAGTCTAAGTGGTTACCTATTCGTCCAGGTACCGATGCTGCATTTGCTGAAGCGATTGCTTATCAAATGATCAGCTCTGGCTGGGTTGATGCAAACTCATTGGATTTCATCAATAAGTTTGCCGTGGGTTTTGACGCTGCGTCTATTCAAATGCAAATAGATATCTTTGCAGCCAGCGGTGATGCGACTAAGCAAGAATATGCCAACGTCATGAACCCAGAAGAGAACTACCGTGATTACATCTTAAGTGAAGGCATGCATGCCAATGAACCTAAGAAAACCCCTGAATGGGCTGAAAAAATCACCGGTATTCCGACTGCACAAATTATACAGATTGCTGATGATCTAATGGCATCTGAAAGACCTTATATCGTCGTAGGCGCCGGTGTTAACCGTCAAGCTAACGGTGAGCAAACCATGCGTGCGCTTTACATGCTGTCAGTGCTAACCGGTAAGCTAGGTACGCTAGGTGCATCAAGCGGTGAGTTGCCATCCATGAGCGGTATGTACCGTGCAGGCATTCCAACGGGTAGCAACCCAGTAAAAGAAAGTATCTCTTTCTTCACTTGGTCTGAAGCTATTCACAACGGCGAAACCATGACGGCTCGTAGCCATGGTATTCGTGGTACCGAGGGTTTAGATACGCCACTTGGTACTAACATCAAAGTGATCATTTCAGCCTCTGATAGCACATTGCTAAACCAGCATGCTGAAATTAACAACACCGCCAAAATCTTAGAAGATGAATCGGGTGTAGAGCTCATCGTTAGTTGTGATTGCTGGATGACCCCTGGCGCTAAGTTTGCCGACATCATCCTCCCAGACACCAGCTGGTTAGAATCAAACGATTTGGTTAACGACTCTTACGCATCTGGCGCACTGGGTTACATCACGGCAATGAAGTCGGCGATTGAACCTATGTGGGATTGTAAGTCTATGTATGAAGCATCAGCTTTGATTGCGAAATACATGGGTTGTGAAGCTGCGTTCACTGAAGGTAAGACTGAAGAGCAGTGGCTTGAAGAACTTTACCAAAAAACCAGAGACAGCAGCACCAACGTCGGTGTCGTCCCTGCGTTTCCTGCGACTTACAAAGAAGCACAAGAGATTGGTTTCTTCCGTAAGCACATGAATGACAAGCACGTTGCACTTGAAAGCTACATTAAAGGTGGCAAAGCACTATCAACGCCAAGTGGCAAGATTGAGATCTACTCTGCTGAACTGGCATGGCGTGCAGCGAACTGGGATCAAGAAAACAGTGCGCAAAACCCGACGGGTATTAAGGGTGACACCATCACGGCGATCCCAAAGTACACAGTGACGTGGGACGGCTATGAAGATGAAGAGACCAAAGTAGACTACCCAATTCAGTTAGCGGGTTACCACACTAAAGGTCGTACTCACTCAAGCTACCATAACGTACCTTGGTTGCGCGAAGCGGTAGAAGATGCCGTTTGGGTTAACCCAATGGACGGTGCTAAGCATGGCTTAAGCTCTGGCGACAAGATTGAGATGTACAACGAACGTGGCTCAATCGAAGTCAAGGTGCGTATTACTCCACGTGTAGCGCCGGGTGTATTTGCACTGGGTCAAGGTGCTTGGTTCAACCCAGGTACAACCGTTGGTAGCACAGGGCACATTATTGATGAAGGCGGCGCGATTAACTCGCTAACTCGCTATCAGCCAAGCCCCGTTGCTAAAGGTAATCCACAGCACACCATCCGTGTTGCCATCAAAAAGATTTAAGAGAGTAGTTAATTATGACTGAACCAACTCAATACGGTTTTTATGTAGACAGCACTAAGTGCAGTGGTTGTAAAGCGTGTCACGTGTCTTGTAAAGATCGTCAAAGCAATGAAATTCGTAACAATAGTAATCCAGAAGGCAATACCTTGCCTGCGCTAGACGGCGTAACTTGGCGTCGTGTGTATGAATACGGCGGCGGAGAATGGACTGAAGGTAACAACGGTTGTTTTGAGCAAAATGTATTTGCTTACTATATGTCTATTGGTTGTAACCATTGTTCTGAGCCTGTGTGTGTTAAAGCCTGTCCAACAGGTGCAATGCACAAGCGTCGTGAAGACGGTCTCGTCCACGTGGCACAAGACATCTGTATCGGTTGTGAAAGCTGTGCTCGTGCCTGTCCGTATGATGCACCGCAAATTGACCGCGAACGCAAAGTCATGACTAAGTGTGATGGCTGTTATGAGCGTATCGCTGATGGTCGTAAGCCAGTGTGTGTTGAGTCTTGCCCACTGCGTGCACTCGACTTCGATACTATGGATAACTTACGTGCCAAATATGGCGAAGGCGATGGGCATATTGCACCACTGCCATCACCATCTATCACGTCTCCTAACCTTATCATCAAGGCTAACGTAAACGGTAGTCCGGCAGGTAGCGGTGACGGCAGTATTTTAAACACGTCAGAAGTGTAAAATGACCAGCGATTGGTGCCAAAGTGTGGCGCTAATCGTTATGATTAAAGTCGAGTGAAATCAAAGCGACGGCCAATATGGGCGTTTAGTTTTAAAGGTGAACCATGTCTTCAAATACAGCGTCTATCAACACGGTTGATTTTATCGAGTACCAAGGCCTAGCGCGCATTTTGCACCACTGCCTTATTCGTTATCCAGAAGCCGAGCTAGTGCAGGGGCTAAAGGATTGCGATGTAGCAGGTAGCTGGCCAGTATTTGCTAATAGTAAGCAAAATAGCCAAGGTCGCGAGGCACTGACTACGTTTTTACAACAGTGGCCAGATGATGATCATAGCGAACAACTTATTGAGCTTAAACTTGATTATGGACAGCTATTTTTTGGTCCTGGTGAGCCTAAGGCTGTGCCGCAAGGTTCGGTATATCTCAGTGAAGCGCAGTTACTCAATGATCGTTCGACTACGGCGCTTATGGATTTCTATCACGCACATGGCGTTGAGGTTGCGGTGGATTACCCACAACCAGTTGATCATATTGGGTTGTTCTTTGCCGTACTGGATCAAACCTTTGGTCGTCTTGAGCTTGAAGCCGATAACCAAGCCTTAATACGCTTTACTCAGGTCTTGCTACAACAGCATTTTCTGCCTTGGGCTAATCGTTGTTTTGAGTTGGCTTTGGCAGATGCTAATACTGATTTTTATCGTGGTATTGCACTGCTCGGGAGTGACTTCTTACTGCAGATGCAGCAAGATTTTCAACTGCTGCCAAAAGAGACACGCCTTTATCGCTAGATAATACTAATGGGTATTTAACGAGACAAAAATAAAGCCCGTAGCTGAATAAGTTGCGGGCTTTTTTATGGATGATAACTTGGGGCGAAAAACGGCTTAACTGCCCATGTTGCGGTTAGAGGCTCGTTTATCGGTGCGCACTTGCTCTAACTGGCGATGAATGGTTTGCAGTAAATTGCACAGCTGTTTACTGTCAGCGGTTAATGTCGCATCAATATCGTTGTTGATTAACGATTGGCTCCATTGGAAACCGATAGTGAGTGCCAAGTGTTCTGACTGATTTAGTTCGCCTTGCTCAAGCTCTTTAATAAACAACAAACGATAAGCAGCGAATAAACAGTTGAGTGTGACCGAATTTGTCAGTGGCGTGTCATCGCCACTTTCAAGCGGTGGTAACCATAGCGGCGCTCCCTCAGCAAAGGTCAATGCCGCAATCGTGTTTGTCACGGTGATGAGTGACGTAGCACCACCAAAAAGTGGTTGTACAACCTCATTATCTTGCAATGTTAACCCTAAGCGATGCGCTAGAATTGATTTACTCCATTGCTGGCCAATAGAACGTATTAGAGTCATTTCTTTCCTTTGCTACTTTTACACATCTCTGAGCTTGTATCCGCCTGTACTCAAAAGGATTACAGGTTGATGTAGGGGTAACACCGCTCATCATTAAGTGCTATTTAATGGGAGTGCAGTTTAATCAGCGTCGTGTTTAATGTTAGCGGGCTATTGTATCAATAAAGAGAGCCACTCAATGTGCTCGGCACTGCAAAACCAGCGTGAAAGCGGCGCGATAACATCGTGTTCCTTAAGCTGATGGGTATCACATGACAATTCTTTTTACGCTAGAGTACTCATTCTCACGCACTCAATAACAGCCGCACTTCGAGGGTGGCATCATCAATTTTCAATAAATTATTTAGCTTGCTAAGTCTCTCCTAAGATTGCCGCTCTATCCTGCACTTTAACGGCATCCGACACGCGAGCATTCGTAATGAAGCAACCATTGTCCCCTTTTAGAACACTGTTCTTCTGTACTCTAATTTTTACAATATCTGGCTGTGCAACTTATCAAGCAAAGCCGCTTAATTTAACTCCTAAGCAACCCCTAAATATTAATGAACTTGTTTCATTGGCTCCAGCCGGTGCAGTTTCAATCGACGATGGTTTGAACCTTACCGAAATAGCCACCCTTGCGATATACGCAAATCCTATTCTTGAAATAAAGCGAGCGCAGTTAAAGGTATCGCAAGCACAGGTTTTTTCCGCTGGGCTATTACCTGATCCACAATTATCAATGAGTTTAGATAAGCCCAATAGCAGTACCGCAGTTAATGCGTGGTCTGCAGGTCTCAATTTTGATACTACCTGGTTATTTACTCGCACAAGTGCATTAGATGCAGAAAAGTACTTCATGACACAAAATAAACTCAATCTACTGTGGGCTGAGTGGCAAGTTGTACAGCGCGTTCAAACCTTAACCATCCAATATAAATTGGAGCTGCAACAACTTGCCCTATTAAATAAAATTCACGACTTATATCAAGTACGATTAAATCAGTCTCAGCATGAATTAGCAGCGGGTAATCTTACTTTAGAAACCTATGGGCCGGATCTGACGGCATTACTCGACATCAATGTACAGTTGAGCCAACTTGCGCAGAAACACAGTCAAACTCACCATGATTTGTGTCTAGAAATGGGTATCGACTCGAGTACCACGCTTAACATTAGTGATTTACCTAGCTTGAAAGTCGTGCCTAAAAACGTTGCAGATTCACTGCTCACAAACTTAGCCAGTAATCGCCCCGATCTTCTCGCCTTATCTGCAGGATATCAAGCACAAGAAAGTCGTTATCACCAAGCTATTTTAAAGCAATTTCCAGCACTGACTGCGGGGATCACTCACGCGAAAGATAACGGTGGTTTAGTCACTAATGGGATCGGTATCGGGCTGAGCTTACCGTTATTTAATGCTAACAAAGGCAATATCGCGATAGAAGAAGCGACTCGAGAGCAGTTAAGAATGGAGTTCAATGAGCGCATGACTCAATCGCGTAATCAAGTCGAACAATTATTAGCATTGCAAAGCTTGCTTGCAGAAGAACAGCAGCAGTATCTAGATCAGCACCTTCCCCCATTACAAGACATGGTCTCTCAAGCACAGAAAGCGTTGAAAAATGGCGAAATCAGCTCTTTGACCATGCTCACAATGGAAACCAGTCTACTCAATAAACAGCTTGAACAGCTGAGATTAAAACAAAGCATCTGGAATACCAGCATTTCACTTAATGCATTACTGGCGATACCGGCAGAAGTGGCTTATTCAACACCTCAAAAATCAATGGAATCATTATAATGACGTTACTTTCCCCTTGGTCATCTTTTACCTGTCGATTAGCGATGGCAGCCGCACTTCTGCTCAGTGCTACGTCAAGTTATGCACAAACTACAGCAGCCGTGACAACCACTCCGGTCGTGGAGCAGAGTATCAGTGAGCAGATCACTGCGTACGGTTTGCTTATTCCTGATCCCGCTTATCTAATCAATATGTCTTTATCTCATGCTGGACAAGTCAATCAGGTTTGGGTTCGCAGCGGGCAGCGAGTCCAAAAAGGACAGAAACTGATTGAGCTCATTACGGCACCGGAAGCGAGAATGCAATATATTCAGGCTCAAAGTGCAGTTGAATTAGCTAAAAAGCAATTAGCCCGTAGCCAAAAATTATTAAAGTCTCAACTGGTCACTCAGGGAAACCTTGATTCGGCCTACAGTAACCTTAACGATGCTAAGGCGTCACTGAACGCTTTGAAACAAAAAAACGTTGATAAATCATCAGAAATACTGAGAGCACCGGTCGATGGCGTGATCACACAATTCAGTGTCTCGCAAGGACAAAGGGTGGCTGCAAATACCAATGCTGTACTCATCGCCGCGAATAATCGATTAATTGCCCAACTGGGTATTGAACCTAAACAGGTTAATCAACTGACGGTTAAGTTGCCCGTGACCATCACATCCGTTTTTGATAGTAAGAGTGAATCCAATAGTGAGATAAGTAATATTAACTCGATGCTAAACGTAAACACTCACCTAGTAGATATATTTAGTCACATACCAGAAGAGCAATCTCATTTATTTGTATTGGGAGACAATGTTAAAGCAAGCATTAGAGCGGCGACCCATGTTGGCTTAGTTGTGCCTAGAAGTGCGGTATTAACGACAAATGGTAAAGCTTATGTGTTCAAAAACGTTAATAATATTGCGGTTAAAATCGGGGTGGAGATTGGAGTTGAGCAGGAAAAACTAACCGAAGTTATTGGGGATTTGACCGTCGGAGATAACGTTGTTAGTAGCGGAAATTACGTATTAACCGATGGTATGGCATTAAGAGGGGCTCTGTAATGACGGCAGCATCATGGGCAGCTTCACATAAACGTTCGATTTTAATTTTTGTGACATTTCTTACATTAGCCGGCCTTGCGACTTCGTTTATATCACCAGTGTCATTATTTCCTCATGTGGTATTCCCGCGGATTGTGGTGGCGATTGATGCTGGCGATCAGCCCGCTGACAAAATGTCTATTGCGGTCACCCGTCCTATAGAACAAGCGATTAGAGCCGTGCCAGGCGTGGTGAATCTACGCTCCACCTCGAGTCGAGGCAGTGCTGAGGTTTCGGTTAATTTCGAATGGGGGCAGGATATGGTATCTGCCCTGTTACAGATAGATGCAGCACTTAATCAAAGTCTTGCCACGCTGCCTGCAGGGGTTAAATTTAGTGTTAGGCGTATGGACCCGACGGTTTTTCCTATCGCCGCCTACAGTCTAACGTCTGACTCACTGTCTTTAGTACAGCTTAAAGATATCGCTGACTTACAGTTAGTCCCTCTGCTGAGTTCCGTTACCGGTATTGCCGAAATTGGCATCTTAGGTGGTCAGAAATCGGAATACCATATCGATGTTAATCCCGATAAATTAGCCGCTTACCAACTTAACTTTAATGATATTGCTCAAGCTGTATCCACTAACAATACTTTACAAGCGATAGGGCGTTTAGAAGACCACTATAAGCTGTATCTGCTTATGTCTGACTCCCGTTTAAAGGGCGAGCAAGCGATCAACAATATCGTTGTTAAGAGTCAAGCTACGGGGAATATTTATCTAAAAGATGTAGCAGCAGTTAGTTTAGCGACCGCACCACAGTGGATTAAAGTGAATGCCGATGGTCATGAAGCCGTATTAGTACAGGTTTACCAACAACCTAAGGGTAATTCTGTTCAGATAACCAAGGATATTAATCAAAAGTTGGCAGACTTTTCCGCGACTAATGCAAGCAGTTTAAAAATTGCTAATTGGTATGATCAAAGCCAATTGGTAACGGAATCAGCCACCAGTGTACGCGACGCTATTATCATTGGCGTGTTGCTGGCTGGGCTGGTACTGCTGGTATTTCTGCGAAGTATCAAAATAACCTTTATTGCGATGATTATCGTGCCTGCCGTTCTGGCCAGTACAGTGTTATTGCTATGGTTGTTTGGTATGAGCTTTAACATCATGACATTAGGAGGCATGGCGGCTGCGGTGGGATTAATCGTCGATGATGCTATCGTTATGATTGAGCATATTATTCGACGACTCAGAGAGGCTAAACTAGGCACCAGTAAACGAGATAACATTCAAAAAGCAGCCGTTGAGTTTACCAAACCGTTGGTGGGTTCATCCTCGGCAACCATTGTTATTTTTATTCCTTTAGCTTTTCTTAGCGGCGTTACCGGATCTTTCTTTAAAGCACTGTCACTGACAATGGCCAGCAGTCTACTGATCTCCTTTTTATTCACTTGGTTAATAGTGCCACTGTTAGCAGAATATTTTATTACTGATAAAGATACCGATAAAGAGGATATAGGGCCTATTTTTGCGGGTATCCAACAAGCATATCGTCAGCTAATGACCCGTCTCATAAAGCGACCTTGGCTAATCGGCCTAGGTTTAGCCCCTCTGCTTTTTTGTGGTTTCCTGAGTTATCAAAATGTAGGCACTGGATTTATGCCTGCAATGGATGAAGGTGGCTTTGTACTCGACTATGTCTCTGCACCGGGAACCTCATTAACGGAATCTAATCGTCTGTTACTGCAAGTTGAAGATATCTTGCAAAAAAATCCAGCGGTAGAAACCTACTCAAGACGAACAGGCTTAGCACTCAGTGGCGGTTTAGTTGAAGCAAACGAAGGTGATTTCTTTGTCAGGTTAACGCCTTTTCCAAGACCCCCTATCGATCAGATTATGAGTGAGATCCGTAATCAGATTGATGATCAAGTGCCTGGGCTAGAGATCGAGATGGCGCTGTTAATGGAAGATGTCATTGGGGATTTAACCGCAGTTCCTCAACCGATTGAAATTAAATTGTACGGTAATAAACCTGAAGAATTAATGGCCTTAGCCCCTAAAGTTGCAGATGCCATCAGCAAGATCTCGGGAGTGGTCGATGTTAAAGATGGTATTGTGCTTGCGGGTAATGCCGTCAATGTGATTGTTAATCGAGATAAGGCCGCACTACAGGGGCTAACGCCTGCACAGGTTACCAGCCAGCTGGATGCTTGGTTTAATGGACAAGTAGTAACAAGCATCCAGCAAGGTATTAAACTTGTCGATGTGAGAGTTTGGGTGCCAGAAGGAGATAGAACCAATATTCTCAGCTTGGAGCAGTTTTGGTTAACCGCCACCGACGGTCATCGATTGCAACTCAAACAAATCGCTAATGTCGTGACGGAGTCTGGACAGCCTCAGATAGTTCGAGATAACCTAAAAAATATGGTTGCGGTAACGGGTCGTATTGATGGCAGAGATATGGGGTCAACAGTTGCAGAAATTAAGCAGTTACTCAACAATTCCTCATTACTGCCAAAAGGTGTTTATTTTGAGTTAGGGGGCTTATACCAGCAACAGCAAATAGCATTTCAAGGCTTAATCGCGGTTTTCGTTGCCGCTATTGCCTTAATATTTATACTGCTTCTTTATATGTATGAAACATTTGCTGCCGCGGTTGCGATTATTATCACCCCGCTGTTGTCTATATCCGCAGTATTCATTGGCCTATGGGTCACAAATACTGAGCTAAACATTACTGCAATGATGGGTATGACGATGATTGCGGGTATTGTCACGGAGATATCTATATTCTACTTCTCTGAATATAAAGAACTCGTCACGAATGGTGTCGCTTCTGATCAGGCTATCATTCAAGCGGGTAGTAATAGACTTAGACCTATTTCAATGACGACTCTGGCGACTATTTTGGCACTTATGCCATTAGCCTTAGCGATTGGGCAAGGCTCTGCAATGCAGCAACCTTTAGCGATTGCTATTATTTCAGGCCTATTAGTGCAGATCCCGTTAGCGACAATTATTATGCCGATTATCTATCGGGCATTGTCGTCTAAGTTATTGAAATCACCGAAGCCAATATAAGAAGGTAAAGCAGTGCGGATCTTACTTGTTGAAGACGATATTATGATTGCTGAAGCGATGCAGCAATCACTAATCGATGCCAGTTATGCTATAGATTGGGTAAACAATGGGCAAAGTGCATTAGACAGTCTAGCAACCCATAATTATGATTGTGTATTGCTAGACCTTGGTTTGCCCGGTCTCGATGGTTTAGTTGTTCTGGCTAAGATCCGCGAAAAATATAATCTGGCGGTGATCGTCATCACCGCTAGAGATACCTTAAAAAGTCGTATTGAGGGACTCGATTCTGGGGCTGATGACTATGTGATTAAGCCTTTCGACATGAGTGAACTGTTAGCGAGAATGAGAGCGGTTATTCGACGCCGAAGTGGCAGTTCAGTACCGACCTTAGAAAGTAGTCAGCTAATACTTAATCCTGCCACTAATGAGGTGAGTTTTACCGTGCCGTATGCAGACAAAATGAACCTGCAATTATCGACGAGTATGCTTTTATCCAATCGAGAATTTTCCTTACTCAGAGCATTATTGATCAGACCCGGCGCTATCTTGTCTAAAGCTGATTTAGAAGAGAAAATTTATGGGTGGGGTAATGAAGTGGAAAGTAACGCAATTGAATATTTAATTTATTCACTGCGTAAAAAATTAGGCGCAACTACGATCAAAAATATTCGTGGTGTCGGATGGATGGTATTAAAATAATGGCACTAGGTTCTTTAAAATATCAACTTTCTTTATGGCTTTCAGTGAGCCTAATTACGGCTGCGGCTGGGATAGCCAGTTATACTTTCTTTAATACTTATCAAGAAGCTATTGAGTGGCAAGATGCAACATTAAAACAAGTATCCAAGCTATTTGATGCCGAACATAAACCTAAACCCAACACCGTAATCAAAACAAAGAGTGAAAGGGGAATGCCTGAGATCCTTGTTGCGATGCGAGATATGCATCAAGCCCAAGCGCTTACACTGCCTTTTAAAGATGTTTCTAAGCAGCTCAATGACGGTTTGTATAATCTCACACTCGCTGAAAATGATTATCGAGTGCTAATTCGCTCATCGCTTGAAAGGCAACAACTACTGGTTCTTCAAAAAACATCGGAGCGAGATGAGCTCGCATGGGAGATGGCAAGAGCCACCTTGTTACCCTTTATTGCTGTCATTCCTTTGTTAATTTTAATCATGAACCTAATACTTCATAGCCGATTAAAACCCATTCAGTTAGCCGCGAAAGCGGTGGAGTCTAGCCACCGACACAATATTCAGTCTATTTCACTTGAGGATCTGCCCTCGGAGATCATGCCTTTCGTCTCTGAAATTAATCACCTCATTGGCCGGTTGAAATCTTCGATAGAAGAACAAGAAATATTCATTGCTAATGCGGCGCATGAGTTACGTTCACCGCTCACCGCATTATCCCTCCAAGCTGAATGTATCGGAGATGAGAACCTTCCAGAAAAAGAGCTACAACGTGTCAATGCACTCAGGTTAGGTATTGGGCGTAGCCGCAAGCTGCTAGAGCAGCTGCTAACACTTGCTAGAGTTCAAGGCAGCCATATAGCCGAACATCAGACCGCTAATATTGAAGCTGTGCTGAAGAGTGTTATCGAAGATCTTTACCCTATAGTCGATGAAAAAAATCTAGACTTGGGTATCGAAGGGGATCTAAACATCGACTGCTCACTCGATAAATTAGATCTATACACTTTATTCAAAAACCTACTCGATAATGCCATTCGCTATTCTCCTCAAGATGGCGTAATTGAAATTCAAATAAGCCAACAGTCGGGTAAAACACAAATAACGGTCAGTGATAGTGGTATTGGTGTCGCCCCTGAGCATCATGACAAGCTTCTTTCGCCATTTTATCGAGTCCTGGATAGCCAAAATACCAATATAGGCTCAGGGCTTGGTTTATCTATCGTTAATAGTATTGTCGAGAAACAAGGGGGGAGGATCAGCTTCGGTTATACCGATGAAGTTCAAGCCAAAGGATTTAAAATAAAAGTGTTATTAACATAATTCATGCAGCAACAAAAACGGCTCAGATGGCAGGGTACCTGACTATATTGAAGTGCATTGTGAGCGGATGAAAGAGGATGGGGACGACATTCCATTATCCATGTTGCTCGCAACGAGTGGAAAACATAGTGATGCTACATTTTAGCTGCTGAACACTGCATTTTATGTACTCAAACGGGTCTTAAGGCGCAGTGTTAGCGACTTACTCCAGCGTTAATGACTGAATAAGGGAGCTTGATTCCCTTATTCACTTACCTTGAATTAAATGGCCAAAAAAGCGCGGAGTAGATCACTTACTTATCGCTATTGGTATAATATCAAAAATGATTTGCCATAAATGTTTTGATGAGATTGATAAAGTCATCCTGCGCTAACTTTGCGCACTTCAGTGTTTGTTCATGAGACAGGGCGACATCTCCAAGGCCTTCAGCCATATTGGTGATTGCACAGATAGCCAGTACGGGAAGGCTACAGTGAGCTGCAGAAATGACCTCAGGTACCACAGACATTCCGACGACGTCTCCGCCAATGATCTGCATCATGCGTATTTCGGCAGCGGTTTCGAAATTGGGTCCACTGTAAGAGACAAATACCCCTTCATTGGCATTAATACCCTCTTTTTTTGCGACCTCCAATGCTTCCAGTCGTAAGGATTTGTCATAAGCATTTGCTAAGCTAAAAAAGCGTGGGCCATAGGCGTCATCATTACGTCCCGTCATGGGGGTGCCTGGCATGGTATTGATGTGGTCATTGAAAATAACGAGGGAGCCGACGTCGATAGTGTCGGGGCGTAAAGACCCAGCGGCATTGGTCACGATTAACAATTCACAGCCTAAACGTTTAAAAGTACGCACCGGATTTGTCATGACTTTCATACTTTGGTGTTCGTAGTAATGGCCGCGGCCTTTCATGCAAACAACGTCGATACCATTCATTCGCCCTAAAACTAACTCGCCAGAGTGACCTTCGACAGTGCTGACGGGGAAGCCATCAAGATCTTCATAGGCAATACAGACTCTGTCTTCCAGTTCGTCGGCAAGGCTTCCCAAGCCGGAGCCTAATATGAATGCAGCCTTGGGACTGAAATTTGGTTTAAGGGCTGAAATGGTGGCGAGTGCATTGTCTACTGGATCGATCTTCATGGTTTGTTCCTTGCTGATTAATGATCTTAGGGTTAATTTACCCCAAGCTTTATTCTGAATTAATCACTAAATTCAATGCCATTATCCTGATTTGGCGTACAATCTAGACGGTCAAACATTGAGGAGCGGATAATGGATATTAATGAAAATGTACTAAATGGGCGTATAACATTGAAAATGCTTCGTTATTTTTATGCTGTGTCTCAATGTATGCATTTTGGGCAAGCTGCAGAACAGCTTAATATTTCAAAATCGCCCTTGAGTGCTCAAATTAAAGAGTTAGAGTCAGTGCTTGATGTGACCTTGTTTGAGCGTACGACCCGCCATGTTCAGCTCACTGACGTTGGTTTGTTATTGAAACAGGAGTGTGCGCTATTATTCGATATGTTTAGTGATTCGATAAATAAGGTGGCAAAGGCGGGGCGGGAGTTAGATAACACGATTAATATAGGCTTAATGAGTTCGATATTTTGGGCTGGTTTCGGCACCGTTCTAAGAGAGTTCAAAAAGAGTTATCCGCAATATACCTTTAATTTTATTGAGTTATCACCGGAGAAGCAAAAGCAAGCGCTAATAGAGCATCGTATCGATATCGGATTGGCCCGATTTGCAGATACCCGTAACATTTATCCGTTGAGTGAAAGGCTGTTATACGCAGAACCAATGTGTGTTTTGGTGTCGGATGAGCATCCATTGAAAATGAAACAAAGTCTCAGTATGGATGATCTCATTAATGAAGAGTTTGTGTTTATGAAGCGTACTAACTCAGCCTCCACCGATATGATTATTGAGCGTCTTTTAGACAGTGGTTTTTACCCTAAGGTGGCTCAGGAGGTCATTGAGCCTACGACGTTAATGGCTGTTGTGGCGACGAGCACTATGGTGTCGATTGTTCCTCAAAGTTATCGTCAACATCAATGGCACAATGTGTGTTTTATTCCGTTAAAAGAGATCATTTTAGCTGATATTTACGCGATTTATGACAGCCGAAGTGAAAGAGAGTCCGTTAATACTTTTCTAGCCGACGTTCCCGCTTTACTGAGTCTGCAAAATATCAATTAGCGAATGAATTCGAATGGGTGTTCAGAGCCACTAAGCCATAAGGGCGTGTCGCAAATACCTAATCGATATAAGTGGGTTTATACGTTCACTGAGACAGCACCTCTCGCGTGTGTGGCTTACGTCAGACCTTTTCGTCACTGATGACAAGCTAATGACTGGGCTGTATTCAATGGAGAGTCTAAGAATAGGCTTATTAGCGGTGTACTCAATGTCATTCTAACGTGCTCAGTAATTGCCGCACTTCGAGGCGGGTATCATCAATTTTTTCGACGACCTGCATAGCGCTGTTTTCATCGCTGGCGACACTCTCCCAATTGAGTTGCCAATTGGCTTTTAATCTCTCTGCTGCCGATTGGATTTCAGGTTCAGTCACCACACTCAAGTCAGCGATTAAATTGACTTTTACCCAACCTTTTCGGGGGCTGCCTTGAATGATATCTTGGTCGTAATGAGCCGCGTAGATAATGGATTCAAGCTCAGAGAGCTGCAGTAATAATTCGAAGCTGGCAGAGCGCACGTTGTTATTGTATTCGGTGATCTCCATGCGCCACACGTTATAGCTAAAACCAACCAGCGCAAACAACATACTAAACACTGCAGTGAGTTGAAAAATGCTAATGGTCTCGGTGCCCGAGATAGATACTTTCATTTATTCATTCCAGCCAATGGTCTTACGTTAACTTTAGACAAAGACACTGACAAGCCACCATAAATTTCAACTTTGTTACTACACTGTAGTGATTTTTATCACAAATTGTACAAAAAGGGCGTTAGCTTGAATGATTAACGGCAGTGGCTCGGTCTATGTATAAGTTGACTGAAAGCCATCAGCAGCGTCGCGTCTAACATGGGCATATTGGCAAAGTAGGATTTAACGTAATTTTTAACGCAGGGGCTAAAGAGGTTATATGCATTTAATCACTAAAAACGTAGCACAGCGATTCAGCCAGCTTGCTAATATTAGCCTGCTGTTGGTCAGTATGGTGTTGGCAGGCTTTGTATTATCAGCAGCGGTTCAAGCTGAAGAAGTTAAGCCAATGGCAACCGATTTTTCGCTTAAAGATGCCAGCGGCCAGCTACATTCGTTAGCCGATTATAAAGGCAAACCGCTTATCCTGCATTTTTGGGCGACATGGTGCCCTTACTGCAAAAAGTTGCAACCGGGACTCGAGAAGATTAGGCATGACAATCAGCAGAGCGATCTACAAGTGTTAGCCATTAGCTTTAACGAAGATGACGGTGCCAATCCGGCCGAGACGCTATTGGCCCGTGGTATTCAATTTCCTACCTTGGTTAATGGCGACAAGGTCGCCGCAGATTATGGGGTCAGTGGTACGCCAACCACCTTCTTTATCAATCGCTTCGGCGAAGTGGTGTGGAAGACCAATATCTCCGATCCTAATGATCGTAAACTGGTCGACGCGACTGAGTATATTCTGGCTAACTAGGGTTCTAGCGACGACTTAAAGGCGGGACACTTGGCATTTAGAAGCAATAATAGCGGGCTTGTTCTTGAGCGCTAGAGTGAGAACAAAGCAGATAAGAAAAGGCGAGCACTAATGATAGTGCTCGCCTTTTTTGTATCCATCAGTACTTTCTGCCGCAACATGTTGTACTGATTTTGTGCTTTACGGCCTTAGCGACCTAATCCTCTAGATCGGACTGGATGATGATTAGTGCATTTGAGCGTGCACTTTATCAACACCTGATGCGCTACCGATAGAGTGACAGGTTGAGCAAGACTCAGTGTCACTTGCTTGCGCTGCTGACGTTGCCCCAAATACAGCGCCGCCAGATAAGATCATGTGGTTTAACATACTCTGTTCAGCCGGGGTAATGGTGACCGGTACTTGTGGGAATTCCCCGTTATCATAACCAGCACCATTGCTACTTAAATCGCGAGTCAACAGGGTGTTACCGTCAGCGTCGAGTACCACTTTACCGTCTGAACCGATAAGTCCAGGGCCAACACTTAGGTGACAAGATGTACATACAAGGGCGATTGGGCTTGTGTAAACCGCACCATCACGCACTAGATTGTTACCATCACTAAGAGAGGTTGTTGGCGCTCGAGTAATTGATGCTCTGCTGTTTTGTGCGAGAGGTAAATCAATTTGATCGTCATCATGGCACTGAGCACAATCGCTGATAGGCGCAGAGTAAAATTCATTACGACCTACCATATCAAAGTCATTCTCGGCATCAACAAAACGGAAGTTTGAGTGGATCTTGTGTACTTCAAACTTCAGATCACTAGAGCCGCCAGTCCGTGGTGAATCTGCAGGTGAACGGGTAAATCGGTTAGCGTTATGGCAAGCTTTACATTGCGATGGGTCGTCTGAGCGACGGCTATCATGTTGGATCACTTGCTCATGACAAGAGTCACACTTGTTAAAGTTAGCGCCGAACTTAAGTTCAAAGTCAGGATTGTAGGCCAGTGTTGCCGCATCAAAGAAATTATTGATCACGGTAGAAGGCGTCGAGATTTTCTCTAGTGCTCTATTGTCTTCACAGTTGACCAATTCATTACGACTATCGACACACACTCCAGAAGAGATGAATGTCGTGAGAATATCGCCGCTAGTGAGTGCTTCACCCTGGTTAATATTCGAGTCTAGTGCAGTATCCCACTGGCAAATAATATCGCCAGTGGCTGCGCCTGCTTGGCAAAGCGGGTTTTTGTCTAACTCAAAGGAGTTTGGCGTATGCTTAGCTACGTGAGTTTCAAAGCCCGCTCCGTTGTCCCAGTTCATGAGTAGACGAACGCTATTTTTATACTGTAAAAATGCATCGTCGAGTGATATACCATTGCCGTCTTTGGTTACGCGAACATGCACATCGTAGGCGGTTTCGCTACTTGCGGTTAGGTGTGTGACTTCAAACTTCACCCCATAATCAATCCCCGCGGCTTTCTTACCTAGCGCCGCTAAAGTATGAACATTCTCCACAGACATCCCAGCGCCTTCGCCATGACAAGATAAACAGCTATCATTTTCAGCAGGGAACATGATGTGCTTCTCGCTGTTTGGCTTCGCCGTTAACATCGCTTCGTTAAACGCAATGTTATCGTGGCAAGATGAACAGGTTTCAACAGTTGGAATGCTCTTCCAGTTGCCGCCTTCAGAGGTAATAATACCTTGAAGATCTGGATTGATGACGACATCGGCATCATCTGCATGACAGCCTGTACAGTTACGAATGTCTTGTGGGTAGTTAACACCGTCAATGGTGCCTTTGTTATTCAGTACCCAGATACCATCGTTTTCAGCAAAAATGGTTTCTTTGTCACCGTTGCGTGTAAACACGCTGTACTTGTTGCCCGCTTCAGCTAGCGTCGGCAGATCAATACCTTGGTGTATTTTATGCGCCATAACTTTAAAGTCTAAGCTTTCACCGCTGATAGGGTCGTTTGCATCGGGGTTGTGGCACGTTACGCAGTTGTCGGTATCAATTCTATTGCCACCGTGGAATGCGAGGTCAGTATGGCAATTATTACAGCTTTCAATCGCAACAATCTGCCGAGACTGACTAACGTCACCGCCTAAAGGTACCCAGTCAAACGTGGTGTTAGCCACTGGATAATGCTCTGACTTTCTGATTTCCAAACCAATTCTATGCGTTAGCGCTTCTTGCCAAGCAATGACTTCACCAGATACTGGATCTGTGGTGCTCAGTACATTGGCTGCGAAGGTGTATTGATAACTGCCATCCATATTGTCAATCAATTCACCTTTGTCAGCAGAGGGTAAACTGACATTACTCACATCAGGATACTGTGCGCTATCAATATCGGTGGCCTTGCGTAGATAACTGCTCCAATCTGTTGTATAGCTGTCTTCATCAGGGACAAGCTTAGCGAGTGTGGTACGCGCATCTGTTATACCCACCAGTGCTCTGCCATTTTGGTCTTCAGCTGTAAAAGTGAAAGTCAGTTTATCTGCTTCAAAGGTTGGTTGTGACATCGTCACGGTTAAACTTGCTGCAGTAGATACGGTATTCCCACTACTAGGTGGCCCATCTTCTCCTGGCGCACCATCATTACCATCATTACAACCCACTAAAATGACTGCGGCGACAAGAGCCGCAAGTACATTATATTTTCTTATTTTTTTAGACATTTAATCAATCCCACTATATTACCAATAGAGATGTTGCATCTATTTGTGTATTGCCTGCTTATTCGTGCTGGCATCTACTCAAATAGAATCGAGATAAAGTTACGGCTAATATTTTCCAGCATGGGTCGACTAATTTATAGATAACTAAAGTTCACCAGAATATAGATTCTGATGATTATAATTATCTTTACTAATGTAACTTATTGATAATATTGTTTAATAAGGCCGGTCAACGGCTGTAAATAAGAAGGCTTGCATATAACAAATGTTCATTATTGTTAACTACTTAACACTTAGTCGTCGTAAATGTTGCTAGATGAGCGGGTTGAGCGAGTTCAAGGCTCTCTATCCACGGTGATATGGCCGGACTGTTAACGCGGCTGAAGCGCATTTTGCGGTGAGATCCAGTGATGAATCAGTGGGTTGAAATTGTCAGATTGAACGTTTTAATCTTGCTTTTTAACCACTAATCGAGCATTGAGATAATTGTGTTTACCTAGTGGAAAAGACTAAAAAATAAATGTCAGCTATTCTAAAAGTTTTACAAAGGAGTGTAATGAAGTGTAAAACGCCAAGACATGAATACAAACCTTATTTAGACTTTCGCGTCGACCTTTGCTGACGGGTCATTTAAAACATCATTATCATGGATTTTAATTTTATGAAAAAAGCATCGTTAACCTTAATATTGTTAATGCTCGCTGTAGGTTGTGATAGCGCCAAAGTCGATAAGGCTAAAGATAAATCAATATTTGTATCGAGCGCGTTGGTCGAAGTTCAAAGCATGAGTACACCTATAAAGCTTGTGGGTACGCTGGTGGCAAAAGAGTCAGTAATTATCGCTTCAGAGGTTGATGGCCGTGTTGCCGAGATAAAGGTGACCGATAGCCAGCAAGTACAAAAAGGAGACCTGCTATTTACATTGATTGATCGTCAAGCTAAAGCCGAATTAGAAGAAGCGCAGGCTTATCTTAAAGATGAAAGCCGTAAGCTAAAAGAGTTTAAACAACTTGGTGCAAAAGGCGGTGTTAGTGCCACGATTAGAGAAAGTCAGCAGGTAAGCGTTGATATTGCTCAAGCAAGGATGAATGCCGCAAAAGTGAATTACGATTATCATCGTATATTGGCGCCAATATCAGGGGTTTTGGGTTTGGTTAATATTACTCAAGGGCAAAGGCTCATCAAAGATACCCCGGTTATGACGTTGGACAATACCGCGTTAATGCAGCTTGATTTGAATATTCCTGAAAAGTACATTTCAAAACTGGCCAAAGGGCAAACTATCACCACCAAAGTCAGTGCTTGGGGGGAGGATGTTTTTGAAGGGAAAGTAGCAGCCATTGACTCTCGAGTGCAACCACAAAGCCTTGATATAAAAATACGCGTCGGCATTACCAATGTGGACCGTAAACTCAAACCCGGCATGTTGGCACATGCGAAGCTTAAATTCCCAGCATCGAGTGATACCGTTGTGCCATTGCAAGCAATTGAATATGCCGGTGAGAAAACATTTGTCTATGTTATCGATGAAAACTGGCGAGCCCATCAAACTGAAGTGGTACTCGGGGAACAGATAGCGGAGCAAGTGGTGGTGAGTGAAGGGTTAGCATCTGGGCAACGCATTGTTATTGAGGGGCTGGTGAATATTAGTGATAAAGATGTCGTCAAAGAAGCGCCTGCTTTTAGTCGTGAGGCTGCCCAATAATGTTGATTTCAGATACCAGTGTAGAGCGTCCTGTTATCGCAATAGTGTTAAGTATTTTATTAACACTCTTTGGCATAGTGGCTTTTTTAAAGCTGCCAGTCACTGAAATGCCCAATATGGTGAGTCCCATAGCAACGATAAGCACTAAATACAAAGGGGCATCAGCGGTCATTGTTGAAAGCCAAGTGACCGCTAAAATAGAGGCTCAGTTAACCGGGATTAGCGGTGTTAAAGACATCACTTCGGTCAGTAAAAATGGTGCATCCAGCATCACTGTCGAATTTGAAGCGGGTGCTAATATTAATGACAGCGTCAGTGACATTCGAGATGCTATTTCGAGAGCGAAAGGGTCATTACCCGATGACGCCGATGAGCCAACGGTATCGAAAGACGATGGCACCGGGGAGCCAGCGTTATATATTAATGTGAGTTCATCAGCGATGAATCGCACTCAACTTACCGATTATGTCAGCCAAAACATTGAAGATAGATTCAACATTATTAGTGGCGTAAGTGCCGTTGATGTTGCTGGTGGCTTATATAAAGTGATGTTTATAAAACTTAACTCTGAGAAAATGGCTGGTCATAAAGTCACGACTACCGATATTCTTAGCGCGTTACGGGCTGAAAACTTAGAGAGTCCCGCTGGCGAGATAAGAAACAATTCGATTGTTATGCCAGTGCGCACAGAGCGGCGCTACGATGCCGAAAGGGATTTTAGGTATTTAGTGATTGGGAAATCGGCAACGGGAGTGGCCATTTATCTGAATCAAGTGGCAGAGGTTAAGCTACAAGCTGAAAGTGAAAACTCAAGTTACAGGAGTAATGGCGTCTCCAGTGTCAGTTTAGCGATTGTTCCACAGGCCGATGCAAATCCACTCGAGCTCTCTAGCCGCATTCATGCTGAAGTGGATAAAATCCAACAGTTTCTGCCCAAAGGCACGCAAGTGATGGTGGATTATGACGCCACCGTCTTTATCGACCGCTCAATAAGTGAGGTCTATAAAACCCTGTTCATGACCTGCGCCCTGGTTATTTTGGTGCTGTATCTCTTTATTGGTCAAGCAAGAGCAACATTAATCCCCGCGGTAACAGTACCGGTTTCTCTTATCGCAACGTTTATCTTCGCAAGTTACTTGGGCTTTACCATCAATCTGTTAACCTTGCTGGCGCTCATCTTGGCGATTGGGCTGGTGGTTGATGATGCGATTGTGGTGGTTGAGAATATTTATCATCATATTCAACAAGGAAAACCACCGCTGCTAGCGGCCTTTGAAGGTACCCGGGAAGTGGGCTTTGCAGTACTGGCGACCACGTTTGTACTGGTGATGGTGTTTCTGCCCATCGCGATGATGGATGGAATGATAGGGCGTTTGTTTACCGAATTTTCGGTGATGATAGCAGTCTCGGTGATGTTTTCGACGCTCATCGCATTGACATTGACCCCAGTACTCGGTGCCAAATTACTCACTAAAAAGCAGAAGCACAACGCCATTAACACCTACGTCGAACGCTTACTAGGGGCACTCGAAACTCGCTATCGACAACTGCTATTACTGAGCCTTAAGCACCGCTTTGTTGCGCCGGCGATTATCATCGCTTGTTTAGCGGGCAGTTACTTTGTCGTGACTCAGCTTTCTTCTCAGCTTATGCCGCAAGAAGATCGAGGCGTTATAATGGTTAAGGTTAATGGCGCGGAAGGGACCAGTTTTGCGCGTATGTCAGAGAATATGCAAAAAGTTGAAACGCGGCTTATGGCGATGTTGAAAGATGGCAGCCTGAAGTCTTTAAGCATACAAACCCCGATCTCTGGCGGTAAAAATGGTGACCAATATGGTTTAGCCATTCTTCAATTGAAAGATTGGGATTTGCGTGATGAAAATGCACAAACCATTTTGAAAAAAGTGAAGCAGCAACTGGCTGGCATCCCAGACGTCAGAATTAGACCTAAACTTCCAGGCTTTAAAGGCGGTTCAAAAGAGCCTGTGCAAATAGCCCTTAGCGGTAGCGATTACAGCGAGCTAAATAAGTGGGCTAAAGTGATGCAATCTAAGATGGATGAAAGTCCACTGATGACGGGGTCTTTAGTCGACTATTCAGAGAAAACCCCCGAAATGGTGGTAAAAGTTGACCGTAGACGTGCTGCTGAACTTGGAATCAGCGTGTCTGAAGTGTCTGATACGCTCAATGTCATGTTAGGTGGCAAGACTGAAACCACCTATGTAGAAAACGGTGAAGAGTACGATGTTTTCGTACGAGGTGATGAAGCGCAGTTTAACTCGAGCAGTGACTTAACCACTATTTTTATGCGTACCGCCTCGGGTGATCTTGTGTCGGTAGACACATTCTGCAAGGTTAATCGAGTCGCCTCGGCGCAAAAACTGACCCACATCAGCAAGCGCAAATCTATTGTGGTGAGAGCTAACTTAGCCGAAGGGGCAACGCTAGGCGAAGCGTTAAGCAGTCTTGAACAAGTCGCCATAACGGTATTGCCGCAAAATATTAGCTTTAGTTACGCAGGCGACTCGAAAGTCTTTATCGAAAATCAAAGCAGTACCTTGATTATCTTTGTATTAGCACTGTTAGTCGCATATTTAGTGATGGCGGCACAGTTTGAGAGTTTTATTAATCCTTTCGTGGTGATGTTGACGGTGCCGACGGGATTATTTGGTGCTGTGTTAGGTATTTGGTTAATGGGAGAAAGCATTAATATTTACAGCCAGATTGGCATCATCATGTTGATTGGTATGGTAACCAAAAACGGTATTCTTATCGTCGAGTTTATTAGTCAATTAAGGGACAAAGGAGCATCATTCGATGATGCCATTATCGACGGCGCTAGCCGACGATTACGACCGATAATGATGACCGCCTTTACCACGTTAGCGGGGGCTTTGCCGTTATTGTTATCCAGTGGTGCAGGCGCTGAAAGTCGAGTCTCTGTCGGAGTGGTGGTCTTTTTCGGCATGGGGTTCTCAACGCTTGTAACCTTAGTGGTGATACCGACGATGTATAAACTGCTTTGCCGTTCAACTCAGTCCCCTGGAACCATTAAAAAACAGCTGCAACAACTAAGAAACAGTACTGCTTAAGGGATTTTGATATTAATAGCGCCATAGGGCGGCGCTATTAAATCTGAGTTCGGATAATAAGCAGTGCAACTCATCAACTGCAGAGTCAACAATAGAACTGAGTAATGAGGCTGAGATAGTATTAGCCAACGGTTGGGTATTAAAGGTTATCCATGGGGCGAGCTGTTCCTGCATTATCTTATTGAATGGCTTTATTGAATGGCTTTATTGAATGGCTTTATTGAAATGGACTTGAGGACATAATCTAAACCACGCGCTCGGCTATATGCATACACTGTGTTATTGGTAGAAAATCAAGGCATATTATCTCATGGGAATATGGGGTTACTATTGTTAATTAAATGATGTAACTTCGAAAGGATAAAGTGTTCACAAGCTCGTTACGCAAGGTGGTAATAGTTTTAACCTTACCAATAACCATGTAAATCAATGCCTTAGATTTGTACTGTTGAGTTGTTCTCATCGGTAAAATGCGCAAACGTGTATATAGATGTTAGAGCTATAAGGAATTAGCAATGAGAAAAATCGTTATATTATCCATTTTTAGTGTTTTTTTGGTGGCATGTGCTTCGAATGACGAAGCGAAAATAGCAGTTGAAGAACCAATACAATATGTAAATTTGACCTTAGATGATAAAAAAGAATTAATTAAGGAATATTGGGTAGTAGAAAAAAGACATGAGCCTCAATACCCAATTAGTGCTGCGAGAAAAGGTTTATCAGGTTGTGTGGACTTAATTATAGCGATTAATTCTGATGGAAAGTCTGGTGGATACAAAGTCAAAAAATCATATCCTGAAGGTGTATTTGATAAATATGCAGTCGCTGCATTAAATCATTGGAAATGGGCCGCGACAGATAAAAACGCTGATAGAAAACCTGTTTTAACAACCATACAATTGGACTTCATGGCCGATGGGGCTAAGAATAAAATTGAAGCTGAAGAACAGTGTAAATTTTCCCACATGTAATAGCACTAAAAATATCTTCAACCGGAAAAATACAGATGCCTGCTCGCAGGCTCAGGATAAGCGGTATTAGCACTTTTTCAAAGCTGACGTTTGATTGATAGAGGGTGAGCAATGCAACAGCAATTAAAAGAAGCGTTTTGTGTTGAAATGGATGAAGCCATCAACTTATACAAAAAGAATGAGCTAGACTCTGCATTCTACCACCTTGAACGTGCTCATATTCTTGGTCAGTCATATGTTCTTCCTCATGCTAAATCACACTGGTGGATGTTGAAAGTTGGTTTAAGGAAGCGAAATACCAAAGAGGTTCTTGGCCAAGTGACTAGAATGATTGCCTCCATATTATTTACTAAGGTTTGGGTTCCTTTAGGCAATACCGGAGGAACCAATGTGAACCCATTGAAGCCGATGCCAATACCAGATGATTTAAAGCGTTTTTTGCATAAGAAAACATAACAAACCATCAAACGGGACTAGAAACAGCTTTCTGTTTTGTTCATCAACATATTAGCCAATACTTTTATCATCTCTTTAGTACGGCATTAGCTTACCCAAGGAACTATCCATGTATCGCGTTTTACTTTTAACCTTAGCCGTTCTTTTTTCTAGTGCCGCAATAGCGGATACGTCTAATGATAGTGACGATGTAAAAAGAGCTGTGCTCGATTACATCGAATCACAACATAACGTCGAACCAGATTTAATGAAAAGAGGCTTGGATAAAGAATTAGCTAAAAGAACCTACTGGAAATCTAAAGATGGCTCAGAGTTTATAATGGAAACGGACTTTGAAACTATGGTCTGGGTAGCTGAAAACTACAACAAGGATGGTGATAAATTCCCATCATCTCCCAAAATTGATATCGATATACTTGATATTGATAAGCGAGTCGCATCGGTAAAGTTGACGGCAGACGATTGGATTGATTACATGCATTTATATAAAAATGAAAATAAAGAATGGAAAATACTTAACGTATTGTGGCAATACAATGATACGCAAAGGCATTCGAGCAAAAAGTAAGTTAATAATAAAATGAGCAAAGACTAACAAAAGCGGGCGACTGCGTATGCCTCGCTGGTTCTAGCCAACTATTTTACGTCCCTTGGCAAGGTGTTAAGCCTACTCGGATATTTCAGAACTTGTTGCGGTGGCAATAAAAAGAACAGCCCTATGTGACTTTGCTGCTCTCTTTATTCAAGGCCAGATTAACTGTTTGTCAGCTCTTTTAGCATGTCTAATGCAACAGCTTCGGCAATACTGATACCGTCGATACCCGCCGATAAAATCCCGCCAGCATAACCAGCGCCTTCACCCGCAGGGTACAAACCTTTGGTATTAATACTCTGGTAATCAGCACCACGTTTAATTTGCACTGGTGAAGAGGTACGCGTTTCAACGCCGGTTAACATGGCATCTTTATTGTCAAATCCACGAATTTTCTTACCGAACGCCGGCAGTGCTTCACGGATCGCATCAATGGCGAATTGTGGTAACGCATCGCTTAAATCGGTCATTTTTACATTAGGCTTATAAGATGGCACTACGTTTTCAAACGGCTTACCACTACCTGCCGCTAAAAAGTCACCGACCATTTGCGCTGGGGCATCGTAATTGCTGCCACCCATAACATAGGCATTGCGCTCTAGTTGTCGCTGCAGTGCAATACCTTGCAATGGATCGTTATCAAAATCACTTGGATTAATCCCCACCACAATGGCGCTGTTGGCATTACGTTCGCTGCGCGAGTATTGGCTCATACCATTGGTAACGACAGCGTGCTCTTCTGACGTTGCCGCCACAACCACACCACCAGGACACATACAAAAGCTGTATACACTGCGACCACTTTTACAATGATGCACTAACTTGTAATCTGCAGCGCCTAACATTGGGTGCCCTGCGTTAGTGCCAAAGCGGTCTTTATCGATCATCTCTTGTTTGTGTTCAATACGGAAACCAATCGAAAATGACTGCGCCTGCATATACACGCCTTTGTCATGCAACATTTGGAACGTATCGCGAGCACTGTGACCAATTGCTGCAATGATATGCTTAGAATGCAATACTTCGCCATTTCTAAGCGTGACACCTGTTACTTGACGATCGCTAACATTGATTTCATCGACACGAGTCTCAAAACGAACTTCACCGCCTAATCGAATGATTTCTCTGCGCATTTTTTCCACCATAGTGACCAATTTAAAGGTACCTATGTGGGGTTTGCTGACATAAATAATTTCAGCGGGTGCGCCAGCCGCAACAAATTCTTGTTTTACTTTTAAGCCTTTAAAACCAGGATCTTTGACTTGGCTGTATAACTTACCGTCAGAGAATGTGCCTGCGCCACCTTCTCCAAATTGCACATTTGATTCGGTGTTTAGCTCACTGGTACGCCAAAAACGGAAAGTATCTTTAGCACGTTCGTGTACCGACTTACCGCGCTCTAAAATAATAGGCTTAAAGCCCATTTGCGCCAACATAAGTCCGACAAACAAGCCACATGGGCCCATGCCAATCACTAAGGGGCGTTCCGTTAATCCTTCCGGTGCACTAGCAACATATTTATAATCGGTATCTGGCGAAACACGGATGTTATGATCATCCACAAGCGAGGCCAATAACGCCGCTTCGTCTACATCGGTTAATGTCACATCCAATGTATAAATTAAGGAAATTAAATTCTTTTTTCGGGCATCGTAGCCACGCTTAAACACATGTATGTCAACCAGCTGCTCCGCAGAGATAGAGAGCTTTTGCAATACGATATCTTGCAGCGCATCTTCATTATGGTCGAGAGGCAATTTTACTTGGTTTAGACGGATCATGATTTACCTAAAAAGAGACTTAAAAAACAGCGCGTAGTTTACGTGATTTAGCACTAAAATGAAATTATCTATTGATGGTGTATGCCATGCTGTCAGCACGAGCTTAACGCTTGAATATCATAAATATTTACCGACGCTCATCACTTCCCCTTAGCTGACCATGTTGAAATAACTCACAAGACATAACTAAACCGCTCCAAATGATGAGATACAACGGCTTTGAATCAGCTTAGGCCAACGTTGTGATGGGAGCATGTTATTCATCATAATTACTACGATAATCTGAAGGGGTCACTAGTACTTTTTAGCTTGCGGATATTCCTTTGGCTTCACCAAGTTATGCTTGTAGCAGCAAAGGCACCAAGACACTAACGATCAAGACCGATGCTCTCAATTGAGGGTACTATGCACAATGGTACTGAAGCCGCTGGACATATAAAGAAGAAGTATGAGTATTTTTTAGATGACATTAAGTCAACTGAAGACTTTGTTAAATATTCAGCGACGAAAAGTAAGATGTCTGGCAGGTATTATAAGATTCATTGTGGTAATGAATCGCCAATTAAAAGCCGAGATTGGCTTTTGATAGAATTAAAGGCTTATAGAAACTCTCAGGACTAGTGCTATCAAAGTGTTTTATTTAACTAGTCGTAATACGTGTTTATAACAATATTTGTTTGCATGTCAATATAAACAATAATTATATAACTCTGTCATGATTTGCTTTGATTCAAATTAAATGTAAATAACCATGCAAGGGTAAATGCTGCCTGCATTACCTTAGTTACCGCTTAAACACTGCAATGAGGGACCATTTTCAAAGCTTTTATAAGAGGCTGGTACTGTCTGCAGCTAAATAGCAGCGAGTAAAGTTATAATATGCTGAGTAGAAGTGACTAAGTTATATTTATTACAAGGTTTAATCATACAGCACTACAAAGCAGCGACAATAACCCGTGCTAAAACGTTCCTTAAATTAAAAATAATTTAAAGTTGGGACTCTACTGGTAGCAATTGCAAGAAACCATTTTTAAAACGGTCCCACCAGCTGCTGTAAGGGTCATTGTCATAGGTTATTCTTTTATCTCCATTTTTTTGCGTCCAAATAATATCACCTTCTTTAAGTGATAATTTAAATGCCCCATCTTTAACTATACTGTCAAAATCCTTAACAATAAAAGCACCTAGCTTTTCGGATTCTGCAATTACACCAATTTCTGTATTTTCATTGCGAGAACGAGGATCAAGATTCATTGAACCAATGAATGTGATTTTACGGTCAATGACAAAGTACTTAGCATGTAAAGTGAGCTTTGATGCGGTTGAAGAAGCACCTTTGTCAGTATATTTCTTCAATACATCTATACGGGCATTGTCGACTTCATATAACTCCACACCAAGCGCTAATAATTCTTTTCGATACTTTGAATATCCAGAGTGCACTATGGTGACATCATTGGATTTCATAGAGTTGGTTAACACTCTAACCGTGACACCTTTTTTTACGAGACTGCCTAACAATGCCACGCCTTCGTCGCCAGGTACAAAGTAAGGAGACACAATGATGAATTCGTCTTGCGCATTATCCACATAAGGACGTAATTTTGGTGCTAGGTGGTATTCTGTTTTGTCACGTGAAGAGACAATTTTTAATGGATCATCATATAAGACTACAGCCTTGCCAATGTATTCGTTTACTTTATCTTCTTTTACTAAACTTAATAAGTCGTTTTCACGTAGTGCCTGTGCATATTGAGAGTTTTTGTTTTTCTCCAAGAAGGATTTAAAAATCTCACTGACTTCATGTACATCATTTTTCGATGGCTGGTAATCATTTAGTAAGTTGATTTCGTAAGTTATTTCACTATTCCAATATAAGTCAAAAGCAATTTGTACTTCTTGTACAATCTCGCCTGTAAAAGCAATATCTAAATCCCCAAAAGCGACATCTGAGTGCGCACCGTAATACAGGTCTCCTACATTACGGCCACCCAAAATGGATATGCTGCTGTCGACCGTGAACGTTTTATTGTGCATTCGACGTGTTACTGAACCAAAGCCAGTGATTAGCTGCCGAGTGCGCTTCTTATCGCGCAAAAAGGGATTGAAAATGCGTACTTCAAAATTTTTGTGTGAATTTAGTTTTGCAATATCAATATCTTTACCCGCTAAATCCATATCATCTACAAGTAAACGAATGCGCACCCCTCTGTCGGCAGCTTGCCACAATGCTGCCGTTAATAGTCTTCCACTTAAATCAGAGTGATATTGATAATATTGTAGATCTACGCTCTTTTGTGCCGCATTAATGAGGGATACTCGAGCTACAAAAGCATCAACACCATCTTCGAGCAGCATCATTAACGCATCATCATTTTTTAAGCCGAGCAGCTTACGTTCCTCATCAAGCTCCATCGTTAACTGGCTGTCTTGAGATTTACTCATCGCGTAATTTTTACTGCTGGTATTGTCGGGAAGACTAGTACAAGAAAATAGAGAGATGATGGGTATCAGGAGGATGATATTTTTAAGCACAATCATTTCCTTATAAGTTGTTGATGAATATTAGTTAAGCTACTAGTAGTGACAAAAGCAAGGTTTAAAAGACAAAATGGGTAGCCAGCAGACTAATGATACTTAACACCCAATGGCCAGAACATGCGGGTTTCAGGGGCCTTGGGGAGAGCTTTTCTTGATGGGGTATTCTTGGAGTCAAAAAGTACACTTTAATCTGCATTGTTTATTTGGCTTTAGGCACAACCATCACCGGCCTTGCCTAATGCACACTAAACTCCGACAGAACCCTACAATTTAAAGTGACTTGGGTATAATAGCGCTTTTATTTTACCGAACCGTTTTACTTAACCCTATTGAATGAATATTTGGAAGTGTTGCACAAGATATGATCGAGATTGAATATACTATTGCTGAATTAAAAACGTCGATGTTCGTGGTAGAAGAACACCGTTTTTACCTTGTTGCACAGGAGTGGGTTAAGGCTGAAGATCTTAAGGTGGCCGACCAAATCTTAGCCTGCAGTGGCGCGATAGCAGAGATAACGCACATCAATAAAATCGAAGGGTCACACCATTATTGCGATCTTAAAATCAGCCACAATCATCATTATTTTGTGACAACGGGGCGCCCGTTAAGTCGTGACACCCTCTGCGATAGAGCCCCTGTAGATCCGCTTGAACTTGTCTCATATCAGTTAGCTAATAAGCCCTCCAATTTCCCCGATGGTACGCCTACGGGAGATCACAGTGGTCCCTGGGTCGCGGCTAGATATGTAAACAGTGATGCTAGCGAGGATGTTATCGGTTGGGGCTGTGCCAGTGACAACATGTGCGCTGAAGATGCAGCGTTGAGTGATTTGAGGCTTAAGCTGGACGATGCCATCGAATTACATCGCGGTAATGTCAGAATTTCACATGCTTATATAAGGAAGTACACTCGAAAAGGCCGCTTCGTGAACAAGATGAGTCCCTGCGTTCATTGCCGAGATAATTATGGCAATGCGCTTAATGACAGCACGTTGGGAAAGAGTGATTTAGTTAAAGACGGCCGTGGCTATTTACCTCCAGCCCCTCTCGATTAGTATGGCGGCTTACTTAGTAATAACTGCAAGATATTGTTTGTAAAATTAAAAATATTGTTCGTGCTACACTGGCCCATCGCTTTTCTGTGATGGTGATTACAGCCCGCTGCGCCCCTTTCAATGCATCGCTATGTTTTGCTCATTCTCATTCGGTATGAAGATAATGTGCAAAAGTTAGGCAGCAGGTCTACGGGCAGGTATTAAGACGATTAGCCAAAAAAGGCAATGTAAATCCAGTTTCTAACAATCACGATGAAAAGGCTATTGAGTGAGTATTCTAACGGTTGAACATATCAGTAAAAGCTTCGGTGCCCTGCAAGCGCTAGATGATGTTAGCTTTGAAATTAATCAAGGCGATATCGTCGGCTTTTTAGGAAAGAATGGCGCAGGAAAAACAACCTTGATGCGTATTATTACTTCTTTTCTTGCACCATCTTCAGGCCGAGTTTTTATTGATGGCGATGATATTACTAAGCATTCTCTAACGATCAGACAGAAAATTGGCTACCTCCCTGAAACACCGCCTTTGTACACCAGCATGACAGTGTTCCAATATTTGAAGTTTGCCGCTGAGATAAAAGATGTGCCACCCAAAAAACAAGCGGTCAAGATTGCTAAAGTGCTAGAAGAGTGCGATTTAGAACAGGTAAAACAAAAAACGATTTCAACATTATCTAAAGGTTATAAGCAAAGGGTGGGGATTGCACAAGCGATTATTCATGAGCCTAAACTGCTTATTCTAGATGAACCCACAAGTGGGCTAGATCCTATGCAAATTCAGCAAGTATTAGCACTTATAAGCAATCAGCGAGAACAAAGAACGGTATTGTTGAGCACGCACACCTTGACTGAAATGGAAAAAATAGCGCAACGTATTTTGATGATTAAATCAGGTCAGCTGGTGATAGATGAATCCTTGGATACATTGCTTAAAACCGGGATCGGCAGAGATAGAATGGATACCGGCAATAACAATGTATCGGTATCACAAGATTGCTCGTCTAAATCATCGACCTTGGAACAAATTTTCATTGATTATCATCAGCAGCCGCAAATGCACAATGGTGGTGATCACTGATGCATAAAGTCCTCGCATTAACCAAAAAAGAGCTGCATGGCTATTTTAGTAGCCCTATTGCTTACCTCGTTATAATTGCTTCGTTATCTTTGTTTAATATGTTTTTCTTTATGATCATTGATCAAAATAGAGAAGTGTCATTACGAGATATTTTTCAAGTGATGGAGTTTATGTTTATTTTCATCATCCCATTACTCACGATGAAGCTATTTGCAGAAGAGAAGTCCAACGGGACGATGGAGTTTTTACTGACATCCCCCTTAACACCGACCATGATAGTGTTAGGTAAGTATTTAAGTATGCTTGTTTTTTACTCGCTATTAATTGCTCTAACAAGCGCTTACTATTTTATCGTTGAATATTATGGTGATCCCGACGTTTACAGTATTCTGTCAGGCTATATTGGTATCTGGTTAGAGGGAGCACTCTTCATTGCCATCGGCTTACTGACCTCTTCATGGACTCGCAACCAAATAATTGCCGCAATGGCCTCTTACTTAATTCTATTTATACTCTACTTTTCAAGCACCTTTACTAAATATGTCACCGGCTTTGCTGAAACGTTTGTTACCCAGTTTAGTACGCGTACCCACCTCGAAAACTTTGCCATCGGCATGATCACCGCCAGTGATATTATCTATTACTTAGCGGGGATTTTACTTTGTTTAGTACTCACCCGTATAAGCATTGACCATAGGGTGTGGCAATAAATGACGCTTAAAAAGAAAATCAGCATGATGCTTAATAAATTATTCCCAGCCTTGGTAGGGATAACCCTGTTTGTCTTCACCATCGGATTATCGTTATTTTATATTGAAGGTCAATTTGCTCTATTAAGCTTGAGTCTCGCCAGTTTCTTAACGTTCAGTGGTGCAATTTTATTTGTTGGCTTGCTGCTTTTAAGCAAGCGTCTAAGCAACACTGACGCTAACTCAACGAAAGTGGCATCGGTTACCCATCGTGGACGGTGGAAAAAAGTCTTTATTATTTTCTCTATGGTCATGGGGAGTTTTGCATTTCTTGGCATCAGTCATTATGCTGCTAACAGCATTTCTATGCGCTGGGATGTGACTGAAGCTAAACAACATACCTTGTCTAAAAACACTATCGACTTCATTAGCTCGTTAACAACCGAGGTCCAGTTAACCGCATTTTATGTGGGGATGCCGCCAAAATATTTACAAGATTTATTTAACGAGTATGAAAGGTTATCCGCTGGCCTCATTAGTACGCAAATAATCGATCCGATTGAGAATATTTCGTTTGCGGCAAAATTTGGCAATGTGTTGAGTGCCAACGAACGCAAGGTGATTGTGCAAGCGGGTGACGTCCGTAAAGATGTTGATTTTACTGATGAGCCACTGACAGAAGAGAAGCTCACCAATACCATTGCCCGCGCTAGCCGCTCACCAAGGCAAGTTTACTTTCTCAGTGGCCATGGTGAATACTCGATTTCAAATGAAGATAATCTTGGCTTATCCACCTTTAAGCAATTGTTAGCCGATAACAACATGCAAAGTAAACCGCTGATGTTAGGTATTACACAGTCGATCCCTGAGGATTGTGATGTGTTAATTATTGCGGGTCCGCGTACTGAACTTACACAGCAGGAAGAAACGTTAATCGTTGATTACCTATCGTCTGGCGGAAATGCGTTATTTTTGATTGAGCAAACACTGGTCACCACACCCGATAAGCCACTGACAGCAGAGCAACAACAGTTAAACCCGTCATTAAACGGCATTATCAATCAATGGGGGCTTAACGTTCAGCCAGATGTTGTGGTCGATTTAACCAATCATATTGGTAATGATGTTGGCAGCCCAGCGACCAAAAATTATCAAAAGCACAAAGCCATTACCGAAGGTTTAGATTACACCTTTTACGTCAGACCGCGTTCTATTCGAGTGTTAGAACAGCGTCGCCCGAACATTAAGCTTGCTGCTATCGCTTTGACTACATCGAAAGATCAAAGCTGGGCGGAAACGAATCGTCACTTAGATATTCAATTTAATCCAGGTATCGACACTCCAGGCCCTGTGCCTATCTCTTATGTTGTTCTCGAACAGCATCCCGCAAAGCCCAGCGCGCAGGATAAAGAGCTCAGCAAGCCATTAAACACGCGGATGATTGTTTTTACTGACGCTGACTTTTTAACAAATATCTATATCAATCAGTACAGTAATGCACAAATGGGGCTTAATGTTGTTAATTGGCTGGCAGAATTAGACTATCAAGTCTTTCTTAGCTCAAAAGCAGTAAAGGTAGAACGGTTAGATTTAACCAGTAAACAAAAACGCCAAGTGGTGGTGATATTATTCTTGCTGCCATTTTTCTTTGGTATTGCTGGATTGGTTGTTTGGCTAAGATCTAGAGCCAAGTAAAAGTACCAGTACCATTACCAGTTTGATTGTAATCTGCTTGATAGTTTTAGGTAGCTTCCAACATCAACTTGAATGAGTTGATGTTGGACTGATTTTGGCTTTGGCTTTGAGCTGGAGCTGTACTTGAAGTTGGGATCAGTTGAGCTAATACGTCATCGAAGGCTAATTGAGATCTTGTATATCACAAAGCAAATTGGCATAACGTTCCATCGAAATGTTCATTTGCTCTTGCAAGGATTGGCCTTTAGCCAGTAGCACTTCTCTTGTCATTGAGGGAATGTCATTTTTGAATGCCAGTATGATGGTGTTCCCACCTGCAACTTCAAAACTGAGGCGTCGGTTTTCAAATTCATGCGCGAGTAATTCATCTAACTCTTGTCGTAATTCAAGCCCCGTATGGCAGATATTGAGCACCAGCACACCTTGTTCGTTGAGTGCATTTTTACAATCACGCAAGTAGCTTGATTGTACCTGTTTCGGTTCCATACCTTCCGAGTTGTATAGATCCGAAAAGATAATATCGCTTTTCGTGTCAGTGTTTTTCATATAGTTCACCGCATCGTCTATATGAATGAAGAGACGAGCTGTGTCGGGTAAGTCAAAATATTCTTTTGCGGTCTCAGCCACGGCGGCACGGTATTCAATTGCGTGTACGTTCAACTCGGCGAAACTGCTGAGCAGATTCTTTGCCATAGATCCAGCGCCCAGCCCCATAATGGTGGCTGTTTTCACGCTAGGGATAAACAATAAACCCGCCATCATAGCCTGGGTGTAGCCGAGATTTAATCCATTAATATCATTTAGTTTCATGCAACTTTGATATATTTTCCCGTCAAAGCTGAGAATCCGAGCGGTCCTTGTTTGATAAACATAAATCGGGCCGTGCTCATCGACTATTGATGAGATGCAGGTTCCTTTGATATCCATGGTATTTCTTAACTACGTGTATATAACGGGTAGGGCATCATAACGGAAAACAGAGTGTAGATGCGGTTGTGATTTGCTAATAACTATCTAGAACACTCATACCGTCCTAACGAATTAGGTGCAACAGGCATCGATGGAGCAATGATTTTGTTGCACTCACAGGGATGTATTTGCAATAGATCCGCTTTCTATCCTCGAGGATAAACTAGCCAAACTAAATAAAGCTTCTACACTAACCAATACGCGAAATTAATACCAAAGGAAGGCAAGCATGAGACTCTCGCAATTAGCAGCTGTGGCCATAATATTGATCCCCGGCTCAGTCGCTGCGAACACTATTTGCCAAGAATACACGGCTGCCCACGATGCCAATAACCAAGAGGCAATCAAAATAGTGGATTATAAAGTGAGTAAACAAGCTACGCTCATCATTCTTAAAGAAGAGGGTCAGGACGGGTACAATAATATCCTTAACTACTCCTTGGTTAATTGGAACGGGGACTCAAAATTTACCTGGATTCTTCACAACAGCGCAAACGAATGCAATATAGACCCAAATGCAGAGTTAGGTGCCGTGTTAGCAAAAAACTTAATAAATGACTTCAACAATAAGGTCGTCTATACACACGAATAAATAATAAATACATAGACTAAAAATAAATACATAGACAGCCATCGTTAATGGCACAACAAAAATACAACACCTAAATACATAGACAGCCATCGTTAATGGCACAACTGATAACCTCCGACTAAGCTTTGAAAGAGCATTTAACAAGGAGGTTGTATGCCAAGGCCAAGACGAACCCTGATCAGTATCGAAGACACCCCGTATTATCACTGTTGTAGCCGCGTAGTGCGTCGTGCCTTTCTCTGTGGTGATGATAAATACACGGGTAAAAACTACGACCATCGCCGAGGTTGGGTTGAAACGCAAATATTGAAGCTTACCGAGGTGTTTGCTATCGATGTAGCGGCTTATGCTGTGATGAGTAATCATTTGCATGTTGTGCTTTATATTGACCTAGAAACCGTGAATAACTGGTCAGATAGAGAGGTTGTTGAGCAATGGCACAAATGCTTTAATGGTACTGGGCTGACTCAAAAGTTTGCTAAAGGTGAAGTGATTGATGAACACTTAGTTGCTCAGTTAAAGCATCAAATAGCGATTTACCGCTCACGCCTCAGTGATATCTCATGGTTCATGAGATGCTTGAATGAACCAATAGCCAGACAAGCCAATCTTGAAGATAATTGCACTGGCCATTTTTGGGAAGGGCGGTTTAAATCTCAAGCCCTTTTGGATGAGGCCGCTGTGCTGGCTTGTATGACCTATGTCGAACACTTTTTGCTAATAGATAGGCCAATCCGTGCGAAGATGGCGCAAACGCCAGAGCAATCAGATTTCACCAGTTTAAAACTCAGAGTCACCGCAGCGCTTAAAGGTCAACAACCGAGCAAGCTATTAGCCTTTATTGGCAACGAGCGAGAGCACCAGCCAAAAGGTATTGCTTTCTCGCTGAAAGACTACCTTGAACTGGTTGATGAAACAGGCAGGGTTATCCGTAACGATAAGCGTGGCGCGATATCTTCGAGTGCAGAAAGGATTTTGAGCCGATTAAATATCCCAGCGACTAATTGGGTAAAAATCACCACCGAGTTTGGGCAGCTTTTTCACGGCCCAGTGGGGACGTTGCAAGAGCTAAGCAGCTACTGTGAACACTTAGATAAACGCCGGCGGCACTTTTCAAATAGTTGCCAGTATATGCAAGTAGACTAGACTCTAACTCACTGCCTCAAGACCCCTTTCCTCAGTTAATCCATTGAGTTAATATTCAACACCTTAAAACTCGCTAATCCCCGCTAATTCACTTCTTCTGCGGCCTTTATCTGCTGCCACTCTGTTGAAAATGGTTCAAGTACTTCTTTGATAGACGTCAATCGTTGATATTGGGTTGAAAGCTAGTTATGTTATTGATTATTAATGGCTGGATATTATTTTCTACGGCTAATCGTCGTATGGTGACGCCCTATAAGCCGCCCGATAGATCTTAAGCTCTCACCAGAGTTAAAGCGGTAATAGATCGCTTTTCTGTCAGACATGCTAAGGTGGGTGTAAGTCATTTTGAAGCTCCTTTGCTATGTTATGGTCGCACATAAACATTAGCAGAAGCTTTAGGATGACTTTCTCTTCAATGAGTTAGTCGTAATGGTGCACTCGCATGTAGAACGCGGCTTGATTATTAATGGCTGGCTATTATTTTCTAGAAATATAGTGCCAGCCATGGTTAATGAGCTGAGCGAAGTCGCGCTTCAAATCATCGGTAGTGAGGTTATCAGGGCAGCGGTCAAAGAAGGCGGCAATACGCCGTACTGCACGGCTATATGCATCGATGGTAGCGGGTCGCTTGCCTTGTAAGGTTAAGTTGGTAAGATGTTGTTCATAAAGAGAATCAAAGCGTTGCTGTTCAAATGTCTTCATGACAATACTCCTAGTAATAATGGCCTAACAAGACCTGTACTAGTAAGTATTTAGGATGAGGAGGTAGAGATAGTTTTATCTTTTCTGCCGCATAGCGGCTTCATTCAACAAGCGTTTAAAGCGGGACTGCTAACAGCTTGCTCGGTTTCGCTACGCTTCACAATTTTAGCAAACTATTTTCAGCCCCTTAAATGGGCGTTATATTTCAAGGAAGATCTATGTGTAAGTATTCTATAAGTGCGATTTGTCTCGTTCTGGCTTCGTTTTCTTTTAGTGTTTCTGCAAAAGACTCTGAGGGTGCTGTTAAATTAAAAATTCAAGAATTAAGTGAAAGCTGTACCTCAATTGCATTTAAGGGCACACCCAAAACAGCAGTGCAAATGTTTTGTAGTGGAGGCTTTAATGAATTAGTCGTTAGGCACTGTATCAGAGCCAAATTAGATTTAAATAAGTATGATGAATCAATTTCTATTTCTTATTTAACCCTTGATGGCAGCAAAAAAGAAATGAAAGTGAACGTAGAAATGAAGTGTAGCGATATTGAAATATAACAAGAAAATCAACAAGGACACGTAACAGTTGGCTACGTTTCGCTTCGCTACACTATTTTAGCCCACTATTTTTAGCCTGTTATTTGGGCGTTATACAAAAAAGGTTCATTATGAAATTATCTATTACGTTATTATTATATTTTTTTGCTTTTAATGTTATTGCTGCTCAAAAAGCAGTAACAGAAGAGGGCGATATTGTGATTCTAAATGGCAATGGAACTTGGGTTTATGAAGATGGCAAAGCCTCTCATGATATAGAAATAAAAACAAATCCTACTGCTTTCAACAAGCCAGTTAGCTCAAATTTCGTTCTAAAAAGTAAGAAAAACAACTCAGCTTTTGCTCTAAATACTAAAGAGTGGGCATTTGTTAAAAGTAAAAGGGATGATGCGGCTATTGAATATAATATAAATCTTAAAGCTGGAGATTTATATGGAATGGCTATAACAGAACGTGTTGAAATTGAGCTTGAAGAATTAGTTGAAATTGCTTTCGAAAACGCTAGAGGAGTAGCCCCTGACACCAAAGTAGTAAAGAAAGAATATAGAGTTGTAAATGGAACAAAACTTATATACATGGAAATGATTGGCACTATGAAAGGTATCAAATTTAAATATATGGGTTACTATTTTTCTGACACTTCTGGCTCTACTCAGCTTGTAGTATACACTGGCGCAAATTTAGTAAATAAATACAAAACAGAGATTAATAATCTCTTGAATGGTTTTTCTGTTCAATAAATATGTTGTATAACAAGTTGCTTAAACGGAAAATAACAGTTGGCCATCGCTTCGCGATTATAGCCAACCATTATTTTTCGCTTAGCAAGGCGTTACCGCAATATACGTTTGCCATATTTCCCTTAATGAAATTCATCACTCCAAGAGCTTTAGCTCTAAATCGTTTATGTCCGTGCGACCTGAGGTCGTATGAAGCGCTGTTCACCGCGATAAGAGTGAACCATCTGTATCACCAGATGACCCTAAGACTCTGAATAAAGCAGCGAGTCTGACAATGTAACGAAGTCCATTGGACGGGAACAGAATCGTGAGAGGACGTTCTTCCTGATAACCACAATCGGGTAAGTGCTAGGGTGTCAGTATGATGAACGTAAGTGAATCCATATAAGGTGCGTTATACGATGAACAGCGGAAGTGGTTAATACGCTGTGGCCAAAAGGCATGAGAGTTGGAAAGAGATTGGACAGTGCTCTTTCGTGATCAAATAACTCTCCGCACTATAGTGGGCATCTAACCTGACGTTGCGCGACATACGGAACAGGGTAAGCCTGTATTGCTCCCCTTGGGGAAAGTGGCCTGCGAAAGCTACCGATAGTAATGCAGGTAAAGGAGGCTAGAAAAAGCGAATGCCGCATTGTAATGATGCGGATACTGATTTTATCTGGCGCGAAAGCGAGCTGACTTCTAGCTGGTCTCCCGTTGCAAGATGATTTGAAGAACTTTATTCAAGGAGAAACGCAAATGATGGCTTCAAACGAAGTTAGTGCATCTCCTGA
>NZ_JAKIKW010000004.1 GCF_023283945.1 Shewanella gelidimarina | reverse complement strand
CCAAAAAAGCGTAAGATCTTACGCTGATATTTACACTATAAAGGTATCACTCGGGCTTGTTCAACAATCGGGATAAGGACGCGGCTACGCGCGGCCTATCCTTATTCGTTAGATGCTCGCGATCAGTTTGAAAACATTCAAATACAAGTACATTACGAAATGGAATAATAAAGCAAACCACCACGATTTAAAGCCACTTAATTATTAACTTTGAACTCCGCATGAAACACTCTACGAAAGCCACACAAAACTAAGAATTAAACAGTTTACGAACACTTTAAGTCACCCTTTCTGATCTCACTAATCAACTCAAAAACTAGCTGACGAATAGAAAAGAAACCTAATTTAGACAACCAAATATCCGCGATTCATCGATTGATGAAAGACAAGATTACTAACCAAAGTAACGGCACAATCAAGGCTACAATTGAGCTTTTCTATTATAGATAATATCTACAAACAGCATGGTAAAGCCTTAGCCAAAACGTATACGAAAAACTAAAACATACCCTAAAAGGTAGCGACATCTAACATCTATGGACGCTCCGTTTTGTGCAAGCAAAATTTTCATTGAATTCAAAGTTGGTATTGCAGCCATCTATTCGGATTCTAGTTAAGGCTTAAGCCTTGATCCCTGATGAGTTCCGCTAGTTCATGACTAATCATTTGGACGTATTCTTACATACGATGTTAGGGTCAGTTTTAATGAACTACGGTCTTACCTATTTTGTCTTCAATTCTCTTTATGCCTACGCAAACCTTTGAGTGTCTTTACTTCATTAATTATCAACTAACTAGATGAATGACTCATCATAATCAGTTCCATTTGCCAGCATTGACCACGCTATCCTGGCCAATTTGTTGGCTAGCGCGACAATGACAACATTTTTGTGTGCTCTGCATTCTAAGTCTCGCAGCCACACCGTGATTTTCCGTTTTGGGTTCATGTGCCGTATTACGGCTCTAGTACCATGAATAAATAAACGCCTTAAATAGCCATCACCGCGCTTACTGATCCCTAATAATCGCGGTTTACCTCCGCTAGAGCTTTGTTTGGGTACTAACCCTAGCCAAGCTGAAAGCTGTCTACCTGATTTGAACTCTTTGCCTGTACCAATGCTGGCAACTAATGCTGAAGCCGTGAGTCGACCTATACCTGGTACAGCCTCCAAGCGCAGACATAATGGATTCTCTTTACTTGATTGAGCTATCTCTTTTTCCAGTATGTCTAAATCAGATTCTAATTGATTAAGCCTTTTCTTCATTCTCAGCACATGACGAACCATTAGCTGAGGCAACAACGGTTCAGCACTTGAGAAATCATCAGCAAACCAGCTATGTAGCCTTCTTGGCCCTACTGGGATAGCAATACCAAATTCTGCTAATGTGGCACGGATACGATTAATCAATGATGTCCGTTCTTTCACTATGCCATCTCGTTCTCTATGAACTAATAGCAGAGCTTGTTGCTCTTCATTCTTCACTGTTACGAAGCGCATATTGGGTCGGGTTACAGCTTCGCAAACGGCTTCAGCATCATTCGCGTCATTTTTGTTTGTTTTGACATATGGCTTCACATACTGAGGAGCCATCAGCTTGACCGTATGCCCCAATTTTTCTAGCTCTCTTGCCCAATAGTGGGAGCTTGAACACGCCTCTAGTCCGATCAAACAATGAGGTATATTGATAAAAAAATTCAAGAACTTTGCTCTACGGAGCATTTTCCGAACAAGAGTTTTACCTTTAACATCTACGGCATGGATCTGAAAAACGTTCTTAGCTAGATCGACACCAACAACTGAAATGTTATTCATAATCTTCTCCACTTACGTAAAATCATTTAGACAACGTAAAAGGGAGGAGCGTCCATCTCATTATTTGTATACACGCCTTGCGCGTTTAATCAGGTTAGACCAGTCAGCGCGTGTATCAATAAGTAATTAATTTGTGGACGTTTTTAACGAACACGCTCAAAGCAGCCGCTGGCAAAACGAGAATGGCGAGCTAACTTGCCTCGTATCTCCTGCAAACCGAGCAAGCATACTATTTAGTCAATTGAATTTACTCTGTTTTTTATTTTCACTCAATAGCAAACCGAGAACTGATTAGGAATAATTTTAAGGATATTCGTAGAAAATCTAATAACACTGTATAAAACCACAGGTAATGGCTAACTTAAAAGTTATCGCTTAACAGAGTATTTTGTGTTTCGGTTGGTGAGAAAAAGTATTGCGAAGCGGACAATACTAAATTCGAGGAAAGGTTGCCGCTAACAAAATTTGGGGCACTAATGGGTTAGCTGCTGGCAAAGTGGTTCCAATTGCCAGCGGTCAGCGTATGTGCAGACGCTACAGAGGCACGCCGCAAGCACGTCCTTGTGGGCTAAACGAAAACATCTAGCCTCCAAGGATGGAGGGAATGCCAAATTCTGTAGGGAACAGAATTGGCCATGTTTCCGAAGGCCTCAGCCGTATCTACACTGGATTATAAAAGCGCAAACTCTCGGCATTTGTGTTTAAAAATAGGAATTCAACAGTTAAATTCCATACCAAACTAACAGAAAATACCCATTCCCCATCGAAGTTGCCGAAGTACGTTGAAGACTCCTTATAAACCAAAGTCCGTAATGCCCACACGGTCTTTCCCGTGCATCCATGCACTCCAAGACATTCAGGCATCCTGCCTATCAGACGTGGGCATAGCTTTCGCGGGACAGGATGTCCCATCGGAAGCGTTAGGTTATTTCGAATAAGTATGAGGCCCGTATCTAATGCATGTAACTTCGTCGGGGCGTCATGGTGGATGCAAGGAGGATAGGACGAGCAGTCCTTCTTGCTCGGGTGTGGGCGAAGCGCCACGACCTTGGTCAAGCGCAGCTTGATAGGTATTGCTTATCTAGAGTAACTACATACTGGCAAGCATTGGGGCATAAATGCGTTAGCTGCTGACCAAAGTGGTTCCAATGACCTGCGGTCGGCGTATGTGCAGATACTGCTGAGACTCGCTGCAACTCTTTATAAAAGAAAGGGTCCATGTAAGCTCAACGAAATCATCTGACCTCCATGGACGGAGGGAATGCCAGATTCTGTAGGGAACAGAATTGGCCCTGAAACCGAAGGCCTCAGCCGTATCTACACTGGGTTATAAAAGCGCAAACTCTCGGTATTTGAGTTCTTAATTTTAAGAACACAAATCACAAACTCTAGACAAACTCACAGAAAACACTCATTCCCCATCGGAGTTGCCGAAGTACGTTGAAGACTCCTTATAAACCAAAGTCCGTAATGCCCACACGGTCTTTCCCGTGCATCCATGCACTCCAAGACATTCAGGCATCCTGCCTATCAGACGTGGGCATAGCTTTCGCGGGACAGGTCGTCCCATCGGAAGCGTTAGGCTATTTCGAATAAGTATGAGGGAGACAACTTCGTCTGGGCGCTGAGGGATTGACTCTTATGAAATCAAGAGCGGGCGCAAGCGCTTTCCCCCTTGGCTCTGCTCTTTACAATAGAATGGGCGAAGCGCCACGACCTTGCTGTTAATAAAAGCTCAGGCGCAGCTAAATAAAACTAAAAAAGACCCAAACCATTTTGGGTCAAAATAACTCACTATTACTCAGAACGTACCTGTCTGTTTTCGGCAACCACTAGCATTTCGCATTTAGGGCAATCGAATACCAGCTTCAATACATCTTTGCCTATCTCTAATATCATAGGGTCGGCTTTAATGCCGGGAACCTCTTTCGGGCATAAGTTGAAGTTAAAACGGAGGCAGTGCTTAGTGACCATTAATGGCACATCTTCAGTAACACCATTTTTCTCATAGGTATCTTGAATTTCGACCACACCATGACGTTGATAAAACGCCTTGGCTTTGTCGTTGGCCACATTGCCTAAATAGCTTAAGTGTTTAACCGGGTAAACCGCTTCTTGATTGTATTTCCACGCTTTAGGGCGTTGATAATCATTAACACGTGCTAGCTCTAATGCCGCCACAGTATCGCGGCGTAAGCCGTTTAATACGGAGGTTGGGATAAACCACGCTTGCGCGGTTTCAATATTCATCGCGCGTATTTTAAAGTCAGTACTGCCGAGCTTGCCGAGTTGCTTACGTAACCCCTGCAATGCTTTTTCAACATCGGTGGCGGGCGTTTTGTCGAATACCAATGATTGCACCGCACTGTGACCATAAATATCGGTCATGGTCAGTGACACGCCATCAATGGTATCGGCTAATAGCAAATCGACCTCAATAATACGCTTGGCTGACTCTTTGGCTAATACCGCTTCAAATGCTTGGTTGTGATTACGGTAAATAGTCATACCGACTTTGAGCTCTTTTGGCATCCGCAGCAAAAACAGTTTAAGACCATCAACACGGTTAACCCGCATCCCTTTTAATTTATCATCGGACTGTTTAGCTTCGGCAAAGTTACTCGGGAAGAAACATAAGCCGTCACCATTATTAAAGCTAGTGTCGGAGGTCACTTCGATAAAGTCTTTCTCTATGCGCTTAACTTTTGCCACTTCTTCGCCAATATATTTAGGCGAACGAAAGTCATTCATTCCTTGGCTACGCTCATGGACAAAGTAATCTGTTTTACCGCGGTTAAAGGTCTTTTCTGGATCGGGGGTAAAGCTATGCTCGCAGCGGCCGTGTGATGAGGCGTTAAACTCCGGGCGTCTAGCAATAATTTTGTCTAACTCTTGACGATAATGCGCGGTCACATTTTTTACGTAGCTTAAATCTTTAAGGCGACCTTCAATTTTAAATGAGCGTACGCCAGCATCAATAAGTGCTTCGAGGTTATCGGTCTGGTTGTTGTCTTTGAGTGAAAGCAGGTGTTCATTTTTCGCCAATACGTCACCTTGGCGGGTCTTTAAATCACCCGGAAGGCGACATAATTGTGAGCATTCTCCGCGATTGGCACTGCGGTTACTGAAAGAGTGACTTAGGTTACAGAGGCCACTATAAGCGACGCATAAAGCGCCATGAATAAAGAACTCAATTTGCATATTCGTTTTAGCCGCGACATCTCGAATTTGGCTTAAACCAAGTTCACGAGCCAGTACCACTTGTGAGAAGCCGACTTGCTCTAAAAAAGCGACTTTTTCTGGACTGCGATTATCCATCTGCGTACTGGCATGCAGCGCAATAGGCGGTAAATCGAGTTGAAGGATCCCCATATCTTGCACAATGAGTGCATCCGCTCCGGCTTCATAAACCTGCCAGATGAGCTTGTGCGCCGCATCGAGTTCATCTTCATTCATCAAGATGGTATTGACCGCGACAAACACTTGGGCGTGATATTGATGAGCAAAGCTGCACAATCTAGCGATATCTTCGACGCTATTGCCTGCGCTAGCGCGAGCACCAAAAGCAGGGCCACCGATATAAACCGCATCGGCACCATGACGGATAGCTTCAATACCAAAATCAGCATTTTTTGCAGGCGCTAATAACTCAAGGCGATTAGAGTGACTCTCTAGCGGCGGCAGTGGTGCGGTATCGGGCTTGTCATTGGGTCTGAAGATGCCAACATTGCTCATAAAAATCACTCAAAAAAGAAACAGTATTATTTGTGGGGAGATTATAGCAAAACCTGAGATTTGACGTTAGCTAATATACCAAAGCGCCCGCTAAAGGCAGGATTAAGCAGGTCGAAAAGTAGCAGAGTTTAAGGTCGCTTTTAGAGAACCCTATCAGCGCTGAGCCAGCAAGGTTAAGCCGTGCATGGTAAGCACGCTTTATCACTTAATACTCAGTTGGGTATAAGCACCTGATAAAGCGTTTGTTATCTTGGCTAGCTTGGCTTATGTCAGTTACGTGAAAAGATCGAACGCGTTTCCAAGCGCCGAAGACTTACCTTTATAAAATTCGGTATAGCTGCAGTTACTGCATGTAACGGCGTAGTATCTTTTATTCTGCATATCGAAAATACGCGACCAAAACCCACCCGACACACGGATCTCACCAGTATCGAACTCTTTATGATGACACTTAATACAGGTCCACTTATCATGTTGCATAGCTGCTCTTCTCCATAATGATGATCTGATGTTGGCTGACAGTTGTTAATAATGTACCGCTAGCCAAATAGTTTCGGTTTCCTCACTTGTCCAAGCCACCCGATGTTTCACATGCGCTTTGATGGTTAGGTGCTCACCTTGATTTAAGCTGACCATCTCACCATGTTCAAATTCTAGTGTGGCAGCCCCTTGCACCACCATCACCCACTCACTTTTGGCTTGATCGTACCATTGACCTTCCGCGGTAACATGTGCGGCGGAGATAATGCGCTCAATTAAAACGCTGTCCGTTTTCACCAGTGGTTCAAACTGTTCTAGGGTTAGATCACTAGGCAGGTTATCAAGAATATGCTGTTTATCCATTTAGCCTCCAGTCATTTATGCCTTTAAAGTGGGTTAACAACAATACTCTTACTCACTCTGACCCCCAAGCGCTTTGCAAGACGATTTAGATTGGCACGATCCATCTGTAATTGATTGGCTGTTGCCGACCAATTGCCTTGTTGCTGGGTTAGCGTCTGCAAAATCAACTGCCGTTGAAAATCATCGGTTTGCTGCTTAAGGTTACCAGTGTCTTGTGCTATCAGCTTCTCTTCCACCGGGCTAGACGCATCGCCAAGAGCGGTATTAGGTAACACTAGCGCAAGATGGGTGATGCCAATGCGCACAATCGCCGCAGCACTGTCACTTCTCGCTCTTAGGGCGGCGCGGCTAATAACATGTTCTAGCTCGCGCACATTACCCGGCCAGTCATACTGGTTGAGCATTTTTATCGCACTGGGCTCTAGGGTTAATTGGCTCATGCCCAATTTACGCCGGGTTAATTCAATAAAGTAACCACTGAGCAAACTAATATCTTCTTCACGCTGCCTTAACGGCGGCACGATAACGGGGTACACACTGAGGCGATGATAAAGGTCGGCACGAAAACGCCCCTGTTCAACTTCCACTTTGAGCTGTCGGTTAGTCGCCGCCAGAATACGCACATCAACATACTCAACGTCATCTTTACCAACGACTTGGATCTCTTGATTCTGTAAAGCCCGTAATAACTTACTTTGCACTGCAAGTGGTAACTCGCCAATCTCATCGAGGAATATAGTGCCGCCGCTGGCGAGACTAAATTTACCGATTCGGTTGCGGTCCGCTCCCGTAAATGCGCCTTTAACATGGCCAAATAGTTCGCTTTCGATAAGGCTTTCTGGCAATGCAGCACAGTTAACGTAGACCAAAGGGCCCTCACTGCGGCTCGATTGCCTGTGCAGCGTTCTCGCCACCAGCTCCTTACCTACACCGGTCTCTCCCTCAATCAAGATTGAGAAATTAGACCCTGCAACCATCTCTATTTCACGCTTGAGTTTAAGCATGATCTCGCTATTACCAATCAGTTCACCGCCATCTTTAACTAACGCTTCATGGGTTAATTCAGCAACAACTTGCTGATTATGTTTAGAATGCTGTTCGAGTTTTTGCAGTAAAATGGCCGTATTCAGGGTCGCAGCAGACATTGCAGCAATGATGTCTAATGTTCGTTTGGGGATCTCATCAAAGACATTGGGAACCATGCTGTCGAGGGTCAACACCCCGATGAGCTTATCGTCAGCAAGCAGTGGCAGCCCCATACAAGCATGCACCGGCAGGTCGCCATCATGGGACAGCAGTAAACCATCGTAAGGATCAGCCAATTCACTATCCGCAGCAAATCTCACTGGTGTTTGCGATGCACAAATTTGCTCAAATCTTGGATGAGCAACCACTTCAAAGCGACGACCCAAGGTCTCTTTAGTTAGCCCTTGCAGTGCCAGCGGTTTTAAATAATCCCCCTGCACATGCAATAACACCACGGCATCACAAATGACGGCATGACGCACAGTATTGAGCAAACGCTCGTACCTGTCGTTGGTTGTGAGGCTATTAGTAAGATCTAAGGCTAGTTGGACTAAGGCGGCGGAGGATATTTCACTCACAAGAATAGTAAACCCAATAGATTGTAACTGTCGCCACCATATCACGGCTCTCGCCAACACTCAAAACAACCCTAAAGAGTCTTAATGACTACAAAGATACGAAGTCAATATGACTACACGTAACGAAGTAGTACCCTAAATGCGAGTAATAATCACTACTTTCAACATTGGCACGCTTATCGCAATGTCTTTAATTAAGATAGATTCTAATCCGACAAATGGCTTTAGATAAGCAGCGAAAAGTCGAAACGGCAGCACTTACTTATGGAGCAATGTCATGATAGCCAATCAAACAATGCCCTACACCCATGAAGATTTAGTTGAAGAATTAACTCATCTTCAAAGCAATAAGCCAATGCTGGTATCAAGCGGTTCTGCAGTTAAAAATCGCACTTTACAACAAATAGGCACGGCATCGAATACGTTTTACTCCCATGCCCTAACTGGTGGGAATGGCACCATGTTCATCGCGGTTATCGGCCTGCTATTGTGCATTTTAGTCGGTTATTCCTATGCGGATAGCTTTTCACTCTGGGCGCAAGTGGCCAGCCACATTGGTTTAATTCTGTTTGCTACAGCGATAAAGATTGGCTACGTCATGCGCTGTGTTGGACTCGATGGTATGGGCCATATGCAGTTGTAATGCACAAAACTAAAGTGCCAACACAGCGACTTTCAATTAGATAAACCAAGCTTAAACGGAAACCTATTAAACTAATGCAAATGATTAATGAACCTAAAACCAAGCAGGTGCTGTCTTCAAGCGGAGAAGTGGAAATGATAGCAATTGAACCCGTATCAAAATTGACAAAACTTGCCAGCCAGCCGTTATGGGATCTGGCCTTTAGACCTTGGTTTCTAGCGGCTACGCTGTCGTCAGTGGTCAGTATCGCTGTTTGGATATTGTTTCTTCACGGACAATTTCTCGGGCTCGCCACTGCGGGACTTAGCCCGGTGATATGGCATATTCATGAAATGCTCTTTGGTTTTGGGGCGACGATTGCCGTAGCCTTTTTACTGACAGCAGCCCAGACTTGGACTAATCGCCGCAGTATAAATGGCTTGCCATTAATTATGCTGACATTGATTTGGCTGGCAGTAAGAGTATTGATATGGTCAGCAGACCCGAACCTACTAATGCTTGCGGTCGCATTGCAAGCAACTTGGTGGCTAGTCTCTATCGCCTATATCGCGAGCATGGTTATCAAATCCAATAGCAACCGCAACTACCAATTTATTCCGTTACTTTTCGCTATGATGGCGCTCAATATCGGATTTTTACTGGCGGATATTAATGGTCATACCGAGTTGGCGTTACACCTTTCGCGTAGTGCTATTTTACTGTTCGGTTTGCTAGTCGGCATTATTGGCGGTCGCGTTATTCCTTTCTTTACCGGTCGAGGTGCTGATAACGCTAACGTTAAAACGACACCTTTACTCGACAAATTAATCCCTATTGCCACCTTGTTAGGCGTGACGGTATTTTTTACGAGTTACTTTATTCAGCTGCCTTTCACCCCGGCACCACTGCTCATTTTAGCGGGCGTATTACACTTACTTCGTCTGTTTAATTGGAACAGTCTCGCCACGCTTAGAGTGCCACTACTCTGGTCGTTACACGGCTCTTACTTGGCATTAGCACTGGGTTTGATAGCACTAGGCTTAAGCTATCATATCGAGTTATTACGTTTTGCGGATGCACTGCACCTCATCACTGTTGGCACCATTGGCGCAATGATCCTTGCCATGATCGCTCGTGTATCGTTAGGCCATACAGGCCGAGCTCTTAAACCCCATTTTTCAATCAATATTGCTTTCATGCTCATACTGCTCGGTGCACTAGCGCGAGTTATCTTACCTTTGGTGCAGCAACCCATTCTCGCATGGGACATTAGCGCACTTTGTTGGATAGTCGCTTTTAGCCTATTCCTATGGCACTACAGCTCGATACTGTTGAGCGCGAGACAACAATAAAATTGATTTAACGCACGATAAAAACACTTGTTAAAAATGACACCCTACCTATGTTGCTAAACCAACATAGCGACTTATAAAGAATAATTATTAAGGATATTTAGATGTTATCTGAAAAACATATCGGCATAGTAAAAAGTACCGTTCCATTATTAGAATCAGCTGGAACAGCGATTACCGAACACTTCTATAAGCGCATGTTTGCCCATAATCCTGAGCTAAAAAACATCTTCAACATGAGCCATCAACACTCAGGTGGACAGCCCGCAGCACTTTTTAATGCCGTAGCAGCCTATGCAAAAAATATTGATAACCTTGGCGCATTAAGCGGCGCGGTAGAGCGTATTGCCCACAAGCACACCAGCTTTAATATTCAACCTGAACACTACCCCATTGTCGGCCATCACCTACTTGAAACATTGCGTGAACTGGCGCCAGATGCCTTTACACCGGATGTAGAAGAGGCTTGGGGCGCTGCTTATGGCGTGTTAGCAGGCATCTTCATTGATAGAGAAGCAACGCTTTACCACAGAAGTGCTACTGAAGTAGGCGGTTGGCAAGGCGCTCGTAAATTTGAAGTGATCGAAAAAACGTCTGAATCAGAACTGGTCACCAGCTTTGTGCTCGCTCCAGAAGATGGCAAAGTGGTTATCGATTTTGAATCAGGTCAGTATCTTGGCGTTAGCGTGGCACCGATTAACCACGAGTACCAAGAGATGCGTCAATACTCATTATCAGATAAGCCAAACGGCAAGCAGTACCGTATTTCGGTAAAGCGTGAAGCAATAGGCGTACCTGGCGTGGTCTCTAACTATCTGCATGACCATATCCATGTTGGCGATAGCGTTGATATTTACCCACCCGCTGGTGATTTCCACTATGAAGAGCGAGAGGCTCCTGTGGTACTTATCTCAGCTGGTGTCGGAGTCACTCCAATGCAATCTATGCTGGAGATGTTGGCCTCTAAATCGTTTGCAAAACCGGTGTTTTATCTGCATGCCTGCGAAGGTGTAGAGCAACATTCATTCAACCAACGAGTGGAAGCACTGGGTAAAAGTTTGGATCTACAGCATCACACTTGGTACCGCGATATTGCTAAATCAAATGAGGTTGTGGCGAATAGCAACATCCATCAGGGCTTTATGAACTTTGCCACGGTTAGAGATTCATTGCCTATCGATAATGGCGATTACTACTTATGTGGCCCCGTTGCGTTTATGCAATTTGCCAAGCAACAACTGCTTGAGCTCGGCGTAAAAAGTGATCGTATTCACTATGAGGTCTTCGGTCCTCACGCTTCGCTATAGCGCGCAACGGTGGGCTTGTAAGCAAGCGCCGCTCTTCCGATTAAAAAAATGGACGCGATTAAGCGTCCATTTTTTCATCTACTGACTCTCTAATCCCCTCCACACCTCGGCATAAAATACCGCTTACTTGCTAGATAAAATCGCAGATCTCTGCTAATGATTTCTTTTGTAGTGCGTGTTCCGGCACTGTGGCATCTTCGCTTGGATAGCCTGCAACAATCAGCATATAAGGTCGTTCATTTGAACTATCTCGGCCACACACTTTACTTAAAAATGACATAGGTTTTGGGGTGTGCGTTAAAGTGCCTAAGCCAGCATGATGTAGTGCTTGGATCAAAAGTCCGGTAGCGATCCCAACGGATTCATGCACGTAGTAATTGGTCTTCTGCTCGCCCTCTTCTTCAGTACGTTTTTTACTGAAGATAGCGATTAACCAAGGTGCATGTTCAAGGTAAGGTTTATCCGCATTGGTGCCTAACGGTTTAAGTGCATCTAACCACTCCTCCCCTGCTCTGCCCGCATAAAATGCCTGCTCTAATGCTTCGGCCTCATGACGTATTTGCGCCTTAATCTCAGGACTGTTTATCGCAACAAAATGCCATGGTTGGTGGTTTGCACCATTAGGCGCAGTGCCCGCAGCTAAAATACACTTTTCAATAATCGCTTTGGCTACAGGTCGTTCAGAGAATTTACGGATCGAATGACGTCGCTTCACCTCTGCATAATTTTTATCTGCCCGAGCAAGCATCTCTTGTTCTGGGTATTCGATAAAATCCGTTAATGGATGATGAGCTTCTGTCATGTGATTTCCTACCTTGGTAACATTCGTTGTTATTTTGCCGGTTAACCACTGTTATACCCAAAATGACTAGGCATAACCAACTGACATTAATAGATAAGGTTTAATGGATCAATTTGATATCACTGCCGTGAGTAGCATAGATATAGCGCTAGAGCAGGACGGCAATATTAGTAGAAAAATAGGCTTCAATCAGCAGCTTCTAGTACCTGCTTTAATTGTGTTAAACCTTGATTTAAGTCATTTGCTATCATGGTTTCGAAATCTAAAAATAGGAACATTAAATTCATTGGGTAATCTAAATGCCCATCAAAACCCCATTGCACTAATGTTTGGTTCTGATCCAGCGCCTCTGTAGTCATAAATGCGGGGTCAATTGATTCAAAGGGCGCGTAAAATCGAAGTTCAAAATCAACACGTTTTCCCGCATCAATACGCATAATCTCTTGCTCACCGACACCAACATCCTCGTTATCACTTTCCCATCGAGACACAAAACCAACGGTGCCATCGGTGCCGCGATAAGTCTTGTTCATGTTGGGGTCCATCTGCGCCCATACACTGAAGTTGTCTTGGTTTTTTAGATGCTTCACGTAATTAAATACTTCTGCCACTGGTTTATCAATCGTCACCGTCGTCAGCACTGAATACTCTTTTTGCACAAATAGGGCGATGATAAACGGTAGGGCTATAAGCACTAAAATCGCTATTAGGATCTTCTTCAGCATAATGGTTACTCTTATTTTAGTTAATGACCCAAGGCTATTGCATTAGATTTAGAGTATACAAATATTTAACATAACAAAAGTTATAGGCCATTGTTTTTATATCATCCGTGGTAACGGCTTTGAATTAAGCAGGCAAAGAGTGCTATAAATTGATGCTTGAAGCTCAAGCAAAGTTTGGCTAGGTAAAGAGAGGGATTAGCGGGGTTATCTAGCGATTATTAGTCTTTGGTCTTTTGGCGCGAGCCATAAAAAAGGACAAGCAATGCTTGTCCTTGTTATCGATGTCTTTGCTAGCTATTTGACAACCATTTGACAACTACAGGCCTAATCTTGCCATCAGCTTTTGATTTTCAGTTTCAATATGCTTGTAAAAGTCGCAATCAGACAAACTTGAGGCGGCCGCTTCATCTATCACCAACACCACGTCTTGGTGCATCTGCAGTGCCGATGCGGGGCACGCCGCGGTTAATGGCCCTTCAACTGTCGCTTTAATGGCTTCGGCTTTGTTTGCCCCTGTTGCCAACAACACCACTTTCTTGGCATCCATAATCGTACCGATCCCCATGGTTATCGATAGGTGTGGCTGGTATTCATCCGTTTCAAAAAATCGAGCATTGTCGTCAATCGTCGCTTTAGTTAGCGTCTTTACACGGGTTCTCGACATCAAACCTGACGATGGCTCATTAAACCCAATATGACCGTTACGCCCTATCCCCAATAGCTGAATATCCACCCCACCCGCTGCGCTTATCTGTGCTTCATAGCCATGACACGCGGTAATAGGATTTGCCGCATCACCAGGAGGAACATGGGTGTTAGCTTGGTCAATATCAATATGATCAAATAGTTGCTGCTTCATAAAGTAGCGATAGCTTTGAGGGTGCGTACCCGCGAGACCTAAGTATTCATCAAGGTTAAAGGTGGTGGTATGAGCGAATGATATTTGCCCCACTTTAGTGGCCTCGATTAACTGCTGATACAAGGATACTGGCGTAGAACCTGTGGCTAACCCCAACACTGAGTCCGATTTTTTGTGCAGCTGCTTAATAAAAATATTTGCGCCATATGCCGCTACGGCTGCACTGTCTTTTAATATTACGATTTGCATAAAATTGATCCAATCAAAGTAAGAGGTTAACAGTGCCTGTCGATCTGCACTTCCCGATATCGAGCATGCATACGCTCATTATGGGTTAGGCCAGCTAAATATGTAACATTACTATAACCTCAAATGACAACGCTGTCATCCGCTATTGTAGCTTCCATAGCTAAATCAGCAGTGCTCAATAATTGGACATGAACTTGTCTCATTGTAGAACAGATCATCAATCGATATTAAGGTGCGCACCTATAAGAGTTTACGTATAATTAGGTTAATTAAGATTGACCCAATAAAGCCAACTAAGAGCGATATCAATGCCCTCAAGCACGCTAGAAAAAATCGAGTTAACACCAGAGTCGGATAGCGCTCAGCACTTTAAAATATTTAAGCCATACGGTTTTTTAAGCCAATTCTTACCTGAAACACGTAAAAGCAAAAAGCTACTGGGTGAGCTATTTAGTTTTCCCGAAAAAACCATGGCTATCGGCCGACTTGATCATGACTCAGAAGGCCTGCTATTACTGACCACCGACGGTATGATGAGCCACTTGATCCGCAGCAAAAAAGTCGAAAAAGAGTATTATGTTCAGCTTGATGGCGATATATCTGCCAACGCAATATTAGCACTGCAAAATGGTGTCGAAATTGGGGTAAATGGAGAGAAGTATCAAACGCTACCCTGTAAAGCGTTTAAGTTAGCAGAGGAACCGCAATTGCCTTTAAGGGGCCGTAAGATCCGCGATCCAAGACACGGCCCAACAACTTGGGTCTCGATTACATTATGTGAAGGTAAGAATCGCCAGATTAGAAAAATGACTGCCGCGGTAGGCTTCGCCACACTGAGGCTGGTGAGAGTGAGAATTGGTGATATAGACATAGCGACAATGCAAGCTGGTGACGTGGTTCCCTTGCTGGATTTTAGCGCTGTACTTAATCATTTATAATTAGCCACTTAAATTAGTCACTTATAAGTGGCTACTACAGCTAATCGCTTATCATCAACCGCTAACACTCATCATTAAGCGAGTCGTTAATACCGCTGGCTTTTACAAAAAAATGATCCAGCTCAGCTACCGCTTTTGGCTTACTGAATAAATAGCCTTGAGCTTCATCACAACCATTATCCGCTAAGAACTGTGCTTGTTCTACGGTTTCAACCCCTTCAGCAATCACTTTTAAGTTAAGTGAATGCCCCAAGGCAATAACCGCTTTGGCGATGGCGGTGTTGTGGACATCATCAGGGATATCTCTCACAAAGCTTTGGTCTATTTTCAGTTTATTGATAGGCAGTTTTTTAAGGTAATTGAGGGACGAGTATCCGGTACCAAAATCGTCAATAGATAACATAATCCCCATGTTTCCGAGCTTAACCAGATCGCGGCCGACTGATTCTGGATCAGACATCATGCAGCTTTCGGTCACTTCAAGCTCTAATCTATTGGCCGGTAACCCTGTGGCTTTAAGCACTTCAGCAACTTCGTTGACAAAATTACGCCGTTGCAATTGTGGCCCTGCTACGTTGACTGCAATGCGCACAAAATCTTTGCCCTCGGCGAGCCATCTAACACCCTGCTCACAAGCTTGTTGTAATACCCAGCGGCCAATCTCTTGGATCAAACCAATTTTTTCAGCTACTGGGATAAAAATAGCAGGAGATATTCCGCCTAACACAGGATCGTCCCAACGCAACAATGCTTCAAAGCCACTTAGCTGCTGACTGCGACAATCTACTTTCGGTTGATACACCAAGTAAAATGCGTCTTGAGCCAGCGCATCATGTAGCGCACTTTGCAGTTTAAGATGGGCGACCGACTCATAAGTTAAAGATTCGGTGTAAAAGGCGTAATTGTTGCGGCCATCGTGTTTTGCCCTGTGCATCGCCGCATCAGCATTAACCAATAGCGTACTCGAGTCACGACCATCTTGGGGGTAGATAGCCACCCCCATACTGGCGGTGAGTCGAGTCGGTGCATTGTCACCCAGTAAAAATGGCCGTTCAAAAACGTGTTGAAGCGTACTGATCCTTAGTGAAAGCATATCGCTACTTTCAATATTGGGGAGGATCACCGCGAACTCATCTCCCCCCAGCCGCGCAACAGTTGCTAGGCTGCCTAAAGCAAGGCTTAAACGATGGCTTAATTCGACCAACACCTCATCACCCATAAGGTGACCAAAGCTTTCATTGATCTGCTTAAATAGATCGACGTCGATGTAAACCACGCCTAACTGATATTCACTTCTATTGGCCAGTCTAATCTCTTGCTCTAACCGAGAGGTCACCGCCATACGATTAGGTAGTTTGGTTAGTGGGTCATGAAAGGCTAAATGGGCCAACTCCGCTTCATTCTTTTTCTGTGTCGATAAGTCAGCAAACACAGCAACGAAGTAACGGATTTGATGTTCATCACCGTACACGGCACTGATCGTCAATAATTGTGGGAAAATCGCACCATTTTTACGGCGATTCCATATTTCACCGTGCCACTTACCCGTGCTTAACAGTGACTGCCATAGATTGTTAAAAAATGCTTTATCGTGACGACCAGAATTAAACATCTTCGGATTTTGACCGATTAGCTCACTTTTATCAAAGCCGGTAATATGAGTAAAAGCACCATGAGCATCGATAATATTGCCATCAACATCGGTGATCAACACCCCTTCCACAGAGTTTTCAAATACGCGAGCGGCAAGTTCTAGCTGATCTTGCGCCGCCTTATGCGACGAGATATTACGCGAGATACCAATGATGCCAGTCAGTTCTCCAGTATCAGCCACTATCGGCACTTTGGTGGTTTCTAACCATGATTCAACATCACCAATATCCAGACCTTGGCACTCTCCAGCCGTGATCTGTACACCTTTGGTAATCGATTCTTTATCGCCATCAACAAACTGTTTTGCTAAGTGAGGATTAAATAGTTCTTCGTCCGTATGATTGAGGATCTGCACACGAGACATATTCCAAGCGACCTCGACACTATGGTTAACAATCACATAGCGTCCTTGGGGATTCTTCATCCATACATGCTCTTTCATCGTATCGATAAACTGCTGCAAGCTAACCTTTGTTACCGCTGTTTCAGCATTATCTTCTTGCTGGATACTTTTTCGGTAATGGCGATAAATGCTCACGAGGTCAAGCTCAAAACTATCAGCACATTGTTTTAGTAGTAGCCTTAAATCCGCTTTGTTAAGCGAGTGAGTACTTTGCTTTGCCTGTGTAGTGAGACATAGGTAACCGAAGAGTGCTTGAGAAGGCCAATGGATTGCCACGCAACAGCTTAAACCCGATTCAAACAAGTTATCATTGGCTGCGGGTTGGGCGGTTTTAGTTGAAGTGTTTGAAAAAGACGATGTTGATGACGCGTTATTGAGATCTGATGCAGCACAGATTTGACAGAGATGTTCTAAATTATCACGATCAATACCTACCGCCGTAAAGGGCTCTAGGCAGTCATCTTGATTTACCTTCAATAGGCCAACGCCACAACAAGAAATGCGTGACAGCATGTCAATGGACTTACGCCACTGCGCTTGCTGAGTCGTTGAGATCTCTATTACTATCATTCAACACTCCATCCAATTAATGCGAACGAACCAACTGACTAAAACGATAGCCATCACTGTATAACTTTCCACAATATCCTGTAAGAGCAAACATTTATAGTCCAAAAATTACTTATTTAACATTAATATGAAATTTCGCCTAAAGATGCCTAAACCACAAACAAACGAAAGCTTATTAACTTGTCATAAGAGTATAATTTACCGTTGCCACCTTGCTAATAATTTCATCTAAATATAACGAATATGCTTTTCATCACCGCCTTCAATTCTGTCTTGTTATGAGGTTAAGTAACCAACAAGGATGCTTCTAGTGCTCAAGCAGCTACAGAGCGAATAAGCTTAACCATTTATGACTCAAGCTCAATGACGTCCCACATAAAAGTACCGCTAAGCTGGGCAAGCGGTAGGTTTCATCCACATCAATATGGATCAATTGAAGTCAGCCTAATAATCGGTCATTATACGCTCACTATGGACAGCTTTGGGGCATCATCAACTTAAGATGCCGAAAAATGGATCTTCAACAATATGAAAAAACTCCTCGTTATCTTTTTAACTCTGTGCTCTTTTATGGCTGATGCTGGCTTTGACAGCAAAGAATCTGTCTACGCGAACTTGCTCACCAGTCAGAACTTACAAAACGTGAAATTAGGGGCAAAATCACTACACCATGATTTACCCGATAACATTCAACTGTGGGACTTAGCGGCATATACGATTTGGTCTATGAATCACGATGGTGATAAAGAAGATAAAGAATTTGACGACACTATCTCATGGTTAGCCAAAGCTATCGGGGAAAGTAAAAATGGTCGATATCAACAGTTACTCAGCCAGCAACTCAAATTAGCCCAATCAAACAAGATAAAACGCTATTTTAAAGGTGCCATAAAAGCCCTTAATAATACTGAGGTGCCGCAATTTGTTGCCGCTGAATATATAGCACAAGTCGCCCCCAGTAATCCCAAACATATTCGTGCCACTGCTGATAGTTTTGAAAGAGTAAGAACTGGCGATAGCCTAGAGCTGGTGCTGTCGTTGCTTGGCCAACCCGATGGCGTAGGCCAGTACATTCGCAGTTACAGCCGCCCTTTTATTGGCCGCCAAACGTTTCAAAACTTGCGTTTATCCTATATTAACTTTGGCTCAATGGAGCTTCGATACGAAGAAACACATTGGATTGTTGACCTTAAATCTAAGCAGACTGATGCCGATATTTCAGCTGTTTCCGCAGAGTATCGCGACCTGTTATCTCGCCTTGTCAGCAACGATGTCACTCAAATTCGCGCTGCTGCAAGAGAAGCTATCAAGTTACCGTTAACTGATCAGGCTTCGCTCGATCATATCGCGCAATACATTTGGGATAACCAAGGCACCCAAGATGGTCATTTTGCCGATTCACTCGCTTGGCTGTGCAAAGTACTCAGCAATAGTAAAAATGGCCGCTATAAAGCAGTATTAGACACGCTTGCCCAAAAGCCTATTCATAAAAAAATAACCCGTTATGCAGCAAAGACAGCCAAAAGCCTCACCAGCAAACCGCCATTCTTTACGCCTGCAATCAAGACTCAAACAGCAGACACAACTGAAGGCGCTAAGCTTTAACATCAGTGGCGAAGACTTTAAATAAAGCCTTTAAATAAAAACCAGCCTAGTGGCTGGTTTTTTATTGGTTGAATAACGCTATAAATTACTTAATAAAGCAGACCTTAGCGCCACCGCGATACTCGCAGTAACAATCGACTGGGTTCGCTGCACAGTAGCGTTGCTCATCTTGCATTGGATTGGCATTCACCGCTGCAACAAGTCCCAGACCTAGAGATAATGTTGTCAGTAATGCGAGTATTTTAGTTTTCATAATCATCCTTAATTAAGACCAACTGCAAACATCTAGCCTAGTCAATTTCATCGCGTCGAATAACACGGTACAAAATAAGAATAAACCACTACACATCCGCAAAACAATAGTCTAAAAGGCTAATTTAGCTTTAGGTCAAGTGATTGATATTGTCGTCACTCAATATTATTCACTGACATAAACAAGCACTGCAGAGTCAATAATCACAGTCAAATGAGTCTCTCAACGTAGAACTCATTATCAATCAGACATAAAAAAACCAGCCATTAGGCTGGTTTTTTATTTTGCTCAATCAAGCAAAAAGGTTTCCGCTAGCATTTATGCTTCTGGGCGCATCGCTGGGAATAGGATCACGTCACGAATGGTATGCGTGTTGGTAAACAGCATAACCAAACGATCGATACCAATACCTTGACCTGCAGTTGGCGGTAAACCGTGCTCTAGTGCGCGGATATAATCAGCGTCGTAGAACATCGCTTCATCATCACCCGCATCTTTCGCGTCAACTTGCGCCTTAAAGCGGCTATCTTGATCTTCTGCATCGTTAAGCTCAGAGAAACCATTAGCCACTTCACGGCCGCCGATAAAGAACTCGAAACGGTCAGTGATAAAATGGTTATCATCGTTACGACGTGCCAGTGGAGAGATATCTGCTGGGTAGCCAGTAATGAACGTAGGCTGCATTAGCTGTGTTTCAGCCGTTTCACCAAATATTTCTTCAAGCAGCTGACCACAAGTCCAGAACTTCTCGATTGTCATACCAAGGCTCTTAGCCAGGTTACGCATAAACTCAACGTCTTTAACTTCATCGTAAGTCATAGACTGAATCGTTTCGTTGTCTGGGTTGTACTTCTTAATCGCATCTAACATGCTTAAACGCGCGTAAGGGCCACCAAAGTCAACAGTGTGCTCGCCATATGGAAGCTGCGTTGAACCACAAAGTTCAGTCGCAATTGAACTTAGCATCTCTTCGGTAAGATCCATCAGATCGTTAAAATCTGCGTAGGCCATATAGAATTCCATCATAGTGAATTCTGGGTTATGGCGCGGAGACAAACCTTCGTTACGGAAGTTACGGTTAACTTCAAACACACGTTCAAAACCACCAACCACTAAGCGCTTAAGATATAGCTCAGGTGCGATACGCAGGTACATCGCCATATCAAGTGCATTATGGTGCGTCTCAAATGGACGTGCGGTAGCGCCACCAGGAATGCTGTGCATCATTGGTGTTTCGACTTCCATGAACTCTTTTTTAATCATAAAGTTACGGATAGATGCAACCACTTTAGAACGCATAATGAAAGCATTACGCGACTCTTCATTAACGATTAAGTCAACGTAGCGTTGGCGGTAACGTGTTTCTTGATCTGACAATCCGTGAAACTTTTCAGGCAATGGACGCAGTGCTTTAGTCAGCAACTGGTACTGTTCCATGTTCACGTAAAGATCGCCTTTACCTGACAGGTGTAGCTTACCGGTCACACCGATAATGTCACCAATGTCTAAACCTTGGAAAGTCGCTTTAAGATCTTTTTGAACATCTTTACCTGCATAGGCTTGGATGCGGCCAGACACGTCTTGGATCACCAAGAACGGGCCACGCTTAGCCATAACACGGCCGGCGATTGAACGCTGGATGTCCATGCCTTCAAGCTCTTCTTTAGTGAAGTGACCGTATTCAGTTTGAATATCGGCAGCCTTGTGTTTTCGATCGAAGTTGTTCGGGTGACCGTTTGCTGGGCAGTTCGCGCGAATGTGATCTAACTTGGCACGGCGTTCCGCAATTAACTTGTTCTCGTCTTGGGTTTGTTCAGTCATCTTCTTCTCTCGTTAAAGGCCAGATTTAAGGCTAGCTTCAATAAACTTGTCCAGATCGCCATCTAAAACGCTCTGGGTATTTCGGTTTTCAACGCCGGTACGTAGATCTTTAATACGTGCATCATCGAGCACGTATGAACGGATCTGACTGCCCCAACCAATATCTGATTTGGCATCTTCGGCGGCTTGCTTATCGGCGTTTTGTCTAAGCATTTCTAGCTCATACAATTTCGCTTTTAACTGTTTCATCGCAGCGTCACGGTTCTTATGCTGCGAACGGTCATTCTGACACTGCACCACCGTATTGGTTGGCACATGCGTAATACGAATCGCAGATTCGGTCTTGTTCACGTGCTGGCCACCCGCACCTGAGGCGCGGTAGGTGTCAATTCTGAGATCCGAAGGATTAATATCAATCTCAATCGAATCGTCTAATTCTGGGTAAACAAATACCGAACAGAAAGAGGTGTGACGTTTACCTGATGAATCAAATGGTGACTTACGCACTAAACGGTGTACGCCAGTCTCGGTACGCAGTGAACCAAAAGCATACTCACCGGTAAACTTAATAGTGGCGCCTTTAATACCGGCGACATCACCATCGGTGACTTCAATCAGCTCAGGCTTATAGTCGTGAGCATCGCCCCAACGCAAGAACATACGCAGTACCATATTGGCCCAATCTTGCGCTTCTGTTCCGCCGGAACCTGACTGAATATCTAAGTAACTATTTGATATATCATGTGGACCTGAGAACATGCGGCGGAATTCGAGTTCCTCTAACCGTTTCTCAAGATCATCTAATTCTGTGCTTGCATCATTGAAGGTGTCTTCATCGTCCTCTTCAATGGCAAGTTCTAGCAATCCTTGAATATCTTCTAGACCGCTATCCATGTCGTCGATAGTTTTAACGATCGCTTCAAGTGCTGCACGTTCTTTACCTAGCGCCTGAGCATTATCAGGATCATTCCAAACTTCGGCGTTCTCAAGTTCTCGGTTAACTTCTTCTAGACGCTCACTCTTGGCATCGTAGTCAAAGATACCCCCGAAGAAGGTCGGTACGGTCAGCGAGCTCCTTGATTTTGAATTTAACTGGATTTACTTCAAACATGATTTAATCAACTTTTTAATTAATTTTACTGACGACAGATAACAGCAGAAACAGTCCGCGTCTATCGTCTCAATTATCAATAGATACACAGCCCGCTATTTTAACCCATGCATGGGTTGAAACCTAGCTGCAAAAGCAATCAAAACCGCAATTTTATTCAACATTTTAAACTTAGGTGACATAAAGCCACTTTCAGCCCTCTATTCTGCCATTTAACGACAACGCGCAAAATGAGAAAATGGTGAATTCATTTGCAAAATCTGCAAACCAACCACTCCATTACTATAATAAAAATACCGTTAAATATTGAAGCGATTATGCCATTGAACCAGCCATCACATGAACAAGGTCTGACATGTCGCTATCATGAAGACAACACCCATATTTGCCATGAACCTGCCGGAGAGTCGGGGTTATGCTATTGGCATGACCCTAAATTTATTAAGAATAGGCCTGAAGATATTCAACAGCTTGAACAGTATGCAAACCGCGGTGGTCAGCTCAGGGGGATCAGTCTCAACCACGCTAAACTCGCCGGAATCGACTTGGTACGTCACCATCAAAAAATCGGCTATGACCTTAGTAACGCCGAACTCTATCGCGCCGATTTAAGCGGTGGGCACCTGTTCAACATTAACTTCAGTAATGCCAGCTTGATGAAAGCAGACCTGCGGGAAGCCAATCTGCATTGCGCTAATCTTAGTGGCTGTAATTTACTCGGCATCAAATGGGTTGGTTCTAAGATAGAAAACATGCAAGCAGGCAAAGTATTACGCCAAGAACAGCTGGCTCGTGTGGCGGAGCAAAGTGGTCATAAAGAGCAAGCATTGGACTACTTTCAACAAGCTGAAGAGATCTACCGCGATCTACGAAAAGCCGCTGAACGTGAAGGCCTGTTCGCCATGTCTGGCAAATACATTCGTAAAGAACTCACCATGCGTCGCCACCAAATGCCTAAACACTGCCTTAAACGCTTTCTATCAAAAGCAATTGACCTATTTTGTGGCTATGGCGAAGCACCATTGAGAGTCATTGGCTTCTCACTTGCGCTGATCCTTTTCAGCGCGATCCTGTATTTTTTCACAGGTCTAAACTTCGATGGCGAGATACATCAGTTTAATTTAAATAATAGTTTTTACAGTAACTTAATTATTTTTCTTAACTGCATATATTACTCGGTAGTGACCTTTACCACACTCGGTTATGGCGACTTTACCCCAATTGGTATTTCTAGAGCCATTGCCGCATTCGAAGCCTTTACTGGCAGCTTCACTATCGCGTTATTCGTGGTGGTATTTGTGAAAAAGATGACCCGCTAAGGAAGACAAGAACAGCCTTCTTGTTCGAGTCTTTATTATAATTGGTGAAGCACCACTGCGTTGAGCAAGCACTGCTTCATTAGCTCAAAAGGCTAATGCGCAGCTAACAAACTTTGGGACAAAAGTGCGTTACCTTCAGGCAAAGGCGGTTCCAATGACCAGCGGTCGGCGCATGTGCAGACGCCACTGAGGCTCGCTTTTCGCCGTCCATGGCCGCTCCGCGGTTTCATCCCTGAAACCGAAGGCCTCAGCTGCATCTGCATCTGCACTGGGTTGGAAAAGCACAATCGTTTAGCATTTGAGTTTTCAAATTTGAAAGCATAGATCTAAGTACGTACTCCTCGCTAACGAATAACACCCATTCCCCATCGGAGTTGCCGAAGTGCGTAGATAAAAATGCCGTAGAACCATCAAGGATGATGGGCCAGGCTCGGGGGTACATGGATGTACCATCTGAGCCGTTAGGCGATTTTTATTGGAGTATGAGGCCCGTACTTAACGCATGTAACTTCGTCTGGGGCGCTGAGGGATTGTCAAGGGGCGCAAGCGCTTTGCCCCTTGACTCTGGTGTGGGCGAAGCGCCACGACTTTGGTCAAGCGCAGCTTGATGCATTTGTGCTTCCAATGACCTGCGGCAGACGCATATGCAGACACAGCTGAGACTCGCTGCAAGTCCACCCATAGAAGCTATGAATGGACAAACAACGACACCACCAATACAAACACTACCTAGCGCACACTTACAAACCCACACTCACAAGTCAGTGCACATTTCCATCAGCCTTTGTGAATCCACTAGCAAATACAGCAGAAAAATAAGCGCCAATTTCTGCGTAAAAAAAGTGCGAGGGTATACTCAAAAGCATCAAGTATCGTCGAGTCCATACTCAGAGCGCGCACTTTGACAATCGAGACCTAGCGTCTCAATAAAATGTCGAAAGCTGTGAACCTCAATAACTAAAAGGCCCTTGCGATGAAACAAATACGTATTGATGGCATCACCCTTACTGCCAATCAACAAGATACCCTACTCGATGTAGCGCTTAACGCTAATATCGCGATCCCCAATTTGTGTAAAAGCCCTGCAAGCTCATTGGTCACCAACACTAAGCAGCACTGTAATCTCTGCCATGTTGAACTTAAAAATGCAGATGGCAAGCTCAACACCGTTCGCGCCTGTGAAACCAAAGTCGCTGATATTGACTCACAATATATTGACGTTATCACTCAATCAGCCGCACTCAGTAAACAGCGTAAAGCCGCGTTACACACCATATTATCTGACCACTTTGCCGACTGCGAAGCACCATGCCAAACCGCTTGTCCTGCGGGGGTCGATGTACAATCTTACCTGCACCACATAGCACAAGGCGACCACCGCGAAGCGGTTAAAGTGATTAAGCAAACGCTGCCACTTCCGTTGTCGATTGGTCGTGTCTGCCCCGCTTTTTGCGAAACAGAATGTCGACGAGGCCTGGTTGACGAACCCGTGGCTATTCGCCAGCTAAAACGTCATGCTGCGGATCTGGACCTTGAAGGTGATGCCCCTTACGTTCCCCCTAAAAAGCCGGCCACCGACAAAAAGGTCGCCATTATAGGCAGTGGGCCGGCGGGGATCTCAGCAGGCTATTACTTGTCGAATAATGGCCATGATGTCACGGTCTTTGAGTCTATGCCGCAAGCTGGCGGTTGGTTAAGATACGGTATTCCAGAGTATCGTTTACCTAAAGCTATTCTTGATAAAGAGATTGATCTGCTATGCAAAAATGGTCTGGATATTCAGACGAATGTTCGCCTGGGTCGAGATATTCATTTAAACGGTTTACTGGCCGATTTTGATGCTGTCTGTCTGGCCATTGGTGCGCAAAAAGCCGTGCCAATGAACTACCCTGGCATCGAACTCGATGGTTGTTATTTAGGCGTTGACTACCTTAAAGATTATTGCACTGAAAAGACCTACCAAACAGGCCTGAAAGTGGCGGTTATTGGCGGCGGTAATACCGCCATCGATTGCGCTCGCACGGCAAAACGTGATGGCGCCGATGTGACCTTAATCTATCGTCGTACTCGCGATGAGATGCCAGCTGAGCCTTATGAAATTCATGAAGCTGAACAAGAAGGCATTAAGTTCCATTTCTTAACTAATCCAATTGAAAACCATAGCGATGATGCTGGCCGGGTTAATCAGGTCACATTCGAAATAATGGCACTCGGTGATGCCGATGCTTCGGGTCGTCGCTCGCCAAAACCCACAGGTGAGACCTTTGTTGAAGCCTTTGATACCGTGATCCCTGCGGTTTCGCAAACACCAGACATGAGTTTTTTAGATCACCCAGAGAGCAAATTGGCGACTGGCGAAGTGGCGCTGACTCGATGGAATACATTTGAAGGCTGTGAACATACGATGTCTGCGGGGCTTTCCGCTGGACTCGATAAACTGTTTGTCATTGGTGACTCTCGAACAGGACCTGCCACTGCCGTTGCTGCGGTTGCCGATGGCAGAAAAGCCGCCGATGCCATTGAAAAACTGCTAACACAAGGGCTGACCTGTGAGCTTGATAAACAGCTATTCAACTCCACTAAAGCCGCCAAAACGAACCAATTAGCCACGCTTGGCACCGATGCACTTTACCCCGATACCGAGCAGCAATTACGCAGTAAAATGCCAGAGTTGGCAAAGCTACAACGCGCGCTTAATTTCAGCGAAGTAGAACTCGGTTTTGCTCCCGATGAAGCGATGAAAGAGGCGGCTCGTTGCCTCGAGTGTGCTTGTCAGGTCAACACCGACTGTAAACTACGAGATTACGCCACCGAGTATAAAGTCAAAGCGGCAGAACTTGATATCAGCAAGGCACAGCATTTTAGCGTCGACACCAGCGCCCCCTTTATCACTTTCGATGCCAACCGCTGTATTAGCTGCGGCGCCTGTGTGGAAACCTGTAAAGGAGCCAGTGGTCACAATGCTATCTGCTTTGAAAAAGACCATTACCACGCGCTCCCCTCTTCTGTTGACGCAGCCCAGCGCAATGCTCCGAGAGTGGGCTTTAGCGCCACCATGAATGACAGTGATTGCGTACAATGTGGAAACTGTGTGCAAGTTTGCCCAACGGGGGCTCTGGTCGATTCTCGCGATAAGACGCAGGGCTTAACCGCTGAGCTTAAGCAACCATTGGAAACGGTATCCACCATTTGCACCTACTGCGGCATTGGTTGCCGTGTTGAGATGCACGTTGATAAACAAAAGAATCAAATTCGCCATATTAACGGCGATAAAAATTCCCCCGTCAACGCAGGTATGCTTTGCGTTAAGGGCCGTTTTGGTTTTGACTTTGTCAACAGTGACAAGCGCCTAACAACGCCACTTATTCGTAAAAATGGTGTGCTAACGCCAGCCAGCTGGCAAGAGGCTATTACCCATATTGGTAATCAATTTAGCAAGATTAAAGCCGTGTATGGGGCAAAATCCATAGCAGGTTTGTCATCGGCTAAGGCCACCAACGAAGACAATTTTCTATTCCAGAAGCTGTTTCGCAGCGTTATTGGTAACAATAATATCGATCACTGCGCTCGACTTTGCCATGCATCAACGGTTACGGCGCTCCGCGAGAGCATAGGCAGCGGTGCCATGACCAATGACATTCCCAGCATTAAAGACTCGGATCTAATATTTATCATTGGATCTGACACCGAAAGTGCCCATCCCATTATTGCTTCACATATTAAACTGGCAATAAAGGATCATGGCGCACGCTTAATCGTTGCCGACCCTAAGAGAGTCTCTATCGCCGATAAAGCCCAGCTTTATGTCGCGCAAAAGCCAGGCACAGATGTGATGCTGCTGAATGCGATTATGCAGCAGATCATCAAGAATGATTGGCATGATTTAGACTATATCCAACAGCGTGTCGATGGCTTTAGCGATCTTTTTGATGAAGTGATGAGCGATGACTACAGCCCAGAAAATACCGCGATAATCACCGGAGTAGAAGCAGACGATATCGTTGAGATGGCTCGTCTCATTGGCACCGCGAAAAAAACCGCCATTTACTATGCGATGGGGATTACCCAGCATACTTCTGGCCATGACAATGTCACAGCGATCTCTAACTTACAGCTACTGTGCGGCAATATCGGTATGAAAGGCGCTGGTATCAACCCTCTGCGTGGCCAAAGTAATGTACAGGGCGCTTGCGATATGGGCGCGTTGCCTAATTACTTTAGTGGTTATCAAAAACTGGATGACCCGTTAGTCCAAATGCGCTTTAGAAAAGCCTGGGGCAAAGACGATCTGCCATCAGAGATAGGTGTGTCGGCCACCGAGATGATGCAGGGTCTGACCCATGGTTCACTCAAAGCCCTATATGTCATGGGTGAAAACCCAGTACTGAGTGACCCAGACCAAAAGCATGTACTTGCTGGTTTAAAGGCCTCTGAGTTCATCGTGGTACAAGATATCTTCTTAACCGAAACTGCCGAGCTTGCTGATGTGGTATTGCCTGCCGCTGCATTTGCGGAAAAGCTGGGACACTTTACCAATACTGAACGCCGAGTGCAGCAGCTACTCCCTGCGGTGACTCCTCCAGGAGAGGCCAAGAACGACTGGGAGATAATTCAACTTATTGCCAAACAAATGGGTGAAGACTGGCATTATCAATCAGAGAGACAGATTTGGCATGAGATAACCGAAGTCACGCCGCAGTATCGTGGTATTACCTGGAAAATGATCGACAGTGAAACGGCTAATGGTCGCCAAGGGTTACAGTGGCCCTGTCCAGCTGAAGGTCACCCGGGCACACCAATACTGCATAGCAAGCAGTTTACCCATGGCAAAGGCCAGATGCGCCCGGTGCAATATAGACTCCCGGCTGAAATGCCGTGCGCTGAATACCCACTAATACTGTCTACAGGACGCTTACTCGAGCAGTTCCATACCGGCACACTCACCCGTAAAACCCCAGGGCTTAACGAGCTTGGCAAGCCCAGGGTGATGATCTCGGTATTTGACGCTGAGCAATTGCAAATACACAACGGCGACAGACTTAAATTATCGACCCGACGTGGTGAGATTGAGATAGATGCGTTTGTGACTAAACGTGCGCAAGCGGGTGTTATCTTCTTGCCATTTCATTTCGCAGAGTCCGCAGCCAATAAACTCACGATTAATGCCTTAGATCCCGTGGCTAAAATCCCAGAATTAAAGGTGTGCGCAGTAAAAGTTGAAAAGGTGATGGTAGTCGAACCTGCCTAGGGGCTGATATCGCCACTGAGAGATTACTGATATCAAAAAGCCGCAGAGAATATCTGCGGCTTTTTAGTCAGCGCGATGAACACTTACGTTATTATTAAGCGATGACTGCAGAAATTAAACCACCAGAAATGGCAAAACCGGCCACCAGAATAAAGATATTCGGCTTGAATATTTTAAACAGACCAAAACCTAATACCACCAGTGCCATATCTAATGGCGACAGCACAGCACTGCTAAAGATAGGGTTATAGAGCGCCGCTAACAAGAACCCCACCACACACGCATTAACCCCCGCGATTGCACCCGTCACCTTAGGTCGACTACTAATCGCATGCCAGCTTTTAAGCGCGACTAACATAAGTAAAAAGCCGGGGAGGAAAATGGCTAAAGTCGCCACCAGTGCCCCCACTAACGGTTGCGACACCCAAATTTCAGCACCGAGAAAAGCCGCCAACGCAAACATAGGTCCAGGAACGGCCTGTGCCAAGGCATAACCCGTTAGAAACTGATCGTTATTGATGGTGTCGCCAATACTCGATTGCAGTAAAGGCAGTACCACATGCCCGCCACCAAACACCATGCTACCCACTTGATAAAACTGACTGAATAACTCGGTAAGATTGCTAATTCCCGCTTGCGTAGACAGGCCTATTGCCACTAAAGATGCGATCAGCAAACCCGCAAAAAGACTCAACCAAAAGAAATTCAGCTGCACAGGTTCTTGAGCTGGAGAATGTGTATCGCTGTCGTCAGTCGCTGAGAGGTAATAGCGGCCAACAATGGCTGCTATTACCAATAGTGAAAATTGAATGAGCATTGCAGGTTGCAGCAAAATCACCACACAACTAAATACCATCAATAACTTCGCTTGTTTACGTTGGCAAAATTGCTTAAACATAATCAAGATGGCGTCAGCCACTACCACCACGGCCAACAACTTAAGGCCATGTATCACGCCTTGAGCCATTGAATAGTCCAGCCATTGACTGCTGGTTACCGCTAATAAGAAAAGTAAAATAAACGACGGCAGCGTGAAACCTAAAAAAGCAGCAAGGCCGCCTAATAAGCCACCTCTATGATAACCAATCGCAAAACCAACCTGGCTCGAACCTGGGCCAGGCATAAACTGGCTTAGCGCCACCAGACTGGCATAGTGCTTATCATCAAGCCATTGCAGCTCCTGCACAAATGTCTGTCTAAAATACCCTATATGAGCCGCGGGCCCGCCAAACGAGATTAAACCAAGAGAAAAAAATCGAATAAATATCTGTAGCATGGTCAACTTCCAAAGTGAAAACGGCCAAAGAATATGACATAAAGATGACAGTTTAATGAAGCGCCCAGCACAAAGCTAAATTAATTTTAGCGATAAACTTTAATGGGCTTAATCCAGTTGCAATTGATTGAAATCTGCCAATGCATTACGGCTGCCAATATGCGACTCAAGCCAACCCAGCACTTCGACCGCTGTGGTTCGATAAGTCGTCAGTTTGCCACCATAGAGTGTGAGTAGATGCGGATGGGATGAGCTGGTTTGCTGCAAAGTGTCACGGGGGCGATCAAACGCATTCCCTTGCTGCTTTGGCAGCACTCGCACTCCACAGAAGGTATCCAGAATACGAGATTTCAAACTGTCGATATCCCCCATTGATGGAAAATAATGGCCATAAATACCCAGTAAATAATCAACTTCAGATTCAGTAGGCGTTGGGCGCCCCGTCATTTCATCAAGCACGACTTCGGTGGTGCCAATCAGTGTTTTTCCATTCCATGGCATCACAAAAACAACCCGTTTATCGAAACAAGACTCAAGATACAAAATGCCATCGTTTGCCGCTATATCCAGTAATAAATGGCTACCTTGCACCCATTCAATAGGCACTGGCGATACAACAGGCGTCACGCAATTGAGTACATCATTAACCCAAGGGCCAGCGGCATTCACCACCGCAAGCGCTTCGACTTCATGTTGTTGTCCTTGGCATTCATAACGCACAACACAATGCCTTTTCTGGTGATCTATTTGGGTGCATTTAGCATGTTCAAGTACATATGCGCCCATACTACGCGCATTTTTCACCACAGATTCGGTGAGTCGTTTATCGTCTGTTTGCGCGTCCCAATACTGGTAAAGCGCTTTAAGCCCGACAAGTTTAAGCCCCTTTATTTTTGCCCAATGCACTGAGGGAATAGACTTAAATTGGCCTAGAGAATCAAAATTACTCAACATAGAATATAAGCTTAGCCCCGCTCTTATCGCCATAGAGCTTCTGCGACTATCTTCATAAACGGGGATATAAAACGGGATAGGATTGACTAAAGAGGGTGCGAGTTTTAACAGTGCACGACGCTCTGCAAGAGATTGCCTCACTAAAGCTAACTGGCCAGTCTCTAAATAACGTAAGCCACCATGAATAAGTTTGCTGGAGTTAGCTGAGGTTTGACCGGCAATCACGCCCTTTTCCAATAACGTGACACTGTATCCTGCTGCAGCGGCGCACTGAGCGATGCCAGCACCATTAATACCACCACCAACAATAACTAGATCAACTGCTGACATTTCACCTCCATGCGTCTATTCGTCTATTCGTCTATTCGTCTTTTCGTCTTTTCGTCTATTCGTCTATTCGTCTATTCGTCTATTCGTCTATTCGTCTATTCGTCTTTATTAAGTATTATCTGAATTGCCACCAGTCACAACTATTAACCGCATTACCATTCATCTCAAACGGCACAGGGACTCACCTTTACCCCTTTGAATGGCTAAGTTCGGTGTAGATATCATCACAAAGTAATTTTAACTGGCTTAACTTTTCAACCGACGTTCTTAACTGGCACATCATCTGCTCTGGCACCTTTTCAGCTGCGAGCTTTAGCGTTTTCGCCGCATCGGTGATATGCAGCACCCGCACTCTTTCGTCGAGTTCACTACGTCCTCTAAGCACCATACCTTTGGTTTCCAAGCGCTTAAGCAGCGGTGTTAACGTGCCTGAGTCTAGGTGCAGCGCGTTACCCAGTTCCTTCACGCTAATGCCATCACTTTCCCATAGCACCATCATGACTAAATATTGTGGATAGGTAAGATCTAACTTTTCCAGTAAAGGTCGGTAAGCCCTCACCATCGCATTTGTTGCACTGTACAACGAAAAACACACTTGATTATCAAGACATAGCGGATCACGTGTTTGATCAATTGACATTTATTTGAACCCTTTAAAACTTAATTGTGCACAATATACTTGCGTTGAACATAAAAATCGATATAAACTTGCTAGCAATTGAATTGCACGCAACTTAAATGACAAAGGATTTACCATGAAAACAATTTATCAAACAACTGCAAACGCAACAGCTGGACGTAACGGTGTCGCTAAAACAGAAGACGGTCTACTTAATGTCAATCTTAGCTACCCAAAAGAGATGGGCGGTGCGGGCAATGCGACTAATCCAGAACAGCTTTTTGCAGCCGGTTATGCGGCATGTTTCTCCAACGCCATATTACACGTTGCACGAGAGCAAAAAATAGCCATCAATGCTGCCCCCGTTAGTGCAACCATAGGGATTGGTGCTAATGAGTCTGGCGGATTTGCACTGACTGCAGCGCTGATGATTGAACTCGACCTTGAACAAGAGTCGGCGATGGAATTGGTGCGTATCGCGCACCAGGTTTGCCCTTATTCGAATGCTATTCGCAATAATATTGATGTTAAATTAACCGTGAATCAACAAGTATTAAAATAATTCATCTGGCTAGAATACAGTCAATTTTTTGTCATTTAATGGGGTTACTATCAAGGAAAGTGAGTATTTCTGGGGCCCCAATTTTATGGCACCCTATTTTAATCCGTTTTTGACCGTGCTTTAGTCGTAACTGAACGATTAAAGTGCATTGCATTTAATACCGCAATAACATAAATTCCTCTGCATAAAATCAAGGAAGATGCTGCTTAAGCTGATTTTTAAAGACTTATATTTTACAAAGGAATGCTAAAAAATGAAGTTTATAGTCATAATCGGCTTTATCATCGCCAATTTAACTGCTGCCAATGTGATGGCACAATGCGTCGAAAAAATACATATTACCGATATCCCCTATGCGAAAAACAGCTCTTACTTCAGCACTGAATATAGCGTTCAACTTGACGACATAATGGCCCACTATCAGTCCCAATCGGGTTATCTGCTGTTAGAGTTTAAATTGAACAAAGTGCAACGTAACGAAGACGTCAAACACTACAATAAGTGGCTGGCGAACAGAAGGGTTGTTCGGATTAGAACTTACTTGAATAATGCTGCTTATCCAGCGCCGATTATTAGCCGTATTTTAACCGCCAGCAGTGAACCCGAGCGTTCGGTTGCCATTATCTGGTGTGACACACAAGTCAATGACATCAACCTTCGCATAGCAAAATTCAGTGAAGTCACTCCTAGTATTCAATAAGCCAAAATATTCGATAAAGCTAGCTGAAATGGGCTTAAATCATCATCGAGTTAACAAGCTTGAGAATTAGCCCTTCGACGAAGCAATAGCTACCGTCCAAACGACCTAAACATGTTGTTAACACTAAAACTGTCCCATTATAGGCCTCTTATTTATTCCAACCTTAACTAACTGATTATAAAATCAGTTAAAAGTTTCAAAATATTATTAAAAATTGGTGGTTGTTCCCAAAAGTAATTTATTCGAGAATGCGCCCACAAATTTGACACATTAATTTATCAATTAGACCTCAATTCAGTAAAGTATCTAATACTAATCGATTCAATCATGCTTCTTCTGCCCATTTGGAGTTCCTATGGCCAAATACATTTTACTCTTAGTAACACTGCTATTGTCGAGCTTCGCACTCCCCACCTTTGCTGCGTCGGCATCAGAGCAACCCACGGTTTGGCATTACACGAATGATGCAGGAGAACTAAAAGTTAAGCTGTATTTTTTCTGGTCACAAACCTGCCCACACTGTAAAGAAGCACATCCCTTTATTGATAGTCTGCCTGAACGCTACCCCTGGATAGAACTTGAAGCTCATCTGATTTCAGATCCAGAGACGATGACGATTTGGCAAGACATTGCTAAACAAACCGGCACAGAAGCTCGCTCCGTGCCTTACTTTGCCAGTGGTAAAAAAGCGGTCATCGGTTACAGCAGCCAAGCCGTCACCGGAGAATTTTTAGTTGATCGCTTAAAATCATATTACATTTCACTTGGGGGTAAACTTACTGCAGAAACCGCCAATACACATACGGCTGACACACCGGCCAGCTCAGGGGCTTTCTTTGAAACCTGCAGTGAATCTGCCAGCGCTGGCACTTGTGATCTAGGGCTTGATAGCACTAGCGAAATTAGCACATCAGATGTGCAGCCGGTTGAGTTACCACTTATCGGAGTCGTTCACCCTGAACAGATGTCGTTACCACTGCTGACGGTGGTGCTCGCGGGTGTTGATGCATTTAATCCATGCGCATTCTTCGTATTACTGTTTCTTTTATCCATCATGGTTAATGCAAAGAGTCGCGCCAGAATGCTGATTGTGGGAGGGATTTTTGTATTCTTTTCCGGTTTTATCTATTTCATTTTCATGAGTGCATGGCTCAATATATTCCAACTCCTCGGCGCGGGAAGCGACGGTGGCTGGATTATTCTCGGTGCAGGTATGCTCGCCCTTGTCGCGGGAGCGGTGAATATAAAGGACTACTTCTTTACTAAAGGAGAAGTCACCTTATCGATGTCTGCCGAAAATAGAACCGGCCTTATCAAGCGCATGGGGAAACTCACCAGTGCGAGCAGCATGACCGCAATGATTGCCGGTACCGTAGTGCTGTCTATTCTTGCTAACGCTTATGAATTACTGTGTACCGCTGGCTTTCCAATGATCTATACCAGTGTGCTTTCAATGCACGATCTTCCGACAATGGAACGCTATATGTACCTTGCGTTTTACAACATTGTTTATGTGATCCCACTGGCCATTATCGTCATCGCTTTTAGTGTCTCTTTAGGAAAGCGTAAGCTCACTGAAAAAGAGGGACAGACCCTAAAATTAATGTCCGGCATTATGATGGTGGGTCTAGGAGGGATGTTGGCAATTGATCCCACGGCTTTACAGAATGTGATGTTGGCGATTGGGCTTATCTTAAGCTCTATTGTTATCACCTTTATCATCACTTTTACTCGCAAAGCGATTGAGAAAAAAAACAAAATAAGCTCGGCTAAATAGGATTTAATACGGCGTTACATACTGTAACAAGGAAACACTTAAGCGATAGTGTGTAGCGCCGATATAACATTAAATCCCTTTATCACGAGTCCACTATGAGTATTTCATTATCAACCCCCAACCTTGAGCCTAATATGAGTCATGGCGGTGTAGGTTTAAAAGTTGCTCAGATGTCAAAAGAGCAGCAAAAAATTGAGGGGGATATTGCGCTTAAATTGATAGAGTCTGCTTTGCCACAAACGGCGCCAGCCCCTGTTGGAAATGCAGGCCATATTATTAGCACTAAAGCCTAGAATGAATGAAGGGTGCTAAAGGTTAGTGCTCTGCTCATCGCTACAGACCGTATTTCTACCGGCTGATTTAGCGCGATACAACATGCGATCAGCCATTTTAACAAGATTGTCTTTACTCATCCCGTCCTCCCACTGAGCAATACCTTGCGATAATGTGACCCATTCTGAGACATCAGAACAGGGGTGGATTAATTCGGCTTCTGCTAGCAAACTTTTGACCTTATCAGCCACATGGATGGCACCGAGCAGATCCGTATTGGGCAAGGCAATAACAAACTCCTCACCCCCATAGCGTGCAACGAGATCTCGAGGGCGGCTAACCGCCGCGCTGATAATCTCAGCGACCTTAACTAACTGTTCGTCACCCGCTTGGTGTCCCAACGTGTCATTTAGACGTTTAAAGAAATCAATATCGAGCAAGATAATCGCTAATGCATGGTTATTACGCTCAGATGCACGGATCTCTTGCGCCAATATTTCATCAAAATGACGACGATTACTGATATTCGTCAGGCCATCTATTAGCGCTAACCGTTTAAATTGTTTTACTAACTTTTGCTTTTCAAAATCTCGAATAACGGCCTTAACGAACCATCCAGAAATGATCTTTTGCCCTGACATGATAATAGCCAGTACACAGACAAATTTGGTCAGTGGAAATACCGGCGCGTCAGGATACTCATATAATCGATAAACACAGGAAAACAGCAGAAAAGGTAAGATTGCTAACAACATCACCTTACGGTTGGGGAATAAAGCAAACACAAATACCAACGCGAGAATGTCGGCGAGCGACTCAATACCCGGCAATGGGTCACTGGATAATTGGACTAAGCCATAGAGCAAATAACACCAAGCCAACACTAACAATATCAGAAAGGTATGACTCTGCTGACTCGTCACTCCATTCAAAGCCAACAATTTAATGACAAAAAAACCAACCACCACCAATACCGTAACGGGTGCGATCTCAGGCAAGATATCTTTGATGTCGTAGAGGCCATGAGCGAAAAAGTAGATGTTTAGTATCACCACTACCACTAAAAACAACGTTATATACATCGCCCAAAAAATTCCTCGTTGAAGAATATTTTGAGTTTCGATTTTGAGCTGATGTTTATATCGATTGCTGTTTAGAATAATGATCCACCAATTAGGCACTTGCCCATCAATGTTAGTCGAATTTTTCAATAAAAAAAGCCAGTAGAGTCTGGCTTTATAATTGTTCTAGCAGTCATTATGCCGCGATAGATTCATCGACATCAAGGCGAATAAGGTAATCAAACGCCCCTAATGACGCCGTAGCACCACTGCCCATCGCAATAATGATCTGCTTATAAGCGGAGTTTGTCACATCACCGGCGGCAAATACACCCGCAACAGAGGTTTCTCCTTTAGCATCAACAAGGATTTCGCCGCGCGCCGTCATGTCGATGGTTTCTTTAAGCCACTCAGAGTTAGGCACCAAACCGATTTGAACAAATATGCCATCCAGTTCGACATGATGAGTCTCTCCCGTCGCTCTATTGGTGTAGTTTAGGCCGTTCACTTTCTTTCCATCACCGGTCACTTCCGTTGTCATTGCTTGAGTGATGATTTTAATGTTGCCCATTGAGCTTGCTTTACGTTGCAATACATCATCGGCGCGCAGTGTGTTATCAAACTCAAGTACTGTTACGTGTTCTACAATATTGGCTAAATCAATCGCAGCTTCGATACCAGAGTTGCCACCACCAATAACCGCCACACGTTTACCTTTAAACAGTGGTCCATCACAATGTGGGCAATAAGCAACGCCGCTGCCACGATACTCTTTCTCGCCGGGCACGTTCATTTCACGCCAGCGGGCACCTGTTGCTAGCAGTATCGTTTTGCTGCGTAGCACCGCACCACTTTCAAGCGTTAGCTGAAATAGTTCACCGGACTTTAGGCTTAATGCGCGTTGGTTATCCATAATATCAACATCATATTCATGCACGTGAGCTTCAAGATTAGCCACCAGCTTTGGACCTTCAGTCGCTTTGACTGAGATAAAGTTTTCAATACCGACAGTTTCAGCGACTTGACCACCAAATTTATCAGCAACAATCCCCGTCCGTAGGCCTTTACGCGCAGCGTAAATGGCAGCCGATGCGCCAGCAGGTCCACCGCCAACGATTAGGACGTCGAATGGCTCTTTTTCATTAAGTTGCTCAGCTTTTCTACCCGCGGCATTAACATCCAGTTTATTGAGAATTTCAACGGTACTAATGGCCCCCATTGAGAACTGATCGCCATTTAAGTACACCGAAGGCACTGCCATAACATTGCGTTCGTTTACTTCGTCTTGGAATAACGAACCATCTATCATTACGTTAGTTATTTTAGGGTTAATCGCCGCCATCATATTCAACGCTTGCACCACTTCAGGACAAGTTTGGCAACTCAGCGACACGTAAGTCTCGAAGTGATACTCACCCGGTAACTGACGAATTTGCTCAATCACATCTTGCTCAAGTTTGATTGGGTGACCACCACTGTGTAACAAGGCTAATACTAGGGATGTAAATTCATGCCCCATTGGTAAGCCTGCGAAAGTAATTTGACTCGCGAGTTGCGGGTTAATGACTGACATAGAAGGAGTGCGTTTTCCGACCTTCTCCACGACTGATATCAACGGTGACAAGCTATCAATATCGGCGGCAAGCGATTTAAGCTCCTGCGCCTTAGCAGTGTCATCAATAGACACAACAAGCTCAACTGGGTGTTTGAGGTTCTGCAGGTAGGTATTCAGTTGATTCTTTACATTTGCATCTAACATGATGACTCCTAATTCTGAAAGCGTGACACATCGTCGAAATGCTCTGTTACTTGGACAGATAGATTTCGAACTAAAAATAAAAAGGTGATGTTGAAAATAAAAAGGTAATAGGTTTGATGTGCAAAAAAGAGGTCAGCGAAGGTTTCAGGGGAGCCAAAGCTGACCAATTTATCTAGATAACCAGCTTGAGTCTTGATAATGATAAACAAGCTGTTATCTGGATTTTAACGTTAATGCTGCGAGTTAGATTTTACCAACAAGGTCAATTGACGGTGCTAGTGTCGCTTCACCTGGCTGCCATGCTGCTGGACAAACTTCACCGTCGTGAGTTGCAACATACTGAGCAGCTTGGATTTTACGTACTAGTTCAACTGCACTACGACCAATACCTAGGTCATGTACTTCAGCAACTTTGATTTCACCTTCTGGGTTGATAACGAAAGTGCCACGAAGTGCTAAGCCGTCTTCTTCAATCATCACACCAAAATTACGTGTAATTGCGCCAGTTGGGTCACCAATCATTGGGTACTGGATTTTATTGATAGTGTCAGAACTTGAATGCCATGCTTTATGAGTGAAGTGTGTATCAGTCGACACTGAGTAAACTTCAACGCCCATACCTTGCAGCTTCTCGTAATGGTCAGCCATGTCGCCTAGTTCAGTTGGGCAAACAAAAGTGAAATCAGCAGGGTAGAAGAAAACAACTGACCACTTACCTAATAGGTCTTGCTCTGTCACTGAGTGAAAATCACCTTTATGGAAAGCAGTTGCAGAGAATGGCTTAATAGTTGAGTTGATAATTGATTGAGTCATGTAAAGCTCCGGTCTAATAATTTAAAAATAAATGGGATATTTCTATTTAATTCAACAAACTGAGATGAGTGATGATGAGTATCTGTAAGTCAGTTCGTTTTCGATGTGAGAATAATAGCGGAGTGGCGAAAATTAAGATAACGGATAAAATCTATTATCTTAATCTATTTTACCGAATAGGAGTGTAAGTGCTGAGCTCGAATGTAAAGGTCATCGATCTACGCTATTTTTGATAGCGTTCGATGCAGCCATGCATTAGGTGTTTTTATATGGCAATAGTCGCCGATGACGATAAGACGCGAGATGACGGGGCTTTGTCACTCAGCCCGGGGATGAACCTCAGCGAGATAAACGAGGAAGGTTTACCAATGATAGTTAAAGACATTAACTGCCACGTTAAGCCAGCGTTGAAATCAACCTTTAGTGAAGGACAGCGGTGACAATGGGTGCTATTACGTTCAAGCTAAAAGGGTCACCCGTTTGTAGTGATCACTTATTGGCTAACCGAAGCCAGCCACCAACGCTATATGCTGCACCTATATCGCGACATCCAAGCAATCGCGAACCAAAAGCTGTTAACTAAGCACGTATTGGGTTGTCAATTGAACGTCGAACCTCACTGGCGCTTCGGCCCCCCCTTAAAGAGACCTGTGGCTATGAATCGCTTACTCCCATAAATCAAAGCGGGTAAGCGAACGGGCCAATGGGAAATCCAATTGGTTCGATAATGCTTGTGCGTGATGCTTTAATGCGCTCGAGCTGATGTCACGTCTGGTTTTCCCTGCAATAACGACCCAGTTAGCACTGCCTGTAAGACAAGCTCTTACCTCAACAAAATACCGTTCTAGATAAGCCAATAATTCTCGATTCTTGCTATGTTCCTTCCAGCAATTCAACACTAGGTAACCATCGGCTTTTATCAACGCTGCACATTGGGCGATAAATGATTCTGATACCTGCGCCGCGTCGACCCCTTCAGCGCTATAAATATCAGTGAAAATGATATCAACCCGTTTGTGATCGCCAAGTGCTAAAAACTGCGTCGCATCTTGATTAATCACTTTCAGTTTTTTGCTTAACGGTAACTGAAAATAGCGCTTAGCTAGGTCAATCACATCAGCCCTAAGCTCAACAGCGGTCAGCTTAATCCCTGCATCAAAATGGCGTAACGCATGGATAAGTCCCCCACCACCGAGTCCGAGTACAATGGCACTTTTAGGTTGGCTATACAGCAATACTAATAACATGGCTTGCACGTAGGTATGTTGCGGAATATGTGGCGCAGCTTTAAGTAATTTACTTTGCTCGTCGTTTTCACCAAAGGCCAAAATTCTCGACTCTTTATCATCTAAAACAATAAGTGGGCCATACTCATCTTCGGTTTGGTGTAATACTTGGTAATCAGACATGCGCTCTCCATTAATAAGGCCGCTATTATGCGTGAAACTGAACGGCAATAGAATGCCCTGCCATAACCGTTATGTTCCACTGGCAGGCCACTAGCGCACAAGCAACAACAACCCAACATGAACATCACCAATTAATCACAACCTAACAAGTCATCGAGCATCGCCTCAATACCGTTATCCCCCCACTAAAACAGATAACACTCGCAACAATGATGATAAATGACAAACATTAAAACGTGACAAGGTTCTCATTTCATTTTTAACTAATACATACAATCTGCATCCCGCTTAAATCACTTGAATTTATAAATGAAAAATAAAATATCCGCGCTTGCATTAACTGCAATACTGACCAGCCAGCTTAGTGGATGCATGGGACAAATGGGCTTAAGTCAGATGGTCACCAAGGGTAACTTAAGCGCTGTTGATAACCGCTACGGTCGTGCGGGTCTATTTGTGTTAATGAGCCCTATATACGGTATTGCGGCGACTGCTGATCTATTTATTATTAATAGCGTGGAGTTCTGGACCGGCACTAACCCAGTAACCGGTCAGTCGCCAGCAGTTGTGGATATGCCAGTAGAAGCCATTTTTAAGGTCAATCAACATTTAGATAGCGATTTGACCAAAGCGCCCCTGCCTGAAATAAAGCTCACTAGCGCAGCACTGGAAGCCAAAGATGAAAACACCCTGTTGATGACCTTGTTATATGAAGATGGCAGCCAACAAGTGATGTCTGGGATCAAGCAAAATGAGCATGTCGACTTTTACTTGGATAATGCCTTTATTACCCGAATGAGCCTAGAAGAGCTAGCCGCTTACCAACAAAGCTAACCTCAGCGATGATTGCCCCAAAGACGTCGCAAATAAGAAGGGCAATCATTGATCGCCCTTTTTACGAGTAAAGCTGAACGTAGAAAACTATTTCAACGTACGCTGAAAAAATGCCACGGCTTTAAGGTACATCTGCAATGCAATCGCAGGATCATATCGCTCCCCTTCATCACGCATAAAGGCGTGCTGTGCATTGACCTCTATCCAACTAAAATTGCGCTCAGTCGCCTCAAGCTTAGCGTAAAGAAGCTTACGCCCTTCACTCGATACATGCGGATCTTGCTTACCAAAAACCATCACTAATTCTGCCGCAATATCTGCAGTACGCGATAGTGAGTCGTTACCTTTTTGGCTAGGTAATGTATTGGAATGTATATCGGTTGGATATAAGCAGAAAGCGCCAAGAATATCAGGGTTAAGCGCAGCGCGATAAGCTAAGTGTCCGCCAAGGCATACTCCCATACTACCAACCTGGCTGCTGCAAAAACTCAAGCTTCGAGCAAAATCAACTAGGGCTTCTGTGTCACTATCGTGCTGCTCTAACGGCTTAGCAAATTTATCGGCGTTGCCTTTATCTTTACCGGCTTCATCGTAGGCCAGCACAGTACCAATCGTGTTTAGTTCATGAAACACTTCTGGTACCAACACCACAAAACCATGTCCAGCGAGTATGGCTGCAGCACGTGCTATTGGCGCTGTTTGTTGAAATATTTCAGAGTAGAAGATAATCGTTGCAAACTGACCTTCGCAATCAGGGCGATATAGATAAGTGCGCATAGTGCCTGTAGCAGTCGAAATATCATGGGTTTCTTGAGTGATGACCATCGGCTTTATTCCTTAGATTCAGTCATAGAAGCTAATTTGCTAGGTGATAGCAAACTCTGTTCTATTATACCAATTGCATTTGAATTCCCGCTGAATGATCAAACTTTTAATGCAATTGGTATTATGTCTTTCTATTGGGCAATTTCAGCCTTTAGCCTAAAACAACTCACTATTTTTAGCCACAAAAAAGCAGAATCAACTTATGTGCTACTAACACAAAAGAGAATTCTGCTATTTGTTTAACGGACTCGCTATTAAAACAGTTCGTTAGGGCACTTCTCACCTGCTAATAATTGCTTAACATTGGTTAGCGTAGTGGCAGCAATGGCCCCTAGCGCTTCTTCCGTTAAGAAAGCCTGATGCCCTGTAAAGATAACATTGTGACAAGCCGATAAACGCCTAAACACATCATCTTGAATAATCTCGCTTGATTTATCTTCGAAGAACAACTCTTTTTCGTTCTCGTAGACATCAAGTCCTAATGAACCCAATTGACCCGTTTTAAGGGCTTCCATCGCATCTAGCGCGTTGAGTAGACCACCACGACTGGTGTTTATCACCATCACACCGGGCTTCATTTTAGCAAAACTTTTTTCACTCAATAAGTGATGGTTGTCTTCCATCAATGGGCAATGCAAGCTAATCACATCACAGATAGGGTACATCTCATCAAGCGTGACATACTCAACACCTAAGTCGATCACTGCCTGGCTCGGATAGGGGTCATGTGCAATCACCTTACAACCAAAACCCTGCAGGACTTTAATCGTCGCAAGACCTATTTTACCCGTACCAATCACACCAACTGTGCGACCATGCATATTAAAACCCACCAAGCCCTCTAGTGAGAAGTTAGCATCACGGGTACGTTGGTAAGCTTTATGAATTTTGCGATTCAAAGTCAGCATCAAGGCAACGGTATGCTCGGCGACTGATTCTGGCGAATAAGCAGGAACGTTGACCACTTTCATGCCTAAACGCTCTGCTGCTTCCAATCCGACATTGTTGAAACCTGCGCAACGCATCGCAATAATTTTAGTGCCACCTTTGGCCAGCTCCACCAAAACCTCTTCGCAAAGAGAATCATTAACAAAAGCACAGATTACTTCAAAGCCTGCGGCCAGCTTTACCGTTTGCATGCACAAGCGGTAATCAAAATATTCTATATCAGCACCAAATGCACTATTGGTGCGGTCAAAATGCTGCATATCATAATGCTTAGCGCTAAAAAAACCGATTTTCATTGCAGAACCTTATCCAAAATAAGTAGATAATATGGAGAGTAAGTTTATGTGATATTGGGAAGTTTGTCGCGCGAGCCCTTAAATGTGTTTTAAAAGGCTGATAAATAAAAGCGAGCTCCTGACAGCTCGCTTACCCGCTTAATCATGTTTAACTACAGGCAGAGGACTGCGCCAGTGTTAAACCTTTAGGATTGATGTAGCAATGAATTATTCGCTATCCGTAGAGATTTAAGCAAGTAGCAGTACGTTATCACTATACATAGGGCAGTATTGCTCGTTAGTTCACATTTATTATGTTCAATGTTACGCCTTAAACCTGATATCCAAGCCACTTAGAAATAGCGATAGCAATAAGATCGCCTTGCTGATTGATCGCGATAATCAAGCTGTGATCAATCTCAGCTTATCTTTAGGGCAATTACTGATAAGCTTTGCCTAAATAGAAAGGAGCACGCAATTTATTATGGCTAGAAAAGCACTCTCAGAGAAACAGTTTTTGGTCCAACGTTTTTCCAAAACCACATTACGTGCCATCCATATTTTAGGGGTCACGGGTGCGGGCGGTGGCATTTTGATGCACGTCCCCCAAGATCAATGGCTCGTTTACTGGATTATGGCCATGAGCACAGGGGCTGCAATGATGTTGTGGGAAATTGTTCGTGACTGGCGCTGGCTCATTCAATTAAAAGGTGTACTCACCGTCGTTAAACTAGGGCTGCTCTGCCTATTCATCCCTTTTGCCACCTATAAACCTGAACTGCTGATCACGGTTGTGTTATTGTCGGTTATTGTCTCTCACGGGCCCGCAAGCCTCAGACACTTTTCAATCGTACACGGACGCAGAATAGATGGAAAAAAAGAAGTTAAAGGCTAATGCCGCACCGTTAATTAGTCAGTTTACTGAACTAAAAGACTTTGTCGTCGCCAGTAGCCATGTGCTCGACTTAGCTTGTGGCACCGGTCGAAATGGCAACTGGTTTGCGCAGCAAGGTTGCCACGTCACCTATTTAGATCGCGATTTAAACAGGCTTCAGTTGAGTGATAACACTGCAAAAGTCGAGTTATTGCAATGGGATCTAGAGGCTGACGACGCACACACTCTGCCTGCTAACACTTATGATGTGATCGTGGTTTTTAACTACTTACACCGGCCACTCTTCTCACAGATAATGGATGCTATAAAGCCCGGTGGCCTCATTATCTACGAAACATTTACTAGCCAACAAGCCACCATCGGTAGACCACGCAATCCAAATTTCTTATTAGAAAACGGTGAATTGAAAGCTTTATTTGCTAACTGGCGCTGCCTACATTACTCTGAGGGTCTGCTTGGTGAATTAACCAACGCAAGTTATAAAGCGCAGATAATCGCGCAAAAACCTCTGTAGGCACTGCTAAAGGATTGATAGCAATTTATGTTTCCATACCCTGAACACTACCGCGTTGCTGCACCTCCGATAATTACCGGGGCCATGGTTGTATGGGCACTATTAAGTCGCTTAGTATTTGGTGATGCCAGTACCTATAGCCTTTACCCGCTATTAGCCCTATTTCCACTGGTCATATTATTGCACCTGATACTTATTTGGGATGCCAGAAGTATGGGCCGACTCGATCAATCTTTCTATGCACTCGTGCATTGTTCACTCGCCTTCGTGGTATGGACTTTTTGCATCATGCACGTCAACGGTCATGGGTTCTCTTAAACCATACTCCTTCGGCGTTAATCGGTACTGTTACATTAACGCCCCCTCAAGCACAGTCATACCCTACATATCTGCATATTCTGACCCCTTTATGATGTTTCAGGGTGAATCTGCTTGCATGAAGAACAACCAAAGAGGTATCTTTGCGGCGCATTTTTAAAAAGGTTCTATCATGACTGATTTCGTATACGCTCCGCCCACATCACCTTGGCTCGATATCTTGCACCAAGACCAAGATATTATGGTTGTTAACAAGCCTTCAGGCTTATTATCAGTGCCAGGTCGCGCGGCTGAACATCATGATAGTACTTATAGCCGTGTGTTAGCCCAATACCCAGATGCTAAGATCGTTCATAGACTTGATATGGCCACCTCTGGCGTCATTGTTGTTGCACTACTGCGCAGCGCAGAATCTGAATTAAAAAGACAATTTAGAGACAGAGAAACCGCAAAAACCTATTACGCGCGAGTCGCAGGTCATGTAAAAGCAGACTCTGGCAGCATTAATTTGCCGCTAATTTGTGACTGGCCTAATCGACCTAAACAAAAGGTTGATCATCAAATTGGCAAAGCATCACAAACTCATTATGAGGTTATTAGTCGTGCCAAGCGTTCTACACTGGTAAAGCTCACCCCCATCACCGGTCGCTCTCATCAGCTGCGAGTGCATATGATGGCGTTAGGTCATCCGATTTTGGGTGATAACTTCTACGCAGACCCTTTAGCAAAACGTTTAGCACCCCGCTTATTACTGCACGCCCAATCGCTAACCATTACTCACCCATACTCGAAAGAGCCAATGACATTTAGTTGTGAAACGCCTTTTATGTCGGCGGAAGCAGAACAGTAAATCCTTAGAGAAATACTTAAAAGACTAGATTATCAATATAAAAATACGTAAATTGTTTTAATTCACTTTAAAAAATATGCGTATTTATTATGGAAACCTCATTTCAAAGAGATTCACTCGACAACCAGATCCTTTCTGCACTGATGAAAGAAGCGCGAACCCCCTTTGCTGAGCTTGCCAAACGCTTTGGTGTGAGTGCTGGCACCATCCATGTTCGCGTCGAAAAGATGAAACAAGCTGGGATTATCACCGGAGCGCAAATTACGGTTAACCCTAAAGCACTTGGCTATGATGTCTGTTGTTTTATCGGCATTAATTTGAAAAGTGCGGGTGATTACCCTGCCGCGATTTCAAAGTTAAATGCGCTAGAAGAGGTGGTTGAAGCGTATTACACTACGGGGAATTACAGCGTGTTTGTCAAAGTGATGTGCCAATCTATCGATGCCCTGCAGCATGTACTCATTAATCGTATTCAATCGATTGATGAAATCCAATCTACCGAAACCCTCATAAGCCTACAAAACCCAATTGTTAGAGCGGTAAAGCCTTAAATTAAAAGTCGAATAATAAAAAAGGCTAACTCACGTTAGCCTTTTATTCAAATACCTTTAAATCTTATGACTTCAATTTACGTCGAATCCATACAACAGGTAGAAGCAATAGTCCTAACCAACCGAAAGAACCACCTTTATCAAGTTCTTCAGCCTTGGTAACCGATACAACTGTTGTCGCAGTGTCTGAATTACCATTTGAGTCTGATACCGTTAGCTCAAACGATAAAGTATCACCTTGGTTGCCAACTTGAGGCGCTTCAAACATGAAAGACTCAGCCGCTGTATCAAACAAGACTGGTACTCCGCCCGTTTGTAACCACTTATAAGTCAATTCATCATCATTACCATCATGTGATGCAGAACCACTCATATTAACGCTAATACCTTCTACAACCCAGCTAGGTGAATCAGCGACAGCGACAGGAGCCACTTCAGAAACGCCGAACTTAAATAGCTCGTCAACTTCATCACCGTCAAAGCTATTGGTTAACTTAAGTGCATAAGCAGAACCCGCTTTCGTCGGAATTAAGTCAAATCCAACTGACATGTTTTCGCCAGAAGCTGCCTTTTGAACAACAGTCCAAGAAATTGTATTTCCTTCTTGCTTACCATCGTTTGAAATATTAGCAACTTTATGGCCTGCTGACATCAATGCAGAGAATGTATACTCTTTATCTTCGTCACTGAAATTAGGTTCAACATCGAAGCTAACACGGCTTGCAACTCCTGCTGGCATTGCATCAGACAGATTAGCCATATGGGTAACATCATTCTTACGAGTAATGCTATATGGCAATTGAATCGCATTAGAACTAGCGCCTGACTCTAAAATCAAGATACCTGCAGAGTTCTTATCAGTATCCCAATCAAATGTTAAGCTAAACTCACCATCAGACTCTTCAACCGACACTGATACATCATCACTTAGCGACTCATCAGTTGCTAAAACAGAAGTGATACTGACGACTACGTCATCTGAACCACCTGGTGTAGATGCTTTATAGCCATCAACGACGATGTAGTAATCGCCAGCTGGGAGGTTAGTGAAAGCGACAGATTCATCTGAGTTTGGACCCGCACTGCTGCCAATTTTCGTAAACGTAGCATCTAGAATACGAAGATCAACATCAGGCGCTGTCTCAGAAGAAGTTGAGAAGATAACGTTAGCTAAATCAGGAAGAGCTAGCCCAACATAATCAAGTCCATCTTCAGCAACATTCAATGTAGTAGGTGCGATCAAGTCAGTAGACTTATCATAAACACCCGCTTTAATGTTCGTTAGATCATTTGAAACAAAACCAGAATAAGTCATGCTTCCTTCTGTACGACCTGCTGTAATAGCTAGGCTTGTAGGAAGGTTATCACCATGTGATTTAACCGCTACTGGCAATTTCGCTTCAGGCATACCGTCTGCCATAAGCTTGATGTTGGCAAAGTTCCAGCCAGCACTTGCTGCAGATACGTCAGCCTTTACTGTTAGCTCTTGTGTTTCACCCGCTTTCAACTCGAAAGACGCAGGCATTACTGAAAGAACTAGGCCATCAGTGACACCCATTGTGCTTGCAGTCCAAGTACCATCTTTTGTTGCTTTAACAGTACGTGTCCAAGTACATTCGCCAACACACTTTGCATTTGCCATTGTGACTAAGTTAATTTCTGAAGGCTGACCACCTAGAGCAGGGTCCGCTTTTACATAACCAACATAGCTTTCGTCCATAACAAGACCAGCTTTGGCTGCAGCTTCTAAATCTGCATAACCCGCACCCATATCAAAGAAGTCTGATGGCGTAACACCATCATCTTTAAGTGTGTCTTGATTTGCAGTCATCATCAATGCAGATTGAACTTCAGCAGGCGTCCACTCAGGGTGAACACTTGCTAATAGCGTCAATGCACCCGCAATATGTGGGCTCGCCATTGACGTGCCGCTTAGAAAACCATAATCGCTTGGATCTGGGTTTTGCTTAAATGCGTCAGACTGGTTATTTGCATAAGCAGCAAAAATACTCACACCTGGTGCGGCAATTGAAGGAGCAATCACGTTTGGAACAGATTTGTTTGGACCACGAGAAGTAAAGCTAGCAGCGATACGTGCAAGCTTTTCATCATGTATCACTTCAGTACCTGTAATAGTACCAGTATGCTCAGCGCCACTTGCCATCCATGCTTTTAGCTCATCGCCTTTGTTAGCATCGATATGGATTGCAGGAAGTACATGTGCATCAGCAACAACACTCGCTGCACCACCTTGAAGGTTCGCTAGCACTAACGCGTCAGCACCACCAGCAAGGACGTTACGCCCTTTATCTACACGAGCAATTGCACCGCGATCACAAACAACAATTGAATTGTCAGCAAAAGTATCAGCTGGGAACGGCTCTAAACACTGAGCTGGATCGCCATCTGGGTCATTGCTATTTTCAAAATTGCCAGCGTAAACAAGAGCACCAGTGAATGCACCTGTCATAGACTTACCAGTTAGCTCGCCAGGTGCAGCTGTATCACCACCCGTAAACGCACCAATATTTTTATCAGAGTAGTCACGATCATGAGTATAAGCAGCAACTGTCGTTAACCAAGGAGCATCACCTGGTGAACCCACTGTTTCTGGACCAGGACCTGAGTTACCAGCAGAAGTGGCAACATGGATACCTGCTTTACGAGCTGAAAGGAATGCTAGTGCATCTGCATCGTTCCATGGATTACTTGAACCACCACCAATTGAATAGTTTAGCGCGTCAACACCATTTTCAATTGCGTGCTCCACTGCAAGTACTGTTAGCGATGGTAAACAACCTGCAAAACCAACATCATCATCTTCACCAGGCAAACATACTTGGTAAGAAACGATATTCGCATGCGGTGCAACACCAGACATTGAAGCAAATACGACACCAGTATTACCGCCATCAACGTCAGGGACATTGGTGCCTACAAGTACGTTACCCGCTGTAGTACCAGCAGTATGAGAGCCATGACCATTATGATCTTCACCGTTAGCCGGGACATCAATATCATAGTCTAAATAGCCATCAGTAACTGCTGGCCAGCTATGAACACCAATCAGCTTATCATTACAAAGCTCCGCGAAATCACCAGCACAATCGCCAGAGTAAACGCCTGGTCCCCATGGGTTTGAGTGATCATATTTATCGCCACCAACATCGGCAAATGAAGGATGGTCAGTGTTGATACCGGTATCAATGATACCAACGATCATTCCTTCGCCTTTACTTTCAGTACCTGTAGCCTCTCCGCTCCAGATTGCTGGGGCCTTGATAATCGCAGGACCAGAGTCAGTCATTGGCTTACGTAGAATTTCGCGCTGGATATTAGCAATTCCCGCAACATTAGCTAACTTAGCAGCTTGAGCTTGAGTCATTTCAACAACTAAGCCGTTGTACGCTAATGTAGTTCTTTGCTTTACATTTAGCTCACCTAGTGCAGCAGTGGCTTTCTGGATCACGCTGTCTTGACGTGAATTCAGGAACGAACGGTAAGATTTTACATTAGCACTCGTAACATCTAACTTTCTATTTTTACCTTGTACTTTATCAACTGATGTCGCTTTATATCCCGCAATACCGCCTTGATAAAGCGCTACTGGATTTTCGATCAAACGCACAAAGTATCGATATGCACCTGAGCCTAAGTTAGCTTCTGGTGTAAAAATAGCGTTATTTCGAACAATTTGATTTTCAGCGTATGACTTTGAATCTACGTTCTTAATTTGAACTCTAGCTTCTGCTGATTTTGAAAGAGTAATATTGTAGTCAGACGGCGCACTGATCGCACTAGCTGACATGGTGATTAACGCAGTAGATACTGCAATTGCGATTTTGGTTTTCACTTGTCAATTCCTTAATACTTAGAAGTATTTTTTGTTATATCCTGCTTTGTTATGGTCCCCACTCTCCAACAAGAGGAAAGTTAACGCCAAATAACTTTCTACAGCATATTTGACTGAGGGGGTGAGCATTATTAACATAATAAAAACAAAGCGGCAAACATTTAATCAACAAGCGTTACAAGCAGAAACACAAACAAACCAAACCGTAAACATTACATTACTTATAACTAACCTTTTAATACTAGTTCCGTATAAATAACGAACTATTTAGCGAAGGTAATAGCTAGGTTTAGGCCGTAAACAAAAAAATATCAGATTTATTTTCATAAAAACCTGTGTTTTAATTTAACTCAAACACATTGGTCATCAGCTTGTATAATTCAGTCCCTTGATAGACTGAAGCAGAAGCAAAATGGAGGATTGGCACACAATCTTGTTCGAGGTATAGCGGGGTTAACGCCTCCTCAGTACCATAACAATCAAGCCTTAATATATTGGCCAGAGGTTGATTAGCTTTTAACGGTTTTCCGGGTTGCGCTAAATACTCAACCATACCGCCTTTTGGTGAGTGGTATTTTTTGTAGTCTTTCAGTAAGCAGCCATAACGTGCCATTACCGCGGGAGCCACTTTATCAGCCATCACGCCTCGATGACTCAAATAGGCTAAAATTCCCAGCGCATCTTCTTGGGCGTCATCCATATCGATACGCTCTTGGCTCGCCAGTTCCAGCGTAAAAGCCGACACTGCTACATTCAATTCTCGCCCTTGTGTTGCGGCATACTCCACCAACTCCCACCATGGACAGAATGCGGCTTCATCCATCGCGCCACCAAAACTATTAGGCATAATTAAGCTATAAGGGATCGAGAAGAATTTAGCGGAGCTTTGTGCGTATTCAGGGCAATAGAGATGCTTACAGGACTTAGGCCCGGTATGCAGGTCAATCACTATGTCCGCTTGATGCGCCAACATTTGTAAGCTTATAGCCAATCTTTTGCCCGTTGTCACCCCCCAAGGGTTCGCCAAGTGAGCCTGGCAAGACACTATAAGCTGTTGCCTAAAGGCTTGGTTGAGCAATTCGTCACTTAAATGGCAATGCTCCGAGTACCAATTGGGGATATCTATCTGGTGATCTAAATATTCTCTGTTCCAATTAACACCGGTGATAGGATCAAAACGACCTAGCGTAAATTCACCACTCTTTTGATTGATGCCTAATGGATTTGCCAGCGGCAGTAATGTGATCTCCCCTCGAACATCCATTACTTCCAACTGTTTCATCAGCTGGAATATCACTGCGTTGCCTTGCACTTCTGCGCCATGAACATTCGCTTGCACAAACACCTTTGGCGCAGATGGATCTTTTGCGGCCAGATGATACACAGGCACTCTCAATTCTTGCCCCGTCGCCAGCTCGCCAACGATTAAGCTAGATTGGGTAAATTGCATCATGTGTACTCTATTCCTTGGGTAAACACTGATTAAGATTCAAACAGGTTTTCATGTAAAGCACGAATAACATCTGCAGCTTCTGCCTCTTCAACCAGTACACACAGGTTATGAGGACTCGCGCCTTGGCAGATCATTCGAACGTTATGCGGCTCTAATACTTCAAATACCCGGCGACATACCCCCGCCGTTGAAGCAATTCTATTACCAATCACAGCCACTAATGCCAAACCGTCTTCTACCCGCACGCGGCAGTGCTGAGAGAGCTCTTGCAGTAAAGCTTCACTTAACAGACCATGACCACTCGAGTCAGAACCGGTTTTATCGAGTGTTAACGCCACATTGACTTCAGAGGTGGTGATGAGATCGACACTGATTTTATGCCGTGCCAACGTTGCAAACGTCTCCGCTAAAAAGCCTTGTGCATGTAGCATTTGCAAGCTGTGCAAATTCAATAATGTTTGATCTCTTCTTACGGCGACGGCGCGATAAACGGGCTCGTCAGACACCTGATGACGGATCCAAGTACCTCCTTGCTCTGGTGCCCAGCTAGATCCTACAAAGACTTGAATTTTTTGGCGTACTGCGGGCAAAATAGTGGCAGGATGCAGCACTTTGGCACCAAATGTGGCCATCTCAGCCGCTTCATTAAAACTTATCTCAGGTATAGGCTTGGCATTCGGAGCCAGTCTTGGATCTGTAGTATAGATCCCAGCAACATCAGTCCAAATCTCAACCGCGGTAGCACGCAGTGCTTCTGCAAGTAGAGCTGCGGAATAATCACTGCCGCCCCGGCCTAACGTCGTTGTAGCCCCTTTGGCATCTGCACCGATAAACCCTTGAGTCACGATCACTTGCGATGCTAATAAAGGGATTAAATACAGCTCTGCAAGCTCAGATATTGCCTCTATTTGTGGTTCGGCACGGCCATGGTGGCTGTCGGTACGCATCACTTGTCTTACATCAAATGCTGAGGCTGAGGCGCCCTTTTCTCGTAATACTGCAGCAAAAAAAATCGATGAACACATTTCGCCTTGAGACAATAGCTCATCAACAACAGCCTTGTGGCGAGTTAACACTAAACGTTCAGCTAGATCTGCAATATGACTGAGTACCGCATCAATTTTGGCAGCAACATCACTTGGGTTACCTAATCTGTCGAGGATTTGATATTGAATCGAAGCGATCTGCTTAATTAATTGCTTACGATATTCATCCGTTGTTGTAGCTTGGGTTAGCGCAACGAGTTTATTGGTCACCCCACTAGAAGCGCTCACCACCACAACTTTAGTCGCGGTGTTATTGATGATGATATCCGCACAGCGGTGCATAGCATCATAGTCAGCAACAGAGGTACCACCAAACTTAGCAACGGTTAAAGTATGAATTACGGACATAAAGATGCCTCCACATTGAGTGGACACGGCGTCGATTGGATATCGTTAAAAACGAATATAGATACTGATATAGAAACAGATATAAAAACTGAGAGAAAAACTAACATGAATAAGCTCCGAACTAACTTCGTTCGAAGAGCCTGGTGCTAAGATATGCACCCCAGAGATGGGGAAACAGCGATCGTCACCAGAAGCTCTCCACCATAATATAGGTGACAATCGTCAGGATTCAGCCTGAACGACCAATACATAAGACAGTGCCAAAACATCTTTAGTATCTCGGCGTTAATCTCCATCATGAATGGTCAATGGGGTTTGGTCCCCTCTCATTCACTACCTAGTTAACGCTCCTCTTCTGTACTCAATTTGTATACAAACTAAGAGAGTAAAAAGTATATAAATAACACGTTCAAGTCAAACGAAATTTATACAACTTAAGAATTACACCCGGTCTGGCAATTCATGAACCACATTGACCCGCGGCGAGAAAGCGCCGAGCGGCGTTTCCTGCGCTGACAATAAGCATGGGACCAATTGCAACTTATCATCTTCTACGTAATAGATAGCGTTTTGGTTGAACTTACGCCCTAATTCGATTGCTGACGCTTTATCGGTCGACACCGCCCAGCTCTTTTCCATGTGTTTACGATCTTGTGATGCCCCCACAATCGCTCGATAGGGTTGACGTAACATGAGGATATCTTGCTGCAGTTTTCGATCTAGCAGTCGATTTTGACAAGGAGTAAGCGCCTTTCCTCTTGGATTGTGTGCAGTGATGATTGCAAATGATATTTTAGAGGACAATCCTTGCGTGATCAGGAATTGCGTTTCTTGATAATAGCGCCAAAGGCATTCGACTGACTGATCCATTGCTAACAAACTCTCCACTTGAGGTGATTTTATTATAGCTAAATAGTTAGGACTCGCTAGGCATGTGATATAGCTCACAGTAAATAAAAATTTACATTGCATAAATATCAGCCACTTAGGTGCATTATAGTGATCTAAGTCATGCCTTGGCGTAAATTTGTTAACATTTCATTTGTTAACAAATGCCTAAAACGAGTACAATGGGTCTTGTTGATTGACTCGCACTGCATACATGTAATGACACACTTTGTTACATATATCTGAAACAGATAGAAGAGTAATCCACACAGCTGTATCAAATGTGATCTATGTTTGATTTAACATTTAAACTTCAAAAAAAAGCAATAGTTAAGGAACTTCTTGTACTTATTGTTTATCGAAGAGAATACAGTTCACGTTTTCCATATGTGAGATACCCATACTTTACTTATCATGAAGTGTGTTGCCGTTTCAGAATATATTTTGAAAACACCGACGTGTATCAGTGAAATATCAGCATAACTAGATGGAGTATAAAAGTACTTATACTCATGGTTAGAATAGAATTGACAGAAATTAGGTAATTAATATGCAAAACCCGCACATTCTGATTGTTGAAGATGAAGCCGTTACCAGAAACACACTTAGAAGTATTTTTGAAGCAGAAGGATATGTGGTATCTGAAGCCAATGACGGCGCTGAAATGCATAAAGCTATGCAAGACAATAAAATTAACTTGGTCGTGATGGATATTAATCTACCAGGTAAAAACGGACTTTTATTAGCCCGTGAGCTTCGTGAAATAAATAACATTGGCCTGATCTTCCTAACAGGCCGTGATAACGAAGTAGACAAGATCCTTGGACTTGAAATCGGTGCAGATGATTACATCACTAAACCATTCAATCCTCGTGAATTGACTATTCGTGCTCGCAACTTACTAACACGTGTAAATAGCACTGGTGTTGAGTCTGAAGAGAAAAGCGCTGTTGAGTTCTACCGTTTCAACGCTTGGAGCTTAGAAATAAACAGTCGTTCTCTAGTCAGCCCACAGGGTGAGTCATACAAGCTGCCACGTAGTGAGTTCCGCGCTATGCTGCACTTTGTAGAGAACCCAGGCAAGATCCTTAGCCGCGCTGACTTGCTAATGAAGATGACAGGTCGTGAGCTTAAGCCACATGACCGTACTGTAGACGTAACGATTCGTCGCATCCGTAAGCATTTTGAAAGCTTGCCTGATACGCCAGAAATCATCGCTACGATCCACGGTGAAGGTTACCGTTTTTGTGGTAACTTAGAAGACTAATTCGATAATCGAATAAAATAAAAGCCAGTCATTTGACTGGCTTTTTTGTTTCTACATTTTGTGTTTTAAAATAGCAAAACTTATGGCGTAAAAATCAATATAATGCTTAATTAAACCTTAAGTGTATTCAACACCAAGTTAAGCATTGGTAGCAGATAAACACCATTTGTCAAATACGCTAACCATTACCCTATATATATTTAGGAGTATGGTTCCGCTCTGCCTTTGGCTTTTTTAGAATAAATAGTCTTATTATTAACGATGTTTAATCTTTAGTTAATAAAATATAGGCAAAGAGTCATAAAAGACCTCCATGCCTATTTTGAACTTAGCGATAATACTATTTCAATTCACGCTCTAAGAAGTCAGCTAAAGAACGATATAAGTGCACTCTAACCTTCTCGCCGCGCATAGAGTGTTTTGAACCAGGGTAATCAATCATCTGGAATAGCTTACCTTCATCTTGTAGGGCTTTATAAACTCGAGTGCTATTTTCAAATAGTACATTGTCATCTGCCATACCGTGGTACATCAGCAATCCAGACTCGTAGCCTTTCACATACGGCAATACACTGCTCGCCTCATACCCTTTAGCATTCGTCTCTGGGTGGCTAAGATAACGCTCGGTGTAATGCGTATCGTACAGTGACCAATCAGACACTGGCGCACCAGAGATAGCCGCTTTAAAGTAGTCTGGCGCTTTAAACAAGCTCATTAATGCCATATAACCGCCGTAGCTATGCCCGTAGATCGCAATATTATCGCCATCGACAAAAGGCAGGCTGCGTAGATAATCGACCCCAACCTTTTGGTCGTTGACTTCAGCCTCACCCAACTGCTTGTAGATTACATACTCAAACTGAGTGCCACGATGGGCTGAGCCACGGTTATCCAGTTGATAAACGATAAAGCCTTGCTGCAGTAGATGCTGAGTAAAATAGTCCTGATGGCTCCAACTATTTGTGACGAGTTGAGCATGTGGGCCACCGTATACACGTACCACGACAGGGTATTTCTTACTGGCATCGAAGTTTGTTGGCTTGAATAGTCGATATTGCAATGCTTGGCCATCTTCAGCGGTTAACTCACCAAACTCAGGCACTTGCCATAAACCAAAGTAGTCATACAGCGGATGTCCTGGCTTGACTTCGTTTTGCTCTACCCAAGCAAGGCGCTGACCAGAGTCGTCATGTAAGCTCACCTGTGGTGGTTGCGATAAGCTGCTGAAATAGTCCAAATAAACGGGTTGATTATCAGCAAACACTGTTGAGTGCATACCAGAGCGAGTACTAATGGGCTCGACCTTACCACCGGCAATAGCCACTCGATATAACTGCTTCTCAGTGACTTTAGTTTGGCGACCGGTAAAATAAACTTGGCCCGCATCTTCGTCAATAAACTCAACCTCATCAACTGCCCAATCACCCTTGGTTAGCTGACGAACAACCTTGCCATCAAGCCCAATCAAGTAAAGATGGTTAAATCCATCACGCTCAGATGCCCAAATAAAGGTTTTTTGTTGCTTTAGAAAGTGCAAATCATCATTGAGGTTAACCCAAGCTTGGCTGCGTTCTTGCACCAGGTTTTTATTGCGCTTGATATCATCAATATTCACCACTCTAAGATCGAGCGATTGTTGATCCCGGCTTTGCCATTGATACGACAACTGCTTGCTATCAGGTAACCACTTAACCCGCGGAAGGTAGATATCAGTGTCTTTGCCTAAATCGACCCAAGCCACCTTTTTGTCGTTAAGCGACACTACACCAAGTTCGATTTTAACGTTGTTTTTACCGGCATAAGGGTAACGCTGCTCAGTCAGTTTAATGCCATCGGCATAAATTTCATTGCGCGTCACTAGCTCGACATCTGACTCATCAATGCGGGTATAAGCAATTGCCGATTCATCAGGCGACCACCAATAGCCTGTCATACGTCCCATCTCTTCTTGAGCGACAAACTCGGCCATAGCGTTTTTAATCGCACCACCGCCATCGGTTGTTAGCGCAGTCACCGTCTCGGTTTTTAGATCAAGCACATACAAGTTTTGCTCTCGCACAAAAGAGACAAAATGGCCCTTAGGTGACAACCTCGCATCGGTTGCAAAGCCTTCACCTGTGTTCAACAGTTTTACTTGATTGGTGTTAACAGAGAAATAATACAGCAGGCCTGATGCTGGAATAAGGATAGCTTGGCTATCATCGGCCCAGAAGTACTCCATGATCCCTTGCCCATAGATGCGTTGGCGCTCTCGGCGTGCCTTTTCTTCATCCGACAACTCTCCCGCCACCAGTTTGTCAGCATCAAGCAGTAAGCTTTGCTTACCACTCGCCACATCCATCTGCCAAAGATCGTAAAGATGTTGGTCTTCTTTGCGGCCCGCCAAATACGTTACCCGCTTGCCGTCAGGCGATAACTTAAGACCACGAGGGCTGCTCCCAGCAAGTGCCGGAGAGGCATACATACGTTCGATAGTGAGCGGCGCTTCGCCACCCGTTAATGCTGTAGATTGTGCAACTGCTGTCGATGCCATCACCATGGGAAGTGTAGAAAGCAGCAAGTTCATCCAATTTTTTTTCATTATTATTCCTTGGATAACGTGCGAAAGAAGCACGTCTTGACTGAAAATTCGACTACATTGTGCCTTAATAGCCACTAAAACAAAAACAGTGCAGACAATATCCACAAGCGTGTGGGCTTTACCGCTGAAAAAACTGCCGTTCTCAGGTATCATCGCCGACAATAATAACTTTATACCCGACCTCTAACTCAATTTAATGCTATTAAATTGTCATAGGAAACAACATGCAGACTCTGGCTGAAAACCTGACATCGCAAGCGATTTCTCCCGCTCTTGAAAAACTGATCCTGACCTTAGCTGAAACCTCAATCGAGATCAGCCATGCCGTTCGTCACGGTGCCTTAGCGGGCATTTTGGGCGCGACTGAACAAGAGAACGTTCAAGGTGAAACCCAAAAGAAACTGGATATCATTACCAATGATATGCTCAAAGATGCACTAAAGGCTGACGGTACAGTGCGTGGAATAGCATCTGAAGAGGAAGACTACGTTGTTGACGCCGATGCTAACGGCGAGTTTCTAGTCTGTTTTGACCCACTTGATGGTTCATCAAATATCGACATCAACTCATTAGTTGGAACCATATTCTCAGTACTACCCGCCCCCGCTGGTGAGTTTTCAGAAAAGAGCTTCTTGCAAGCAGGCCGCAACCAAGTTGCTGCCGGTTATGTACTGTACGGTCCATCAACCATGTTGGCGCTAACAACAGGTAAAGGGGTGCAGTTGTTTACCCTAAACCCTGACACTAACGAGTACCTATTAACTGATCCTGCAATGAACATCAGTAAAGATACTGCTGAGTTTGCGATTAATATGTCAAACCAGCGTTTCTGGGAAGCGCCAATGCAGACCTATATCAGTGACCTTTTATTAGGTACTATTGGTCCGCGTGAGAAAGCATTTAACATGCGCTGGATAGCAGCCATGGTCGGTGATGTGCATAGAGTATTATGTCGTGGCGGTATCTTCACTTACCCAACTGACAATAAGAACCCCGACAAGCCGTTTAAATTGCGCTTGATGTACGAAGCTAACCCAATGTCGTTCTTAGTTGAGCAAGCAGGCGGTAAAGCCTCTACAGGTTACGAGACCATTATGGATATCCAGCCAACAGCGATCCACCAGCGTGTTGCAGTGATCCTAGGTTCAGCTAACGAAGTTGATACTTGCCTTGAGTACCACACTCAAGATTACAGCGAAGAGCCAACGATCTAAGGTTCTAGGGGCTAGAAGCTAGGAAGAGCTAAGACGGCACAAGCTAAGACGGAACGGCCGGAAAATCTGAGACGGAAAAGATTAATGAAGGTTCTAGGTGCTAGCTGCTAAGAAGGGAAAAAACGGTACAAGCTAAGATGGAACGGCCGGAAAATCTGAGACGGAAAAGATTAATGAAGGTTCTAGGTGCTAGCTGCTAGGAAGGGCAAAGACGGTACAGGCTAAGACGGAACTGTCGGAAAATCTGAGACGGAAAAGATTAATGAAGGTTCTAGGCTTACGTATTAGCAGGTTCTAGCTTTTCTCTAAAAGAAAAGCGCAATTCTATGTATTAGGGTTGCGTTTTTTTATTGCTCATTAGTTAACAAGTATCAGGCTGCGCCTAACCAAAGTTTTAAAGTTAGACTTCGTCTAACAACTAAAGTCGTGAGCTTCCAGCTCACACTCGCGCAAGAGGGGAGCAACAGCAATCCCCTTTTGTCTATTTCTTTAATAAAGAATCCCTGCCGCCCGACGAAGTCGTTAACCCAATATTCACCTCTAACACATGTAACTTAATTTCGAGCGCTTAATGACTAACTCAGATGAAATCAAAAGCGGGAACAAGCTATTTCTAGCGAGCTAGAATTATGATTGTTCTTCAGTACTAACATCATATTGGGGTTTAAAGTAGTTTTTTGAAGCTGGAAATAGCAGAAAAAACAATGCAACTAATGGGATGAGGTATATCCACAATTTGGGGTAATGGTTAAATGCCTCCAGTATAGGAAGATCATAAAAATACTGGTCATATGCCTTCCATATCCAAAAGAGTGGTAGCCCACCAGTTCCAATTAAACCAATTCTGAAAGACTGAGCATCACGTCTCTTCAAAGCAGAAGCGACCCAGAAAAAGGCCATTCCAGCGATTAACTGAGAAACTGCTGTTGATGACCTAGATTCTACAACAAACATAGTCAAAGCACCCAGAGCAATAAAAACTCCTGAACTCAAGTAAAGTAATATTAAAGTAGCCTTGGCTGAAAAGGGCATGCACAAAATCCTTATGCTAAATACGTATCCAATAGCAGTACAGATAACGCTATGTACTGCCTAATTTATGCTCCGTAAACTATCATCACTAAGTAGTTGTTGTAAAATATAAAGATTTACTTTTTTGCCTACGCTTATAGCTCAATACTATTCAATATCCGGTTATTAAAACACTAAATGGCTCCAATGACCTCCGGTTAGGGCTTGTGCAGACGCTGCTGAGACTCGCCGCAGCTCTTTATAAAAGAGAGGGTCCATGTGGGCTCAACCAAAATATCTGACCTCCAGGAATGGAGGGAATGCCAAATTATGTCGGTAACATAATGTGCCTTGTTTCCGAAAGCCTCAGTCGCTTCTACACCGAGTTATAAAAGCACAATTATTCGGCTTTTGAGTTTTCAATTTAAGAATGCAGAGGTTACCGTCACTTTAAACTAACAGAAAACACCTATTCCCCATCGAAGTTGCCGAAGTACGTAGATGAAAATGCCGTGGAACCATCATGGATGATGGTTCAGGCTCGGGGGTACATGGATGTACCATCTGAGCCGTTAGGCGATTTTTATTGGAGTATGAGGCCTGTACTTAATGCATGTAACTTCGTCGGGGCGGCACGGTTGATCCAAGAGGGGATTGCTGTTGATCCCCTTTTGGCCGAGTGTGAGCTGGAAGCTCGCGACTTTTATTAAGCGCAGCTTGATATCTCTAGCCCTTTAAGCAACTGATTACAAAAGTTGCAGATACAAAAAAGCCCTCATCCATAAGATGAAGGCTTCATATTAAGAGTAACTAAAAGTTAGTTTTTCTTAGAGTAAATCGCTGCGTTCTCACCAGCCATTCTACCGAAGGTGACGATGTCAGAGATTGCGTTACCACCTAGGCGGTTAGCACCGTGAACACCACCAGTCACTTCACCAGCGCCGTATAGACCAGGGATAACTTGCTTCTTAGCGTCCATAATTTCAGACTTAGAATCAATCATCACGCCGCCCATAGTGTGGTGAACACCAGGAGTCACTTCAATTGCGTAGTAGTTACCTTCGTTCAATGCACGAGGTAGGTTTGGACGTGCAAAGTCAGTATCTTTACCACTAGTCACAAGAGTGTTGTAACGAGCGACAGTTTCAGTCAGTGCTTTTCCATCGATGCTCTCTAACTTGCCAAGCTTAACTAGCGAATCAGCACTTGGTACAACACCTAGACCGATATACTTATCAATCTTGCTTAGTGACTTACGGACTGAGTCATCAAAGATTAGGAACGCAGACTTACCAGTTTGGTTCAAGATAGCTGCTGAAGCCTTATCACGTGTAGTGATTTCGTTGACGAAGCGCTTACCTTCGCGGTTAACCAAGATTGCACCATTACCACGTACCGCTTCAGTTACCATCACACCACCTTTAACAGAAAGTGTTGGGTGAGCTTGGATGTACTGAAGGTCAACCGTAGCTGCACCTGCATTTTCCGCAACATCGATACCGTCACCAGTAGCACCTGGTTGGTTAGTTGAAATAAAGCCTTTTAACTTAGGATCAAGTTTTGCTACACGCTCGTTGTTCTTAGCGAAACCACCTGTTGCTAATACAACAGCATCTGCTTTGATCCAGTAGTAGCCTTTATACATGCCTTTAACGAGTAGGCCTTTAACATTGCCTTCATCGTCTTTTAGGATTTCAATACCGCGAGTGTTCATGCGCATATCAATATCGCGCTTAACAGCATTATCAAAAAGCACTTGAATAACGTGAGCACCTACACCAGCGCCACCCGTTGGACGGTGAGAACGGTTAACTGATGCGCCACCCATACGACCTACGTCATTTAAATCAGCACCCATGCCTGTTAACCAATCAACCGACGCTTTAGAGTGAGATGTTAGAACTTCAACTAGCGCTGGGTCGTTTAAGTCACGGCCGCCTTTCATGGTGTCTTTAACCATCAATTCAACGCTATCTTTAATACCTTTGGCTTTTTGCTGATCAGTCCAAGCGGCGTTCATGCCACCTGCGGCTAACTTAGCGTTACCACCAATGACTGGCTCTTTTTCAACAAGGATAACTTTAGCGCCGTTATCAACCGCAGAGACAGCAGCAGAGAAACCTGCGCCACCTGAACCAACAATCACAACATCAACTGTGTCACGAGGCGCTGCAGCAAGGGCCGCCTGACGTTCAGACTTGTCTTTCAACATTTCTTTAATGCTAGGTTCGTTACGTTCCCATTTCTTTGTGTACGGCATATCAAAATCGAAGCTATGGCAAGAATCACAGTAAACCATCGATTTTTCGTGAGCGCTGTGACAAGAGGTACAAGCCACTTCGCCAGGGAAATGAGAGTCATGGGCATTGTAGTGCTCATGTTTGGTTTCTTCAGCGACTTCTTCTAGCGTGCCGTGACAAGATACGCACTGAGCGTTCTCGAAAGTTAAGCTATCGTTTGATAGCTCACCATCTGGCATGTGGCAGCTATCACACTCTTGGTTTTCACCGTGGAATTCTGCCAAGTTGTCAGCGGCAATTGCGCTTGCCATGAAGCCTGTTGAGCCGAGAAGTGTGGCAATACACACTGCTTTCTTAAAGTTTTTCATCTCAAATCCTCACCTTTACCCAACTGCATCGCAGCGAACAAAAGTCATCACAATAATTTCGACAATCAAAAGTGTTGTCGTTAATTTTTAAATTCATCACTATATTGCGGCTAATACAGGCGTTGCTCAACTGAATCCCGTGATAACAACGCTAAACTGAACACTTGATCACAGCCTGTAAAACAGCTCATGCAAAGATGCATAACTGCATGGTCAGTTATGCAAAAATGCATAACTCTATGTTATCCCGCTCACACATCAATGCCGACAGCACCCAACTATTTTAGTTAATGATAGACAGTAGAAACCTCTGCGTAGCTAAATAGAGTGCATAAAGCTGAACACCTAACGTGATGTATAGCCAAACGACATGTAAATAGGTAGTTAAAGCGAGAATCTCAGCACAGTTATGCTCTATAAGCGCATGCTAAAATTGGCTTATGAAAATATTAGTTAACTTATTTTGCACTCTCAGCCTTTTGACTCTTCCTCTCATTGCACAGGCCGCAGCCCCCCATGAAAAGCAAAGTATTGTCTTTGGAGTTCACTCAAAAACAGCTCCGCTAGAGTGGCGTAATAATGGGGTCGAACAGGGCTTCAACCTAGAATTGATGGATAGAATTGGTCAACTAATAGGCAAGCGCATCGTCGTTAGACGCAAGACATTTCAGCAATTACTTGCCGATGTACACAATCCTGAATCATTGATTGATGTGATTGCCGTGGTGAGCCCGGTGACGATCGATCGTGATCTCAGCCAATCAGATCCCATTTATGCCACCCATGCAAAAGCCTACACCCTGCAAGGAAAGTCGTTTATTAACGGCTGGAACGACTTAAAAGGGAAACGTGTTGCCATTAAAAAAGGCGCTTGTGTCGATGTGTACATATCAGGAAAACTGCAAAATTTTAAAAGAGTCGATGTCGATCTTTATGAAACGGGTTTTCAGCTATTAATAAAAGGCAAAGTCGATGTGGTGATTGCCGAAAATTTTGTCGCAAGACGATTAATGCCTTTATACCCCTCGATTCGTAGTTCAAGCGATCCACTGATTTATGGCGCGTTTAATTTTATAAGCAACCATAAGAATGCCCTGTTAATGGATAAAATTAATGATGCATTAAGGCAGCTAAAACTGTCAGGGGAATACGACCGCCTCGTCAATAAGTGGTTTGGTACCGGCCGCGAGAAAGTGGATCTTAACTCTGCCCAACAAAAAATACTGTCGTTGGCGATTTTCATCAGCCTTATCTCTGCCATAGGCATGTTGCTGACGGGTTACATTAGTCTGAACTTACGCAGACGCACCACAGCGCTAAACCTTGAATTAGCACAGCGAAAAAAAGCAGAAACTGCCATATCTAATCTCTCTAAACAGTTCCAATCGGTGTTAGATGGCATTCCTCATGGGGTCACTCTATTCAATCGAGAGGGCGAGTGCTTATGGAGCAACGACAATAACCAGCTGCTGAGCAACCCTCTGTTTCACTATGAAGATGGCCAACCTTTTGCGCTTTACCCCACCTTGATTGAAGCACTCGATACGGATAAATCGACCATTGCCGATATGATGATTGAAAATCAATATTGGCAGCTACAGCTGCATCCTATCGGTGATAATCAAGCAGTTATCTTACTTGAAGAAACTACAGAACAGCAGCGACTGCGCCAAGCCAATAACGAAGCCAGTAGGCTGGCCTCACTCGGTGAGCTATCCGCGGGTATCGCGCATGAAATTAATAATCCCACCGGTATCATCGTCCACTCCATTGCGTTTATTAATGATGCTCTCGCCGACCTTTCAAGCGCCGCTGATAGCTATCAAAAACAGAATCCATTTTGGAATATTGCCGGTCTAGAACCTACATCCGCCATGGCAGAGCTCAGTTTGAGCAGTCAATCTATCCTTGAAGGCGCTGGGCGAATTAGCCGCATTGTGAGTGACCTAAAACGTTACGCTTTGCCAACGCTCACCGATGCATATCAAGCTATCGCACTTAATGAGGTGGTACAGGTCTCTTTACGCTTAACCGCTAACCAAATAAAACTTTTGAATGTCGCCACTGAACTGCACAATCCAAGCCCAATCATTAAAGGTGATGCACAGCAACTCAACCAAGTGCTGATTAACTTGATTCAAAATGCCAGCCATGCCATTGAACTTGATGCCGAGACTTATGAGCATGACCAACATATCTTGATAAAGACCAGCGTAGAGGAGCAGTTTGCTTGCCTGACGGTGATCGATAAAGGCCAAGGAATGGACAGAGCCACACTGCAACGGATCACCGAGCCATTTTTCACAACCAGACGCTCAAGTGGTGGCAGTGGTCTAGGTTTATCCGTTTGTAGCCGTATTATTAAAGAGCATAAAGCCGATATGCAGATTGAATCACGTATTGGCCAAGGTACGGTCATTACCCTTCGTTTTCCATTGGAGTCTCAAACGTGAAACTTGCCAGAAATATCCTACTTGTCGACGATGAAGCATCTTGGTTGCGCACCTTATCAATTACGCTCAATCGGTTAGTGCCCGAAGCAAAAATTGATACTTGTGTTGATAGCAGACAAGTGATGAACCGTCTTGAGGTGAGTGACTACGCTTTGGTGTTACTGGATCTGACGATGCCATTTCACTCCGGTGAAGAGCTGTTAGATATGATCCGCAATGCGTTCCCTAATACGCGGGTCATCATTGTCACTGGCGTTAATGAAGTCGATACTGCAGTCCGCTGCATTAAACATGGCGCGTACGATTATTTTATTAAAACCGACAATGTCGATGATCTGGCCAGAACCGTTCGTCGTGCCTTAGAGGTTGTTGGGCTGGAACGCAATTATTTAAGAATAAAAGAGAGCTTTCTAAGTAAAACCCTAAGTCAGCCCGAAGCGTTCAATAATATTCTGACTTGCGAACCCGCCTTGATCGATCAGTTTCGTTACTTTGAAGCCGTTGCACCAAGCCCAGAGCCAATCCTGATCCAAGGAGAAAGCGGTACTGGTAAAGATGAATTCGCCAAATCAGGCCATCTACTCTGCTGCCCTGACGCGCCATTTGTTAATGTTAACCTTGTTGGAATAAGCACCTCTGCGTTTGAACTGCAACTATTTGGGCAGATCAAAACCCTCGACAATGGCCAAGTCAGCGCGCAAGCGGGTGTATTACATCAAGTGCAATCTGGCTTACTGTATTTGAATGAGATTGGTGACTTACCCATAGAAGCACAAGCAAAGCTGGTCGATGTGATTGAGCATAAACAATACTATCCAATTGGCAGTGATAAAGCCTATCCAGTACTGTGTAAAATCATCACCTCGACACAGCATGATCTGCTCGCGCTAAGCAAATCCGGTAAGTTTCGAAACGATCTCCTATACCGGTTACGATCTCACACCATAAAGCTGCCACCATTAAGGCAACGTCGACTCGACCTGTTCATGTTGATTAATCACTTCATCACCCTAGCAGCGGATGAGATGAACTTGTCTAGACCACAACAACCCAGCAGCCTTGCCGCACAATTAGCCGAGTATGAGTTTCCTGGCAACTTACACGAACTTAAGGGAATGGTGTTTGATGCGGTCAGTAGAAGCGATGGTATTCAACTCAATATTACCCCCTTTATGGAGGCCATAAATCTCAATAAAGTCGCTCCCGATGATAAATGCCAGTTGGTTTTTCCAAAAGAGCTGCCAACATTAGCGCAGATGGGCGACGCACTGATTAACGAAGCTATGAGCCGCACAGCCAATAGCCAAACTGCAGCGGCAAGAATGCTCGGCATAAGCCAAAGCGCGTTAAGTCGACGACTTAAGCAAGAGAAATAGACTTCACTATTATTGAGCATTTACAGTTAATGCTCTCTACTTAGGTAGAGAGCTCTCCACCTTGTCAGCATAGTAAAACCCGCCTCTATTCAGGTCCAATATAGATCCGTATAGATCCGAACATTCTGCTATAACTTAAACTTATCAATGTGACTTCGATGATTAAACCAATCCTAATCATCTTGAGAAGCCGCATTACCCGTCATAAAGTCATTTCCGGTTACTTTGAATATTCTCGACTTCTACGAGGCTTTCGGCACATTAACCCTAGCGCTTCATCCTACAAAGAAAATCAACAATGCAGCAACAAGTATCTTCTAAGTGACACGACAAGCCGACTTTCATTTGAATTAGTCATAATTTAAAGAGCTATCAATAAGATATTCACTTTATTTCGTCAAAAAAACGACCAGTGACATTATTGTGACGCACACAGCTAGATAACATCTATAACAACTGATACAGTGCGCCGTGCTGTATTCAGCTGAAAATTCTTACTTTCCCTTGCAATATATATTTACCTAATAGGACATGATTTTGAAAACGTTTATGCTTTTATTTAGCTTGTTTGTCGCGTTTCCCGCAAATGCAGCATTCTTTGGCGATTTCGTTTTAGAAAGTGACATCCAATCACAGGTCCAATCACACCATCTTCAAACGGTACAAAATGGTAATATATTATTATTTCAATGTGATACGAATAATACTGAGATACAAACAATCTTAGATACTCAGAGTTTTTATGCCTACCATGACGATCCAAGTATTCTAATACTCGAACTCAATGGTTTAAGACGACAGTTGAGTGGTGAAGGCTCAGATTCTATGTTTAAATCCTGTTTTGACTGTGATAATGAACAGTTGCCTACCATACTTGATGAAATCAATAGCTCTGTTGATGGCGTACTTAACCTCGAAGCTATATCACTAAGTTCTGGTATCAGCAGTAATGCGAGTTTTAACATTCATCAACTTGACAAAGCGATGCTCGAATTACGAAAAAACTGCCAACAACTTTCAATGCAAAGTTTAAACAACTTTTAATCACGACTTGCTACACCTTCAACCTAGATGAAACACAAATAGCATAATTCACTAACATTTTTTATAAAACCAGCGGTTTCTATCGCTTAACTATTCAAATTTATTTCTGCTGTGATAGTATGCGGCGGCTTAGAACACGCTCATAGGATGAGCACTTTAAAAATCAAGGACGAATAGTGAAGCCTCTCCATATATTAGTTTATATCTTAATCGCTATACCAAGCTTTATGACGCAAGCTGAACCCTATAGCAATTTAATGATTAGCTCATCTGCGTCAAATTCATCTCTGCTGGTTTCACAAGAAAGTAACACTCTTCTTCTTAGCTGCACTGCTATCGATACCACGATTAAAACAATTCTCACCACGAGCACTCCTTATGCCTACTACGCAGATGACAGTTTATTGATTGTTAATTTAAATGGTATTCACTGCCAAATGCGTGGACAAGGTTCAGCCTCTACGTTTGTATCTACCGAAGGCTGTGAACCAGAGAAAAGTAAAATGCTGCGTGAAGAGTTCCAGTCAAATAACCCTCTACATCTAGGGTTAGAAGCTGTTTCAATGAGCTCAGGAAGGAGTTCGTTGGCAACATTTTATATTGATGCAGAAGCCGCGGAACTAAAAGCCTTTTTCAATCAGTGTCAAAATATCACCCAAAAAAATGCCAGCTAATTGCTGACATTTAAATGTAATAACCTTTAGCGTTAAACCGTCGCTAATTTAGCTTCAGCACGCTTTTCAGTCTCATCAACAATGGTCAGCACTGCCGTATCACCAACCACGTTACATGAGGTCAGTACCATATCAATTAAACGGTCTAGCGCTGCAACAATAGCAAATGCTTCGACCGGTAAACCCATCTGATGGATAAGCACACCAATCATCACCATTCCGCCTCCAGGAACGCCACCAGCGCCAACAGAGAGCAAGAAAATACTAAACAGTAGTGCAGGAAGCTGATCCATGCCGATTGGAGCACCAAACGCGTTTGCGACAAAGAAAATAGCAATAGTGATGTAAATTGATACCCCACCCATATTCATGGTGGCACCGAGCGGAACGCCAAATCCAGCAACTGCCCGATTAACACCAAGCTTTTCCGTCAGGGTGCGCATCGTCACTGGGATTGTTGCATTTGAACTTGCCGTCGATAGTGAAAACAGGATCTGTTCACGGGTCTTACTGCGGAACTCTTTTGCCGATACAGGCGTAAACATGCTTACCGCAAATGGGTATACCACAAAAATCCAGAAGAGTAGCAAACTTAAAATAACCACCAGGTATTCAAGCACGCTACCAAATATGGCAGCTTCGAGAGTTGCGCCAAGTTTAAGCATTAATGCAAACACACCTATGGGTGCAAGCTGCATCACCACACTAATCAACTTCATCATGATGTTGTTAGCAACCTGAAAGCCACTGACTGCGCTTTTAGCGGTTTCGCCAAGCGACTTAATCACACCACCCAGCAGCAGAGCCATAAAAATAACTTGCAGCATATTGCCTGACGTAAAGGCCGCTACTGGATTGCTCGGTACAATGCCGACGATAAGTTGAACTAAGTTTGGCAACTCAGTCGCGACAATATCGACGCCACCATTGCTAGACATATCAACCCCTTTACCCGGAGACAATAACAAGGCTACCGCCAAAGCCGCAAAAATGGCCACTAACGTGTTGATGATATAGAAGCCAAAGGTTTTTCCGCCCAGGCGACCAAAACTGTTGAGATCTTTAAGCTCGCAAACGCCACATACAATGGAAACAAAAACCAGCGGTACAACTAACATCATGATCATGTTGACAAACATGGTGCCAGCGCCAGAGGCGATATCGACAACAGTGCCACTAAAGAAGCTGATATCTGCGAGAGAATATTGAATAATCGATCCGAGGATCAGACCGGTAAACAGACCCATAAAGATCCGTGTTGAAAGTGATTTAGTCATTAACTTGCCTTATATTCGACATGTCTTATCGCATGTCTTCTATTGCCTTCAATCATGACGACTTAGTACTAGTCGCCTATTTGTGGTTAGGATAGTGAAACATGCTGGCAATAAATTCAATCAAAAACACCGAATTACTTTATAAAACAAACTTATAACAAAATAGAGCATTCACACTAAGATACTGTATAGAATCAAAAAAACACCAACTAAAACCACAAACAACCCAGATTAACGCCTACAAAAGTAACATTTACACAACGTCCACTTTTTTACCTTTCAAAAAAAAGCAGTGTAAACAACCCAAAAGAACGCAAGCTACAGAATTAAAAACCAGCAACACTAGCGGCGACAAATTAAATATCTACTACATGGTGTTAAGCAGTTTTATATAAAGTGAGCAACGGTCAGCTTTCTACTCTAACAGCGACTTGGCGCACACTTTAGCGCCGGTGACATCGCCAGTAAAAGTGGTAGCTCAATACTCTGGTGATGCCAAACGATAAAGCCCCATAACGCTAATCAATAATGATAACGTCTTCAAGGAGCCTTCAAGGAGAGGATATTTATCGCAAGAACATCTCAACAAATGACTGTAAATAGACAGCCTTCGTCTACAAAGCAAATAGCTGCAACGGCAAATGATGGCTTAGCATGTGTTCTTGCTTTAGTGTTATACGTTGATCATTCACTAGCGAGAACGCTAACAGACATTGAGCGGGTAGGAGCTTTTGACCATGCAAATAAAGACGTGCTTCGTTTTGGTTATGCCACTCTTGCTCAATTCCTTCTAGCTTTACTGCAATCGCAAGCGCCGCCTCACAATCCGTTGGTGACAACCAGTAATGCGCTTGGCTGGTGTAAGCGATCTCAATACCCTTTGGATCTAAATCGCTAAAACAGACCAGTTTATAGCTGGCGTTATGTTGCCAACGCCTAAAAAATTGATAGGCAGTTCCGGTTTGCTGGCTGGGCTTTACGTCACCACGGTATACCCACAATGCATCTTTTAAAGCCTCTGGTAGGATGAGCTGCGCCAAGTTAGCCATTAATGTCAGGTTCTCCACCAGCACGATGTATGGGTGTTCAATACTGTCGATTTCGTCAGCTTTTATTGACAGTCCCAATGAAGAAAATGGCGATTTAGCGATCAGTTGTTTGTTGATTTTCAAACCATTGATGCTGTTAATGAGAATAAAGTCACGGCTAACAGGGTAGCTATTTAACTTCTCATTTCTATCGGTCTTTGAATTGTCATGTCGACTTTGTGGTTCTGGATAGGGGTCAAACTCAAGATGCGCGTCCAACTGCTGTTTAACTTTATTAATGAGCCGTATTTTATCAGCAATGGCGTAAGTAAAATAGCCAGCTGAAAACACACCAAAATCATAGTCCGACTTTAGGCGTTTTAAATACTCTTTACTTGGAATCTTGTCACCTGCAGAATATTTACGCAGCAGTTTTTGGGTATCGTTAAACAAGCCTTTTTGCATACATAACCTATATTCAAAGCGCGATTTTCAAACGTTGTTTATTTAGCACTGCTGTCATTCATCTGCAAGGCCGCCGTAACCCCATCCATGGGGCTTTGCCTTACATCCATGCTGATGAAGACCTACTTTATTCAGATGGATAAAATTCAAACTCTTACAAATTGAACAACCGCAATAGAGAGCACTGCGATTAATTTAAGCCGATCACCACATCGTGGTAGCTGAAGTTATCGGATGTCCCCGCAAGTTGGACCCCTTTCATATTGATGCTAAACGCGGCTTGTTGTTCATTGGTTAGCTTGCAATAGCAGCTAAACACCAATTCAATCCAGGCTTTTGGCTTGATGCTATGAGCATTTTCTTGCCAATCATTCTGTGACTGTCGCCAAAATACTAAGGCGGAGATGGGGGCATTAGTCGTAATGACTTGCTCAAACAGCAATTCAGCTTGCAGATCAAAAAAGTCACTTTGATAGCTCACTCGCTCTATCGGCTTAAGCTCAATCTCTGCAGTCTCTCGCTCCTTCACATCCTGAGCGATAGATTGCTTTCGCAAAGCTTGAACTAACTGAATAAGCGGTGCTTCTAACGCGGTATTACGCGTATCAACATAAGATTTAAGCGCCATCGCTGGGGCTAATTTTAAGCCTTCAGGCAATGCAGGCTGCTCATACAGATTATCGCTTAGATCAAACTCAGGGTGCTGACGTAAAAAACGCGCCATGCTGCGCAGTTGATTGGCTTTTTTCTCATCACGACGCAGGCGAAACAGGCTCAGACGCATGTTGTCGATAATGAAACGTAACCTAGGCAACACTTGGTTAAACCAATAGACAAAACCGGTAATTTTACGGGCAAACTCATTTGGACACGGCCAGTTTATCCACTCATAACAAGCTTCAGGATCAATTTGTTGCAGCTCGGTCAGTAGATTTTGGGCATGGTTCAAGTAGCGTTCGTTTTGTCTTATCTTGTTCGCTAAGCTACTGACAAAACCAAATTGGCTCACAATGCCATAATGCATATTGTCGAGGTTATTGTTTAATCCATCTTTGGTTTCATATAACAGATCATCAAGTTGTTCTAAAAACAGATCCGCATCTTCAGAATGATTAGCCTGTACCGACAGTTGATAATCTTTCACCGTTTCGTCCAGCGCTTCAATCACCTTACCCATATCGGTTAACTGACGATAACTGCTTTGCTTGCGCATCAAACGGTTAAGCATACGTTTAAAGTCTGTGGTGACCCTAAACTCACCGGCCTCATCATCAGGGCGCAGTAAACCCGCCTTGTGTAAGGTCGAAATAGTTTTGCCATCTTGGCTGTCTGCCGCTATCGAGCCGTAGACATAGGCGTTAGCCAATAGCTCATCGTTAGCGCCTATTTTTCTCAGCAGCGCTGCGACCTGTCCTGCATCAAAGCCTGCCATTAAAACAATAACTCATCTTGTTGTTCGCTCTGCTCATCCGGCAACTCGACTTGCTCTGAATCATTTAAAAACTCAATTAAGCAGTAAATAAGATCAAACCGCGCCGTGGCGAAATAACGACTACTACCCGGGTTTTTACGGACAAAATAGTGCATATCTTCGAGCTTATTAAATAAGGTCGCAAGCTGCTCTCTGGTTTCTTCTTTATTGGTTTTAAACGGCTTAATCGAGGTCAACCGTCTTAGTTGATCACGTAAAGTTTGATCTTGCTCGAACGGTTCGAATAGTGCGTTAATATTAACCACTGATTTACCATGCAAAGGCAGATCAGCTTGGGTCGCGGTCAGCAGTAAATCTAAGAATTCGACTAATGGCCTAAACACGCTACGCATTTCGTTAAACAACGCTGACAACTCGGCAGAATTACTTTGGTCCACCTGCATAAATGTGCAGTAATAGGCATCCGCACCATCAAGATAGGTTAAGTTACGATCGAGATTCGACAAAAAATCACTGACTCGCTCAAACTCACTGTCCACTTTAAGGTAGGTAAATTCTTCAGCAAAGGCGGTTTCGCAAATCACTTCTCCAGTGAGCAGCTTTTGAATCGTCTGTTTAAACATTATAACTCCTGCTTAGCGGTAGCCGTTTGTTGCTGACTGGTTCGATTCGCCAGAAGTTCATCGAGGCGCGATTGCGGGATTTCAGCATGATAAATTTTATTATCTTTCAACTTATAGTGTCTATCGTATAGAGATAAAATATGACGGTCAGTGGATGGCGAAGCCGATAAAATATGAATGTCGTTATCGCTAAACATTTTCAATAGCAGATCAATATTTTCAGCCGCTAATTCACCCAACTCATCCACCGGTAAAATTATCTGACTGCTAAATTGGCTTTCGCCACGCAACATCCCAAGTAGGCCAGCAAACAACGATAGCATCGCCAAATACGATAGGCCCGTCGAACTCACTTTTTTGAGTTGGCGTGCATTACGGGCATGTTTAACGTGCCCTTTTTCAGTAATCGTAAATTCAATATCAAACAGATTGCAGTGGTTTAATACAAAACCTTCACTGGGCAGGTAAGTCGCTAATTTTTGCATCGCATAAACAAGATCGTCGGGGATCTCACCCACACCATCGCTTAATTGATCGCGGCATAGATCATAGGCTTTTGAAAACTCTTTTAACGATCCCCAGTATTCCAACTCTTCTTGCTTCATCACGGTGGTGACGCTGATCTCTGCTAACGCATCAAAATGGGCAAGCCCAGTCACCTTTGTCGACAGTTGCTTACCTATCGTTTTAATTTGTCTGGCAAAGTTCTCAACATGTTGATAAAACTCATTGATCATGGTGGCGTTAACCGACACCAACTGGTAAGTGTTTTTTTGCTTTTGCTGAGCACTGCTTAACAGCTCGACTATTGGCTCTCGGTATTTAAACAAACTCTTTGCGGCACTAAAGTTATCGTGCTCAGCCACCAGTTTTTGCCAGTTATCGTACAGATCGCTGCTGGCATGTTTCTTTTTAAAACCGTCGTTAAACTTATTAAGCTGCTCGCCTAAGCGTTTTTCAATCACTTTAAATTGATTGAGCCAATCGGCGCAAAAACTTACACTGAGATCTGCTTGGTTATGTGGTTGACCTGCAGACTCCTGCGCTTCAATGCCCTGCTTTTCACAGTGACGTTGGCTCTCCGCTAATTGATTGAGCAACTCCTCGGCATAGGTTTTTTTATCATTCAGTTTTTTAATATCGCTGCGTAGCGCAGTGATATCACTATTGAGTCGCACGTTAGCATCTTCAAGCTGAGTTTCAATACTCCGCTGTTGCACTAATCGATTCTGATTTTGCTCAACTAAACCATCACGATGACAATAGCGGTCAGTCATAAAGTGCTGATAGTGATGTGCCTTTTGCTCAAACACAGCACATTGCTTCAACGCTTGCTCTATCGCCTTGCGCTCAGTGGTGCGCTTATCGACCTCTCCGTCAGGATCAAGTTTGGCCAGATCGGTGTTTTGCTGCTTTTTCAGATCTTTTAAACGTTGCTTATAGTTCGCGTCACTCTCTACGCTCTCCTCCACTAACAATGCCAGCTGACTATCACGGTCGCCTTCTACCACCATACGCTTTTCAAGCAGTTGATTATGCAGTTCATGGCGCTGTTCTTCAGCATCTTCAGTATACTGTTGTTGCTGTTTGACTAAGCGCTTCTGTTCAGACTCTAACGTTTTGAGTTGCTGATTAACGGCATCGGTATAAGCCTTAATCGCCACTGCTCTTTTAACCTCAAAATTCTCTTTTTGCACGTTTAGCTGCTGCAAATTGAGTTCATTTTTGGTCAAATCCTGCGTCGCCGTTGCGCAATCAGCTTCCGCAGCTGAGATCTCTTTGGTTAATAAGCCAATATGCTCATCGAGCTGTTCTATTCGAGCAGCTTGCTCGGTTATTTTATCCCCCAGTGCTTCATACTTTTCGCGTAACTGGATCTCATCGAGAAACAGTGAGTCATTGCTCTGTAAAGGTGCTAAATCGAGAGAAAGCCCATAAAAACTGTCGCCGCCGACCCATGTAGGAGCTAGGTCACAACGCGTTAACTGTTCGCTTGTCAGTAAGCGACCAATATTATCTTTCCAGTTTTTTGCTTGTGCTTCGTTATCAAGGAAATACTGTAACGAGCCATCAGCAGGAATAAGCTGTGCACGTACCTGCTCATATTCCGCCGAGAGCCCCTCTAACTGGCGTTTTTCTTGAGCATATTTCTCTAACTGATTATCGCGGCGCTTGATTAGACCGTTATATTGCTGCAGCGCTTGAGAATGCGCTTTATACAAACTGTTCTGTTTATCTTTAGCATCACTTAGCGCTTGCGTGTTTTGCTCGATATCTTGCTGCAACTCTGGCGCGAGCTGTACTTGATTGAGCTGCACCTGAGATAATTTTTGCTGCTCTAGTTTAAGATCACTTTCTAGCTGCTGTTTCTTCAGCTGCAGGGCGACATTACGCCCATTCAGTTGCTGCTCAAGTTCGCGATTTTGTAACCGATCAACATCAATGATTTTAGTGAGTTTTTGAGTGGCAACCTCACGAATACTGGTCACTTTGGTTTGATTGTTGGTTTGATCTTGCAAGTGTTGAAATTTTAATGTTTGGATCAGATCGGCAAATTTTTGCTGCAACTTATTAATATTGCCTTCAAAGGCATTAATAATCGCATTGATCTCATTAAGCTGATCTTGGATATGCGGTGCTCTGTCAGCTTGCAGCTGATAATTTGCCGCATCATCATCGTCATACTTCATCTTGTCAGTATCGAGTAGATCAATCCGGCTTTGATCACCCTCAATATCTGCCTTTAAGTTAGACACCTGCTTACTCAATGCTTGCTTGGTCGTTTCTAGCTCATGTAACAGAGTTGAAAGCTGTTGTTGTGCCTGCTTTTTCTTTTCAGCGCTGGTCTCTTGCTGTTCATTAAGGCTTACTTGATGGGCTAGTATTTCAAAATGCAGGTGCTGAAGCTTGTTCAATAGACTATCTAGGCTATTAAATTCACCCTGCCACAGGCCAATTTTATCTGCTACTTTTTGTACCGCACGGCTTGCTTGAATATCAGCCAACCAACTGCTGATGTCCTCTTTATTGAGGCTTATTTGCTCTTTCTCTTCCGCTGTACCTCGGGCAAGATAGTCACTCGCGATAGCTACCAGCATACGTTTCACAGCTTCAAAATCGAGGTTCTTTTCGATGGTGCCGTTAATCACTTTATCGATATGCGGACTAGACTGTTCACAAAAGCTGTAGCGATTTTGCAGTTGGCGTACATCTTTTAATTTTCGGCCACTGCGGAGATTTTGGATCACTTGACGGTACTTTTCAACGGCTAAATAGCTGGTTGAGTCACAGCCTATCTGCCGATAAAAGCCTTCAATTTCTTTAATTGATCGACGTTGATGATTATCGCCAATAAAGTGTTCACTGTTATAAGCCGCATCAATAAATTTATACTGCGCGCCGCGGCCATCGCTACACACTAGTACCATGCACGTTTGTCCATGGGGGCGTTGATACTCATAAATCAACATACTTGAAGCACGTGGCAGATAATAATCGACAAAATTACGCGCCTGATCAACCTTGCTGACAATGTCACTCGGGCGCATGCCATAAAATAATGGCAATAAGCGCATTAATGAGGTTTTACCTGCACCATTGGTTCCCTCTAACTGCGTGTGGCCGCTTAAATCAAGCTCATTAACTTGCCCCTTCCAAAAACTGTCAATGATGATAATACGCAGTAAAGAGTAGCCTTGTTGAACCATGAACATTCCTCATATGAGCGATTTTAACGCCACTACGACGTAAAAAAGGGTAAGCCGGATAATTTATAAGGATTGAGCTATATTGTCGATAGCCAAGTCCTACTTCAACTGGTATTTGGCTAACTTTATTCCGTTATGTGGCTGCATAAAGGACTTATTCAGCTATTTAGCGAACGGTGTAGAATTAATGACACTTAACTCGTTATGCCTCGAAGCCAAAACGAGACATCATAATAAGTCACTTTACTCCCCATAAACGCGCAGTGAAGTGACTTTAAACCCAGATTAATGATTAGTTTCTTAGTTCGTCAAGCACTGCGGCGCGACGCTTGGCAAAGTACTTATCCGTTTCAGCAATAATCACATGCCTTAAGCCAATTAACGCGATCAAGTTTGGGATCGCCATTAAGCCGTTGACTGTATCCGCTAACATCCAAATCAAATCTAACTGGATAAAAGCACCAACGGCAATTAAGCTTAAAAAGGTCAACTGATATAGCTTCACACCTTTTTCACCCAAAAGGTGACCCGTTAAGTAATACCAACAGCGCTCACCATAATAATTCCAACCTAAAATAGTGGTAAATGCAAAACAAACCAATGCGATAGTCACCACGTATTGACCAATAATTGCTGAGCCACCAGCAGCAAATGCGGCACTGGTCATTGCCGCTCCGGCAGTGTCACCACTCCATACTCCGGTGATAATCAACACTAGCCCAGTCATAGTACAGATTAAAATAGTATCGAAGAACGTCCCCGTCATGCTCACCATACCCTGCTCAACAGGTTCATTGGTTCTAGCGGCAGCCGCCGCTATAGGTGCGCTACCTAAACCCGATTCATTTGAAAACACCCCACGAGCGATGCCTATTTGCAGCGCCTGCGCTACCGTGGCTCCTAAAAATCCACCGGCGGCTGAAATAGGAGTAAAGGCCGAGTGCAGCACAAGTTGCAGTGCTGGCAGTATTTGATCGGCAAACATCACTAAAATCCACAGGCAAGCAAACACATAACCTAACGCCATCGTCGGTACGACCTTTTGCGCCACATTGGCAATGCGTTTCACGCCGCCTAATGTCACCGCGGCCACCATTAAGGTCAGCACTATGGCCGTTACCCACGCAGGGACATCAAAGGCGATAGTCATGGCATCGCTAATGGCATTCACTTGGGCAAAGGTACCAATACCAAAAAATGCCACCCCGACGCCAAACACGGCAAAGATCTTTGCCAGCCATTTAAGGCCAAGTCCGCGTTCAATGTAATACATCGGGCCGCCCGCAATATTACCTCGCGCATCCGTAGTTCGGTATTTAACGGCCAACATGCACTCGGCATACTTGGTTGCCATACCAAAAAAAGCCGCGAGCCACATCCAAAACAGTGCACCTGGGCCACCCATTTTAATCGCGGTAGCAACGCCGACAATGTTGCCGGTACCTATGGTGGCCGACAGTGCAGTACAAAGCGCAGCAAAAGAGGTTAAATCGCCTTTTCCGGTGGCTGGTTTAAACAGCAAACTCAGGGCTAGCGGGAGTTTAAAGACTTGAATAAGTTTAAGTCTAATCGTGAGATAAAGACCGGTTCCGACCAGTAGGCAAAGGGTAACAGGCCCCCAAACAATGGCGTTGATATCGGCTAGTAGTGCGTGGTAATTCATGGTGTTCCTCGAATATTAAACAGCGTAACTTGGTATAAAGTTATTAATAATCGGAGGAGAAAAGAAATGGCTGGTGTTCGCCGCTGTTGATCGCAGCGAGCGGTTTATCTAACCCAATAAAAGGCAGAAAAGGCGCAGCAGCAAACGACAGTGACTAATATCGGGTTGATAATAGCTAACACAGTCATCCTCTCCTCTGTCCTTTTGCCTGAGCGTTTCGCGCTAACCATGTTCTGTTAGCACTTTCGCCTTCGGCGCTGTGTGGCAAATAAAGCTTGCAACGCTTATCTGTTCACAGTCTCTCCAGAGGCTCGTCCAGTAACAGTCCTCACCACAATGTGGCACCTGAAAGAGTCCTTAGTTTGAGCGCTACGCTATACATTAATATAGTGAAATAGAGCTCAAAAAAAAGTTGCCTCGTCGGTGTAGGTATACCAATTCTATTGAATAGTTGCTCTGAATTGAGCACATATTTATTGGAAGTGGTATTTATCCCTACTCTCCTGCTACCTTCATCCGAACGGATCCACTAAGAACCGCATCTAAACACGATCAATAGGGTTAAATAGAATGCGTTATCTCAACGCTAGCCTCAAGTGAGCTAACTCACACTTTAATCACTCAAAAGCCCGCAACCAATTGGCTGCTGATTTAATCAGCACTATAAAGCAAAAAACCGACTAATCGCTAGTGCGATCAATCGGTCTGAATCCTATGCCCAATAGCGGGCCAGCCTTTCTAAGCGCTATAGCTAATTCGGCGCTCTTCGTATTTATCAAACATCTGCTGTGCTTGGTCATCAACGTATGGGCGTAGGCCGCTCATCACCAATGTCTTAATTCCGGTGCCAACCAGAGTGTCACCACTGTGGAGCTCAAACGTTAATGTGACATCGCCACGCTTACCTTGGATCTGTAAATCTTCCTTCACTAACGTGAGCTCAACTTCGGTAAAGTCGAGCGTGGTTAAATCAAAAGACATGCTTTCATAGATCACTAGCGGCCTTGCAGGATTGATCATCATTTGGCGCTGTTTCATCATCGGCACCAAAATATGCATAAAGTTAAGACCTGAAAACGCGACATATTTGCGAATAAATGATTCAATCTGAACATCACAATGTCTAACATCACCGCTGCGATGTACGTTTAAATAGCACTTTTCTTTATCATCATGAATATCGAAATCTTCATCTACGGTAACGGGAAACTGCAGCTTTACACCTTCACCGACCATGCCAGCAAAATTAAACGTCATTTTTTGGCTAAGACCGTATTCATTCAATACCAGAGAGAAAAGCAGATCGCCTGGTACACAAAAGCGCTTTGCGGCAACGTCATGAATAGGATTGAAATCTTGTGCAACGCTTTTAGCAAACTCACTAGCCTGTTCAGGAGCGATTAAAATAGACTGGTTTGTTTTTTTAAAGAAAGAACTTAGAAACATAATCACTCAACAATCTTGTTAGCCTGTAAAATGGGCAAGCATTGTATACCATGATCAAAAATTGACTCACCCGATGACTTAGCATGATGGCCCCACACCCCCAATTAGTCTAGGTTTTAACACGTTTATATCACCATGAACGTTAACAAAAAACTCGTTACTTTAAGAATGGATAGCTCAAAACATCGCTAAAACCTTACTTTTACTGTGCCTTTCTTCAATCTGTTTAGCTTAAACCAAGCGTATCAATTTCACACATTGAGTAACGTAAAGAAAAGTGTAACAGCGAGCCACCTCCCATAAAAACACTTAAGCCACTGTTTTAAAGCATATAACTTACAACCAGCACAAATGTAAAATACAGGCAGCTGATACAGTTTATTTACGAACCTTGATCTTAATCATAATTTGAATGAGAATAGTTTGCATTATGTTACTCAATTGATAAACTCCTCACAAAATTTATAACCCGACTTAACAAAGGGACCGAATGATGATGAAAAAAACGTTACTTGCTACTGCGCTAGTTAGCATGTTTGCGGCTCAAGGGGCTTACGCTTCGGATGAAACTGCTGAGCTACGCAAGATTATTGAGCAACAACAAAAAGTCTTACAAGATCTTGAAAAGCGTCTTGATGAAACTGAAAAACGTGTTGAGAAAACAGCTGATGTTGTTGAAGAGTCAGCTTCTGAATCTAAGAGCGCGACCACTATTGGCGGTTATGGTGAACTTCACTACAACAACATCACTGATAACAAAAGTGGCAAAGACAAGAAAGAGTTCGACTTCCATCGTTTCGTGCTTTTTGTTGGCCATGAGTTCACTGACAGCACACGTTTCTTCTCTGAGCTAGAAGTTGAACACTCAATCTCTGGTGACGGTCAAAATGGTGAAGTAGAACTCGAACAAGCTTACATTGAGCATGACTTTAACGACATGTTTACCGGTAAAGCGGGTCTGTTCCTAATGCCTGTCGGCATCATTAACGAAACTCACGAGCCACCAGCGTTTTACGGTGTTGAGCGTAACCCTGTTGAGAAAAACATCTTGCCTGCCACTTGGTGGGAAGCGGGTCTAAACCTAAACATTCAAGCGGCTCCAGGTCTGGCATTTGATGGTGCCGTGACCTCGGGTCTATATGTTGATGAGTCATACAGTATTCGCGGCGGACGTCAAAAAGTGTCTAAAGCAAAAGCTGAAGACTTAGCATATACCGCTCGCATTAAGTACACCGCAGTACCGGGTCTAGAATTAGCCGCTACAGCTCAGTACCAGTCAGATCTAACTCAAGGCCGCGCTGCTGTTGATACTGCATCTGCAACATTGCTAACGGCTCATGCTATCTACTCTATCCAAGGTTTCACCATCAAAGCGCTTTATGCTCAGTGGGATATCGATGGTCAAGAAGCAGAAGCCTTAGGTCGTGATGATCAAAACGGTTACTACATTGAACCTTCATATCGTTTCAACGAAAGCTTTGGTGTGTTTGCTCGTTACAACGAGTATGACAACAACGCAGGCAACAGCGATGACACTAAAGTAGAGCAAACCAACGTGGGTATTAACTACTGGTTGCACGAAAACGTGGTATTTAAAGCTGACTATGAAAAAGTGGGCGGCGCTAAAGATGCTGACGGATTTAACTTAGGCGTTGGGTACCAGTTCTAATTTGAACTAGACTCAGCAGCTCAGTTGTTACATCAGTGAGTGCTCAATATTGAGCACTCATACATTTACCATCACACGAGCTAGATCAACATGAAACGACCTCTCGTTATATTATCTGTCTTATTAAGCTGCTCATTGATGAGCGCTGCAGTAAACGCTAGAGGGACCTACCAAGAGCCAGAAGAGTTTATAAGCCAAGCCTTTAATGCTGAAGTGCCTAAAGCTAAAGTATTCTGGATTGACGAACCCGCTCAACAAGCCATTGAGTCTATCCTCGCCCATCGCTATAAAAAAATGCGTCTACGCTACTGGCAGCAAGCCAATGAAAGCGTTTGGATTATGGATGAAATAGGCAAAGAATCCCCCATCACTGTGGCCATTCATGTCAAAGACAGTGCTATTGCCCAGACAAAAGTACTGGTTTATAGAGAAAGTCGCGGCGATGAAGTCAGGCATGACTTCTTTACTGATCAGTTTAAATCAGCCAAACTCAAGCAAAACTTGCAACTCGATACACATATCGATGGCATAACAGGCGCAACGTTATCCGTTCGAGCGTTAACAAAGTTATCCCGAATAGCCCTGTACCTAAACGACTATGTGATTAAAAAAGATAAAGAATGACGCGAAAACATCCTAGTTTAAGAGTAAAACTGTTACGACAATTACGCCCTTGGCATCGCAGAATAGGTATTTTTTCGACCTTATTCGTCATTTTCATGGCCGTTTCAGGCGTACTGATCAACCACAGTAATCACCTTTCCCTCGATACCGCTCAAGTAAAACAAAGCTGGCTACTCGATTACTACGGCGTAAAAGCACCAAAAGACGTTAATCTTTATCAGCAAACGCCACAAAAGTTGATTAGCGCCGGTAACCAAGTGTGGCTTGATACTCAGTTAATTCTTGAGGCTAATAGCTCAGTGTTAGCGGTTATCAGCTATGACCAGATGATTGTGGCTGTGGATACTAATCACCTCTACCTGCTATCTCAGCAAGGTGAACTACTGGAAACGCAAGATAGTGCGACAGGTTTGCCCTCTCATATACAAGCACTTGGGTTGCAAGACAATCTTTGGCTAAAAACGCAATCGGGATTATTTGTCGCTGACAGTGATCTTATTGATTGGTCTCAATCTCAACCTCTTGCCGCAATTCCTTGGGTTAAGACCTTAAATAATACCGATAGCAATGAGATTACAGAGCAAATACGCGCCAGTCGTCTACATTGGGAGCGGGTATTACTCGATCTACACAGTGGTCGTTTCTTTGGTGCGTTAGGCCCTTGGATGATGGATCTTGTCGCGCTAGCACTGATCATAATGTCATTGACTGGCTGCTATATTTGGCTGCAGCAAAAACCAGTAAAAGTTAAGCGTCGTAAAAAATAAACTCTCTTACCATTTCGGCCTCGAGCATGGGCTCCGTCAATATCAGAGAACACTATTGCCCCCCCCTTGATGCATCGACAAAATGTACCTAAAAACGAATTAAGCCATGATTAACATCATCCAACTAATAGGTTGTACCAAAAAACTAGTGCTTATAACACTCAGTGGCATGCACTAACGCCTCTCTAAACCACTGATGTCCATTATCGGTGCGTTGAGATTGATGCCATGTCATGTAAATAGGCACTCTCTTTGTTTCGAATGGAATATCCAGCACCTGCCCATCTCCCGCTTTTGCGACTCTTTCCGCATGCCAACGTGCACTAACACATAGCCATTCAGTGTCACTGACTAAATGCAGACCCGTTAATATAGAGCTAGTGCAATAAGCCACTTTTCTCGTGGGTAATACTTTCTCAGTAACCGAGTTTAGCGCATGACTATCCATTCTCTGGGTTTCCCACAAAATGTGCTTTTCAGCAAAAAATTGCTCCTCCGTTATGCATCCTTGGATCCGTGGATGATTTACGCTTAGGGACACCACCAACTCTTGCTCGTAAAGTATTTGGTTATGATAGCCATGATCTTCAAACGGCACGGTAGATAAAATAATATCGACCTTACGCATTCGTAAGTCTTCTTGCCTAGACTGTTCATCAGTATGTTCAATATCGGCAATAATTTTAGTATTTGGGGCGTGCTCTGCACGGTATTTTGCAAAGTTAGGCACTATCATCAAATCAATATCTTTATGGCTTGAAACCCGAAAGGTACGCTTACTCGATAAGGCATCAAAACTATGCCGAGAGTTTGCACCATTGACCAACAAACTGAGGGGTTCTTGGATCTCAGCATGTAGCTCTATAGCAAAATTGGTAGGACGAATACCGCGCCCCTCTCTGATAAACAAAGGATCACTGTATTGCTCACGCAATCTATTTAGCGCCTGACTTACTGCCGGGGCTGTGATGCCTAATGACTCTGCTGCAACATTCACACTTTGCGACTTCATCACGGCGTCAAAGGTTTTCAGTAAGTTCAAGTCCATTTATTGTCCTTTCAATTATGCCATTACCCCGAATGTTTAAACGAAGGATAATAATCGACACTTCATCCGCAGTCGCTTTTTACTCAGTTCTATAAACGGAAAAAGGTTTATGCATCAAGCATAAACCTTTTTAAATTTATTGTTATAGAGAATATTCTATTCGCTATTTTGGCTATGCAAACTTACCCGCCAATCAGCTTTTTCCACCAAGGCAATGGCTCACCGCAATTGGCTGCGGGTTGATAGCTTTCCCTCAGTGCTGGTACACGCATGACATTGCCGCAGTCCGCTTCTTTTGCCACGCCAGTATCATGTTCAAAGTAACCCTGTACCACGCCATCGACTGGCGCCATCCGTAAGCTCAAAGGTGGACGATTCTTCAAGAAAGCTTGGTATACCGCCATCGCGCCACTACTACCATAGAGATTGGTTTTTCCGTTATCATCTCGCCCCACCCAAATAGCCGCGACATTACGCTCATCAAAACCGGCAAACCAAGAGTCTCTGGAATCATTACTGGTACCCGTTTTACCTGCGAGAGTGGTACGCGGAAAAGCATTGCCTAAACGTTTAGCGGTGCCAGCTTCTACCACCTGCGTCATTGCATATTTAACCAAGTAGTTACTCGCTGCTGGAATCGCTTGAGTGGCTTTAGGTCTTGATGCCGCCAGCGGTTGGTTGTTGGCATCTAATACCGTGGTCACTGAATTTAGATGGCGATAGCGACCATTATCAGCGATGGTTTGGAAGACTTGCGCGACCATTAAGGGGGAACCGTTGACTGCACCGAGTAACATTGACGGGTACTCAGGGATCTTATCTTTCCAACCCGCGCGATCTAGCGTGGTAGCAACACTCCCGACACCTATCGCCATCCCTAGATTAACGGTGGGTACGTTCATCGATTTTTTAAAGGCGGTAAGCAAAGGCACTTGGCCGCGGAATTTTTTATCTACATTTTGCGGTGACCAGGTTTTGCCTTGACCATTTTTAAGGGTAATCGCCTGATCCTTTAGTGGAGTGGCAAGTGTGTATTTATCGGGTTGGTTCAGGGCGGTTGCATATACAAACGGCTTGATTAAAGAACCTATAGGTCGACGGATCTCAACGGCACGATTAAAGCCTTGGTAACTCGGTACTTTATCGCCAACCATAGCGGCAATACCCGCGGAATATTTATCGGTAAGCACCATGCCAACCTGCAAGGATTTATTATTTTCACCTAGTTGTTTAAGGGTTTGTTTAACCGCTTTTTCAGCGGCTTCCTGCGCCATAGGGTCGAGGGTGGTATACACCTTAATCCCTGATTGTTGTAACAGTGCATCACCATATCGCGTGGCTAACTCATGCTTAACCACAGCAAAAAATGCCGGCAATTTTTGGTGCACTGGCTTATCTGATTTTCTCAAGCCTAATGGCGATTCAACCGCGGCCTCATACTGCGCCACATTAAGTTCACCCGCCTCCATTAACAAGCGCAATACCAGATCACGTCGTTTCTGTGCCCTCTCGGGATAACGCCAAGGGTTATAGTAGGATGGTCCTTTAATCACTGCGACTAAAAAGGCTTGTTGTGGCATTGTCAGCTCAGCGATTGGGCGGCCGAAATAGAATTGCGATGCCAGCCCCATACCATGCACGCCACGAGACTTATCTTGTCCCATGTAGACTTCATTGAGGTAAGCCTCGAGAATTTCGTCTTTTTCATAGCGAAAATCGATAATAATCGCCATCAGTGCTTCGCGCAGTTTGCGGATAATCGAACGTTCGCTCGATAAGAAGAAGTTCTTAGCCAATTGCTGAGTGAGCGTTGAGCCACCTTGTACTGTTCGTCCAGCACTAATGTTGACCATCGCCGCACGTACAATCGCAAACGGATTGACGCCGTGATGTTCATAAAAACTGCGGTCTTCAACCAAGATAAGTGCATCGATAATCGAATGCGGCATCTTTGCCTTTGTCACAAACAGTCGGTCTTCGCCATCACCGGTGATCATCCGATCCAATAACACCGGCTCGAGATGAAACACGGCTAAATGGCGTTTGTCGCTACTTCTAGTCACCGAGCTCACACCATTGGAGTCAAAGGTGAGCATTACTCTTTGTTCTGCTTGGTCACCTTGAGGATGTAAGAAGGGTCGGCGCCATAGATCAATTTTGGTTTTAGAGGCAGAAAATTCGCCCACTTGCCGCGGATTAGCCACTTTACGGTAACCGAGCAATTTAAGCTCTGACATCAGCTGGCCATGACTCACGGCCGCGCCAGGATACAAGGCCATTGAGCGACTAAAGACTTGCGCGGGGAGATGCCACTTCTGGCCTTCGAATTTACGCGCAATGATTTGATCTAAATAGATGGCGTATGCCGCGACAAATACCGCACCAATCAGTGCCAGCTTCCAACTGATAGACCAGACTTTACGCCCCCAATGGGCTTTTGCCCCTGAGGCCTTTGTCGGTTTTTTACCGCCTTTTGCGGCTGAAATTTTTTTAACCGGTGCGCGTTTTGCCGTTGTTTTTGGTTTTGCCGTCGTTTTCGGTTTTGCTTTCGGTGTCACTTTTGGTTTTGGTGTCGCTTTATCTGTCATTACTATTCCGCGGCCCAGCTCTTAATGATCACAAGCTAAAGGTCTTTTAGGGTAAATGTACTCGGTTGTTTTGTGGTGAGGGCATCTGGCCAAAAAAACCTTGGCAACAAATGATTGAATTACGCTATACCCTGTTATTCGCATTAATTTCAAATGCAAAATATCACAATAAACTAACAACCAAGATTATGAAAAAATGAGATTGGATTCTACTATATCTTCAGGACAAGAGCATGCGATACCCATTCCATTAAATTATTACGCATTCAGCGGAGTGGCTATTCATCACTGCCGAGCAAAAACACAGCACAAACTTCATTGTTCCATGCCAATATTTATCCCATGTTTTAGCTGGAAAACTGCTTCAAACACGTCGAAAAACATCATCACAGCACTGATAGCACTGCGATAATCGTATGCACTAAGACTGCACGAATTAGGATAGGAACATGCGCATCTAATGCGCACATTGAAATGGGTGACAACTAAGATGTCTCGATGGATTAAGCAAGATGAATTCAAGCAATAAGGTGATAGCTGGGCGAACGTATGAGCGTTTAATGCTTAGTCGTCGCTGGGGATAATTCAGCGACTCCCCCTGCCTCTTTAGCGCTTGAGTACTGCTCCTAAGTTACGCAGAAAAATACGTTTTTTTGATAAAATCAATATGGAAGGTGGAGCAGATCGCTTTATCACTCATGAGGAGGGTCAGATACGAGTAAACATATTTAAAATGACTAAGCGGCTGAACGTTCATTTTAAAATGAGTGGCGTAAACTAATTCCAGCTGAACTAAAGTGGGCACAATAAATAGGTCACTGAGGCTGATATCCGCACCATGATAGTATTGATGCTGAGCCAACTTATTATCTAATACCGTTAGGTTCTCAAAAAATGCATTGGTTGCTTCTTCATGCTCATGTTGATTGGTGCTAAAACCTGCTTTAAAGGGCAATGTGTTGATATTTGTGTTAATCCACTGGCATTGCGCTTCAATGTCCTCTTGATATTGCTCTGGCATTAAGTCTACTTTAGAGCGCGATAATTCCTGCTTTGCTAGCCATTTACTTATTTCAAAAGAGTCATTACTAACAATGGTACTGAGCTTTTTATCCCATAAAACAGGCACCGATATACGTCCAGAATAATCCTGTTTGGCATCTTGATAGACTTGATATAAGTAACGTCTTGGTGTTAGTGGATCACTATACTCTTCACTAAACTCCCAGCCATTATTACCTTTTAGTGGTGCAACAGAAGAGACTGAAACATACTCTTCTAGCCCCAGTAGAGCAATAACAAGAATGGCTCTATGAGCAAAGGGACATCCATAAGAAACATACAAATGGAATCGATCTTTGTCTAATGAAGCAAACGCGTTAAATGTATCTACGCGCTGCAATTGTGATAATTCACCCTTAGCCTGCCATTGCCCTTGCTTCATGTAAGCCATTCTAAAAATTCCTATAATTGAGTTTCAAATAATTTAATGATGTCAGTTAATTCTTGATCAGCAGTGGCGGTTAACTTTCCATCAATCATTTTTTCGAAATAGCTGCCAAGGCTATAGGTTGCTTTTACATCGCCACCCCACCAGGGCATAAGCGCTGCCATTGATTTTATATTGGTGGCGCCACCCGTCACTCCAGGAGAAGTGCTCATCAGCAACACGGGTTTTGCCTCATCACCAAAAAACGGGGTTTTGGGTGGTACCAGTCGTGACAACCAGTCAATAACATTTTTCAAGTACGCAGGCATTGAACCATTATGTTCTGGTGCTGCGATAATAATGGCATCGTGCTTTACCAACTCTTTTTTGAGCTGGTATACCTCTTCAGGAATGCCATTAACTTCAATATCGACGCTATATATAGGTAATGGATAATCACTTAGATCTAGCATTGTGACTTCGTTTTGCATTACCTTCCCCACGGCGATATTTAGCAATTGTTGATGAATAGAATGACTATGGTTACTGCCAGTAAATGCGATAATTTTTTTCATTGCTCACTCTCGTCTTATCATTGCTCAGTAGGGATATATGTTTCGTTTGTTAGGTATTCATAACTAGCAACAATGACTTGTTTTAACGTTTCCATTTCTTTTATATTTTGAGGGGCATAGACCAAAATTTCATTTACACCATATTTCTTATAGGGATGAGGCTCTCCCCATTTCGCGTCAAGTACCGCCTCAATATCCCGCTCTGGCAGACAAACATGGATGCTGCCATCTTTATGTAAATGGGCAAATTCACGGCTTTCAGTTGGAGGCGGCATAAAACCATCTATTGGCGTATTATTAATGTTCTCATCCAGCCACATTGCTCGACTTGAAGGCACAGAAATTAAGGTTCTGTGTTCTCTAGATTTAGGGAATGCATTAAACATCCAATCGGCAAGTGAATGATATATGTCTCGAGGACTGTGTAGATCGTGCTGTAAATGTGGCGGCACAGGATTTGTTCTTGGTTTCACACCCACTCTTTTAGATAATTTCAATGTCACCATTATTCACTCCAACTAATCACTTAATGGCGCCAGTATAGATAATTTGACTTTACTTCTTAATACCGCAAAATAAGAAAATATATTTTGCGAATTGAGAAAAATCATGGATAAATTAAAAGCAATGACGATTTTCAACGCCGTCGTTGAAGAAGGAACAATGACAGCAGCCGCGAAACGATTAGGGATAGCCAATTCAGTGGTGTCTAAAAACTTAAATGAGCTAGAAGCTTGGCTAGGTAGAAAGCTGATTTATCGCTCGACACGGAGGCTAAACTTAAGTTTAGAAGGCAAGGCGTACTACGAAAAAATAAAACACATTGTTGTTGCCGTTGAGTCACTTGAACAACCTGATAGCGTTGAAAATATCGAGCTTACTGGGGTTATTAAAATCACCGCCCCCGTCATCATTGGAAAAAGGCTGTGTGAATATGTGTTGCCTCATTTTCATACGGAGTTTCCAGGTATTCATTTGGACTTGTTACTGTCGGATGATTTTAATGACATGATTGAAGAAGGGATCGATATAGCCTTAAGGATCAGTAAACTGCCTGATTCCAACTTCATTGCTAAGAAAGTTGGCAAGCAAACAATACGATTAGTGACGAGTTTGTCTTACGTTGAACAGTTTGGTGCACCGCTGGATTTTGGAAGTTTGAATAGGCATGTTTGTATTGTTGATAATTCTATTGCGAATGCAAAAAGATGGGGGTTTACCAATACCGAAGGTGGGATCAACAGTGTACATATTGACGGTCCAATGGCGGTTAACGATGCAGAATGCGCGGTAATTTTATGTGAGGCGGGGGTGGGTATAGCACAAGTACCAGAGATGTTTGTTAATGAAAGTATCCGCCAAGGCCGGCTTATTGAGTTATTACCAGAGTGTGCGCTGGAATTTGATATCTCGATTCTATACCACCAGAAAAGTACCGGCAGCCCCATGATTAAATCGGTTATTGAATACCTAGTTGCTCATATCGATACACAACATTTCCTTTGAAAAAATCACGGTAATGAAAGCGTATAAATAACAGCTTGGATGTTTAAAATATCCCGCTAACCTTAAAGACTTCCCTCTTATAAGCCAATTGAATAAGTTGGCTCATTCATATCAGCTACGTCGCGATACGGCTCTAACTAACGTGACTCTTAGTTTAAATTTAGCACTACTATTTTTTGCAAATCAAGAAAACTGATTTTCAATTACTCGCCATACAGAAATAAAGGAGGCTGAACTACACTTGTTTTCAAATTAGAAAGCAAAGGAATACAACAATGAAAATCCTAGTATTTGGTGCCACAGGAAAAATAGGACGTGAAGTCGTCAACCTGCTAAAGCCTGAACATGACGTTATTGGTATTAGCTCTAGAAGTGGGCCAATAATTGCTGACTACACAGATGCAACTGCCGTTGAGTCAGTTTTTCAACAAGTCACCGATGTTGATGCCGTGGTAGTTGCTGTCGGTGGCGATAGCAACTTTAAACCTTATAGCACTTTGAATGATGTAGATATTTTACTGGGCGCCCAGAGAAAGCTTATTGCACAGTTTCGCATTGTGGCATTGGCTCAAAAGTATCTTAACCAAGGGGGTTCAGTCACGTTAACCAGCGGGTTTTTATCTCATTACCCAAATGAGTACAGCTTAGCAACAGGTCCATTTAATGCCGCCATCGATACCTATGTTTCACAATCGGCCCCCTTATTAAAAAACGATATGCGTCTAAATGTAGTAAGTCCAGCCCCAGTCGTAGAACAAGACAAGGTTCGAACTGGATTGGTCACCGCAAGAGATGTCGCGCTGTACTATATAGATTCAATTCTGGGAATGGACACGGGTAAGGTTTATCGCGCTTGGGGAGGCCTACCATTACCTGAGCAAGCCTGAAAAACACATGCCTAATTATCGTTGGCATTCCTCTATTTTAAAATTGAAATTGAATTAAAACGATGTTCTAACCGAATAAACAAATACTCACGACATAATTTAAATTGGAGATTAAAATGAAATCAATTAAATCAATATTAATATTAACCACCGTGGCTTTAAGTTTATTAACGGGTAACGCTTTTGCGGCTGAATCCGTTGCTGAATTAAAAGCGCAGATCGCAAAATTAGAAGCCCAAGTTGCTAGCCATAATGCCGAACGTTCGCAAACTATGGTGCATCTAAAAACGTTCGACGAACTCGATCTTGTTGCATTTAATAGCCGTGACATGGCCCGTATTGGTGAAATTCATGCTGACAATGTCATAGTACACAACGCTGATGGTACCCAAACATCCCCCTTTAAACCTCATTCTGAAGAATTAGACTTATTGTTTGATACTTTTGATTTCAAAGTTAAAGAGCATATTGTTGGCTTTGGTTTTGGTGAATGGACTGCCGGTATTAGTATATCTGAAGGTCGTTGGGTTAAACCGCTTATATTAAAAGATGGCACCGTTTTAAAGCCTACAAACAAGACCGTGAGTTTAAAAATAGCAACCATTGCACGATGGGAAAATGGCCGTATTGCCGAAGAGTACTTATTTTGGGACAACGCAGACTGGAACCGTCAAGTTGGTTTGAAATAGGCCTATTTTATCGTCTCACCGGTTAAATAAATGGTGTCAGCTCATGTTGAATTCATTAAAGATTGTTTCACTTATAAGCGCTTTTTTTATATCGAATTTAGCTTGGGCTGAAGAGACTTCAGCCGATTGGGGAGAGCGTCTTCGCTTTTTCCGCTGGCTTGAAAACTATGATGATTTTAAAGCTAACCAGGGTGAGACATTTGCAACACTTAAGCGCATAGCGCTAACAGACAGCAGAGCTGCTTACTTAACAATCGGTGGAGACTACCGTGCTCGTTACGAGCACTATTCAAATCAAATGTTTGCCTTGGTATCAGATGACTCATCAAACTCTCGATTACAACGCTTTATGTTACATGCAGACTTGCACTTGGAGTCTTCTCGGTTATTCGTGCAACTCGCCCAATACACCGAAGATGGTTTAACTCATGGCCCACGTCCATTAGATGAATCAGCGTTAGATATCCAGCAAGCATTTTATGAAACTAAGACTGATTGGGGAAAAATTAAGCTTGGCCGTCAAGAGTTTATTTTAGGCAGCGGTAAGAAAACGGGAGTAAGAGAAGGGCCCAATCAAAGGCGAGCATTCGATGGCATTAATGTCACCATTAAAGGGGCTTCAAAAAGCACATTTGATATTTTTTATATGCAGGAAGTACAAGCCCAAAAGGAGTCATTTAAAGATTCATCGAGTTCTGATAGAAGATTATACGGCGTTCATGCCAATGCTTTCGTCACTTGGGACAATGACGTATCGATGGACCTATTTTACTACGGCTATAATCATGACCGTAAAGTATATGAACAAGGAATAGGAAAAGAACAACGTCACAGCATAGGGACACGTTTTTACAAAAAAATAGGGCCTATACAGTTTGATTACGAGTTAACGTATCAGTTTGGCGATTTTGAGCAATATGATATTTCCGCCTGGGGGTTTGCGAGTGAAACGAGCTTGCTTATCGAAAACCTTGATTGGCTAAATGAGATTGGAGTCCGCATTAACTATGCAAGTGGTGATAGCAATTCTCAAGACGGTGAACTGGGCACCTATAATGCCTTATTTCCTAATGCCGCTTATGTCTCTGAGTCCGCCCTATTTGCACCCGGTAATATTAAGGATATTCAGCCGTTCGCCAATCTACAAATCGCGCCTAATCTTACCGTGTTTTTAGGGGCGGATTTCCTATGGAGGGCATCAAAAGATGACGCATTATACGTAAATCCAGGGGTGCCAATACTCACATCTGAAACAAGTCATCATAGCTTCTATGGAACCCAATTTAATCTAACCGCAACTTGGCAGATCACTCATTTTTTATCTCTGCAGAGCTTTTACACCCACACCGATGTTGGTGACTTTATTGAAGAGAGTAAAGGGCAAGACTCAGAATTCTTTATGACTTCGTTTGCAGTAAAATTTTGATTTAATAGAGCAAGCTAGCTTTATTAATCGCAAGATAGCCCACCGCGATCAGATTGGTTTCTTATGGGTTTTACGGGAGTAACTCTTGCTTTATAAAATCTAAAAACACTCTTATTTTGGGTGAAACAAATTCTCGGTTTTGATAAATGGCATACGTTGAGGTTAACTTTTCAGATGGGCTAAAAGTCAGTGCAGGCATGATGACCGATAATCTTCCCTGCTTAACATCTTCTTTAACTGCCCAGCCAGGGATAAGTGCTATACCAGAGTCATTGGTGATCAGTTGCTTTTGACCATTAACGGAGTTTATCGTGATGCGATTAGACAAGGGAATTTGCTGTGCGGCATCGCCCAACAGATACCACTCTTTCCAACCCACGAATCCATAGCATAAACACGTATGATCTATTAATTCACTTGGTGACAGAGGTACACCGTATTTTTTCAAGTAGCTCGGGCTGGCACAAAGTATAAAGTTATTATCCTGCAGATGTGTCGCAACCAGATTAGAGTCATGCAGCAGTCCGCTTCTAACCGCGATATCGATATTTTCATCAACCATATCCACGACACGTTCAGTTAACTCAAGCTCCAGCTTGATTTCTGGGTATTTTTCCATAAACCTAGCGACTCGCGGTAAGATCACCATTTCACCAAATCCAACGGTCAAACTCACTCGAAGAACGCCCTGAGGTTTATCCTGCAAATCGCTAACGGCTCTTTTCGCGGAGTCAATCTCAGAAATTATTCTTTGGGAATATTCGAAGTATTTCCTTCCGGCCTCCGTTAGCCCTAAATTTCGCGTATTACGGTTTAATAATCTCACCCCCAGTTCTTTTTCCAGTACCGATATTTGTCTCGATATGGAAGATGGCTGGATATCATAAAAATTGCTCGCGGCTGAAATACTTCCTAATTCGGCTACCGTATTGAAATAATGAATTCTGGTGAGTTGACTCATTTGTTAATAGCCTTTTAGACAACACTAAATTTAGCTCTATGGTAAACCTTTTTAATCAAAAAATAGTCGCGCCGTTCAATTTATTCGGCGGCGTAACAAATGCAAGCATAGATGATCAATGCCGTGGCGGGGGACAGTGTTAAAAAAGTAGAACTTGGCAGAGCTGATCCGCCAAGTTCTGTAGTTCAAGTCACTTGGCTAATCTGCTAATTCACTAAACAACTCAGTAAAGTTGCTTAACCCTTCATAGATCAACTCATCAGATATCGTCAACGCAGGTAAAAAACGGATCACGTTGCCATAAAACCCACAGGCAAGCAGGATCAATCCATGCTCTGCAGCCTTAGCAATAATCGCTTGTGTCAGCGCGGAATTAGGCTGTTCGCTGTCACCATGGCTCACCAACTCGATGGCAATCATAGCGCCTTGATTTCGCACTTCACCAATCAAATGAGGATAGCTTGATTGCAGTAACGTTAGCTGTTCATTGAAAATTTGGCCTATCTGATCTGAGCGCTGAACCAGGTTTTGCTCTTCAATGATCTCAAGCACAGCAAGTGCCGCAACGCAGCCAACAGGAGAGCCACCGTAAGTGCCACCCAGACCGCCCGGTAAAGGAGCATCCATGATCTCACTCTTACCGACAACCGCAGCAATAGGAAAACCACCGGCAATGCCTTTGGCCATAGTGATCAAGTCGGGTTCAACCTTGGCATGTTCAAAACTGAACATCTTGCCAGTACGACCAAATCCAGTTTGGATCTCATCGGCAATCAGCACGATGCCATGTTGATCGCACAAGTCACGTAACGCCTGTAAAAATGCTGCCGGGGCGACATAAAAACCCCCTTCGCCTTGAACTGGCTCGACAATAATCGCCGCGACATCGCTTGGGGCAATATCGACTTTAAACAAGTTATCTAACGCTTTGAGTGACTCTTTAACCGACACATCATGAAAAGCCATTGGAAAAGGCGCGTGGTAAATATCACCAGGAAACGGACCAAATAGATGTTTATAAGGGCTAATTTTGCCCGTCAGCGCCATGGTCAAATTAGTCCGCCCATGAAAGCCACAATTAAAGGCGATCACGCCACGGCGGCCAGTATGGGCTCTGGCAATTTTGACGCAGTTTTCAACCGCCTCCGCACCCGTGGTGACAAATATGGCTTTTTTATCACTGTCCCCTGGCGCTAATTCTGTCAGCTTTTCTGCCAGCTCAACGGCTGATTCATAAGGATTGATCATCACACAAGTGTGACTAAACTTATCAAGCTGGGCCTTGACTGCTGCCACCACTTTAGGATGACTATGACCGGTATTACAGACGGCAATACCGGTACCAAAATCAATATAACGCTTACCTTCGACATCCCAAAGCTCAGCATTCAGTGCCCGGTCCACATACACCGGGTAGGCATTACCTTGACCACGTGCGATAACCTTCACTTTTCTATCTTGTAAGCCACTGTTTGTCATTACCATCATCCTATTATCAAAGCCGTTAAAAATTAAATCCTTACTGCTAGCGGTCTAAACCAGCTATACACTGATATTTAATTTCCATTCATTAACCGTCTAAATCAGCTATACACTGATGTTCAACTTCCATAAATTAACGGCCTAAATCAGCTATACACTGATGTTCAACTTCCATTAATTAACGGTCTAAACCACCCATACACTGATATTTGATTGTCATTAATTAACGATCTAAACCACCCATACAAAGGTATTTAATTTCCATATAGTCATCTAGACCATACTTAGAACCTTCACGACCATTACCCGATTGCTTAACACCACCAAACGGCGCCGCGGCATTGGAGATGATGCCTTCGTTGACACCGACCATGCCATACTCCAATCCTTCACCGACACGCCATACTCGGCCAATGTCTCTAGAATAGAAATACGCCGCTAAGCCGTACTCAGTGTCATTGGCCAGTGCGATAGCCTCTTCTTCGGTATCAAATGTGATAATCGGTGTTACAGGCCCGAAAATTTCATTATTGGCCAATGGCATGTCATTGGTCACGCCGGTTAAAATGGTGGGTTCATAGAAGTTATTACCTGCAGCGCCACGTTTGCCTCCAGCAATGAGCTTGGCACCCGCTGCGATAGTGTCTTCCACCAGTTTATGGACGCCTGCCACCGCTTGTGATGAGATCATCGGGCCTAAATTGACGCCCTCTGTAAATCCATCACCGCTCTTAAGTTTAGCCACTGCGCTAGCAAACTTATCGGTAAACTCTTGCGCTATGCTCTGTTGCAGCAAAATACGGTTGGTGCACACACATGTCTGTCCGGCATTGCGGTATTTGGAAATGAGTGCGCCTTGCACTGCGGCATCGATATCGGCGTCATCAAAGACAATAAAAGGTGCATTGCCCCCTAACTCCATCGAGACTTTTTTCACTGTGCTCGCCGCTTGTGTCATCAATATTTTGCCCACAGCAGTCGAGCCCGTGAAGGTAAACTTGGCAACGTCGGGGTGCTGAGTCAGCACTTTTCCCATACCGACAGCATCTTCACCCACCACAACATTCAGTACACCTGCAGGCACACCTGCTCGCGCTGCAAGCTCTGCCATCGCCAGTGCTGATAACGGTGTAATAGGTGATGGACGCACCACAAAAGTACAACCTGCAGCGAGTGCCGCCGCCGCTTTACGCGCAATCATGGCATTAGGAAAGTTCCAAGGTGTAATAGAGGCTACAACACCAACTGGCTGCTTGATCACTATGATGCGCTTATCACCCGCAGGCCCAGGAATGGTATCGCCATAAACACGTTTCCCCTCTTCGGCGAACCAATCAATAAAGGCGGCGCCATAGGCGATTTCACCTTTTGCTTCTGCTAAGGGCTTGCCTTGCTCCAACGTCAATATTCGACCGAGATCGTCTTGGCTTTCCATCATCAGATTAAACCAACGACGCATGATAGCCGCGCGTTCATTCGCTGACTTTTTAGACCAAGCAGGCAGCGCTTTTTTGGCCGCTAATACCGCCGCTTCAGTCTCTTCAATACCGGCATTACTGACTTGTGCCACGACTTGATCATTGGCTGGGTTGATAACATCAAAACGCGTAGCCCCTTCAATCCATTGACCGTTAATGTATGAGCTGAGCTTAACTAATCCAGAATCGTTAACTTGTTGCATAATCACTCCAGCGGGCTGTTTCATCTGATGGTGGCACCCGTTTGTTCATTAAAGATGAAACGGATACTAAAAATTCATATTGCTATTGAATAGCAAAATTAACTCAGGTTAAATACAAAACAATAAACCTTATGTTTTACCGCCATCAAACATTGTATTTCTGTAGGTGATAATTTGATTAAGACGACGCATAAAAGCTCCATCATTCCAAAAGCGGTTACTGAATATGATCTACGTTTACTGCGTATTTTCAGAACGGTGGTTGAAAACGGTGGGTTCTCCGCATCGGAAGTGGAACTGGGTGTGACCCGCTCAACGATTAGCGTGCACATGTCAAACCTCGAAAGCCGAATGAAGCTCAAGTTATGCAGCCGAGGTCGCGGGGGTTTTGCGTTAACAGAAGATGGTCAGGCGGTATATCATGCTTGTATCGAGTTATTTGATTCTTTAAATGATTTTTCTAGACTCATTAATAACTTAGGAGAAGAACTTAGTGGTGAATTGATTATACTCTGTGCCGATCAACTCGATTCTAGAATGCAATTACAGCTAGCCGAAGTGGTGAGAAGGATCCATACCACCCAACCACAACTGCACCTTGTACTCGACAATGAAGCCCTTAAGCATATTGAAAAATGCCTACTTAAAGAGAAAGCGCATATCGGTTTACTGCCCAGTTATCAGCAGGTCGAAGGGCTCGATTACCAAACCATTTACAATGAACCAATCTACCTTTGCTGTAGTCACACACATGCATTTTTCCCGCTCAGCGATGACGAGATCAGTGCCGAGATGTTAGCGCAAACACCCGCCATCCACCCAGGGATCGATATAGATTCAGATGGAAAGGAGCAGTTAAAACAGCTAAATTTGTCAGCCAAAGCCTATCAGTTTGATACTCGTAAAACCTTAATCCTATCTGGCTGCTATATAGGGTATTTGCCGCTCAGTTACATTGAACAAGAGTTAGCAGCCAACCAACTGAAGATTATTCACCGTGAAAGTGCCAGTTATCAATTCAGCTTATCGATGGTGTCCAAACACAATCCACGAGAGACCAGTAAAATTGAGCTGTTAAAAACAGTGTTTAATGAAGTCTTTAACCAAGAAGGTTAAGAGTCATTAACCAAACGGGTTAGGAGTTATTCGGCGGGGTTGTTGCCTGCTAGAATGTTACAAAATTATCGATGCCTAATGGCCGGATTTACTCTTTGTGTATTATTCAATATTGAGTCCCCAGTTATATCTAATGGTTCCAATGACCTGCGGTCGGCGTATGTGCAGACACTCCCGTGACACGCTGCAAGTCCGTCCATGGAAGCTCGGCCATGACCTCCATGTCATGGACGGTCACGGCCGCATCTACACTGGGTTATAAAAGCGCAATCATCCGGCTTATGAGTTTTCAATTTAAGAATGTAAAAACCACTGTCCGCAAAACCAACAGAAAACACCCATTCCCCATCGGAGTTGCCGAAGTGCGTAGATAACCCTTAGTTTTAAGATTGCCGTAGAACCATCAAGGTCTTTCCCGTGCATCCATGCACTTCAAGGCATTCAGGCATCCTGCCTATCAGATGATGGTTCAGGCTCGGGTGTGGGCGAAGCGCCACGACCTTGATCAAGCGCAGCTTGATGTATTTGTGGTTCCAATGGCCTGCGGCCAGCGCATGTGCAGACACTGCCGTGACACGCTGCAAGTCCGTCCATGGAAGCTCGGCCATGACGTCCATGTCATGGACGGTCACGGCCGCATCTACACTGGGTTATAAAAGCGCAATCATCCGGCTTATGAGTTTTCAATTTAAGAATGTAAAAGTCACCGCTCCGCAAAACCAACAGAAAACACCCATTCCCCATCGGAGTTGCCGAAGTGCGTAGATAACTCTTAGTTTTAAGATTGCCGTAGAACCATCAAGGTCTTTCCCGTGCATCCATGCACTTCAAGACATTCAGGCATCCTGCCTATCAGATGATGGTTCAGGCTCGGGGGGACATGAATGTCCCATCTGAGCCGTTAGGCGATTTTTATTGGAGCATGAGGATCAACAACTTCGTCGGGGCGGCACGGGACTCTTTATGAAAGAATGGGTCAAGAGGGGATTGCTGTTGATCCCCTTTTGGCCGAGTGTGAGCTGGAAGCTCACGACCTTTATCAAACGAAGTTTGATATCTTAAAGCTCACAGAGCCGTGTGGGCGAAGCGCCACGACCTTGGTCAAGCGCTGCTTGATATTCTCAGCTGTGAAATAGTCGAACTCACATTTATCGTCATTCCAGAGGCACCACTAACTAAACCTAAACCCAATCGAACCAAACTACTTTTGGGCGAATGTCTTCTTCTTGGTAAATTTAGTCGGCTGAGTATTAGCCGGATCATCTGGCCACAGGTGGCGTGGATACCGACCTTTCATCTCTTTCTTAACGTGATCATAAGGACCTTGCCAAAAACTGGCGAGATCGGCAGTCAAGGCCAAAGGTCGCCTAGCGGGCGACAACAACTCCATAGTGACCACTAACTTTCCCTGCGCCAGTTTAGGGCTTTCCTGCATGCCTAAGGCCTCTTGCAGTCTAACGCTTAAGCGTCCACGCCCATCGGCATCATATTCAATCTTGGCATGGGTGCCTGTTGCCATAAGCCACTTGGTCGGCAATAAAGTCTCAAGGTGCTTTTGAGTAGCCCACGGCATTTGGTTTAGCAGTAGCGTGTAGCAATCGACTTGCTGCAATTGCGTCAAATTGCGCACATCATCTAAATAGGGTTTAAGCCAGTCATCTAACTGAGCGATTAACGTATCATCATCAAGTAATGGCCACTGGTGCGACGTATCCAAATTGGCGGCGATAGCCACTCGATAGCGTAACTGCTCAATACGCTCATCAAACTTAAGCAACCCAAGACCGTTAAGGCTGATTTGTTCCACAATGGCATTTTTAATAAGCCGCTTGTCGAGATTCTTTATCGGCGCTTTACTCAGTAAAATTTGTCCCACTTTTCGCTGTGTTTCAGCAAAGAAGCGGCCTTTACTGTCATCCCAACCACAATATTCTATGGTTTCAACTAAACCGGACAATTGATCAGCCAATAATTGTTCATTCAACGCGCAAGCGAGATAAACTTTACCGTGGCTGCGGCCCTCAGTTTCTTGAAAGTCTGCAATCACTAACCAAGCTTGCCCAGAGAGTGCATCATCGGCGGCCAGTTCAACACCTGAACCGCTTGCAAGTTGGTAACCGCTCACTCCGCGCTGCTTAGCGACTCTGTCTGGATAAGCAAACGCCAACAACAGTGCAATATCATCACTCGATGCCTGACGCGCCACAGTGGTAAGTGCGTGAGTTGAACCCGTGTTAAGCCCCAAGGTTTTGAGCCATTGCCGGATCTGTTTTGCTGATTCAGAGGCTAATGCTTCAGCAAAATAATGGCTAATATCACAGCCTTTGCGGCTGCGACCTCTAGACTCTAATGTGCCCGCAATAATGCACGCCAGTATTGCTAAATCATCGTCACGATTTTGCGCTGATAAGCTTTTAGCCTTCAACAACATATGCGCTAAACGCGGCTGGCATCCCAACTCGTAAGCCGCCCTGCCATGAGCGGTGATAACGCGTTTGTTGTCTACCATTTCAAGGGATGTGAGTAACTGCCAACTGATATTCTCATTAGCCTTGGATGGCAGTGTCAGCATGGGGAGTTCTTTTAGGGACTTAACGCCCCAATAGGCGCCATCAAGCACCATCGAGATGAGGTCGGTGTGGACTATCTCGGGCTCATCGGCCTGGATCAGTCGCCCGTGCTCTTCTTGGCTCCAGAGTCGAGTGCTAAAACCTGCCATTAAACGCCCGGCACGGCCACTACGCTGCGCTGCAGAGGCCTGACTTATCCGTTTAAGCGACAGTCTTGTGCCCCCCGTTCTAGGGTTAAAACTGGCTTGTCGTTTATAACCAGAATCGACCACTTGCGTTATGCCTTCAATGGTCAAACTCGATTCGGCAACGTTGGTGGCCAGTACCACTTTTCGTATTCCAGTGGCTGGCGGTGCAATCGCCTGATCTTGCGCCTTGGCAGGCAAGCTGCCATATAAAGGACAGATGCTAAATTTAACGGGGTCCAAACGAGACGCGAGCAGGTTTTGTAATCTTCTGATCTCACCTTGCCCGGGTAAAAATGCCAGTAAAGAACCTGTCGTTTGCGACGCTAACGCCTCAAGAATCACTTTTGCCATATGATCTAGCCATAAAGATTGTACTGGCGCGGCACGATAGCTTTGCAAGACCGGAAAACTGCGGCCTTCACTGCTCAGCGTGGCAGCATCAGGCATGAGTTTCGCAAGTGGTAACCCCGACAAGGTTGCTGACATCGCCAGTATTTTTAAATCTTCGCGAAAACTCGACTGGATCTCCAATGCCAGCGCCAAGCCGAGATCGGTGGTGAGATGGCGTTCGTGGATCTCATCGAAAATAACCAGTGCGATCCCAGTGAGTTCAGGGTCACGCTGGATCATGCGAGTGAGTACGCCTTCGGTGACAATTTCTAAGCGAGTATCACGGCTGACCTTTGATTCACCTCGCACCCGATAACCCACTTCGCTGCCGAGCACGCAACCCCGCTTGGAGGCAATAAACTGGGCGACATTACGCGCCGCGACTCTGCGCGGCTCTAGCATTAAAATCTTGCCGTCAATTTCATCCCAATCCAGCATTGCCAGTGGTAATGCTGTTGATTTTCCCGCACCTGTCGGCGCCTCAAGTATAATTTGATTACACTGATTAAAGGCGGCTCGGATCGGCTGTAGTAACGTTTGAATGGGTAATGAAGTCACAGGGTTCTTTTCGTTATGCGGCTCAATATGACACTTTAAATCATGGCATATTGAAGTAATAATTATTCCGCAGTGTACGCTAAAAGCCTCTGCAGGCTAAACTACCCATAGATCTTTTCTCTCAACAAAACACAGCGGATCTAAACAATGACAGATAAAAGAGTATTTTTAGGCTTCTCATTGACGCCGCAGCAAGCTCTACATATTGAGGCGATACAGCAGCAACTGCCGATAAGCGTTAGGCAAGTACCTCATGACAACTTGCACATGACGCTGGCTTTTTTAGGCCAAGCCAACAATGAAACCATTGATGCACTGATCGTAAGTGTTGATGCCCTCAACAAACCTCGTTTTAAGGTCACCCTAGATCTTATAGAGCATTGGCAGAAACCCAAAATACTTTGCCTTAAAGGCGTAGCATTAGATCCCACATTAATAGCGCTCGCCAATGCCGGACAATTGATTGCTCAGCAGCTCAATCTTCATCAGAGTGAACACCACTATAATCCGCATATAACACTGGCTAGAAAAGCGAAAGCCACGGTCAATGATGTTACGTTTCAACCGATATTATTACAGCCAACGGCACTGCACCTTTTTGAATCGTTTGCGGGTACAAATGGCGTTGAATATCCGATACTGCATTCTTGGTCACTGAGCGATATCCATTCCATTAAATAGTTACTCATTCAGCGGGAACAAGTATTAATCTTTCTCGCCTTCGTAAAGTAAGCTAATCTATGCCGCATCAGCGCCAATAGGGTTAAATCATGACAACATCGCAAATTACTAAAGTGCAACTTACCGATCTTTTATCATCTTGGAAACTCGGGAAAATTTCAGCCGAAGAGCTGCAAAATTGGATGGTGACTCATTACGATCCACCAGAAGTGGTTATTGGCAAAGGTGAGCCAGAATGGACCCAAGAAGCGATGAATATCGTGATGAATGAATATGAAATTGCAAAAACGGACAAATTTCGCTTAGACAATGCCCAGCATGCTATTGATTTTGTTAATTGCAGCGAAGCCAGCTTCAATCAAACTAAGCATCTATTTATCCACGATGGTTTTCTCGATTAAGCATTAGGGCTGTTGATCTTTCACGGTTGTTTTTGCCGCCGTTTATTGGCTATTTTGACAAGGCGGAGGCTATGTCGTTTAGTCATTCTCCACAAATAGCCTACAACACCGTAAAAATAGCCAAGAAGCGCGGCCCTTAGGGTTCGTTTCAATGCTTTTAGTCTTTTATGACTAGAATGCGTTACGCGCTTTTTGCTTAGCTAGCTAAGCGAAAAGCTCAAGCCTGGTACTAAAATCATTATTCTTTACGGGAAATAGTCGAACAAAAACTAAGCCCTAAAGATTAACACCCCCTAAATTGAGAGTTAATGCGGTACTGAATGAGTGACATATACCAATTGCATTAAGTATTTGACCAATTCAGAGCGCCTCAGACTTTTCAATTCAAGGCGCATTGGTGAAGAAATGGTTATTCCCTTTTAAGCCAATGCAAAGCAGAAGTGGAAAGTCTGAGTCGCTCACGTAGTGCGGCTGACGTTTAAAGCAAATAGCAAAGCCCTTTAAGCTTCGTTGTGGGCTTTTGATATAGAATAACTATTAGCTTCAACCCCCCATCTTGCCTACAGGGCTTTGAATTCCCGCTGAATGGTCAAACTTTTAATGCAATTGGTATTAGACAAGTACTGAGCATTAAATTTTCGCAAAAAAATGCCACCTATGAGTAGGTGGCTAATCGAAGAACTGTACAAATTTTTCATTTAATGGTCAGTAACTTTTAAGACCATAGAAGGGTATTAGGAAGTATTAGCGCTAAGTCGTAATGACTTGTTAAACATATAGATATCATAGAGATCTCAATTTACCCATTGAGAAACTCTGAATTAGTTTGAAATATTATGAATTGAAATTAAATAGATTTAAATCAATAGCTTAATTTTTAAACTATTTTGAGCATTGGCTGGTATTAATAGGTTTTGTTTCGATAGGTTTTTAATTATTACAGAGGCTAAATGACTAAATGCTTTACTTTTTCTTTAGATAATTAGCTTTAATGAACCATCTGCTTCTTTTAAAAATGCGCCAATATCAACTCATACAAGGCATCGCTATCAATAACAACGGCTTGGCCACCACTCTGAGCAATGGCATCAATCACACCGGGTGATTCCACATAGGTGTACAGATAAAAGTCAGTATCATATCCAGCGGCACGAATGGCTTGCAGCAGCTTAAGCCCCGCGAGTGAATCACCATGCCGTCCCATATCTGAAATCACCACTTGGTAGTGATACATAGATAACAGCATGAGCGCTTCTTCTGAGGTGACAGTGTTATAAACACCAATATTTTTCTGTTCTAAATAGGCTTTTTCAGCCAAGTTATTCTCAGGGTGATCGTCAACCCAAAGTACTCGGCCTAGGGCTTTTGTTGGCTCACTATAATTGGGATTTTTCGTTTGTGTCATTGCTGAATCACTATTGGCTCCGCCTAACAAAAACTGGAAGATCAATGCAAGTACCAGCAATAATGCAATCAATACTTTAGCAAAAATTTCCCACCATGAAATAGGCGCAATTTTTTTACGTCGCTCAATAAAGGGGGCCGAAGTGGAGGGTGTCTTTGGTGCTGTTTGAGGGCTAGCAGCAAGACCATCAGCAGTTGAAGCTTCAGTCTGTAGTGAGAGCTGCTTTCCGAGTACATGTTCGAGCCGATAACCTCTACCATGGACAGTCTGGATCAAGGGTTCTGAATAACCTGCTTTACTAAAAATCTTACGTGTATCAGAAACCAGTTTAGACAATGACATGTCCGACACCACTGTGCCTACCCATATTTTATCTAAGCAATTTTGTTTTGAGCAATATTCTGGATAACTATCCGCGAGCAACTGAATAAGCATAATATTACGCTCATCAATGGCATAAACAGTGCCATTAATTAACAGTTCGGCTGATTCACGATCGATAGAAAATGCACTAAAACTAAGCTTCATGGACGGCAAACCAACACTTAAGTAAAAAACCAGTAGTTAACAATAATGCAACATGAGTGCGGTTTTAGCAAAGACTGTTTTCAGAGATACTCACATAAAAGCGCGGCTAATTGCATCCTGGTCATTTCTGCAAGGTAAGTATTAACGCTAAAAGTTAGCTATAAAAAAGCCACCTATAAATAAGGTGGCTTCATAATAGAGGCATTACTGGATATAGCCTGCGCTATAGTAAAGATGCACTTCTACTACTTTAATACGCTGATACTAGTCTTCCAATAATCCCGCAATCGTCAGTACGCCATGAGTCGTCGCACCTGCAGACCATAACGCATCACCTGAGTCTGAGAATGCCGACGCTAGATCAATGTGCAACCAATTAGCATCAGGGGCAACAAAGCGCCATAGGAAACCCGCTGCATTTGAAGCACCACCGGCACCACCACCCTTCATCGCTCGGCTGTTAGCAGTATCAGCATAAGGGCTTGGACAGCTGTCCATATGCCAAGGATCAAGTGGCAAAGGCCAAACTCGCTCGCCAGCGGCAATGGCTTTTTGTTGTGCTAACGCCAAGATTTCAGCTTTAGGAGAGAAAATAGCATTGTAATTAGTGCCAACCGCCATAACGGCAGCGCCAGTTAGAGTGGCAGCATCGATAATTAATGACGCGCCGGTTTCTGATGCAGCTTGCAGGCCATCAGCCAGCACTAAACGACCTTCAGCGTCAGTATTAACCACTTCAACCGTTACGCCATTTTTGTAGGTTAAAATGTCGCCCAGCTTATAAGCATGGCCACTGATTAAGTTCTCAGCACAGCATAGAAAGAGCTTAACGCGTTTGTTAAGGCCTGACTTAATCGCTAAACCAAGTGCGGCGGTTACGGTGGCTGCACCGCCCATATCGCATTTCATGCCGAGCATACCTTCTGAACCTTTAATGCTGTAACCACCAGAGTCGAAAGTGATGCCTTTACCCACGAGTGCCACAGCAACATCGGCATCGGCTGCCAATGGGTTGAAATCAACTTCGAGCAATGCAGGTGGACGTTCACTACCACGGCCTACCGCGTGAATACCTATCCACTGGTGTTCTAATAATGCTTCACCTTCAATAATGCGGTAGCTAATGTTGTCGCCGCCAATATCACTCAACCATTTTGCCGCTTCAGTGGCTAACACCATTGGTGACAAATTTTCCGGCGTTTCGTTAATCAATTTACGGGCAAAGTTGGCACTCTCTAAACGGTTGGCGAGTAAGGTTTTTGCCGAATCGTCACCGGTCCACTGTATTTGTGGCTGCTTTTTAGCGGTAGCAAAGCCTTGAGCAAAGGCCCATTGCGCATCAACAGTCCATAAGTTGCCTTCTAGTGCAACGGCACTAACGCCTTGTCCTTGAAGCTTACGGGCTGCTTGTTGTACTTGACGCTGAATATCCCCCGTTTTGATATGGATTGAAGCCACATCGTTTTGAAAAGTAACATTGGCTTTTCCCCAGTGAGCAGCTGGTGCTTCTTGGGTGAGGGCAACTTTCATTAAATTCGTCATTTTAGGTCCTTAAAATGTGAATCGATCAGCAAGGGTGCTCCCGACTCGTTTATGATACCAATCCTATTAAACATCTAGTCAATTCAGAGCCACTCAAGCTTTTCAATTCAAGGCACATTGATGAAGAAATGGTTATTCCCTTTTAATTCAATGTAAGGTAGAAGTGGAATGCCTGAGTGGCTCACGTAGTGCGGGTTTCAAAGCCCTGTATGCTACGTTAGATGCTCTCGGTATAGAATAACTATTAACTTCAATCATCCGCCTGGCTTACAGAGCTTTGAATTCCCGCTGAATGCTCATATGTTTGATGAGATTGGTATTATTTTTATCTGAGTTTACTGGATCGCCAGCGATATCTAAAGCCGGGTATTAAATAGCTAAGCCATTTTGATAATACTAGGGGCTGTTGATCTTTCACGGTTGTTTTTGCCGCTGTTTATTGGCTATTTTGACAAGGCGGAGGCTATGTCGTTTAGTCATTCTCCACAAATAGCCTACAACACCGTAAAAATAGCCAAGAAGCGCGGCCCTCGGGTTCGTTTCAATATTTCTATTACTGCGTTACGAGCTTTTCGCTTAGCCAGCTAAGCATCATCGCTCAAGCCTTGTACTAAAACCATTGAATTCGAACAAAAACTAAGCTCGAAAGATCAACAGCCCCTAACAGTCGCTTAGTTATTTATCCTCAACCCGTACAGATGCATTATTCTCCTATCCCCCCGAAAAACTCTGTTAACCTAGCGGCAATATAGTGGTCATTAGGTAGCTAAAATGGAGTTTAACCCCGTATTTGATAGTGGGATCCTCATTCAACGATATAAACGTTTTCTAACCGATATCACCCTCGAAGATGGCAGCGAAGTGACTATCCACTGCCCTAATACTGGTTCGATGCGCAATTGCTTATTCCCCGAGAGCAAGGTGTGGTTTTCAATTTCTGATAACCCAAAACGAAAATACAGCCGCACTTGGGAGCTCGCTGAAACGCCCAGTGGCGATATGATAGGTATCAATACTGGCCGTGCAAATGCCTTAGCCGAGGAAGCTATTAATGCCGGCGTAATAACAGAACTAGCCGGTTATGCGTCATTACGCCGCGAAGTAAAGTATGGCAGTGAGAACAGCCGAATAGACATCTTATTAGAAGGTAACAACAAAGCCAGTTGCTATGTAGAGGTTAAAAGTTGCACCTTACTTGAGCATGGGCAAGGATACTTTCCGGATTCAGTGACCACTCGTGGCCAAAAGCATTTACGCGAACTGATGGAAATGGTGACCTTGGGTCATAGAGCAGTATTATTGTTCGTTGTGCAGCATACAGGAATAGATTCCGTTAAAGCTGCGGCGCACATTGATCCTGCTTATGCTGCATTACTCGATGAAGCATATTCAGCTGGAGTAGAGGTATTGGCTTATAGTGCCGAACTGTCGCCCTCAGCGTCCCGTTTGGTTAAATCCTGTCCGGTTAAGCTCTAATTCAGAATATACAGTTGAAATTGTTCTTAATAGCAGACATAGTCAAAGAATCGAGTGCAGATAATATAAATTATTTGCCTATCTCGAGGGTTTCTGGTATAGATAGCGCCCGTTATTATACAGACGCCCTACAACGCAAATGATTAACAGGAGATGCGTTATGCCAGAAGGCACTAAAAAACTCGGCGTGCTCGCTATCGCAGGTGTATTACCTTACCAAGAAAAGCCCGGTGAGGAGTACATGAACGAGGACCAGTTGGGTCACTTTAAGACGATTCTTGAAGCTTGGCGTAACCAATTGCGTGAAGAAGTTGACCGCACTCTTAACCATATGCAAGACGAAGCGGCTAACTTTCCAGATCCTGTCGATCGTGCAGCTCAGGAAGAAGAGTTTAGTTTAGAATTACGTGCTCGTGATAGAGAACGTAAACTAATCAAAAAGATTGAAAAGACGCTACAGATAATCGAAGAAGATGATTTCGGTTTCTGTAACTCTTGCGGTATCGAAATCGGTATCCGTCGATTAGAAGCTCGTCCAACAGCCGATCAATGTATCGACTGTAAGACGCTTGCTGAAATCAAAGAAAAGCAGATGGCGGGATAATCGCTATCTTAAGGTGCGGAGCGTTATGCTCCGCTCTTTTGTTTCTAAATGCCTCTAATGGTTAACTCAACAGCTTATATCGGTCGCTTTGCGCCGTCCCCTTCTGGTCCACTTCATTTTGGTTCATTGATTGCTGCCCTCGGCAGTTTTTTGCGTGCCCGTTCCATGAATGGCCAATGGCTGGTGCGTATCGAGGATATCGATCCACCACGAGAGATTGCCGGTGCTAGTCATCAAATTCTTAACACATTAGAAGCATACGGCCTGCACTGGGACAACTCAGTCGTCTATCAAAGCCAACGCCTTGAGATTTATCAGCAACAGATCACCCAATGGCTGGCGACAGACAACGCATATTATTGTCAATGTAGCCGCAAACAGATAAAAGCCATGGGGGGCAGTTATGATGGCCGTTGCGGAAGACTTGCGCAGCCGCATAAAGTGGGCGCTATCCGTATTCGCAACCACTATGGCGTGGCACAATTTTTAGATCAGATAAAAGGTGTGGTTAAAGTCGATAGTCAATTTGCTGCTGAAGATTTCATTATTAAACGCAGTGACGGCCTCTACGCCTACCAGTTAGCTGTGGTGCTTGACGATATTCACCAACAGATCACCGAGGTGGTGAGAGGCTCAGATCTGCTCGAGCCCACTTGCCGTCAAGAAAGTCTGTTTAAACTGTTAAAGCATCCAAGTCCAAATTGGCTTCATCTGCCGTTAGCATGTGCAGAAAAAGGCCGAAAGTTATCCAAACAAAATCATGCGGCAGCAATTGATGTTGCAAAGCCGCAAGCCAGTATTAATGCGGCATTGCGCTTTTTGGGCCAAACAGAAGTGACCCCAGAAAGACAAGCCAGCAAGATGCTAGAACAGGCTATCAGTCAGTTTGATTTAAGTAAGGTACCAAGGCAATCTGAAATACTCCTTGTTACGTAAACTGAATCGTATACTCATTGAGCTTTAATTGGGTTATCATAGCCCACTTGTTTTTACCTTAGTAAATATCCAAATCAGAGGTGTCCCATTTTTCGCCGTATTAGCCAATTCTGTAAGCAGTTATTTGATGATAGTTCAAAAGCTGAAGAAAATACTCAGGTCGGTCTGAGTTTAGAAGTTGTGCCTAGAAAAGCGCACTCAATTTCTCGTAGACAGATCAGCGACAATGCGATCAAAGTACTCTACAGACTTCATAAGTCAGGCTTTAAAGCTTACTTGGTCGGTGGCGGAGTACGCGACATTCTATTGGATATGCAACCTAAGGATTTTGATGTGGTAACCAATGCCACGCCAGAAGAAATTAAGCGATTATTCCGTAACTGTCGCCTCGTGGGTAGACGCTTCCGTCTGGCGCACATTGTGTTTGGTCGTGATGTTATCGAAGTCGCTACACTGCGTGGACATCACGTTGATAGCGAAGAGAAGATCTCTAAGACCAATGAATCGGGTCGACTATTGCGTGACAATGTTTACGGCACTATCGACGAAGATGCTGAACGTCGTGATTTTACCGTCAATGCGCTCTACTACGATATTAGCGATTTCTCTATCCATAGCTACGGCGGTGGATTACAAGATTTAGAATCACGCACAATCCGTCTTATTGGCGACCCTGATACTCGCTATCGCGAAGATCCGGTACGTATGCTTCGCGCTGTGCGCTTTGCCACCAAGCTCGATATGACGATTGAATCTGCAGCAGCAGATCCAATAAAAGACTTAGCGCCTTTGCTAAAAGATATCCCTGCGGCGCGTATGTACGAAGAAGTGTTAAAGTTATTCTTCGCAGGAAAAGCAGCCCAGAACTACAACATGATGCGAGATTTCGGTTTATTTGCGCCGCTATTCCCGTTAGTAGACGCACTACTGGATGAAGCGCCTCATGGGCCCGTCGCCAAATTATTGCAAGAGATGATGGAAAATACTGACTTGCGTATTGAGCAAGAAAAACCAGTCACTCCTGCTTTCTTCTATGCAGCGCTGCTCTGGTATCCGTTAACCCAACGTGCCGACGATATTGCACTCGAAAGTGGCCTAAGCCTCTACGATGCCTATACCGCTGCCATGGGCGATATAATGGAGCAACAATGTCGCACCATTAGTATCCCACGTCGCTTTAGCACAGTGACTAAAGATATATGGCAACTACAGCTACGTTTTGAGCGTAACAAAGGCACCAAAGCCTTTAAATTTATTGAACATCCTAAATTTAGAGCAGCTTATGATTTACTCTTATTACGGGGTGAAGCCGAAGGTGGTTCCGTTGCCAAGAATGCGGCATGGTGGAAGAGCTTTGTCGAAGGTACTGAAGATCAGCGTAATGTTATTGCTAAGTCGAGCAATAAAGGCGGCCGTAATCGTACTTCTCAACGTCGTCGTTCTAAGCCTTCAGACCAAGCAGCAGCTAAACCTACAGAGTAATGATTCAGGTCTATGTTGCACTGGGGGCTAACTTAAGCCAGCCCATCGAACAACTCAACAATGCTTGCCAAGCATTGTTGAGCATTGCCGAAGACAATTCATTTAGCATCTCTCCTTACTATCGCTCAGTGCCTATGGGCGACGTTGAGCAACCCGATTACGTTAATGCGGTTGCTGGCTTTAAAACAGGTCTCGCCCCCATTGATCTGTTAGATGCATTACAACAAATTGAAAATGAACAAGGCCGACTCAGAACACTGCGCTGGGGGCCTAGGACCTTGGATTTAGATCTACTGCTATACGGTAATGAGCACATCAATCTACCTCGACTAACCGTTCCCCATTATGGAATGAAACAACGTAGCTTTGTATTAGTGCCATTATTTGATTTGACTCCAACACTCATATTGCCAGACAAAACGCCGCTGGGCAGTTTGATCACCGATTGTTTAACCGCAGAACTGCAGCTGGCCCAGTAATAGCCATGCCATCAAATGCTTCGAACCCACACTCGATGAGCATACCTGCACTGCCGCTGTTGATGACCTCAACAGGGAACACCATCTCTGAATTAAAACGCTGAAAACGCTAAAAGCGTTCACTGACTTAATAGAACAAATGCAAAACCTATCCCTATAAGTCATTTTTAAGTTAATTTTTTGATAGAATACCCACGTTAGTACAGAAGTTTGATTCCGAGATCATTGAAGTTCAGCCCAACTTGGCATATAACAACTCAACAAATTAGGTTTTAAAATTACCACTATGTCCAAAATTACGAGTTCCACACTGAGAACCTTCAAGACCGAAGGCAAAAAATTCACTGCATTAACGGCTTATGACGCCAGTTTTGCGAACGCATTCGATAGCGAAGGTGTTGACGTACTATTAGTCGGTGATTCAATGGGCATGGTACTTCAAGGACATAACGACACACTCCCGGTGACGGTTGACGATATTGCCTACCATACTCGCTGTGTTCGTCGTGGCGTTGAACGTGCTTTGCTTATTGCCGATATGCCCTTTATGAGTTACGCGACACCTGAACAGACCATGATTAACGCGACCACGCTGATGCAAGCTGGCGCCAATATGGTAAAAGTTGAAGGTGGCCACTGGCTACTCGAAAGTGTCAAGATGCTAACCGAACGCGGCATTCCTGTGTGTGGCCATTTGGGCTTAACACCGCAATCTGTCCATGTATTTGGTGGCTTTAAAATTCAAGGTCGTGATGCCGATAATGCGCAGCGTATTCTTGATGAAGCCAAAGCGCTTGAAGCGGCAGGGGCACAACTCCTCGTTGTTGAGTGTATTCCCGCACCGTTAGCTAAAGCTATTACTGACGCATTAACTATCCCCGTTATCGGCATAGGTGCAGGCGCAGATACTGATGGTCAAATTTTAGTTATGCATGATGTTTTAGGTATTTCAAGTGGTTACATTCCACGCTTTTCGAAAAACTATCTCAAGCAAACGGGCGAGATCCGCAGCGCTGTTCGTGCTTATATTGACGAAGTCACACAAGGTGTTTTTCCAGCTGAAGAACATACTTTTAGCTAAGTGGTTCGGCTATCAGCTTATTTCAGTATTCATATTAGTCAGTGTTAGAGCACGAGTATCATGATCACCACAGAATCGATTAACGTTATTCGCGAGCAAGTCCGCGCATGGCGTATCAAAGGCGAAACCGTTGCCTTTGTCCCGACAATGGGCAACTTGCACCTTGGGCATATTACCTTAGTTAAAGAAGCGAGATCTCGCGCAGATCATGTGATCGCTTCTATCTTTGTCAATCCAATGCAATTTGGCCAAAATGAAGATTTAGACGCGTATCCAAAAACCTTAATAGATGATCAACAGGCCTTGATTGCAGCGGGTGCAGAACTGCTGTTCACGCCAACGCCAGCCATTATCTACCCTAAGGGAATGGACGTTCAAACTTTTGTTGAAGTCCCGTTAATCTCTGATCAATTGTGCGGTGAAAGTCGCCCTGGTCACTTTCGCGGTGTAGCAACCATTGTGTGTAAACTGTTTAATATCGTTCAACCCGATATTGCTGTTTTTGGGCAAAAAGACTTTCAGCAATTACTCGTGATAAAGACCATGGTCGAAGACCTGTCTATGCCGATTGAGATTGTAGGCGTAGAAACCATACGCGAAGCCTCAGGTCTTGCGATGAGCTCGCGTAACGGCTATTTAACGTCAGCACAAAAGCAGCAAGCGGCGGTGCTCAAGCAAACCTTAGACAAGATGGCGAATGAGCTTTGCTCAGGCAAGCAGATTAATGAGGTTATAAAAGCCGCGCAGCAAGTTATTGCCTCTGCAGGCTTTAGAAACGACTACCTCGATATTCGTCATGCTAAATCCTTCAACAAAGCGCTGAGTAGCGACAATGAATTGGTTATTTTGGTCGCCGCTTATATGGGCGACACACGTTTAATTGATAACCTCGTCGTTAGACTTAACTAGCGGCGAGCTGTAGCTGGCTCAACCCTTCTTTTTGAGCCAGTTAAACCACCGAACATAAGAAAACTTATTCCTGTCAATCCGTTCAAGCATGACTAGCGTTGTCTTTAGTACGTCAATATTTTGAACATTAGCCCCAAAAACCACTTTAGCTACCTGTAGCGCCCTTCATGCCACACATTGTTCCACATTAATCTAGCGTCAAAAAACTGGTGTTATTGCCTGAGTTAAGCCATAGTATGTTCGTCACATAATACACACCAATGCACAACATGTGTTGTAAGCAAAGTACGGAAAACACACGCTTATTGTGATTAACGATAAATAATAACGCTTGAGTCGAAAAAGGATGTTTAGCCCAATGGCGAAAGTCATATTATCAATACTTTGCTTAATCCTCAGCGGATACGCACAAGCAAACAGTATTTTTAAGTGCATTAAAGATGACAAAATCATCTTTAGCCAGCACTCCTGCCCAAAAGAATTCCGTCAGCATAAAATTGAATATCAGCTTGGCATTACCACTGAAACTGACTCAGACAAGCCCCTCACCACACTCGATCCTCTGCAAGTATTATTGCAGAAAGAAGCGATTTCAAAAGAACGTTTATTGCAGCTATTAGAGAGTGAAATGTATCGCTTGAAGCAAGAGAATAGCTATTTTGAAATATTAAGAGCCAGCGAGTTACAAAAGCTAGAACGTAATCGATATTGGCAAAAAAAGGAAAGCACCGATCCAGAATATGTCGAGTCAATTCAAGAGATGAATTTGCACTTCGATAACCTCATCGTCAGCAATACCGCGACGATTATTCTCTTGGATAATCGCAAAGATCAAATCACCCAAGAAACAACAGAATCACAGTAACGGCTTGGGTATAAACCGATATTGCTTGCAGATAAACGCCACAAAAATAGATATCAACAGCACATTTTGGACAACGCTGGAGTAATATTCTATTAGTCCAGTACCAAACACTCGGTAACACCATGCGCAAACTCAGTTATATCGCCCTATTCATATTTGGACTGTTATTCGGGGCAAGCCTTGCCTACATCACCTTACAAAAGGTTATCGCTAGTCGCGGTGGAATGGGGATGCATGGTTTTGTCGCCACGGCAAATAAAGTGCTTCAACAACGAGAGATTACCGAACTGTTAATCTGCTCAAAGTTGGCGATGAGCGGTGGTCATAAGATTGATAATATAAGTTTAAATATACGCTTAAACTCTCTGCTAAAGCCCTATGATAACGGTCAACAACGCGCCTTTTATGTGTTGGTTTACATTAAAGGTTATGCTTTTGGCGTCGCTGATAGCATCAAAGACAAAATAAAAGCTTATGACGATTACGCCTGCCAAACACAATACCCTTGGCTTCTGAAACAGGAACACTAATGACAATCACATTAGCGCAAGTTAACTGGCCTATTGTACTATTACAACAAAACAGCAGTGAACTGCTACGACTTGAAACGATGCATGACTGGCTAGAACAAACAGACATGCTTGGGGTGTTAACAGGGAGCTTTATTATCGATTATAGCGGTAACAGCTATCTGATTGCCGAGGACAGCCCTATCAAGATCCGCTTGGCTTCTCCGCAACTGACACTAGATGAACTGCGTCAGTCTGTTCAACAATACGCGAGTCTTAACGGTCATTGCTGTACCAGTAAACTAAATCTCAATACCATTGCGCAGTTATTCGAAATCGTCGCTTTTATCGAGCAGAGTTAACGCCTAGTCGTACACAAAAATAAGTCGATAAAAATAAGTCCATAAAAAGCTAACTATATCGAAACGGATAGCGGCGCACTCGTGTCGTTATACACTCAATACCATTGCGTATTGATTCGATATCGTCGAATTTATCGAGCAGAGTTAGCGCTTAGCCGTAGGCAAAAGTAAGTCCATAAAAAAAGCCAACAATTAAAATGTTGGCTTTGATTAGTCATAACGTTATCAATTAGCTTCTCAAGCCGATTCCGCGCGAGATAAGGTAATAAGCTAAACTCCATAAGCCGACGCAGAAACCAACCATGACAGCAACGGACAAAGGCACACTGATGTCGGCATAGCCTAAGAACCCAAAGCGGAATACGTTAATCATATAGACCACGGGATTAAGCGCCGAAACGCCCTGCCAAAAGTCAGGCAGTAACGAGAGCGAATAAAACACGCCACCGAGATAGGTCAATGGGGTCAAAACAAAGGTAGGAACAATACTAATATCGTCGTAACTCTTGGCAAAAATGGCATTAATGAGTCCACCTAAGGCAAATAAAACCGCCGTTAAGAATACCGTAATCGCCACCAATCCAGCATGTTGTATGGTGATATCGACAAAGAACATCGCCACTAACGTCACTATAGCGCCCACAAACAAGCCACGGACAACACCGCCACCGACATAGCCTGCGATAATCACATAATGCGGCACAGGTGCCACAATAAGCTCCTCCAAGTTACGCTGAAACTTAGCGCTAAAGAAGGAGGATGCCACATTAGAATAGGAGCTGGTAATCACTGCCATCATGATTAAACCTGGCGCGATAAATTCCATGTAAGATACACCGCCCATCTCCCCAATACGTTTACCTACTAAATTCCCAAATATCAGAAAATACAGGGTCATACTGATCGCAGGAGGCACCAACGTTTGGATCCAAATACGGGTAAAACGGTTTATCTCTTTGGTTAAGATACTTTTAAAAGCTGTAAAATACAGCGCTCTCATATTCATTTTTCGCCCCCAGACACTTTACCTTTTTCGACTAACTCAACGAACAGTTCTTCTAAGCGATTGGCCTTATTACGCATCGACAGCACTTGAATATTAAGCGCACTCAACTGTACAAAAACATCATTAAGACTCTGCTCTTTTGCCACATCAACCTCTAAGGTATGTGGATCTGTTAAGCGACATTCGGTCTGCTCAAGCGCGGGATTGTCATTCAGGTCGCAACCCAAATCAAGAATAAAAGTTTCCATATTCAAACGGCTAAGCAACGACTTCATGCTCGTGCATTCCACCAGCACACCTTTGTCGATAATACCGATATTACGGCAAAGCATTTCGGCTTCTTCTAAATAGTGAGTCGTGAGAATAATCGTCACGCCCTGCTCATTTAGCTCGGTGAGAAAGGTCCACATAGAGCGACGCAATTCAATATCTACACCCGCTGTTGGTTCATCTAAAATCAACAACTGTGGCTCATGCATTAACGCGCGAGCGATCATCAACCGGCGCTTCATGCCGCCAGAGAGTTCACGCGCTGGACTATTGCGTTTTTCCCACAGGTCAAGTTGACTAAGGTGTTTTTCAGCACGTTCTATTGCCACCTCTTTCTTAACGCCGTAGTAACCCGCTTGGTTGACAACAATTTGCAGTACCGTTTCAAACTGATTAAAATTAAACTCTTGAGGCACTAGGCCAATACTGAGTTTGGCGAGTTCAAGCTCGTTATCAATATCATGTCCAAATACAGACACTTTTCCCGAACTCTTTTGCACCAAAGAACTAATAATACCAATCGTCGTTGATTTGCCTGCTCCGTTGGGCCCAAGTAGCGCAAAAAAATCGCCCTTATTCACTGTTAAGCTTATGCCCTTTACTGCCTCAACTCCGCCTTTATAGGTTTTTTTTAAGGAGTCGATAACTAAGGCGGCTTCTGTATTTGCCATGGTTATTCCAATCACTCTGTATTAAGTAAAAAAAACTCCCGCAATAGCGAGAGTCATTAGTATCAATTGCGCTTCTAGCTCAATAATCAGTTTAACGCCAATAAGCATCAAAACCCGACATATAAGCTACAAAAACAATATTAATCTTCTAGCGGAATCACTTTCGCGATGTAAGGTAAGTTACGATACTGCTCTGCATAGTCGATGCCATATCCAACGATAAACTCATCAGGGATGGTAAAACCGATAAAGTCGACAGGTACATCAACTTCACGACGTTGAGGCTTATCAAGTAAGGTACATAGCGCTAAACTTTTTGGCTCACGGATCATAAGGATCTCACGCACCTTGTTTAGGGTATTACCAGAATCAATAAGATCTTCAACAATCAGTACATCACGCCCCTGGATCTCGGACTGTACGTCTTTAAGGATTTTTACGTCGCGACTGCTTGTCATCGCATTGCCATAACTTGATACCGACATAAAATCGATCTCTACGTGGCCTTTAATGCGTCGACAAAGATCTGCCATAAACACAACAGAACCCTTAAGTAGACCTACCATTAACAGGCGGTCACTTTCGGCATAATGCGTATTAATTTGCTCAGCCAAAATATCCAATTTTTGATCGATCTCTTCTGCAGAGATCATCACTTCAATGGTGTGTTTCATAAAACTCTCAATAGTCGATGTCGTTGGTATTATGCTTGTCATAACCCCAGCGATTCGTTAATGCATGGTCAACGCCCAAATGGTCAAGAATTCGGGCGACCATAAAGTCTACCAGATCTTCAACCGATTTGGGATTATGATAAAAGCCTGGCGCAGCAGGCATAATGGTCACGCCTAAGCGAGAGAGCGACAACATATGCTCTAAGTGTATGGCACTAAACGGAGTTTCCCTAGGCACCAAGATTAATTGGCCGCGCTCTTTTATTACAACATCAGCCGCTCGTTCGAGTAAATTATTACTCATACCCGTTGCAACCGATGCTAATGTCCCTGTACTGCACGGACAGATGACCATCTGTTTTGGCGCCGCAGAACCCGAAGCGGGCGGTGAAAACCACTCCTCTTTACCTAATACAATCAGCTCGCCAGCCACGTCGCCAAACTGCGCTAATAACTGTGCTTGCGCTTTATCGCTATTGGCGCTTAACTGCAGGCCTTGCTCTGTGGCCAATACCACTCTCGCGGCTGATGAGATCATCAAGAACACTTGATAATCACTTCTCAGCAGGGCTTCTAATAATCTCAGGCCATATGGCGCGCCCGAGGCGCCAGTCCAAGCCAGGCTAATAGACTTGTCTGCTTTATGGTATGTCACACTCATGGCTAGTTATTTACCTGTTTTAGTGTTTAATTGTGCCAGCAGCTTTTGATGTAATCCGCCGAAGCCGCCATTACTCATAATGATAATAGTATCTCCACTGCTCGCCTGAGTGACGACCTGCTCTATAATCTCATCAATATCATACAACACAGCAACTGGCACCGAGGCTGTGGCCATTGCAGTGCTAATGTCCCAGTCAATATTGCCCGCTTGATATAAAAAGATATTGCTAGCCAAAGCCAATGAGTTTGCCAAGGTGTCCTTGTGCACTCCGCTCTTCATGGTGTTCGAACGCGGCTCTAAAATCACCGTCACCTTACGCTGGCCCACTTTGGCTCGCATACCCGCTAGAGACGTTGCTATGGCCGTTGGGTGATGCGCAAAGTCATCATAAACGTCGATACCGCTTATAGTACCAAGCAACTCCATACGGCGCTTAGGAGGTGCAAACTTGGCTAACGCTTCAATGGCGGTATCAGGCTTAACCCCAACGTGCCTCGCTGCGGCAATCGCCATCACCGCATTTTCGATATTGTGCTGGCCAATGAGTTGCCAATCGACAACCCCTTGCAACTCACCATTGAAGAAGACTTCAAATTGATGGGCATCATCGCTAAGGTTATTAGCATGCCAGCCGTTAGTAACGGCATTTAAATGATATGTCTCTTGTTCACTCCAGCAACCTAACGCGATGACTTGCTGCACACTTATCGCATCAGCCGGCCAGATCACTTTTCCTTCACCAGGAACCGTCCGTATTACGTGATTAAACTGGCGTTGGATCGCTTTAAGATCATCAAATATATCGGCGTGATCGAACTCTAAGTTGTTGATCACCAGAGTGCGCGGTTGATAATGGACAAACTTAGACCGTTTATCAAAAAAGGCGCTGTCGTACTCATCAGCTTCAACCACAAAAAACGGCGAACCGCCAAGGCGAGCCGAGACCCCGAAGTTTTGGGGTACACCACCAATCAAAAATCCCGGCTCATAGCCGCAATCTTCGAGGATCCACGCTAACATACTCGAGGTAGAAGTCTTACCATGAGTGCCAGCGACCGCTAATACCCAGCGTTCAGCCAAGATGTGTTCTGCTAGAAATTGTGGGCCAGAGGTATACTTAAGCCCGCGGTTAAGCACCGCTTCAACGCAAGGGTTACCTCGGCTCATGGCATTGCCGATCACCACAAGATCGGGCGCATCGTCTTCATTTTTACCCAATTGAGCAGGATCGAAACCTTGGATCAGCTCAATACCTTGCTCTTCTAGTTGAGTGCTCATTGGCGGGTAAACATTAGCATCGCTGCCCGTTACCTTGTGCCCTTCAGCTCGAGCCAGCAACGCGAGGCCGCCCATGAAGGTGCCACAGATCCCTAAAATATGTACGTGCATAGTGGTCACTCTGGAGTTTAAAAAATCTAGGTTATTCTAACCAATTGCGGCGGGGTTTGTCAGTTAACTCGTGTTTAACTTACTTTTAAATATGGCTGCCGCTGTGGTGCGGCTAAAAAAATAGAGGAGCAGGTTATCGGCTCCTCTATCTCAGTATAACTAGCGGATTAACAACAAGGGGACGCTGCTTTTTATCAGCACTTGCGTGGTGTTACTGCCGAGAAAGTACTGGCGTAACTTTGTGTGACCATAGGCTCCCATCACTATCATTCCAAGCTGTTGTTGCTCTTGGTAATCAAGTAATGCGCTATCGACATCTCCAGTTAACACTCGCTCTGTCACCATGATCCCAGCTTCAGTAAGCTGCTGCGATGCATGTTGGAAAGCCGCGCTCTTGTCACCAGAGCTATTAACCATCACCAAATGACACTCCAAGCCGACAAGCAAAGGCGTCTTGATAGCCTTTTCAATCAGCTTGTCACTGGTTGCACTGCCATCAAAGGCAACCATATAGGAGCTTGGCACTTCGAAGCTTTCGCTGACCACAAGGGTATGGGCCTTAATCGTTCTAATCACACTTTCGAGCTGTGAGCCTATTGTTTTAGCGGTGCTATGATCTTCACCCGACCTCCCCAGCACTAACAACCTCAACTCATCTTCTAGATCCATTAATGTGTCGAGTAAACTGCCATGGCGTTGTAATTTATGGATATCACTCACGCCTCGCACTTGCGCTAACTCCTCTGCATCTACCAGTAACTGCTTACCATGCTTAAGCGCCACTTTACTGCGTAGCTCATCAAGCTCTACCAGTTCATTGAGTAAGTCTTCTTGGCTACCAAAGCCAATTTGGCCCGACAATTCGCTCACCACAGGTCTGGTTGCTTTGTCGAGCACATGCAATAACGTTAACGGTGCTTTCACTTTTTGTGCAACCCAAGCACTGGCTTCACAGGTGGCTAGAGTCAATTTAGAACCATCAATACACGCAACTATATTCTTCATCTGTGTCATCCTCTTAGTGTCCAGCCAGTAGTCTTTCAACTTCTTCGGGCTTATCGTGTACCCCAAATTTATCAACAATGGTGCGAGTCGCTTGATTCATACCAATAAGATTGACATGCGTACCCTCTCGGCGAAATTTAATCACCACTTTATCCAATGCCGATACCGCCGTCACATCCCAAAAGTGGGCCGCCGATAAATCGATAGTGACTGACTCTAATACTTCTTTAAAATCAAATGAACCAGTAAATTTATCTGATGACGCAAAGAACACTTGGCCAATCACCCGATATTCACAACTGTCACTTTCACCGATATTATTCCTAACCACCATCATGCGGCTAATCTTGTTGGCAAAGAATAGAGAAGCAAGTAGCACTCCAACAAATACACCGATAGCCAGATTATGAGTGGCTACCACCATAGCAACCGTTGCCAGCATCACAATATTGGTCGACAGTGGATGTTTTTTCATATCCATAATGGACTGCCACGAGAACGTACCTATGGCCACCATAATCATTACCGCGACCAAAGCTGCCATAGGGATCTGTTTTAACCAGGGCCCAAGAAAGACCACCATGATGAGCAAGAATCCCCCCGCCGCTAAGCTCGATAGACGTCCACGTCCGCCGGACTTTATATTAATCATCGATTGACCAATCATGGCACAACCCGCCATACCACCAAGAAAACCCGTAAACACATTGGCAATTCCTTGGCCCTTACACTCACGGTTTTTATCACTATTGGTATCGGTAAGATCGTCGACAATCGTCGCCGTCATCATTGATTCTAATAGTCCAACGACCGCGAGTCCTATGGAATAAGGCAATACAATCAGTAATGTTTCGAAGTTTAACGGCACATCAGGCCATAAGAATATCGGTAAGGTATCAGGCAAGTCTCCCATATCACCCACGGTACGCACATCGACATTAAACATCATAGCAAATGCTGTTAACCCGACAATACAGATCAAAGGAGAGGGGATTAATTTGCCAATAACAGGCAAATAAGGGAATAGATATATGATTCCAAGACCGGCTAATGTCATCGCATAGACGTGCCAAGTTACGTTGGTGAGCTCGGGTAATTGGGCCATAAAAATCAGTATAGCCAATGCATTTACAAACCCAGTCACTACCGAACGCGACACGAATCGCATCAAATTACCGAGTTTTAAATATCCCGCTAAAATCTGTAGTAATCCCGTCAATACTGTTGCTACCAACAAGTATTGCAAACCATGATCCTTAACGAGGGTTATCATCAGCAGTGCCATTGCTCCCGTTGCCGCGGAGATCATACCTGAACGGCCACCCGTGAATGCTATTACCACTGAAATACTAAATGAGGCATACAAGCCGACTTTGGGGTCGACACCCGCAATAATCGAAAATGCGATAGCCTCTGGAATGAGGGCTAACGCCACAACGATACCCGCCAGCAGATCGCCACGGATATTAGATAACCAATCAATTTTGAAGTTTTTAAACATTGAACTCTCAGTTTACGCACGGCAGTTCGCACCAGAGATTAGACTGGAGTGATATGCGTGCTTTTTTGATAAAATTTTGGCGCGGAAAACTGCCGTAGTAATCGACAACGAATTAACAAGCGCAAAGAAATAAGCGTGATGCTTAGTTAGCAATGAAAGCTATAGGGAGGGCAAAACGTTAAGGTGGCGTCATTAACACAGTGAGTAATTTCCTCTTAAAATTATAATAAGGCGCGATTCTACACTTAAAAGTCCGTATATAAAATAGACAGCAGTATTTTTTCTTATTTTATTGCAGCATCCCAATCGGAAAAAACACTCACTGCATTCAATCCCTGCAGAAATGTGATTAAAATATTGCCATTAAGTTAGTTCACGTTTCTTATCAATAACAGCCATGATCCAATGCGTTGTATCACCTTGCTGAACACAGACTATTTAAGCATTCCATAACATACGGTATAAGTCAGTCATCACTGGGTTATTTGCTTATCGAATACCCACCATCATTTACGTAAAACACTGGCTTCAGCTCACTACTAAAAGGGACACACCATGTTTTTTGTGCATATGCTGTTATTGTTGGCCATCATCTTTGTCGGGATCCGTCACGGCGGTGTTGCCTTTGGCCTTTTAGGTGGCTTGGGCGTCTCCATTCTTGCCTTTGTATTTGGCGTTGCGCCAGGTTCACCGCCAATCAACGTCATGTTGATCATTCTTGCCGTGGTTGCCGCGTCTGCCACATTAGAAGCGACCGGTGGCCTTAAGCTACTCGTTCGCTATGCCGAAAAGCTACTGCGTAAACACCCAAACCAAATCGTGTTCCTAGGTCCTTTATGCACATACTCCTTAACTGTGCTTGTGGGAACGGGGCATTCCGTCTATCCATTACTGCCTGTGATCTACGATGTCGCATACAAGAAAGGCATTCGACCTGAGCGTCCACTCGCTATCGCAACCGTTGCTTCGCAAATGGGGATCACAGCCAGCCCCATTGCCGCCGCTGCCGCTGTTGTTATTGCCACCTCAATGGAAAACAATCTTGATATTAGTCTGATGGATGTGTTGTTAGTCACCATACCTTCAACATTAATCGGTGTACTGGTCGCCTCAGCTTGGAGCTTAAAGCGTGGGAAAGATCTCGATAAGGATGAAGAGTTTCAAGCTCGATTGTTGGATGAAGAGTTTAAGAATAGTCTCATTGATCCTGATATTGAAACCGATAATATCGCCAAAAGTAATAGCATCGCCAAAAAAGGGTTAAGTATCTTTCTGCTCGGCATATTAGCCGTCATTGGCTTGGCAATGTTTAGCAAAGAGTTATTGCCTGAAGGCGTGAAGATGTCAGTCGCCATCCAGTTTATGATGCTTTCCGTTGGCGCGATTATTCTACTGGTCACTAAGGTTGATCCTAAAAAGATAGTCAGCAGTAATGTCTTCATCGCGGGTATGACTGCAGTGATCATTATCTTTGGTATTGCATGGCTTAGCGACACTATTATTAGCTATCACAAGAGCTATCTAATTGAGTCAGTGAGTGACATCGTCCATGCTCATCCTTGGTCATTCGCCATTGCGATGTTTGTCGCGTCCATCTTCTTGAAGAGCCAAGCTGCGACCTTAACCATAATGCTGCCACTCGGTTTCTCTTTGGGGATCCCGGCACCAGTACTTATCGGGGTATTACCCGCTTGCTATGCTTATTTCTTCTTCCCGTTCTACCCAAGCGATTTGGCGGCAATTAGTTTTGATAGAACTGGCACCACCCATATTGGCAAATATGTGTTGAATCATAGCTTTATTGTGCCCGGTTTTATTGGCGTCGGCACAGCAACATTTATCGGCTACTTCATTTCAATGACCATTAATTAGCGGCTATTAGCACCTGATACACAATCGCTAACACGCTGAATATTAATCTGGGTATAATCTTAAGCGTGCCCGACAAGGGCACGTTTTCGTTTTTGATAATATGAGTATAGATAGCAACATGAGCCGAATATTTAGTGACAATGAGAGTCAAACCCTAGCCGATATTATCCGCCTTAGGCGCGATGTTAGAGGTAATCGTTTTAACGATAAACCCGTCTCTGATACGACTATTGATACGCTGCTAAATGCCGCCATGCTTGCACCGTCAGTAGGTTACTCGCAGCCTTGGCAATTTGTGGTTATTCGCGACTCAAACATTAAGCAAGCAGTGCAACAAACGTTTGTTACAGCCAATGCCCTTGGCAGTCAGCAATTTACTGGGGATAAACGCGCTCAGTATGATGCGCTCAAACTCGAAGGGATCTTAGAGGCTCCAGTCAACTTGGCGGTATTTTATCAACCCAGTGAAACTGCCGTTCTAGGGCAAACAAGCATGCCAGAGATGGGTAAGTTTAGTGTTGTTTGTGCCATTCAAAACCTGTGGTTAATGGCGCGTTCGCTCAATATTGGTGTCGGCTGGGTCAGTATTTTAGATCCATTAAAGGTCAAGCAAGCGTTAAATGCCCCCGAAAGCGCTGAACTGATAGGTTATCTCTGTATAGGCTATGTCGATGAGTTTCTGGCCGAACCAGAACTAAAACAGAAAGGTTGGCAGAAAACCAAGTCTCCTGCTGAGGTTATCTTCAAAGACGGCTTTAATTAACCCCGCTTTGTTTTTCACCCAAAAATAGCAGTGAATAATAAATTATTAAAAAATATAACCCTTTTCCCAAAAGCTCACGTTTATAGCTATTAGAAGCCAACCCCGTTTTATCTTGGCGAATTGTAGACTTACTTTTGGAGTTACTATGAATAAATCATCTCTTGCAGCACTTATTTCAGCTTTAATCCTATCGGCCAGCATTACCGCCCCTGCGCTTGCCGCCGATATTAGCTTTGCGCATCTTGAAACCATAGGCACGAGTAATATCCTCGCCGAAGCAGACATGGCAGAAATAAACGTGGAAGTCGTGATTAAAGCGGAAACAGCAAAAGCGGCCAAAGCCGAGTCGGATATCGCCGTGGCGAAATTTATTGAACGTTTAGAAAAAGCAGGCGTTAGCAGTAAACTAATCCAAAGTGCCAATATCAATCTACAACCTCAATATCACTATGAAAAAGATCAGCCTAACAAATTGATTGGATACAGTGCGAGCCGCCGCGTAACCGTGACAGTTGTCGATCTAACCGACCTCAACAGTATTCTAGATACTGCGCTTGAACAGGGGATTAACCGTATTAATCATATCGCGCTCAAATCAAGCAAAGAGGCGCAATACCTTAAACAAGCGAGGCTTGCAGCGATTAAAGATGCGCAACAAAAAGCGGCAGAGTTAGCCCAAGGCTTTGGCGAAGAACTCGATGGTGTGTGGCAAATTCGCTATTTCGACCAACGTCAAGTCCAGCCTGTTATGATGAGAATGAGCGCAGAAAATGACAGTTATAATGTGCCCAAAAGCTACCAACAAGGCCAAGTCACTATTCAAGATAGAGTAGAAGTCACCTATCGATTGAAATAACGGCAGCTAATCCAAAAGGCCGCTCAAACTGTATTGCAGTTTGAGGGGCCTTAATCACTTGAGCACTTGAGCACTTGAGCACTTGAGCACTTACAAGGTATAGCGAATACCAATCGCGACACCATCATCTTCTGATTTTGCTTGCATCGCTTCATTTTCAGGGTTATCACTACTGAAATCACTAAAATCAACACGGCCTTCCAAGTAGAGCACCACACTGTTATCCCAAACATAGTGCACGCCAGCAACGGCAAATTGACGTTTAAAGACATCACCAGGATGTTCTGTCTCATAGTCATCACCGGCCTCTAAGACGTTGTACGAGGCAAGCAGTTTGATATTATTGTCTAAATAATAGGAGATCAGTGTTTCTAAACCTACCGACTCTTGCAGGAAGCGGCCTAAGTTATCTGTATCGTGGAATTCATTTTGGTTGAGGTTCATTGCCGCATATAAGCCATGCTCATCCCAACTGCCCCAGGTTAAACCAAAGCCATAGATATAGTCGGTCTCAGAAATAACCCGACCACTGGCCGTAGTGCCTTCTGGTTCACCGATGTTGCCGCCAGCGGTGAGCACTAACATCTCTGTCGCTTGGTAGGTCAAACCAATACCATAAGTATTATCGTATTCTGTCATCACCAATCGATTCGGGTTATTACTGCCATCATCTTCAATATCTGTGGTACTGCTTTTTAACTGCATTTGCACCGCAATCCCTAAGTCCCCCCAGCTATTACGATACTGAATCACTTTGTCACCACGACCGACACCATTAATGGCACCGTCGGATTTGTTATAAGTATAAGTACCGGATGCATTACCGTCCCATACAAAACCATAGTTGGTGTTGTAAACAACGTCGTACCATGCGCCCCATTGCTTACCAATTGAGACCGAGCCATAGTCATTGTGACTGACGCCAACATAGCCTAAACGGTTATTTAAAAAGTCACCACTTTTGGTCTCAAAGTTACTTTCACTACTATAGGAGATCGTTGCATTACCAAAGGGATTTACGCCCCACTCCAGCTTGACATAGCTTTTCCAATCATTAGACATTTCACGGGTAAAGCCGAAATTAATTCTTGAGCTGCCATTCACAACCTCTGTAACATCTTGTGTATTAATCACTCGTGCATCAACGAAACCACCAATCTCTAATGCATTTTTATTGTCTTTGAATACCTCAACCGCGAAGCTTGTCGGCATAAAAACCAACGTTGCGAGGGGCAATACTGCTAGCGCTTTTTTCATAAAATCTCCAACCTTGGTTATTTTTATATTCAGCTTTAGCGTACTTCGCTAGCGGCTCTGGATATTATGATCCGATATGGTCGCTTAAAAACTGCACTCGCTAAATAGAAAACATAGCAAAAAATTGGTTAAATACAAGTTGATAGCCAGTGAAGAGTTTTAATATTGGTGATCTAGAGGAGGGGGTTAACATATTTGACAGTACATACTTCTGCATTAACAAGAAAATGACGAAGTCGATAACAACTTACTTTGGATTAAATTGACCGCAGCAAGCCGCTACGGTCATTAGGTTTTAATCCTGAAAACTAGGCACATAGCCGTGCAAGATAGACTTTGTTCTTACCGGAAAATTTAGCTTTATAGAGCGCTTTATCAGCCTCTTTAAGCAATGCTGTCAAGCTAGTGGCTTGCTCATTGAGTACCGCAATACCTAGGCTTATCGTCATTTCAATGCTGACATCATCAAACTCAAACAGCTGCGACGCAATAGCACTTCGGATGCGTTCCGATATTGAAAAAGCTTCTTCCTCTGAAGTATTAGACAGCACAATAATAAACTCTTCACCGCCAATTCGTCCGACTAAATCGTGCTTTTTTAACCAACGTTCAGCCCGTTTAGTCACGGCTTGAATAGCCAAGTCGCCAACATGGTGGCCAAAGCGATCATTAATACTCTTAAAGTTATCAATATCAAAAATAATAACCGATGCCGACTGTTGTTTTTTAATCGACTTTTCAATCATTTTTTCGCCACTTTTAAAGGTATATTCGCGATTAGCGATACCCGTTAAGAAGTCAGTTTGAGCACGATACTTAAAGACTTTTCGCGAATGCATTAAAAAGAAGACTGCCGCCAATAGCACTGCTGCCACAAACACAAAAAAGCTAATTTTAAGCTCATTAATGCGCTCTTTATCTATCACAGCTTTGAGATTCAATTCATTAATTGCTAACTTATTGGCAAGTAGTTCGTTTTCAAACTCAGCCAATTTAGAGTTGTGGTCAAGTGCAGAGTCGATAACTTTGTTATCGATGATGTTCTTATTGTGCTCTCGCTCTTCATCTATCACTTTTAAAAGGGTATTCACCGCCAGCAAATAATTTTTCTTGTCGAATGCGATAATGGCGTCAGCAGTCAGTAACATACTGCTCATCTTGGCAGGAAAACGTTTATCTTGTTGGAAAATTCGCGCCATATTGGCTGCTTTTACAGCCTCACCGGTTCGCATATAAGCCAGCGCTAAAAACAGATGGCTACTGCTAACAAAATAACGTTCTTGCGTGGTACCTTTAAGCGAAATGGCTTTTTCTAGATAGGTAACGGCTAAGGGGTAATCAAAGGAACCGAGTGCGACTCGTCCAGCATTGAGATAAGCAAAGAAATAGAAATCTTTAAATTCTGGTGCGGCTTCTGCTAATGCTAATTGCGCGGCAATATTCACCTTGGCTTTATCCCAATCACTCAACTTGATAGCAGAGCTAACCATGTTGTGCTGCATGTTAAACATGTCTTCTTTATCGTCTATTGTTTGCCACGTTTGATAGGCTTTATCAAAATTATCATACGCACGTCCATGTAGTCCAACGGTGCGGTATAAACTACCAGTTGCATTATAAATCAATGCCTTACTATGAGCATTAAGCTTGCCACTTTTATCAATTATCGTCATGGCTTCGTCGAGTAACGCAACCCCCTGGTGCACTGTAGCTGCAGTATAATAACAGAAGGCATTTTGTGTGAGTGTTTTGACCAACAATGGTGCGTTATCATTTTGTCTAGCAAAAGCCAGCGCCTTACGGCGGTCGATACAATAAACAGTGGGATCATTTGTCTGTAAATAGACGGCAAAAGAGCGTGATAAATAACTATCGATCAAAATATCGCTAACGGTTAACGATTCAACAAAAGTAATCCCTTTGTCATAGCTTGCGATCGCTAAATCTAACTGACGAGTTTTCTCATACAACTTACCATAAAGAAAATACAAGCGGGCATGATCATTGGGTGTCAGCTGATTAGCCTCAATGTCAAAACTATCAAGTAACTTAAGTCCTCCCACAGGTGAGTCTTTGCTAACCAATACTTCTAATTGGGTCAGAACGTCATTGGCTTGCGCTGTAGAAAATAAAGCCATGGAGATAGAGATAAGGAAGCTAAAGGCCGCAATTTTCATATGCATATACATCTCTGTAAAACTGACTTTTTAAGGGTAATTATTTTTCAGAGTAACACATGAAAAACATTTGTATAGCTTGTTGATTTGACAAGCTTTATCTATTTCAGCACCTTATCACACTGTTAGTTGATAATATCAAAAAATAAGCCAATTCCGATATAATGACAAACTTAAAGTGTCAGCTTGCAGTTATCAATACTGCAAACTAACAATTTAATGGTGTTAGTTGAAACAAAGAAGGCTAGCAAACTTGCTAACCTTTTATTCAATCAATGACCGGATTAACACGCATGTGCGAGTGCTTGCTCTACATCCGCAATAATATCGTCAATATGTTCAATCCCCACAGAGATCCGCACCAGATCTTCTGACACCCCAGCTTTTGCTAGCTCGTTAGCATCTAGCTGTCTATGGGTCGTCGATGCGGGATGGCATGCTAGTGATTTGGCATCGCCAATATTGACCAGTCTTAAAATCATCTGCAATGCATCAATAAAGTGCCCACCAGCCACCTTACCGTCATCAGCTTTAATACCAAAACTGATGATCCCTGAGGCTTTTCCGCCAGTAATTTTATGGCAGTTCTCCTGAAATGGACTGTTTGGCAGCGCAGCGTAATTCACCCACTTCACCTTAGGGTGCGCTTCTAAATACTGCGCTAAGGCTAATGCGTTGTCGCAATGGCGTTCCATTCTCAGTGCCAGAGTTTCTAAACCTTGTAGTAATAAGAAAGCGCTTTGCGGTGATAACGCTGCCCCCGTATTACGTAGCGGCACCACGCGACAGCGGCCAATGAAGGCTGCGGGACCAAAAGCTTGGGTATAGACCACACCATGGTATGACGGATCCGGCTCATTGAGCAGTGCAAAACGTTTTGGGTGCGCCGCCCAATCAAACTTACCACTATCAACAATTGCCCCACCTATTGTGGTGCCATGACCACCAATATATTTGGTTAGCGAGTGAATAACGATGTCGGCGCCATGTTCAAAGGGTTTGCATAACACGGGAGTCGCGACCGTATTATCGACAATGAGCGGCACGCCATGTTTGTGGGCAATCTCAGCTAGCCGTTGCAGATCGACGATATTGCCGGCAGGGTTGCCAATTGACTCACAAAATAATGCTTTGGTTTTATCATCAATCAGTGCATCTAATGTGTCGAACTCATCGAAACCCGCCATCCGTACCTCTACACCTTGTCTTGGCAAGGTGTGGGCAAATAAATTATAGGTACCACCATAAAGTTGGCTGGTGCTGACAATGTTGTCGCCTACTTCGGTCAGTGCTTGAATTGCATAAGTGATTGCCGCCATGCCAGAAGCCAGCGCTAATGCAGCAATGCCGCCCTCAATTGCAGCTAGGCGTTGTTCTAGCACATCGGTGGTTGGGTTCATGATGCGAGTATAAATATTACCCGGCACTTTAAGATCAAATAGATCGGCGCCGTGTTGAGTGTCATCAAAGGTATAAGAGGTGGTTTGATAAATAGGGACTGCAGCGGCTTTGGTTGTCGCTTCCGATTTATAACCATGGTGCAGTGCTAAAGATTCGAGTTTCATACCCGCTAAATCCTATTCCATTTGAATGAAATATGAACATAACAAATAGCCATCTAGAAGTCTAAATATATTTTAAACTTCTAGATCGCGAATATAAAACGATAAAGAAATGGTTGCAGGTTAGATACTGTCGAGTAATTCAGGTTCAAACTGCTCTGGAGAGACACTTATATCCAGCTCAGCGATTCTGGCATTCAGCTGGGCAATATCTTTTTCGACTGTCGAAATGGTTAACGTGTTGTCATCCAAGCTATAAACTTGCTTTAGGCTGGAAAAATAAAAACTCAAGATGATAAAAGCATTTCTATCATTAGAATCTGCTGCCAGTTTAATTTTAGCCAGCTTGCGATAAATTTGGTTATTGAGCTGCTTTAAGCGCCAAACATAATACACTTCGCGCATATAGGGCTTTTGCTTTTGTGAATGTAATACTCCACTGCAGAGCACTATCGCCATCATCACACCAATAACGTTCAGGTGAAAATTGCCAGTCGAGCCATCAGGAGTTGCGGCTGTTGCACCAAGGAAATGAATCAACAATGCCCCAAATACCAGCGAAAGTATCGCTAAACTCGCGATAAAACTGCTGATCACAATATTGGTATTCTTACGATAGGTTCGTTTATCAATATGCATTAATTGCATCAGTGGCCCTCAAGGTTAAGCGGATAATAAGGCGGTTATTCTAGCATCCTAAATATTAGAAAATCCTCTTTGTTACGCTAAAATATTTGTATTTATGCCACAACCTTGGCAAGTTAAGCTTTTACTGAAATAGCAGTGACGAATCCAACCAAGCTCACAATTTTCACTAAACGACCTCTTTAGCGGTAAAAACATCTAGACGTCTAAATTGACAGGCGGCTCTCGATCTCATATCCTCTCAGCTATTGAGATGTACCATTCTGTGATTTTAATCATTTAAAACACAGTTTGTTCCAGCTAGGAGGGCAATGGGGACAATGGTTCGATGACTGATTTAATAGAAGAGAGATAACATTGACGAATTCCAACAACGTTCCTAAAGCTGCAACAACTGACGTAATAGCGCCATCGTTTCTTGCGCTAACACCACTTTTTCTATTTCTAACACTGTTTATTGGTGCTGGGCTTTACTTCCAGAACCAAGGTGTCGATTTTGCTTTTTATCAATTGCCCAGTGTGGTCGCTATTCTACCTGCGATTATCTTTGCCATTATCATTTCTAAGCAAAGGCTTAACCAATCGATCGAAACTTTTTTAGCCGGTATTGGTCACTCCAACATCATTGCGATGTGTATGATCTACCTGCTTGCAGGGGCATTTGCGGCAGTAGCAAAAGCAACCGGTGGCGTAGACGCAACGGTTGCACTCGGTTTGTCATTGGTCCCTTCTAGCTTATTGCTACCTGGTTTCTTTGTGATTGCCGCTTTCATTGCCACCGCGATGGGCACATCAATGGGCACTATCGCCGCAGTGGCACCTATCGCGCTTGGCGTGGCAAACGAAGCACAGATTGATTTAGCGATTATGGCTGGCGCAGTCATTTCAGGCGCGCTATTTGGCGATAACTTATCCATCATTTCAGATACCACCATCGCAGCGACTCGCACTCAAGGCTGTGAGATGAAAGACAAGTTTAAAGAAAACCTTATCTTCGCTATTCCAGCCGCGATCATCACTTTGATTGTGTTTACCCTAGTTGGTCAAGGCCAAGCTGACGTAGCAGCGCAAGAGATTGACTTCACTAAGGTGATCCCTTACCTAACGATTTTGTTTTTAGCCGTCGCTGGCTTGAACGTATTTGTCGTCCTTACCATCGGTATTTTACTGGCCGGTGTCACTGGTTTATTGACCATGGATTACGGTGTCATCCAGTTTGGACAAGATATTTACGCCGGTTTTGGCAACATGCAGGAGATTTTTATTCTCTCTATGCTGGTCGGTGGCTTAGCAGCACTTATGCAGCAACAAGGTGGCCTATCGTTTGTTAGCAAGCAGATTGAAAAACTAATTACACGTTTTTCAAAAGCCAAAGGCGAAGCATCATGCCGCGCTTCAGAGCTCGGTATGGCAGGTATTGTCGCTGCAACCAACACGTGTGTTGCTAACAATACAGTGTCGATTGTAGTCACTGGTGATATTGCTAAAGATTTGGCAGAAAAGCACGGTGTGACCCCAAAACGTGCAGCCAGTATTTTAGATATTTTCTCATGTATTATCCAAGGTTTGATCCCCTATGGCGCGCAAGCACTCTTAGTCGCATCCACCTTTAGTCTATCGCCATTTGAAGTGGTTACCCACGCGTGGTACTGCATGATCCTCGCTGTTGTTGCCGTACTTATTGTGGTATTTCGCAAGCGAGCCTAAATCGCATTAATGACCTAAGCCGTGATTCATACTCCGGCCAATTTAAAAGAGCACTTTCGGGTGCTTTTTTTATTTAACTCACCAATAACTGCCAGCAGGCTCCAGCAACATTGACCATTTATGTTCTGTTATCAACAATGCTATTGGGTGCGGATGATGCTGCAAAAAAACACATTATTGCTCCCCCATGAATCCGTCGAACAGCTTGCGTATGAGGAATTAATCAGGCAGGTTGGTATTAGGGCTGTTGATCCTTCTAGCTTAGTTTTTGTTCGATTCTTTACCGTAAGGAATAATGATTTTAGTACAAGGCTTGAGCGATGATTTAGCAGTCTAAGCGAAAGCTCGTAACGCATTCTAGTCATAAAAGACTAAAAGCATTGAAACGAACCCTAAGGGCCGCGCTTCTTGGCTATTTTTACGGTGTTGTAGGCTACTCGTGGAGAATGACTAAACGACATAGCCTCCGCCTTGTTAAAATAGCCAATAAACTGCGGAAAAAACAACCGTGAAAGGTCAACAGCCCCCAGACCAAAATGGAGAATATTCTCATTAAAAATGAGTGCATGATTACACTGCTTTTTGTCATAATGCCTGCCCACTGCTTAGCCGCAGAGTAACTCGTTAATGGCGCACAAGTATGGAAGATAAGATTAAGTATCAATCGATGCAGTATGACTTGCACCGATTAGTCGTACTGACTATTTTTTTTGGTGCCCTCATCGCTGCAATCGGTGTGTCCATTTCAGCTTGGGCTGAATATCAAATCATTGGTGATGCCGTTTTTAATCGTCGCGCTGATGTTCTAGGCGACTACAACCATGCCAAACTCGCATTTGTGTTCAACATCGCCTTGATGATGACTGGTATTTGTATCATGCTCGCGATGTTCGGACTCTACTTACTCAAACAAGGTTTTTTTAGTCACTACTTATCCTTAATCGGCGGGTGGGTCGGCGTGTCCGTGTTATTAATGGGAATGTTCCCGATTAACTACCTTGATATGCATCGCCTGGCGTCGACCAGTTTTTTACTCGGTACTGTGTTGATGTACTTCCTCTGTATTACCGATAGATTCAGCCAACGCTCGATTTGCAAGGGACCCATTTTTTGGTTGAGTATTTTGGGCTTTATAACCGCATCCAGCCTCGTGGTTCAACTCGATTGGAATACACTCGATTTTGTCCCTTGTGAACACGCTGAAGCTGGCCGTTGTTGGGTCGCTATCACCATGTGGCTTCAAACGAGTGTTGTTATGCTGTGGTGTTTATCTTTTGCATGGGCTATCCGAAAAATAGCGATTAAAAACTACTTAGAACTATCACAACGTTATCTTACTGGAGAGCAATAAATTCAACCATGAGACTCGCTAAATACCTCGCCTTAACGGGTTGCTGTTCACGCCGCGCCGCGACTCGCTTAATCAGAGATGGCCATGTAATGATTGATAACCGCCTCGCGAACCACATTGATACAGTGACGTTACTCGATACACCCGACGGCCAGCGTTGCCAAGAGCAACTCTTAGTCAATGGTAAGCTCATCGCCGCCGTTGAAGCCAAAGCCTATTGGTTGTTCCATAAGGCCGTCGGCACCGATAGCCGTCTGCTCGCTGACTTACACAATAGTTTGCTGCATTTACTGCCTGAATCACCACGACTGTACCCGGTGGGTCGGCTCGACAAAGATTCTCGCGGCCTATTGATGTTAACCAACGATGGTGAACTTGCCCACCAATTGATGCACCCCCATTTTGGTCACTGCAAGACCTATCACGTTACAGTGGACCGACATTTCAGTGATGAATTTCTATTACAGATGGCCGCTGGAGTTAGCTACAAGGACGTTACAACCCTGCCCTGTAACATGAGTCGTTTAACTGACGATAGTTATCAAATAGTACTCACCCAAGGGCTAAATAGGCAAATACGCCGTATGTCACAGGCACTCGGGTATAAGGTTATCGACCTTAAACGTGTTTCGATACAGAGTTTGAGTTTAGCTGATTTGGCGGAAGGCAAAATGCGCCAATTAACAGAAGCTGAGTTGTCTCAGCTAAAAGCTATATTAGCAAAGTAGCAAAGTAGCACTAATATTAAAGAGTAAATTCTCCAACACTCATCCATCGTCAATGGCCTCCCAGACTTGCCGCTGCAACAATCGCTGTGCACATACACCCAACGTGCTGCCAGCTTTAATGTTTTGAGACTTTTATGTGCGCAGCCTTGCGCTTCATGGTTATAGCTTTGTATAATATTTCTCAGCCATTTAACGTGATAGAGCGTTCTATTTTTGGCATATACGGCTGAGTCCAATCTGCATTAGCAGAACAAAAATCTAGCAGATGCCATTCATGGTGATAAATGCAGGATGAAAGTCCCTCCACGAATCGGAAATTAAGGACGTAATGAAACATGATGTCACAATGGAGTGGAGCTTCGTTTTGCTAACTAAAACCCCAACAACTTATCTAATATGTGACGCCATCTCATGATTAATATTTGTCGTGATATACGGCAGTGTTTCCTTCGGACACTGCTCTTAATAATGATTTTTATTCCTGTAATGGCTTCAGCATCTGATATTGCCAGCAGTGTCACCGGTGGAGTCGATAATCGCCTTGCTAACGGGGGTTACTTTGAGCTCGGGGCTAGCGTTTACGGCGTTAATAAAGTCGATATTCGCCAAACAGATTATCAAGCTGTACAGCCATCATTGTTGATTAGCGGTATGTACCAGTACAAAGGGCTATTTGTTGAGATGGTACATCAATCTCAAGATGGCATTAATTTAGGATTTAATTTCTGGAACTCTGATAATTGGTCACTCGATTTTTTAGCCGCGAATCTCAAAAGTACTTGGGCACGGCCAGAAGATGTCGACCCCTCCACTCTCAATGAAGCGGGCCGTAACGCTTATTTATTGTCTGAAGAGTCTCTCTATGTTGGCGCGGGATTTCGAGCTACACGTTATTGGGATGGCAATTACGTATTTCAGTACCGAATAGTCAGTGACTATTTGAATGATCAAGGGATCCAAAGCACAGCCCGACTGGGTAAGTCTTGGCAAGTTCGAAACTGGAACTTTCATGCATTAGGCAGCATCGAATACTCGTCATCCACTTTGAATCGCAATCTTTTTGGTATCGGTAGCGATGAAGCTACTGAGCTATTTCCCGAGTACCATCCAGGCAGTTCGTTTAGCTATGGCTTGGAAGTCGGCGTCGCTTACCCCATTAGCGAAAGTTTTGTATTCCGCGCGATGTACCGCGTCAATGTGCTGCCAGATGAAGTCACTGAAAGCCCCTTTAATCAGGCTGATTATGTGTCGTTTTTTAACGCCTCAATCAGTTATGTATTTTAGGGGACACATGAATAATTTCTATCTGTGCTTAGCGCTCCTATTACTCTTTAACCCAACAATAGCTTGGAGTGAGGAGTCGTCAATCGTCTTTACCGCGACGCCGGAGCGCTGTGTTGCACTGCATAAAGGCCAAACTTGCTACCAAGATGTGCTGTTCCGCTGGAAAACCCCTGAGGTGGGTCACTACTGTTTAGTATTATCTAAAAGTCAGCGTCAGCTCACCTGCTGGACTGGAACCGCCGTACAAGAATATCCATATAGTTTTGAAGGTGATAAAACCACAACTTTTAGCCTTGTCAGCCGCGATGACGCTAAAGCTCTGGCAGAAGTAAAAGTCGTTGTTACCTGGGTCTATAAAGCGCCTAAACAAAGTCAGTCTGGTTGGAGATTATTCTAAGAATGTCAGTTAAAAAACATATCTTAATCGTCGAGGACGATGCGTCACTGGCAGAATGGATTAGTGACTACCTGCTTGAACACGGTTACGGGATCACCGTGGCCAGCCAAGGTGACTATGCCTTAGAGATGATCGCCGATGAGCAACCAGATTTAGTGTTATTAGATGTGATGCTGCCGGTTAAAAATGGATTCGATGTATGCAAAGAAGCAAGAGCCTTTTATTCTGGCCCGATCCTTTTTATGACAGCCTGTGTTGAAGATGGCGATGAAATTCAAGGGCTAGATGTTGGCGCTGATGACTACCTCACTAAGCCAATTCGCCCGCAAGTCTTACTGGCACGCATTAAAGCATTATTACGCCGATCTAATGATGACAAGATAAAACAGCAACTGGTGTTTGAATCTTTGGTACTTAATGCTACGGCGAAGTCCGTTACGATAGGCCAAGAATCGTTAGAGTTAAATGCCAATGAATTTGATGTATTTTGGCTATTGGCTTTAAAGGTAGGCCAAGTTGTTAGCCGTATGGAACTCGTCTCTGAGCTACGCGGCTTTGAATACGACGGCCTAGATCGCTCAGTCGATATCCGCGTGTCACGATTACGAAAAAAGCTCCTCGAAGCTCAGAATCAACCCTATAAAATTAAAACCATCCGCGGTAAAGGCTACCTATTTTGCCGTGATGAGGGAGAAACGGACTCATGATAGGTTTAACGTCATGAGAAAGTTAATCATCTCATTAGTACTTTCCGTATTGGCCACGATTACCTGCCTAGGCTGGTCGATTAGTGAATTTGCCGCACTGCAAAATCCAGGAACTGAAAATTCCAGCACCACTGAGCACCTCGCGGCATTAACGCTTTTGGGCGTAGCTCTGTCGCGGAGTTTAGATGATGAAACCGCCAGTAATACACCCTTTATCGATAGCTGGAACCGACATAATTCAGAGCAATTATCGCTCATCGCTGAAACTGAATTTTCCTTGCCCACACCGCTTAAACTACAGTTTGATACCGACGCATCGCTGATGCTAGAGTCCGATGAAGGGATCTCGCTGCATTACCTGATGCCCAAAACGGGCCAAGTACTCAACATTAACACCAACCTGACAACGCCAGAGGATGCCAATTCAGATCTTAACGAACTTTATACCATGCTCTTTTACGGCGGGGTCGTCGTGATTATGCTGGTGTGGGTATCGCCTTTAATCCGGCAATTGCTCAATTTGAGCAAAGTGACTAAAGCCTTTGGTATGGGAGAGTTACAACAACGGATGGCAGTGAATAAGACCTCTTACATTGCCTCGATTGAGACTGAATTTAACCGCATGGCCGATCGAATTCAACAGTTAGTTGATGATAATAAACTGCTCAGTCGAGCCGTATCCCACGACCTGAAAACCCCGATTGCCCGACTTAGATTCGGCATTGAAGCGCTAGAGGAAACTAAAAGCGAGCAGCTACGAGTTAAGTACTTCCGGCGGCTTAATCAGGATCTTGACACCATGGAAGAGTTGGTGATGACGCTACTCAGTTACGCTCGCCTTGATCAAGCCAATATACAGCCAGAACTGCAACCCATAGAGTTAAATGCTTGGTTACAAAGCAAACTGGCAACCCAAGCTGACGGCAGCCACTTACTCGAGTTTATCCCTAATTTACAGCCGTTAATCGTCAACACAGATCCTAAATACTTGTCGATGCAATTGAGTAACTTACTCAGTAATGCCGAACGTTTTGGTCAGTCAAAAATCAGAGTTTTAGTCGCGGTTGAACATGGTTCAGTGTGGATACATGTGGATGATGATGGCCAAGGCATTGATACGTTAGAGATGGAGCAAGTTATTAAACCTTTTGTACGCGGTCAGCAGAGCCGAGATAATGCCGGTCACGGCATGGGTTTGGCCATTGTGAGCCGTATTGGGGTGTGGATGGGATCGCAGCTATCCATTGGCCGTGCTCCAGAATTAGGTGGCGCACGTATGTCGCTGCAATTTAAATAAATATTAAGCCACTATTACTTTTTATCTTTGGATAAACTGTAGAGCTTACTCTTTCCTTTAAAATTATTGGCAACATTGATGTTTTCCAGCGTTATCAACTGCTGGAATAGGCACATATAGTTTACTTCGATACTATATCGATAACTTCTGATTGTTAATAGAAAACTTAAGTAAATAAAAATACTTTTGAGCTTATAAAGATCTCTATATTTTAATCCTAAAAATTATAATCTGCTTATGGTTTTTGAGTTTAAGGAAATCATTTCCACTATAAGCTGAAAGTAATATAAACACTCAGCTTAAAAAACCTCAATACCAGGGGGAAGAACCCCACTGGAATATAAGCCGCTGAACAAGGTCTTTATGATTCATGTTCTCGTTACATCATGTGCAGCTAGGTTGGCGGAGGGGTGATATTAGCCCTTGTGCCATTAATCGTGCCTGTCTATGTATTCTTCAAGTGTATTCTTAAGTGATTGGCTGTAGCCATCCAACCACGTATAGCGTTCACGATACATTTTTCGTTTTGGCCGCTTGATATCTTCCATTGATTTACGAGCAGAATTAATCGGTAGTTTGTAGAAGAAATCATCATGGGATTCACCATTATGCTCTTCCCACAAACGGTCATAATTAAGATTAATTATCTTGGTTCTTCTTTTTATACCGTAACGTCTAGCAGTATATATATGCCCTGACTCCTTTACGGCATAAATATCTCTTATTCCGAGATTAATGGCGAGTAGCCGTAATGTTTCAACCATAAATGATTTAGGACGTAATCCATAAATCGCCTTGGTAAATAATCGGCTAAAACCATTATCATGAGCCCCACCTTGTATGCAGCCAATATAAATATCATTATCAATAACGGTAAATGAAAGGACATAACGCCTTTTATAATTGGAATCTGTAAGTGAAAGGGTAAGTTCCCCTTCCATTGTTGGGTTAAGGTGAAATGACAGATTAATTAGATAACATTCACCGTCAATATCTAGCTTGTGAAGTGTCAATCGATCATTATATATTTGATGACGAGCGCCAGCTGAAAACTTTCGTTCAAACCAGTCATAGTGGTTAATTAAAATATCAATGATTTCTTTTTTACTAAAGCCAATACGTAAGTAAGGCTTTAAAAATTTAGTCAGGAAATCGGGTTGGTTTTTACAAAGCTCTTTTCGTTCATCATGATAGAAATTGTTATTCATTTTTTTCATGTAAGGGTAATGCAATAAAGCTCGAATAATAAACTTAACTCTGAATTTTGTCTTTCCCTTATGTTTAAGACTACTAGCATCCATCGCCATACTAATTATATTCATGGTGTTTTTCTCAAATCTTGAATTCAAATAATATAAGTGCATAACTTTAATATGAAAATAATATAGCGCTAAATTTGCATCAGGCATCCACCCCCATTAAAGCGTCTATTTATTAAAATTGTATTTATATATTGCGCATATAACAAAATAGTTAACATTCGAAATTCGAATAGGTCTTTTTTCACTTGTATGATGAATCGATTTTTGGGTATACCTATAATGCACTCGCCAAATGCTGGTGCAGTAATACCTACATAACCATGTGTAATGCACCCTTATAACAGCACCTATATATAACGCATTGGCATTAAGATAATCACACTGTAACTATTTTTATGGCTTTCATCCAAGTGCTGTAACGTCTTTAATCCTCTGTAATTTAAAGTGACACTTGGTTATACGTATTACGAACGTGGGCCTACAAGCCCTAAAATCAAAATCGATCTGGCAGGGCAAGGGAGCACACCGCAAACAGCGCGGAAGCTCTCAGGCGTTGCGCTTCGTTTCCATCAAGTCTGCGCCTTAATAATCTCCAATTGTTCCAGGCTGACCATTAGGATTTTCTAATGGTAATATCAATGATCCGCTATAGAACTTTTGAAGGTGCTTTTTATTAAAGGCGCTATAAATAATAAGCGGCGCCAAAATTTAGATAACTAACCTTCAATACTGACATGGCCAATAATATAATTGGTGTCATACACTCGTGAGCCAGTGTTAGAATCTTTACTATTTAGGCCAGTAACTTCTACGACAGTTGAGGTTTCTTTATCAATAGTAGAACTGCCCCAAAGTAGATCATTACTGCTGGTTGTACCGACACCGAATTGACCAACAGAATCGCGATTGGTCTGCTCGTTAGTGAAGGTAAAATAGGGGAACCCAGCCTGTTGACACAGTTCTGCAGATTTAAGCATGACGTACTTTCTTGTCAGCGCCCTATCAGTATTGGTGTTACCGACAAAGCTAATCTGCCAGCTATCAGGTGCAATCTGCACGGTCTCAAACCCCTTACCGAAAGACCAAAAGCTTTTCTCTGTATCGTAAGGTGTGGCGCAAGCTGTTAGCAAAAATGCTAACCCCGCTATCGCGCATATGCTTTTTAATGATTTCATTACTTTCTATCCAAATTAATTAGAAGCTATAGCTCACGCCTAACGTCGTAACCCACTGGTTACTGCTATCGATAAGGGGTGAGTCAGCCATATCCGCTGTTAAGTGCGAATAGCCAGTAGCCTGAGTGATATCAAGATTTGCAGTAATAGGCACCACAAGCGCATAACCCGCTTTATAAGCAAATGCACCACTAGCTTCATAAGTAGGACGCTCGGTGGTCGCATCCGATTTGGAAACACCCGCGTAATAATCGACATAGTCTTTACTGAAATAATGAACGCCAGCGTAAGGCACTAAATCACCAAAACCGAGGTTCATCGGCAGATAATAGGTTACGTCAGCTTGGTAGCCATCATATACACCTGTGACATCATGCTGGAACTTACTCGACAATGTGCCTTTACCAAGGTGAACATCGGCGTTTAAACCTAAATCACCGCTTATTTTACGATCCTTCATACCCGTTAAAATATCGGCGTCACTTGAATCAAAACCAGGGTTTGCCACAACAAAGGCACTGAAGTTGATTTTGCTATCGTTATCACCTAAAAAGCGGTAGTTAATACCAGCAAGATCGGCGTTAAGGTCTTCGCCATGGTAACCACCATTAAGGTAATAGCCGGTTTTATGATCTTGGCCTTTATAAAATTCACTTCCAGTCGCAGCACCTGCTCCCACAAAATACTGCCCTTGATGGCTATAAATATTACCGTTACGAATATAGGTATTACCGTCTGCTAAGGCGTGGCTAGAGACCAAAATTGCCGTGATAGCGAAGCATAATTTTTTCATTTTCAAATCCTTTTTTACATCTGTCGAATGACTGTGAAGCCACTATATTCGACTTGTAATTTGGACTCTGTATCCAAATGTATCCTAGCGGTACATTTGGTTGTGCTACCCGTCGGGGTAGTTCAGCAGTTAAAAGTTTACATTGGGTTTTAATCAACCATCTGTTGTTCCAATGACCTGCGGTCGGCGTATGTGAAGACGCTACTGAGGCTCGCCGCAAGCACATCTGACCTCCATGGATGGAGCGAATGCCAAATTCTGCCAGGAACAGAAATAGTCTTGTGGGCTCAACGAAAGCACCCTGTTTTCGACGGATTCAGCCGTATCTACATTGGGCAAAAAAAGCGCAATCATCCAGCATTTGAGTCTTTAATTTAAAGATACAAAGTCACTATCCAATACTACTTACAGCCCCCATTGAAGTTGCCGAAACTGAGTAATCTTCAACCATCTGTGGTTCCGATGGCCTGCGGCCTGCGCAGGTGCAGACACTGCCGTGACACGCTGCAAGTCCATCCATGGAGGCTCGGCCATGACGTCCATGTCATGGACGGTCACGGCCGTATCTACACAGGGTTGAAAAAGCGCAATCATCCGGCATTTGAGATTTTCAATCTAAAGACACAAATTTCAGCGCATACTTTCTAGCTAACAAATAACACCCATTCCCCATCGGAGTTGCCGAAGTGCGTTGGAATAAATGGCGTAAGTCCAGACGATCTTTCCCGTGCATCCATGCACTTCAAGACATTCAGGCATCCTGCCTATCAGATGAGGGCATAGCTTTCACGGGACAGGCCATTCCTTGGCATCTGACCCATATGGATATGGGAAATGTCTATATGATGTCGGGAACATCATTGACCATGCCACCGCGGCATTTGTGAATCCATTCACATCAGACGGGCAGTCCTTCTTGCTCGACTCTTTACAACAGAATGGGCGAAGCGCCACGACGTTAGTCAAGCGCAGCTTGATATCTCGGGACTTACTTCTACCGCTAGGTTGCGGCTATAAATTAATGTTCGCCTAACGAGTAAATTCACATATCAAATCAACCAAGAAAAGAAACAAAAAAGCCGAAACACCTAAGTGTTTCGGCTTTTGCTATTCAAACAACCATTAATGATTATTCAAATCATTAATGCACAATTTCCATCTCTTCAAGCAAGTTATCTGCATGATCTAGGTACTTCATCACCCAAAGCATATAACGGCTATCAACCTGAATAGAACGGTTAGTCTCAGGATCGTAACCCCAATCACCAATGATACTTTCGTACACACCGTCAAACAGCAGCCCCACGAGTTCAGCACGACCGTTTAAGGTTGGTGAACCTGAGTTACCACCAGTAGTATCCAGCGTCGATAGGAAGTTAACGGGCACAGAATCTAACGACTTCACATAGTAATCGCCGTACTGCTTATTCTTAATCAGCTCAAGTTGCTTAGACGGCGCATCAAATGGATCTGCACCCGTGTCTTTCGCCAAAATACCTTCGAGACGAGTAAATGGTTCTGCGCGCATACCATCTTCAGGTGAGTAACCTTTAACATGACCAACGGTAACACGTAGACTTGAGTTGGCATCGGCGTAAACAGGCTTACCTTGTTCACGGTTATAAGCGATGATGGCGTCCATATACATAGGACGAACCTTCATTAGCTCACCCGCATACTCCTTGTCTTTCTTCTCTTCCTTCATGTCAGTGTCGTACATGGCAACAGCAAACTTGATGAAAGGGTCGTTAGATTTGTTGAAGTCTGTTACTGATTTGTCCATCCACGTTAAACGCACATCTTGCTTATCAAGATCGGTTTTGGCGTACATCTTATCCAGCGTCTTTTGTAGCTTCTTGGCATCAAACTTCTTGCCAATACCAAACGCGTTATCCAGTGCCTTCACTCGCTCATCAGCAGGCAGAGCCGCGTAACGACTGAGTAAATCAAACAGTACGGCCTTATCAACACTTGCCGCGTAACGACGGTCGATACGCTCCATGCTTGATTTAAAGCGGATCATGTCGCGTTCCTGATAACCAGGTTCACGCGCCATATCGTCTAGACCTTTTTCATTGGCTAAACGGTACAATTTACGTGCCGTTGGCACCATAGTGGTGTAACCGATATAACCTAAGATAATGTCGCGAGCTTGATGCTCATTACCTTCGGCAATCAACTTATCAAGCTTGGCAAGGGTTTCACCATACTTGGCTTTACGCTTACTATCTTGGTTCATCCAAGTGGTTAGCTCTGCTTCACGCCCTTTGCGGTCTGCAAGCATGGTCGACTTACCGTAGAACTCGATCATTGACGTAAAGTTTTTCGCGTAATTAGCAAGACCGGCGATTAAGCTTTCGTACTTAATACGCTCATCACTGCCCTCTGGTGCGGTTTCTTTAATAATGTCGATAAAGCGTTCGCGCAGCATTTTGCCTTCTGGATACGCCCATTCAAAGGTGTTTTCCACTTCATTGGCTGTGCGGTAACGGTTGGTACGGCCTGGGTAACCTGCCACCATCACAAAATCACCGTCGCTGACGCCTTTTGCTGATACTTTCAAGAAGCTCTTTGGCTCGTACGGTACGTTGTCTTGGCTAAAGTCTGCTGGCTTACCGTCTTTAGATACATAAGCGCGGTAGAAAGAGAAATCACCAGTATGGCGTGGCCACATCCAGTTATCGATATCACCGCCATACTTACCGACACTTGCTGCTGGGTTATATACTAAACGCACATCGCGAATTTCTAACTGCTTAACCAAGTAATACTCAAGGCCGCCGTGAAAGCTGTATACCTGACAGCGGTAGCCATCTTCTTTCTCACACTCAGCAACTAAGCCTTTCTCTCTTTGCTCAATGCCTTGATAAAATTCGTTTCCTGTTTTGCTCTCAAGTCCCGATTTTATTTTATCCGTCACGCTGCTAACATCTTCAGTGACAAAAATGCGTGAGCCCGGTGTTGCCGCAAGCTCTTCGCCGAAAGACTTAGCTAAAAATCCATCACGCAGCAAGTTCTTTTCAGGCGTTGAGTTGTATTGAATTGAGCCGTAAGCACAGTGATGGTTAGTCACTACAAGGCCTTTTGGCGACACAAATGATGCCGTACAGCCGCCAAGGCTGATCACGGCATTCATTGGGAATTCGGTTAGTTTTGAAATCGAGTTAACATCAATTTCAAGTCCCTTTGCCTTTAGCTCATCTGCCATGGCAGGAAGTTGGTAGGGTTGCCACATACCTTCGTCAGCTACTGCACCAAAAGAGGTCGCCATAGCGACTGTCAAAAGCCATTTCTTCATTTTGTTAAGTCCATTTTTTAGATATTTTAGGATTATTGTTATTTTTACTTGCTGTAATATCGATTTATGGGGCGGCTAGATACAAAAAAGCCGAGCCCAATATGCAAATATTGATGCTCGACTTTAGCACAAGATGTTAGCCAAGAAACAGACTCTAAATTAATCTGTTACAAAGCGATTACTGAATGTTGGCAACGCTTTATAAAGCAACCCACAACTGCGCGGCAATAATTCCTGCACCTAGCAAGCCTGCAATGCCCATTGCAGCTGTTCCGCCACTGACTTGATAACCGCCTAAGTTTTGCTTACGTTGACCAAGAGCCATCACGATAGGTAAGAAAATAATCATCACAACCAATGGAATAGCGGCAAACCCGAGCACTTTAAAGAAGCCATCAGGGTAATAAAGCGCACACAAGAGTGGTGGGATAAAAGTGATGAGCCAGGTTTGAGCACGGCCGAATGCATTATCTTTTGCACGCGTTAGCTCTGCCACATAATCAAACAAACTCATGGTCACGCCGAGGAAAGACGTCACCAATGCGAGGTTGGCAAATAGGTCAATAAACTGCTGCAAAATAGCAGAATCAGCGACCCCTTGAAGTGCAGTAACAAGCAAGGGTAGTGAGCCTTCAAAACCGTAAACTGTTTTGCCACCCAACGTGCCTAACGTCACCATTAACCACAAAATGTAGCAAACCAATGGAATAGTAGAACCAATAATAAGCACTTTACGCAGTGACATCGCATCACCATCTAAATAGCGCACTATGGTCGCAATACAAACGTGGAAACCAAAAGAGGTAAACACAATCGGAATAGCCGCTAACCACAAGTTAGTTAAATCACTGCCGCCAACCATGCCTGTAGTTGAATTATTCATCATCAGGCTCATATCGACTTCAGGGAGTAGATAGGCAACCACTATCACTAACAAGGCGATCATGGAGGTGAATAGCACACGCGAAACTTTATCAATCCAGCGTACACCCACCGCAATGAAACCACCAAAAATAGCGGTAAACATCAATACAGCAAGTTGATTGTCCATTTTCATGCCAACCAAATCCATCTTAGACTCAAGTAGCGATGAGCCACCCATTAGATAAACCATGGTTAACGCAAATAATAAACTTAGAAATGAGCCACCTTGAATAAGTTGACCGACTTTACCTAAGGTTTTACCCGTAATGGCATGTACATTTAGACCCACGCCTGCACGTAAGTTAATTTCGAGCATTAATAAAGAGGTATAGATAGATACCCCCCAAATTAGCACTAATAAAAACAGTGCCGGGATAGTACCTAAAGAAGCGGTAGCCAGTGGCAATGCCAGCATACCACCACCAATTGCCGTTCCAGCTACAATGGCGATAGAGCCAAGTATTTTTGAGTTCACAAAATTGTCCTGTTAGATTTTATAATTTATTTTTGGTAGGTCAGATTTAGAACGACTTTGAGGGAGAGATCTTTTCGCAAGTTAACAATACTATTAACAGCCCCCAATCGAATCTGGTCATCATCAACCTTAGCGATTCCAATTGGCCCCAACGGCTTAGTTAAATAATACGGATATTCACCTTATCAACTTTGCCACTGAGGCTGTATAAATCGAGGGCAATATCGATAAGATTGTTTCATTACGACTCTTTCTCTAAAAAATGACTGTTAGCGACATTAACAGCTACTAACCGCGTGGGCAAGACATCGGCGCAGCATAAAACCAACTTAGTACGAATCGACAATAAGCTTGTAAAGCCTTAGTAACAGTTAGTTTACGTTTGACTTTTTTTGCTCAATTTTGAGCCGTTGATAGCTTTCGTAGCATTGATATTGGTCAACTAGTCACTATAATGCTCGCCTCTGCTTCGGGGGAGTAGAGATCAATGTTTGCAACAAGTGTGCATAGATTGAGTATCAACATAATTGGCCATACGCCGTGGTACTTATAACAATTACATTAAGTATTTAGTCAATTCAGAAGCGCTCAAGCTTTTCAATTCAAAGCGCATTGACGACAGAATGGTTATCCCCTTGTGAGCCAATGCAAAGCAGAAGTGGAATGCGCGAGAGCTTCCCTAGGGTGGGTTTCAAAGCACTGTATGCTACGCCGGAAACTCTTGATATAGAATAACTATTAGCTTCAAGTTCCCAACTTGCCTTCAGTGCTTTGAATTCCCACTGAATGAACAGATACTAAATGTAATTGGTATGATAGTTAATGACTTATGTCGTTAACCCAGCAAGACCTGAGCACAATGCCACTCATATTTGGGAGGGGTGTATTGTGCTTGGAGTTTTTCCTCCCCGATATAGGAATACTTTTGGAAGCCTTTCTCGCCTCTACCTTTACTGTTGCTATCGCCGAAATCGGTGATAAGACTCAACTACTCGCGCTGGTTTTAGCCGTACGTTTCAAAAATAAAAGCGCCATTATTCTTGGCATTTTTCTATCCACACTTGCAAACCACTTTGCCGCTGCTTGGTTAGGTCAATGGGCCATCGGTTATATTAACCCTGATGTTGCGCGCTACTTAGTTGCAGGATCGTTTTTTGCGATTGCGCTGTGGGTGCTTATTCCCGATAAAATCGATGAAGAGGAGAGCCGTTTTTACGCGATGGGGCCTTTCTTAGCCACTTTTTTCCTATTTTTTATTGCCGAAATGGGCGATAAAACTCAAATAGCCACCGTGGTACTTTCCGCTAAATATGATGCACTTGCCATGGTGGTGATGGGCACTACGCTTGGAATGTTGATTGCCAATGTTCCAGTGGTCATCGCTGGTCACTTTAGCGCTGAAAAACTGCCTCTGCATTGGATCCATCGCGGCTGCGCCGTACTCTTCGCCATACTGGGTGTGGCGACATTGCTGATCTAAGCTCGGTTCGAGCTCAAACGGTGCAAGCTAAGACGATGCAAGCTAAGACGGTTCAAGCTGAGATGGTTCGAGCTGAGACGGACCAAGCTGAGACGGACCAAGCTGAGACGGACCAAGCTGAGACGGACCAAGCTGAGAACGAGTCAAGCTAAGACGATGCAAGCTGAGATGGTTCGAGCTGAGACGATGCAAGCTGAGACGAGTCAAGCTGAGACGAGTCAAGCTGAGACGAGTCAAGCTGAGACGAGTCAAGCTGAGACGAGTCAAGCTGAGACGAGTCAAGCTGAGACGAGTCAAGCTGAGACGATGCAAGCTGAGATGGTTCGAGCTGAGACGGGCCAAGCTAAGACGGTTCAAGCTGAGACGAGTCAAGCTGAGACGATTCCAACTGAGATGGTTCAAGCTGAGACGATGCAAGCTAAGACGGTTCAAGCTGAGATGGTGCAAGCTAAGACGATGCAAACTGAGATGGTTCCAGCTGAGACGAGTCAAGCTGAGACGATCCTGGCTAAGACAATCCCAGCTGAGACGGTGCAAGCTAAGACGATGCCAGCTGAGATGGTGCAAGCTAAGACGGTTCAAGCTGAGACGGTTCAAGCTGAGACGGTGCAATTAAGAATAAAAAAGCCTGTGGAGCCATGCTCCACAGGCTTTTGTTTTTGTCGGCCTTTCCGGCTTTTTTACCGTCTTAGCTCTTCCGGCTTTTACCGTCTCAACTTCATTCGGCTTTTCCGGCCTTCCCGGCTTTTACCGTCCTAGTGCTTGCTTTACACGCTGGCCATAATCGCTGTCAGCGGCGCTAAAGTGGGCGACCATTGTAGCTTGGGTGACTTCATTCACTACACTCAATGAACCGACGATGTTAGCAATCAATCTTGCTTTTTCATCTTCAGGTAGTAAACGGTATAAATCTCCCGCTTGGCTAAAGTCATCTTGATCGTAACGGCTATAGCGGTCAGCTTCACCGTCTAAACGCAGTGGAGGCTCAGCAAATTGTGCTTGGTCTTGCAAACCATCATTACTATTAGGCCCGTAGTTACTGCTTGCATCCCCGCCCGTTTGGCTGCCAGAGAATGAACATTGCGTCCCGGCCATTGCGCCACCACGTTGATGATGATTGGCCGTTGTTGCATGTGGGCAGTTAACAGGTAACTGATTGTAATTAGTGCCGATACGGTAGCGCTGAGCATCTGCATAAGCAAACAAGCGGGCTTGCAACATCTTATCTGGCGAAGCCCCCACTCCAGGTACTAAATTATTTGGCGCCAATGCAACTTGCTCAACTTCGGCAAAGTAGTTTTGTGGCATGCGGTTGAGCTCTAACTCACCCACCTCTATTAGTGGGTAATCTGCATGAGGCCATACTTTAGTCAGGTCAAATGGGTTAATTTTATAAGTGTTGGCTTCGACTTCTGGCATGATCTGCACTTTAACAGCCCACTTAGGGAAGTTACCATCATTAATAGCAGCCACCATATCGCGCTGTGAAGAGTCAGGATCGATACCTTTTAGAATATCAGCCTGCTCTGCTGTTAAGTTGGCAATGCCCTGCTTAGTCTTAAAGTGGAACTTAACCCAATAACGCTCACCTTTAGCATTCCAGAATGAGAAAGTGTGCGAACCAAATCCGTGCATTTGACGATAATTAGCCGGAATACCACGGTCAGACATTAAAATGGTCACCTGATGCATTGCTTCTGGGTTTAGTGCCCAGAAATCCCACATCGCATGTGGATCTTTAAGGTTGGTCTGCGGATTACGTTTTTGGGTATGGATAAAGTCAGGGAACTTTATGCCATCACGTAAGAAAAAGGTCGGGGTATTATTACCGACAATATCGTGGTTACCGCGCTGCGTGTAAAAACGTAACCCAAAGCCACGCGGATCGCGTTCTGCATCAGCCGAGCCCATTTCGCCACCGACGGTAGAGAAGCGTACAAATGTTTCTGTTTGCTTACCTACACCGTTAAAGTGGTCTGCCAACGTAAAATCGCTTAAGTCCTTTGTCAGGGTAAACGTACCGTAAACCCCAGTACCTTTAGCATGCACAATACGCTCAGGAATTCGCTCGCGGTTAAAGTGCGCTAGCTTTTCAAGCAGGTGCCAATCTTGCAGCAATAAAGGTCCGCGCTCACCTGCAGAGACTGAATTTTGATCATCGCTGATAGGTGCGCCATTTTGTGCAGTAAGAACGTTGTTATGCTGACTCATAAATTACTCCTTAATCTTGATCGGCTTGCAACCAAGTTTCGATTAAATCAAATATAGTGGCCATGATTGCTCTCCTTTAAACGGGGGCGATGGCGTAAGTGCGATATAAACTCTGTGTCGATGGAGTAATAGTAGTCGCTCACAGGAAAACATTAAAACGATTAGATCAGATAAGCTCAAACTGTTTTGACGATTAAAGCTGTAATAGTATGATTGAGCCTGTGATTGATGCTGCTAAGGGTGCACTTATTCGACCAATTTAAAGCTGGAGTTTGGTAGAGAGAATGTGGATGGGATGAGGCTAAATTGAATTGAGCTTTGCGCTAGTGGTTTTATCTTTGGCACCAGATGAGCTTAGAGGAAAAGATTAACTCAGTTGCGAGGCTATGCCTTATAGGTAATAGCTTTAATCAGGGGCGAGGTAATCCATGATTTTAAACAAGCGCTTTAAGCAAATCATGTTTAAGCGTGGCCTGATACTATCAAGCCACTGTCATGCTTTTTATTCTGGGGTATCTTTGTCTGCTTTATAGAGCCTAACGATATAATAAATATCGATGAGCACGATAAAAAAGTTAACTAAAGCCACTGGTAATGCATCAATCGCTAAGCCATAAGCGACGAATAAAGCCGCACCCACCAAGTTCCACCAACGTAACTTTTTGATATTCGACATCATCAGCGATATGGCAACCACCACCGATGCTAAATACCCTACCCATTCCCATATTGTTGCGCTATCCATTTTCGCTCCAATGCTTACAAAAAAACCAATACATTGAGTATGGGCAATAGTTTGCTAATGCAACAGCTTACCGCTCAATTATTTGTGCTTTACTGCGTGTTCAACAGATTAACGTTTTACCACCGCCGCAGTCATTCGAGATATGCAACATAGTTCGCCAGCACTATTGTGGATCAACACTTCCCATACCGAACTGCGTTTTCCAAGATGTACAGGCTTTGCTGTCGCGGTTAATGTGCCATTACGTGATGCTTTTAAATGGTTGGCATTAATCTCCTGACCAACGCAATAATACAGCTCAAAGTCGACCGCGAAATTTGCCGCATAGCTGGCGACGGTTTCGGCCAGTGCAACATTAGCCCCACCGTGAACGATGCCTAATGGGTTATGTACTGCGGGCGACGCTGGCATTGTCGCTTTCATATAATCATCGCCAATTTCTGAGATAGTGATCCCCATCGTTTGCATAAGCGTGCCTTTGCCATGCATCCCTGAATCCATTTTGGCGCATATTTCTAAGCTTACGGGTCTAAACCAAATCGACATTTGTTACATCCATTTTTTGTAGTTATTGTCGACAGTTTACTGCGTAAGTGAATAATTTTAAACCAGTAAGATAAGTATAAGGCGCAGATAATTAGGAACGAGTTAATCGCGTTGACCCTGGCGGTAACGCTTTATTGATTTTAGGCAGGGTGTAAGGTTAGCGGTGTATAGAATTGGCGCGTGATTGAGCTTATTATTTAGGTGCCGATACGTTTTCACGTCCAACTTATGTGCCTAACCACGCGCCATAGGGTAACTGGTCGTCTGAACTGAAATGGTTGAAAACTAAAATTGTTAGAATCTAAAATTGTTAGAATCTAAAATTGTTGAAATCTAACTTTATCAGCACTAGCTTAACTAAGTGTTAAAGTCGATTGTCAATCTGACATCCAGTGTCAGCTAAATATTTTCATTTAATGGCAGTGTTCGCTTTAGCGCACTGTAAATATTTTGTCATCAATATGATTGGCTGTGCATTAGCAGCATTGGTTAACTGCAATACCGACCTCTCTATACAGCCATTAAGTTAACTGCTTGGCTATTTCGAGAATACTAACTCTAATTAACAACAGCTGCATAGCCAAAAATGATGAAAACTTCCATACATTTTCAACTAACAAAACCTTGCTATGGATGCAGTGTATACAGCAACAATTTTGCTGCAAGCAAATTACGCCGATTTAGCACATAAAAGTTATATTTTTGCCCTACTAAGGCATAAAAACATTGATTACAACAATAAAGCCAACAAAGGCACTCGCGCACGAACTGAATACGCACAAAATAGAAACGTAAACTACTTATTTACATAGATATAGTAACAATAGCGACATACTACAATAGTGATTAATGAGAGGTAAGTAATCCTTTCCATGGCCTAGTTGTGATCAAAACACTACTAAAGAGAAAGTTTTAAACTACTTTTTTTACAGGTTAACGAGCAATTAGTGCATTAGACTGCTATTTGTATCAATTTGTAGTTCAAGATGAGTAATACCACTACTATCGGTTGATTAATTAAGCAAAAAAAGCCACCTTCTCAATTAAAGGTGGCTTATCAGTTCTTCTAATACCAGCAGGCTAACCCGTGGTTAGTTTGCCATTAGTGCTTACGGCGACGTAAGCCAAATAGTGATAGCATTAGTAGGCTTAGATAACCCAATGAACCACCATCGTCTTTCTTTGGTGGCACAACGGGTACAACAGGATCTACTGGCGCTGGATAGCTCAGGGCGATGATAACTGGATCATGGTCTGAAGAGCGGAAGGCATTATCAGAAATGTCGATATCACCTTGGTTATACGCAGAATACTGGAACAAGATAGATTCAACCGAGTTGATATGCCAATCTTGAATGTCGACCAGTCTCGCCGCAGCACTTGCATTAGCTAACGCATGATCTAAGTTACCCAATTCACCACTGTAGCTGTATGAGTAGGTACTAACACCATGAGCCTGAGTATTAAGGTTAATGAAGCCGTAACCTTTGTCAATCTTACTACCCGTTTGCTCATACACTTTACCTTCAAGCGTCGTCCATGAAGCAGAAACTATCTCACGTTCGGCAGTTGCAGCATCGTAATCTGTCAAGACAGCGATAGGATCTTCCATACCGTAAGCATTCATATCACCTAGCACCAAGATATCACCCTCGATGTCTTTCAAAGACTCACCGATAACCTTGGCCGCAGAGACACGGAACTCATTACAGTGGCCTTGTAGATCGGCTGGATCATTTTTCTCAGCAAATTCACTCCAATCTTCTAAGCAGCTTGAGCCTTTAGATTTCAAGTGGTTCACTACAACAGTTAACTTCTCATCATTGATCTGGAAAGTCTGAGCTAAGCTGTGACGTTGATACTTGTTATAACTAGGGCTAGTTTCAGCATCATTACCTTCACCGCGGCTCATAACTCCAGCAGGAGCATGTTGCTCTGGAGTCTCGATAACAAACGCATCACCGGCAGGCTTAACCTTACTTGGGCGATACAGCAGCCCGACAGTAATTGCGTCGCTACCAATGAACTTACCTTTGTACTTATCAGCTTCGTTTGCTTCGATAAACTTATAAGCATCGATAGCAGGTAACTCAGCGTTCAAGGCATTGACCAGATACTGAATCGAGCTAGTTTCACCGAAACCATTATTCTCAATTTCCATCAGACCAACTACATCAGCGTTCATCTCTTTTAGCGCACTAACAATCTTTGTGCGCTGCTTTAGATAATCTTCTAATGTATGCGCACCACGACCACAACTCTTTTTAGCTTTATCGGCATCGGCCTGATCTTTACAAGTGGCATTCAATGCACCACCAACATCGCTGTCACTGGTGAACAGATTCAGAACGTTGAAGCTGGCAACGCGGATATCGCCCATAGTGGCAATATCAGGTGTTGCCGATCTATCAGTATCACTGCGTAAAATGTCACTTGTAGCAATCTGATTTGTCGCAACAAGATGATATTTGCCATAGCCATAACCGATCATACCTTCAAGATTGGTAATGGTGTCGCCGATGCGAATATATCCGGTCTCAGCATTAAAATCTGCAAGATACGGAACGGTACCTGAAGGCGCTTTTATGCTGGGAAGAATTTGCAGTTGATTGGCTTTATTTTTCGATTGAATAGCGGCTGCGGCATCAGAACCAGGGGCTTCAACTTGGGTCGCCTTCATCAACGGTGCTTTATGAGACAGAACAAGACCCAGTGGATCGCCACTGCGGCCATACATACTGGTGACCTTCATATCCGTAGCAAGATCGAGCTTAACTTTCATTCCCTCTAAACGCTCAAGGGTATTAGAAAGTCTTTCACCTTCTACAATATAAAGCGGCTCAGCCGCAGGGACGTCGGCGTTTCCGTCAGTAGCAAAATTATCTCCGACATCGGTGATACGTGTCAGACCATAACTTTCTTCAATCTTACCCTGAACACAAACTTTAACACCCGGTTGAATCGCTTCATCTGCAGATCCATTGGTGTTAACAAATATTCCATCAGAAGTGAATAGAGAACCATCGCCATCTATTTCCTGCAGGTAGAAACCTTTTTGGCTATCAGCTCGGGCAGTCACGACACCGACAACCGTGTAATCGGCATCAGTCTTGTACTTACCATCGGCAATTAGCGGGCTCTTGAAGCCTGTACCTTGGATATCATAGATAGGAGTGAACGTGGCACCTGTACAACTGAATGCTGGCACTTCAGGTTCAGGACCTGTTGCACCATCGAAGTCACCACTGCGAGCTCCCAGCCCAGCTAAATAGTTTGTTCCTTTATCAATCCACTCACTTTCAACCCAGACGGCTTGAGGTGCTGTAACAGCATCACTACGTTGAAGGGTGACATCTTTAGCGAAATCATCAGAAGAAAGAATGCCGACTCTATCGATTACAGTCGCGCCATTCATTAAATCAACAGCGTCATTACCATTAAATGTCATTCCAGTACTGATAAGCTGATCAATGCCAGCATCTAAAGGAATATCTGTAAGGTTATGAACAATTACTTTGGTTCCATTAGCAGCTAATGTACCGCTTAAGGTAGCCATTAACGAAGCCGTGGCGGCACCATTACCATGTCTAATCAAAGTGTAGCCAGATAAATCTACCGCCGTATCTCCAGCGTTATAAAGCTCAATCGCTTTCTTGTTACCACCACTGCCTTCTACATATTCACTAATAATCACATCTGCGCTCGCCATCATAGGCAGAGCAGCAGCGATTGACAGTGCTAATACTGACAATTTTTTAACATTATCCATTTATTCAACCCCATTTTTATAATATTGCCGCTAATTTTTATTAACGTGCACGGGGGATTCTTACAGAGAAAAGTGACAAAAAGAAGATGCCTTAGTCACATTTAAACCAGTTAACTAACTGTAATGTAACGACAAACCAACCACCAAAACGAACAGTGCTCACATTCATTGCTAAACAAGCACTTAAATCAACTAGTTAACAAGAAACAGTAGGATGTAAAACCAGCTCTGATGAATCGTTAAATTTTCACTAAATAATTTCAATATTTTAGTCATAAACTCCACTTAGCCAATAAATTTCATATAAAAACACTAGTTTGGTTGAATTTAGCCAGCCACAGTCACAAAAAAACGACCCGTAGGTCGTTAATTTTTACTGGATTCAACCCTAGCCAACGGCATGCAACTTCAATTGGTTTTGGTAAGGCTCAGCCCAACGTAATAACTCAACACGGTTACGTGCATGTGTTTTTCTAAAAATGGATGAAATATGTGCCTTAACGGTGTGCTCACTGATACACAATCCTGTCGCAATTTCTTTATTGCGGGCACCGCTGGAAACCTGTTGAATAATGGTTTTTTCTCGGCGGGTTAATTGTTGGAATGATTCAGAACCTTCGGTTGATAACGCTCGTGGGGTATCTATTTGACTCACTAATTGACGGAACACACGGCTGATCAAAATTTTGTCATACCATAGCTCATCTGCTAGGACTTTTCGTAAGCCCGTGAGCTGTAAGTCCATTCGTTGATCTGTAAACAGTAGACCTCTAATGCCCAATAACAGCGCAGACTCTTCATCTAAAGAATCCTTGCTCACATTATAAAGTGCCACAGGCACATGCTTAACCAGTAGTGAAGCAACCAAAGGGATGCCATTACAGTCAATCGCAGCACCTTGTTGAGAGATAAGGTAGAAACTACAGCTATCAGCGCTAGGTTCAAGCTGCTCAATGTCTGAAATCACTCGCGTCTTCAATCCAATTGATTCTGCAAGCATAGCCAGGTGGCAAGGTGCAGCCACCTGATGAAGAAACACCACTTCATCAATATTATTCATCACTTCTCTCCCTGAGATATTTCACTTAGTCCATTCAATGCTTTGTAATAATTACCTTTAACCAAAAAAAATAATACAAAGCAGACTAAGTCAGTCTACATAGAGTTGGCCTAGTAATAAAGTATGCTGGCTGAAAATCATTTATCAGAAACAGTGTAAGGACTAAAGTAGACATACAATTCAGGGAACTTAACGGATCCTTAAAGCTGTGGTTTCATCTTAATCGCGATCAATTTGTTATGGTACTGACTCAACAATATTATCGCAGCAATCGCCCCTACTAATGCCATTGCCATGTCAGATTGCGTATCCCAAACATAGCCTTGTGTACCGAGAAATGCTTCAGCATCTTCGCCTGTAAGCGCAGCGACCCACCATTCAATAAGCTCGTAAAGTGCTGAGAATGCTAAGGCAAAACAAATAGCCAAAAAGTTACACCAAGCGCCAAGCTTAACGACACCTAAGCGGATAAACACTTCTCTAGCTAAAATAACGGGAATAAATCCTTGCGCAAGATGGCCGACTTTATCGTAGTTATTACGTGTAGTCCCCGTCCATTGTGCAATCCAGTCAAACAAAGGGACTTCGGCATAGGTGTAGTGGCCACCGACCATTAAAATCACACAATGAATAAGGATCAAAACATAAGCCAAGCTCGTTAGGGGAAAGCTATTACGCGTAAAAGCGAGGATTGGCAGTGCAATTAATGCCGGTAAAACTTCTAACAACCAAGTGAACTGATCTTTCGGCTCAATTGCAGACCACAGTAGAACCAAAAAAAAGATAACTAGCCATGCAATGCTTTTATTCAAAATATCTCTCCCGTATAAGATATTGTTCTAAATTTAGAATAAACACTTTAGCCATCCAGCCCTCTACACAGAGTTAAAAAAGTGCTACTTTGTTTATAGCTTGACAGTTTATACCTAAACCACCCTAGCGGTTGAATTTAGTCGTCTCAGCGGTGAGCTTAAGTATACATAATACAAATAAACCAAAAGGGTACATAAATCATGGCGAAACACTCGCTGGACAAGGATAAGATAAAAATCCTGCTGTTGGAAGGCGTCCACCAATCTGCGGTAGATGTATTCGAACGAGCGGGTTATACCAATGTTGAATACCACAAAGCAGCACTGAGCGAAGAGGATCTACTCTCTTCAATTCAAGATGCACATTTTGTGGGTCTTCGTTCCCGTACCCAACTGACTGAAGCGGTATTAAGTCACGCTGATAAACTGGTCGGTATTGGTTGTTTCTGTATCGGTACCAACCAAGTAAGCTTGGCTGCTGCTGAAAAACTGGGGGTCCCCGTCTTCAATGCACCCTTCTCTAATACTCGAAGTGTAGCTGAATTAGTGCTGGGCGAGATCATCATGTTGCTGCGTGGGATCCCTCAGCGCAACGCTATGGCTCATCGAGGCGGTTGGCTAAAAAGTGCTGCAGGCAGTTATGAAGCACGCGGAAAAACACTGGGTGTTATTGGCTATGGCCATATCGGTACCCAGCTAGGTATTCTTGCTGAAACGTTGGGCATGCGGGTTATCTTTTATGACATTGAAGACAAGCTACCTTTAGGCAACGCGCAGCAGGTACATTCAATGGAACAGCTGCTGTCACTTGCCGATGTGGTCAGTTTACATGTACCAGAGACACCGCATACCAAAGAGATGATCGCTCACGCTGAACTGGCTTGTATGCGCAAAGGCAGCATCTTGATTAACGCTTCACGCGGCACCGTTGTTGATATTAATGCGTTAGCGGCCGCGCTCAAAGAAGAACACCTTTCGGGGGCAGCTATTGATGTATTCCCGGTCGAGCCAAAGTCGAATAATGATGAGTTTGTCAGCCCATTACGTGGGCTTGATAATGTGATATTAACTCCTCATGTGGGTGGTAGCACGGCTGAAGCACAAGAAAACATCGGTATAGAAGTCGCTGGAAAACTGGTTAAATACTCTGATAATGGCTCGACCATGACCGCTGTCAACTTCCCTGAAGTTTCATTAGCGCCACACTCTGGTACCTCGCGGTTGTTACATATTCACCGTAACAGACCCGGGATCCTTATCCAGATCAACTTGGCATTTGCAGAGAAAGGCATCAACATCGCTGCCCAATATCTACAAACAACAGCTGAAATAGGATACGTGGTGATGGAGGTTGATTCAGATAAAGCTGATGAGGCACTCATCGAAATGCAAGCGATTGAAGGCACAATTAGAACTCGACTACTTCACTAAGTCAGTCCTATTTAGCTGAAATAAATTTCAGCAGATCATCTAAGGCCGTATAATTCGATATTGTACGGCCTTATAGTTTTAATAAACTTGCGGTATGCAACTTTTCGCAGCCTATGATTAGCGTTACAATCATCACTCTTCTCGTTTAACTCTTGGACTTGCTCATGACCCTGTCAACTTCTCAGCCTAACTGGCCTTTAAACGGACAACAGCCTTCCCTTATTGTGTCCCAGTTATCTCATTTAGGTTTAATGTCGGTAACGGGCGAACAAGGCCGCAGCTTTATACATGGTCAAGTCACTACCGACATCAGCTCACTTGAAGACAATCAATGGCGCTGGGGCGCACATTGCGATCCTAAAGGGAAAATGCTTGCCACCTTTAGAACCTTTGCGAAAGACGACACCCTATTTATGATGATGCCAAAACAGACTTTGGCATTAGATCTATCTCAATTGCAAAAGTATGCCGTATTTAGCAAGGCTGAGCTCACTGATGTGAGCGAAGACTGGCTACTTTTAGGCGTTGCTGGCGAGCAAGCATCAACTTGGTTAACCGAGCAATTTGGGGCATTAAACGATGAACTAACGCTTATCGACAATGGCATGATAATCCAAGATGCTGGCCGTTTTATTATTGCAATCGAGCAATCGAGTCTAGAGCGCTTCAATACACTGACTGAAGCAGTGACTTTTGATGCGACGGCATGGCAAGAGCTAGAAATATTAGCCGGCTACCCGAATATTAGCGCTGTGCATAATGCTAAATTTGTACCGCAAATGTGCAACCTGCAAGCGATCAATGGTATTAGCTTCAACAAAGGCTGCTACATGGGCCAAGAAACAATCGCTCGAATGAAATACCGCGGTGGCAACAAACGCGCACTCTATATTGTCTCAGGTACGATATCAGCTGAATTAACCGCTGACAGCCAATTAGAGATAGCCTTAGAAGAGGATGCTGGATTTCGCCGCGCTGGTACCATTATTGAAAGTGTTCAACGAGATCAGCAGGTATTGTTTACGGCGGTGTTAGCCAATGACACACCAATGGACGCCACGTTGAGAATCGCTGGTGATGATGCATCAAAACTCAGTGTCATCGCCCTGCCATACTCTTTGGAAGAGAGTGACTAACGAGTACTGTAATAAAAAAGGCGCCTAGGGCGCCTTTTTTATGGATGGTAGAAAGTCGTTACGTTTCATGATGCTCATCGCGAATTTGTGTGACCTCTGCCAAAATCTGTTTAAAATGCTCGACCAGCTCAGGGTCAAAATGTTTGCCAGACTCACTCTCGATAAGTGCCATTGTATCAGCAACGGTCCAAGCCTTTTTGTAGGGCCTAATCGAGGTTAATGCATCAAACACATCGGCAATTGCCACTATGCGACCTTCAATGGGAATATCCGTCCCTGCGATGCCATTTGGGTAGCCACTGCCATCCCACTTCTCGTGGTGACTCAAGGCGATACGTTTGGCCATTTTAAGCAATGGGTCTTTATGTTCACCAATAATTTCAGCGCCAATTTCTGCATGGCACTGCATCTCTTTCCACTCACGTTCATCTAGTTTTTCCGGCTTTTTCAATATCGAGTCAGGGGTGCCGATTTTACCAATATCATGCATTGGAGCGGCATTGTAAATAAGCTCGCAGTACTTGTCTGGCAACCCAGACTGTATCGCCAACAAGCGAGCATAATGGCTCATCCTAATAACATGTAGTCCGGTTTCATTGTCTTTATATTCAGCTGCGCGCCCAAGACGTCTAATAATCTCAAACCGTGTCTCTTCTAGCTCTTTTGTCCGTGCTTTCACTTCCTGCTCAAGCAGGCGTTTTTGATCATAAAGCGCAAGATGGGTTTTTACCCGCGCTTGTACCACAGGAGCACTCACTGGCTTAGTGATGTAATCAACTGCGCCCAGCGCAAACCCTTGGGTCTCATCAGCAGTTTCAGCCAGAGCGGTAACAAAAATAACCGGTATATGGCAAGTCAGCGGGTCAGTCTTTAAACGCTCACACACCTCGTATCCATTCATCCCTGGCATCATCACATCGAGTAAAATAAGATCAGGGGCATTTTTTTGCGCTAATGCGAGTGCTTTAGGGCCGTCGATAGCCACTTTAATCTTGTAGTCATTACTTAAGATCCCCACCAAAATATCGATATTACCGGGGGTGTCGTCCACAACTAAAATGGTGGCTTTATCCATTAAACCTACTCTCCTTATTAGACCCAAACGATGAATCAAGTATAGTCAGCTTTAAAACCACACGCGTTTCAAAGCGCTGTATTTGATTACCAAAAAGCTAAATTTAATGCTCTACAAGTCAAATAATGACTTAATCAGCTCGGCGGCATCATCAAATTGGTAGCTATGGATCATCGCTCGTGCGGGGCTGATTTTATGCCACATATCAGCGGTCACCTGACCTTTTATTTCGTCCATTTTGTCAACGGCATCAGAGTCAGCATCTTCCAACATGTTCAGTAATACTGCTGCCGCAGCTGCCAACTCAACGTCGGATAAGGTCTGACTTGGTGTGCTCTGCTCAATTAACGCATCATGATTGGGGAGCTGCGACATCCACTCAGATATCGCATCACAAATAACGGCGACCAGTTTTTCGAGTTCGACTAATTCAGCAGCAACATCCGCTTCACTTGAAGCGATTAACTTGCTTTCAATGACTCTAGCCACTTCAACTAATCTAGGGGCACATAAGTTACCCGACACCCCTTTTAAAGTGTGTGCATAGCGAATGGCATCCTCAGTTTTACCTTGGCTTATTGCTAATTCAATCTGTTCAGCAGTATGCATCTGCCCGGTATAAAAACGCTCAAATATACGTCTATAAAGGCGAATGGAGTTTTGTACCAGCTGCAAGCCTTTATCAACATCAAGCTCTGCATGTTGTGGCCAAAAAAGCACTTGTTCGTCTGCTTCCGCTTTATCAAAATCGCTGACCAATATCTCCTGCTGACCATCTCCTAAATACTCCAACAATGTGGTATAGAGCAGCGACACCTCTATCGGCTTAGCAATATGCGCATTCATTCCTGCGCGTAAGCACATCTCTTTATCACCCGCCATTGCATTGGCTGTCATCGCCAGCACCGGCAGTTCTGCAAGTTCAGGAATTTTACGTAATGCCTGCGTGGCCTGATAGCCATCCATGACGGGCATTTGGCAATCCATTAAGACGAGATCAAATGACTGCGTCGCTAGCTTTTCTAACGCGATTTGGCCATTATCTGCAATCGATAAGATAATCCCTACCTGCTCGAGAAATTCAGTCGCGACCTCTTGGTTCATGTCATTATCTTCAACGAGTAAAATGCGCTTGCCTTTGAGCTGTGCCAGTAGCACTTGGCTAATGTCGGTGCCCTTACGCCGTACAGGCATGACACCATTTTTACCCAGTGATGACATGATCCCATCAAGTAAGCGCGAGGCGCTGATAGGTTTAGTGATGTAGCCAGCGATACCACTGTTACTAATATTATCTGTAAATTCTGTATTGGCGTGGGCTGATACGATAAGTATTTTAGGCGGAGTATCGCTGCCATCGATGATGGCAGCCGATGTTTCTAAGCCGTTCATTTCAGGCATTAACCAATCAATAAGGGCGACTGGATATTGCGTAGTCTTGCATCGTTCTATAGCTTGAGCACCACTCTTTACGGTATCCACTTCAAAGCCCATACTTTCAAGCGTGGTACGCAAAATATCGCGGGCAGTGGCATTATCGTCTGCCACTAAAATACGCATTCCCTCTAACTCTTGGCCCACTTTTAATAGCTTACTGTCAGCCACTTTAAACTTAACGGTGAAGAAAAAGGTACTGCCATTACCGAACTGACTTTCGACGCCGATTTCCCCCCCCATCAGCTCCACCAGCTGTTTACAGATCGCCAGACCAAGACCAGTACCACCGTATTTACGCGTCGTCGATGCATCAGCCTGACTAAAGGATTTAAACAACTTATTGCGCTGCTCTTCCGTGAGGCCGATGCCATTATCTCGTACGCTAAACCGCAGTGTAATCGAGTCGTCAATCTGCTCTAGCTGGCTAATAGAAAGCAGCACTTCACCTTGCTCAGTAAACTTAACCGCATTATTCATCAAGTTGATCAGCACTTGCGACAGACGCAATGGATCACCTTCGAGCTGTCTTGGAATATTAGGCGCAACAGCAAACAAGAGCTCCAGTTGCTTATCCGCAGCTTTAACCGAAAACATGTCACTTAAATCTTCGAGCATGGTATCGAGCTGGAATGGCACTGATTCTATATCAAGCTTACCCGCCTCAATTTTTGAGAAATCTAAGATGTCATTAATGATCCCCAGCAACGACTTTGAGGCTCGATCAATTTTCTGTACATAATTTTGCTGCTTATTGTCTAACTCTGTTTGCAGACACAATTGAGACATGCCGATAATGGCATTCATTGGGGTGCGAATTTCATGAGACATATTAGCTAAGAAGTCACTCTTGGCTTTGCTAGCGGCATCGGCTGAATCTTTTGCCTGTGTTAACTCATCCGAGATCTGTTTTAGTGACGTGATATCAGACATCGACAGCACGGCAGAGTTGAGCTTACCGTGTTTATCTTGCAAGCCGGTAAATGTCACATCCATCCACATCACATTGCCAGATTGGCTCAGCAGACGGATCTCCGAAGTCATGCTACTGCCGCCATTTTTCATCAACTCAATAAACATCGACTTGGCCGCATCGCGATCGTCATTATGATGATAATCAAAGAACGAGGTGCCTTTAAGATCGGCTGATGACAGTTGCATATAATGGCTGAATTGCTCGTTACAATCTAAGATCGCACCGCGATCATCCACATTCACAATACCGATACCGGCGTTATCAAATAACGCTCTAAAGTGGGCTTCGCGCTTTGCCAACTCTTTATCTATCTGTTTTCGATCAGTAATATCCATCAAGTAGCCGTTCCAGACGATGCTGCCATCGGCTAATTGATTACCGTGCGCTCCCGCTTGTAACCAACGAATATCCCCCATCGGATGGCGATAACGAAACTCTTCTGTCCAGTTTAAGCCTGACAAGCTAGCACCAGATAACGCTTCAATAATATGCGAACGTTCATCGGTGATAATACAATCGGCAACCAAATCGAAATTGTCGATCACTTGATCTCGATGGAAGCCTAAAGTAGTAATACAGGCACTTGATAAAAAGGTGAACTCGCGATCACTGTTCGATCGCCAATGCAGCTGATAAACGGTACTCGGGATCGATTCGGTTATTGTTTCTAGCTGTTGTTGAGATTGCGCTATTTTCTCTTGCGCGACCTTACTGTTGGTGATGTCATTAATACTGCCATCAAACCAAAGAGCAATCCCCTCAGCGTCATAGATCGCTTTACCCTTTTCATGGACCCAATGAATACTTGAATCACGGTGTTTGATCCTATATTGCACTTCAAAGCTTTTTTGCTCGGCTAAGGCTGTTTCAATGGCATGATTTGCCGTGACGAGATCCTCCTCAACAATCAGACTCGTAAAGCTGCGCTTATTGTTCTCAATAAAGTCAGAGGCTGGATAACCACTGATATCGCCAATATTGTCGCTAATATATTCCATCACCCAAATGTCTGCGACACGAGTACGATAAACGGCACCGGGAATATTGGTCACTAAACCGCGGAAACGGTTTTCGCTATCTTTTATACGTTTAGCAATCTCTAACTCTTCAGTTATATCGCGCACGGTGGCGGCGACTTGACGCTGCCCCTCGGCATCGACAGGCAACAAACCAAGGCTGATCTCCACCGGGAATTCGCTACCATCAGCTTTCCGTGCCATCAAGTCTGATCCCATACCTAGGCCCATTTTTCGATCTCTACCTTCTGCAACAAACTTGGCTCGCAAATCGGCGTGATGGGGGCGAATCGAATCTGGTACCAGCTGATCAACCGACATCGTCAGCATTTGCGCTTCATCATAGTCAAATAGTAGCTGGCAACGACTGTTGGTAAACACCAACTTCCCGGACTCATCAACAATCAGCATCGCTTCTGGTGCAGATTCAAGTACCGCATTGGACCACGCCGCCGCAGAAAACGTCTCTGTCACATCATTAAATAGCATTTCAACAGAAAGCAGCTCTTGACTGTCAGACAGTAACGGCTGCATAAAGACATCTAAACGGCGTAATTTTCCCTCAGTATCAAGCATTTCAATTTGGTGAGGCGGCACATTCTTACCCTGTAATGCCTCATCCATATAATGCCAGTTCTGATCATTAATCGGGTTATCGGAGAACATTCTCTGGTACTTACGCCTGAATAACTCTGGGCTGACGCCAAGCACCTTCTCAACGCCTGCGCTTACTTGGGCTATTTGACCATCAGGTTCAATCGAGCAATAAAAAGATTTATCGCTCATACCATCAATTAATTTGGCAAAGCGGTTCCCACGAGAATCAAGCAAAGCTTGCTCGCGTTCCTCTAGCACCTGCGCCATATCATTGAACTTATCCGTTAAGGTAATAAGTTCGCTCGCTGCCCCCTTCGGTTGATCCAGCCGTTTGGTTTTTCCAGCGCCAAAAGCAACGATTCCCGCTTCAAGTTCTTCTATTGGACGCGTTAATCTTCTGGCCGTCAGGTAGCCGGTGAGCAATAACACCGTTGAAATAAGCAGCAGATTTAATGCTAATGAAGAGAAGCCAAGTAAAAAATTATTATGTAGATGTTGTTGTTGGGTCATTATAATAACCCGCCAATTTAGGGCGGGGACAACGCCAACACTCGCCAAGAAGGTGCCACCTGAGCTATCTTGCACCTGGCTATAACCAGCAAGGCCACTCTCTATTAATTCAATAAAAGGTCCGTTATCGGTAGATTGTGCTAACCATTTATCTGCTCCTCTTTGCAACAACAACGATTGATTCGCGTGATAGATAAGCTGGCCTTGGTCGTCAAGCACCACGATTCGTTCTGCTGCCACATTCACCATTTGTGGAATAGCATTCAACGCCAGATCGACGGTAATAACCCCAGCGAAGGGTTGTGACGGACCAAAAGGCTGCGAGTAACTGATCATCAATGCATTACCGGCACCTTCGTCAAGATAAGGACTAGACCAATAGCCATTGACGTTATTTATCGCTTTACTCCACCACTCCCACGAGCCGTCAGTGTAGTCATAACCATCAATGCCAATATCAATGATATTGATCTTCCCCTTCTCTCGGTAAGCATAAGGGGCGAACAGCTCTCTCTCACCAATCGATCCCTTTTGAAAAGCAATAGCACTGCCATAAAAATCAGGATGCCTATCCAATCGACGGGTTAATAACAGTTTGAGTTTATCTTCATTGTTGAAGAGTGATGTGGTATTCCCTTCACCCAATAGATCTGCAATCGAGCGGGTATCATTTTGAGCAGAAAGTAGGAAAAATTGGATCCTGCGGGCAATATTTTCAGCCTTTTTTTCTAGGTCATCATAAATGTATTTCTCTTCAGCTTGGTAATTAAACCAACCGTTAATACTGAATACGACGGCCATTATCGCAATTAACGGTAAAGCTATTTGCGATAAAATTCGGCTACGAAAGGTGCGAAGTCTACTCATATCCATAATCCACAGTGCTATTGGTCATCATGAGCCAGGTAAAAATATTGTAGCTGAAGCTACTATTACTTTTGATACTCATGCGTAGTAAGTTAATTAAAAAGAGGAAGTCAGTGCTAGATCAATATCCACAGTGTAGACAAGACTTGGAGCCAGTACCTAAAAAGACATCAATAACATTTTGATGATGCTAACCATTTGATGAATAGTAAAAATAGTACAAATTTCACTCACAAATAACCTGTTAGACTCAACATAACAGTTGTTCATTTGGACTACAAATCATTTAACCTACACCTCGCTTACATTCTGGCAACCTAATTAAGCACATTCACCTATCCAGCACATATTTGTAGACTTGAAGAGTTTAGCGCTACAGGACTTAAATAAATGGGTTTAATAATCAGCGATCTAAATGTAACTTTGATGCGTATTTACACTGGATTGCGTGCTAGATTAGTTGCAGGCAACCAAATAAATAGTTTTTGAGCAAAACCATGGATGTCACTTCGCAAGTTTATGCCGTGCGGGGTCGATAAAGGAGTTGTTATGGGTAACAGTATCGTGGCGTTCAAAGCGGTATCTAAAGGATTTAATGACGGCGATAAATATCATCAAGTGTTAGATGATATTAACCTACAACTAGAAAGTGCAGACACAGTTGCACTAACAGGGCCCAGCGGCTGCGGAAAAAGCACCTTGCTTAACATTATCGGTGGTTTTGAATTTATCGATAGTGGCACACTTTCGCTATTCGACAATGACACCACCCCATGGCAAGACAAGCAGTGGAGCCAATTTCGGCGTCACCATTTAGGCGTTGTCTTCCAACAGTTCAATCTACTCACCCCACTCAATGTAAAAGACAACATTGCATTTTCGCTACGACTTAATCGCCAGCAATGGTCACCATGGTGCGATCATCTGCTCAAGCAGTTAGGCTTAGACACGGTGAAACATCGTCATGTTGAAACGCTTTCAGGCGGACAACAACAACGCGTTGCTATCGCTCGCGCCTTAGCGCATCAGCCCAAATTACTGTTAGCCGATGAACCCACGGGTAATCTTGACGAAAAAGCCGGTAGAGAAGTGATGCAACTGCTTACCGAACTAGCTCGCGAATCAAATACCAGTATTCTGATGGTGACGCATAGCGCTGAGTGCGCGGCATTCATGCAAAGACGCTGGCATTTAGAGCAAGGCCGCATCAATGAGTAGCCAATTAGGCTTAACCGTTCGACTCAGCCTGGCTGTTTTTGCTCGGCATTACCTCAAAGCTCCCTTACAAGCAGGCGCTATTTTATTGGGTTTTATTTTAGCAGTAATGCTGCTGATTGGTGTACGTGCCACTAACGAAAATGCGGTGCGCAGCTACTCACAAGCAACCGAACTGTTAAGCCAACGTGCACAACTTATTTTAGCGCCCGTCGCAGGTAAAAAAGTCATCGCTGATTCGGTCTATATCAGACTGCGTCAAGCTGGTGTAACCCAATCATTGGCGGTGTTAGCAGGTACTGTGACTGATAGCAAAGGCCAGCGCTGGGATATTCAAGCCAGCGACCTCATCGCGGCGCTCTCAATACAACAATATCAGAGCAAATCCAATGACACCGCAAAACCCGCCAAAGTCTCAATGCTTTCAAGTGGTATTCCGCTAGCCAAATTGCTCTCTGGTAAACCCTATATACTCATGAGTGAAAGTCATGCTGAGCAAGTTGCCCCAAAAGGCATACTCGAACTCGAAGGCGTCATGCTATCCGTCATTTCAGTTAGCGACGAATTCGGTCTAGGGAATGCCATTTTAATGGATATCTCCCTCGGACAGCAATTACTCGACCGTCCAGGGGAACTGAGTTATATAGCGCTCTTTGGCAACGCCAGTCAATTAACCGCAAAAGTCAGTCAAATATTTAGTCAGCAAAGCATTAAGCAGTTTGAGCTGGCCGAACAAGATGAGGGAGAAGGACTCACAAGTTTGACCCGCAGTTTTCATTTAAACCTCACGGCAATGAGCTTACTCGCCTTTGTGGTGGGACTTTTTATCGCTTATAACGGTGTACGTTATAGCTTATTAAAACGACAAAAACTGTTAGTGCAACTGCAGCAGCAAGGTGTCCCGCAACGCGCATTGTTAATTGCACTTTTTCTGGAGCTGTTTGGCTTAGTCATCATAGGGTCGGTGCTCGGTTTTATCTTAGGCCTACAGTTAAGTCATTGGCTACAACCTATGATAGCGTTAACACTGGAGCAACTTTATGGGGCAAGGCTGTTACCGGGCTTATGGCAGTGGAGTTGGCTCTATCAAGCTATTGGACTCACTTTTGTCGCGGCCATATGCGCATGTTTACCGCTGTTTAATGCTCTGGCTAAGCAACCACTCGCGCGCAGTAGCAGTCGTTTTGAGCAGCAACGCCATGCGGGTAAATATCAACGAATACTGTTTGTAACGGCAATCGGTTTACTAACACTAGCCGCAACACTTTTTCCCTTTAGCCGCGATTATCAACATAGCTTAATCCTGTTGGGTGTTGTGACGGTTGCCATCCCTCTATTACTGCCATTATCACTGCAACTTTGCTTGTCTGTCGCCACACGTGTAAGTCGTAATGGCTTGTGGCAATACGCAGTGGCTGAAAGTAAAGAGCTGATTGCGCCATTGTCATTAGCAATGATGGCCATGTTACTCGCACTCACCGCCAACATATCGATGAACACCTTAGTGGGCAGTTTTGAAATCACGCTTAAGAACTGGTTAGATGCTCGCTTATATGCCGATATTTATATTCGCCCACCCAATGACAAAATCGAGGCGACCCAAACACTGTTAGCCAAACAGGCTAAGGTCAGCGCCGTTTATGGCCAATGGGTGCATAAAAGTCATTATCAGAATGCCCCCATCAGCCTGATGACACGAGATGTTCACTCACTCAGAAACAGTAACCAAATGAAGGCACAAGTCGATAACTTATGGCCGCAGTTTTTTGAAGGCAGTGCCTTGATGATCAGCGAGCCAATGGCGATTAAGTATCGACTTGAGGTCGGCGATCTTGTCTCGTTGCCTGAATTCAAAAATGCCTCACAGCCACCTTTACCTATCGGGGCGATCTTTTATGATTACGGTAATCCGTTAGGGCAAGTGATTGTCAGCCAACATACGTGGCAGCGATTAGCATTGTCGAGCAGCCCCACGAGCATCGCCGCCAGCTACACAGGAGAGATAGCCGAACTGGAGCACATTTTACAACAGCAAATACCGTTATCGGCAGCGCAGATGTATAACCAAGCCAAGATAAAGCAACGCGCACTGGAGATCTTTAAACGTACTTTTTCAATAACCTTAGTGCTCAACAGCCTAACACTGATGGTTGCCGCCATCGGGCTGTTCAGCGCCTGTTTGATGCTCACTCAGGCAAGACAAGCACCATTGGCTCGACTCTATGCACTTGGCGTCAGCCGCAATCAACTGCGCGGCATCGTATCACTGCAAATGCTGTTGATTGTATTGTTCACGTGTCTACTCGCATTACCCGCAGGCGCACTGCTTGGCTACCTGTTGATTAACAAAGTGACCCTGCAGGCCTTTGGTTGGAGTATCGCCATGGTGTGGGACTGGCATGCTTATTTTCAAGTTGTGCTTATCGCGCTGGGGGCGAGTGCGCTGGCAGTGCTGCTGCCGCTCTATTGGCAGACCCGTAAACCGCTGATAACCAGCTTGCAGCAGGAGGCATTATGAACAGAGTCTTACCCTCGGCTTTATTGATAAGCTTCATTACCGTGTTCATTACTGCCTGTTCGCCTGCGGCGTCGCCTTCAACAGGCATGGGACAGTTACTCAATGGCAATGCCCAAGGTTATACTCCCGTCACGCCAAATGTCAGTTTGCAGTTTCCTGCCGATCATATGGCACATAATGATTTTAGGCAGGAGTGGTGGTACCTCACCGCCAACCTGGAAACAGAATCGAAAGAACAAGTAGGACTCCAGTGGACTCAGTTTCGTATCGCGCTTTCACCACCATCGGCTCAACAAACAGATAGACAGCTGCTAGCCAATAGCGCTATCGATAGCTCACCTTGGCAAACTGAGCAGCTGTACATGTCCCATACTGCCATCACTAGCCAGACCCAACATCAGGCAGAAGAGAAGTGGTCTCGAGGTCACCAGAGTATTGCTGGTACACAAGCAGAGCCGTTAACCATCCGTCAAGATGATTGGCAATGGCGCAGTCAAAGCAAACAGCTATTTCCGGCCACATTAAATGTAGCAAGTTCAGATTTCAGCTATCAACTGCAACTGGATACAACTGCACCTTTTCAACTGCAAGGCGATAACGGTTATAGCGTAAAAAATGCCGCTGGCAGCGTCGCCTCCTACTATTATAGCCAGCCGTTTATCACGGTGACAGGCAGCCTGGTAAGAGATGGTAAACGAGAAAAGGTCAGTGGGCATGCTTGGTTAGACAGAGAGTGGAGTTCACAGTTTCTATCGAAAACTCAGCAAGGCTGGGACTGGTTTGCGATTAGATTGGATAGCACCAGCACCCTAATGCTGTTTCAGCTTAGGGATGACACTGGCGAGCAATCTCATTTTTACAGTGGCAGACGCATGTACCAAGATGGCCGTGGCCATAATATCAGTAATCAACAAATTACCATGACAGCCACTGCATGGCAGCAAACACCATCGGGCAGATACCCTGTCCAATGGCATATCCAGATCCCATCGGAAAATATCGATATTACGACCACCCCGCTGAATAATGATTCCAGTATGCCGCTCTCTATCCCTTATTGGGAGGGTCCTATCAATATTAGCGGCACCCATAATGGAATGGGTTATATGGAACTCACTGGATATTAAGCATCAAATCTCTACTTGGGCCTACATAAAGGCCCGCTACAGCTAACAACTGTCGCGACAAGCAAACCTTAAATAAGAATGGTTATCATTAATCAAGCTTTTGAATATACTCATTATTTAATGTAGCGCAAGCTAACATTCTAAATGGACAAAAACCAATCAAGCTTCTAATCTTTATTCACTAATTTGAGAACTAGATCACCTAGAAAAAGTTGATCTTGGTCGATAAAAAACCTCATTACCCCTTGTGAGGTATACCCACAATTTATTTGAGGTCTAGACTCAGTATAAATCTTGGTAAGTAGCCAGTCATTTTTATGCGATGTTGTTTACCGAAACGAAGAAGGTAAAAAGATGAGCAAAGAATTTCATATCACCAGCTTAGTTGTGCACGCCGCGAGTAAGTCTGTTGCAGATATCACCCAGCGCTTATCTGCGCTTGAAGGCGCCGAAATCCATGCAGTTACCGATGAAGGCAAATTTGTGGTCACCTTAGAAGGTGAAACACAACGCTCTATCCTCGATAACGTTGAAGCTATTAATGCCTTTGAAGGCGTTATTAATAGTAGCCTAATTTACCATCAAGTCGATCCAATCGATCCAGTAGAACAGAAGAGTGAGGAACACCATGAGCATTAGCCGTCGCGAGTTTCTAAAAGCCAACGCTGCAGTTGCCGCCGCAACAGCCGTAGGTGTAACTCTGCCAGTGAAGATAGTCGAAGCTGCAGAGCAAAAAGATAGCATTAAGTGGGACAAAGCACCTTGTCGTTTTTGTGGCGTAGGTTGTAGTGTTCTTGTAGGCACAGAAAATGGCAAAGTCGTCGCGACTCAAGGCGATCCTGAAAGCCCTGTGAACAAAGGCCTTAACTGTATTAAGGGCTACTTTCTATCTAAGATCATGTACGGAAAAGACCGTCTAACCACGCCTCTTTTACGCATGACTGACGGCAAATATGATAAAGAAGGTGAATTTACTCCAGTCAGCTGGGATACCGCACTAGACACCATGGCTGATAAGTGGAAACACACACTTAAGACTAAAGGCCCAACTGCAGTCGGTATGTTTGGTTCAGGCCAATGGACTATTTGGGAAGGTTACGCTGCCTCTAAACTACACAAAGCGGGCTTCCTGACTAACAATATCGACCCTAACGCTCGTCACTGTATGGCTTCTGCTGTTGGTGGCTTTATGCGTACCTTCGGTATCGATGAGCCAATGGGTTGTTATGATGACCTTGAAGCCGCTGATGAGTTCGTCCTTTGGGGCGCTAACATGGCAGAGATGCATCCAATCCTTTGGGCTCGTCTTTCTGATCGCCGCTTAAGCAGCCCGACTAGCCGCGTACATGTATTGTCAACTTACCAAAACCGCAGCTTCGACTTAGCCGATAACGCCATGGTTTTCCGTCCTCAGTCTGACTTAGCGATATTGAACTACATCGCTAACTACATCATCCAAAATGATGCTGTTAATAAAGACTTTGTCACTAAACACACTAAGTTTGCACTCGGTACTACCGATATTGGTTACGGTTTGCGTCCAGAGCATCCGCTAGAGCAAAAAGCTAAGAATCCAGGTAGCGGTAAGTCAGCGCCGATTAGCTTCGACGAATACGCTAAATTCGTTAGCACTTATACGCTTGAATACGCTGCTGAAATGAGTGGTGTAGAGCCAGAAAAACTTGAATTAATGGCTAAGGCTTATGCCGATCCAAAAGTGAAAGTAATGAGCTTGTGGACCATGGGAATTAACCAACACGTTCGTGGTGTTTGGGCTAACAACATGCTCTATAACATCCACTTACTGACAGGTAAGATTGCCACTCCGGGTAACAGCCCGTTCTCACTAACGGGTCAACCATCAGCCTGTGGTACTGCGCGTGAAGTGGGTACATTCTCACACCGCCTACCTGCAGACATGGTCGTTAAGAATCCTAAGCACCGTAAGATCACCGAAGATTTATGGCAGCTGCCTGAAGGCACTATTCCACCAAAGCCGGGTTATCACGCGGTGTTACAAACGCGTATGCTTAAAGATGGCAAGCTGAACTGTTATTGGAATATGTGTACCAACAACATGCAAGCCGGCGCAAACATCAATGAAGAGATCTACCCAGGGTTCCGTAATCCAGAAAACTTCATTGTAGTGTCAGATCCCTACCCAACCGTCACCGCGATGGCTGCTGACTTGATTCTACCTACCGCGATGTGGGTTGAGAAAGAAGGTGCTTACGGTAACGCTGAACGTCGTACTCACATGTGGCATCAACAAGTTAAACCACCAGAAGGCGCTAAGTCTGACTTATGGCAGTTAATGGAGTTCTCTAAGCGCTTCAAAGTGTCTGAAGTTTGGCCTGCTGAACTTATTGCTAAGAAACCAGAATACGCTGACAAGACGCTTTATGAGGTGTTATTTGCCAACGGTGTTGTCGATAAGTTCCCAGCTGATGAGTGTAAAGCGGATCTTAATGATGAGTCTGACGCCTTTGGTTACTACGTTCAAAAAGGTCTATTCGAAGAGTACGCCCAGTTTGGACGTGGTCATGGTCACGATCTAGCCGATTTCGATACTTACCATGAGAACCGCGGTGCACGTTGGCCTGTGGTTAACGGTAAAGAGACGCTACGTCGCTTCGTTGAAGGCAGCGATCCGTATGTTAAACCAGGTGAAGGCTTTAACTTCTACGGTAAACCAGACGGTAAAGCGGTTATCTTTGCACTACCCTATGAGCCTGCAGCGGAAGAACCAAACGAAGAGTACGATATCTGGTTATCAACCGGTCGAGTTCTAGAGCATTGGCATACTGGTTCAATGACAGCCCGTGTACCTGAGCTATATCGCGCCTACCCAGATGCACAAATTTTCATGCATCCAGAAGATGCTAAAGCACGTGGCGTAAAACGCGGTGACGAAGTGATTGTTGCTTCGCCTCGTGGTGAAGTGAAGACAAGAGTAGAAACTAAAGGCCGTAACAAGCCGCCAAGAGGCGTGGCGTTTATGCCATTCTTCGACGCGCGCCAACTGGTCAATAAGTTGTTACTCGACGCGACTGATCCTCTGTCAAAAGAGACAGATTTCAAGAAGTGTCCAGTTAAAGTGACTAAAGCATAACTAACCCATAAGCGGAGATAAACTAATGAAAAAATTATTGACTGCAGCTGCGTTAGTGATGGCGCTCAGCGCATGTTCAGGCCAGCAAGCAAATACGCCAGCAGAGCCTGTTAACATCAATTCACTTGGACAGTCTGCTATCACCGATACTCGTCCAGCAGACCCTGCTGCAACGTATCCCAAACGTGGTAAGTCGATTGAACGTACTTTTGTACATCAACCACCGATGATCCCACACAAAGCGGGATACCCAATTACACTGAAGAAAAATGGCTGTATGAGTTGTCATAGTCCAGCAAAAGCAAAACGCATGAAAGCGACCCAGATCGATCCGTCGCATCTGCTTGCCGATGCCAAGCTGAACGATCATTACTACAACTGTACTCAGTGTCACACACCGCAAGCTGAGAACAAGACCGAATTGGTTGAGAACACATTCTCAAACAACTAGGCCAGTAAGTTATTTACTGAGCTTGAAAATTAAAAACCACCTCAAATGAGGTGGTTTTTTTATCGGTAAAATTCATCTTTAACCCTCACCTCCCCGCTCCATAAAATTAACCATCAAATCTATAACAGCTGTTATTTTGTCGACCTAATCCAGCTCTAGACATAAAAGCTCTACCAAGCCTTGATACTGGTCAATTAACATCCAAATTAACTGCCTTGCTCTATCATTATTGACTATAGATCAACTGACAACACAAAACTGGATAGTGAGAGGTGATGTGAACACTCCGGGGCTAACGAGCAAGCAGGCGATAATGCTATTGGGGCAGTATGGTGAAAACAGTTTGCCTAAACCGCCAAAAAATAGTTTCTTTCGACTGTTTATGGTCCAGTTTCGTAGCGCATTCATTTATGTGTTATTGGTGGCGGTTATTGTTTGCTTGCTGCTTGGCCAGCTTATTAATGCGTTCTTTATCTCGGTAGTATTACTGCTTAACGCCCTCATTGGCGCCATTCAAGAATACTCAGCACAACAAGCGGCCGATTCATTAGCGCATATGGTGCCGCAGCAAAGTAGAGTACTCCGAGATGGCCACCCTGTACTCGTTGACAGTGAAAGCTTGGTGCCTGGTGATTGGGTTATCCTCAATGGCGGTGACCGTATTGGTGCTGATATCCATCTTAAACAATCCAGTCAATTCCAGGTCGATGAGTCGGCTCTCACCGGTGAATCCGCTTCTGTTAGTAATAAGAAACAGGCTTTAGCCGGCACCTTAGTCACCCATGGCCGAGCCGAGGGAGAAGTCTTCGCAACAGGAACCCACACTCAGATTGGACAGATCGCCGACTTGGTCCATCAGGGCGGCAAAACTAAGCCGCCACTGATGCAACGAATCGATCAGTTCACACTGCGCATAGCGATAGCCATCATCATTATTATTGCGCTCATATTTGGCCTAACCTTAATGCGGGGTGCCGCCCTCTCTGATGTGTTTTTACTCGGCGTGGCATTGGCCGTATCTGCGATCCCTGAAGGGTTACCCGCAGCGATCACTGTCGCTCTCGCTATCGGCATGAAACGAATGGCAAAAGCCAACGTAATCGTCCGCAAATTGGTGGCGGTTGAAACGCTAGGTTCCTGCACCTTTATCGCCTCAGATAAGACCGGCACATTAACGGTCAATGAGATGACGATTGGACAAATATGGCTTGCGAACGGGCAGAGATATCAGGTGACGGGAGAGGGATTGAGCCCGACAGGTATTGTCCAATCTAAGAATAACAAGGCCCCTGCTGACTTAACGCTGGACCCCGCACTCAAACAGTTAGCCACTGCGGGTGTGCTCGCCAATGAAGCGCATTTGGTATTTGAAACAAATGAGCTGCACGCCGATGGTGATGGCGTTGATTTGGCTTTCCTCATACTAGGTCACAAACTCAAACTGCCCTCTACCACCCTACGGCAGAAACGGCTGACCCTTTTTCCCTATGAATCAGAAAAAGGCTTCAGTGCCAGCATTGATGATAGCAAACTAGGCCCATCAATCTCAGTCAAGGGGGCGGTAGAAAAGCTTATCCCTATGTGTTTGCTCAGCACTGAACAGCAGCAAAGCATTCTCAGCCAAACGCATTCAATGGCACTGCAGGGATATCGGGTATTGGCATTAGCTCATGGCTTAGGGCAACCCGTAGATGATCATTTTAGTGAGCTTGAGTTCTTAGGGCTTGTTGCCATGAGTGACCCGCTTAGACCCGATGCCATAGAGGCGGTTGCAGCCTGCCAAGCTGCACAGATAAAAGTGGCGATGATCACTGGCGATCATCCTGCCACTGCGTTAACCCTGGCACAACAGCTAAAGATTGCCACCGCAGATGACAGTGCCATTACCGGTGAAGCTCTCGAAAAAGCAATGCATCAGAGTGAAACTGATTTTGATCAACTCGTCGGCAGTCACAGGGTGTTTGCCCGAGTTAAACCTAAACAGAAGATGGAGATCACTCAATCACTTATCAGGCAGGGTGAGTTTGTTGCCATGACTGGAGATGGCGTTAATGATGCCCCAGCCCTCAAACACGCACATGTTGGTATTGCCATGGGGCTTAGAGGAACCGATGTCGCCAGAGAAAGCGCATCACTGGTACTCACCGATGATAAGTTTAGTTCGATTGTTAAAGGGATCATCGAAGGACGCATCGTCTATAACAATATTCGTAAGGTAATTTATTTGCTCATAAGCACCGGTGCAGCAGAGATCTTCCTTTTTATTCTCAGTGTGTTGTTTGCACTACCAATCCCGCTGTTTCCGCTACAGATCCTCTGGCTCAATATTGTCACGAATGGGGTGCAGGATGTCGCGCTCGCCTTCGAGCCCGCTGAAGGCAAGGAACTATCTCAACCACCACGCTCGCCAAAGGAACCCATTTTCGATCGTTTAATGCTCGAAAGAGTGGTGACCAGTGCACTCACAATGGGCTTGGTAGCGTTTGCTTTATTTGCTATATCGCTAAACATGGGCGCTGATGAAGTGGAAGCTCGCAACCTCACCCTTATGTTGATGGTGCTATTTGAAAATGTACACGCGCTCAATAGCCGCTCTGAACACCGATCGGTACTGCAGATCCCTTTGTTCAGTAACCCTATCCTGCTTATCGGCATTCTTGCGGCACAAGGGATCCATATTGGCGCCATGTATACGCCGGGACTAAATGATGCACTGCAGCTTAGTCCCATCAGTTTAGGTCATTGGTTGATCTTACTCGCCACAGCTTCAGTGCTCTTTATTGTGGACGAGGTACATAAAAGGTACTGGCGTATTAAACATCATCCGAGCTTGGTGATCCCAATAGCTGATCATCGGCGGGAATAACCAACACGTTACTGCGAACACGGCTGATAATGGACTCAGCCATGTTGCCAATAACATAACCGAAAATACCGCGACGCTGACATGCTCCAAGCACTAAGTCTCGCACCTTAAAACGGCAGGCAAGCTCATAAAGACAAAGATCAGGCTCGCCAACAGTAATGTGAATACAGTCAGGATCGAGATCTAGCTTAGCTAATTGATGTTGATATTTTTGATAAGCCTCTTTGACTAATGTGTTGGTATTGATCAAGTCCAAATCGCGGATCAACTTAGGTACTCTAATGACAAAGGCTAGATGTAGTTTACTGCCTTTAGCTTTGGCTAGTGCCTTACCATGCTTAATGACCAATTTATTAAGTTGTTTTTTAATCGGCTTATCACTACCCAGATCGACTGCCATCATGACGGCATTGCCCCTATGCAAAGGGTTATCTGTCAGTAACATTAATGGGATTTTGACATTACGGATCAAATTCCAATCAACAGGTAGATAGTGATCCGCATGATGTACCGCTTTTACCATGAGATCGAAACCATGACGAATAGAATGATAACAGGCATGTTCAGACAAATCTTTGCTCCATACGCTATGGACGGGGACATCTTCTGCCTGCAATTTTTCCAGTTCGCCTTCCACTTTCGCCTCTCGCTGCTTCATCATATTCTTATGCGCTACAGCTGCAAAGCGAGGGTTGTAATACTCTGCACTGCCAAAATATTCGAAGCTATAAGCAAAAATTTCGGCACGTTTACCCAATGCGTTTGCCAACTCTATTCCCGTCGCAATAGCATCGGTATGAGATTCCTCTCTTTGCGAAATAATAAACACCTTGTCCATGGTTTACTCCTGCCATTATTACCTTACTCTAGCTTAGACAAGCAAATGCGTCCTCGCCTCTGGATGACCCATATACATGATCAAGATCAAAGCGCTGTTATTAACCAAATAAGGGGGCAACAGTGGCAATAGATAGCTTTGTAATTTCCATTTTTCTTATTCTACTTTTTGGTCGCTTGCTAGGAGAGCTTGCTCGCCGATTAGGCTCCCCCGCCGTTGTGGGAGAAATCATGGCGGGACTGCTGATTGGCCCCTCTATTCTGGGCTGGGTTAGTCCGCATAATACTCTGTCGGTTCTAGCTGAATTAGGGGTGATTTTACTGCTATTTGATATCGGCTGTGATACTTCCATTAAGCGTCTATATCATGCTCGCGGACACTCAACCTGGGTAGCATTAAGCGGTATTTTAGTGCCTGCAGTGGTCGCCAGTACTGCCGCTGCATACTGGCTGAATTTGCCCTCATTTACTGCGCTATTCTTCGGCTGTGCCTTAACGGCCACCAGCATTGGAATATCAATACGCGTGATGGCTCAAGCAAAACAAACACAAACAATTGAGGGTCAAGTGATCTTGGGCGCCGCAGTGATAGATGATATCGCAGGGGTAATATTACTGAGCATATTATTGAATTTTCATGATTCAGGCAGTTTAAGCGTCGGTTCGATACTCATATTAACCATTAAAGTTATCGGTTTTTTACTTATCGCTCCACCCTTTGCGCGCGTATTGATCTATCTAGCACGCGGCCTTCAGCCTCAGTTTAACCAATCCGGTTACGCTGTTTTTATCGTGATCACTCTAATCTGTTTATTTGCATGGTTAGCTCACCTATTCGGTGCGCCCGCACTATTAGGTGGCTTTGCCGTTGGAATGGCGTTATCTAAGCAGTTCGTTTCACCGATAAACCGTTACCTACGCAATCCTTTTCATTTTACTCATCAACTGGAAAAGTCGACCAAGCCACTCATCGATATTTTCGCGCCGATATTTTTTGTTTATGTTGGCATTACCGTTGATCTAAGCCAGCTGGAACTCACGACAACTGGCTTACTGCTGCTACTTTGGCTGGCACTGATCGCCATCTTGACTAAACTCGCAGCGGGTCTAACCGCAAAGGGATCATGGCGAAGAAAACTCATCATTGGCTGTGCAATGGTTCCTCGCGGTGAAGTAGGTCTAGTGTTTGCTGAAATGGGTCGCCAAGCCAGTATCATTTCGCCTAAGCTATTCACCGAGTTAGTCATGGTTATTGTTGTCACGACCATCGCCGGACCACTCATGCTAAAGTGGTCACTCAAAGGACAGAGATTGATCCATAAGTAAGTCCGTCCGTTCGTCCGTCGACGATAAATGATTATTCTAGTTAACCGTTCATCAAGATGTTAATGCTCAATAATCGGTCGAAGAGGAAGACCGAGACTCTTTGAAAAAGTACATTGAATACTAATACCAATTGCATTAAGTATTTGACCAATTCAGAGCGCCTCAGATTTTTCAATTCAAGGCGCATTGGTGAAAAAAGGGTTATTCCCTTTTAAGCCAATGCAAAGCAGAAGTGGAAAATCTGAGGCGCTCACGTAGTGCGGCTTTCAAAGCCCTTTAAGCTTCGTTGTGGGCTTTGGATATAGAATAACTATTAGCTTCAATCCCCCATCTTGCCTACAGGGCTTTGAATTCCCGCTGAATGGTCAAACTTTTAATGCAACTGGTATAATTTTTCGATACCAACCACTTGCCATATCACTGCGGTATATAGGCGATAGTATAAATAGCCAGAACATGATTCTGTTCAATGACAATAGCTGCTGATTTCAATTTATTAAACAGCCTTATTCAGCATAATGTCTCTTGCCTTCGCTCTAGATTCAGGTAACGTTAGAGTTATATCAATCGAAAGAAGAAGCGCTTATATGAAGTCTGGTAAACATGATGTACAGCTACTTAAGCTAGCGATGGAAATCGGAGTAGGTTACGCCAAGAAAAGAGGCTTTGCCGACTTTGGTCAAGGTATTTCCCCCAAAGACAAAGTGGAATGTATTTACCGATTATTAGTAAAAGACAACTTGATTCAAGCCTTGTCAAAAGACAAAGAAGATGGTCCAAATATGAAGCACAAATTAGTGCTGTGGATCAGCCGTCAACTTCCCGAAAACCACGAATTACTGAACTAATATATTCCGCAATCGAACCTGTCGCATCTAATGCGGTAGGTTCCCCGCTAATCTCGCCCACAACGTCACCAACAACCTCAAAAATAATACCTAGGTGTTGATCGATTCAAAGCCGCTTTACGTATTCGTTTTTATGAATAAAATAAATCCAAAAAAACTACTGCACAGTAAGTGGACTGCACTGAAACCCATGCAGAAACAGAAGCACTTTATAGTCACTGAAATGGAGTTTGATGAAGTGGGTGATGTAAAGCGATGCGTGATTGAAGCGGTATTAACCCGCACTCAATATGACACTAATTGGCGCGAGCTAACCGACGATAGCTGCTGGATATTTGGCTGGAAGTAAGTGACGTGATACTCGCCAAATCACTTATGATTTTTCGTTACTAGGTTCTTCAACTGAACATTGCTGCTCATTTTTTTTAGCTTGTTTCTTTTGAGCACAATCTTGCTCAAGTGGCATTGCTGCTAAATATAATGCTTGGGCGAATAAACCTTGGTATGACTTCATGTTGACGACCTCTAAAGATGAATAATTGGTTGGATGTGTGCTTGAGGTCAAAGTAATCTTGTTCGGACTATTAGTAAAATGAATAATAGCCATCAACTAGATTCTATATAAGCATGAACATACAAATAAAAAGCTTACACTGCTTCCTAACCCTAGTCGAAATGGGTAATTATACTCGGGCAGCAGAGAAGCTTCATCTCACTCAACCGACCTTAACGAAGATGATCCAACGCCTTGAAGAGAATCTCGGCCAGCCTTTACTGATCCGAAATAATCAAAAGGTGATTGCCACCGAAGCTGGCAGAGCTTTAGTGTGCACTGCGCAACAAATCGTTGGCCAATGGCACCGACTTAGGGAAGATCTCAATAGTTTAAATGGATTACAAACAGGCCAACTTAGGCTTGGAGTATGCCCAATGATGGGCGAAATGATCATCGAATTAGTCGCTCATTTTCGGCAGAAATATCCCGGAATTGAACTCAGTATTCAAGAGCTCGGCGGCTTTGGTGCAGAGCAGGCACTGTTAAATGACAGTTTAGATTTGACCTTTACCGCATTACCGACGACACACGCTCAGGAGTTTAACAGCTTAGATCTTAAGGGTTACCCCTTGCTGGCTTGCATGCCAAAAGATCACTTATTAGCTAAAAATGAGAGTATTAGCTGGCAAGATCTAGCGCCCTACCCATTTATCTTATACAACGATGACTTTTCACTGACGAAGCTTATTTATCGATTAAGTCGCGCTGCCAATGTCGATCTTAATATTGCCGCTCAAAGTGGCCAGTGGGACTTTATTGCCGCCATGGTTGAAGCCAAGATGGGCGTGGCGATTTTGCCTAAACCTATCTGCCAGAAAGTTATTTCAGAAAATCTTATTTATAAAACTCTCTCGCCGCAACTAACATGGGATCTAGCACTTATTTGGCGAAAAAATTTACCCCTGACACCTGCCGCATCAACTTTTTTAAAACTAAGCAAAGAGTTAAGTGCAAACTAAAACCAACTACCACAATATCGAATAGTTAGTAACGTGTTGCTATTCGATATATTAGATGTCATCGCCGCATTGGACAGATTCTGTCTCACCAAAATAATTTGCGGAGTTAGAGATGAGAAAATTAATGACCTTAGTTCAAACCAGCCTTTTGGCCGATTCTCTGCTGGAATTGCCTTTGTAGCTGTTATAGCTAATGGCAGATGAGTATTATCATCGACCTCGAACGTTTTAGTGATATGGATCGCAAACCTCAGCATTTTAGCGAGGTTAGAGTGAGGGGTCCGTCCTTTTTAGGAGGTAGAGGATGCCAATTTTACTTAACCATTGAAAACACATGTTGCGATTTCTTTTCTGCTAACCCAAGTTGTCCTGTTCTGGTCTCCATAAGTGTATTTATATGTCATTTGAGTAGGGTTTTCATGATCTGCGGATGAGTGCTTTATGTTCCCAAAGAAAAAACCACCTTCTTGATCCATGATGAAAGCGAACCATCCCACTTTAGCTCTGGTTTCGGTTAGGCTTTCTACGTAACCAACGTTGTTTTGGTAGTCGCAAACTTTTTCTCCGCGCTCTAGCTTTTGAGTTTTTGCTGTAGCTTTATTCCAGTGATCTCTGTTGATATGATTTTCCGTGTCTATCCATGAAACCGAATCTTTAGCTTTCTTTAAGGCCGCCAAATTGTAATCTATTAGTGCTTGGTATTTACCTAGAAGCTCAGGTGAATTCAGTCCTTTTTTTAATTCATCTACGCCTTTAAAAGTAGCGACCCCAGTAGATTTAATAGGATGAGCTACATAAAAAAGCCTATCATAAATGTCTTTTTTCCCCAGAATGATCCCATATGAAATTGCACCTCTACTCATTCGAGAGTAGGATTTGCTTATCTTTGGAATCAATTCATAGCGTTGTTTGAATGAATTCTCGTCTGAAAGCATTTTTAGTAAACGAATGAACTCAGGCCTAATATCAATCATTGCTCTGACTAGCTCTTCTTTTTCGGCTAATGAGGCGCTGTTTTCATGGCTAGGATAATGTCCAATAGGGAAATGTTTGTGAGTCAGTTTTTGACCCTCTCGCCGATTTGTTGTTATTTTTCGAGAACCTTTATTGTCAACTGATGGAAGGGTGATCCCAACGATAACATGCTTGCCATTAACCTTTTCAGTAGTGATTTCCCATAAAGACGCTACCGTGGTAGTAGGTGAACCCCTTCCAGTCTTTAGGTATTTACGAACAAACTCCTTATTGATAATCATCTCAGAATTAACATAATTGAGACGTTCAATATCTTTCATTTTTTGTTTTTGTGCAGAGGATGTGCAGCCACTGATAGTAGTTACAGCTATTAGTAGAGATATAATTTTTACAAAATTCATGTCGCAGCTCCGTTGCCAACTATAATAACGATGTTTGTTTGTTTGTTTGTGAATAGTTATCAGGAGTTTACAGGTATGTCACTAAAATAGTAAGTGGAAACAGTATGAATTGAAAAAATACGCACCCAACATTAATTGCATACGTCTTACTGTGATTTAGGTGTCGCTAAAATAAGTGGGGTCATCCCCTGAGGGATGCCCACGAACTTAATAGCATTATTTCGACTCCTGAATCAAGCCTACAGTGTCTTGATAGCGATTTGTTTACCCGACCTTTACAGTCTCAATAGTTAAAAATGAAAAATTAGTGATGATTGATGGCAGTATTGGTGATGTTAGCGCCGTATTAAGTCAATGGGGCAACGGCGCCTTGGCACTGACTGCAAAACATACTCGCTAGGTATTGCGGAAGCGTTAGGAACATAATTTAAAACAGTTTTTCCCCTGGCGTTTCACCTGATACATAGCCTTGTCAGCTTGTTCATACACATCGCTAAACAGCTCGTTTTTACCAAAAACGGCAATACCGATACTCAAGCCAACCTTGATACTGTGATTTTCGATATTTAAGGGCTGTGCAAATAACTGCAGCATTGCATTCGCCACTGTTTCTAATTGAACTCTGGATTTTGATGGGTATAGCACCACAAACTCATCGCCTCCTAAGCGGGCAATATCGGTTGTCGACCCTAGATATGAAGTTAAAGTATTAGCAATACGGATCAACAAGCTGTCACCAAACTTGTGACCATAGTGGTCATTGTTGGCTTTAAAGTCATCAAGATCGATAAAAAGTAGCGCGCCACCAGCACCCAGTTGTAATTTTGACAGCTCAAAGGCCTCCATTAACGCTTTGCGGTTCAATAAACCGGTTAGAGGGTCTTTGTGTGCCAGTTCAGCTAAACCCAGTTCATAACGCTTCTCTTGGGTGATATCGATATGAGTTCCCATCATTCTAATCGGCTGACCATGTGCATCAAATTCAACAATTCGGCCGCGATCTGACACCCAACTAACGCTGCCATCCTTATGTAACATTCGGTGAGTCACTTGGTAGGAGTCTGTCTTGCCTTTAACATGGTCTTCAAAGTTGGCGACAACCCAATCACGATCTTCTGGGTGCAAGTTACCCTTCCAACTGTCGACATGAGCGGCAAGTTCATCGATGGTATACCCCAATAACGACCCCCATTCCATATTGAACATGGTGAGGTTACCTGACGGAATATGTTGTTCCCATAAACACAAACCTGTGCCATCTAACGCCGCATTGAGCTTTTCTTGCAATACAGCATTTTGTCGAACAAGCTCAGCCTGATCATCTCTAAGCTGATTATTTTCTTGTTCCAGAGTGCCAAGCATTTTTTGCAGCTCGGCTTGTTCAGTCTTAGCTTGGTTCATTAATCGTAATACTGATGAGGTCAGCGATTCAGCCCCCCATCAATTGAGCCCTTATGCTTATTATTCAATCATTGAAACTACTGTCATCGCTTGTTAAACACAAGCTTATTAGTACTATCGACTGACTAGCTGTAAAAATAAGGTAAAAAAATACCCACGTTAAGGTGGGTATTCAAACGGTTTTTAAATGCTAAAACAACGCACTAGGATTCAGTGCACTATTTTACATTCAATATTTACACGACTGGCGATACTACAAACAGTAATTCACCCTGTGAAACCTGCTGGGCATTACTGTTAAGAATACGCTCGATACGGTACTGCTGGTCTTCAGGGTACAGCACAGCGTTCTTACGGTTAAAGCCTGCGAGTGTTAGTTGCGAGAACATCTTCATTGCTTCTGTAAGCGCTAAAGTCTGATCCACTGTAACAATGTCGCCTTCTTTAACGAAGTCTGCTTCACCAGGTGCTGGAGAGGTATAGAAGATACCTGCACCTTGCGCCATAACCTTAAGTTCATTACTTTCGCCAACACGTAGCGATTCAGTATCAACACCGACGGTTTCTGCTGCTGCTTCCATCTCGGCGATAAGCTCAGGAATATCAAGCTCAGCCATAAAACGTGGTAGGTAGTTGGTATCGTAAACGCCTTCATTGAAGGTGCCATCTTTAAGGATGCGAGTTAACAATGGAATGTTAGTCGCGATGCCCTTGATAACAACTTCGTTTGCAAGGTAGTCATGAAGCTTGTTAATGACATCTTCACGGCTTTCACCACGACAGATGATTTGTGCAATCAAGCTATCATAGTAAGGTGATACTTCTTTACCTTCACCCGCGATAGAGATGATTTCAATATCATCACGCTCTGGCATCTTGTATTCGCTAATCAAACCTGGGTTTGGTATTAGCTGCAATATGCCATTGCTATCAAGCGCTGCTTTCTCAGCCGTGACACGCACTTCCATCGCATAACCGATGCTTTGTGGTTCTAAATCTGCAATGGAGCGTCCTGCGGCAATATCAAAACCGGCACTGACAATATCGATGCCTGATGTGGCCTCTGTTACTGGATGCTCTACCTGTAGACGAGTATTCATCTCCATAAAGTAGACTTCATTTGCGTCTAAGTTATAGATGAACTCTACCGTACCCGCACCCATATAATCGGTTGCATCACCTAATAAACGCGTATATTCCAGTACTCGCTGTTTTAGCTCCTCAGGCAACATCGTTGAACCTGATTCTTCAACCACTTTCTGGTTGTTACGCTGGACAGAACAATCACGTAAGCCAAGTACCTTAGTGTTACCAAACTGGTCACGCAGCAATTGGACTTCAATGTGACGTAGTGAAGTCACATATTTTTCTAGATAAAGGTCACCGTTACCAAAGGCCGCTGCGGCTTCGGTCGAGGTTTTTTGGAAAAATTCAATCATGTCTTCAGGACGTTCGACAACCTGGATGCCCTTACCGCCACCGCCTTGTACTGCTTTAAGCAATACTGGGTAACCAATTTCAGTGGCAACGTTTACCGCTTGCTCTGCATTGGTCAAAATACCGTGGCTACCAGGAACGACAGGTACGTTTTGGTCTTGCGAAGTTTTAATCGCATTCGACTTGTTACCCATGGTCGTCATGCTGTGAACACTCGGGCCGACAAAGTTAACGCCATTGTTAACACAAAGGGCCGCAAACTGCGGGCTTTCTGATAAGAAACCGATACCAGGGTGCAATGCATCAACATTTTCGTATTCAGCCACTTTCAACACTGAATAAGCATTGAGGTAACTTTCATCAGAGGTGTTACCACCAATACAAACTAGCTTGTCGTTCGCTTTTAACATGTCAGCAGGCACTGATGTCATATCAGGGTCTGATGCAACCAACACGACATCAATCTTGTTGTCGTGTGCTTTACGAATAAGCTTCACCGCGGTACAACCACGAGCGTGAATCAATACTTTATTGATTGGCTTCATGAGTGCGCGAGGATCGTTCTGAACAATCTCTTCATCTTCAACAGACATTTCAGGTACAAGCGTCGACAGGGCATTACCAATGATGGTGTTAATATTACCCGTCGGCTTCGGCATCAATGGGTCGATGCTACTTAGCTGATCATCCAACGTGGTAGTGAATGGGTTTTCAACGAGGGCATTCATCGCGCCGGGGACTTTAGACAAGTAGTTAGACAGTGTCGCCGTCGAAGGTAAGTATGCAGGCACAACCATTTGACCCGCAAACGGCATGTTGGTGCCAGACAGATAGTAAGTCTGTACGAGAGGATGCGTCACGAAACTTGCCTGTGCGCCACCGGTACAGTCACCATAACCAAACATCAATACTGGCAACTCATTGTCACGAATAAAGCGAGTGATACGGTCGTTAACCACAGCCATTGAGAATAGCGCTGCTGCACCTTCTTTAGTCTGCATACCGCCTGAGCTGATAAAGCAGATAACGGGTAACTTACGCTTAGCACATTCAATTAATAACGCGCTGAACTTTTCAGCGGCTGCCATATCGAATGCACCGGCTTGGAATGCAGTGTTTGATACCGCAACACCGACGCGCATTGGCTTGCCATCTCTTTCAAAGTCAGCAAGACCGGTGATCAAACCACAAGGGCGAATACCTTTGTCGATTGCATCTTCAATAGAAAGACGGAAGCCAGGAAAGTTAAGCAAGTTAGCTGACATTTTATCGCCGTTAAGCTCTTCAAACTCAGAGAAGAACTTAGCAATAATCGCATCCCAACCCATTTTTCCTGCACGTTTTTCATCGCGAAGTACTTTTTGGATCAGTAGATCTTGGTAACCCATAGTCAAACGGTTCCAGAAGTCTTTACGACGACCGATACGGACAGGGTTGATGGCGCCAGTGTATTCACTGTTTTCTTCTTCACTGTCGAAATACTCTGGGAGTAAACGCTCGAAGAAGTAAGTCAAAATAACAAACAGACTGTCGTTCAATTGCGGGAAACCAACGCTCTTCCACTGCTCTGTACGAGTCAGTAGTTCTGCGCGGTTTGATTGCGACATAAAATACTTAAGCCACTTGTAGAACTTGCTCTTATCGTTAGCCACATCTTGTGTAGACAATGCTCTATCGATTGAATCATGTAGCAAATTATCAACTGAACTACGAGACAAGCTCTTAGACATCATCGCTTCTTTCGCGATTGACGCCAAGTTACCTACTACGTTGTCATACAGTGCGTTGAATACCAAAATATTGTGGCATTGCCAGATAAAGTCTTCACGCAGTTCGTCATGAATAATAACATCGAGAACGCTAAGTTGATTTAGCTCAGGCCAATCCGCTTGAGTGACTTCTGGAGGCAATGTCTCAAGGTAGCTAATCAGCCCCTTGAAGTTGTTTTCAGCATTACCTTTCCAGCGGTGAAAGAGCGACCAACTGATGTTAAAGATAAGGGCTTTACGCGCTTTCTTATAGTTCTCTTTTGGTTCACCCAAAATCAAACGCGTTAGCATATTACGTTCGGTAGACACATCATCACGCTTAGCGATGAAGTTACCCCAAAGCTTATTCAACTCTTCGTCATAAACCAGCTTATCTGGGTTAGATAACCAAGATTGGAAAACTTTATCTTGTTCTTGCTGAATTCGCGCTAGCAAGTCACCTTCAGGCACACTGACTTTAGAGAGACGACCATACTGCTCTTGTGAGATAGAATGGATACGGCTACGCAGCGTTAGGTAACGCAGGTAACGGTAGGTGCTACCAAACAGGTTCAAGTGCATGGTTGGGTTGTCAGCAACCGCAAGCTCCGCATTGACCTCTAGTGCCGCTAAGTTTTTAGACGGGTCTAAGAAGCGGGCTAAACTGCGATCATAGTGCTCACGCAAGTCATCAGATTCGCGCACAAACTGCACTGCGGCTTTTTCAACAGCTTCAACGCTGCTGATAATTGCACGGCGTAGGTTATGTTGGCGCTCATCTTTGTCTGATGGCGAGAAATCGACGATACCGTCGATACAACCCGATGTGTACAGTTCTTCTGGCGAGACGCCCACAGATTTTGCACATTCCTGCCAAGACAGGTTGTACTTGCGCGCAATGCTTTGTAGGCCTTGTGGCTGAATCGTGTTGAAGATACCGTCACGCAGTGACAATAGAATGTTTGCAGCAGCCAGTGGAATAGCACCACCAGAGTAACCAGCACCAATCACGATACCTACTGTAGGTACGTCAACATTGGCACTCTCTGCAATCGCTTTAGAGATTGAGTGAGCTTGGTTTTGGCTGTTAGCGATTTCACCTGCATCAGCACCTGGAGTGTCGATAAGGTAGATAATAGGCATAGACAATTCGGCAAAATGACGAATCGCTTTACAACACGCTAAGTGATGTTCAGGCATCCACGCGCCGTTGGCCGTTGTACGCTCTTGTGCAATAAAACCGATACGGCGAGTACGAGATCCAAAATTCAGTTCAATCTCTGCACTATAAAAAGGGCCGCTGTGGGTTTCGGTAATAAGCTTACCTTTAAGATCCGCAATCATGCGTTTAGCACCAGGGCGGTTTTTATCTTGCGTCGGTTGGATCACCTTAGTGACATAACCATCGACGTCTAATCCAGCCAAATCTTTTAGATTGGCTTGAATAGTATCGTCACCGAGAAGACCTTTTATCTCCTCAGATAATGTCTGTTTACTGTGCTCAGGAAACAAAGAAAAGTCTTTTGCCAAATGCTCTGCTTTTAGAAAAAGCGGATCTGCACTTTGGGCTTGAGTCATGTTAACGGGCTGATTTTTGCTGGTCATCGAAAGATCCTCTGCGTTTAGCCTCTGAAATTTTTAGCCCGTAAATATAACTTTGTTATCAGGTCAAATGCTATTAAACTGCACTAGACGCTTTGTTCCATTTTTGAGACAGTGAAGATAACATGCCAGATTTAAACGGTATGATGCTGTTTGCAGCGGTAGTTAGAGCTAAGGGGTTCTCTCAAGCCGCCCGCGAAATAGGCATGCCAAAATCAACCATTAGTCGTAAGGTTGCCCAGCTTGAAGAGCAGCTAGGGGTTCGGCTTTTACAGCGAGATACCCGTAATCTGAGCTTAACTCAGGTTGGCGCGCTTTTTTATCAGCATTGCACCAGTATAAGCGATGAAATAGAAGCTGCCAAAGCGACTATCGAAAACACTCACAATGATGTTTCGGGATCGTTGCGCGTTGCGATACCCGTTTCATTCAGCCAAGAACTCATTGCTAACCTTTGCAGTGGCTTTATGCGGCTCTATCCTAACGTAGAACTCGACGTACAATTTACCGATAACGACGTTGGATTGGTGGGTGAAGGTTACGATATTGCGATTAAGTATGGTCCATTACAATCTTCCGATTTAGTCGCAAGACTGCTATTTGAACGCCAACCCATATTGGTGGCAAGTCCTAGCTACTTAAAAACTCACGGTACTCCCGCGAACCCGCAAGAGTTAGCGGCCCATAGTGGTATATTGCTAGGGACCTCTCGCTCAGCCCCAATTTGGCCGCTGGGGAAAGGCGCCAGAAAAACCATGGTTAACTTCAAACGAAAAGTCCGAGTCAACAGCGCGGTAATGGTCAAGCAGTTCGTCATGGATGACTTTGGTATTGCGATGCTCTCAAATTCCGTCTGTAAAAACGAATTAGCAAGTGGCTCACTGGTGCCTATTTTACAAGAGTGGCCAATGGAAGCATTTAAAGTGTACGGTGTCTATTCCAGTCGTCGTCAGCTAGCGACCAATATCAGCGTCTTCTTAGACTTCTTTCATAAGCGTTTTACCAGTCAAGAATCACTGCAATCTCTAATGATGTAATAGCACTGCGTTGCCCTGATGACTGCTCATGCCCCTGAGTTTTTAAAAACGATAAGGGAAGCGCAAGCTTATTTGGTAATCCGGTGAATCCTCTGTTAGCCCCGCCCCAATGCTGGTCACCATAGAGAAGTTTTCAGTTAAGGCCAGCGTGGCTCCTAAGCCTAAGTTAGCGGTATTGGTATCGGTTCTAGCAATATCTTGCCACTCGCCACCCAATGGTTTTTGCTGAGTTTTGGTGAAAAACCGCTGGTTAAAGCTCATACCAATACTCATTCTTTCAGACACCGCAAATGCTAAGCCGAAGCTATAATCGATGTAATCCCCCAGATCAATTTCTCCCGGTGTAGAGCCAGGTAAACCACTTAAATCACCATACTCTTCCGGTAAGAAGGTACCGTAATTAAGATTAAAGAACACAATCGCGGGATCATAGGTCTTGGCTAAACTAAACCCGGTTGATACCCCCCAAACACCAGCGCCAGTCGCGATTTGATCTGGATAAGTAAGATTGCCTGATTCAGATGATTGCAAATTAATCCCAAATGGATCTGTCCCTGTTGGCATTCGTACTCTGACATTCCATACCCAGTCCGGCCAACCATCGCCCTCAGTCATAACACGATAATACCCAGCCACACTCATATCACCAATTTGCCCTCCCTCAGAGGAGGCTGACTCATAAAGCTGACTCGAGTTTCCTTCACCGACAGACTCGTACTTATTCAATCGATATACATAAGGCATGCCCATCTCAAACTGCCAACTGTCGTTCAACGTATAACGGGTGGTAAGATCGAGTTGCACCGTATTCGAACGTATACGGTCTAAATTCAAGTTACCAAGGAAGATAGCATCAAGAGCTAAAAAGCCACGCAAGATAAGGTCTTTACGACTGTAATAACTATAGGTCAATGAAGGTTCAATAGTGAGCTTTCGGTCAAATACGTTATGGGCTTCTTGTAATACATCTTCTGTACTACGAGAGCGCTCAGGCTCTTTTTTTACAGTGGTTTGGGCGACAGCTTGTGAAGTGGCTACTGGGGTAGATTGTTGAGCAGGTCTTTCGACTGACTGTGTATTCTGTTGTTGTGTCGTATTGGCGACCGATGTCCCCGCTGCGGCTTGCTTTAAAACCGCCTCTTTAGATAGGACTTTTTGGGCTATTTGATTAATAGCCCTTTGCTGCATCTGCAGTTGTTGATTCAATAATATAAGCTGTCTTTTTAACAGATTAAGCTCTTCAGCCTCTGTCATTTGAGCTTGCTTTACAGGTACACCATCAGCCCCAAAACTAGAAAAGTGCACGCACGAAATGGAAACCAATAAAGCCACTTTAGTCCATTTAAAATCCATTGATAGTTCCTTTTTTATACTTTAAAAAAACTATAGACCAATACCAATAATATCGCGTACTTGTTGCCCCAATATTTGTCGCTCTTTAACGCCAAGATCAATCCCTTGATAGCGAATGAGAGAGCTATTGGTCACTTGGTGAAAAGCACCGCTAATTTGAATCGATTGAACCAACTGGCCATTGCCGCCTTGTGAGGTCACCCCTTGAGAAAAGGTGCCCGATGACATACCGACTTGATAGCCTAATTGGCCATTTGCGGTTGAGTAGACGACATCGCCACTGCTATTAACCAATGTTTGTCCAATAACAATTTCCACTCCATTCGCTAAAGGGGTTAAGTTACCTTGTTCAAAATCTAGCTGATTCTTCACCTGATTAAAATCACCCGCGATTTGAATGGTTTGCTGAAGGCCTCTTTGCTGCCCTGAAGCAGATAAATTAATACCATGGTCTGCGTCAGACACATTATCAGCCACGCTAATACGCATTGCAGGACCATTGCTATTATTAGACATTTCAATTTGCATTTGTACTTGCTGTGTTACTCCTTGTTGGTTGATATATTGTGTTTGCATATGTAAGCCAAAATAAAAGTCCTGGCCACTTTCAGTATATTTACCTCTTAACTCTGCTAACTCTTCATCCAAGAGCGGCGACTTACCTTCAAAAACCTCTAAAGGTGCATCCGACGCAAACACTGAATTAGCCAGTAATATCCCTGTAACTAAGCAAAATCGCATTTTGCCTCCTAGAGCATATCTGCATACTCAAAACCGAACTCTAACAGTTCAGCATCTGATAACGGCTGCATAGGGCTTAATATGTTGTAAGTTAGCTTGGCTCGAGGTTGAAGCAGTGGGTTATCTTTTATGTATTCGTTACCTATAACTACAAATACAATTCCATTCCACTTTTCCGTAAATTCGTCAAAACTTAGAATTCGATTACCAAGAGCGGGATCACCAAGATACACTTGGTTTTCCGTAAACCTTCTCATCACAACAAAATGGCTATATCCACCGTCGTTTAAAAGTACGATTGCGGGAATTTTTAATTGTTGAAGCTCTTCTACCCCAACACGGTACCCTCGCCCTCGCATATTTTGTGCACCTAAATATCGCTTCATATCTAACAAGGAAAAACCTTGATCTTGTACCACCTTCATATCGGAAACTTTTAGCATTCCCAATAATACTTGCTGTTCGGTTATCTCTTCTTTACCGTATCCATATTTAAGAATGCTCGCCAAGCTTGCAGCGCCGCAGGAAAAGTCTGTTTTTTGTTGTACAACAAATTCAAACTTTCGCTCTCTGATACTTTGAATGTTTTTACTGTAGTTACCCATACCAGGGATCATGCCTGTCAACATAATCTCAGCAGCAAACAACGCAGGTGAACAAAAAACGGTTACCCAGAGAAGTAGATATTTCATCATGGTACATCCTTGTATAGAGCAGCCCGAGACAAGCCCAGGCTGCAGCGGATACCAAAGTAAGATTTATGGAGCTTCAGAAACGATCGCTCCTCCTGTCATGCTAGTAAGTGATAGGTTATTTGACTGCAAATTACCATTCCCTGATGCCATATTAACCCCAATATTACCAGAGGCATTTTGAAATGCGCTGCCACTAAGAGACGCAGTATTGGTGGTTTTCTGAGTCACAGTTTCAATAAAGAACGGCAGTTGACCGCTCACAACACCACGTAAACCAAGGGTACCTTCCTCTTCAAAACTCAGGCCACCATCACCGCTTGGATTTTCAGTATCCATATCCATATGACCCCATAACACGGCGTTATCCCCGCTTTCATGTTCGCCATCATCCTGCCAAATTTCTGGATAATAGCTGCCAGTTTGATCTGAAGTGCCGCTATAGCCACCTCTTGCTCGTAAACCTAGAGAAACATCGGCGTACTCAACTGAATCTTGCACCACACTCTCATTGCTAATGCCGTTATGAGCAGAAACCTGTGAGTTCGACACGCTCGCCTCTCCCAAACTGCCCTTGTGTGAAGATGCCGCCATATTATTGGCCTGCACATTATTACCACCTGATGCGATATTGACACCGATATTACCTGAGGCACCTTGGAAAGCCCCATCAGCAATAGATGCACTGTTCGTCGTTGCATAATTCATGGTGCCGTTAAACGAACCACGTTGTGTACTGAAGATTTCAGCATCACCAGAGCCAAAAGCAAAACTTTGATCTATTGAAGCTAAAGCTGCTGAATTACCCTGTATGTTAAAGTCACCCGCCGCTTGGTTCACTCCAATATTACCGCTGGCATTGTTAAATGCTGATCCAGAGATAGATGCAGAGTTTTCGACATAGGAATTTCCAGTCAAATTACCACCAGAAGTTTGTACGTTGTCGACCACCGCCATACCTAAAGCATCAACTTTAATCACACCAAGTACCAGTGCCCCGCCTTTAATTGTAATATCTTTCTCTACAGTGATCTTCTTATTGAGTTCAACGCTACTATTGGACTCTGAATTAGAGTCTGAGTTGTCATTACCATTTGCAAACGCGTTAGCACTGAGTGCTGCACCGATGCAGATTACTAGGGTTAATTTATTCATTTTCATTTCCATCTCCATTGCTCCATTTAAATGATTAATTCCCACTTGGTAACTGCAGCGAGAACTGATTTATGGCGCTGTTTCCATCGCCAGAAATTTGGTTGATTTGTATAATCCCTTGTGCATTTACAAAGCTGTCATTTGCAATGCTTGAGACGTTATTGCCATTACTGCCAAATACAGGGATCACATTAGTAGGACTGGCAACACTATCTAAAGCCGAGTCCTCTATGCCCAACCCTGATATTGACTGCAGCGCGATTGCGCCTAGATTTGCCTGAATATTCCCTTGGCCACTAACTTGGTTGATACTGATTAATCCCTGCGCCCCTTCAAAAGCCAATTCTTCAATAGCCGTTACGTTATAGGCTGCTTTATTGGAAGTTGAATTTAGGTAAGGATTCTTTTGATCACTAACGATGACAACATGACTACCGAAAGCATGTGAGTTTGTTTGCAGGTTATAATCACCCGCGCTTTGATTTAGGCCTAAGCGCCCACTAACGTTAAGAAAGGATTGTGATTCGATTGAGGAAGTGTTGTGTACATTAACTTCCGTAATATCACTTGCCCAACTGCAGCTGGGGGATAGCCACAACAACAAGAGGCAAGTACGGAAACTAATCGTAAGGCTTAACAGAGCTCTCATGAAACACCAATCACATTAAAATTAAGTAGGTATTATCTATGAGCAATCTTCAAGCCAAAAATTAAATTGTTATTTTTCAATAGGTTAATTATACATGGCAATTCTTAAATCTTATTTCTGAGACAATAAAATATAATTCATTGATTTAACATAACTTTAAATTGCGACATCTATTCTCATTAATGAGAAACCTCGCTTAGTCCCTTACAATTCATGCTTGTCGATTAAGCGATACAAGGTCGCTCGTGAAATTTGTAAATCACTGGCAACAAAATCCATTTTTCCATCATGCCGTGCAATTGCATTTAATAGTGCCTTCTTTTCTACAGAGTCCTTTAAGCACTTCAGACCTTGAGCAAAATCAGGTTGCACGATAGATTTTTTCAATTCCAAATCACTCGATTTTATCAAGCCATCTTCGCATAACAATACAGCGCGTCGGATGCGATTAATAAGCTCTCTAACGTTGCCGCTCCAGCTATGCTCAAGCATCGCTTGCTTTGCTTCTTGGCTAAACTGACAAGATTTAACACCATACTCACCCGCATATTGTTGGCAAAATTGCATTGCCAATTCAATAATGTCCTCCTTTCGCTCTCGCAATGAAGGCACAAATACCGTTAGACCATTCAGGCGGTAAAAGAGATCTAAGCGAAACTCTCCTCGTTCAATGGCAACATCTAAATCAATGTGGGTAGCGGCAACGATGCGTACATTTGCAGAGCAAGGAGCATGGCCGCCAACTAAATCAAACGTACCCTCTTGCAAAAATCGTAATAAATTGACCTGCTGCTCTAATGGTAAATCACCTATTTCATCTAAAAATAAGGTACCACCATCCGCTTGGGCTATTTTGCCTTTATGTTGCGTCACCGCACCTGTAAACGCGCCCTTTTCATGACCGAATAGCTCAGACTGCACTACGCCGGAAGTTAAGGAACCACAGTTGACAGCAATAAAAGGGCCATTGGCACGTGATGATTGTTGATGGACTCTACGAGCAACGAGCTCTTTACCTACGCCGCTTTCGCCTCGTATTAAGATAGGGATCTCTGTTGGTGCAGCACGCTTAACTTGTTTATCTAACACCTGCATGACCGCTGAATTCAAGGTGCTAACGGGTTCTTCGTAGGGCAAATTGAGCTTTGCTGTACATTGCTGCCTAATCCGGATAATCCCCATTGCATGGCCTAACAATCTCATTAATCGATCCATTTCGAATGGTGCAGTGTGGTAATCCCAGGCGTGTTGACCAATTAATACGGGGACTGCAGGAGATTTAAGCTGTTGGCGCTCAATTAGCACTAAAATGAGTGCATTTTTATCAAGAGATTTAATCAGAGAGTTCGCCCAATCAACACAGTTGCTTCCTCTTAAATCCAATAAAAGCAGCTGGCATTTTAGATCGATTTCAGTGCGACTATTAACATCGAAATAATCGACAAATATCTCCTTTCTCTTTAATTGCTCACATAAGTAGTCATCATAGTTATACCCAATCATGCTCAAATGCTTCATCGCCTTCCCTCTCAGTACTTCACTCCATTATGAATTTCATTCGCGTAAACCTAACCCTAAAGCGACAATAAGTGCTACCAGAGCATTCACGCTAACAACTCTTATACCAGTAATCATTCAGGTTTCTTTTATCAAAAACGACTCAATCCTGCTCTAAGGATGGCTTGATTTATATGCTATCGCTCATATGGGCGCTTAACATTCCTTTTCCGTGACAATACCCAAACCTAAAACCAGCACCTCAGCCCTTTAGTACACACCCCAGTAAGCCCATGGGTGTGTTCGTATGAATAAAGCAGCGCTAAACAGTTAGTATAGTAACTAGTAGTCATTTAGATGGAGTTATTCACTGCAAAGTAATGCTGTTACATAGCTAGCGAGTCATATGTTAAGGATTGATTCAGTCATGGATTTATTAATGGACTGCGTGAGTATCATTTATCTTTTGATAGCCGTCATCGTGATATTTGCAGAATTAAAAATAAAACCAATTACTTAAAAGCAGCAGTTAAAAGACTGATATCGACGGGATGAGTAAAGATACTGCAGAAATGGCGCTTAGTACGACTTGAATAGCAAGATTGACTCTGACTAATTTTTTTTTTAGCTTTAGGCACTGTTTTAAATCTTTTTTAATTAACCTAAATGATCTGCTCGAATTGCAGGATCTGTTTCACTAGCTTTTGTCTAAGAGAAGCTTGCTTTATATTCGCTAGATCTAGATTTAGCGCAAAGAAGACGGTGCTTGCATCTTTCTCCACCCAACCGACCCACCAGCCGATATCAGTTGCGCCATTGTTCGCATAACCTGTCTTGGCATAGATGGCATAATGGTCACCAGACTCTGTTAGCATCACTTGCTTCATTATCGATTGTGAACGCACACTTAAGGGCAACGTATTGCCATGCAAACGCTGCAGAAACTGAATTTGTTCAATAGCACTAATTCGAAGGTCACCCTCTAACCAAAACCTATCAAGCCCCCCGCCTATTGATTCATTACCATAGTTTAAGCTTGCTAACATATTGGCCATTCGCTGCTTACCAATATCACGAGCAATCTGCTGAAATATTGGCACCACTGAGTATTGAAATGCACTAGAGAAGCTATGATCTTGATTCCATGAATTAAACGAACGCGGTTGCTTATCCCAACGGTATTGATCCTCGGCATCGGTAACCACGCCCAATTCTAGCGCGATCAAGCCGTTGGCGATTTTGAAGGTAGACGCTGGAATAAAGCCTGTTTGTGCCCTTAACAAGTTATTGGTTAATAGCTGCGGTTTTTCAGCGTTAAATAACACCAATACGCCGCGAACATCGCTGTCGCTGAATATGGGTTCCCAATCAGCAGTATACTCAGGCTCTGCCACCACCGAACCTAACAGTACTTCGTTAGAGATCTCATCGTTAGCATCAACAATTAACGCTATTGCCGCTAATACAATCAGTAAACCTAACAAAAATATCCTAGCCATTTATTCTGTCCTTTCCCTGTTTTAAGTCATTACTTGGGCCGTTCATTAGCATTATCATTACGGCGCCATCATGTTTCTTATCATAGCGGTTCTACGCTCGAGCTTTATGGCGATAACAGGATGAATAGTGGCCAAAAAGTGGCAATATTAACGATGTTTAAATCATCATTTTCTCATTGCTTTCAATGTAACTCTCGCTAAGGCATACTAAAAACCGTAATTTAATAGCCTCTAAATGCTGTTTTTTTTAACGTTAACTCGCCCGTGACTCAAGCAGCTTATAATAAGAAAGGATATCGCAATGAGAACACCTAGCATGGCATTAATAGCGACGACGCTATTAATCGGTCTAAGCTCAACTTCCGCCTATGCCAAAGTCGATGTTGAAGAGGCTCGACTCCCCGCAGCAACGGCAGCCATGCCAGAAGTGGTTAACCGTTATCAAGCTTTTGTGACTAACCTGTCTGAAAAATATGTCCAACACTCTGATGAGCTAAAAATCACCCAAATGGTGGCGCATCAAGGGCTACGCTTATGGCAGCAAGCTGTTAGAGATGTGCAATCAGGTCATCTAGACGATCGATCTCTTTATTGGAACCGTCTCGCCATGCGTGACTTATTAAAGACTCAAGATCCTGATTTTAAAATAGCAACTTGGCAACGAGATATTCTTATCAAGGCTGTCGAAAAATCCTCTCGTGGCTTAAGTGATATTCAGTTTAAAGATGATGTCGAGATTAAAATATTGCTCACTGGCTTCGATCCTTTTTTCCTAGACCGTCATATCGACCAGAGCAATCCGTCTGGGCTGGTCGCTTTAGCACTTGATGGCTATCGCTTTAAGGTCAATGGCAAACAAGCCCAAATAGAAACCGTCATGATCCCTGTGCGATTTGCCGACTTTGACGAAGGATTAATTGAATCCATATTAACCCCCCTTTATCGTGACAACAGTGTTGATATGATTTTTACCGTCAGCATGGGCCGCGATGAATTTGATATTGAACGTTTTCCTGGCCGCAATCGCAGCGCAGCAGCTCCCGATAATCTCAACGTACTGACAGGCGCAAACAAACAAGCCCCCATGGCACCGCTGTTTAATGGTGGCACACTCAATGGGCCTGAGTTTGTTGAATTTTCATTACCTATAGCAGCGATGCAAACGGTTACTGGTCCATGGACAGTGAACGACAACCACACCGTTTCCACTCTAGCAAAAGGCCAGTTTCAGGCGAAGTCGTTAGCTGAGCTGCAAAGTGCAACCTCAGTTGAAGGCTCTGGCGGTGGTTATCTATCAAATGAGATATCTTACCGCGCCATATTGCTACAAAAGCAGTTCAATAGTGCTATTCCAGTCGGTCACATTCACACCCCTCGCATAGCCGCTTATGACGTTAAAATCGAACATGATATTGTTGAGCAAGTCACCTCCATGGTAGAGGCTGCAGCGACAACGCTATAACCTTTTCTGGTATGGCACTATGCACTCAGGTAACATTGATGGGCTCGCGCTTTGCGAGTTCATCAATCGTGAGTTACCGATTTAATGTTCAAAACGCTTAACCCTTTTAAGTCCAAGCGGATATTAGCCGCAAAACCTGCCAACCACCCGGCAGTGCCTTTTGCCGATCCACTGCAACAGTGTATCGCCAACCAAGTGGAGCATTGTTATCAGGTTGCAGAAGCAACATTAGGGCAGGAATTCCCACGCCCTGAGATCAACTTTAAACTGCGCGGAAAAAGTGCGGGCACCGCTCATTTACAGCTTAATAAGCTACGTTTTAATCCGCTACTCCTACAAGATAACCAACAAGCTTTTATCGACGATGTTGTACCACATGAGATCTGCCACCTATTAAGCTTCCAACTTTATGGCAGAGTAAAACCTCACGGGGTGCAATGGCAGCATTTAATGCGTCAACTCTATGATCGCCAACCTCGCACGACCCACAGCTTTAATACGCAGTCTGTTGAGGGTAAAACCTTCGAATATTTGTGTGGTTGCGGCAGCGTCAATCTCAGCATTCGCCGTCACAACAAAGTACTACGTGGTGATACTCAATACCGTTGCCGTAAATGTGGCCAAAACCTGCGTGATGCCATTAAAAAGTAAGCCCATTTTCCACTAACAACATTGCCCCGAATCCACGCGTCCCTTACAATCTGTCCAAACGAGCATCAGTTTCGTTACCGGGATTAATTTTAGGGATTACGTTTGAAAATATCGATATTCAAAGCGCTCATACTAGCGCTTAGTCTTATATGGCTCGCGCCGCTACCTAGCTACGCTAACGCAAAACACCCAACCAGTTTTAGCCAAGCTAAAAGGCTCGCTAAAAAGCTCTATATAGAATCGTTACCCATTACCAGTTTTTATTGTGGTTGTGACATTAAAATTAACGGCAAAAAATGGCAAACTGATTTTAATCGCTGTGGTTATCAAGTGCGCAAGCAGCAAAAAAGAGCCGCTAGAATAGAATGGGAACATGTTGTTCCGGCTTGGGAGTTTGGCCATCAACGTCAGTGCTGGCAACAAGGTGGACGAAAAAACTGCGGCAAGAACGATAAACGGTTTAAAAAGATGGAATCCGATCTGCATAACCTTGTGCCCGCAGTAGGTGAAGTTAACGGTGATCGCAGTAACTATCGATTTAGTCAGTGGAATGCTCAGCCTGTACAATATGGTCAATGCAGAATGAGCGTTGATTTTAAAGCGCGTAAAGTCGAGCCACCGAGCTACACCCGAGGCAAAATAGCGCGAACTTATCTTTACATGCAAAGCGTATATTCTTTGAAAATATCCCCTAGCCAATTAAAGTTATTTAAAGCATGGGATAAAAGCTATCCAGTTGATACTATTGAGTGCAAGCGAGATCAAGAAATTGCAAAGGTACAAGGTAATCACAACGACTTTGTGCAAGCGCAATGTAAGCAGTTAATTTCAGCAACGAACATCGCAGAATAAGGCTAAACCGTACCATGAGAGTTCCAAGAATTTACCAAGCGTCTTCACTGGCAATCGAACAAACGGTATCACTTCACGAAGAAGCTGCTGGGCATGTTGGCCGCGTACTTAGAATGGCTGCGGGTGAGCAAGTTTGTTTATTCAACGGTGATGGCCATAATTATTTGGCTGAAATCGTTAGTGCCAGTAAGAAAAATGTCGCTGTGAAGGTCTTATCTTGTGAAAGCAATGACAGTGAATCGCCACTTCATCTGCATTTAGGTCAGGTTATCTCTCGCGGTGACAGAATGGATTTTACCATTCAGAAATCGGTCGAACTTGGCGTGAATACTATTACCCCATTATTTTCAGAACGCTGTGGGGTGAAGCTGAGCGGTGAACGTTTAGAGAAAAAAATCCAACAGTGGCAAAAAATTGTGGTTAGCGCATGTGAGCAATCTGGTCGAAGTGTCATCCCAGAAGTTCGCCCAGCCATGCAGCTCATCGACTGGTGTGCAGAAGAGACAACGTCGCTTAAACTGAATCTGCATCCTAGAGCGTCTCATGGTGTTAACGGTTTAAGCCTGCCCAACAATAAAGTCAGACTGGTTATTGGTCCTGAAGGCGGCTTATCTGCAACTGAAATTAGCATGACGGAAACACACAAGTTTACCGATGTCCTGCTCGGACCAAGAGTATTACGCACCGAAACCGCAGCGCTCACGACAATAAGTGCCTTGCAGCTAAAATTTGGCGATATTGGTTAATATTAGCTGTCGCGACATCTCAATCAACACTGCATATGTTTAATGGCGTTTGACTATAAAAATACGGGTCAGGCTTCATGTTAGCAGCAAAAACGAACACAGAATAAGGAACACGCTCCATGATAAAACTCGGTATCGTGATGGATCCCATCAGCGAAATAAACATCAAGAAAGATTCAAGCTTCGCCATGTTAATGGCAGCACAGTCCCGTGGTTATCAGCTGTTTTACATGGAGATGAACGACTTAGCCATGGTTAATGGTCAAGCAATGGCAACCATGCGTGCACTCACGGTAAAAGAAGACCCACAGGACTTTTATCAATTAGAAGATGCTATTGATACACCACTGGCCGATCTCGACGTTATTTTAATGCGTAAGGATCCGCCGTTTGATACTGAGTTCATTTATGCGACTTATATGCTAGAACGCGCTGAAGAACAAGGTGTGCTTATCGTCAATAAGCCGCAAAGTTTACGCGATGCAAATGAGAAACTATTTACCGCTTGGTTCTCTGAATTTACTCCTGAAACAATCGTCACTCGTGATGAGCAGCGCATTCGTGCTTTCCATAAAGAGAAAGGCGACATCATTCTTAAACCGCTCGACGGCATGGGTGGCAGCTCTATTTTCAGAGTTAAAAAGGATGATCCAAACTTAGGTGTCATTATCGAAACCCTGACCCACGAAGGTCAACAATATGCAATGGTACAAGCATTCATTCCAGACATTACCGCCGGTGACAAACGTATTTTGGTGGTAGATGGTGAGCCAGTACCTTACTCATTAGCACGCATTCCTCAAAAAGGCGAAACTCGTGGCAATCTAGCCGCTGGCGGTCGCGGCGTCGCGCAGCCACTATCTGAATCTGATTGGCATATTGCACGCACTATTGGCCCTGAACTCAAAAAGCGCGGCCTTATCTTTGTTGGGCTTGACGTTATCGGCGATAAGCTTACAGAGATAAATGTCACTAGCCCAACCTGTATTAAAGAGATTGAAGCGGCTTTTGATGTCGATATCACCGGCATGTTGATGGATTCGATTGAAGCTAGAATCAACAAATAATCAGTTCAAGGACTCGGTATGACTTTTAGAAACACCTTTACTTGGGTCCTTAGTGCCCTTGCCGTTTTGCCACTGTATGCGACTGCGAATATCGATATGCATCAGGCGCCATCGCGCCCTAAAAACATGATTATCATGGTCGGCGACGGCATGGGCCCTGCTTATACTAGCGCCTATCGTTATTTTCAGGACAACCCTGATACCGAAGAGATTGAGCAGACGGTGTTTGACCGCTTACTTGTGGGTATGGCGTCAACTTACCCCGCCAGAGAGAGCGGCTATGTCACCGACTCAGCGGCATCTGCAACGGCACTTGCCACCGGCTTTAAAAGCTACAATGGCGCAATCGCTGTCGACATCAATAAACGCCCTTTAACTACCATCATGCAGATGGCTAAAGCGCGCGGTATGTCTACCGGCGTAGCAGTGACGGCTCAAGTGAACCATGCAACTCCCGCCGCCTTTTTAACGCATAACGAAAGCCGTAAAAATTATGAAGCCATCGCAGCGGATATGCTTAAATCTGATGCTGACGTGATCTTAGGCGGTGGACGAAAGTACTTCTCTGAAGCTCTTTTAAGCCAGTTCAGTGCTAAAGGTTACCAACACATTACTGAATTAGCGCAGCTCGACAGTATTACTCAGCCTAAAGTACTCGGGCTCTTTGCTGAAGTGCAGCTGCCTTGGGTGATTGATGATACTGATGCCAATACTTTGAGCAAGCTAACCCAAAAATCATTGGATCTGCTTTCTCAAAATGAAAAAGGCTTTGTGTTACTGGTTGAGGGCAGCTTGATTGACTGGGCTGGACACAACAATGATATCGCCACCGCAATGGCTGAAATGCAAGGTTTTGCCAATGCCATTGAAGTGGTCGAACAGTATATTCGCCAACACCCAGATACGTTATTAGTGGTCACAGCAGATCATAATACTGGCGGCTTATCTATTGGCGCGAACGGCGAATATCAGTGGGACACCAAGCTGCTAAAAGGCATAAGCGCGAGCCCTGCTAGCATTGCCACACACGCTATTGCCGCTGACGATTGGCAAGCTGGTGTGAACCAACAGCTTGGATTCGACGTCAATAGCACTGAGTTACAGCAACTAACAAATGCTCGTATGCAGGGAAAAAGTACATTGGAAGTCGCCCTGAAAAAAATCATTGATACTCGCAGTTACACCGGTTGGACAACGAGCGGTCATACTGGTGTTGACGTCCAAGTCTTTGCGATGGGTCCTGCTGCAGATCTATTCAAAGGTAATCAAGACAATACCCACATTGCTGAAAAAATGATGAGCTTATTGCCGAAAGTTAACTGATGTTCGTCGATATACTCAGGTTGTCGATATACTTAAGCCACCTCTCAAAGTTTGATGGGTGGCTTTTTATTGGCGAGTTAAAAGTGCATATTTAGGTGGTTTGGGTATAATTACACTCACTTGTTACCAGACCTTGAAAACTCATGCTAACCAATGCTTCGCAAGCCCTTCTTAGAAATAGTGATTTAGTTAACGGCCACTCTGTTTTAGTACTCAATTATGAAGGCGATACTCTACCTAAAGCATTATTAGACAGTGCCTCGAGCGTGAGCGCTTTAGCCTTAGATTTCCATCATCACCTTATAATGCAGCCACATGCAGCGACTAATCTACAGTTGTATTTTGGCCACCAGCTCCCTAACCAAGAACGCTTTGATAGCGTTATTGTGTATTTCCCTAAAGCCAAAGCATTAGCGCCTTACTTGTTTAACCTTGCGGCCAAGCATCTTAAACTACAAGGGCAACTAATAGTGGTTGGCGAGAATAAAGGTGGAATAAAGTCACTGCCTAAGCTGCTGCCAGACTACTTCGACAAAGCCTTTAAAGCCGATAACGCTCGCCACTGTATTGTATTTACCAGTGAACTCGATCGCGAAGCGCCAGAAATAAAAATACAAGACTGGTGCAGCAAGTACCCAGTGCAAACACCTCAAGGTGAAATTACTATTTGCAATATGGTCGGTGTATTTAGTGAGAAAAAACTCGATGAAGGCACTAAGTTATTACTCGATAATTTACCCAATATGCGCGGAACAGTCCTTGATTTTGGTTGCGGTGCAGGCGTCATTGCCGCGGCATTATTAACCGCCCAACCAAAACTCAAACTTGAATGTGTCGATATCAATGCGATGGCGTTGCTATCTTGCGAGCTCACCCTGCAGGCCAACGGGCTTGAAGCTGAAGTATTTGCATCTGACGGTATGGCACAAACCACCAAGAGCTACGACGGCATTATCTCCAATCCACCCTTTCATGACGGCTTAAACCGCCTCACCACTATAGCCATCGATTTTGTTAAAGCCAGTGCAGCAAATTTAGCGAAAGGTGGAATGTTCCATATTGTCGCTAATCGACACCTCCCTTACTCAGACTGTATAAATGAAAAATTCGGTAGCGTTAACGTCGGAGCTGAAAATAGCCGGTACAAAATTTACTCCAACTTGAAACGCTAAAACAAAATATAAAAGTATGGTATAAATATTTAACTCGTTGAATATTTATACCAATATCATTGTTACGTCTTAGCTGTGAGTTTAGTCTCAGGTTATATGCCTTATACTTTCATGGCTGTGTGTTATATGGTTATACTCGACCCCAATCTCTTTATAATAATGCATAAACGATAGGGATCTTCATGCTGCACCCAGAGCTCATAGAATTAAGCGCAGACGGTGAAAAGGCCGAATTAAAGTTGATCCCTAACACCCATGGTCCTATTACTGAAACGGACTTGATGGGACTGCTAGCGCTGCCTGGTTTTTCCAATCTATTACCGCTAAAAGAGATCATCAGCAAAGCCGTTATTCAAGTCAATCAACTTTGTAGCCAAGATGATGGCCAGCATGAGCTATTTTTTGCCATTGCACAGCGCCGTGATGCCAGCATTAGTTTTGAGCTCTCAGAAGACAAGATGCAAGCATCAATGACCTTAACCGCAGCCTACGGCGGTCAAGACGTCACCCTCAAAGATATTTTGCAAAACTTAAAGTTACAGCAAATAAAGCTCGGCCTTAGCAAGCCAAAAATCGATCTCTCATTAACCCAATTTTCATCACTACAACCGGGTGAGCAATGTAACAATATCATTGCCCAAGGCCGCACTGCAGTACAAGGACAGTCAGCCCGTTTAGAGCGAAAAGTACTACTCGCCCGAGAACGCCTATTGCAACCCCAAGAGAATAGCGACGGCAGTGTCGATATGCGTAATCTGGGGGCTGTGATCACGGTAAAACCAGGCAATGCACTCATATTGAAACACCCTGCCACAACAGGCGTCGATGGTTACAATGTTTGTGGTAATAAGCTGCTTGCCAAACCCGGCAAAGATCTCAAACTCGTTGCTGGCAATGGCACCAAATTTTGCGATAACAATGCCAACTTATTAATCGCTGCAGCCGCAGGACAACCCGTGGAAAACAAACAGGGGATGCAGGTTGATGATGTATTACAAATAAAAGATGTTAATGTCGGCTACGGACATGTCGACTTTAAAGGCAGCGTATTGATCACTGGCGACGTTGGCGAAGGCATGGTGGTAAAAAGTTCAGGCGATATCACCGTTATGGGATTTGTCGACTCAGCAACCCTCATTGCCCAAGGTGATATTACCGTTAGCAAAGGCGTTATAGGCCGGCAATTAAAAGAGGGCGCACTCTCCACGACTCTAAAAGCACAAGGTCAGATCAGCGCTCAGTTTGTGCAATATTCAACGCTTGAAGCTATGGGTAATATCTTGGTCACTAAGCAATTACTTCACAGCCATGCTAAAACTAAACAACAGCTAACAGTCTGCGATAGTAGCGGCCGCCGTGGCGATTTAGTCGGCGGAAAAGTTGAGGTTGATAAAGGCTTAAAAGTGGTCGCTATTGGTGCTACTGCGGGGACTAAGACAGAAATATTCTGTGCTATGAATATCAGTGAGTTCAAGCAAGATTTAGTACAACTTAAAGACAGTATTAGCTCCATGATGGTGGCCATTTCAAACATTGAAGGCCAACTCGGAAATCTGCCACCCAAAGCTCAGTGGCAAGACGATGAAATGATGGTAGAACAAGTCAAAGTGATGCTTGAGGAAAAACGTCGAATTGCCAGTACTAAACTGCAAGAGCAAGCTGAATTTGAAACCATTCAGCAAGAGATAGCGGGTTACTATAAAAACTATAGAGTTGATGCCTTAAAACATGTTTTTGCTAATATTGAGATCCATATTGGCGGCGCATTTAACCGTACTCAGCGAGAGCATGGTCCTTGTAGCATCACCAATAACAATCAAGAGATTAACTTCGACTACAGCCTTAAAAAGTAACTAACTGCAAAGTAAAACTAGGATCCATTGTCTATATACCTGAACGACCTCGGATGCAGCATGTCGAAAAGTGACAGAGTTCAAGGTCGGTTGCGTTATTCTACTTTCTGAATCTGACCGCCAAGGAAGGTGGAAATGTCTTATTTTGTATGGAACAAAATAGACCATTCAGTCATGCTTCGCTCCACCATTTGCATCCATGTCATCAGAACTCAATATTTATTTCTTATCAATAGAGAACGCAGCAAAATGTTGCTTCTCGCCTTGCACTTCGGGATCTCTGAAACGAGCATGTTGAAGTAGCTTGGGTATAACCCTATTTGACGGCATAATAACGTTACTTTAAATCGTTGAGATATGACGTGGAATTATTGAACATTGACTGCCTTGGAAAACCTCTTCGCTTAGAGGGATCAATGGCAGGCTGGCAACAACTCTTTTGGGGCGATACCTTAGTCTCAGTGATCCAAGCAAGTACTGAGAATGAAGGCGTTAAAAGCCATACTTTCGAATTGAACACTGCAGCGCCGAGCGCAACTGATACGCTTGAAACACCGCAACAGAAAATACTAAAGATCACCTTAGAGACCGATCTGCGCTGGCAGCCTTTTGTCATCGATTATCGCCTGCTACACAATGAGCAGCTTATCAATAGCGGCCAACGCAACAGTAAAGACATTGAGCAGCAAGTACCGACAGTCGCCATTGCAGAGAAAAAGCAATTTAGTATGGTTGGCTTAGCGTCGCTAGGTTTCAAACTGCTCAAAAGCGCCAAGGTGATTAAAGTTGTTCTCGCGGGGGCGAGTGTTGCTGCCTACTCTTGGTTATTTTCATTGCAGTTTGCACTCGCGTTAATCGCGTGCTTGGTGTTTCACGAATATGGCCATATTCGTGCAATGAAACACTTTGGTATGAAAACCAAAGGTATCTACCTTATCCCTTTTATGGGGGGCTTAGCCCTCAGCGATGAAAAGATTAATACTCGCTGGCAAGATGTGGTGATTTCGATAATGGGACCCACTTTTGGCCTATTGATGTCTATCGCGGCATTAGTTGCCTACTGGGTGACAGGTAACATCTTCTTCGCTGGATTGGCCGCATTTAACGCCTTACTCAACCTGTTTAATTTACTGCCAATCTTACCGCTCGATGGTGGGCATATTTTAAAAAGCATCAGCTTTTCAATGAACAGCGTGATGGGATTGGTTGCTTGTATTGCTGGCGCTGCGGTGGGTGTGTATATCAGTTACACCTTAGGCTTAGCCCTATTAGGATTCCTATTGCTTATCGGTAGTGCTGAAATTGTTTTTGAATGGAAAGCGCGGCACCAAAGTCATTTGTTACCACTCGATCGCTACGGTCAAATTTTTTCCACGGTGTGGTACCTCGTCACTGTCGGCGCATTGATTGGCATCATCTGGTATTTTGCTGGCAGCGGTGACGATATGCTTGCGCTACCTTTAGAGATCCTAAAGAGTTAAGCATTACTTATTTCACAAAAAAGGCATTCATCACGAATGCCTTTTTTAATGGTTATCATCAGAGACGAATGTCCGATTATGACAAAAAATGTAATCATCACCGACATGAGTCCCCATTCTGATTGGTGTGTATACGAGTTGTCTAGATCATCATTCCCTATCAGAAAGCATCATATAATTGATCCAAAGTCCTAAAAACCCAGCTATAGCTCAAATTTGACAGTCCATGTTTGCCGCCACCCGAATCATATGATAATAAATAACAAAGGGACTACTTTGTATCAAACATGAATATTGAACGGCTAGATTATCACTCTTTAATTGTATTCGAATCCGTCAGCCGGCATTTGAATGCAGGCTTAGTCGCCAACGAATTAGGCATGAGTATTTCGTCGGTAAGTCGGCATCTCGGTATATTAAGGGACATCTTTAAAGACGTATTGTTTATTCGTCGAGCCCAAGGTTTTGTATTAACCGATAAAGCGATACAGGTTTTACCCTGCGTTAAACAGCTACTACATGGTTATCAGGTTCTCAAGCACAACCATACTCAATTTAATCCGCTAACCGCTAAAGGGCATTTTAAGATCTATGCCTACAACGAATTTACCTACGTCATAAATAAAGTCGTCAATGAATTTGTGTTACCACGGGCTCCAAATTTAACATTCGAGATAAGAACCTTATCCAGTGACTGCAGCCGGGCCATCGAACAAGGTGAAATCGATTTTGCCGTGGTATACGAAAATTTTAAAGATCATAAAATCATCAGTGAAATGCTCTCCCCGACTGAGGAGCTGTTTTTAATCGCCAAGACTGGTCATCCTGTATTTGATGATGAACTTACTGTCGATAACCTGTGTAAATATGGATATTTTGCGTTAGATAATTTTAATGACCTCTGCTCTCCAATACTGGAACAGATAGCAAAAAAACAGGGAAAGAGCCTTCAAATAGTTGGTGCGACTGATAATATCGCCGCTCTGAGTCGTCACATTATCGATACCAATTCAATTTCGTTGAGCTGTAATGTCTTTACCCGAGAGTACTATGACTTAATTTCAGATATACAAACTTGTACGCTCCCCCAAGAACTGACCGAACAATTGCTTGATATGATCAACGTAGGACGCAGAGTAGGAAACTATCTAATTTACTCCGAAATAAATCAGTCAGCGACTCACCACTGGCTCAAGCAGCAGTTGTTTAACAACATTAGAGACGAATGGTATCTGGCACTGAAGTCTTAAGCCGGCAAATGCTAGCGGCATAAAAAATCCTCTACTTATCGTTTGATCAGATAAATAGAGGCTATAGGATAAAAAATGTCGAAGAACCAACGGGATGAGGGGAACAACGTTCCCGTCAGTTAAGCGTACAACAACTCACTCCTCAATGTAGCAAAAGTATTAATTCTAACTAGATTCAGGCCAACCTCATTACCATTATCAATAATGAGGGACCAATCGTTTAATCAATCACTTTTATACCTTCTTCAGTCCTACGGGAACACCGTGCCTAGCCGTCGAGCCGAAGGTTCTGTCACGATAAAGACTCGCCCCTTTACGGGTTGGGTCAACGACGTTGAACGCATTGGGACAGATCCCAGTCCCGCGCTCTTTGATCCCTGCTCGTACCACACCATCCACCTCAACAGCACTGGCACCAAACGCGGTATGGCCATAACCCATACCAACGACGATGGTGTTCCGAGCAACCGTTTTATCCGCCTGAACAATCCCTTCTAGATATTTTCCCTTAGGGGACAGAACCTGAGCCTTATCGCCAGACTTAAGGTTATATTTGACGGCATCATCCTGATGTAACTGAATATAGTTTGTACTTCCTAACGCCGTAATGCGAGGTAAAGCGACTGAATAGGGGCTACGCAGATGCAACTTAAAGGTAGAGAAGTTAAACGGATAGTCTTTCTCATTCCAATGATCTCTAACTGCTGAACCATCCCAGAAACGATCAACATCATAAACAGGCTGACCATCATTGAACTCACCCGTATAGGAATCCTTTACTCTGGCTAATGATTCGTTATAGATTTGAAATTGAGTATCCATGCGCATTGCTGCATTAAAAAATTCTCCTTCATAACGCTCATCGACACGCTCATAACGTCCACCACGAGTCAGCATAAATGCCGTTGGCCCAACCTCTTGCGGCTTCAAGCGCGCTTCGAACATAGGCAAAGCACGATCAACACTAGTGAACTTAATGTCCTCATCCGTCGGCGTGGGTAATACAGTGCCAGTATGTGCGATATTAGCAAATAACGGGACATAGAAATCAGCCGGCGTATTCAGAGGATATGATTGACCTGCAACATCAGTAAATGCGTTATCGCCAAACCCCTTTAAGCCGATTGCTTTACTGACGTCAATGATGAACTGCTCCATATTGGCATGCTCACCCTTGACGGTTTTAGCGGTGCGCGCTTCGACAACAGGAACACAAGCCACATCACCAATATATTCGCTACCCCACATACGTGAGCTTGCCCATGCCTCATATTGAAGCGTATCTGGGACAATATAATCGGCGAAAACATTGGTTTCGTTGATGTAAGGGTCAAGCGCAATGATCAAACCCAGTTGCTTAGGATCTTTGATGGAATCTTCAACCTGATCCTGCAAGCCAGAGCAGCCGTAAATCGGATTCGTTGACCAGGTGATCCACGCTTTAAAGTTGAACGGGTTTTTATTCGCATGGGCGACCAGCAATTCGCCACTGTTATCTTGCACAAAGGTGTTGTTCCATGCCTCGTTTGCCGGATATGGATTAAGCCCTTTTGCCACTTTCTGCTGATACTCATGGCTCTGTTCATAATCGCCAGAGCGCTCGGCATTAAATCCGACCACTTCAGTGTGTTCGAAGTCCATTAAGTTATACAGTGGGCCGTCATAGATATCATACATGGCAGCATATCCCACTCCCCCCATATGCATCATGCCGCCCTTAGCATTATGCGCGCCAACCATTGTCGCCAACATAATCATCGCGAAGGCGAACTGACCACCATCGGTAGCGTTACAGCCGGTATTGGTTTCAATAGAGACACTGCGACCATGGGAGGTAAACTCCTTGGCCAATTCTTCTATCTTCACCACCGGTATTTCACAACGTTTTGCAAGCGCTTGCATGCAATGGCTATTGACGCGTTGCTTGAGCAGCGAAAACGCCGTTTCAACTTGTACTTGTGAACCATCGCCTAAGGTTACGCCGTCCTTATAGAATAATGCTGCCGCCAGCTCACTGTCACCCGTGACCAGTTTACCGGTTTGCTTATCTATCACCATCTTCACTTCCGCGTTGCCTAAACCACAGGCTTTGGCAGTCAGAAACTGGTTATAAAGAGGATGTTTTTTATCTTTTACGACTAAGTAGGTGGCATTGGTATAATTCATCTCACCAATGGCATCTGCGCTTGCCTGGCTGGGTGCCTCCAAATAGGCTGCTCGGTAGCGGTCATTATTAATAATGTACTGCAACATGGCGAACATTAACGCAGTATCACCACCGGATTTGATCGGTAACCACTCACCATTTGCGGTGTCCGTTTCTGAGGTCAATGAGCGCAAAATAGGATCGATGACCACATACTTAAAGTCATCACGATCAGTACGAGCCTTGGCTAAACGACGAGAGCCTACATTCAAGCCATTACCGCTGGTCCCAGGGTTAGTGCCTATGAAAATAGCAAACTTTGACTCTTCATAATCGGCTTGAGGCAGTGCCATCTCATCGACAGCGTCGAAGCAACCTAAGGCACAGCCTGCAACCTGTTGGTGACCGCAATAGGAATCCTTAGTACCGATATTGGGTGTCCCCCATGCCTCAGCAACAAAACGGTGCATAAAATCGGCGCGCGCACCTTGTTCAGATGACGTTGAAACCAGTAACTGGTTTTTTACCGGACCGAAATCAGGATAAGCCGGATTAGCTAATGCTGGATTAGCGTGAATCGCCTTCAACCCCTCAACATGTCCCTCACCGAAGAGATCGCCTCCATCAACGACCTCTTTCAGCATTTGCTCATAAGAGATGGTTTTCCACTTGTTTTCACCACGATTACCGACACGTTTCATACAAGCGGTAATTCGGTGTTTATCATCAAACGCATCGGGAACCGCATTACCACGGCCACAAAGGGTGGCCCGATTACTTTGGCTTAAACCACTGGCCGCAGAAAGCTGGAACATGGCATCTTTAGGCGATGTTTCCATTGTCATTGGTTGACCAGCGTTATTAGTCAAGGTGTAGGGATTACCCACGGCGCGTAACACCTTGTCGGTCTTATTATCGATACTCAGCCGTGCACCACAGACATTGAAGCAACCATAACACTTTGAAAATGCGAAGCGCTGTTCCTGGTTTTCAATCATCTTATTGTCCGCATCGAAGCGATACTCAGGCGTTAATGAAGTGGGTGCATATTTACTAATATCTGCATCACTTGTTTTACTGCGATCCGAACTCATAACTTGGGTACTTGCTGCACCTGCTGTCATCACTGCGGCGGCCGATCCCGCCTTTAAAAAACGTCTACGATCCATGATGCTACCTCTGCCACAATTGAGGAGAATGTATACTGAACGCGGTGTTGCTCTCTTCTTGCGTCAAGCCAATATAAAAAACATTAGGTGAAGTCTGTTTACTTGCCTGCAGCACCATAGGGTTACTCTGACTAAGCAGTTTGGATACCTCACTGTTTACGTCATTAATATCACCAAAAATACGTGCGCCACCGGTGCAGGTTTCTACGCAGGCGGGCAGCAAGCCTCTGGAGGTACGTTGAATGCAGAAGTTACATTTATCTACAGTACCCGTTGTTGAGTTAGTGAAACGTACTCCGCTGTATGGGCATGCCTGAATGCAGTAGTTACACCCGATGCAAAGCGTAGAATCTACGACGACGATACCGTCTTCTTCACGCTTGAATGTCGCACCCGTTGGGCAAACTGACACGCATGAGGGTTGCTCACAGTTGTTACACATGATTGGCAGGTTGAATGCGTACTGTTTGTCGCCAATTTCCGCGCTGGTTTGGATCACCTGGGTGCGATGTTCATCGGGTTGAGTGCCATTTTCCATGCCACAGGAGACAACACAGGCTTTACAGCCATTACATCGGCTAAGATCGATCACCATCGCCAGACGCTTTTTACCTTGTTGACGAATGGCGGCAATCGCGTTGCCCGCAGGCATAAACATGACCCCAGTTGTAGCAATTGCACCACCAGCCAATAGTTTAAGGGCTCTTCTTCTATCTAGCATCGTAGACTCCTAATAATACTGACCCGCGAGTAAAACCGAATAGCGCAAACAAAATGCACCCATTAATATCAACACTGCTAACAGATACTCTTTGCGATGAGATGCAGCAGTCTTGCCAATGATTGATGTTAAGTTCAGTAATAACGGCATTATTAATCCGATTAAAACTGCGCCTATCCACCAAATAGCACCGGCACCACTTGAAATCGAAAGCAGGTTGTCTACTCCGTTAAATATACTGATATTTCGAATCGAGTAGGCGAACACACATACTGTCAGTAACTCGAGCGCCAACAGTGCAGCATCAGATTTTGCGAAGGAGTGATTGGTATCCACTATCTTGAGACGAGTTTTAACCATTAACACCACCGCTGCGCCACAGGATAGAGCTGACAGTAAAAAGATCACTACCAGAATACTATTTGACCAAACCAAGTTATGGCTGATATCGCCAATAAGTAACGCGGTATATGAAGCAACACAGATAGCCAATATCACATTAATCGCGGCAAAAGGTCGGCTATAGCCAGACTGATTTGCTTTCGCTCTAAATGAGAGACAAAAGAGCGAAGCAAAGATAATCGCCAAAGTCAGCAACCAGGTGCCTATGCTCATCATTGAACTGGGCTCGAAGGTCATAAACAGGCGATAGAAGCGGAAGAATTTACTCATATCACCATGAGCAATCCCGTATTGGAATGAGGTCAGATCGAATACGATCATTCCCGTACCAACAATGAGTAACAGTGTCCCCAGAATGGCACTTATTTTTGCCGTATCTAAGTGATGCGGCACTTCAATTTTATTAGAGAGCACGAGACAACCACTAATAAAAAGTGCTCCAGCTCCTGCTCCTGCTAAAAACAGATAGGCTGCGACTAACAACCCCCAATGAACTTCGTTCATAAATATCCCTTATTATAATATTTATACATTTATTGACGACTGCTTATGCCTATCAAACCGACAACCAAAGACAATTACAGTTAATCAAGGCCCGATTTAAAATAAAAAGATAAACTACTTAAATTAAAACCTGACCGTTGGCAAAATAATACATAATATTAATCAAAACGAAAACAGCACTAAGTCACACAATGTTATAAACGCATTGATTCAATTTATATAACTAGACTTCAACCATGTTTAATACATTCCGAAAAATACAATTCCCGAAAGGCAATAAAGACAACCGCAGTAAAAATAAGTTTAAAAACAACAAGGTAAAGCAGCACTGCAAATAAAAGGTCAAAAAGGAAAAGTGATTATATTTAAAGGTGATATTTAGTAAAACAAGAAAAGCATTTATCACAATGTAAAAATCAAAACAGAAATCACAAACAAATATAAAACTGTAATCATTCCTATATTTTTAAAATCAAATTTATCAAAACAAACTAAAAGCTTGTAAAGTAGACTGTGAATAATTAAACATTACAAGGTGACTTGTAATAAATAAATATAATAAACATTAAATATAAAAACATTTAATATAAGGGTTAATGATGAAAAAATTAATACTATCCTCGTGCATTATAGCCATGGCTATGAGTGCCAGTCAGACAGTTGCAGCCGAAGAGAGCCCGTTTACGACATCAGGAGTGATGATGGGGTTGAGCAACTACCTCTGGCGTGGGCAGACAATTAGCGATGATAAGCCATCACTTCAAGCCGATCTTATGGTCGAACATGATAGCGGGTTTTATTTAGGAACCGCATTTGAGACCTATCGTTATGAGGATGAAAATGATGTCAAAAACGACTATGAGATCGACTACTATGGCGGTTATTATCACATGGTTAACGACGATTTAGGTTTTGGTTTTAATGCCATGAAGTACACGTACGGGGCTGGAGGTTATAGCGTCGAATATGCTTTATCGGTAGATTATCAGGCAATGAATCTGGCGGTTAATTACGATCAGGATCTAGAAGCCTGGTATAGCGAATTAAATTACTCATTCCCACTCTTTAATAACAGTAATCTGGTAGCACATGCGGGTCTATTTACTGATGCCGAAGCCTATGAGTTTGATGATAATGGCAAAGTAGCTGATACAGCCTACGATATCGCACTGCGTTACAGTTATCCGCTACTGTCGCAGTTGGATCTAATGCTAGAAGCCAGTTACCACGAGTTTAACGATGACCACTACATGGTTGGTTTAGCATATAATTTCTAACTTTCCACATTAAGTCACGCAGTCGGAAACCGTAGCTGCAATCTGCATAAAAAATATCTAACCTAGGGTAAGTTAGCACTTAAATTAAAACATCATTACCCGCGGTATAACGGGTGAATAAATACAAGTTTAAGTCATAAAAAAACCTATATAACAGTGATGGTATGCTTGCGCTACCCTTAGAGATCCTAAACAGTTAATAATCACTTATTTAGTAAAAAAGGCATTCATCACGAATGCCTTTTTTAATATCAGAGGCTAGTGGCCGATGTACTTATCTAGAAAGGCCAATATCTTATAGATTAGCCTCAATAATGTTCTCTTCCTTCTAGAAACCACATCCTCTTACTTTAACCAACCACTCGTCAGGATGTTAAGCCTCATCTAAAGCGTCCCGCAGTAACCGCACATGCTCGAAATGGGCCCGATGATCATTCTCTCTATGAATAATCAGCACCGGCGCTTTAGCTTATCGACATAGTGTACGAGCGATTGACTGCGCTGCATCGGTTAGATGGAAAACATCTAGCCTTGAGGAATGACGAACAAAAGGGAATTACAGTAAAACCACAAATTTTAGACACAAAAAAACCGACTTAATGTCGGCTTGATTATTTCTCTTTAAGAGAAATGGTACCTGAAGACGGACTTGAACCGTCACTTCTTTCGAAATCGGATTTTGAATCCGACGTGTCTACCAATTCCACCACTCAGGCTTTGTTACTGTACTCAGAGAGGTGAACCTCAAGGAGTGATGCGGATTATACCTGTGGATATAGGAATGGCAAGCACTTTGCTTTGACTTTCTCATCAACTGAACAAAATTCAGACTCAAGGGCGGTAGATTGCGTCTAATCGGCGTTAAAAAACTTACTTTAGCGAATAAGATAATTAGCGAAACGTGATCAACACCATCCTTATTAACAATAACGCATCAAATATCTAATAACAGAGCGCTAACTTGACCAAGATCAATTACTGCTCGTTAGGACAGGAGTACTTTGGCTATGAATTAATAAGAAAGAGGATTTCGCACATGGCATTCTGGTTAGATTTGATGTTTGGCAACGCTATCGGCTTGCTATCAATGATTGTTATTTTTAGTACGATAGGCATCGCTTCCTATCTAATGTGGATGTTCTATACCAAGTCTGCGGATCCTGAGAACTAATCTCCAACGTTCTATTAATGCAGGGGGCTATTTGCCCCCATTTTTTTGTGCTGTTTTTACATCAGAGCACAGTGCCTTTCAGCAATAATTGGCTGTTTTTATCTATTTCTATTTCCGTAACCAACCGTTATGCGGCGTGTTTACGCGGTGTGACAAAGCTATTGATAAACTGCGGACGGGCTTTAATCAGGTTTTTCATCTCTTCAGGGCTTGGTTCACCGATAGGGAAACGTAATACTTGACGATTTAAATGCTCTCGCGCACGCATCGATATTTTAAAGTCTGCAGTTGAACCTTGGATAGCGTAGTGCTTCTGGTTACCAAGACGCTCCAAAATACCTGTTGTTGATAAACTTTTAACGGCTTGCTCTGCTTCAGGCAAGGTTAAAATCGTCTCACCTTGTAGAAAGAATTCTCTCAGTAAAGCACGCTCGATAGGGTCGAGCAGTTTAACCTTCTCTTCAATCACTTCAACTGATCGTTTGTCACTTAAATAGCTAATCGCTTCGTCGAGAAAATAATTGAGGATCTGCGTCAATAAATAGGCTGTGCCTATAATCAAGCCTAAGCCAATAAAATGTGCATTACGCTCTGAAAATTCAGCAAGCTTAATTGATGCTAATAATGTGACAGGGCTAAATAACAGTGCCGCACATGCTAATGAAAGCCACAGCATTGCTTTAAACATCAATGTTTTAATTGATACCCCTTTAAAAGAAAGTGCAGCGAAACTCATTTTTTGCATAGCTAAACCCAGTGTCAGAAATCTGTTATTAGCTAGATAAAAGCAAAAAATATGCCAAAGATCGCTTCAAAACAACAAGGATCAAATTATTTAGTGCAAAAACGGTTCACCGCCAGAAAGACAGCATCTGACCGTAAGGAAGAGAATAGGTATCATCAACTAGATACCTATGATGACTATATAATGATTATGATGATTCTGTGAGCTTTGCTTTAGCTGCTAGCTTAGTCAGTACTCGACTGACAGCCACAAAACCAAAGGTGCCCGTCACCACGGTAACCGCGCCAAATCCAGAAGCGCAATCCATACGCATACTGCCATCTGCCGCAGCCTTTGTATTGCAAACAGAGCCATCAGCTTGTGGGTAAACTAACTGCTCGGTAGAAAATACCGCTTCAATACCAAATCGACGAGCGACATTTTTTGAAAAGTTATACTCACGCCTCAGTAAATTGCGCACCTTAGCCAGCAGAGGGTCTTGATAGGTTTTCGCAAGATCTGTCACCTGCACTTGGGTCGGATCTGACTGTCCACCCGCACCACCCACGGTAACAATCGGTAACTTTTGGCGTTTACACCAGGCTATTAGTGCTGTCTTGGGTTTTACCGCGTCAATACAGTCAATAACGTAGTCCAAATCGCCACCAGCCTTCTTCCCTTGAAAATAGGCTGACAAATTGTCGACGGTAATAAAGTCTTCAATCTCATTAACGATACACTCTGGATTGATCTGCTTTAAGCGCTGTGCCATAACCTCGACTTTAGATTCACCAATAGTCTCTTTTAACGCATGTAATTGACGATTAGTGTTAGTAACACAAATATCATCAAGATCGATCAAGCTGATTTGGCCTACACCACTTCTTGCCAGTGATTCAGCAACCCAAGTGCCGACACCACCAATTCCTACGACAACCACGTGAGATTGCGCAAAGTAATGCAGTGCTTCTTGACCATATAAACGGCCAATTCCAGCAAAACGATTTAAGTAGGCGTCTGACAACATTTGATTTTTCAAGGTAATACTCAATTGGGAGATGTAATAGATAGAGCGCGATGGTCGATTTTATCTCAAATCTGCGTAAAACTCTAAAGTTTTACCATCAACAATGAGAGCTATGTGAACAGTTTTGACCAAAAAAGGCAAACCAGAAATATCATTGTAACTACTCGTCTCATTTGAATTAAATACTTGTTTAATATAAGTAAACAACCATGACCAGTATCGCGAATGATCCGCATAACATGACCAAGATCACGCATCTAACTTTTCTTTCAATGTATATTTTGGCCGAAAATACAGCTTCAGCTTGGTTATTCAACTAATCAAATAGCCGAGATTGCAAGCCCAAACTTAGAATAGCAACACGCTACAGGAAGATGAAAAATGAATAAAACAGTTCTCTCCGCCACGATTATTTCAGTACTAGCCGCCACCTCTTTTACAGCATTAGCTGATGGCCCTAGTTTTTATGGCCGTGCTGATCTTGCAATGACTAACTCTGATCTAGGTGTTGCAACTCAAAATCAAAAATCAGGCACAATTATCGAGAATAACTTCTCTTGGATAGGTGTTAAAGGCACTGAAAAAATTAATGATGATTTAGCCGTTGTTTATAAAATGGAATTTGGTGTCAGTAACTTTGATAATACTGGCGACACATTCGGCGCCCGTAATACATATCTAGGCCTTCAGTCTGCTGCAGCTGGTACCATTCTTGTTGGTCGTAACGATACTGTATTTAAAGCTTCAGAAGGTGGATTTGACCTATTTGGTAACTCTAACTCAGATATCGATCGGTTAGCCGCAGGCCAAACACGTAGTGCTGATGGATTCACTTACTACTCACCAAAAATCGCCGATCTTGTGACCTTAAACGCTACCTATTTGATGGACGACAACTACGATCAGCTTAATGCTGCTGACGAAGAAAAATACACTGATAATATGTATGCCCTAAGCGCTACCATCGGTGATAAAGCCCTTAAAGCGCAAAACTACTTCGTATCAGCTGCCTATAATGACAGCATTGAAAATGTAACCGCTTACCGTGGTGTAGCTCAAGTTAAGCTTGGAAATGTCATTCTTGGTGGTTTCTACCAAAACAGTGAACATGTTGACAGTAAGTATGACAACCTAGAAGGCGACACTTATTTTGTAAACGTTGCCTATCTAATGGGCAACTTAAAGCTTAAAGCTATGTACGGTAGCGATGACTCAGGTCTGGGTAAGTATGTTAGCAACTATGTTGGTGGCAATGACGGCTCACTGGAAACGGTTAGCAATGTTGATATACAGCAATTCAGTGTTGGCGCAGACTACCGTCTAAGCAAAAGCATGCTCGTTTACGGTCACTATACTAAATATGATGGCGACATGATGCTAAGTAGCGTAAAACAAGACTTAAGTGACGACATCGTCACTGTTGGTTTCCGTTTAGATTTCTAGCATTAAAAATATCTAATTAATCAAGGCAGCGATAGCTGCCTTTTTTATTACCGCTGATGATGAAAAAGCCAACCGCAACACAAAAGTAACATTTAAGCTACTTAACCCACCTTTCTGGCTGTAATCTGCTCACAACAATTTTTCAACCTTTAGTTTTAGCATAAATATTCGCTATTAAGCCTTTCAAACTCACTAATACAGCATCAACAAGTTTTACCAAAAGCCACACCAGTACTCCTTTAGAGATACTAATTTAAGACCGTATTTATCTAAATGAGCATTTAAGCAACCAAAACAATTTAATTATCACAAAAAAGCAGCAATTCTATCGTGTAAAACTAAAAACTTGATCTAGCCCACAATCTCATAGCCATAAAACTGTAATATTTGCTCCCACAATTGTTATGAGCTCGGATGCTTGTAACAAAAACAAAAGTTTATGTAAAAAACCATAAGAAACGTATAAGAACTTAGGTTCTGGGAGCAAATGAAATGAAAAAGACACTTATCTCTGCATCAGTGGCATCAGTTTTAACCCTAGCTTCATTCGGCGCGCTAGCCGAAAGTCCAAGCTTTTACGGTCGTTTAGACCTTTCTGTAACGAACTCTGACACAGGTCTAACTTCTCGAGAAAATAAAGAAGGCACTGTTATAGAGAATAACTTCTCTCACGTAGGTGTTAAAGGTAGCGAAAGCTTATCTAGCAACATTGATGTGATCTACCAGATGGAATTTCAGGTTGAAAATACCTCTTCTAAAGGCGATGTTTTCAAGGCTCGTAACACTTTCCTAGGTCTTAAGACAACTGCCGGTACCGTACTTGTTGGTCGTAACGACACAGTATTCAAGCAAGCTGAGGGTGGTGTTGACGCATTCGGTAACACAAACGCCGATATCGACCGTTTGGTCGGTGCACAGACTCGTGCTGCTGATGGTATCTGGTACTACTCGCCAAAGATTGCCGATCTGGTAACGCTTAACGCGACTTATCTGATGACTGACAACAACCAAGCTGGTGTTACAGACGCCGATGAGCAGTACGCATTAAGTGCGACTATCGGTGACAAGAAGCTTAAAGCACAAAACTTTTATGTAGCCGGTGCTTACAATAAAGGCATAGCTGATATGGATGCCTACCGTGGTGTGGCTCAAGTTAAATTAGGTGACTTCAAGCTAGGCGGCCTGTTCCAGAACTCTGAAAGCATCAGTAAGCCAAATCTTGAAGGTAACACTTACTTTGTAAACGTGGCTTACAACCTGAACGGCGTTAACCTTAAAGCTGAGTACGGTAAAGATGAAGCGGGTCTTGGTCTATACGCTAAGCGTTCAGGAATCCAGACTACAGAAACTACTGATGTAAATATCACATCTATCACTATCGGTGCTGACTACAAGGTTTCTAAGTCAACTATGGTATATGGCCATTACGCTATGTACGAAGGTGATTACAGCACTCTAGCTCGTAAAGATGACCTAGAAGATGACAATATCTTCACTGTTGGTGTTCGTTACAACTTCTAATCGATTGAGTCTTAAGACTCCCTAACGATTGAAAGCAAAAAAGCGACCTTTTAGGTCGCTTTTTTAATGGCTAAGAGTCGCGACGAAAAGTGCCAAGACGAACGTTGCGCTAAAGATTAAAGATTAAAGATTAAAGATTAAAGATTAAAGATTAAAGATTAAAGATTAAAGATTAAAGATTAAAGATTACAGAACGTTCACAGGCTCACTTACGGAACGCTTCGCTTACGGTAAAAAACAAAAGATAAAAGATGATCAACGACTATCTTTTCCGGCTTCTACCGTCTTTAATCGACTCTTAATCGGCTCCTATCGTCTTAGTTCGGCTTCTACTTTGTTCGGCTTTAATCAGCTTCTACCGTCTTTGTTCGGCTTCTACCGGCTCTTAATCGCCTCCTACCCTTTTCTCGTTAACTTATAAACCGACTCAGTTAACGAAGACACCTGCTTTTTCACGAAGCGTGGGTTGTCACTTAACACATCATTTGTCGCTAAACATTCAATCTCAAACTTATCACTCATGTTTGCCATGACCCAACCATTCGATACCGCAAATGGCGGACCATTAAGCTCTGCTTGCGGGTAATCTAAGGTAATTAATAGCCCAACACTCCCAATAGGGATCAAGTGAGCAAGTTGCTTTGCATAGTTAACTCGCATCTCTTCAGGCCAAGCGATTAACGCCGCTCTATCATAAAAAGCTACGGTGTTTGCCATTTCTGCACTGTGCAAAGTAAAAATATCACCTTGATAGATAGTGATCTGTTCGGTGTGGTAACGCTGATGTTCAGCCGTTTTATCGACACTATAAGGTAGGTCATTATCTTGATAAAACTGCGATACTGCCAGGTCATTTAACTCACAAGCCAGCACATCATGGCCTTGTTCAGCTAAAAAACACATGTCTAAAGATTTACCACACAAAGGCACAAACACTTGGGCGCTTGCGGCTAGGTGCAACTGGGGCCAATACTGAATTAATAACGGGTTTACGGCACTGAGATGAAACCCGATTTGTTGGGCATCCCATTTGTCGTGCCAAAAGCTTGGTTGCATAGCGAAGGTCCTAAAGTATTAAATAGGGTATATCCTAAGACTTGATATATTTATCGTAAAACAGAAGGGAAACCACCGCCTAGCGATATTTCAAGTTTGGTATACCACGCTTACCTATACTTTAAAGCCAACACTCTAGATTAGCAAAAGGAAAACAAAGCTGATTATTTAGCAGAAATATTTAACGCTTTTTGTACATTTTTAAGCCAGGTGCAGTTTTCACATTCACAATGACGACGAGACAAATGGTGTGGACTTAGGCTCGAATCAATAAAATCGACAGCGACGAGTAACTGCTGCTTAATCTCTTCTTCGGTTTTTTGATCGACAGCTATGGTTTCATCATTGTGATTCATCCACGTGCATTCCATCCCTTGATGACAATTGATGCACCGCATGTCGGTATGATTAAAAAATCCCGCATGTGGACATTGATTCAACTCCATCGACTGAAGAATACGCTGCCTAGGATACTCGAGTAACTCGATCAACCGCGACTTATCTAACCCTGACATATAATCACCTTTGTGCAGATTGCACTTACTCAATTAAGTTTATATCTTCCATATTAGTACTGACTTCAAGATTACCTTTCTCTTATTGTTACAGAATTGATGTACATCAATATCTCTTCCGAAATAATTAGTTAGGTGTGACTGACTCCTCCCTTTTAAACAGCAAATTTTTTCATCTGATTCAATCAGCTTGGACTATCGCGGCTAATGTTGATTTAATAAGGAGCATTAATATCAATTGCATTAAGTATCTGTTCATTCAGTGGGAATTGGTATAACAAGGAGTGAGCATTGCAAACGCCCGAACTACAGCACTTTTATATATCTGAAGAGCAATCGATCTATCTGCTTGCAGCGAATGATGCACGCAAGCATCGCGCGTGGATAAGACTCTGTAAGCAGCAACTCAGTAAGCTCGGCTATGAAGAGTTCGAGTTAGTGGGTAAAGGTGCTTATGGCTTTGTATTTGCCGGGGTTAACGCACAAGGTCAGGCCCATGTGTTTAAATTCTCTCGCTTAACGCTACCGCAGCATGTGCAGGATAGGCTTGAAGAGGAAGCATTTATGCTCTCTCAGGTCATCCATCCCAATGTGCCCCCAGCAATCAAATTTCAGCATGTGGGTAAGCAAGGTATTCTGGTGATGGCCAGAGCACCAGGAGAGGACTTAGAGCAACTCTGTTTACGTATTGGCGCCCTGCCTGTGGCAATAGTAATGAACATTGCACGCCAATTAGCGGCGATCCTCAAGTATTTACATAACGGCCGACCGCTTATCCATGGCGATATTAAACCGTCAAATCTGGTTTATGATCTGAAAAGCCAACATCTGTCTTTAATTGATTGGGGCTCTGCGGTATTTGCCCAGCGCGACAATGACGGTAATCCCGTAAACGGCAATGTAATGGACTTAATGTCAAGCGATCATCAACATACTAATGCTCGTATGGGTGACGTGTATTTTATCGGTGAAGAGCAATTGAATGGCGCGCTGTCGAGTCCACGATTTGATGAGCAAGGCGTCGCTGCAACACTCTATGCATTAGCCTCCGGTCAAGCCAGTCGCTTTGGCAGTAAAGTCATTCCCGCCACCAGCATTGGCTTACCCGTTGAACTTGCCAAAACGCTGGATGGCATGTTGAGTGAAGATCCTATTCAACGAAAGAAAGCGGGTGATTACTTTGTCAAAAGCATGGCTCATAGCCATAGAATGCACCTGCCAGAAATCAATACAGGGCCGCTTATCGCTGAGATCCCTGTCTGGGTATTGGCGAGCAATAAAGAAGTTGAAACGGTAAGCTATAGCTCACGTAAAGCCTTTCTAAAAGAGCACAACGCGGATGACCCCATCGCCAAAATGGATGATCTACAGTTAGAGAAATACTACCGTAACTTTATGGCAGGTATGGGCGATACTGAAAAAGGGTTTATCGCCGCAGTTGGTCGATTAGCGCAATATGACATCGTCGGTGGCTTGGCTATTCATTGGCGAGAAAACGGGGTATTTATTGATTCTAATCTTGCGTTATATAATGAAAGTCAGAAGAAAGCGTTAACAATATCGGTCAATAACATGGTCACTCTGGCCTGCGGCATTCACCGTATCGGGGTATTTAAAGCCTGTTTCTTTAACGCCAGAGATACTCTGCATATTGAGCGGGAAGACAGTCAGCAACCCTTTATCATGGGGTGCGAACAACAGCTCCCTTTTGAAGTCGGTGATGTGCCCTCTTTGGAAGATCGCTCCAGACTGCACTCTTACTTTGAAGATGGTCGCGATCCAGAGGAAAATTTAGAACTTCCAAAAGAGATCATGACTGAACTTGCGATAATCAACCAGATCCATCATACCGGCTGCATCATCTTCGAAGCACTGCCTAACCACATGAAGATCCACAGCTACTTACGCTTGCTTAACCCAAGAAAACAAGCGGCGTTTCGCGGCTGTTTAGACCGCATTTTAAGTCATGTCGATAAAATACAAGGCAAAGGGGTGTCAGGATTTATGAAACTTCCCTATAAAAACACCCGAAAATTTAACCATGTAGAACGTAAACCGGATCTCTTTTATCCGCGAAATCCGAAACAGGGCTAACGCTATGGTTTAGATTTAGGTTCTGGTTTAGATTTAGGCTCTGCTTTATCAGCTGGATGTTTGTCGTCCTCATCAAGTGCACTTTCGACTTGGTGGGTTTCAGGGCGCTTATCACTAGGATCCACTTTGCGTTCAAAGTCACCATCAAAAGTGTTGTTATCATCAAAGGGTGGCTGGCCACCTTGCTGACCAAATGGATTGCCTTGGCCGCCCATACCAGCGCCTGGACCAAAACCGCTCTGAAAGCCGCCATTGGCTTTAACTTTAAGCTGCATCCGCTTGTAGAAATAACCCGCGACAGGAATTCGAGTAAAGGGGGTTAACAAAATCAAGCCAAGAAAGTCGGTTACAAAACCGGGAATAAGCAACAGTAGCCCCGCGACCGCTAACATCATTCCCTCAACAATTTCCTGCCCTGGCGCTTCGCCACGAGCCATCTTTTGTTGTACTTGCATCAAGGTGCTAATACCTTGACTTCGCACTAACGACACGCCTACAACGGCGGTAAAAATAACCAATCCCACGGTGGTCCAACTGCCGAAGGCTTCACCCACTCGGATCAGTACAGATAGCTCCATTACAGGCACTAAAACAAAAATTATTAACAAAATAAAAAACACACTGACCTCACATTTTTTTGTGGTGATGAAAACTAAATTGGGGTTAGTCGGTCTATTTTCAAGTCGCATAGCCAACTCTCGCCTAATACAGGGTTGAATTATGACAATAAACAGGTGAATCGCTAGTGTTTCAGCTGAAATGCCTAAGCATTTGTAAGCAAAAACTACTGGTATCACTATTTTAGCAATGCCTTAATGCATGCATTAGGCAAAACACGTAAAGTACCGTTAGTGGTAATCGCAGCAACAAGCTTACCTCAATAACCTTAAAGCAGGTTTAATCTGTGCAGTGCACATTGAGCAAGCCATCAACAGGAAAGATGTGTTTAATGGACAATGAATTCTTACTGGTAATGACCACCAGCCCAGACGAAGCGTTGGCTAAATCTTTAGCTCACACGCTAGTACAGGGCAAACTTGCTGCATGTGTACAGATCTCATCCTTGATGACATCCGTATATGAATGGCAAGGTGAAATTTGTGAAGAAAAAGAGTTCTGTTTACAGATTAAGTGTCTCGCCAAGCACTACGCAGCGATTGAAACTGCAGTATTGGAACTGCATCCCTACGATGTTCCCGAGCTAATAGCAGTACCTGTAACACAGGGATTGCCAGCCTATTTTGATTGGATAAAAGAAACCACACAACCATGAAAAAAATCATTACTCTTTTTGTAGCCTCTCTGCTACTGCTTAGTCCATTAGCGTATGCCGAAAATATTTTCAATACTAATAAATTCTCCTTTTTAGACGGCGAACCAGAGCTGATGCCTGTTGATCAAGCATTTGTTTTCGACTTTAAACAGGAAGGCGATAAAGTCAAAATTAGCTGGGTTATTGCCGACGGCTACTACATGTACCGCGACAAACTCAAGTTTGAAGCTGATGGCGCAGTACTGGGCGAAATAGCGCTGCCTAAAGGTAAGTCTCACAATGATGAGTACTTTGGCGAGCAAGAAGTTTATTACTCTTATGTCGAAATGCCGGTTGCCATAAAAGAAGCGGCGGCGGGAGACACACTCAACGTCACCTTTATGGGTTGCGCCGAAGGTAAGCTCTGCTTCCCACCGACCAAGCGCACCGCAGTGCTAACCGATGTTAGTGCCAATGACGGCATACTCGATCTCCCCGGTAGCCAGGCCACTGCGGCTAGCGATACCGACGCTGCCCCAATTACACAACAAGATAGCTTAAGCCAGATGCTTGCAGGCGACAGCCTTATTTGGACCTTGGTGATCTTCTTTGGTTTGGGCATTGGACTGGCATTAACGCCGTGTGTGTTCCCGATGTATCCCATTTTGTCAGGCATCATTGTCGGCCAAGGAGAAAAGCTCTCTACCGCTAAAGCCTTTGGCTTGTCGATGGTTTATGTCCAAGGTATGGCAATCACCTACTCGCTAGTTGGGCTTGTTGTTGCCTCCGCCGGTATGAAATATCAAGCGGCGCTGCAGCACCCTGCTGTACTGATTGTGCTGGCGATATTATTCTTCGTTTTAAGCTTATCAATGTTTGGCTTGTACGATCTTAAACTGCCATCGAAGTGGCAAGAGAAGATGAATTCAATATCGAATAGCCAAAAAGGCGGCAACGTCATTGGTGTGTTCTTGATGGGCGTTATCTCAGGATTGGTCGCCTCGCCTTGTACCACTGCGCCACTGTCAGGTGCACTCATTTATGTGGCACAAACTGGCGATCTACTACAAGGCTTCTTAGCACTATATGTGTTGAGCATGGGCATGGGCATACCGCTGCTTATTATTGGTACCTCTGGCGGAAAAATCCTACCAAGAGCCGGGCGCTGGATGGATATCATCAAGACCATTTTTGGTTTCCTACTGATTGCGGTCTCTATCGTCATGCTAGGGCGAATTTGGCCAGACTTTATCTCCGATGTCTTATGGTCACTTTGGGGCGTTGTTTTTGTCGGTTACCTAATGCATCAAAATAAGCTAACGGAATTTAGCTGGAAACAAACCACCCGAGCAGTACTACTGTTGCTTATTTTCCTTGGGAGTTTCTCCTATGGTATGCAAGCTGTTATGAATCATTTTGGCTTTACGTCTCATGCCAACGCTAACCTAACTTCAGCGCAGCAAAGCCATACATTTAAGCGTATTAAGTCGCTTGAAGATCTCGACAGTGAGATTGCAGCTGCTTCAGCACAAGGCAAAACAGTGATGTTAGATCTCTACGCTGACTGGTGTGTTGCTTGTAAGGAATTTGAGGCTATCACCTTCAAAGATACTGCAGTAATGGCACGTATGGACAAGATGGTACTGCTACAAGCTGACGTCACTAAAAGCGATGATATCGATGTTGCCCTACTAGAGTATTACGACGTTTTAGGCTTACCAACATTGCTCATGTTCGATGAAAGCGGCGCCATAAGAGACGACTTAAGAGTCACTGGTTTTATGCGCCCTAAAGCTTTCGCAGAACATCTAGATCATCTTGTGAAGTAATCGTGATGCACGGGTGATTTAGTCACCTACGGCACAAGCTTAAGCCTCTGTATTGAAATGCCCTTCATTTGTGCATTCGACAGAGGCTTTTTTATATCCATAATTTGCATTTCAATTTTTACTTACCCCATTACCCCCTTGCATTTAGCAGTAAAACAACACTGATAACTCGCAATAAAATAATTGTTAAATTTCAGTCCGATGTCATAAAGTTCTAGTACAATGATGCATTAATATACCCTTTTGCAAGGAGCACCATGGAACCCGCGATACTCATTATCACCTTAGCCTGCGGCATGTTAGTTAGCCGTGTGGGACTGCCCCCATTGATCGGCTATTTAGTAGCGGGATTTGTGTTGTTTCTGTTTGGGATTGAAGAATCCAGCCTACCCATGTTAGAACAATTGGCTAACTTGGGCGTCACCCTACTCTTGTTTGCCATTGGCCTTAAACTGGATATTCGCAGTTTATTTAAAGTAGAAGTTTGGGCTGGCTCCAGCCTGCACCTGCTTGGCTCCATGCTATTTTTCATTCCACTGTTAAAACTCTTAGGATTATTGGGCTTAGAGCAGCTAACAGGTCTTGGACTCAACCAGCTCGGGTTGTTGGCATTTGCCTTGAGTTTTTCGAGTACCATTCTTGCAGTAAAAATCTTAGAAGATAAAGGTGATATGGAATCCCTTTATGGACGCGTTGCGATTGGTATCTTGATTATGCAAGATATCTTTGCCGTGGCTTTTTTAACAATTTCTAAAGGAGATATCCCCTCATATTGGGCGCTAGGCTTGTTGTTACTTCCCTTAGCAAGACCGCTAATTTACAAGTTATTTGACCGCGTTGGCCACGGTGAACTGCTGGTTCTTTTCGGCTTAGTCATGGCGTTAGTGCTGGGCGCATGGTTATTTGAAATAGTCGGTCTAAAGCCAGATCTCGGCGCGCTGGTTATTGGTATTCTATTGGCGGGACACCCAAAGTCATCAGAGCTGGCAAAATCACTGTTTTACTTTAAAGAACTCTTCTTAGTCGCCTTTTTCCTTACCGTGGGTCTCAATGGTCTCCCCTCCTTCTCAGATATCGGCTTAGCGGCGATATTGGTACTCGTGGTACCGATAAAAATCATGTTATTCCTCTATCTGTTAACGCACTTTAAATTGCGTTCACGCACCTCGCTACTAACCTCCTTTAGCCTAGGTAATTACAGTGAGTTTGGCTTAATTGTTGCTGCTGTCGCCACCTCAAAAGGCTGGTTGCCATCGCAATGGATGGTCATTTTGGCCGTTGCGTTAAGTTTTAGTTTTTTGTTTTCTGCACCGCTAAATATTGCTGCTAATCGACTTTATCAAAAATACCAACGTCGATTACAACGACTAGAGAAACACCCGTTACATCCAGAAGACCGTCCTATCCTCGTAGGTAATCCAAGATTTCTTATTCTAGGCATGGGCCGAATTGGTTCCGGTGCATATGACGAGTTAAGAGTGCAATATGAGGGTGAAATCCTTGGCATTGAACACAAGCAAGAGTTGGTCGACTTTCACCACCAACAAGGGCGTAATGTGGTTCAAGGGGATGCCTCTGATACCGACTTTTGGGAGAAACTGGATAAAGCCCCGAATCTAGAACTAGTGCTATTGGCGATGCCGCACCACGTAGGTAACCTATTTGCCGTTGAGCAGCTTAAGCGCTTAGATTACCAAGGTAAACTGAGTGCTATCGTGCAGTATAAAGAAGATGCTGATGTCCTGAGTGCATCAGGTGTGCACAGTGTTTATAACCTATACGAAGCGGCGGGTGCGGGTTTTGTTGATCATGTGGTCAAAGAGTTGCTCAGCCCTCAGGGCGCAGCACCTGATCACCCCGAAGCTGTGAATCATCCTCGAAGTGACCGTTAACTCACCTTTACAGGCTAATAAAGTATACCGCTAGATATATTGTATACATTATTCCCGCTATCACGTATGTTGTTTGGCACAATAAAAATAATGCCAAACAACATACGATGCCAACCAAAAATAACAATCAAGCGTTTATAGCCTCAACTCGTCAGCCAAGCACACAATATTTTTACGCTAAGTTGATTGGGTTAATGATGCTAAGCCTAGTGAGCCCATTCTCACAAGCTCAAGCTGAGCGATGGCAAGACCACCTTGTTTTCGAACAAAACAAACAAGCTCCCCACGCCAGTTTTTTTGCTTATTCATCAATCTCAAAAGCACTCGATGATGATTACAAAGCCAGTAGTAACTTCCTCGATCTTAATGGCCGTTGGCAATTTCATTACGCCAAGAACCCCTTCTCAACCCCCGTGGATTTTGCACAAATAAACGCTAACCTAGAGGATTGGCAAAGCATTCTGGTGCCGGGTAATTGGGAAACTCAAGGCTTTGGTCACGCCATCTACTTAGATGAGCGTTACCCTTTTACTACCACTTGGCCAGATGCTCCCGAAGAGCATAACCCGACAGGCAGCTACCGACGTCAATTTGAGCTGCCTAAGGCTTGGCAACACAAACAGGTATTCTTGCATATTGGTGCTGCACGTTCGGCATTAAGTGCGCATATTAATGGCGTTGAAGTCGGGTATAGCCAAGGTGCTAAAACCCCAGCTGAATTTGATCTTACCCCCTACCTTCAGCAGGGTGACAATCTCATTGCGCTGCAAATAATACGCTGGAGCGATGCCAGCTACCTTGAAAGCCAAGACATGTTACGCGTCAGTGGCATTGAACGAGATGTCTATCTTTACGCCACCGAGAAACAACGTATTTCTGATATTGATGCCAGCTACACACTCAGTCCTGATCTCTCTAACGCCAATATGGCTATTAACATTAAACTTAATAACCATGCAAAAGCGGCCATAGAGGCGCAGCAGCTCAGCCTTCACTATCAACTGATTTCCCCACAAGGCATTAGCATCGAACAAGGCAATCAAGCTGTCTCAGCATTTAATGAACATCATAACCAAATTATTGATTTCAAAGTGCAGCAGCCCAACCTTTGGAGCGCCGAAACACCGGCACTCTATCAACTGCTAGTGAGCCTTAAAACGGCTGACGGACAGATCCTACAAGCAAGCAGTCAAAAAGTAGGCTTTCGCCGCGTCGAGATAAAATCAGGTCAGCTGTTAGTTAACAATAAGGCCATTACCATCCGCGGTGTCGATAGGCATGAAACTGATCCAGACCATGGCCATGTTGTCAGCCGTGCCAGCATGGAAACTGACATCCGCTTAATGAAGCAAAATAATATTAATGCTGTGCGCTCCAGCCACTATCCTAACGACCCTTATTGGCTCAACTTAACCGACAAATATGGGCTGTATGTCATTGATGAAGCCAATATCGAATCTCACCCTCTGGCGATTGATGAGAGCACGCAGCTAGGTAATGACATGAACTGGCTACCCGCCCATAAAGCACGGGTAAAGCGCATGGTCGAACGAGATAAGAACCATGCTTCGATTATCATCTGGTCTTTGGGCAACGAAGCCGGCGAAGGCACTTTATTCGCAGCACTATACGATTGGGTGAAACAGCGCGATCCGAGTCGTCCAGTGCAATATGAGCCCGCGGGACAACATGCCTATACCGATATTGTCGCCCCTATGTATCCGTCCATTGAACGGCTGACAAAATATGCCAAGGAACATACAGATCGCCCGCTGATAATGATCGAATATGCTCATGCTATGGGTAATTCAGTGGGTAATCTACAGGACTATTGGGATGTGATTGAACGCTACCCGCAGCTACAAGGCGGCTTTATTTGGGACTGGGTTGATCAGTCTTTGGCGTTCAGCAACAAAAACGGCCAGCGTTATTGGGCTTATGGCAAAGATTATCATCCTGATATGCCAACCGATGGTAATTTTCTCAATAATGGTCTGGTGGATCCCGATCGCAATCCACACCCGCACCTCAGTGAAGTCAAAAAGGTCTACCAACCACTGCGTTTCAATCAATTTGTAGCCGCGACGAAGACAATGAGCTTCGAGCTCGAAAATCGCTATGACTTTATAGACACTCAAGGGCTGCGTTTAAAATGGACTGTTGAGCAAGATGGTAGTGAGTTTAGCAGCGGCGTAATGGCGGTGCCTATGGTTAAAGCGGGGCAATCTAAACTCGTCACTTTGCCCATTGACCGCTCGCGCTTCAATAAACAGCATGAATACCTTGTGTTATTAGAGGTACTCGTTGATAAGCCACAACCCATGCTGCCCACCGACCATCGCATCGCTTTTGCCCAATTTTCACTGCAACAAGCAACCACTAAGGCGCAAACCTTAGCTCAAGTCATCACTGAACATGACCAATTTTGGCAATTAGGCAGCAATGAGACACGCTATTTAATCTCCAAAAAAACCGGTTGGCTCACCGATATTAAGCAAAATAGCCAATCGCAATTAACCGCGCCATTAATGGCTAACTTTTGGCGCGCCCCTACTGACAACGACTTAGGTAACCAAATGCCTAAGTGGGCTGGCGCATGGCAAGATGCCGCTCAAGAGCTGATACTGATTTCGATTAAACGCAGTGATCCATACAGCATTGAGGTGATACAGCAGCATCCTTCGCTCGATTTCACACTGAGTACCCGCTACCAAATCAGCACTGATAAACAGCTGCTAGTACAGAGCAAATTCATTCCAGGCGATATTGAGCTTGCCGATCTACCGCGCTTTGGCTTTCAAACACAGTTGCCTTTCAGTCAGCGCTTTATGCATTACTTTGGCCGTGGTCCTGAAGAGACCTATGCCGATAGAAAGTCAGGCAACCCTGTGAGTTGGTTTGCTCTGCCCATTGATAACACCTTTCACCGCTATTCTCGCCCCCAAGAAACGGGCCAAAGAACCGACGTACGCTATGTGGCGGTAACGGATGCTAACGGTAATGGCTTGCTGGCAAAAGCGAGTTACTCAAGCAAAACATTACAAACCAGTCTGTGGCCTTTTGCCCAAGCTGATATCGACTTTAGACAAGGCGATGCCTCAGGTTCAGCATCAGGACTGGTGCCCGTAACCGCTAACCATGGCGCAGAGATCCCTATTCGGGATTTTGTCACTTGGAATATTGATTATAAGCAGATGGGCGTAGGTGGGGACACGTCATGGGGCAGGCAAGTTCATCAGCCTTATCGCATTAAGGCCCAGCCGATGCAGTTCAATTTTAGTATTGAGCCTGTGGCTGCTAACAGTGACATTCAACACCAAGCAAGAACAAAACCTTAATCACAGGGAATAATTCGAACCTAAAGTCAGTTATTAATTGGACCTAGGGTGAAGATATTGATAATAAAGGATAGACATGGAACAAGTTATTCAGCTGGTCATATTTTTGGGGTTAACAGCATTAGTCGGCCTAATCACTTATCTGAAGTGCCGTAAAATAGTGCGGAGTAGCAGCGACAGTAAAGACTACTTTCTTGCTGGCGGCGGCTTAAGCTGGTTCGTCGTGGCTGGCTCACTCATGATGACCAATATCAGTGCCGAGCAGATTGTGGGCATGAATGGCGCACAAACGCTATTGATTGCCTGGTGGGAAATTTCCGCAGCAATTGGCTTAATCATTCTCGCTAAGTGGCTGATCCCCATCTACTACAAATACAACTGCACCACTACGACCGAGTTACTTGAGCGTAAGTACAATGACAAAGGGATCCGCGCAATGGTCTCTGTGCTGTTTATGCTTGGCTATGCCTTTATCTTGCTTCCTGTGGTGCTTTATACCGGTTCACTGTTTATGAAGTCTATGTTTGGCTTATCCATTTCAGTCATCGCTCTAGCCATTATTTTTGCCATTGTGGGAGCCATCTATGCCATTTTCGGCGGGCTACGCGCGATTGCGATATCCGATAGTTTAAATGGCATTGGCTTGATACTCATGGGTATTGTGGTGTCTTATCTCGCATTAAACGCCGTCAACTGGGATCTCTCTGGTGTCCCCATTGAGCGACTGACACTGATCGGTGATAACCAATCTGATATTCCATGGCATACCTTGCTGACCGGCATGATCTTTATTCAAATATTCTATTGGGGTACCAATATGGTGATCACCCAGCGGGCATTAGCGGCAAAGTCTGTCGAAGAAGCCCAAAAAGGCCTCTATGCAGCCGTCGTGATGAAACTGATCATTCCAATTATCGTCGTGTTACCCGGCATTGTGGCTTACAAACTATACGGAGACGTAGGTGATGTGGCCTACGGTAGATTAGTCGGCGATATACTACCAAGTTGGATGTCTGGCGCATTTGCCGCCGTAATGGCAGGTGCGGTATTGAGCTCATTCAATTCATGTTTGAACTCAGCAGCCGCATTGTATACCTGCGACATCCACCAAAATTATATCAACCCAAACGCTAATGTGAAAAAAATTGGGACTCGGGTTGCTCTCGTCTTTACCCTAATATCGGTGGCATTGGTGCCTGTATTTGCAGAATCTAAGAGCATTATCTCTTTGCTGCAACAGCTTAATGGCTTGTACTCCATGCCAGTGTTGGCGGCATTTATCTGTGCGCTGGTGTTTAAGAATGTCAGTGCCAAGGCGATTAAAGTCGGTTTAGTATTTGGGGTGTTGGTTTATGCGGTGTTTACCTTTATTTGGAGCCCATTCCACTTTATCCACATGATGGCCATCACTCTCGTTGTCACTATTTCAATGACACTGTTTTTAAGTCGATTTGTGTTCTCAGCGCAAACAGACATCACTCCGCTGACGGCTAACTCATAGGCAAAAAGAATCGCAGGGGCTGTGCATTACTGCCCCTGTTAAAAACATAATATAAAGGATTAGTGAGATGTTTGATCGTGATGACCACCCCCACAGACGTTTTAACCCGCTAACCGAGCAGTGGGTATTGGTTTCCCCACATCGAGCAAAACGTCCTTGGCAAGGACAAAGGGAATCAACCACGGTGGCAACCACCAGCAAATACGATTCTGAATGCTATCTTTGCCCTGGAAACAAAAGAATAAGTGGTGAACAAAATCCAGAATATAGCTCACCGTTTGTATTTACGAACGATTTTGCAGCGCTCACATCAGATACGCCCCCCGCACAGCAAGATGATCCACTTTTTACTTTGCAATCTGTGACTGGCACCAGTCGGGTTATCTGCTTCTCTGCCGATCATAGTCAAACTCTGCCTAAGCTTTCTATTGCACAACTTAGCGCAGTATTTGAATGCCTCGCCAAGGAAGTCAGTGAGCTAGGCAAACACTATCCTTGGGTGCAAGCATTTGAAAATAAAGGCGCAGCCATGGGGTGCTCCAATCCGCATCCCCATGGCCAAATATGGGCGGTAAGCAAGTTGCCTAACGAGGCCGTCACAGAATCACGCACTCAATTAGCCTATTATCAAAACCACCAACGTCCAATGTTACTCGACTATGCCAACAAAGAAATCGTCAACGCGGAGCGTGTAGTCATAAGTAATGATGACTGGCTAGTGGTGGTGCCTTGGTGGGCGGTTTGGCCATTTGAAACTCTGATTCTACCGCGTTTTGAGGTGTCTCACTTAGACAAGATAACGACCCGTCAACAAGGTTCCTTAGCGGCCATAATGAAGTCGTTAATGACACGGTACGACAACTTATTCAACACCAGTTTCCCCTACTCCATGGGCTGGCATGGAGCCCCATTTGACCAACAGATTCATCCTGAATGGCAGTTGCATGGACATATATACCCTCCTCTATTGCGCAGTGCCGATGTAAAGAAATTTATGGTGGGTTACGAGATGCTAGCTGAAAGCCAGCGAGACCTAACGCCTGAACAAGCCGCAAGCCTCCTAAGAGCTCAGTCCGAAGTTCACTATGAAAATCAATAAAAACTCAGTTACATATCAGGTAAAGTCGTGATATAAAGCTGATGAAGTGTAAATAAACATTACAGCTCACGGGCAGAGTAATGCAGTAAATGGTTTATTCACTTTCAATAGCAAGTAACTTTATATCGCCACAAAGACCGCTAGGCTCAAACAGCTTGTTAAGCATTAAACGGTTATTAATAAGCTAAAGCAGATATTGCTTTCAACAGAATGACAACTTTCGGAAAAGTAAACCATGTCCAATCCAGCTCAACGAGCCAATAAACTTTTTGTACAAACGTTCGGCACCTTAGCTGATACGCTCTATTTTGCTCCCGGAAGAGTCAATTTAATAGGCGAACATACCGATTACAATGACGGTTTTGTGTTGCCAGCAGCGATAAACTTTCACACCATCATTGCTATAAAACGTCGTGAAGATAGTCAATTTCGCGCAGTTTCTGATGCCTTTCCTGGCGAGATGAAAGAGTGGACCTTCGGAGAAGAGGGTAATAGACCAGAATCACCTGAATGGGCCGATTACCTTAAAGGCTTTAGCTCGGCTATGGCAATATCAGGCCTCGCAACCAAAGGGATGGACTTAGCGATTGTGAGTAACGTGCCTCTCGGTGCTGGCCTCTCCTCTTCTGCCGCGCTAGAGATTGCTTTTGGGACAGCGATTAATGACGCTAACCAAATACAACTGTCACCTCTGGCCATTGCCCAATTGGCTCAGCGTGGTGAAAATCACTACGTGGGTTGTGCATGCGGCATCATGGATCAAATGATCAGTGCGCTTGGTCAGCAAGATCACGCATTATTAATCGATTGCCTTGATCTCGATAGCGAGGCTGTCAGTATCCCCGAAAATTTAAGTCTGATTATTATCAACTCTAATGTTAAACGGGGTCTGGTTGAGTCGGAGTACAACCTGCGCCGTGAACAATGTGAACAAGTGGCAGCACACTTCCAACTAGACTCGCTACGTCACCTTGAACTCGCCGACCTTGAAGCGGCAAAAGACCAGCTCAGCGATGCCAATTACCGACGTGCTAAACATGTCATTACCGAGAACCGTCGTACTCAAAATGCCGCGTGGGCGCTAGAGTCCGGTAATATTTCGCAGTTAAGCACATTAATGGCCGAGTCACATATCTCTATGCGTGATGATTTTGAAATCACCGTACCTGAAATTGATTTTCTGGTTGAGATAGTATCGAGTGTCATCGGCGAAAAAGGCGGTGTACGTATGACTGGCGGCGGTTTTGGTGGCTGTGTCGTCGCCTTGGTCGATCATGAATTGACCGATGCTGTCGTCGAAATCGTTGAACAACAATATTTGGATAAAACAGGCATAGAAGCCACTATCTATTTATGTTCAGCATCTGATGGTGCTAAGCGACTCGATAACTAACAGGCTAACGAGCTCAACAATTAGCACAGTAATTAGGCGCTAACCGCTGGCGAGATTGATACGTATAAATCTCGCTAAATCAGAATATTAACCGCAACATAGCACGCTGTAATACTTCGTTTTTAACAAGGATGAACCATGGTACGCTTTCGCCCTCTAGACCCTTGGAGCGATCCTCGCGGGGGCCAAATTGAACGGGTTATCATTGACAACGGCACCCTCGCGTTAGAGGTTATGAGCTTAGGCGGCATCATTCGCTCATTGTGGACCCCAGACCGAGATGGCGAGCGCGGCAATATCGTTTTAGGTTGTGACTCGGTCAGTGACTATTTAGCGCAAGATGCACATCTAGGCGCTATTGCAGGGCGCTATGCCAACCGCATTGCCCACGGTCAATTCTCAGCAGATGGACAGCAATATCAACTTGATATCAATCAAGCGAGCAATTGTCTACATGGTGGTAAAGAGGGTTTTAATCGTAAACACTGGCATTTAGGCCAACTGCCGGATGGGGTTCGCTTAAGCTTGGTGAGTCCCGATGGCGACATGGGTTTTCCCGGCAAGTGCACTGTTCAATTAGACTATCGCCTTGTGGGAAATAATCTCTACATAGAGATGCTAGCAAGTACCGATAAAACCTGTCCAATAAGCCTCACACAGCATAGTTACTTTAACTTAGACGGCAGCAACAGCAGTTTACAACACGCTCTGCAAGTAGACTCAAACCTGTATCTGGCGATGAATGATGTTGGTGTACCCACTCAAATTTGTGAAACCGTCAATAGTGCCCTCGATCTGCATCAAGCCACACTGTTACAGTCGTTTATAGGTGCAGAAGCGTTTACTGCCACCTCAGGGATTGATCATTGTTACTTATTACCCCAAACCGAACCGCAGCTGCAAAGATTTGGCCGTTTGAGTTCAGTAGGAAGTGGCCGTGGTATGACCCTCTACACTAACCAGCCGAGCGTTCAGGTCTACGGCGCTAACTTTTTGCAGGGTACGATAGGAAAAAACCAACAACGGTTATCGCAATATCAAGCCGTATGTTTAGAGCCTCAACAAATACCAGATGCGCCTAACCAACCCGAAATCGCAGGTGACGGCTTAACGAGACCAGGCGAAATTTATCATCATATCAGCCGTTATCAATTTGATAGCGAAGCTTAAGAAATATCGCTAAAGTGCTGTTTCTCGTTAGGCGTATGATGTTAGTCATCCAAATCATCATTTGACCAACCACGATCAAAATCTTCGTCATTAGTTGATTCAGTCTCTAACTCTGCTTCTGGCTCAATAATGGGTTCAAGTTTTGGTTTTTTAGTCACGCTTGCCTTAGGATTATTCGCTTCTACCCAGCCCGAATGCTTCTCCATAAATGCTTCTCGAGCAACATTCCACGCAGCTCCGTAATTGGCTTCCGCGGTCGCTAATGCCGCAGCCGATAGCTCATGCAAATGAGGTTTAACAATCCCTTCCTCATACTCAATAATAGCGTCACGCGTCGTGTTATAAAAGTAGACTCTACCCGCCGGAGCCTCGGGAAATTGTGTGTCATAAATGACGACTGTATTACCACGTGAGGTGATCAGTTCACCGTACCAAACTGGTTTTTTTGATGAATTATACATCGATGCCAATGCCCTTGAATCAACACATACCCAAAAGATATAAAGTAAATATTGCTTTCATTTACTTCGGTTTACTCAATGACATACCACTGAGGTGTTAGCCTTATGTTTACCGTTACTGTCTATATTTCAGTAGTAGAACTTATAGGTTTATCATCAATAATTTGAAAAACATTTCATGCTTTTTATTGCTATAATCGAATTTAGTTCAAAGCCGTCGTTATTCAAGTTTTTATCAGAGAATAAATTGTAATAATGCGATTAAAAATAAAAAATAACTTTATATCAGTAGCTTAACCATAACCTCGAAATGGTATATTTAAGTTGATCCGAGAGAGCATAGTGCTCTGATAACATGACAGAATGATGTTAGGCGGAAAACCTGTCACTAAATTCAACCTCAGTGTGAAACGCTTTATCCCCTCTCAAGCAGAGCATCTAGCGCCATGTAAATTAGACCTCGTTAATTTACCTGCGTCTTAAGCTTTTATTTGCTAGACTGCAAAATAATTTTTCATACAAAAGTGCTACAGATATTATTTTGAAGCTTAAATTAATAACCATTTTGTGTTTGAGCTTTCCTGTCCAAGCAGAACAGATTGTTATCGCGTCAGATATCTGGTGCCCCTATATCTGCACGGACAATTCGGGATATTTAGTCGAGCTCACTCAGCAAGCATTTTTAACGGTGGGAGTTACGGCTAAGTTTGAGACCATTCCATTCAAAAGAGCCTTACGGCTCGCACAAAGGAATAGAATTCATGCCGTGCTGGCAGTCACGTCAGAGTCTATTAAGCGCTGTAAATTACAAACTTCCAATATAGTATTAGGCCAGAATACTAATGATTTTTACGTGCATACTTCCAATAACTGGCAATATTCAACATTGGCTGATCTTGAGGAGAAAGCGGTCGCCAGTATTTTAGGATATGACTATGGTGACGAATTAAATCAATACCTAGAACAAAGTCCCATCACTTTTCATGCTTCAGGTGAATCACCATTAAATACCAATTTAAACCTGCTCAAAAAAGATCGCGTCGATGTGTTGTTGGGAAACCGCTATGTGATAGAGCACACTGCGCAGATATTTGGCTACTCGAAGGATATTAAGTTTGCCGGTAGTGAAGGGCATTATACGCCTCTCTATGTTGGATTTAGTCATAAAGATCTTGAGAAAAACTACCAAAATAAGTTTGCCGAAGGGATAGAAAACATCAAGCAATCTGGCCAATATCAAGCCATCTTAGAAAAATACCATATCAAGCCTTGGTAACCTAGAAACGCCATATGCTCATAAAAAATCGAACTGTTAGACTCTGTTTTATCTATTAAAATTATTATTTAAAAGATTTTTCACCCATGCATTGGATCAATTCAGTGTGGGTCACATCACCTGCTGCTTTACCATGAGACAAGTTACGCTCGCGATCATATTGACCACTACCAAGTGTGAGCAATCGCCGCTGATGTTATTGAAGGCATACTGGGTTTCGTAAATATCAACACAAAAACCTGAAGTTGTTCGAGGTGACTTCTTTATTTTTTATAATTTACTTTTTTCAACTAACGACTCACTCATCGTTAAAGTTAACAGCAATAAAAAAAGCGGCCCGGAGACCGCCAAAAAACAAGTTAACTAATGATTAGTTAGAAAGTCGCAACGATAGGGTCTGAACACAAGCTACTGCCAGCCTCACAAACCTTGTACTCAACTGATGCTGCAGCATCGCTGAAACGATCGCGGTAACGACCGTCATTTGCGGTTGTTGCAATGGCATTGCCATCACGATAGATCACCACTGACTCACCAGATGCGCCATCCCATGTTAAGTCAACTAATGCACTGCCACGACGAGATAACTTAGCTCTTGCCACTCCAGCAGTAATGCTATGCTCAAACACTTCGACACTCATGGTCGCAGAATCACTGTTGCCTTCTGCATCTGTAACGATCATCGATACAGTGTAAGTACCCGCGGTATCATAGGCATGAACAGGGCTTATATCTGTTGATGTTCCAGTATCGCCAAAGTCCCAGCTATAGCTGACAATATCGTCATTCATATCTGAGCTTGCGTTTGCAAAGGTGACATCTAAACCATCAATGGCATAACTAAAGTCTGCCACTGGCGCCTGCGGCGCTGCCTCACCAATACCAGAGATCACCATTCCCCAGTTATTTAAGGTACCAGTATCGGATCCAACGTTATCATTAACCGCTAATGTCCACGTACCTGTCGCCATTTCTCCATTAAAAGCACTTAAGTCCCAGCTCTTAACGATGTCATCAGCATTACCACCTTCACGGTTATGCAACACAACTTCGGTTCCCGCTGGTGAAGTTAATGTCACGGCTAAATCACCAATCCAAGTATGAGAAATATCAACGTCTGCATTCACCCCAAAGACTTGCACATCATCAGTAATCACAATCGTGCTCACCAGACCTGTAAGATCATTATCTGGAATGGCTGCTGACTCATCATTTACGTAAGTGAAGTCCTGAATACCTTGTGGTAATACCGTCAGTGATACTGCTTTACTCTTCACTGTACTGCCATCGTCACCCGATACTGTAATGGTGTAATCTCCCCATAACGCATCAGCAACCGTGGCAACATCAACGGTAAAGCTATCACCTGTCATTACGCTATTGCTTGAAAGTGACACTCCTGCCAAAGCCGGACTCACATCTACTGTCAATGCAACGGTACCATCCCAACCCGCGACACTGCCCACGCTAAAGTCAAAGCTTGCTGCACTGCCAGCTTCAACAGTTTGTGCCGTAGGAGAAACACTAAAGCGATAGCTTGGTTCTGGATCGGCAAGATCAAGCGCATTTGCTACGTTTAATCGTGTTCCTGCAACGGTTTTTCCCGTCAATCCTGCATTCACATCGCCAGAATCCATTAGCAGCTGCTTCATCTCTAACGGGGTCAAGTCAGGATTAATAGACCAAACTAATGCCGCTGCTCCCGTCATATGAGGGGTAGCCATCGAAGTACCAGAATAAGTCGAATAGGTATTACCCGGTGTTGTAGATAAAATAGCGGAACCAGGCGCTCCCATATCTACACTCGTCAAACCCCATTGTGAGAAGCCTGACATATTGTCATTTCGATCAGTACTGGCAATTGACATCACAACATCAGAATCATAGCTGGATGGATAATGCGGACTAGCATCGTTATCGACAGCATCGTTACCCGCTGCAGCAAAGAACAATATCCCTGCATCACCAGCAGCTTCGATAGAGTCTTTTACTGCTTGGCTAAACCCGCCGCCTCCCCATGAGTTGTTTGTCGCCTTGATATCAACCCCATGGTTTAACTTAAGATCTGTCATATAGTCGATACATGCTATGGCATTTGCTGTAGAACCTGAGCCACTAGCATCGAGGAACTGACAACCTATAATGCTGACATCCCAGTTCACTCCCACAACACCAACACCGTTGTTCCCCTTCGCTCCGATAGTACCTGATACGTGAGTACCATGACCGTTACCATCCATCGGATCCCCACTGTTGTTAACAGCACTAAAACCGTGAATATCATCGACAACACCATTACCATCATCATCAATGCCATTACCGGCTATTTCATTAGGGTTAGTCCACATATTGGCTTGTAAATCAGGGTGGTTATAATCAACACCCGTATCAATAACACCCACGACAATATTGGTATCACCAGTCGTGATGTCCCAAGCTTCTACTGCATCAATATCGGCATCAGCGGTTCCGCCATCTTGCCCTGCGTTATTAAGTCCCCAAAGTGAAACAAAATCAGGATCATCAGGCGTGCCAATCGCTTTTAATACATAGTTTGGCTCTGCATACTTTACCGCGGGATGACGACTAATCACTTTGATTGCTTTCGCAACATCTGAGCCTGATCGCAGTGAAAGACGAGCCAATTTGCCGCCAAGTAAGTTTGAAAAACGATCGTCAACGCCATCGGCATTCATATCGCGAACAGAGCCTCGTACTAATCGCTGTGCTGAAGCACGTTCGTTCATCGTAGTGTTATCTTTATAAACAACAATAAGTGAATCTTTCACTATTTCATGCTGTGCAGGTACTTTTGCATAAACCGGTGCCGATGATACGGCAATAATGCCTGCGATTGCCGAAGCAAGTGGTGTCAGTTTCTTAAACATATAACAGTCTTCCTATTAATCCTTTAAATTTCCCCGAACCGGTACTGCAAATGCTCTGAGTGCCATCCATAGCCACATAAAATACTGACCGCCGATAACACTTTGCGCATATCCGGAAATTATTAACGTAAGGATTGTTGCCATAGCCGGTCTGTTTTTAAAAGAGCCCACCCGTCCTTTAACACTTAACTACTAATCCCAAGGCATTAGCATTCTCTTCTACATAAGTAGAATAAAGGGATAAACACTCTATTTTTCAACAGACAATTACCAAAATCGACAAATTTAAATGCCGCTGGCCTACGTTGAATAAATAGACCTTTTTCTGATTGCTGCAAAAAATCAGCACTGTAGCTTGAGTCACTTATCTGGCGAGAGCTGTCATATACAGTCCCTTACCAGCAAGCCGTAAAGCAGGATGAGTAACTTAAACATTAAGTTACTCATCCCTATTTACACCAATACCGAAGGGGCGTTAAGTGTCAGTTTTTAAAACGATTGGACTCACCATTGCGCTATTGCTGCACTCAGTGCCTACCAGCGCTACTGAACTCAACAATCAGAGCACCGAGCTACCAATAACACTACAAACACTGCTTGAAAGTACTGGCCGAGAAAATGTTATTAACCTCGTTCAATTAGGTGTTCTAAACCATGCAAATCTGAGTCAATCAGGCGCTGGTAATGGAGCAAACTTAATCCAAATGGGTAGCAACAACCACGCTGACATTATCCAGTATGGTCAAGATAATGAAGTTGAACTTTTACAAGCTGGAGCTGATAACCGAGCTAACATCACCCAAATTGGTAATGATAATTTAGTGCAGATTAATCAGTTAGGAAGTGCCAGCTTTTCGATTGAACAGATTGCAGACGGCGCAGCAATCACAATTACTCAATACTAAACAGGGAGCATCTAATGAGATCGCAAACAAAAAAAACCATGATTGCACTAGCTATTACTGCAAGTTTTAGCCTTAGCAGTAATGCATTTGCCGACACATCAAACACAGCCACAATTACACAAACTACTGTTACCGCTGGCAATGTCGTGGGTCAAGACGCCACTGTGATCCAAACAGGTGACTTACATACCGCAGACGTCAACCAACAAGGTGACGATCAATCTGCAATCGTGATCCAGAATGGAGTTTGGATAGAAGCTTATGTTGACTCTAAGGGTAATGGCAACACTGTTGACGTTGAACAAGCTGATGATTGGCATATAAGTACCACTAATATTGATGGCAATGACAACAAGGCAACTGTCATGCAGCTCGACTTCTTTAACGAAAGCACCACTGATATCACTGGCAATGGCAACACGAGCCACGTGATGCAAGACGGTGCTCAAAATGAAGCGGTTGTTGAGCTCTTAGGAGATGAAAACACGAGTATTGTGAACCAAGAGGGTAGCAGTAACTTTGGTGTTTTTAGAGTTGAAGGCAATGGTAACGATGGTGACATCACTCAAATGGGCGATAACAACGTTGCCGGTTTAGTGTCGTTAAACATTACGCCAAACGTGGGTTATAACAATGATGTTGAAGTCTTCCAAGAGGGTAATGGTAACTTAGGGGCTGTGAAAGGTGTGGCCGGTGACGGCAACAATTTTGTAGTCTCTCAAGAAGGTGATAACAACACAGGTTTTGTATATTCGCTGGTGGGTTCAGAAAATGAGATTGAGATTGACCAAGTTGGTAATAGCAATACGGCATACTTTGCCTTTACCGCTGGTGATGACAATGACATTGAAGTGAATCAAGACGGTAACACTAACACTATTGGTGATTCCTTAACTGCTGAAATTCAAGGTAGTGATAATGTCTTACGTGTAGACCAAGATGGTAATAATAATGGTGCTGAATTTCAAATCCTAGGAGATGAAAATAACATCTCTTTAGATCAAGAAGGCGAAACTAACTTTGCTACATTCGCCGCTTATGGCGATGATAACGACATCAGCATCATCTCTGATGGTGACAATAACACCGCTGTTGCCTTTACAACTCTGAATGACAACCAAATTGAGATCTCACAAGAAGGTGATGACAACTACAGCTATGCTGACGTGACAGGCTTTGATAACGAAGTCGATATCGAACAAGATGGCAACGAAAACGAAGCCTTAGTAACTGTGGTAGGTTTTGACAATACTGATGTTGAGATGACTCAAGATGGTGACCTTAACTTGATTGATTTGATTATTGTTGGCGATGAAAATAGCGCATTGATCACTCAAAATGGCGACAGCAACTGGGTCGGTGGCGAATCTGAAGAAGCGTTCCTAGTTGATGGCGTAAACAATAGCCTAACGATTGCACAAGCAGGTAATGATAACTTCGTAAGTGGTTCTCAAACCGGTGCCAATAATGCAATTTCAGTCAGCCAAACTGGTGACTTTAACAGTGCGACAGTAATGCAAAACTAAATTATTCATCCATTAAAAAGGGAGCTTAGGCTCCCTTTTTTTGTACTTGTTATATTAAGAACATAACTCAAATTGGCTTTGATAGGTTTGCGCCCAGCGCAATAACTCAACTCGATTACGCGACTGGGTCTTTCTAAATATTGAAGATATATGTGCTTTGACTGTGTGTTCACTTATACATAGTTGATGTGCAATTTCTTTGTTTCGTGCACCACTGGACACTAACTGAATGACGGTTCTTTCTCGGTTGGTCAGCATTTGTAGCATAGCAATCGTATCTTGATCTTGAACCACTTCGTTACTGCTATCTAAACGTTTCACCAAATGACTAAACATTTCACTCAGTAAAGCCCGTTCATACCAAAGCTCATTCGCGACCATTTTTTTAAGTCCTGTCAATAACAGGTCCATGCCTTGATCGGCATATAAAAGGCCTTTTATTCCTAGCAGTAGTGCTGCTTTAGGATCTAAAGAATCTCGTTCTACCTGATATAATGCGATTGGGAACTGCGACACTAATCGAGCAGCAACGATCGGAATGCCTTTGCTATCTAACGCCGTGCCTTTTTGGGCTACCATATAAAAGCGATTGCAGTCTTTTGCAACAACCAGGTCAGAAGGCTTTTTGATTACTCTGGTTTTAATACCAATAGAATCCGCTAATATGGCCAAGTGGCAAGGCGCTGCAACTTGGTGGATGAAGACTAGTTCATCTATTTTACTCATTGAGTTCTCTCCCTGAAATGAAATCATCTAACGCTATAGATGAACCACCCATACTCGTCCTTATGAATGAATGCTCTTTATACTCTAGGTCACCCAAGAGGATTTAACATTAATACAACAAATCAGTACTAATAGCTATATAAAAAGCCCCCTGCAACCGAAAACACCATACAAATGCAACTACACCACACTTACAACCAAATCATTTTATATCAACAACTTAATCGCATAAAACGCAAAAGTTAGCGGCAAAATAAATTTTACCGCTACTCATAAAAACCAATAATAAGACTCTTTATGAATTGACTGGAGTAAGCTCTTTTGCGATCAATTCAGCCGAATTCCAATAGCCCATTTCAAGCCCTTTTTCCACCAGTTCAAATACAGCTAACTCAATAGCTTGCAAGACACAAAACTGCACCGGCTCATTGGTTGTAAAGCCAATTTCTGCTTCAGCTAGTCGATTTAGGCTCGTAAATCGAATCAGTCCGGCACGCATTTCCTGAGAAAATACTCGCTTAGTGGTCGAGACCGACATCATAACCTTACCTGTATGAACATCGACAGCACGGAGATAGATCGTCACTTGGTCTTCTCTATACATCTCAGATGCACCGATACCATAATATTCAACTCCCGACCCACCGGTACTGATATTCGTTTCGTAGCTGATAATGCCACCCTCTAACAACAACCTCGCATTAGTCAGTTGTGGCACATCCTCTTTTTTAGGTTTTTTGGGTTGTTTCTTGGTGATTTTCCGTTCAGTTAACAGGTTTTGTAACCCTTCTCGTTCCACTGGGGTAAACCACTTAGAGTCCAATAATGTTTGCACCAACATTGATGTCGCTCCCTGAGTTACCGCAGTAGAGAAGGAGCTCACGTTTTGCTGTGGTTTATATTGCCCGGTTTGATCTCTAAATGAATATACCGCTACAGGAATAGGGTACTTTGGGCCTGGTTTTGCCACTAATTTTCGCATCGTTTCACTGGTTGGATTTAACTGCGCTTCACTGATATTTAACTCTGGTTTGGGAATAAGACTACAAGCAGATAAGCTGGTGAGTAACAATAGGCTAATTAATAATTTCATCCGTTATCCTCCGTAGGAAGGCATTTCAATCACGGTGACCTCACCTGTCAGTAGATTGGTAATCGTTAACATCACACCACCGCCTATTGAGGCAACTTCAATCCTAAAGTCTCCAGTATCGTAAGTACCATCGGTAATTTCTCCACTGGCAACCCCACGAGTAATGGTATTCATGATGTTTCGCTCTAATGATTCTTTAAAGCGAGTGACAAAATCTTTTTCAGCATTTTCTGCAGTATGGTCGTTCTGTGCATTGGCTTTATTCAGCAGGTAGGAGCCATTTAATGCTGAACCGCCAAAACTAGGGTTAATCGGGGTATAAACTAATTCAGTGGCTTGAAGAGGGCTCGCTACTAATAAAGTAGCGAGAATTAACATCCTGTTATTCATTGTTATTATCCTAATATCCGTCAGCATTATCAGCAAACTCAGCTGTAATTGCATTTGCTCTTACCTGAGCTAAATAATCAATTGTCAGCAAAATGGCTTGTTCTGCTCGTTCCTTTATCGGGCTAGCTCGGCGTCCAAAGTGAGTCCTATAAATTGTTACCCCATTTACTTCTAAGCGAAGTAACGTACCGGCCTGAGGGAAAACAGTTTCGTAAAGTGTGACATTAAAACCTTGGGTAAACGGCAGATCACGCCAATAACTTGCGTAGTAAAAGCCAAAATCTTTACCGAAGCGAGTTAATGTACGGTCAATCATTAGACCACTGATTTCAATGTCACTATCTTCCGCCATCGATGGTATCGCGCTACTAATAGTCAATAGCAATACCAGTAATATTCCTCGCATATTCAGCACAATCCTTGTTGAATAATCTGCAGTCGATCACCGTTAATTTGACTTGATTCGTGTTTGAGAACTGGCAGCTCTGTGTCATTTTTCTACCCTACCAGCAATTGGTGATAGTTGATGTCTCAAACAGAACGAATTGCCAGTCAAAACGAAGAACTAACACAAAGGAGTAGTACTTTTAGGTAGGGTGTTGATAGTGGAATAAGGGAAATTTAAGCATTAAAAAACCCAGCAAAAATGCTGGGTTAGTTATGATTTAGATGCTTATTCTTACATTACTGTAATTACAGGGATCTAAAATGGGATATCGTCATCCCAACCATCATCCAAATCTGGAGTCACGTTTTGCTGTGGCTGTGGAGCAGGACGCTGCTGAGGTGCCGCAGGGGCTGCCTGAGGCTTAGGCGCATAACCACCTTGTTGTGGCGCTTGGTAGCCGCCTTGCGCAGGTGCTTGCTGCTGTTGTTGTGGTTGTGGTTGCTGGTAACCGCCTTGTGCAGGAGCTTCCTGAGGCTTAGGTGCATAACCACCTTGCTGAGGAGCCGCTTGCTGTGGCTTAGGTGCATAACCCCCCTGCTGAGGTGCTTGTTGAGGTTGCTGGTATCCGCCTTGTGCTGGTGCACCAGGAGCTTGACCTTGACCACGACCACCTAACATTTGCATTTGACCGCCTTGATCAACAACAACTTCAGTGCTGTAGCGATCTTGACCACTTTGGTCTTTCCACTTACGCGTCTGTAGCTTACCTTCAAGGTAAACTTGAGAGCCTTTACGCAAGTATTCACCCGTGATTTCGGCTAGCTTGCCAAACATCACTACGCGGTGCCATTCTGTGCGTTCTTGTTTTTGACCTTGTGGGTCTTTCCAAGATTCGCTTGTCGCCACGGTAATGTTGGCTACGGCATTGCCGTTCGGCATGTAACGAACTTCAGGATCTTGCCCTAAATTACCTACCAAAATTACTTTATTGACACCACGACTGGCCATTGAAATCTCCTGCTAAATTTATAAATTTTTACTAATCGACAGAGCGTAACACAGCTCTGGCTTCTCTCAAATCGAAATGGTCATCTACTCTTAAATAAGCCACTTTCTCTTCAAGTACGACTATGGCCTCAACAACGCCGGTTAACGCTGACAATTCTGTTGCCATTGCTTTTGCACCAGATCTGTCACTGACCTCTGCCTCTAGGGTGTAACTCTTCAGCAACACTGGATTTTTCATACCAAAAGTCAGGACAAACCAAACGCACATTAAGCCTAATGCAACCGCAAAGACCCCTTCTGCGCCCACAAGCTGATAGGCACCACCACCCAATAAACCACCGCAAAATGCGCCTAAAAATTGGCTAGTAGAATATACGCCCATGGCTGAACCTTTGTCGCCAGCAGGACAAAACTTAGCAATCAGACTTGGCAAAGAGGCTTCAAGGTAATTAAAACCTGTAAAGAACAGGACCACTGCAATACTCAAGACCAGCAGATTGTCGGCAAATAGTGCCATCGAACCCAATGCGACCATCATGATCAGCAGTGCAATTTGAAACGTTGCTTTAGTATTATTACGCTTAACACCAATAATAATCAGCGGCACCATTAAGAAAAATGCGCCCATGAATGCAGGGAAATACAGCATCCAATGTTCCTCTTTGGCAAGCCCGGCATCGACTAAATCCAAAGGGAGTGCAACAAACACCGCGGTTAACACCAGGTGCAAAATAAAGATGCCAGCATCAAGTCTAAATAACTGCGGGTCGACCAGCATACGACGCAGCTTTTCAGGTGCTGCGACGGTGTCGCCTTTAGGGGCTTGTGAAATAGGGTCTGGCACTAATAGCTGTACGATCAACATGCCTAGAACAGCTAAGCCTGCGGTCATAAAGAATAAGCCTGACAAGCCTAAATGCTGCGCAACGATGGGGCCGACTAAGAGTGATAATGCAAAGGAGAATCCAATACACATGCCGATAATGGCCATCACTTTAGTACGTTGTTCATCGCGGGTTAAATCGGCGGCTAACGCCAGCACCGCGGCGGCAATAGCGCCCATACCTTGCAAGGCTCGCCCCGCAACAACGCCATAAATAGTGTCTGCATTAGCAGCAACCAGACTACCTAGAGCGAAGACCAGCAACCCGATTAAGATAATGGGTTTACGGCCGAATTTATCAGATAAGATCCCCATAGGGATTTGAAGAATTGCTTGCGTTAAGCCATAGGCACCAATAGCAATACCCACCCATAATGGTGAGAAGCCTTCTAGATGCTGTCCATAAAGTGCGAAGACAGGCATGATCATAAATAGACCCATCATGCGTAATCCAAATACACTCGCTAAAGAAAACGCGACTTTTTTCTCAGTCTTGGAAAGTCCGTTATTGGCCATTGCCCCCGCCCTGATCAGTGAACTCTAATTAAGTCGCGCAGTTTACCACGAAGTTTTTCATTAACCCAAAAGGAAAAGTAAAAGATGTATAGTCAAGTCACCTTTTGAGCATTAACAGCAAAGCCGCATGCTCTCTTGGTTTCCTTTGTTTTTCCTGCAAAATCGATATATGTCTCCTACAATTGATAACTCACTTTGTCTATTGCCTCGCTCGGATTTGTGAGATACTTAACCACTTTTTTCGGCTTTGAGATCTGAACGCTAGATGGAATATATTGAAGTACGTGGCGCTCGAACCCACAATCTTAAAAACATCAACCTAACCATACCCCGCAACAAATTAATTGTTATCACCGGGCTATCAGGTTCAGGCAAATCCTCATTGGCATTCGATACCTTGTATGCTGAGGGGCAACGACGCTATGTAGAGTCATTATCCGCCTACGCTCGTCAGTTTTTAAGTTTAATGGAAAAGCCCGATGTTGATCACATCGAAGGTTTAAGTCCCGCTATTTCTATCGAGCAAAAATCAACTTCTCATAACCCACGCTCGACCGTGGGTACGATTACCGAAATTTATGATTACTTAAGACTGTTATTTGCCCGGATCGGTGAACCGCGTTGTCCAACTCATGGCGAACCATTGGCGGCGCAAACTGTCAGCCAAATGGTCGACAAAGTACTTGAGATGCCAGAAGGCAGTCGCCTCATGTTACTTGCCCCAGTGGTTAACGCCCGTAAAGGTGAACACGTAAAGCTACTCGAAGGCTTATCGGCACAAGGTTATATTCGTGCTCGAATTGATGGTGAAGTGTGGGATTTGACCGATCCACCAGAGCTCGACCTACATGTAAAGCACACTATCGAAGTGGTCGTGGATCGCTTTAAGGTCCGTGATGATATTAAACAACGCTTAGCTGAGTCATTCGAAACGGCACTGGAACTCTCTGGTGGTATTGCCAAAGTGACCAGTATGGACCCTGTAGAAGGTAAAGCTAAAGCAGAAGAGCATGTCTTTTCGGCTAATTTTGCCTGCCCTGTGTGTGGCTATTCCATGGCTGAACTTGAACCGCGTATATTCTCGTTTAACAACCCGGCAGGAGCTTGCCAAACCTGTGATGGTCTTGGCGTTCAGCAGTATTTTGATCCCGAAAGAGTGATAACTAATACTGAACTGTCACTTGCGGGCGGTGCCATTCGAGGTTGGGATCGACGTAACTTCTATTACTTCCAAATGCTCACCTCATTAGCCGATCACTACAAATTTGATATTGAGAAGCCCTTCGAGCAACTCACGGATGATGTCAGAAATATTGTGCTGTATGGCTCTGGAACACAAAGCATCGCGTTCAAATATATCAATGACCGCGGCGATGTCGTAGTCAGGAATCACCCTTTCGAGGGGATTTTAAATAACATGGATAGGCGTTACCGCGAAACAGAATCCAATGCGGTACGCGACGAACTCACCAAGTTTGTTAATACTCAGTCTTGCCAAAGCTGTGGTGGATCACGTCTGCGTGAAGAAGCGCGTAACGTTTTCATTAATGAGCTCAATCTGCCGGTGTTAACACATTGGTCTATTGGCGAAGCCATGAACTATTTTGACAATCTTGAGTTAACAGGTCAGCGCGCTCAGATCGCCGACAAGATCTTAAAAGAGGTGCGTGAACGTTTAGGCTTCTTAGTCAACGTAGGCCTTAACTACCTTAGTTTATCGCGCTCTGCCGATACGCTGTCAGGCGGAGAAGCTCAGCGAATTCGTCTTGCAAGTCAAATTGGCGCCGGACTCGTGGGCGTTATGTATGTATTAGATGAACCCTCTATTGGCTTACATCAACGTGATAATGAACGTTTGTTGCAAACGCTAATTCATCTGCGAGATCTCGGTAATACGGTTATTGTGGTTGAGCATGACGAAGATGCCATTCGCATGGCCGATCATGTGATTGATATCGGTCCTGGTGCAGGCGTACATGGTGGACAAGTTATTGGCGAAGGCACGCTGCAAGATCTGCTGGAGTGTAAAGAGTCTATTACTGGCCAATACCTATCGGGTGAAAAACAGATCCACATTTCAACTGAGCGAACCGAATTCGATCCTGAGCAAATCATCGAGCTATTTGGTGCCTCAGGTAATAACTTGCAAGATGTTGATTTACAGATCCCTGTCGGACTATTCACGTGTATTACCGGGGTTTCCGGCTCAGGTAAATCGACTTTAATCAACGACACTTTTTATAAAATTGCCCATATAGAGTTAAACGGCGCTACCGTTGATGAACCCGCACCGTACAAGAGTATTGTCGGTATGGATCATTGCGATAAAGTGGTTGATATTGATCAAAGCCCCATTGGCCGCACACCGCGTTCTAACCCCGCAACCTATACCGGTATTTTCACCCCAATTCGTGAGCTATTTGCGGCGACACAAGAGTCACGTACTCGAGGTTACCTACCAGGACGCTTCTCATTTAATGTTAAAGGCGGTCGTTGTGAGGCTTGCCAAGGTGATGGACTGATTAAGGTAGAGATGCACTTTCTACCCGACGTCTATGTGCCGTGTGATGACTGTAAAGCTCAACGCTATAACCGTGAAACCTTAGACGTACGCTTTAAAGGTAAAAACATTCACGAAGTGCTACAAATGACGGTAGAAGAAGCAAGACCTTTCTTCGATGCCATTCCTGCCGTGGCGCGTAAGCTACAAACTCTCATGGATGTTGGTTTGTCATATATTCGTTTAGGACAAAGTGCCACTACGCTCTCAGGCGGCGAAGCTCAACGCGTAAAATTGGCAAAAGAGCTCTCTAAACGTGACACCGGTAAAACGCTGTACATATTGGACGAACCCACCACTGGATTGCACTTTGCTGACATCCAATTATTGCTTGATGTATTGCACCGCCTTAAATCGCATGGCAATACCATTGTGGTGATTGAACACAACTTGGATGTTATCAAGACCGCAGATTGGATTATCGATCTCGGTCCTGAAGGAGGTTCTGGTGGTGGTACGATTTTGGTCGCAGGTACACCTGAACAGGTCGCTGAAAATACCGAATCCCATACTGCCCGCTTTTTAAAGCCGCTTTTAGCAAAGTAAAAGAGACTCATTAGCTTAATGCCAAGTAGTAATATTTTATTAGCCACAGGCCTAGTGTTCACACTAGGCCTGCTCATTTTGGCTGTGGTTGACCCATTGTTTGGTCAATGTAAATCTATCAAAGCACGAGTGATTAACAGTAATCATCAAACCAGTACTATCGCACTGCCTAATGGTTCAGTCGCACGTGTACCAGTAGGTAACTTAGAGGAAGAATCGCATGTACAGGTTGGGGTAAAACAGCGCCTATTCTCAGGTACTAGCGAATACAAGTTAACCTCCACCCCTCCGTTGTTACTCAATGAGCAAGCTAGCGATAAAAAAAAGTCGCTATAGCAAAGCGATATATGTAGGGTAAACGGCAAGGTAATGTTTATATTGACTGGCATAGGGAAATTGCATGCGGTGTTTATTAGCGGCGATTGTTTGCTCGACTCTTATTGCTTGCACCAGTGTCCCTCACTGCAATAAGCATCCACAATCTCGTTGGGCTGACCATACTCAAATCAGCGCCGATATAACACAACTGGCCTCAAATGATTTTGCAGGACGAGATACGGGGTCAGAGGGTGCAGCCTTAACAAGGCGCTATCTCATTGATCGCTTTCAACAGATTGGCCTTACACCATGGCAAGGCGACTACCAGCATCCCTTTAGTTACTCAGCCTCTTTTTCTGACAAAATTGGGATTAATATTGCTGGAGTAGTATTAGCGCAAACACCAACAAACCAATGGCGAATTGTGTTGGCGCATTACGACCACCTGGGCAGCAAAGGATCGCGAATTTATCACGGTGCCGATGATAACGCCTCCGGAGTATCAGGTTTACTGCAATTAGCTCAGCACGCGGTCACTCAAGCAAGTGATATCAATCTACTCTTCGTCGCCACGGATGCAGAAGAGCCAGGCTTATACGGCGCCTACGCGCTAGTTGATAAGTTTGCAGAAGTTAATACCCAACCCCAAATATCCCAAATAGAACTTGCCATTAATTTAGACATGATAGGACGCCCCGATAGACGTTATGCTATCTATATTGAAGGGGCAAGGCGCTTTGATTCATTTGAACTCATGCAACAATCTATAACGCAGTCAAACCAACTTTGCGTTAAAACCAGACATCCGAGATCATTTGATGGCAGTGTTATCAGTGTTGATTTTTTAAGGGCATCTGATCATTACCCTTTGCATAAAGCAAACATCCCTTGGCTTTACTTTGGGGTACCCACGCATAAGGATTACCATCAACCGAGTGATACAGCGGATAAAATAGATATTAGTTTTGTTGCTGCTGTAGCTGAATCTGCTTACCAACTACTGATTATTGACAGTTTACTTCTCCAAAATAGCCCTTAGAAACGATGATTATTGATTTTCATGCCTAGTTAAACCACTAATTGGCCTACAAATTGCTTAGTAATCAATAAAAATAGCAGCATAAAATGGTAATACCAATTGCACCCTGCTATAATAATCGGCTTACTGATAAATGTTTCGGTGCGGGAAGTCGACACGGGGTTGATTTTCTGTCTATAAAAACCCAGGCGTAAATATTGCGCTCGCTATTCCACAAGGCTACAACCCATGTCATCCAATGAAAAAACTTTCCGCGAACTCGGTCTTTCCGAGCCTTTGTTGCGTGCTCTTGACGAGCTCGGTTATGAAAAACCAACGCCAATCCAAGCCGCGAGTATCGATCCTCTCATGGCCGGAAAAGATATTTTAGGTCAAGCACAAACAGGTACAGGTAAAACAGGTGCATTTGCACTACCTCTACTGAACCGCATTGACCCAAAGACTAATTCTCCACAAATTTTGGTACTTGCACCAACACGTGAACTTGCAGTGCAAGTTGCTGAAGCTTTTGCAAGTTATGCAAAATTTATCCAAGGTTTGCACGTTCTGCCTATTTACGGCGGACAAAGCATGCAACAGCAATTAACGGCATTACGTCGTGGACCACAAATTATTGTGGGTACTCCAGGTCGCGTTATGGACCACATGCGTCGTGGTACTCTTAAGCTAGACTCGCTTAAAGCGATGGTGCTTGATGAAGCCGATGAAATGCTAAAAATGGGCTTCATCGATGATATCGAATGGATCCTTGAGCACACACCTAAGCAACGTCAACTCGCATTATTCTCAGCCACTATGCCTGAGCAAATTAAGCGTGTTGCGGGCAAATATTTAACTGAACCTGTACACGTTAAGATTGCGACAACAACAACTACTGTTGAAACAATTGAACAGCGTTTTGTACAAGTATCACAACACAACAAACTAGAAGCGTTAGTACGTGTTCTAGAAGTTGAGAAGACTGAAGGTATTATCATCTTCGTTCGTACTCGTAACAGTTGTGTTGAACTAGCTGAAAAGTTAGAAGCCCGCGGTTATGCTTCATCGCCACTACATGGTGATATGAATCAACAAGCACGTGAACGTGCAGTTGATCAGCTTAAACGTGGCAAGCTAGACATTATTATTGCAACCGATGTTGCAGCTCGTGGTCTTGACGTTGAGCGTATTGGACACGTAGTAAACTACGATATCCCATATGATACTGAAGCTTACGTTCACCGTATCGGCCGTACTGGTCGTGCTGGTCGTACAGGTATGGCGATTCTTTTCGTTACACACAGAGAAATGCGTATGTTGCGCACTATCGAACGTGCAACTAATAGCCGCATCTCACCAATGGACGTACCTAGCCCTGAGACAGTGACCGAGCGTCGTCTTTCTCGCTTAGGTGAGCAAATTTCTGAACTGATCGCTAAAGACTCTTTAGACTTCATGAAAGGTGCAGTCGCTAAATTATGTCAAGAGCTAGAAGTTGATACTGATTTACTTGCAGCAGCATTGCTACAGCAAGTTCAGAAAGATCGTCCTCTACAATTGCCATCAATTAACGAACGTCAGCGTGATAGCCGTGATGAGCGTAACACTCGTGACCGCAATGATCGTAGTGACCGCGCTCCTCGTGAACGTAGTGACCGTCCAGATCGTCCACGTCGTGAATCTCGCCCTACACCGTCTAGTATCGGTCTAGCTGATTCATTGAAGGACAACCCAGATGTTAAGATGTGCCGCTATATCATTGACGTAGGTCGTGAGAATGGCGTTGGCGTTGGTAACATTGTGGGTGCTGTTGCGAACGAAGCAAACATCGACAGCCGTTACATTGGTCAAATCCAATTGTTTGATCATGTCACTGCGATAGACCTTCCAGACGGAATGCCAAAAGACGTACTTGATCATCTTAGAAAAGTACGTGTATGTGGCCGTCCATTGAATATTCGCGAAGCTGCGGGTGAAACATTCGATAACACTGCAGGTGGTGGCGATAGCCGTCCAGCACGTCGTCCTCGTAAACCTGCAGGTGCTGGTGCAAGTACTGGCGCTGGCGACCGTCGTCCTTCTGGTGACAAAAAGCCGCACCGTAAAGGTCCAGCTGGCGAGTAATTTCGCAAAGGTAACAGAATAATGTCAGTTTCTACTTATTAGAAACTGACCTAGATGTTGCAAACATAAAATCAATTTTATCCATCCGTGGAAAATTGACATAAAAAAGGAGCCTATGGCTCCTTTTTTGTTTTCAAATTACTATCAAGTCTCAGTAAATTAACCGTCGTGGCTACGCATAGAGCGTTATACCTGTAAGCCCTCTTAATCGATTCTTTTGTACTGTTGAGTATCTTCTTGCTGCTTCAATGCCTTTATACATGCCTGGCAGAGGCAGGATTTAGACTCTAATAGAGGATTAACTCGTTCTGTACTTACCGCAAGCTCAAGGACAACCTTAGATGGAAATGCTTGCGAACGACACCAACATTGTTCAATGCTCTTACCCTGCAATACTGAACATCGATTTTGGGACTGACATAGTGGGCAAATGGAAGGATCTGTCGTCATAATATATTGTCCGCTTATTTGACTAATCGATCTGAGGGATGATTTACCCCGTCACAAAGAGTCACACCCGTTAACTCGTAGGGGTTAACGCCCTCAATACAACCCACATTAACACCAAACTGGTTTGGATTTGAGCGCCGTTGATGGTGGGTATATATTCCGCAAACGCTACAAAAATAGTGTTTAGCGGTACCTGTATTGAATTGATACAGCGCGAGTTTATCCTTACCCGCAACGACCATAATCCCATCAAGCTCAGCAGAAGTGACGATGGTGCCACGACGCCTGCACATAGAGCAGTCACAGCGCCGCAAATCAATAATGCCATCGGGCAGGTTAAGCGCCAATTTAACCGCACCACAATGACAACTGGCTGTATGTGTCTGTTTCATCGTTGTTCCTTATCTTTGCTGGCCGTTAATGTAACAAAAAGGGTTCGCGTTAACGAACCCCATTTCTAAGCAAAATAAATCCCAACTTAAGCTTAGAGATCTAACCACCAATATAGCCATTAATCACTGCGTTTAGGATTGTTCCCATAAGCTTTGCTACCAAGTTCAGGTTTACCGTCAACACTGACGCCATAGTAGCCCTGGTGCTTATGATACTTGTCTTTCAGTTGCTTTATATCACCCGTAAACCTTGGGTCTTGTGGGCGCTCTTGTGCATTAATATATGCCGCAACGTCCCAGGCTTGTTGATTACTCAACTGAACACTTTTGCTAAATGGCATGTTTTCATAAATAAAGTAAGCCGCGGTATTAACCCTATGCATACCCGCGCCCCAATTGAAGCTCTGTGGCCCCCAAAGTGGTGGTAATGAGTAAACCCCTGCACTCTCATAACCTTGACCATCAGCGCCATGACAAGACTGACAGTGAGCCTGATAAACCTCACTGCCGCGCTTAGGTGAGTACGCCAACTTAGGTGCAGCAATTTTAGGGAATCCCTTTCCTGGCAGTGCAGCACGCTCAGGCTGAGTCATTGCAGTTTTTACGGCTTCAGGTAGTAGCATATCTTCGCGCTTACCCCCTTTAATGAGGTCACTATCAGATAATTCAGCGACTGCTGTCGTGATCCCAGCTTGATCCATTAAACCACTCATGCCGAGCCAGTAAGAATAAGCCGAGAGCGCGACCAGCTCTTTGCTGCCTGACGCTGGCGGTGTGCCATTCATTGAGTAAGTGAAACACCCTTGAAGACGCTCTTCATAGCTATTCACTTTATCGTTTTTCTTGCGATAGGCTGGATAGGCAAAGTATGCAGCCCATAGTGGAGCGGCATTGGCATGACGCCCCGCATCCATATGGCAATTCGAACAGTTGAGATTATTACCGACATAGCTGTCTCGCATCTGCTGTGAATTAACAAATAACTGATAACCTAAGCGAACTTTATCGCCAAATTCACCTTGGGGAATCGAGCTTAAATCTCTAGGGACTAAATAGGCTTGGCCAACTTGCTTGACCTTAGCAACAAGCTCAGTCTGTTTATCCGGCAGTTCTTCCGCTTGTACGAGTAAGCTAGGACTAAGGCTAATAATGAGCCAACTTAAATGAGATACTTTCATGGTTAACCCCTTATTTTAATTCTGCGAAATACTTCGATAATGCATCAATTTCGGCACTTGTAAGTTTGTCAGCAATAGCCCCCATCACACCATCTTGATCGCCACTGCGGGTATCTTTCTGCCACGCCATCAACTGGTTCTTAATGTAGGATGCTTGCTGACCCGCAAGCCGAGGGAATTCACCCACACCAAGCCCTGAAGGTCCATGGCAGGTAACACAAGCTGGGATCACTCGTTGCCAATCACCTTGATAGACTAGCTGCTCAGTTGGATCCTCATATACCGCTTTTTCACCCCGTAGATGAGGCGTGACGATAGGCACGTCGAATGATGAAAAGTAGTCAGCAACAGCATAAACAGCATCCCCCTGGAGGGTCATTGACATAGGCTGCATGGTCGCATTCTGTCTTTTACCGGTCTGAAATAGTTTGATCTGCTTGGCGATATAATCAGAAGACAGCCCCGCTAATCTTGGGCCAAGAGGGTCTACACCTTGCCCTTGAGAGCCATGACAACTGCCACACAGTGCAGCCGAAGGCGGCATCGCCGCATAAGAAGATGCACTTAGCACCAATAAAGCACACGCTATCAGTCCACGTTTCATTTTTATATCTCCATCAGTTGATGGTTTTAACAATAGCGCTTCTGAGAAGTAATTGCTCATTTATCAAATACAACGAACAGATCTAACCAAAATATGAAGTCACGTTACGAGAAATTAATGTTGTTCATAACCCCCTTAATAAGAAGTCAGCAATACTTACTTTTAGCCTTTTAGGAGCTACAACATACAGCCAGAAGGTCATCTAGAAAGACTGTATTCACCAAGCTATATCCACAAAGCATAAATTAATTAGACTAGTGGTTAATCTCCAAACGAGTGCCGTTAAAAACAAAAAAACCAATAGCCTAACAAGTAAGTTATTGGTTTTTTCTCGCTGACTAAAGAGGATTGGCTATTTACCTGGACGAACACCTAAAGTGTGGCAAATAGCATAGGTCAGTTCAGCACGGTTTAACGTATAGAAATGGAAATCTTTAACCCCTTCTCGAGATAGGACTTTAACCATGTCCAATATCAGAAACGTTGGCTCCTAAACTACAACGGGTTTGCTATTTACCAGGGCGAACACCAAGAGTGTGGCATATCGCATAAGTCAGTTCAGCACGATTTAACGTATAGAAATGGAAATCTTTAACCCCTTCACGAGACAACACTTTCACCATATCGATCGCAACGTTAGCCCCTACCATCTGGCGCGTAGTCGCGTCATCTTCAAGTCCTTCAAACTGACGGTGCAACCAACTTGGAATGGATACGTTAGTCATTGCCGCGAAACGCTTGGTTTGGTTGAAGTTAGTCACCGGTAAAATGCCTGGCACAATTTCAGCATCAATACCGGCTGCAGCACAGCGGTCACGAAAACGTAAATAGGATTCAACGTCAAAGAAGAACTGGGTAATCGCACGGTTAGCACCTGCGTCGATCTTCTTCTTAAGGTGGATAAGATCGGCTTGAGCGTTGCTTGCATCAGGATGCACTTCTGGATAAGCAGCCACTGAAATATCAAAGTCTGCCACCGAACGCAGCAGACGTACCAGATCATTAGCAAAACGCGTTGGCTTTGGACTGCCATCAGGCAAATCACCACGTAAAGCCACGATGTCACGAATGCCGCTGTTCCAATAATGCTTAGCCAGCTCTTTTAGCTCTTCATCACTGGCATCAACCAGCGTTAAGTGTGGCGCAGCGACCAAATCAGTCTCTTTTTGGATCCGCTCAATCACGCCATGAGTTCGATCTCGAACTCCCGAGTTTGCACCGTAAGTAACAGACACAAATTTAGGATTTAGTGGTTCAAGACGACGAATAGAGTTCCATAACAGCTTTTCCATCTCTGGAGTTGAAGGTGGGAAGAATTCAAAAGAAACGTTTATATCATCTTTTAGCTCAGATAAGCTCTGGTTCAATGATGTCGCATGTTGTGCATGATGAAAGCCCATTTCTATTTCCTCTACTTCAACTCGTTAGTCTAACTATTTTCAATATAGACGTTTGGACGTCTATATGTCCATATACTAGAGAAACTGAGATTGAAGTCAAGTGTAAAAAGCAGGCAAGTGAGTTTTTTTCTTAGGATAATAAAATACCCCTTAAATTCAGCTACTAAAGCTACCGATGTAAATCGAGTACATCGGTCTTAAAATCAAAGTTAGCTTACTTTAATCAGCTTGATCAAACGGCTATTGCAGTAAGTCTCGACTGATATATCAAATGCCTAATCCTTAAAATCAAAAAATGCATCCCAGTGTAACTGACATGCATTTATTATTGGTTCACTTTAATCAGCCTTGCAGCACTACTCCTGCAGTAAGTCTCGGCAAATATATCGATATAAATCAGCTTGCTCTAACTACTCCTGCAGTAAGTCTCGGCAAATATGCGCTAAGTCAGATTGCACCGCTGCTGCAGTCACCTGCCTTCCGGCTCCAGGCCCACGAATAATGAGTGGATTGTCTTGGTAGAACTGGCTGCGAATAACAAACACGTTATCGCCCGGCGTTAAGTTGGCATACGGATGACTATTATCAACCCATTGCAGACTCACTTCGGCCTTTAATTTACCATCAACTCTATCTAACGCGGCGACATATCGAAGCACTTTATCCTGCTCAACCGCAGCTAAATACTGCTGCAGCATATCGTCATCAAGCTCATCAATACGCGACAAGAATTGTGCTAACGGTAGCTCGGCAAGATGTTTAGGCACCAATGACTTAAGCTCAATATCTTCAAGCTCGATTTCTAAGCCAATTTCACGAGCCAAAATGAGCAATTTACGCTGCATATCACGGCCCGATAAATCATCACGAGGATCGGGCTCTGTGATCCCTAATCCTCGCGCTTCAACCACCAGCTCAGAGAAGGGTTTAACGGCATCATAGTTTTCAAATAACCAACATAAGGTACCTGAAAATATGCCGCCTACCGCTTCTATACTGTCACCGCTGTTGTGCAGGTCATTAATGGCATGTTGTATTGGAAGTCCGGCCCCACAGCTGGCGTTATAACGCCAAAACAATCGGCGATTACCCAGTTGTAGCTTCAGTTCGCGATAAAAAGGCAGTGGCCCTGAACCCGCAAGTTTGTTGGCACTGACAACATGAATACCGCGGGCAAAAAACTCCGGGTATTGCAGTGTTAGATCAGCGCTGGCACTAATATCAAGCGCGATAACTTCATCACACTCAAGTGCTTGTAACTCATCAAATAAGTGACTGTACTGCCAAGGTGTAGCATCTTGCTCAAATACTGTTTTCCAAGAATCCAGTGCAATGCCCGTATCGCTAATCAATGCTTTTCGGGAGCTAACCAGCCCTACAAGCTCAACACTGGCCTCAATCTCTTTATTCAAGGCTGCTCGCGCGCCGTTAAATAGCTCTATCCAAGCTTCACCAATATTGCCGACACCCAAGAGCAATACGCCAATGCGTTTACGCGGGCCAGCACATCGACGATGCACTTTTTGAGTCAATAAGTTTACCTGCGATTGCGGAACTAATGTCACCAAGCTCATGCCGTCATTAAACAGCGGGCGAGCATTACGGCTGAGTAATCGAGCAAAGCCACGACGATAAAGATCCGCGTCAGCACTCACTAACGCGACCAGACCGAAATCATCTCTAATTTGAACATCAGTAATGCCGAGCGCTTCGTTATTAGCATCGAGTAACGCTTGTACTTGCTTCTGATTCTCAAGGGTAACGGTTAATTCAACCCGCTTTTTCGCAAGCGACCAATGCGCTAGCGGATAAAGCCCTGAACCAGTTAGCAAACTTAACAACGCAGATAAAGCCCCATTCAACTGAATGTTAAACAGTGATACCCGGTTTAGGTTGGTCACCACAGGCGCACTGGCTGACGAGCTTTTAGGCGCTATCAGCGTAAAGTCTGTATGTGATGCATAACTTGAGCGAACAGCAAGACTCACTTCAGTATCAAACAAGGGTTGCAGTGTGCGATTGTGCAGTACAGGCGAACCTAAGTGAGCCAGACGATTAGCCTCGTCTAACGATAGACTGCTCAATAGCTTGGCATCATTAATCTTGTTCGGATCGGCGTTAAATACACCCTCAACATCGGTCCAAATAGTGACCCGTTCAATATCCGCCAAGCTGGCGATTAGCGTGGCACTAAAGTCAGAGCCATTACGGCCTAATAACAAGGTATCGCCCTTGTCATTGGCACAGATAAAGCCAGTGATAATGAGTCGTTCATTTGGATGAGCTGCAATGAGTGTTTGCACCCTTTGACGCGAGTCTTGCAAGCGGATCTGCGGCACCGCCCCTTCATCAGCAATCAGCAAGGTACGCGCATCAACATCAGATGCAGCCACACCAGACTCTCGTAATAACGCCGCCAGTAAACGGGATGACCAGCGCTCACCAAAACTCACCACTTGGTTACTTTGATAATCGTTGATAGATTCTATAGACAACAAGCTGATCAGTTGCGCTTTATCGTTTGATAGCCGCTCTCTAAGCGAACGAGCTTGCTCATTCGACAATAACTGTTCGATCAGCTTTTGTTGAAAACTAATGAGTATTTGTAGCTCTTCCTGCCATAACTGCTGAGTCGTGCTCAGTTCAAGTAATCGATACAGAAAGTTAGTGCTTTTTCCTGCCGCTGAAACCACGACAAGATCGTCACTGTGACCATGAGTCAGGAGAATATGTGCAACGCGACGATAACAGTCTGCGTCAGCTAAACTGGAGCCACCAAATTTATGTAAGTGACAACGTGCCATCTTAAACCCCTTTAATTAACAAACGACAGCTGCATTGAGTGCAGCTTCAATATCGGCAACAAGATCGTCAGCATCTTCAATACCAACAGAAAGACGAATAAGGGTGTCTTTAACCCCAGCTTGTGCGCGTGCTTCTGGATCCATCGCTCTATGCGTCATTGTTGCAGGCACAGCCACTAGACTTTCTACTCCTCCGAGGCTTTCTGCAACAGAGAAATAATTAAGATTTTTTAAGAATGCGACTAACTGCTCCTCCCCGCCTTTTAGCTCAAAGCTGAGCATGGCACCAAAGCCTTTTTGCTGTTTGGCAGCAATTTCGTGGCCAGGGTGATCTTTAAGACCGGGGTAATACACTTTCTCTACGGCGCTATGACGGGTAAGAGTATCAAGGATCCGCTGAGCATTCGCCTGGTGTTCACGCATTCTCACCGCAAGTGTTCGAATTCCGCGCAATGTAAGATAACTATCAAATGCACCGCCGGTAAGACCCAAGGTATTTGACCACCAATGCAATAATTCGCCCAGTTCAGCATCTTTCGTCACCACGGCACCGCCGACAACATCACTGTGACCATTGATATATTTTGTGGTCGAATGAATAACAATATCAGCGCCCAACAGCAGAGGCTGTTGCAAAATGGGCGATAAAAAAGTGTTATCAACAACAACCAGTGCACCAATTTCATGGCTGGCTGCGCTGATCTCCGCGATATCGACAACCCGTAATAACGGATTTGACGGCGTTTCTAACCACACCATCTTAGGTTTTTTGGCAATCGCGATAGCCAATGCCGCTGCATTCGTCTGATCCACCACTTCAAGCTTAAACTGGCCTTTCTTAGCAAGATTGGTAAAGAGACGATAACTACCACCATAACAATCATGAGGCACCACCAGCAGGTCTTCTGGTCCGAGTAAACTGGTGGCTAAGGTAATTGCTGCCATCCCAGTGCAAGTCACAACGCCTGTGCAGCCTTTTTCTAGCTCAGCAATAGCATCACCTAAGATTGACCGAGTAGGGTTGCCTGAGCGGCTATAATCGAAATCTCTCGGATTTTTGTGGCCATCAAAAGAATAATTTGTAGAAAGATAGATAGGGGGGACAACCGCGCCGTGTTGGGTATCGGACTCAATGCCTTGGCGCACAGCAACGGTAGCTAGTTTACGCTCGGTCATGTACTACTCCTCTTGCTACATTTTTTCATTAGGGATGTCTGGACGTCTAAATGTACCTAAGCAATCCATGCTAGTCAACCACTTTTAGCCGTTTAGACGTCTAAGCATTTAGAAATCTATTTGCATTTGTCATAAAATAGAGGCAATAATTTGACTGTGCTGCATAAGGGGTTAAAATCTGCCCCGAATTTTAAAATTTACAGGTGAGTCAATGACTGAGTGGAACGGCGATTATATCAGCCCATATGCTGAACACGGAAAAAAGAATGAGCAAGTGAAAAAAATTACTGTCTCCATTCCTTTGAAAGTACTCAAGGTGCTTACCGATGAGCGTACACGCCGCCAAGTGAACAACTTACGTCACGCCACCAATAGCGAATTGCTCTGTGAGGCGTTTCTACATGCTTACACAGGACAACCGTTACCAAATGATGGTGATCTATCAAAAGATAGGCCTGATAGCATGCCTGCGGAAGTTAAACGCTTGATGGATCAAATGGGCATTGAGTGGGAAGAGCTAGAGTAAACCAGCTCAGTATTTGCAAACAAGGACCGCTTTGCGATCCTTGTTTGCGTTCGCTCGGATAAAAATCCACGAAACGCGCCTTTCGGGTTCCTTTCTATGCTGCTATTTTTTATGACAAGAATGCGTTATGAGATTTTCGCTAAGCGAAATCGCTCAAACCTGGTCTTAAAATCATTATTCTTTATCACAAAGACTCGAACAAAAAATAAGATCGAAAGTTTAACAACCCCTAGGTAGCCAAATGTTAGAGCCAAGCACGCTCATTCTCGCCTCAATCATTATATTTTGTGGTGCATTAACACAGAGTTTAATTGGCTTTGGTTTAGCCGTCATCGCAAGCCCGCTGTTATATATTATCGAACCCTCCCTAGTACCAGCATCAGTCATTATGATGGGATTCTCTACTGCTGTATTAACGCTTTTTAGAGAGCGCGGTCAGCTTGAGTTCAACGGACTGCAATATGCACTACTTGGACGTATTCCTGGCGGTATCTTAGGCGCAACACTTATCGTAATAGCCCCTCAACCTATTTTAGGGCTGGCAATTGCTCTTATCGTAGCGCTCGCCGTTGGCTTTAGTTTGATGAAGTTTAGTATCCCCGTGAACCGTGTCAGTCTGTTTATTGCTGGGATCCTCTCAGGCGTCTTTGGCAACATTGCCGCCATTGGTGGTCCACCGTTGGCAATATTACTCGCAGGTAAAGATGCCGCCCAGTTTAGAGCAGCCCTTTCAGCTTTCTTTATTTTCAGCTCAATGATTGCTTTGACCATTTTGGGGTTTGCAGGGCTGCTAAAGCTTGAACATTTGTGGGCATCGTTAATGCTATTGCCCTCAGTCATACTGGGCTATGCGGTTGCAGGTAGATTGGTAGGCAGGGTCGATAAACAAAAAACCAGAGCTTTCACCCTAGTTTTATGTAGTTTCAGTGCACTTATCTTAACGATTAAATCGGTTATCGAACTCAGTTAACCCAACTATAAATCGATAAATCATGGCGCGTTAGAAATGATATGAGGTTTGTAATACGCCACCGATAGCTTCATCGCTGCCAAACATCCCAGTAAAGTCTAAGAAAAATGATTCTCCAAAAGCAAAACCAGAACCAATAGAATAGATGTTAGCCGTTGAATCTTTCATGTCGTGACGATAGCCCACTCGCAATGACATCCAGTCAAATGCACGCACTTCGCCCCCTACGCGCCAATATTGGGTGCCATCGAGTTCTTTAAACTTCTTGTTCTCAATTAAATCAACATCAGTTGTGACCGTTAATAGCCTCCAGTCATAAGCAACACCCGCGGTAACTAAAGGCTCAACACGATAGGTAAACTTTTGCCCTTCAACTTCAATGGTATCGACATCTTGGCTAATCAAATTTCGACCTGATAAACCAAAGACTAAGCCGTTGATAGGTTCAATAGCCACACCAACATCAACATTGAAACTGGTTTCATCGTTACGATATTCAACGTCATCAAAGTCACTGGCCGAGAAGTTGTTCGCGCTAGCGCGATAGTTATAAGTGTCAATGCGTTGAAACTTAGGTGATATACCGACAGAGATCGGCATATTAACGATAGAAAGCGGGAAACTTAACGCAATACCTAAATCAGAAACAGCGCCTCCAATAACTTGACCACTTGACGCTAAATCGGTTACTGCAGGCGGATTATTGGCATCTAAATTCGCCAGCGTATCGATATCGGATTGAGCAATGTCGGCAACACCAATGGCACTAACATAACTTTTATAGAAAATGGCCATTGGCATTCTTTGATGCGGAATGGCCACGCTAAAGCCAAGACCAGCACTGGCATAAGCTGATGTGCCTTTTAGTGATTCTAAATCGAGGATCAAATCATCTCTGTAAATATCAATATCGGCACTATTACCTGCATCAATGGCAGCAGCTAAACCATCATAGGAGCTAATAAGAGAGTCGAATTTATCAATCATATTGTCGCTGTCGGCCATATCAACACCCAGTACAGGCATCAGTAATACAGCTGAATTATCTTTGTGCGCATTTAAACCGAGAAGAGCAGGATTGACGAATGCAGCACCCTCATTATTAGATGAGGCAACACCTGCGCCGCCCATAGCATCGCTACGGGCCTCATAATACTCTTGCCCTGAATAGGCAAAAAAGCTGGGGATTAATGCGCACAATAGCGCTAATTTACGTAGTTTCATCCATTTCGCCCTTTTTATGTCCTTAACGCTTTAACACCAATACGGCCCAAATCGAAAAAAGGTCCTAAATTGTTTTTTCTTATTAAGAGTTATTCTAAGCCAAAAAAAACAACTATGGGATAAAAAGTTAACCTTAAAACAACATTTTTATTACCAAAGTTTCATCCAAGTATTCAAATATCTTCAATCACTTGCAGCAAAGGTCGATTTTTACTGACTTTGTTTTCCATTAAGCAAACGATTACTGCCATTTAATTCGCACCCAGCTATAGCCTGAATGGCACTGGACTGTTATCAAATAAGCACTGAAACTGACAACTGAAATAACGATGATCATTAGCAACAATCTCTAAAGCAATATGAGCTATGCCATCGTTAGTCTCGATAAGTAACCTACAAACGTTTTCTAAGCTCACTTCATTGATAAACTTCCACAGTGGTCATAAACATTCGTTAAAGCAGAATCTTAACCAAGCCTATCAACTAAATGGAGTTAATATAATAAATTCAGCAATCGAACAGAAATCATCTATATTGAACAATAGTGGAAACTTTTGAGCACCGCTGTGAGTCTACATAAATAGGTTATGTGACACTTAACCTAGTCAACACGCTGTTAAAAACAGGAGTGACTATGCATCTAATCATGAAATCTCAGTTCGACGAACTTCGTCTTAATGATGAGTATGAATACAGCACGAATGATAGAGGCGGGAAGAAGGTTGTTAAGATCTATAAAGACGGTGAGCTCATAGCAAAAAAAATTGCCATCAAACATTCAGTGCAATACTTTGGCGTTACTGGCGTTGAAGCATTATTACAATCAGAAGCAGAACACTGACCGATATAGAGCTTAAACATAATCATTGAAGTGAGCAGTAGTAAAACTAATGAACTCACGCAATCGGGCAGGCTGGAATTTGTCTTTATTGTAAAGTAGGTACAGAGGCGTTGCGGGAATGATCCAATCGTCAAAAACGTGTACCAATTCACCTTTACTCAACTCTTCTGCACAATAAATCTCGGGTAATCGCACTATACCTTGCCCCGCTAATGCACTACTTTTCATTACCCGGCCATTTTTACAACGAAACTTCCCCGTAATTGCCACGTCAGCTTTTTGCTTAGCATCCTTTTTTTGCTGAAAGCTCCAATGATTAACCGTGCCAATAATGCAGCTATGCTCGTTCAGTGCCTTGGGGTGTAAAGGCTTACCTTTTTGCTCAAGATAACCAGGTGCAGCTAATGTGCAGTTATTAATATCCATCAACTTACGCGCGACTAAACCTGAGTCCTCTAACTCGCCCATACGAAAGACCAAGTCAAAATGATCTAACACCAGATCAACTCGCTGACTGCTAAAGTCCAAATTAATGCTGATATTAGGTTGCGCACTCATAAAGTCGTTAACCAAGCGGGTAACGACCTCCTCACCGATATAGCCGCCAACGCAGTTAATGTTGATGTTGCCCTGTAAGTTCTGCGCATTATCAACCGTTTGAGCCACCGCTTGCTCCACCACGTCCAATGCATGCTGACAGCGCTCGTAAAAGAACTCACCTTGATCGGTTAACCTTTGCGCCCGAGTAGTACGAGTAATCAACGTCACCCCGAGGTAACGTTCTAATTGGGTAAGTTGTTTTGACAGGTGTGAGCGAGAACATGCCAGCTTATCTGCAGCCAAGGTGAAACTGCCCTGCTCGGCAATCACGGTAAATGCCCTCACATCTGCTAGATTTAGATCTTTATACATTTACTCGATTCTACTCTTAACGGGAAATCCCAGCTTACATTAGGCGTTAAATGTAAACAATCATGTTCGCTATACATTATATATCAACAATGAGCATCTCGCTAAACTAGCGCCAATTCGAAATTGCCAACTCAATAGCATGACTGGCGTAATACATCTTTACAGAGGTTTATATGAAACAACTTATCGTAATTACTGGTGCATCTTCAGGTATCGGCGCAGCAATGGCACAAGCATTTAACGCTAAAGGTCACCCACTACTGTTACTTGCTCGTCGCGTTGAGCCTATGGAAGCACTAAAGCTTGAAAATGCTTTGTGTATTAGTGTTGATGTCACTGACGCTGCAGCGATGAAAACGGCAATTGCAGCAGCTGAGGCAAAATACGGCCCCGTTGGCTGCTTGATCAATAACGCGGGTGTTATGTTACTCGGCGCTGCTGATGTACAAGATCCTGCAGAGTGGAGCCAGATGTTGAACATCAATGTGATGGGTGTGCTTAATGGCATTCATGCTGTTCTTGCAGACATGAAAGCCCGTAAAACAGGCACTATCATTAACGTTAGCTCTATTGCTGGCCGTAAAACGTTCCCTAACCATGCCGCTTACTGTGCAAGTAAATTTGCTGTTCATGCACTAACAGAAAACATCCGTGAAGAAGTAGCAATGGACGATGTACGCATGATTACTATCGCACCAGGTGCCGTTGAAACAGCTCTGCTTAGCCACACGACGAATGAAGACATTAAAGCAGGCTATGAAGAGTGGAAAGAGTTCATGGGTGGTGTCATTGAGCCATCAGCAGTTGCAGACGCTGCGGTATTTGCCTTTGAACAACCACAAAATGTGTGTGTTCGTGAAATCGTATTAGCCCCCACCCGCCAACAGCCTTAATCATTATCGCTGTGGTAATCATGCTTGTTAAGAGGTGAATACAGTCCTCACCGTCAGACATCCTAAGCTATCAAATAAAGCCCTGTTAACGAAAGTTAGCAGGGCTTTATTTTTACCGTGTATTAACGAATTAATATCACTTTAGAGATAGCTGAAAAACAGAAATGTGATCTTAATCGGTTGCAAAAAATCGATATAAATGACTGAATTTAAATTAATCTACTACATAAAAATATAAAAATACTTATAAAACAATAACAAAATAAAATACAGCCCCATATATTAGATTTATTTCAATGATATTTTTATCAATTAGATTTTTATCATGAAAGTGATCAAGCTCAACTATTCAGTAACACCTCCCTGCTAAATTAAGCAACAACACAGGCGCATCTTGGAAGCATTCTGTTAACCACGCGAAGGACAGCGTAAAAATATAAAAATAGTAAGGAAATGATGATGAAAACAATCACAAAAATCGGAATAGGTTTTGCTCTAGCTCTGTCTTTAGGTCTTCAAGCCCAAGCCGCTGATGGCGGTAACCCTAAAAAAGGTAAACATCTGTATAAAAAAGAGTGTAAAGCCTGCCATAGCCAAGGTGATATCGGTGGAGAGATGACCCCGATGACAAAAACCATGAGTCAGTGGGATCGCTTCTTCAAGCGCATGAAGCACAAGGGTGATCAAGAAGCGTTCAATGCGCTATCAAAGAAGGACATTAAGGACATTCAGCAATTCCTATATGACCATGCAGCCGATTCCGACCAACCACAAACCTGTGGCTAGCCGCATGAAGGATTAAGTCCTTCTAACCAAGTTAGAACCAAACATTAAATTAAATAAATGGGGAATGCCTCAGGGCCTAATGCTGCCAAAAATCAGCTAATCCGAGGCCGTTCCTCAACATCAATCGAGGTTAACCATATAAAAAGTGGTTAAAAACTCGAAAGGAGAGATGTTATGCGTACTCTAATTTCACTGCTTGTTGCCAATGCGCTTGCTTTATCTGGTAGCGTTTATGCTGCAGAAAACGATGCTCAAAAAATGGCAGATCTTAAACAACAACTTGAAGACATCACTAGCGAATTAGATGATCTTAATGATCGTGTCGATGGCAACGAACGCCATACAGCATTAGATAGACTGCTGATCACTGGTGATTTCCGTACTAAAGCTCATACACTGCACTATCAAAATGTCACTTGGAACCCCGCAATAAAAGTCAACTTTAGTGACTTTGGCGCCAAAGCTATGTCTGGCGTATTTGGCTCTCCGACCGATGGTAATTCACCGCTAGGCAAGATGATGGCCGCAGATCCTAATCTCGCCGCAGCCTTCCAAAGCGGTCAACTGCAAGGTGTTATGCCCTATTCGTTGGCACAAAAAACCACGCAAGACATCGACAATGACATCTACTACACCACTCGCCTTAGACTTAATCTAAAAGCCAAAGTTTGGGATAACGTTAGTTTTGCGGGTCGCTTATCGATGTTTAAAAACTGGGGCGATTCCACCGGCGTTAAAGTATTTGATTCTTGGAACTCATTTACCATGGATGGCACCAGTAGCGGTAGCCCAAGTGGTGACTGGCTTAGAGTTGAGCGCGCTTACTTTGATTGGAAAAATATCAATGGCTCTCCGCTTTACCTGTCAATTGGTCGCCGCCCATCAACCTACGGCCCGCCAACCCAGTATCGTGAAAATGAAAAGCGCGGTGGTACGCCGTCGGGTCATCTCGTCAATTTCAATTTTGATGGTGCCACCATAGGTTATCACCTTGGCGATATCACCGGTGTTGAAGGTCAAGTGGTGCGTTTTTGCTATGGTCAAGGATTTGAGTCGCAATGGGGTAATGGCGAGCTATTCGGTGACATCGTCACTAAAGATACTCACCTCGGCGGATTTAATATTGATGCCATTAACGATGGTAAAAACTTTCTCCAGTTCACCCTATTTGGGGCGATGGATGTCAATGATGGCTTTAAAGGCACCATGGCATTCCCAACCCAACTTGCCAGTATTTTTGCACCCACCATGTACCAAGATATGCAAAAATTCGACAACTTTAATTTTGTCACTAGGGTTCAACCTAGTGGCGTCATCGGCGACCTATTCCTCGGCGGTATCGGCTTCTCTCGTGAAGAAGATAACGACGTAAAATGGTTTGTCTCTGGTGGTTGGACTCGCGCCGATGGCAACGGTAACGCCGGTATGTTTGGCGGCATGTTAAGTGATGCTGTATTTGAAGCTAAGCTCAATTCTGATGGCACTGAGATTATCATGATGCCAAGTGCTGCCGATGACAGTGGCGCAAAAGATGGCTACAGCATCTACGCCGGTATACAGATCCCAGCCCCTTACGGAAAAGTCGGTTTTGAGTACAACTACGGTTCTAAATATTGGACACCATTTACCCAAGCACAAGATGACCCTATCGGCAGTAAGTTAGCCACCCGTGGCCATGTTGCTGAGGCTTACTACATGTTCGATATCAACCCTAATATGTTTATCAAACTTGCAGGGATTTATTACGATTTTGAATACACTGGCAGCGGCACCCCGGTTGGTGCACCACAAGAAGTCGATGATGTTATCGCGGGCACTTCTTACTCAATGCTACCAGTGGTCGACACCGCTTACGACATCAACGCCTCTCTCACCGTTAAATTCTAAACAGGGATAATCCCCCCGGCATTAGCCGGGGTAGGAGTATAAAAATGAAAAAAATAATTATTCAAACCATGTTATTGGGGCTGCTTGTCAGCACTCAATTCGCCATGGCAGCCAATCCTCACAGTGAATATGTGCAGGGGCCTTTTTCACAAGGCTCTGAAGTCACAACTCAATGTATTGAATGTCATGAAGATCATGCCAAAGACTTTATGAAATCATCACACTGGACTTGGGAGTTAGAACAAAAACTACCAGGACGCACGGTTAAACGTGGTAAGAAAAATGCCATCAATAACTTTTGTACCTCAATATCAGGCAACGAGCCAAAATGTACCAGCTGTCATGCGGGTTACGGTTGGAAAGACAATAACTTTGACTTTACCGACATGACCAAAGTGGATTGCCTTGTCTGCCATGACACCACCGGCACTTACATCAAAGATCCGGTAGGCGCTGGCGAAGTATTAGCAAGCGTAAACCTTGAGCGAGTGGCACAAAATGTCGGCGCTCCTGTGCGCGATAACTGCGGTACTTGTCACTTCTTTGGTGGCGGCGGAGATGCTGTTAAGCACGGCGATTTAGACTCATCGATGTCTTATCCCGATAACGCAACCGACGTACATATGGACACTGATGGCAACGACTTCCAATGCCAAGATTGCCATACCACCGAAGCTCATCAGATCACCGGCAATGCAATGGGCGTTTCGCCTGGTGGTCAGAATCCGATTGGTTGTGTCAATTGCCATGACGCTACGCCGCATAAAAGTAAAAAGCTCAATACTCATGCTGCAAGTGTCGCCTGTCAAACTTGCCATATTCCGTTTTTTGCGCGTAATGAACCGACTAAAATGAGCTGGGACTGGTCCACTGCCGGTAGCGATCTTGAAGAAACGAAAGATCAATACGGTAAGAAAAATTACCAGAAGAAGAAAGGTAACTTCGTCTGGGGCAAGATGGTTGAACCGGAATACGCTTGGTACAACGGTAGCGCTGACGCCTATATGCTTGGTGACAAAATGGATCCAAGTAAAATCACTAAACTGACTAGCCCATTAGGTGACATTAGCGATAGCACGGCCAAGATCTATCCCTTTAAAGTCCACCGCGGCAAGCAGATCTATGACAGTAAACAAAACATATTTGTCACGGCTAAAGTTTACGGCAAAGGTGGATATTGGACAGACTTTGATTGGGACAAAGCGGCCAAGTTAGGCATGGAAGCGAATAAAGGCCTAGCGGAAAAGGGCATAACCTACAGTGGAGAACATGGCTTTGCAGCAACCGAAATGTGGTGGCGCATCAACCATATGGTCTCACCAAAATCAGAAGCGCTAAACTGTAGCGATTGCCATAAAAAAGGGACCCGCATGAATTGGAAGGCACTAGGTTACGATGGCGACCCGATGAAAAACAAAGGAGGGGTAAGGCACGCTAAATAGTGTCCATGCATCATAAAATTTAATGTCTCTATTGCCCCAATAGAGACGTTACTCGTCAGCCGGTTCCCTGCAAATTTGCCGGCTGACACCCTTTAATTGAACGACACAATATTCAACCTCATTCCCATCGTTAAACTCACATCGACTTCGCTCAATCCATTCAACAATTATATCATTAACAAAAAACCAACAAAATATGCATTATTTTCACACAAAAATGTAAATACCCTGTTAAATTGAACTGACTAGTTAAAGCTATACTATTATTTATACACCCTTTTCTGACTGTCCAAGGATGTGATAAACGATGAGAGACAACTTCAGTTTACTAAACAATAATCGCGCTAAGGCTGAGTTACTGCTCTCCTCGACTTTCATCAACCTGTTGTCTTTAGCACTGCCTTTCACCATGCTACAAATATACGACCGTATATTGCCAAACCAAGGTTATGGCACCGCCAGTGTGCTCGTATCCGCTGTCGCCGTTGCGATACTGCTAGAGCTGCTTTTACGCTATGCCCGCAGTTGGTTGTTGGCCTCATCAGCTGCCAATTTTGAACTACAAACCACCACTAAAGTCGTTAATGCTTTGATGCAATCTGACTATCACCATGTCGAAAGCCTCGGCACGGGAAAAGTATCCAACGGACTGGCCAGTATTGCGGCGATGCGCGAGCTATATTCCGGCCAAGCGCTCGTAGCACTGATGGATTTTCCCTTTGTACTCATATTTTTGGCATTGGTGGCTTATATCGGCGGCCCATTAGTATTCATTCCCATCACAGTTTGGGCGGTGATCGGTGGACTAGTTTTCCTCATTGGTAAAAAGTTAACTAGCGCCACACAAGATTTAGCATTAACCGATAGCGAACGCTCACGCATGTTGATATTGGTGCTATCTGGATTAACCACCACAAAAGCACTCGCGATGGAGTCCCGCCTATCATCCATCTACAGTGAAATTAACTATCGTCGTCTTGCCCAACAGCAACAAGTTGATTGGCTGTCATCTAAGTTACAAGAGCTTATTCAGGGCGCGTCTCAAGGCACTACATTATTAATTGTACTTATCGGTTGCCTCGAAGTGCTCAACGGTGATCTCACCACGGGTGGGTTGGCGGCTTGCTCGATTCTAGCGGGCAGAGCCATTGCGCCATTGAGTGCCATTATTAGTCTGCGATCACGACTTGCTAGTGCCAACACAGCCATGAATCACGTTAACGATCTGGCTGAACTCCCCCAAGAAGTGTTTAAAGGCACCACGCAATATCAACAGAAGCTGCCGTTAGGACCGATTACATTCGAAGACGTTTCTAGCAGCCAAGTCGGCGCTAAGCTACATCAATTCAACCTGACTATTCCGGCAGGAAATCTCGTCACGGTGACCTCTGACCCACTGACTCACGCCAGTCTATTACTCAGTGTGATCGGCGCCTTTCACCACACTGAAAAAGGTCGAATTACCATCGCTGGCATCGCTCAAGATGAACACAGTAGTAACGAATATCGCCAATCAGTCACCTACGTTGCACCTTGGCCAACACTTTTTGCTGGCAGTTTATTGGAGAACATGACCCTGTTTAGGCCAGAGCGAGAATCACTCGCAATGGAAGTTGCCGAGGCTCTGGGACTCACCCGTAGCATCGCTCAGCTGCCCTCTGGATATCAAACAGAAGTTGGAGTAAACGATAGCCAAATGCTTAACAAAGGTGCCATTAAGCTTATTGCACTCGTGAGAGCCTTTGTACAATCTCCCTCTATTTTATTACTCGATGAACCGATGATTTCACTCGATGTTGATTCACAAACGCGGCTGATTAATATGCTTAATAGTTATAAAGGCCAGACGACCATTCTATGTGCTTCTCACTTTAGTGAACTCGCTAGTAACAGTGATCTACGCATCAATATTACTGAACATGGCGAATGCCAAATTCTATCCGCGACGCAGGAGGTTCAAGCATGAACTCAATGAGCCAAGCGCAGCCACTAGAAAAGACTGAAAGCACACTAGCATCGACTGAATTAAAAGATATCTTAGTGGCACTTTTGCAGCAGCTAGGGTTATTTTCTCAGGCGAACAATCTGCTCAATGATGAAGCAATTCAGAGTATCGACACGGTAAAATTCGCTAACCTATTAAAAAAACATCACATTGGTTTCTCAGTCTATAAGACGCACAAAAGTGCTATTTCACAGGCCATTCACCCTTTTATTATTGTCCCTGATAATGCACCTGCAGTCATGTTAAGGCGCAGAGGTGAGCAATACGAAATGTTTAATCAGCCAAGGGATCAATGGCAAGCAATAAGTGCTCAAGAGTTCCCCCTCGTCGGGCATATTTTTGTGATTGAAAGTCTACCGGCAAGCAAACAGAATATTCGCGCCTTTGCAGCGCATATGAGCAAACGCACTAAGTGGTACCGTCCGGTGTTTTGGCTAAGTTTACTTTCCAGTATTACCGGACTCGCGGTGCCCCTCTTTACCATGGCGGTTTATGATCGTGTCATTGGCGGACAAGCACCAGATGTACTTCCCACCATCGCCCTTGGTTCGGCACTGGCTTTGGCCATTTTAGTGTTCACACGCCTCACTCGAGCCAACCTGCTAGCCACCACCAGCAACCGTTTTGCACGCGACCTTTCAGATATCACCTTTAGACGGTTATTGAGTATGCCGTTGATGGTGTTGTCTCGAGTCGGAATATCTAACCATATGGCCCGCATGCGCAATGCGGAAAAAGTACGTACCTTGCTATCAGGTCCTGGCGGTGCAGGTTTAGTCGATTTACCCTTTACCCTTATCGCCTTTGTCACCATCGCACTGCTTAGTGGTTGGTTAGTTATGGTTCCTATCATAATGCTATTGTTGTTTTATTTAGTGATGAAAGCTGTCAATAAATATGCGCAATCAGCTGCGCCTACCATTAGTGGAGATTATCAAAACTCGATTAATGAACTCGCTAAGAACCTGCTACAACTAAAAACCAGCGGCGAGACCGATGGCTGGACTACCAAGTTTGCCAGGCAATGCAAAGAAAACTGTCGGCAAAACTTCCTCTACGCCAAGCGCAATGGCTTAAACGCCGCCGTCGCCCACGCCATGAGTTTACTTACCGCGTTAGTTACCGTTTTTACTGGCATCTTTTTAGTACTCAACCAGAGTATTAGCCCTGGTGCACTCATAGCCTGCGTCATGCTTATTTGGCGCATTACAGGGCCCTCACAGTTAGCATTTTCATCAAGCCAGAAAATTACCATGATGGATATGGCAATAAAACAGTTTGACCGTTTTATGCAAGCCGGCACGGAACACAACGAGCTAAGGCTCGACACTCCGGCCACCCACACCGCACCTAAGATAAGCTTTCAACACGTCACCTTGCGTTATGCAGCAGAGGTTGAGCCTTCATTATCAGGGGTTAGCGTTGATATAGAACCCGGCGAAAATGTGGCCATCATTGGGCCTAACGCTTGCGGTAAAACCTCGATGCTGCTGGCTGCCATGGGAGTGGCAGAAGCACAAGCGGGATATGTCACGGTTAACGATAAAAACCTCAAGCAATATGACCCAGAAGCCTTTAGACAGTGGGCCGCGTTTTGTCCCGCGGAGCCCGATCTCTTTCCCGGCACCTTAGCTGACAACCTGCGTATAGCAAAATTGGACGCGACAGATGAAGAGCTGCTCACAGCTATAAAAGCGGCGGGTGGAGAGTCGCTATTCAATGCACTGGGTAACGACCTCAATGTTGATCTGTTTAATCGTGGCCATACGCTGTTATCTGCGGTTGAAGGAAGCTATATCAGTTTAGCGCGAGCACTGCTGAAGCAATCAAGCTTAATCATTCTCGACGAACCCATCGCCAATCGAAATCCAGCAGCTAAAGCACAACTGCTAAAAACATTTAGTGCCCTCAAAGGTAAAAGCACCGTGATATTCACTAGTCATGACCAGGAGTTGATCCAGCAAGCTGACAAGGTCGTCATTTTAGATAAGGGTGCCGTTGTTTACACTGGACCTATTCCAGAACAACCAGCTCAGCCGCAAGCATCATTTCAGGAGAACCTCCCTAATGGATAAACGTCAACTAGCGAATCGAGTATGGCCTGAGCATGAATTTACTGATGCGATTGAAGCCCCAGCAGAAAGAAAGTTAATCAAACGCATCATCTTTTTGATCACAGGTTCGATATTGATCATGTTGCTATGGTCAGTGTTTGCGCAAGTCGAAGAGATCTCTAAATCTAAAGGGCAAGTCGTACCACTTGGGCATCGTCAAATTATTCAAAGTCGCGCCGGAGGAACTATTGCCTCCGTGGTAGTAGAAGAGGGGGATGTGGTTAAAAAAGGCGATGTACTCGCGAGGTTTATTGCCATCGACAGCCAGTCTGCAGAAGAGGAGCTTGCCAGTAAACGCGCCAACTTACTGCTACGAATTGAGCGCTATGATGCTTTCATCGATAGGCGAGAAGCTGATTTTAATGAATTTGCCTCTGAATACCCTCAGCTCGTAAAACGGCATAACTCCTCTTTGCGACGTATGAATGAAGAGCGCGTTTCAGTAGAACAATTATCACAATCAGAAGTTGCAAAAAGTCAGGCCGAACTTAATGGCCTAAAAACGGAAATCCCACCACTTGCCGACCAGATAAAAACAGCCGAACAAACCCTAAAAATGATGTTATCCGTTACCGCAGAGCAGGCTGTTTCAAAATTAAGAATATTAGAATCGCAACAAAAGCTCGACGCCTATGTTCGTGAATTAAGGGGCATGGAAAGTAAAGAAGAGGTGCTGGCAAAGAACCTACTTAATCTTGAACAACAGTTAATACAGAGACAAGCCACACTGCTCAAAGAGGTGGGCGAGAAGCGCACCGAAACTCAAGCAGAGTTACTAGGGGTCATTGCTCGGTTGAAATCATCGGGTTCTCTTGTTTCGCAAACGACGATAACGGCGCCTGTTGATGGCATCATTCAGTCAATCCCCTCAACCTCTTCAGGCAATGTTATTCAGCCTGGTGGCACTGTTGCTGTCATTGTCCCCATGACGAAGACCGGCTTAATGGAAGCTAAGTTGTCGCCTAGAGACATTGGCTTTGTCAAAGTAGGACAACCGGTAAGAATAAAAATTGATGCCTTTGATTACAGCCGTTATGGCGCACTCGATGGCATTGTAAAACGCATATCCCCAAGCACCGATGCTGATGAAAAAGGAGGGGTATTTTATAAAGTACAAATCGCCATCGACAAACCCTACTTCTCCGATAAACCAGGACAGTTTGCCCTCATTCCAGGGATGACAGGTGAAGCCGACATCGTGACGGGCGAGAAAACAGTATTCCAGTATTTATGGAAACCTGTATTTACCAACGTAACTGAAGCTTTTGGTGAGCGCTAAAAAGGAAGTAGATAATGAGTCATGACGATAAAAAATCCACATCAAGTGCTAAGACACCAGAAGCCATTGAAGCTGAGAAAAAACAGCGGCAACAGCAAGCCAAACAAAAGGCTAAACAAATCGATAAGGATGTCGCGAGCTTAAAAGCCAAAGAGTTCAGAGATAGCGGTGGGAAAACGAGCACTATCGGTAATAAAGATCTGGTCGCGGATAAATCTTGGGGCATTACAAACTCCATAGCAAAAGAGGATGCAAGCGCTTCAGACAATGAGCCCTCAACAATAGAGGAGTCGCTGGTATCAAATGTTTCACCTCATGACGATTTACCCGATCAGCCATCAAACGCTCAAACTCACGAAGAGCAACCATCTGCAGCGGAAGCATTAGCTAATAGCCAACCACAATCTGCAAGTACACGCCCTCATGGCTCGAGTGAAACAACAGGCTTGGCCGCTGGAGCGCATTTTCATGCCAGCACTAACAAAGGCCCTGAACTAAGTACCATTGCTCAGTCACTGACGTTTACTGCCAATGAACATAACCAGCCTCATTTTACCGTTGCCATGACAACAGGTTCTGCAACACATCAAGTTACCCCGTTGCAAAATAAACCACACAGCTTAGGTACCCCATCTGGTGCTCCCACTAGCACTGGCACTGGCACTGGCACTGGCACTGGCACTGGCACTGGCACTGGCACTGGCACTGGCACTGGCACTGGCACTGGCACTGGCACTGGCACTGGCACTGGCACTGGCA